>JAVJON010000010.1:0-134706 GCA_040216765.1 Sneathiellaceae bacterium | reverse complement strand
CCCGTCCCGCACCCCGTCGCCGCGCAGGCGGTAGTCGATGCCGCCGGACACCCCGCCGATCGTCGTGTCCCAGCGGTCGCCCGCGCTGTCGCCGCGCCGCGCCGTCCGCACCCCGTAGGGCTGCGCCCAGACCCCCCAGGGGAATTCCGCGGAGGCCGCGCCCAGGCCGCTGTCCCGGCCCAGTGCGAAGACCGGCGCCTCGGCCAGGGTCGATCCCTGCCCGTCCGTCGGGCCGGACAGCCGCGGCCGCGCGAGCTCCTCGCCTGCCGGCGCCTGCTCCGCCGCCAGCAGCGCGGCAGCCTCCGGCTCGCTGCTCAGCAGCGCCCGCAGCGAGGCCGCATTGCCCGCCCCCAGGGAACCGCCGCCCGCACGCACGCCGGCCATCCGCTGCGACGCCGCCCCCAGGAACTGCGCGGAAGCCGCCCGCGAGGTCGCGCCCGCATTCGTCGACACCCCGCCAAGCTGGTCCAGCGCCCGCGCCATCTGGAACGACGGCAGCACGTCCAGGCTGTCGAACAGGCCGGCGAACGCCGGCTGCCCGCGCATCCCGTCCAGCGCCGCACCGACAGAACGGCCGGCGCCGCTGTCGGCGAAGCCGGTCAGCGCCGCGCGCCCCACCGTCACCTGCAGCGCCGAGCCGGTCGAGGACAGGTTGAAGGTCACTACCCCCACCCCATCCGGCGCCGCCAGCACAGCGGCATCCAGACTGGACCCGCTGGCGACCGTGAAGACCGACCCGTCCGCCGGCGGCGTTGCGCCCAGTAGCGCCACCTGCAGCCCGCCCGCCAGGCTCACCGCGCCGCTCGCCGCCAGCCGGTCCGCCGCGCCGGCGCTGAGCTCCGCATAAAGGGTGCCGCCGGTCTGGCTGAATGCGCCCGCCACATTCAGGGTGCCGATCGCGCCTGCGCCGCCGGGAGAGACCGTGCCGCCGCTCTGCGTCACCCCCTGCGGCGCGGTCACCGTCCCGCTGCCCGACAGCGTGCCGCCGGTCACCCGCAGCCAGGCCGAGGCCAGGCTGCCCGACAGGCTCACCGTGCCGGCCGCCAGGGTGGTGCCGACCTGCGCCGTCAGCGTATAGGCCGACCCGATCTCCAGTGCCGCCGCACCGCCGTTCACCGTCACCGTGTCGACGGTGACATCCATGTCCAGCGTGGTGGTCCCCGCCTGGTCCAGGCTCACGTCGTAGTAGCGGGCCGCCCCGCCGTTCACATAGCCGCTGGAATTGTCCGGCACCGACCCCCCCGACCAGTGCGACGCAATGGACCAGTTCCCGTCTCCCGCCAACGCGCTCGCCGTGTGCAGGAAGCTGTTGGCCTGGATCCAGTCGAGAAAGGCCGGAACGCCGATCCAAATGTTCTGTGCGCCGTAGCCAATGGCCAGGGGGGTGCCGTTGAACAGAGCCTGCCCGTGGTCCGGCGTGTTGATCGCAGTCGCCACGGCGACCTGCAGCAGGCTGCCATCGGCCTGCACCAGAAACATCGGGCCGCCGCTGTCCCCCGACTCCAATCCGCCCTCCAGCGCGAGGGCGACGGCGCTGCCCAGTGAGCTGAAGGCCGAGACCGGCGTGCCCGGGATCAGACGATCGATCTCGCCCTGTGGAATGTCGATATCGGTGCCGAGGACGACGCCGACGCCGCCGTAGTCGGAGAACAATGCGGCAGCCTCGCCGACGAAATCGAGGGTGTTCCACGCCACCCGGCGCCGCGCATCGTCGATGATGTCGGGATGCACTTCCTCGTCGTCCGGGTCGTAGCCAAGGCTCGCCAGCACCGACGCGCCGTAGCCGACCGCGATGACAATCTGCCCCGTGGCCGGAAGCACGCTGGCCAACTGCACCGGCGTCAGGCCCGTCACCGGCTGCGACAACGCCACCAGCGCGACATCGTTGGTGGGCGTGGCGCCGGTATATCCGGCATGCGGCAGGACACTGGAAAACGCCGTGCCGGCGGTCGCCGCATCGGCGGCAGGATCGAAGGAAATTTCCGAACCGGGCCCCCGAACGTCGGCCAAATTCAGGGGGCCCCGGGGTTCTCCCGTGCCGGTCTGTTCGCCATTGTCGTCGACGAAGCAATGCGCGGCAGTCAGGACGGTCCGCGCATTGATCAGCGACCCGCTGCAATATTGTCCCTGGCCGATCGCCACCCGCAACGAGGCGACGTTGGGATAGATATTAGCCCGGTCGTAGTACGCCGCCATACCGCCCGCGGCAGTCGCGACATCGTCACGAATGGTCACCGCATCCGCAGGACCACAGGCCAGGCCGGCCAGCGCCACCGTGCCCATCAAAAATTTCTTGTTCATCCCCCCTCCCCGCGGCCCGGCACCCGGCGGCCGCATTCCCAGATTGCCCGGATGCACCTCTGGCGCAGACGCGCCATCGTAGGGGTGGCGCGACCCGGGAGGCCGTGGCGAATCGTCGATCCTCCGACCGGGGCCCATGCTCATTGGCCCGAAAATGGGGGCAACTGGATCGCCAATCGCAGCATCGGAAAGGAATCCAGGCAAGCTGCAGGGCGCGGCTAACCGCCGATTCTGGAAGGACGGCACGAATTCCTGGACATACGGCAAGGTCGTGCCGGCGCAGCCGGCGATCGCACCAGGTCAGCCCTTTCGGGAAAAAACGAATCCTTTCGACAGGAAGGCCGTCTCCACCGTCTGCGGGTGCCAGCCATGGCGAGCGAACAGGCTTGCGATGTCCGACCGGGCATAGTCGCGGAAATACGGCTCGTGGAAGCCGTGCGGGAACAGGTCGAGCAGGCCGTCCCAAGCCGGCCGGTCGCCTTTCTGCAGCGAATCCACCAGGACGATCCGGCCGTCGGGCCGGGTGACCCGCGCCATCTCGGCCGCGGCCTGCCCGCGCACCTTGGGCGGCAGTTCGTGAAACAGGAAGACCGCGCTGACCGCGTCGAAATGGCCGTCGGGCCAGGGCAGGGCCTCCGCTGCCCCCTGCTGCCAGTGCAGACGGGGCCTGGCCCCGAGGCGGCGGCGCGCATGGTCCAGATAGGCCGCGCTGAGGTCCAGGCCGGTCACCTGCGCGCCGGGCCAGTTGTCCTTCAGGGCCGCGGTGAACCGACCGGTGCCGCAGGCAATGTCCAGCAGGCGCAGGCCGCGCTGCGGTCGCCCGCCGAGCGCGCGATGCAGATCCGGCAGGACCTGGCGGCGCATCGCATCGGCGGCGCCGGTGAACAGCACCTCGACCTGCATGTCGTAGAGTTCGGCACTCTCCGCGGTCAGGTAGCCGCCGCTCTGGTAGTGGAAGTTCTGCCGGTAGTAGGGCGGCAGGGCCGCGAGGGCCGGGTCCTCCGCCTTCGCGACCACGTCGCGCGCCTGCCGGCGCCGGTCCACCGCCGGCAGGTCGCGGCGGAACAGGGCGCTCCTGCGCAGGGCCAGGCCCGGCTGCGGCGGCGGCAGCGGCGCGCGGTAGCGGCCGGCCTCCATGGCCGCCAGGTCGCGGCGGAACAGGCGCAGCAGGTCGCGCATCAGCTCCGCCCGGTCCGGCACCGGGCCGACCGGCCAGGGCGGCGGCCCCATGGCGGCCAGGCTGCGATAGGCCAGGGCATAATGGCCGGCATACCAGGCCACCCGCGCCGCCTGGTAGGCCGCGTAGGCCGCCCGGCGCAACTGCGCGGCCGGCGGCACCGCCGGGCGGGCCGGCAGGCGGGCGGCGGACAGTCTGTCTGGCAGGGGCGACATGACCTCCTATGTGTCACGCTGCAGCAGCGCGACAAGTTCAAGATGCGGCGTCCACAGGAACTGGTCGTAGAGCCGGACGGCTGTCACCTGCCATCCGCCGCCCTGCAGGCGCGCAAGGTCGCGCGCCAGGCTCGCCGGATTGCAGGACACCGCAGCGATGCGGCGGATCCTGTGGCCGCCGGCGGCCAGGGCTCCCGCCTGCGCGGCCGCGCCCTGCCGCGGCGGGTCGAGGATCGCTGCATCGAAGCCGGTCAGCTCGGGCCCGACGAGTGGAAACCCTGTCAGGTCGCGCTGCTGCACCGTCACCCGCCCGCCGCGTCCCGCCGCATTGGCGCCGGACTGCATCGCCTGCAGGGCGGCTTTGTCGGAATCCACGGCGTGGATCAGGGCCGAGTCGATCAGCGGCAGAGAGAGCGTGCCGCAGCCGGCATAGAGGTCGAGCACCCGCCCGGCACCGGCGAGCCAGGCCGCGGTCTCGGCCTGCATCGCCGCCTCGATCTCCGGCACCGCCTGCAGGAAGCCGGATGCCGGCGGCACGACCGGCACCGGCCCGAAATGCAGCAGCGGCTGCCGCCGCAGCAGCACCGGCTCCGGATCCTCGTGCCCCGGCATGGCGACGGACAGGCGCGCAAGGTCGGCCGCCTCGGCGAAGGCGGTCAGCCGCGGCCAGGCATCGATGGCCGCAGGTTCCGGACCGCGCAGCACCACGTCCAGACCTGTTTCCGTCGCAGTGACATGGGCCGCCATCTCGCGGCCCGGACGCAGCAGCTCCGCGCCGAGCCCGCGCAGATGCGGCAGCAATGCCGGCAGCGGCGCGGCGCAGACCAGGCAGGCGTCCGACAGATCCTCTACACGATGGCTGCGCCAGCCGCGGAAGCCCGCGACCACCCCTCCCGCCCGGCGCAGTACGGCGAAGCCGGCGCGGCGGCGCGAGCGCTGCGGCGCCACCATAGGCGCCTCGACCAGTGCCGGATCGATCCCGTGCTGCTCCAGCGCGCTGCGGGCCAGGCCCGCCTTCCAGTCCAGATAGGCCGACCAGTCCAGCATCTGCATGCGGCAACCGCCGCAACCCTCGCGGCCGGGCTGCGGGAAATGCGGACAGGGCGGCGGAACCCGCTGCGGCCCGGGCGCCAGCACCGCATCCAGCGCGGCCGGCGGCGGCCCTTCGCCCGCCGGAGGCAGCGGCTTCGCCCGGATCTCGTCGCCGGGCACGGTGCCCGGCACGAAGAACCGGTCCGCGGCCGTCTCGCCGCCTCCGGCCTGCAGCAGGCCGTCGCCGCCGCGGCCGAGCGCGACGATCCGGCCGGCGACCGGCTCAGCCGTCGCGCGGCGGCGGCCGGCGCTTGCTCTGCGTCTGGGGCGATGCGACATGGCGCATGCCTTAGCACGCCCCCCGCGCCGTGCAAGGCGACGGGTCAGCCGCCCAGGACGACGACCAGGGTCCAGACGCTCATGAAGATCAGGATCAGGGAGCCCGGGGTCCACAGCGCGGCGCGGATGTCGTGGATCTGCGCCGTGAAATAGGCCGCGAAGTGCAGCAGCCGCGTGGCGACATAGCCGTAGAGCAGCAGCTGCGCCAGCCAAAGCGGCGGCGCCGTCAGGGCGAAGAGGAAGCCGGCGGCCAGGAAGAACGGCAGGTTCTCCAGGTCGTTCATGTGGATGCGCCGGATCCGCTCCACCCGCTCGTTCGGCTGCAGCTGCATCGGGTCGGGGTTCGGGTTCAGCGCCGTCTTCCTGAGATCCTCCGGCGCACGGAGGCCGGCCTTCTCCTGCATCATGCGCGCGACGGTCAGCCAGGACATGCCGACCGCCTTGAGAATCATCAGGACCGCCGCCACCGCATAGGTCGCGAAGACCGGATCGCTCAGACTGACACCCATCACGCCACCCCCTCGGTGAAATTTCGAATGCTGAACAGTTTATCGACCATTGGTCAAATTGTCGATCATCGGATAAAATTACCCCCGAGCGATTGCCGACCGCAGCCACAGGGCCAGGATGCCGGGGAACAGACACAGATCCGAACCGCCCGCCGCCAGCGGCAGCGAGCCCGCGGCCGAAGAGGTGCTGGAGGCCAGGCGCCGCGCCCGTCGCAGCCGGCGGCGCGAGCGCTCCCGCGAGGAGATCCTGCAGGCCGCCCGGCGGGTGTTGCTGCGCACCGGCATCGGCGGCGCCACCCTGGAGGCTGTGGCGCAGGAGGCGGGCATGTCGAAGGCCGCGCTCTACTATTACTTCCCGTCCAAGGATGCGCTGCTGTTCGAGCTCGTCTTCGCCAGCGTCCAGGCTCACGCGCAGCAGGTGCGGGACGCGGTGGCGGCGACGCGGGACGGCACGGCCGCCCTCCGCGCCCTGATCGCCACCCTGGTGCAGGGCTATGCCCGGGAGTTGGACGATTTCCGTCTGGATTTCCTGCACGGCCAGGTCGCCGGCCCGGGTTCCGTCCAGGTGGATGCGGAGCAGTTCGCGCGGATCCGGCCGCTCAACGACCTGATGCTCGCCGGCGCCACCGGCAAGCTGGCACAGGCCGGGCGCAACCGTGCCGGGTTGGACCCGCGGCTGCTGGCCTTCCTGGCCCAGCTCTCCGCCGTCGGGCTGCTGACGATGAAGGGCATGGTGGAGAACGTGGACGATCCCCTGCTCTATTCCGACGCTCAGCTGATCGACGGGCTGGCGGCGGTATTCGCTGCCGCGGCCGAGCCGGTGGAGGAGGCGTAGCGCCGGAACGCGCCAGGACCGCCTCTCCTCGCCCGCGGGGCTCACATCAGGCTCAGGACAACCATCAGGGCGAGGCTTGCACCGCGCGCGAGGTCGGCCTGGCGCGGCGGCCCGCCATGCCGTGCCGCCGATCTCCAGACGCCAACCACCGCCACCACGTTGTAGGGAACGGAAAGCCCGTATCCAACGATCAGGGCCGGCCATGGCAGCTCTGCCGTGATCAGGGCAAGGAAGGCGATGCTGGTCGAGATGTTGACCAGAAGCCCGCCGAACACCGTCCAGATCCAGAACCCATCGCGAAGGGGAAGATCGCCCTTCCAGAGGGCCAGGAGCTTTGCCATGACCCGAACCTAGTGAGAGGAATCACCTGAATCGCGGGGTATAGGCTTTTCAGCTTGATGCGAGCGTCCTCGTTTGTGAAGCGCCAGTCGGACTTGGCGTTGGCCCCCTTGCGGCCCGCGAGCCAGGCGTCGACCTCGCGGGCGAGGGTCTTGCGGTCCTCGATGCGCCGGTCGAGGCATTGGCTCGTCAAGACGGCGAGTTCGGGCACGGCCATGTCGAGCCAACTGCCGTGCTTGGGCGTGTAGTGCCATTCGAATCGCTCCGCGAGACGGCGCACCTCGGCGGGCGGGAACGCCTCGTAGAGCGACGCGGGCGCATGGGTGTTCAGGTTGTCCTGGACCAGGACGATCTTTTCCGCGGCCGGGAAGCGGCGCTCCGCGACAATCTTCCAGCATGGGCGGGATCGTGATCAGACGAGGAACATCACGGCCCATTCCACGCCCTCAAATTTCCACAATGCCAAATGTCACTACTTGCATACCAGTTCCCCATAATAGCATAATGTCGAGATTGAGGCGAGAATCGGCCGCTACCGCATTCGGTGAGAGGAACGGGTGGACGGGACGATGATCGGCCAACGGCATGATTGCGCTTCCGTTGACTAGGGGCGGCACTTTGCCGACGCCGTCTGCCGGCCTCCCCAGTCATCGGCAACTTCAAGGTTGTCGATAGCAAACAACCAAAACATATGGAGGAAACGAAATGCGACTTCTTACATTGGTTGCCGCCGCATTTTGCGCCACTCTGGCGTTTTCCGCAGCTGGCGTGGCAAAAGACATCAAGATCTCGCACCAGTTCAAACAAGGAGACGCGCGCGACGAGGCAACCAGGCTCTTTGTGGCCGAAGTCGTCAAGCGTGATCCCAGTATCAAATTCCGCATCTATCCCAATCGTTCGCTGATCGCGGCGCCGTTCGAGCAGTTGGCAGCCATGCGAGATGGCAGCGTCGAAATGGCCGTCTACCCGATAAATTACGGGGGAGGACAGGTCCCGGAATTCTCGGTAACCACGCTGCCGGGTCTGATTCGGGGTCTGGATCACGGCGACGCACTTCGCGAGTCGGAGTTCGCCAAAACGTTGAACTCGGTCGCCGAAGCGAATGGCGTCCGTATCGTGACGTGGTGGTGGACCCCGCTCGGCTTCGTCATGGGCAAGAAAACGTTTGCGGGTCCCAACTCGGTCGCGGGCCTCAAGATGCGGGGGGCGGATGCCTACATCGACCTGATGCTGAAGGAGCAGGGCGCCTCCGTGGTGGCCATGGCTGGTACGGAACTCTACAGCGCCATGCAAAGCGGCATCCTCGACGGCTTCCTCACGTCCACCGAGAGCATGTACACGAACCGCTTCTACGAAGTTGGCAAGTCGGCGACGCTCGGGGGCAACTACAATTTTGCAACCTCACTGCAGCCCTTAATGATGTCGCAGCAACACTGGAACGAACTGACGGAGGAGCAGAAGAAGATATTCGACGAAGCCGCTCGTATCAGCGAGAAGCATTTTACCGAGGTGCAGCGTGACGCGATTGATAAAGCGGTTGCCGCCTTCAAGGAGGCCGGTGTCGAAGTCCACGAACTGACAAAAGCTGAGTACGACGCCTGGGTGGAGGCGGCACGCAGGCTGGCTTGGGCGAAGTTCGAGAAGGACGCCGGTCGGGGGGCTGACCTGATCAGCCAGGCGCAAACGGTCCAGTAAGATCTGGCGCGGCCGGGGAAAGTGCCCTGGCCGCGCCATCCGCACGTGTCAGGCTGGAGGAGATCTGGCGATGAACGGTAGAGCCAGCGGCTGCGGCTTTGCCGGCTTCGCCCGCGTGGCAAGTTTCACTGCCCTGTGGGCGGCCTGTGCGATGATTCTCACCGTGATTCTGGTTCTGAACCACATGATCATCGTTCGTCTGCTGGGCGAGCCGATCGTCTGGCACCTGGAACTGGCCATCTACCTGACCATTGGCGCCTTTTTCCTCGGGACGCCCTATGCGGTGCTCTCGCGGGGCGATGTGGCAATCGATCTGCTGAGCGCCTTGCTGCCGGCCCGCAAGGGCCAATGGCTGCGGGTGGCGGTGCTGCTGGTGATGCTGGCCACTGCCGCCTACCTGGTGTGGAGCGGTTTGGGCCGGACCCTGGAGGCCATGCATTCCAATCTGCGCAGCACCAGTCTTTGGGGGCCGCTGTTGTGGCCTGTTTATGCTTCCATGCCTCTGGGCCTGGCTCTCGCCTGCCTGCAGATGCTGGCCGAGATTTCGGATGCCATAAGCAGGCTTGGAGGGGAAGACAGGCAGTGAGCGAGCTTGAACTTGGCGTCCTCATTTTGGGCGCAACCACCCTCGTACTCTTGGTGGGCGTGCCGATCTCTTACGGGCTCGCAGCAATTTCGATAGTCTTTCTGCTGATCTTTGCCGGACCCGCAAGCCTCGTCGCCGTACCGCGCGTCATGTTCGAAGAGGTCAACGGGTTCGCTTTGCTGGCGCTGCCGATGTTCGTGCTGCTGGGCAGCGTGGTGGGAGCGTCGCGCGCCTCTTCCGACCTCAACGATGCCGCACAGCGCTGGCTTGGATGGATTCCCGGCGGGCTGGTGGTTGCCAATATCGCGGCCTGCGCCCTGTTCTCGGCCATCTGCGGTTCCAGCCCGGCTACCGCCGCTGCCATCGGTCGCTCGGGCATTCCAGAAATGCGCGCCCGCGGTGTGCCCCCTTGGCTGGCGGCGGGGTCAATCTGCGCTGGCGGCACTCTCGGCATCCTGATTCCGCCGTCGGTTACGATGATTATTTACGGCATATCGACCGGCACCTCGATCGGCAAACTCTTCGTGGCCGGAATTGTGCCCGGCCTGATTATTGTGGTGGCGTTCTCCGCTTATGCGATCTACGCCTCGCGTGGCCGCGTTGACGACGCCACTCCATTGGCGACCGATTTCCCGGTCGCTCCAGCACATGCGTCAACTCGCGCGGCCGCAAGCCTGCGCGTGCTGCCTTTCCTAATGCTCATCGCAATGGTTTTGGTGGCTCTTTATGGCGGCATTGCTACGCCATCGGAAGGAGCGGCCGTCGCTGCCCTATTGGCGGTGGTGCTGGTGCTCGTGATCTATCGACCTGGTCTGGCACTCTGGCGCGATGTGGGCCGCGAGGCGATGCGCGATTCAGCAATGCTCCTGCTGATCATTGCCGCTTCCGGACTCTTCGCCTACACGCTGTCGCTGCTTTACGTGACCCAGTCCTTTGGCGAGATGATGAGTGCCGCTGGCCTGCACCGCTGGGTATTCATGGGCCTGGTGATGGTCTTCCTGCTGATCGCAGGCTGCTTTCTACCGCCGGTGGCTTTGATCCTCGTGGTGATGCCGCTCATCCAGCCGTCGCTCGAAACCTACAACTTCGACCTTGTCTGGTTCGGCGTGGTCATGACCATCCTGATGGAGATCGGCCTGATAACGCCGCCTGTTGGCGTCAATCTGTTCGTCATTCAGGGAATCGCGCCCGACATTCCATTGCGACAGATCCTGCTCGGCTCAGTTCCGTTCGTGATTCTGTTGGTGTTGGCCATCGTGCTTTTTTCGTTGGTGCCTGGCCTGATCACCTGGTTCCCGGGGTTGATGGTCGGCGGATAGCGCGCAGTGGGAGAAACACGAACATGAACGGTCAATCAAGGGAGAGTTGAGATGGGTGGTGGTCTCGAAGGCATTGTGGTGGTCGACCTGACAACGTTTCTGTCGGGTCCCTACTGCACCATGCTGCTGGGCGATGCCGGCGCGGACGTGATCAAGATTGAACGGCCCGGCGTCGGCGACGAGATGCGCCGCATCGCCCCCTTCACCGGGCGCGAGAGCGCCGCCTTCATGCTTCTGAATCGCAACAAGCGCAGTCTTTGTCTTGACCTGAAGTCCGTGGAGGGCGCGGCGGCGGTGCGACGACTCGTGGAGACCGCCGACGTGTTCGTCGAGAATTTCCGCCCCGGAGTCTGTGACAAACTGGGCCTGGGCTACGCGGAATTGTCGCAGCTTAATCCCAGGCTGGTGTACTGCTCGATCTCCGGTTTCGGCGGCACCGGGCCGTACCGCGATCGCGGCGGATTCGACCTGATAGCGCAGAGCATGTCGGGGCTGATGTCGATAAACGCCGACGATGCCGGTAATCCCCGGCGCCTGCCGGTTCCCATCTCGGATATCTGTGCAGGCATGTTCGGCTCAATCGGTGTGCTGACGGCGCTGCAGGCGCGCCACGTTACGGGGCGGGGACAGCATGTCGATCTGTCATTGCTCGAAGCAGCAATTGCGTTGGGCGTTTATGAAGCGGCTTCGTATTTCGCCACGGGCGAACGACCCAAGGCTCTGGGGGAAAAGCATCGCGGCAGCGCGCCCTACCAGGCATTTCAGGCGTCGGACGGCTGGCTGGTGGTGGGTGCTGGTCCGCAGAACCTGTGGAAGAAATTCTGCGAAGTTCTGCAGGCGCCAGAACTGGTGCACGATGCGCGATTCATCGACAATCCCGCACGTGTGCGCAACAGCCATGCCCTGGCATCGCTGATCCAGGAGCGCATGATCAAGAACGGTCGCGACGATTGGCTCGCGGCACTGGAAGCCGCCGGCATTCCCGCCGGCCCCGTGCTGAATCACGACGAAACCTATGCCGACCCGCAGGTTCAGGCGCGCGATATGATCCAGCAGATCGAGCATCCGACGGCGGGCGTGCTGAACCTCCTGGGTAGCGTCAGCAAGCTCAGCGACACGCCAAACTCCATCCGCCGGCCCGCGCCGCTACTGGGACAGCACTCCCAGGCGATCATGATGGAATACGGATTGGGGACGTCGGCCGCCGAATGAGCTCAGCCGTCCAGCAGCACGTCGCTCAGCATGACGAGCAAATCGGAGAAATTCTCGCGTCGAATATCCATGTGGTTGCGCATGTTGCGTTCGGCTGCGTCGCCTTCGCCGCGCATGATGAAGTCAATGATCTGAGAATGTTCCGCGTAGGACTCGCGGGCGCGGTTGGGCAGTTCGAAACTGTAGCTGCGATAGGGTTCCAGACGTCGCCTCATGGCGCGCACCTGTTCCTCAAGCACCGGATTGCGGGCCCCACGATAGAGCAGGTCGTGAAACGCGAGATTATAGCGGGAATAAGCCGCACCGTCGTGCGTCTCCACGATCGCGTTGGCGCTGGCGTGGAGTTCGCTCAGGGCCTGCCGGTCGCTCCTGACCATGCGACGAGCGCAAAGATTGGCGCACAGCGCCTCCAGATGGGCCATGACCTCGTACATGTGGAGGAAATGGGACATCGTCATGGCGCTGGCGAACATGCCCTGGCGCGGCCGGTATTCCACGATGCCTGAAGATACAAGCCGGTTGAGCGCCTCCCGTACCGGGGTGCGAGAGACCTGGAAGCGCTGCGCCAGCTCGCGCTCGTCCAACCGCTGGTTGGGCTTGATCAGGCCACTGACAATGTCGTGCTCCAGCGCGGCAACGATGTCGATTTGCGAATTTCGCCTTGGCGCCGGCTTGCCAGGAGATGTGGATATTTTCGTGTTCTTTGCCAAGGCCGATCGGGGCTCACTGCTGAAGTTGTCGTCCACTATACGCATTCAGGCACCAATACAACCGGCTCATCGGTCGTGACGTCGCGTCGGCGCGCCGAAACGGGAGCCCGAATCGGCCACCAGGATCTCGCCGGTGACGGGCGCGCCGCCGGTGACGAACCACAGCACGACCTCGGCCATGTCGTCCGCGCTGGGCACTTGCTTGAGCGGATTGCCCTCGCGATAGCGTTTGAGCTGCGCCTCGTAGCGTTCGTCCCCCAGGCCCTGGCGCGGCCAGCGGCTCTCGAACAGGCCGGGTACGACGGCGTTGACCCGGATTTCCGGCCCCAGCGCCCGAGCCAGGCCCAGGGTTATCGCATTGATCCCGCCTTTCGAGGCCATGTAAGCGTAGGACGACCCCACGCCCATGATGCTTGCGATGGAAGAGATGTTGACGACGGAGCCGCGTCCCTGCTTGCGCATGGTCGGCGCCACCGCCCTTACCATCTGGTAGGCGCCGATGACGTTGACGGCGAAGACGCGCTGGAAATCTTCCGCGTCAAGTCCTTCGAGATCGGTGGTCGGCACGAATTTGGTAGTGCCGGCATTGTTGATCAGCGCATCGATACGGCCCCAACAATCGAGCGCCGCCTGCGCGACCTGCCGGCAGGCGGCGTCGTCGGCGACGTCGGCTTGCACCGCCACCGCCTGCGCGCCGAGAGCCTGACACCGCGCAACAGTTTCGGCCGCTTCCACCGCACTCTTCGAATAGTTGACGATCACGTTGCAGCCCAGGCCCGCCAGCCGCTTGGCGCAGGCCGCGCCCAGGCCGGTCGCACCGCCTGTGACGATGGCAACGGCCCCCTGCATTTCCATGAGAACAGCCTTTCGATGACTCTCGGGATGTAATACGAATCTTAGAAGATTGCATACAATACCGTTATCTAGGTATATTAACAGTCGGAACAAGCGCTGGCTACGCTCGCCACCCGCACGGGGAATGCCATGGCTGATTTGAATCTTCATCTGGAAGGGGCAGTCGCCCGCCTAGTGATCGACCGGCCGGACAAGCGGAATGCCATGTCGCTGTCGATGTGGCGCGAACTGTCGTCGCTGGTCGCCCAGGCAGGCCGGGCGCATGAGGTACGCGTGATCGTCCTCCAGGGCGCGCACGCGAATGCATTCTCCGCCGGCGCCGATATTTCTGAACTGGTGGCACATGCCGCCTCCGAGGAACTGGCCGGCAGCTTCATGGACATGATCGAAGCAGCGACCGTGGCGATGACCGATTGCGCAAAGCCGATGGTGGCGGCCATTCGCGGCGACTGCATGGGCGGCGGCATCGAACTGGCGATGGCGTGCGACGTCCGCATCGCCAGCAGCGCCAGCCGCTTCGCCATTCCTCCCGCCAAGCTGGGTGCGCTTTACGGATTCAGCTCGACGCTGCGGCTCGTGCAATTGGTGGGTCCCGGCCGCGCCAAGGATCTGCTGTTCAGCGGGAGGCAGTTCGGTGCGGTGGAAGCCTATGCCATCGGCTTGCTGGATCAGCTGCATGCGGCGGAAGACTTCGACGCGGCGGTGGATAGATACGTGGCCACGCTGTGCCAGCGCGCGCGCTCGTCGCAAAGTGGCGCCAAGACGATGGTGGCAGCGGCATTGAACCGGCTGGCATGGGAGGACGCATCTCTGCGCCAGCTCCGGCTCGACAACTTTCTGGGCGAGGACTTGAAGGAGGGCGCCAGCGCGTTTCTCGCCAAGCGACCACCATCGTTTTGCTAGACGGTCCGCCTGACCCGTACCGCCAATCGCTTCTCAGGGAGACAACGCAAATGCGGGAAATTGAAAGCGCCATCGGGCAGATCGAGCATGTCGGGATCGCAATGAAGGATCTCGACAGCGCCTATGATCTGTTCGCCAACAAGCTGCGCTTGCCCATGGCCGATGGTCCGGACGGACGCCGCCAGGGCTTCGGCATCCAGGCGGGCGGCACCGTGCTGCGCGTGGCGCCGACCGAGGGACCGGAGCACGCGTTGGGACGGCCGGGCGTCAACCACCTGGCGATCCGCGTTAAATCGCTCGAGGCTGCACGCCAGCATCTGGCGCAGATCGGCGTCCGGCTGGCCGCCGACCAGCCGCCCGGCACAGACGGCCGACAGGCGCTGTGGGCGGAGCCGCAGTCGACAGTCGGCATCCCGCTGCAGTTCGTTGAGCAGGGCGCGGGGCTGAAATTTCCCGCCCGTGCCGGCGACGCATTTATCGAGCGCGTCGATCATCTGGGCGTCGCCGCCCATAGCCACGACCAGGCACGCCATCTCTACGTCGATCAGATGGGCTATCCGGTCGAATGCACGCAGATCGATTCCGAAGTTCTGATCCCGGTCGAGACCACCTCCAACGACAAGTATGGCTCCAAGACCCATGTGCGTCCGCCGATCGCTGCAATTGGCTCGGGCTTGATCGCACTGTTCGTGACGGTGGGCGATTTCGAGCTTGAGATCATGCAACCGCTCGGCCAGGCAAATGTGCGGGTGCCGCTCGGTAGCGTGCCCGGGACGGTTGGGCAGGATCAAGGCGCCATCGCCCGCTTCCTCGAGAAGAAGGGCGAGGGTCTGCTGCACATCTGCTTCAAGACGCCGGACATTGCCAATGCCATTGCCCAGGTGACCGCGGCTGGCATCAAGATGATCGATCCCGTCGGCCGCCCGGGCGGACGGGGTGGGCTGATTGCCTTCATGGACCGGCGCGACACCGAGGGCGTGCTTATGCATTTCGCCGAACGAACTCCGCTCTAACACTCTGCTGATAAGCGCGCTTGCCGGTTGCGGATTCCCGGCCATTGACTCGTGCTCGAACGGTTGACGCGGGGTGGCGGCCGGTCATTCCGGATTTCCCGGACGTCTGTGCTTTACGGACATGCTCCAAGCATGGTTAGGCGCCTCCTGCCAGATTGATGAACTTCACCAAGTTGCAGGCCGCCACCGTCAGCATGAACGTCCAGCCGAGCATTTCTCGTATGTGAGTTGTCAGGCGCGGGTGCCAACGTGTCACCCGCTGCGGCCGATCCGGTCGATCATGAACGAGGCGCCCAGAGGTGGCGTTTTTGCAGCAAGCTGCCAAGTCTAGGTCTTCCTGGCATGGAGCAGGAACTCCACATTGCCCTGCGGCCCGGTGATCGGGCTCGGCACCAGGCCGCGCACAGACCAGCCCGGCTGTTCCGCCACCCAGGCGGCGATGGCGGCGCAGACCTCCTCGTGCACGGCGGGGTCGCGCACCACCCCGCCCTTGCCCACCCGCTCCCGCCCGGCTTCGAACTGCGGCTTCACCAGGACCGCCAGCTCTCCGCCCGGCGCAACCAGCGACAGCGGCGCCGGCAGCAGGGTGCGCAGCCCGATGAAGCTGGCATCGCAGACCAGCAGGCCTATCGCTTCCGGCACCTGCTCCGCCGTCAGGTGGCGCGCGTTCGTGCCTTCCAGCACCACGACCCGGTCGTCCTCCCGCAGTTTCCAGGCCAGCTGGCCGCGGCCGACATCGACGGCATAGACGCGGGCGGCGCCATGGGCCAGCAGGACATCGGTGAAGCCGCCGGTGGAGGCGCCGATGTCCAGGCAGATGCGCCCCGCCGGATCGATGCCGAACGCCGCCAGCGCATGGGCCAGCTTCAACCCGCCGCGGCTGACCCAGGGATGGTCCTGGCCGCGCAGGGTCAGCGGCATGTCCGGCGCCACCGGCATGCCCGGCTTGTCCAGCCGGCGTTCGCCGGAAAACACCAGCCCGGCCATGACGAGCGCCTGCGCCCGCGCCCGGCTCTCCACCAGGCCGCGCTCGACCAGGGCCTGGTCGAGCCGCCGCTTCGCCGACCCGGACCCGGTCATGGCCCGCCCGTCTCGGCCGCCCATTGCCGGCCGAAGCGGCGCAGCCGGACCAGGAAGCGTGCCGTCAGGGTCACGGCGGCGAAGGCGAGCCCGACCGCCAGGGCCCACCACAGCCCCTCGCCGCGCCAGCCCAGCTCGAACCCCAGCAGCAGGGCCAGCGGAAAGGCGACCAGCCAGTAGCCGACCGCCACGATCGCCATCGGCACCTGGGTGTCCTTCAACCCCCGCAGGGCGCCGTTGGCCGCGACCTGGGCGCCATCGACCAGCTGGAAGACGGCGGCGATCGCCAGATAGCCGGCGGCCAGGCTCGCCACCTCGCGCGCGCCGGGCGCCGACAGGTCGACGAACAGGGCGGCGATCTGCGGCCCCAGGACCCAGAACAGGCAGGCCGCCCCCGCCATCACGATCAGCGCCGAGAAGGTGCCCACCAGCCCCGCCCGCAGCGCCCCGGCACCGTCGCGCCGCCCGGCGGACAGGCCCACCCGCACGGTCGTCGCCTGCGACAGGCCGAAGGGAATCATGAAGGTCACCGCGGCGCATTGGATGGCGATCTGATGGGCCGCCAGGGCGGTCGTGCCGAAGAAGCCCATCAGGAAGGCGCCGGCGGAGAACACCCCGACCTCCAGCAGGAGGGTGACGCCGATCGGGCAGCCGACCGCCAGGACCTGCCGGAACATCGCCCAGTCGCTGCGCCAGAACCGCCCGAATATGGCATAGCGCCGGAACTGCCGGTCGGTCACGACCAGGCCGATGAGGGCCGCCAGCATGGCGACCTCGACGGCTGCGGAGGTCAGCCCGGCGCCGACCACGCCCAGCTCGGGCAAACCCCAGGCGCCGAAGACCAGGGCATAGTCCAGCACCAGGTTGACCGGCAGCGCCCCCAGCGAGACCAGCAGCACCGGCCGGCCGCGGCTCAGCGACGACATGAAACCGCGCAGGGCGGCAATGCCGAAGGCCGGCAGCAGGCCCGGCATGGCAGCATGGATATAGCGCGTCGCCTCGGCCCCGATGGCGGGATCCTGCCCCATGGCGCGAAAGGCCGGGCCGGCGGCCAGGCAGAACAGGGTCGCCGGCACCGCCAGCGCGATGGCGACCCACAGGCCCTGCCGGACGGCCCGGCGCACGCTGCGCAGCTGGCCCGCGCCGCCCTGGCCCAGGCGCTGGGCGACGATCGGAGACACGGCGGCAAGAACGCCAAGCCCGAAGATATACGGCAGGAAGAAATAGTTGGCGCCCAGACCGCCGGCGGCCAGCGCCGTGGGGCTGTACCAGCCGAGCACCAGGACGTCGGTCACGGTCAGCCCGATCCAGGCCAGCTGGCTCAGCGCCAGCGGCAGGCCCAGCGACCAGGTTGCCGCGATCTCGCGCAGCCAGGGGCCACGCGGGTCCGCCAGGGGGCCGCCGCTCCCCAGTGGCAGGTCTTTCCGGGGGGCCGCCAGCGGCGCAGCGGCTCGATCGACCATGACAGCCTCGACAGATGGCCCGGCGTCGCTGCCACCGGGGGGCCGGATCCGGGGCCGGCACCTGCCAGCCGCCCGGACGGGCCGCCCGTTTACAGCAGCCCGGCCGCTTTGTCAGGCCCTGTCGCTTTGTCAGGCCCCTGTCGCTTTGTCAGGCCCTTGTCGCTTTGTCAGGCCCTGTCGCCTTGTCAGGCCCTGGCCGGCTGCTCCAGGCTGCGCCCCAGCGCCTGCAGGGCGGTCTGCACCATATGCGGCGCGGTCAGGCCGGCCAATTCGTACTGGCGCTCCGGCTTGTCATGGTCGAGGAAACGGTCGGGCAGCACCAGCGGCCGGACCTTCAGCCCGCTTTCCAGCAGGCCCTCGCGGGCGAGGAAATGCATCACATGGCTGGCGAAGCCGCCGATCGCGCCCTCCTCCACGGTGATCAGCACCTCGTGCGACCGGGCCAGCCGGCGCACCAGGTCCTCGTCCAGCGGCTTGCAGAACCGGGCATCGGCGACCGTGGTGCCCAGGCCCCGCGCGGCCAGGTCCTCGGCGGCCCGCAGGGCCTCGGCCAGGCGGCCGCCGAACGACAGGATCGCCACCGTCGTGCCTTCCCGCAGGATGCGGCCCCGCCCCAGGGCCAGCGGCTGCGGGTCGGCCGGGATCGGCACCCCGGTGCCTTCGCCGCGCGGATAGCGGAAGGCGCTGGGCCGGTCGTCGATGGCGGCCGCGGTCGCGGTCATCAGGGTCAGCTCGGCCTCGTCGGCGGCCGCCATCACCACGAAGCCCGGCAGGCTGGCCAGATAGGTGATGTCGAAGCTGCCGGCATGGGTGGCGCCGTCCGCGCCGACCAGCCCGGCCCGGTCGATCGCAAAGCGCACCGGCAGGGACTGGATCGCCACGTCGTGCACGACCTGGTCGTAGGCGCGCTGCAGGAAGGTGGAATAGATCGCCGCGAAGGGCCGCATGCCCTCCGCCGCCAGGCCGGCGGCGAAGGTGACGCCATGCTGCTCGGCAATGCCGACGTCGAAGGCGCGGTCCGGGAAGCGGGCCGCGAACTTGTCGACGCCGGTGCCCGAGGGCATCGCGGCGGTGATCGCGCAGATCCGGTCGTCCTTTTCCGCCAGGCCGATCAGCGCATCGGCGAAGACCCCGGTATAGGACGGCGCCTTCGGCGGCGCCTTGGCCTGGGTGCCGGTGACGACGTCGAACTTGGAAACGCCGTGATACTTGTCGCTCGCCGCCTCGGCCGGCGCATAGCCCTTGCCCTTCTGGGTGACGACGTGGATCAGGATCGGCTTGTGGCCCGGGGCGTCGCGCGCGTTGCGCAGCACCGGCAGCAGGTGTTCCAGGTTGTGGCCGTCAAGCGGCCCGACATAGTAGAAGCCCAGCTCCTCGAACAGGGTGCCGCCGGTGACCATGCCGCGGGCATATTCCTCCGCCCGGTGGGCGGTCTCCTCCACCCGGCGGGACAGCGCCTTGGCGATCTGCTTGGCGAGCTGCCGCAGGTTCAGGTAGGACCGCGACGACAGGAGCCGCGACAGATAGGCGCTCATCGCGCCGACCGGCGGCGCGATCGACATGTCGTTGTCGTTCAGCACCACGATCAGGCGGCTGTCCATCGATCCGGCGTTGTTCATCGCCTCGTAGGCCATGCCGGCCGACATCGCGCCGTCGCCGATCACGCAGACCACGTTGTTCTTTTCGCCCTTCAGGTCGCGCGCCACCGCCATGCCCAGGCCGGCGGAAATCGACGTGGAGGAATGCGCCGCGCCGAACGGGTCGTAGTCGCTTTCCGACCGGCGGGTGAAGCCGCTCAGGCCGCCACCCTGGCGCAAGGTGCGGATGCGATCGCGGCGCCCCGTGAGAATCTTGTGCGGATAGGCCTGGTGGCCGACATCCCAGATCAGCCGGTCCTGCGGCGTGCGGAAGACATGGTGCAGGGCGACCGTCAGCTCCACCACCCCCAGGCCGGCGCCCAGATGGCCGCCGGTATTGGAGACGGCGTCGATGGTCTCCCGCCGCAATTCGTCCGCCAGCTGGCGCAGCTGCTCCAGGTCGAGGCCACGGCTGTCCGCGGGCAGCCGCACCCGGTCGAGCAGCGGCGTTCTGTTGCTGATATAGCCCGCCTGCCCCGCGGGATCGCGCGGCCCGCCATCCGCGGGTCCCGGAACAGCCGCGCCTGGATCGGCCCCGGCAGGTTCGGCGCCGGCAGGCTTGGGAGCGGCAGGCTTGCCGGTATCGGCCATCTCATGTCTCCATTCGCCGCCCACGCAGCGTTAATCGCGGCACCGCTCCGCCGGCGGTTCCCTTCCTGCCCCACCTCTCGCCTGCGCCCGCTGAACCGGCTTCGCCGGCACGGTCCGCGACGACCGGCCGTGCGACGCCATATGGTCCCGCGCCCGTCGGCGTCCAGGCCGCCGGCACCCGCCGGCCGGCCCGCGCAGAGGGCGCGGTCAGAATTCGCGGTGGACCGCGAATGCCGCCAAGTCGCGCAGCAGTTTCGCTCTTTGGCCAAATATTTCAAGGTGCTGGCCTGCCTGGTCCGCCAGCATGGCGGCCTGCCGGCGGGCCTGGTCCAGCCCCAGAAGCGCGACGAAGGTCGCCTTTCCCGCCGCCTCGTCCTTGCCCGGGCTCTTGCCGATCCGCGCGGCATCGCCCGTCACGTCCAGCACGTCGTCGGTGATCTGGAAGGCCAGGCCCAGATCGTGGGTATAGGCCCGCAATGCCAGGCGCTCGTCTTCCTTCGCGGCCCCCAGCAGGGCGGCCGCGGTGCAGCAGAAGCCGATCAGGGCGCCGGTCTTCATCTGCTGCAGGCGGGTGATCGCCGCCAGGTCGGCATCGTGGTGCGAGATCGCCAGGTCGATGGCCTGCCCGGCCACCATGCCCTGCGGCCCGCCGGCCTGGGCCAGCGCCTGCATCACCTCCACCCGGACCCGGCCCTCGGGGTGCAGCACCGGATCGGCAAGGGTCTCGAACGCCAGGGTCAGCAGGGCGTCGCCGGTCAGGATCGCGGTCGCCTCGTCGAACGCCATGTGCACCGTCGGCCGGCCCCGACGCAACGCATCGTCGTCCATGGCCGGCAGGTCGTCATGGACCAGCGAATAGCTGTGCAGCAGCTCCACCGCCGCCGCGGCCTGCAGCGAGCGTTGCCGGGGCACGCCGAACATGTCGGCGGTGGCGACGGTCAGGAAGGGGCGCAGCCGCTTGCCGCCGCCCAGGACGGCATAGCGCATGGCCTCCAGAAGGCGATGCTCCGGCCCGTCAGGCTGCGGCAACACCTGTTCCAGGCGCGCCTCCACCTCGGCTGCGAGCGCCTCCAGGGCCGGCAGGAAGGTGCGGCTCACCTCCGCCATGCCGGTCAGCCCTGCTGGTCGAACGGTTCGGTGCCGGCGGGGATGCCGTCGGGCCCGAGCCGGACCCGCTCGATCCGTTCCTCGGCCGCCTTCAGGCGCCCCTCGCAATGGCGCCGCAGATGCATGCCGCGGGCATAGATGGCGATGCTTTCCTCCAGTTCCACATCGCCGGCCTCCAGCCGGCCGACGATCCGGTCCAGTTCGGCCAGGGCCTGTTCGAAGCTCATCGCGGCGATATCGTCCGGCAGGGCCTCGCCCAGGTCCGCGCCTGCCTTGGGCGCCGCGCCTGCCTTCGGGTCCGCATCGTCGGTCATCCTGCGCCGCCCCCTGTCAGCCACCTGCGGCCTGCCGCGCCAGGCTCAACGCACCCGGCGGCAGCTTGCCGCCCCGATCGCCTTCGCCAGGGCATCGGCAAGGTCGACGCCGTCGACCGTGGTCATGGGTTCGCTCCCCTTCACCTGCTTGTTGCAGGAGATCGTGGCCTTGTCGGCGGACAGGCCGACGGTCGCCGTGGCGCAGGTCACCGGTATCATGACCTCCGGCCCCGCCGCCTGGATGTAATAGTCCTCCGCCACATCGGCCCGCAGTTCCAGCCCGATCTTGTGCTTCATGCCGGCACAGTCGAACTCCACGGTCTTGGGGCTGTTTTCGTCGACGGCGGTGATGGGTCCCGGATCCGCCGCCATCGCCGGCTGCATCGCCATGCCCAGAACCATGCCACCGGCCAAGAGCGCCGCGGCCAGCGCCGCCGCCGGGTTCCGGCCGGCCCCCGGCCTCTGATTCCGATCCTGCATCCTGTCTGCCTTCCATGTGCTGATCACACAAGCCGCCGCGGCCGCGCGGCGGCGCAGTTTGGCGATGCCGCCGCCCCGGCGCAACCGGCCGCGGCCGATCCCGTTGCAGTGGGGATCAGCCTGCCGCCGGTGCGTGAAGCAGGGCCGCGACATGCTCCCGCGCCGCGCTCTCCAGTGCCGCCAGGCTGTAGCCGCCTTCGAGAACCGAAACCAGCCGGCCGCCGGAATGCCGGCGCGCCAGGGCGCAGAGTTCCGACGTGGCCCAGCCGTAATCCGCGTCCTCCAGTTCCAGTTCCGCCAGCGGGTCGCCGACATGGCCATCGAAGCCGGCGGAAATCATCACCAGTTCGGGCGCAAAACTGTCGAGCGCCGGCAGCACCTGGTCGCGCATCGCGGCGCGAAACCGCTCCGACCCGGCGCCGGGCGGCAGCACGGCGTTCAGGATATTGCCGTTGCAACCGCGCTCGTCCGGCCGGCCGGTGCCCGGGTAGAGCGGCCATTGATGGGTCGAGGCATAGAACAGGTCCGGATCGTCGGCGAATGCGGCCTGGGTGCCATTGCCGTGATGCACGTCGAAATCCACCACCGCCACCCGCTTCAGCCCCCAGACGGCGCGGGCCTGCTGGGCGCCGATGGCGATGTTGTTGAACAGGCAGAAGCCCATCGATCGGTGCGGCTCGGCATGATGGCCCGGCGGGCGAACGGCACAGAATGCGTTCTGTGCCTCGCCCCGGAGCACCGCGTCGACGGCTGCGCAGACGGCACCGGCTGCGCGCAGGGCGGCCCGGCCGGAGCCGGGCGACATCGCGGTATCCATGTCGATCGCCACCTGCCCTTCCACGGGCACGGCGTCCAGGATCTGGCGCACGAAGGCTTCCGGATGGACGCGCGACAGCTGGGCGAGCTCCGCCAGCGGCGCCTCGCGGCGCAGCAACCCCTCGAAGCCCGGGCCGTCCAGCGCGGCGAGGACCGCCCGAAGACGTTCCGGGCGCTCCGGATGGCCCTTTCCGGGCAGATGCTCCAGACAGTCATCGTGCGCGTACAGCAGGGTGGTCATGAACGATCCGATCCTCTCTCCGGCGGGATAGCGGCGGCGCCCCTGGCCCCCACATAGCAGCCCGTTCCCTAGTCTCCATGAACGACCGTGCCGGCGCCGCGCCATGGGCGGCGCCATCGCAGCCCTTCGCCCCGCCGCCATCTGCGGTATCTGCTACACTATGCTGCGGAACCGGGAGGGCCCGGACGGCAAGTCCGCCGCGAAAGGCAGGAGGTCCATGGCGTCGAACCCGCAGAATAGCGGCAAGGTGGAGATCATCCACCCGCCCAACTTGTTGAAGATGAAGGTTGGCAGCGGTGGCGTCGACCCGGACCGGATCGCCAAGGCGGAGGCCGCGGTCGCGGAACTCGCCGAAAGCTACCTGGACTGGGCGCTGAAGGACCTGGCGGAGCTGCAGGCCCGTTTCGCGGCGTTGCGCGACGACCCGGAGCAGTCCCGCCGCCGCGTGGACGAGCTGTTCCAGACCGCCCACGACATGAAGGGCCAGGGTGCGACCTTCGGCTATCCGCTGGTGACCCAGGTGGCCAAGCATCTCTGCCACTATATCGAGGGACAGACGGACCGCGACCAGCGGCCCGACCTGGCGATCGTCAGTGCCCATGTCGATGCCCTGTCGGCAATCCTGCGGGGCAAGGTCTCCGGCGATGGCGGCGCGATCGGCGCGGCGCTGGTCCAGGAACTGGAAGAACTGGTGCGCCGCAAGCTGAAATAGCGCTGCGACGGCGCGATCGCGGCCGTCGCTCAGATCAGGACGGTCTCGCCCGTATCCTCGTCGTCGCCTTCGGACGGCCCGGCCGGTTCCGGCGTCCCGCCCGCGACGCCACGCCGTTCCGGCCCGGCATAGTTCGGGTCGCTGCGACGCCGGCGTTCCGGCCCGAAATAGCTCTCGCACCGCACGAAGGGCCGCGGCCGGTCGATGATCTCGACGAATTTCGCCATCACCGCGCTGATCGTGATCGGCTTGACCAGGAACTCGGTCACGCCGCCGTCGCGGGCCTGCTCGATCCGGGTCCGGTCGGCATAGGCGCTCATCATGATCACCGGCAGGTAGGGGTTCGGGCTGTTCTCGTCCCGCCGCAGCCGCTGCACGAAATCGATGCCGGAGCCGGGATTCAGCGCCCAGTCGCAGATGATGATGTCCACGTTGCGCCGGCGGACATTGAAGAAGGCCTCGGTCACGGTTTCCGCTTCCAGGACAGCGCCCACGCCCAGGCCACGAAGGATCGCCCGCACGACATTCCGCATCTGGCGGTTGTCGTCCACCACAAGCACGTTGAGCTGGCCGAGATCTCCCAGTGACATGAACCGTCCTGACCCGATCGCTGGACCTCCCCCCGGTGGCCCTGTCGGATTCCTGCCGGATGCGACACCGAGGGCACTTTTTTTGATGTTTGTTCCCCTTTATTAGAAGGAGAAGAGACGGATCGTGCAACGCATCGGCTGAACGATGTGCCAGCGCACCGGAACTGCCTGGACGGCGAAACGACCCGGGGCTCGCCACGATGGATTATGAACGCTGCTTTGCCGAGGCGATCGCCGGCCTGAAGGCGGAGAACCGCTACCGGGTCTTTGCCGACCTGGAACGGCAGGTCGGGCGCTATCCGTATGCCCTGGCCCATGCACCGGACGGCACGGCGCGCGAGATCACTGTCTGGTGCTCCAACGACTATCTCGGCATGGGCCAACACCCGGCCGTGCGCGACGCGATGAAGGCCGCGATCGACCGCTTCGGCGCCGGCGCCGGCGGCACGCGCAACATCGCCGGAACCCATCATCCGATGGTTCTGCTCGAGCGCGAGCTGGCCGACCTGCATGGCAAGGAAGCGGCCCTGGTCTTCACCTCGGGCTATGTCGCCAACGATGCGGCGATCGCGACCATCGCGGGCCTGCTGCCGAACTGCCTGATCTTCTCGGATGCCTTGAACCATGCGTCGATGATCGCCGGCATCCGGCATTCCGGGGCGGAGAAGCGGATCTTCCGGCACAACGACCTGGCACATCTGGAATCGCTTCTGGCGGCCGCCGACCCGGCGCGCCCGAAGCTGCTGGTGTTCGAATCCGTCTATTCGATGGATGGCGATATCGCGCCGGTGGCGGGCCTCTGCGATCTGGCGGCGCGCTATGGCGCCTTTACCTACCTGGACGAGGTCCATGCCGTCGGCATGTACGGGCCGCAGGGGGCCGGCGTCGCGGCGGCGCAGGGGGTGATGGACCGGGTCGACGTGATCGAGGGCACCCTGGCCAAGGCCTTTGGCGTGCATGGCGGCTATATGGCCGCCTCGGCCAGCCTGGTGGACAGCGTGCGTTCCTTTGCGCCCGGCTTCATCTTCACGACGGCCCTGCCGCCCGCAGTCGCCGCCGGTGCCCTGGCCAGCGTGAAACATCTGCGCCGCAGCGAGGCGGAGCGATCGGGCCAGCAACGGGCCGCGGCAGCGTTGAAGGCGCGGCTCGCGGAAGCCGGCCTGCCAGTGCTGCCGGGCGACAGCCATATCGTACCGGTGCTGGTCGGCGATGCGGCGCTGGTGAAGACTGCCAGCGACCTGCTGATGCAGGTCCACGGCATCTATATCCAGCCGATCAACTATCCGACGGTGCCGCGCGGTACGGAACGGCTGCGCATTACGCCCGGGCCGATGCACGGCGACGCGGCGATGGACCGCCTGGTCGCTGCGCTGCTGGATGTCTGGCAGGCACTTGCCCTGCGCAAGGCCGCCTGACCGACTGCCTCGTCCCGCCATTCCAGGGGGAATTCGCACGGCCGGACCTCCGCCTTCGGCAGGAGGCACTTCGGCACCGCATCCTGTTATCCTGCCTGTTGCGGCCGCTTCGGAGCGGCCTGCGCCGCGACGGGAGTCGGTTGCGGGCCTGTCACGCCTCCCGGTCGGCAGAGAGAAAGAACCATATATGCCCGCTGCGCCTTCCAGGACCGACCCATGCCCTGGACCTGCCTGCCGGACCCGCAGCTGCGCGAGACGGCCATGAAGCTTGCCGATATTGCGCGAGGCGCCTATTCCCGCAGTCCTTCCTGGCTTCGCCGGTCCGCCGGCCAGGTCCTCAGCCTGGCGCCCGCTTCGATGCTCATGGGCAGGCAATATCGGGAATGGCAGTCCATCATCGCGCGAACGGAAAGGGATCCGGACTACGCTGCCGAGTTCCAGGCCCGCCGGCTGCGCACCCTGCTGGCGCGATGCGCCGCCAGAGCCGATTTCTACCGGCCGCAGCTGCCGGCCGCGACGGTCATTTCCGCCGCGCCGCGGGATGACCTCCTGCGGATCCTTGCCGACCTGCCCGTGCTGGAGAAGGAAACGGTCCGGGCGCACGGCGCCGCAATGATGTGCGTGCCGCCTGCCGACGCGGACCCCGTCAGCACGAGCGGCAGCTCGGGCGAACCGCTCTCCTTCTACCTGGACCGCGACCGCAGCGTGCGCGAATGGGCCTTCGTGACCCATATCTGGTCGCGGGCCGGCTTCGGCCCGCGCAGCATCCGGGGCGTGCTCCGCGGTGTGCAGCTACCCCAGCTCGGCGATGTCCCCTGGGACTGGGATCCGGCCCTGAGGGAATTGCGGTTCTCGCCGTTCCACCTGACCGAAGACGTCATGGACGCCTATCTGGCGCTGGCCGACCGCTATCGGGTCGACGCCATTCACGGATATCCGTCTTCAATCGAGGTATTTGCCGGCCACGCGCTCCGCCGGGGATGGCCGAGGCGGGAGGCGATCCGCTGTGTCCTGCCGATCTCGGAGCCGATTTTCGATCATCAGCGCGAGCTTGTCGCGACGGTCTTTCCGAATGCCCGCACCATGCCGTTCTACGGGCTGAGCGAGAAATCCATGATCGCCGGCGAAGTCCCCGGCGCGCCGGGTTCCTACGCATTCGAACCCGCCTACGGGCTGGCCGAGCTTGTCGCCGAGGACGGCCGCGCGATCGTCACGCCCGGGGAGACCGGCCGTGTCGTCGGCACCGGCTTCATCTCGGCCGCAATGCCGCTGCTGCGCTACGATTCCGGCGATCTCGCGGAACTGGAGGAGGCGCCGTCGCCGCGCAACGGCTACCGCCTGCGCATCCGGCGCATTGCCTCCCACCGGTCGCAGGAGATCCTGCTCGGCCGGCAGGGAGAGCCGATCGGCATGGCGGCGATCAACATCCACTCGCCGGCCTATTCCGCGATCCGGGTCTTCCAGTTCATGCAGGACTCGCCCGGGACTGCGGTCCTGAAGATCGCACCGGTCGCCGGGGCACCGCAGGAGCGGATCGAGGCGTTCGTCGCCGAAATCTCGCGCAAGCTCCGCGACGCACTGACCCTCGACGTGGAATATACCGACGACTTCACCAGCAACAGCCGTGGCAAGCGCCCCTATATCGACCAGAGAATTCCGGAAGCGCAGCTGCGCCCGGTCGCCGCCCCGACGGACCGCCCGGAGAGGTCGGAACGGGATTGAGCGGGTCGGGCCCGGCGCCCGGTCAGGCCGGGGCGAGATCCGGCAGGGCGTCCCGCGTACCGCTTTCCGCGACAAAGCGGTGGAAGCCATCCGCCGACAGGCTCCGCTCCGCCAGCCCCTCCCCCTGCAGCCAGTGCAAGTGGGCCAGCGCCTCGCCATGGGCGAGGAAGCGGTGCTCGCCGCTATGGTCGCGGCGGAACAGCACGGGCAGGACCTCGACCACCGTCTTCGGGGTGGACAGGGCCGCCAGCAGGTCGCGCAACCGGTCGTGGTGATGCGCGCCGATCTGGTCCAGCCGGGCCGACAGGCCGCGGAACGGGTCGCCATGCGCCGGCAGCACCAGGGTCTCCGGCGGCAGGCCGCGGAAATTGCCCAGCGAATTGAGGAAGTAGCGCAGCGGGTCGGCTTCCGGCTCCATCGGATAGACGCCGATATGCGGCGTGATCCGCGGCAGGATCTGGTCGCCGGAAATCAGCAGGCCCTGCTCCGCGCAGTACAGGCAGGCATGCTCCGGCGAATGCCCCCGCCCGACGATGACCTGCCAGGTCCGGCCGCCGATATGCAGGCTCTCGCCATCCTCGATGCGCAGGAAACTGGCCGGCAGGCGGCACACCGCCTCCGCGAACCGGTCATAGGGGCGGGACCGGTAGGCTTCCAGTTCGGCGTCGCTGAAGCCGCCGCGCCGGTAGAAGGTGACGGCGGCCTCCGGCGGGTGCGGCTGCTGCTCCAGCAGCAGGCAGCGGCCGAACAGCCATTCGCCCAGGGTCATGCAGATCGGCGCGTCGAAGCGCTGCGCGAACCAGCCGGCCTGGCCCATATGGTCGGGATGGAAATGGGTGCAGATGACCCGCAGGATCGGCTTGCCGCCGAGCTTGGTCTCGATGATCCGCTCCCAGGTCTCGCGGATCGTCGGGGTGCGCAGGCCGGTATCCACCAGGGTCCAGCCCTCGCCATCCTCCAGCAGCCACAGGTTGATATAGTCCAGTCCCGGGATCGGGATCGCCATGCGGACCCAGAACACGCCCTCGGCGACCTGCATCAGCTCGCCCTGTTCGGGGCGCCCTGCGATCGGATAGGTCAAGCTGGTCTGGTCGGTCCTGACGGTCGCTACGTTCACGGCATGTCCTTCGGGAGCTGGCGTGCGCCGGATGGCCTGCACCGGAACGTCCCCGGAATCCGACTCGCATTCCTGTTCTATCGCACCGCAACATATAGCGGTTGACGTTAACGTCAACTTATCCGGCGGTAAGGCTGGGTTGCAGGGAATGCAGGCCCCCGACGGCCTTGGCCCGTCCGTGAAGCGGCCGGCCCGGTGTCCCGGGCCGGCCGGTTTTGCGCCTACTGCGCCGAGGCCGAGGCCCCGGGCAGCGGAGCCAGGGGGCCGTTGGTTGTCTGGAACTGAACCGGCCAGACCTCGACATCCTGGCCCGGCCCCAGCGGGGTTACCAGGGTGAAGGCCACCCCCGGATCGGGCCCCAGGCCGGTCAGGCCGGTGCTGCCGATGACCTGCCCCGGCTGCACCCGCTGGCCGACGGTCACACCGACGCCGCGGAAATCGAGCCGGCCATAGATCGCCACCGTGCCGTCGTCATGCACGACCGCGATCATGTTGCCCAGGCCGGAGGGAAAATCAGTCAGGCCGGCCTGCATGGTCTGCGTCCGCACCGCGCCGACGACACCGGCCCGCGCCGCCCTGACCGGTGTGCCCGGGTCCGCCGCCCACTGGACATAGGACTTCTGCACGGCGCTGTCGGGCGATCCGACCCAGATCACCTCGCGGCTGGTGCCGGGGTCGAAGGGCAGCCAGTACACCGACCCGTCGGGCTGCGCGCCCACCGCGCCGAGGCGCGCGCGCAGGGTGGTCGACATCGTGTATTCCTCCGGGATCGGGCCCAGCCGGGTCACCACATGGCGGCCTTCGCCGTTCAGCAGCGCCTGCACCCGCTCCGGCGTGTTGGGCATGTCGCCGGCATCGATATCGACGAAGGCGGTGACGATCAGCGGCGCCGTGACCTCAGCCACGATCGCCGCGTATTGGCCCTGTGCCTCGGTGCCCAGGCAGACCAGGCTGGCGACGCAATCCGCTTCGGACTGCACCACGATCTTGGTCTGCTCGACCTTGCCGGGCAGCTGCAGGTTGTCGGCCGCACTGGGACCCGTGGTGCCGACGGGCATTGTGGTCTGGGCCGTGCCGGAACCGGCGGTGCCGAGCGGTGCCACATTGGTGTCGGCACCGGTCGTGCTTTTTGTCACCGACATCGTGCCAAGCGGCCGGGGCGGGTCGCCCGGCATCCTGTTGTCCTGTGCCATCGCCAGCTGCGCGGGCAGGATCAGCGCCGCGGCCAGCGCGACCCGCCGAAGCGGCTGCCAGGCCCCCATCGCCGGGGCGGAAATGCCAATAGCCATGGTCGAACACTCCTTTTTTGCGCATCGCCTGGCCCCGCCGCCCGGGCATGTCCGTCATGCCACCAGCAGGTCGGGATCCAGGTCTGCCAATGCCGCCGCCCCTTCCAGGATGCCCGGCATCATGCCGGACGCCTGACTGAGGACCTGTGTCGCATAGAACCGGGCCGTCTCGATCTTGGCCCGGGTAAAGGGCCGGCTTCCGTCGGGATCGGCGTGCTGCGCCGCCATCGCCGATTTCGCCAGCAGCCAGCCGCCCAGCACCGTGCCCATCATCCGCAGATAGGGTGTCGCGCCGCCGGCGACCCGGTCGGGATCGCCACCCAGCCCCGCCAGCATCGCCCGCGTCGCCTTGTCCAGGCTCTCGACTGCCGGCTGCAGGTGGCGATGGATATCGCCGAAGGCGGCGGCATCGCGGCCGGTCAGGTCCGCGCAGTCGTTGCGGATCTCGGCGATCAGCCCCTGAACCACCGCGCCGCCGCGCATCGGCAGCTTGCGCATCAGCAGGTCCAGCGCCTGGATGCCGTTGGTGCCTTCGTAGATCGGTGCGATCCGGGCATCGCGCAGGTACTGCGCGGCGCCGGTCTCCTCCACATAGCCCATGCCGCCATGCACCTGGACGCCCAGCGAGGCGATCTCCACGCCAAGGTCGGTGCACCAGGCCTTGGATACCGGGGTCAGCAGGTCGACCATGGCCTGGGCCTCCGCACGGGCATCCTCGTCCGGGGCGTGATGGGCACGGTCGATACTGGCCGCGTTCAGGTAGATCAGGGCCCGCATCGCCTCGGTCTGCGACTTCATCAGGTACAGCATCCGTCGCACATCGGCATGCGCGATGATCGGTGCCGCCTGGTCCGCCGGCCCGCCCGCGGCCCGGCCCTGCCGGCGTTCCTGCGCGAAGGCCAGCGCCTGCTGCCAGGCACGTTCCGCCACTGCCAGGCCCTGCACGCCGACCGACAGCCGGGCATTGTTCATCATCGTGAACATGCAGCGCATGCCGCCATTTTCCGGCCCGATCAGATGGCCGATGGCACCGCCCTGGTCGCCGAACGACATGACGCAGGTCGGGCTGCCGTGGATGCCCATCTTGTGTTCCAGGGAGACCGGCCGCAGGTCGTTCGCCTGGCCCAGGCTGCCGTCGGGATTGACCAGGTATTTCGGCACCAGGAACAGCGAGATCCCGCGGGTCCCGGCCGGCGCGCCCGGCGTGCGGGCCAGGACCAGATGGACGATGTTCTCCGCCATGTCATGGTCGCCGAACGAGATGAAGATCTTCGATCCGGTGATCTTCCAGGCGCCGTCGCCGGCCGGTTCGGCGCGCGTGCGCAGGGCGCCCACGTCGGACCCTGCCTGCGGCTCCGTCAGGTTCATCGTGGCCGTCCATTCGCCGGAGATCAGCTTCGGCAGGAAGACCGCCTTCTGCTCGTCGGAGCCATGGGCCTGCAGGGCCTCGATGCCGCCCTGGGTCAGGATCGGGCAGAGGGTGATCGCCATGTTGGCCGACGACAGCATCTCCTGGACGGCGATGGCGACGGCCCAGGGCAGGCCGCTGCCGCCCAGCGAGGCGGGCACGGGGACGGCGTTCCAGCCACCTTCGCGGAACTGCCGGTAGGCCTCGGGAAAGCCCGGCGTGGTGCGCACGGCGCCGTTCTCGATCTTCGCGCCGTCGCGATCGCCGGCGGCATTCAGCGGCGCGAAGACGTTCTCCGCCAGCTTTGCCGCCTCCTCCAGCACGGCCGAAACCAGATCGCCCTCCGCCGCCTCATAGGCGGGGAAACTGGCAAGCGCCGGCAGCCCGGCTATATGGTCCAGCGCAAAGCGCATATCGGACAAAGGTGCGGTATAGCTCATCTCTCGACATCCTCCCCCTGGGCGCTTTGCCGGGATTGCGGCCGCAGCCATCCGCGCAACATGCCCATGTCATGCAGGGCACAGAGTGTAGGGCTGCGCGCCGCTTCCGGAAACGGCGCCGGTTGACGCGGCAACGCGACCGGTCGCCGGCCGGGGGATACAGATCGAAGGACTCCGGATGCAACGCCTTGAACGCGATAACCCCGGGAGGACGGCGGGGTTCCCCGGCAATCGCCAGGGGCCGGCGCTGCTCGCCCCCGGCCGCCAGGCGATCGCCGCCGCGGCCGCTGCCCTGCATGACGGCCGGCTGGTCGGCCTGCCGACGGAGACCGTCTATGGCCTGGCCGGCGCGGCGACCGATCCGCTTGCCGTGGCACGGATCTTCGCCGCAAAGGGACGTCCCGCATTCAACCCGCTGATCGTGCATGTCGCGGACCGGGCGGCGGCCGGGCGGCTGGCGCACCTGCCTGCGCCGGCACAGTCCCTGGCGGCCGCGTTCTGGCCCGGCCCGCTGACCCTGGTGCTGCCGCGGCGGCCGGACAGCGGCCTGGCCGAGCTGGTTTCCGCCGGGTTGGACACGGTCGCGTTGCGGATGCCCGCCCATCCGGTGGCCCGGGCCCTGCTGGCGGCCTGCGGCCTGCCCCTGGCGGCGCCGTCGGCCAACCCGTCCGGCCGCCTGAGCCCGACCCGCGCCGGCGACGTGGCGGTGGCGTTCGATGCCGCGCAGGTGGCGCTGATCCTGGACGGCGGGCCCTGCGCGATCGGGCTGGAATCCAGCATCGTGGGCTTTGCCGGCGATGGTCCCGTGCTGTTGCGGCAGGGCGGCATCGCGGAAGAGCGGCTGGCCGAGGTCTGCGGCCCGCTGGGCCGCCCCGTCGACCCGAAGGTGCAGGCGCCCGGCATGCTGGCCAGCCACTACGCGCCTGCCGCCCGGCTGCGCCTGGATGCGGCGGCCGCCGCCCCGGGCGAGGCGCTGCTCGCCTTCGGCCCGCAGCCGCCGCCCTGCGACGGGCCGCTGCGCAACCTCTCGCCGCAGGGCGACCTGGTCGAGGCGGCGGCGAACCTGTTCCGCATGCTGCGGGAGCTGGACGGCCTGGCCGGCCGCATCGCGGTGATGCCGGTGCCGGCCCATGGCCTGGGCGCGGCGATCAACGACCGGCTCGCCCGTGCCGCGGCGCCACGCTAGACTCCAGCGCGATACCGGCTGCTCCCCGACGGCATGAAAGTGCACCGCCATGAACCAGATCGCCCCTGACATCCTGGACCGGTTGCGTGCCTTGGTCGGCGAGAAGGGCGTCATCAGCGACCCGGCGGAGATCGCGCCCTATCTGGTCGAATGGCGCGACCTCTGGCACGGCGTCTCGCCGCTGGTGCTGCGGCCGGCCGGCACCGCGGAGGTGGCGGAGATCGTGCGCCTCTGTGCCGAGACCGGGACCAGGATCGTGCCGCAGGGGGGCAATACCTCGCTCTGCGGCGGCTCGGTGCCGTCCGATCGCGGCGACGAGATCGTGGTCAGCCTGTCGCGCATGCGCGCCGTCCGCGACCTGGACCTGGACAATGACACGATCACGGTGGAGGCCGGCTGCATCCTGCAGGACGTGCAGGCCAGGGCGGAGGAAGCCGGCCGCCTGTTCCCGATGCGGATTGCGGCCGAGGGCACCTGCCAGATCGGCGGCAACCTGTCGACCAATGCCGGCGGCACCGCCGTCCTGCGCTACGGCAATATGCGCGACCTGGTGCTGGGGCTGGAGGTGGTGCTGCCCGACGGCCGGATATGGAACGGCCTGCGGGGCCTGCGCAAGGACAATACCGGCTACGACCTGAAGCAGCTGTTCATCGGTGCCGAGGGCAGCCTGGGCATCGTCACCGCGGCGGTGCTGAAGCTCTATCCGCGTCCGGCGGCGGTGGAGACGGCGTTCCTGGCGGTCCCCGACGTTCCCGCCGCGGTGACCATGCTGGGGATTGCCAAGGCGCTCAGCGGCAACCAGGTCACGACCTTCGAGCTGGTGCCCCGGTTCGGCCTGGACATGGTGCTGCGCCATATTCCCGATACCGTGGACCCGCTGCAGGAGCGCCACGACTGGTATGTACTGATGGAGCTGTCGGCCGGCCGCGACAGCGGCGCCCTGAAGGACACCCTGGAAGCGATCCTGGTCGAGGGCTATGAGGGCGGCCAGGTGCTGGACGCCGCCATGGCCGCCTCCGAGGCCCAGGCCCTGGCCTTCTGGAAGCTGCGCGAGAGCATGTCGGAGGCGCAGAAATACGAGGGCGGCTCGATCAAGCACGACGTCTCGGTGCCGGTGTCGAAGATGGCCGCCTTCATTGCCGAGGCGTCCGATGCGGTCGTCGCGCTGGTGCCGGGCTGCCGCATCGTCGCCTTCGGCCATATCGGCGACGGCAATGTGCACTTCAATCCGTCGCAGCCGCCCGGCATGGACAGGCAGGCCTTCCTCGACCTGTGGGACGAGATCGGCCATACCGTCTATGCGAAGGTCGCGCAGTTCGGCGGCTCGATCTCCGCCGAGCACGGCATCGGCCGGCTGAAGCGGGACGAGATCCTGAACTACAAGGACCCGGTCGAGATCGACCTGATGCGCCGCATCAAGCGCAGCTTCGACCCGCAGGACATCATGAACCCCGGCAAGGTGGTGAACCTGGACGGGTAGCCGGCAACCTTGGTTACGCCGCGCGGCCTCGCCGCCTGCGCCATGGGTCCCGGATCAAGGTCCGGGACGACGGAACGGTGGAGCCTGGCCGTTTTTCCCGTTCTGCCGTCATCCCGGCCTCCGAGCCGGGATCGTGACGGAACGGTGCCGCCGCGCGGCCTCGCCGCCCGCGCTATTCGTGCACCACGTAGTGGAACGTCTTGTTCACGATCCGCCAGCGCCCCTCGTGCAGGACCAAGGTCAGCAGGTCGGTGAAAAACCGTGGCGGGATCGCACATTCGACCTTGGCGATTGCGGTCTGCGGCCCGACCACGTCGATCGACAGGATCCGGTCGTGCCGGGGCTTGCCCTGCGCGGCGGGGCTCTCGCGGCCGGCCATCACTTCCATGTAATGGTCCAGCGACCAGTCGAGCATCGGGTTGTCGACGGCGGAGAACAGGTGCGCCTGGGGCATGAAGACCCGCCGCATCTTGTCCACGTCGCCGTGGTAGAGCCCGTCGAAATAATCCTCCAGGGCCGTGGCGATGGCCCGGTAGGCGTCCTGATGCGCGATCTTCTCCGACATGCCCATGTTCTTTCCCTGTTGCCCCCTGTTCACACCGGCCTACCGGCCGCCACCCTGGTCTCCGCCCGCCCCGCCCGGCGCCGGCAGCGCCGCCCGTCCATCCGCGCTGGGCGGCACGAACAGCTCGGGCCGCTCGGCACCCGGCCATTGCTCCAGATAGACCGACTGCGAAGGGAATGCGAAGGACGAGCCGTTGTCCAGCACGACCTGCATAATATGGTAGGCAAGCTCCTCCTTCACCTCCAGCCACCTGCCCCAGTTCGTCGTCACGGTGAAGCAGTACAGCATGATGTCGATGGACGAATCGTTGAACTTGTCGATCCGCACGAAGGTCGACGCCTCCTCCGGCTTCACGAAGGCATCGTTCTCCAGCACATAGGCCTCGATGCCGTCGCGGATCGCGCGCAGCTGCGGCACCGTGGTGGAATAGGTGACGCCGATCGTCCAGAAGATCCGCCGGAAGGTCATTTTCGAGAAGTTGACGACGGGCTGGTCGGACAGCGAATTGTTCGGCACGAAGACCGGGGCCTTGTCGAACCGCCGCACCAGGGTGGACCGGAAACCGATCTTCTCCACCGTGCCCTCGACGACCCCATCCACCATGATCCAGTCGCCGCGGGAAAAGCGCTTCTCCGCCATGATCAGCAGGCCGCCGATCAGGTTCTTGAACAGGTCCTGCGCGCCCAGGGCAACCGCGGCGCCGACCAGGCCGAAGCCGGCCACGACCGCCATCACGTCGACCCCCCAGGTCTCCAGGATGGTGGCGCCGCCCAGCACGGCGATGACCAGCCGCAGCGCCTTCATCATCCAGTCGACCAGTTCGGCGCTGAGCAGTTCCTCCAGCCGGGTCATCATGTGCCGTGCCGGGGTGACCATGCGGTACAGCGCCCAGAACACGGCGAAGACGATCATGCTGCGGATCAGCTTCTCGGCGACCACCGCCACGTCGGGCGAAAAGCCCAGCCGTTCCGTCGCGAAGAACAGGCCGGCGATCACCGGGATCAGCTTCAGCGGCTCCGCCATCGCCACCACGACCCGCGCGGCGGTTTCCATGTCGTGCCTGAGCAGCGAGCGCTGCAGCATGCCGATCACCCAGCGGGCGAACAGGCCGCGCAGCACCAGAAACAGGAGGAAGATCAGCAGCGCGGAGACCAGGCTGCCCACGCTGGCGCCCAGGATCCCCTCGTTCCAGACATCGCCGAGCATGGTCCAGAACCGATAGTAGGTGGTATCGGTCTCCGTCATCCGTCCCCCATCATGTCACAGCAGTCCGGCCGGGCCGCCGGCCAGGGCGCCCGCCACCCGCGGCAGCGCCCGGCGCCAGTCCGGCGCCGCGAGGCCGAACGCCCCGGCAAAGCGGCTGCTGTCCAGCACCGACCAGGGCGGGCGCCGCGCCGCCGTGGGCCAGTCCGCGGTCCCGATCGGCCGGACCGGGCAGGACGCGCCTGCCGCCTGCAGGGCCGCCACCGCCAGGTCGTGCCAGCTGGCCCGGGGCACACCGGCGAAGTGATAGATGCCATAGCCGATCGGCGAACCGGACCGCAACCGGCCGAGCACCGCCAGGATGGCCGCGGCAATATCGCCCGCCCAGGTCGGCGAGCCCTGCTGGTCGGCCACCACGCGGAGCTCCGGCTGCGTCGCGGACAGCCGCAGCATGGTGCGGACGAAGTTGCTGCCATGGGCCGAAAAGATCCAGGCGGTGCGCAGGATCAGGGCCTGCCCGGCGGCCGCGGCGACGGCCCGTTCGCCAGCGAGCTTGCTGGCGCCATAGACACAAAGCGGACGGGCCGGGTCGTCCTCCCGGTAGCCGCGGCCTTCCGCCACCGCCGGCCCGGTGCCGTCGAACACGAAGTCGGTGGAGAGGTGGATCAGGGGAATCCCGGCCGCGGCGGCGGCAAGCGCGACAATGCCGGCGCCGGCCCGGTTCACCCGGTCGGCCAGCTCCGGCTCCGCCTCCGCCCGGTCCACGGCGGTATAGGCGGCCAGGTTCACCGCGACCTCCACGCCGGCCAGGGCTGCCTTCACGGCGGCCGCGTCGGTGATGTCGAGCGCGGCCCGCGGCGCCGCCCGGACCGCCAGCCCGGCCGCTTGCAGGGCCGGACAGAGCGCCTGGCCGACCTGGCCGCCGGCGCCGGTCACCAGCACCGTCACGCAGGCTGCCCCAGGCGCCCGCGGTCGTAGCGGGACGACATCGCGGCGACCCAGTCCGGGTTGTCCAGGTACCAGGCGACGGTCTCCGCCAGGCCGGTGTCGAAGGCGATGCCGGCGCGCCAGCCCAGGGCCGCCTCGGTCGCCGACACGTCCAGCGCATAGCGCCGGTCATGGCCGGGCCGGTCGGCGACATGGCGGATCAGGCGGGCATGGGGAAAGCCCGGCCCGCCCGGGCGCAGGCGGTCCATCGCCGCGCAGATCCCCTGCACGATCTCCAGATTGCCGCGCACATTGCCGGCGCCCAGCAGATAGACCCCGCCGGGCGCGCCGGCCTGCGCCACCCGGCGCAGGCCGGCGACATGATCGGCCACATGGATCCAGTCGCGCTCCTGCCGGCCATCGCCATAGACCGGCAGTTCCCGCCCCTCCAGGGCGTTGAGGACGGTCAGCGGGATCAGCTTCTCGGGAAACTGGCAGGGCCCGTAATTGTTGCCGCAGTTCGTCACGATCACCGGCAGGCCATAGGTCTGGAACCAGGCGCGTGCCAGATGGTCGGCGGCGGCCTTGCTGGCCGCGTAGGGGGAGTTCGGGCGGTAGGGGCTTTCGGCGCTGAAGAAGCCGCCCGGCGGCAGGGCGCCGAACACCTCGTCGGTCGAGACCGCGACCAGGCGGAACCGCGCGGCCTCTTCCGTCGGCAGGCCACGCCAATGCCGCAGGGCCTCCGACAGCAGCGCGGCGGTCCCGTCGATATTGCTGTGCACGAAGGCGAGCGGGCCGTCGATCGACCGGTCGACATGGGTCTCCGCCGCCAGGTGGAACACCGTCGCGGGCCGGTGCTCGGCGAACAGCGCCCGCAGCAGCGCCGCATCGGCCACATCGCCTTCGACGAAACGATGGCCCGCCGCGGTATCGGCGGCCAGCAGGTTCCGCCGGCTGCCGGCATAGGTCAGCCGGTCCAGGTTCACCACCGTCTCGCCATCGGCCAGCAGGGCCCGCACCAGGCAGGACCCGATGAAGCCCGCCCCGCCGGTCACCAGCACAGTCATGCCCGGGCGGGTCCCGACGGCAGCAGGCCCGACGGCAGCACGAATGGGCTGTCCAGGTCCGCCAGGAGCGGCCAGGCCAGGTCGCGATCGTTGACCAGAAGCCGCTCTCCGTCCGCCGGCGCCGGCCACTCGATGCCCAGCGCCGGATCGTCGAAGCTCAGACCGTATTCATGCTCCGGCGACCAGTAGTCGGTGACCTTGTAGGCCACCAGGCTGTCGGGCTGCAGCGTGCAATAGCCATGGGCGAAGCCGGGCGGCACCCAGAGCGCATTGCCGGCCTCCGTCGACAGGATGACCGCCTGGTGCCGCCCATAACTGCCGGAGCCCCGGCGCAGGTCCACCGCCACGTCCAGGATGGACCCGGCGAGCACGGAGATCAGCTTGCCCTGGCTGCGCGGCGGCGCCTGGTAGTGCAGGCCCCGCAGGGTCAGGGCGGCGGCGGTGCGCACCAGGTTGTCCTGCACGAAGTCGGCGGCGATGCCGTGGCCGGCGAAGCGTGCGCGGTTCCAGGTTTCCGCCAGCCAGCCGCGCGCATCGCCATGGCGTTGCGGCACGATTTCCAGCAGCTCCGGGATCGCCAGCGGGGTGACGGAAAACATGGCAGGCCCTCGTTTCTTGCAGCCGCTTTCTCCTACCACGCACTGCGCGACGGCGTTAGGCTCCCGCTCCCGCTGCGGCCGCCCTGCCGGCCGCGGCCCGCTCGCCGACGGCAGTCCATGACCGAAGCCCGCACCGACTGGCCCATGGTGGCCCTGCTGATCGCAGGCGGAATCGTCGCCGCGATGCAGGTCGGCAAGATCCCGCCGCTGATCCCCGTGCTGCAGGCGGAGTTCGGGCTGAGCCTGGTCGCCAGCGGCTGGCTCGCCTCGACGATCCAGGCCATGGGTGCGGCCGGCGGGCTGATCTGCGGCACCGTCGCCGACCGGCTCGGCCGCCGCACGATCGTCCTGTCCGCCTGCGCCCTCAGCGTCGCGGCGACCGCGGGCGGCGCCATGGCGACCGGCGGCGAGATGCTGCTGGCCTTCCGGGTGCTGGAGAGCGTCGGCTTCGTCTTCATCGTGGTGAGCATTCCCGGCCTGATCGTCGGCGCCAGCGCCCCGCGGGACCTGCGGCTGTCGGTGGGCCTCTGGTCGATCTACCTGCCGACCGGCGCGATGATCGGCATGGTGGCCGTACCGCTGCTGGAGCCGGCGATCGGCTGGCAGGGGGTCTGGTGGGCCGCAGCGGCCATGCTGGCCGCCTATGGCATCCTTCTGGCGCTGGCCCTGCGCGCCCGCCCCGCGCCCCCGGTCGCGGCCGGCAGCCGGGCGGGACTGGCGGATTTCCTTGCGGTGCTGCGCCGGCCCGGCTGCTGGCTGCTGGGCCTCAGCTTCGGCTTCTACACCTTCCAGTGGTTCGCGGTGGCGACCTGGCTGCCGACCTTCGCCCAGGCGGAGATGGCGGTGACGGCGACCGAGGCCGGGTTGCTGGCCGCGGCGGTGGTCGGCATCAACATCGTCGGCTGCGTTGCCGGCAGCGTCGTGCTGCATCGCGGCGTGCCCCGCTGGACGATCCTGGCAGCAGCCAACGGCCTGATGGGCCTGCTGGCGCTGGGCATCTTCGATGCCGCATTGCCGGGCACCCTGCGCATCGCCATGGCGCTGCTGTTCTCCGGCTTCGGCGGCGTGCTGCCGGCATCGGTGCTGGCCGGGGCGCCGATGCACGCGCCGCACCCGCGCGCGCTGGGCGCCGTCAACGGCCTGGTCATCCAGGGTTCCAATTCCGGTGCCCTGATCGGGCCGCCGATCATCGCCATCGTGGTCAGCGCGTCCGGCCACTGGGAGGATGCCGGCTGGGTGCTCGCCCTGTCGGGCATGCTGGGCGTCGGCGCGGCGCTTGCGCTGCGGGTGATCGAACGCCGCCTCATTCAGCGTGCCGGCGAAGCGGAGCGGGGATAGACTGCTCCTGCCCGCTGCGGGCGAGGATGCCGCCATGCCGAAAGCTACGATCGATACCTCGATCGACCTGCCGCTGCCGCTCGACATTGCCTGGGAGGTCGTGACGGACACGGCGCGGGTCAACCTGGAGGCCGGCAATCCGGCCTACCAGGCCGAGGAGGAGTTGCTTCCCGACGGCACCCTGCTCCGCCGGGTGAGCGGCAGGATGGGGCCCGTCCGGGTCGATTGGGAGGAGCGCTTCGGCCAGTGGGTCGACCGGCGCTGGGCCCAGCAGGACCGGCACTTCACCAAGGGGCCGCTGCGCGAGGGCGCGTTGGTGACGACGGTGACGCGGCTCTCGGCGGACTCCACCCGGGTCCGGATCACCGGGGAGTTCTCGGCGGGCGGCCTGCTCGGCACCGTCCTGGCCCGGACCGGCTTCCTGAAGAAGTTCATCGACGACAGGGTGGAGCTGATCCGCCGGCTGGGAACCGACCGCGCCGCGGCGGGCACGGTGCTGCCCGCCCTGAAACCGCCGGTGCTGCGGGCGGATGTCGAACGGCGCCTCGCGGCGGCCCTGGCCGACCTGCGCCAGCGTCACGACGACGCCCTGGTGACCCGCCTCGAGGCGCTGCTGCGCACGGCGGCGGAGACCGACCTCGCCAGGCTCCGCCCGCTCGGCCTGGCCCTGCGCTGGGAGATGCCGGAAGCAGCGGTCATCGCGCTGTTCCTGGACGCCCACCGGCAGGGCCTGCTCAGCCTGCGCTGGGATCTGCTCTGCCCGCGCTGCCGCGGCGGCAAGAGCAGCGTCGCCAACCTCTACGAGCTGCCGCGGGGGGTGCATTGCGGTGCCTGCAACATCGATTTCGAGCGCGATTTCACCCGCAATGTCGAACTGCTGTTCCGGCCGGAGGGCTGGCTGCGGCCGGTGGCCGGCGGCGCCTTCTGCATGCTGGGCCCGGTCACCGCCCCACATGTGAAGCTGCAGCTCAGGCTGGAGCCCGGGGCCCAGCGCGAGACGGAGGCCGGCCTGCCGCCGGGCAGCTACCGCCTGCGCACCCTGGAGGCAGGTGCGGAATGCGACCTGGACTGGAACGGCGAAGGCGGCTTCCCGGAGGTCGTGATCGGCGAGGGCATTGTGTCGGCCGGGCAGCCCGCCCCGCCGGGCCTGATCCGGATCCGCAACGACGGCCCCGCCCCGCGGCATGCCGTGATCGAGGACCGCACCTGGGAGACCCTGGCGCTGACCGGCGACCGCGTCCTGGGCATGCCGGTGTTCCGGGAGCTCTGCCCGGAACAGGTGATCCGGCCTGGCGACGAGGTGTCAATCGGGCGCACCTGCGTGCTGTTCGCCGACCTGAAGGGGTCCACCGCCCTCTACGCCCGGATGGGCGATGCGGCCGCCTATGGCCTGGTGCGCGACTATTTCGCCTTCTTCGCCGAACGGCTGAGCGCCGCCGGCGGCGTCCTGGTGAAGACCATGGGCGATGCCGTGATGGCGACGTTCGCCGACCCGCAGGCCGCGGTGGCGACGGCGCTGGCGATCCATCGCGACGCCGGCGCCTTCGGCCGCGACCATGGCGGCGATGCGCTGGTGTCCAAGATCGGCATCCATGCCGGCCCCTGCGTGGCGGTGAACACCGCCGACCGGATGGACTTTTTCGGCCGCACGGTGAACCTCGCCGCCCGCCTGCAGGCGCAGAGCGACGGCAGCGACATCGTGCTGTCGCTGGAGCTGGCGGAGGACCCCGCCGTGGCCGCGCTGATCGCCGGATTGCCGGCGGTCGACCAGACCGTGCAACTGCGCGGCATCCCCGAGCCGACCGCCCTGCGCAAGGTCCAGGTGTCCGGCCGGGACTGAGCTGCGGCCCTCAGTGCAGCGTGATCACCCGTCCACGCGGGGTCTCGTCCAGACTGCGATCGTCCAGTGCCGGTGCGTCTTCATCCTCCGCCTCGCCATTGGCGGCCATCGCCGCCGCAAGCCGGCCCTGCCACAGGCAGAGCGCGCCGTCGGGCCGTGCCGGCAGCAGCAGCCGTCCTTCCGCGAGCCCGTCCGCCAGGGTCTGGGTGAACGGCGCGGCGACGCGGCGCGCGGTCGCGGGGCAGAGGCTGGCCAGCAGGCCCGACGGGCCCGGCGTCACCCGCCGCTGACGGCAGGCGATCTCGCGCACGAACAGGATCTCGTCCGGGCTCAGGGTGATGCAGCCCGGGCAGCGGACATCGATCTGGCGTTTCGCCGAGCTGCCGATGATCGTCCACAGATGGTCCAGCTGCGCGGCGACGCCCGGTGCGCGGGCATGGTCGAAGGCGGTGCGCAGCCGTTCCATCGCGAGGCGGCCGCCCGGGCCTTCATGCGGATTGGCGATATCGACCCAGACCCGCAGGGCCCAGACCAGCAGGGCCTCGGGGAAGGCGAGTTCGGGGAAATTGTCGAGGTCCGCGTAGCTGATCGAGATCTTGTCCATCCTGCCGCTCCATCGCTGAGGGGCCTTTTTGTTAATGCCTTTGCGAGGCATTTGCAATACTGGCAGACAGCGATGCGCGATTGCCTGCACCGCCGCTTCCCGTTGGCCGAAGCGGCGGTCAGGCGCGGGCGGTTCCGATCCGCACATGCATCGGCAGGCGATAGACCGCGCCGTCGCGGTAGCGCTCCAGCGCCGCCTTCAGCTCCGCCTCGGCCGCCTGGCGCGCCGGCTCGTCCAGCGCCTCCATGTCCGGGCCGAAGGTGATGCCCAGCGGCGCACGCCAGAACGGCACCCCGGCATCGACCTCCGGCGCGAAGCGCAGCTCGCGCTCCTGCGCGTCCTCCAGGCCGCCGGCGGTCATCGCGGCGGCCAGGCGCCCGGCCCCGCCATAGCCGAAGGGCGCCACATAGCGGGCGGTGTCGGCGACCGCGAAGCGCTTCACCCCCCAGTCGATCACAGTGCCGAGCACGGCATTGTCCGCCTGCGGGCCCCAGACCAGGAAGGCCGCGCTGCCGCCCGGCCGCAGCACGCGGCGCACCTCGGCGAAGGCACGGGCCGCATCCGGCACGAACATGATGCCGAAGCGGCAGGTCACCCGGTCGAAACTGGCATCGCCGAACGGCAGGGCCTGCATGTCCGCCTGCCGCACCTCCAGGTTCCGCAGGCCGGCCGCATCGGCGCGCCGCCGCAATCCGGCCAGCATGGTCGGCGCAGGGTCGGTGGCGACCACCCGGCCGGTCGGGCCGACCGCCTGGGCCACGCCCAGCGCCGGCTCGCCGGCGCCCGACGCCAGGTCCAGCACGGTGTCGCCCGGCTGCACCCCGGCCGCCGCGATCAACGGCCGGTTCAACCCCTCGGCCTGCTGCGCCATGCGGTCCGCCCAGCGGTCCCATCCCGGGCCCAGCCGGTCCCAATGGGCGATCCAGCTGTCGGTATCCAGGCCCGCCGCGTCGCCCGCCGGCTTGCTGCCAGTCACGTCGGTCATGTCTGCCTACCGGGTCAGGGGCTTGTACTTGATGCGGTGCGGCTCCACCGAGTCCGCGCCCAGGCGCCGCTTCTTGTCGACCTCGTAATCGTCGAAATTGCCTTCGAACCATTCCACATGGCTGTCGCCCTCGAAGGCCAGCATGTGGGTGGCAATGCGGTCCAGGAACCAGCGGTCATGGCTGATCACGATGGCGCAGCCGCCGAATTCCAGCAGCGCCTCCTCCAGCGCCCGCAGGGTGTCCACATCCAGGTCGTTGGTCGGCTCGTCGAGCAGCAGCATGTTGGCGCCGGACTTCAGCATCTTCGCCAGATGCACCCGGTTGCGCTCGCCGCCGGACAGCTGGCCGACCTTCTTCTGCTGGTCGGCGCCCTTGAAGTTGAAGTTCCCGCAATAGGCGCGGCTGGCGACCTCGCGCTTGCCGAGCATGATCACGTCCTGCTTGTCGGAGATCTCTTCCCAGACCGTGCGGTTGGAATCCAGGGAGTCCCGCGACTGGTCGACATAGCCCATGACCACCGTGTCGCCGACCCGCAGCGACCCGCCGTCCGGCTTGTCCTGCCCGGTGAGCATGCGGAACAGGGTGGTCTTGCCCGCGCCGTTCGGCCCGATCACCCCCACGATGCCGCCGCGCGGCAGGCGGAACGACAGGTCGTCGATCAGCAGCCGGTCGCCGAAGCCCTTCGTCAGATGCTCCGCCTCGACCACCAGGTCGCCGAGCCGCGGCCCGGCGGGGATCACGATCTGCGCCTGTTCGGTGCGCTTCTCGGCATCCGCCGAGAGCAGCTCCTCATAGGCCTTCAGGCGCGCCTTGGACTTTGCCTGCCGCGCACGGGGGCTGGCCTGCACCCATTCGAGCTCCTGCTTCAGGGTGCGGCGGCGGGCATCCTCGGATTTCCCCTCCTGCGCCAGCCGCTTCTCCTTCTGGTCCAGCCAGCTGGAATAATTTCCTTCCCACGGGATGCCATGGCCGCGGTCGAGCTCCAGGATCCACCCGGCTACATTGTCGAGGAAATAGCGGTCATGGGTGACCGCCACGACGGTGGAGGGATAATCCGCCAGGAAGCGTTCCAGCCAGGCGACCGATTCCGCGTCCAGGTGGTTGGTCGGCTCGTCCAGCAGCAGCATGTCGGGCTGCGACAGCAGCAGGCGGCAGAGCGCGATGCGCCGGCGCTCGCCGCCGGACAGGTTCGTCACCTCGGCATCCGCCGGCGGGCAGCGCAGCGCATCCATCGCGATCTCGACCTGGCGGATCAGGTCCCAGGCGTTGCGGGCGTCGATCTCTTCCTGCAGGCGGCCCTGCTCCTCGATCAGGGCGTTCATCTCGTCGTCGTCGGTGACCTCGCCGAACTTCATCGAGACTTCCTCGAAGCGGTCCAGCAGGGCCTTGGTCTCCCCCACCCCTTCCAGGACGTTCTCCAGCACCGTCTTGTCCGGATCCAGCACCGGTTCCTGCGGCAGGTAGCCGACCTTCACCCCGTCGGCGGCCCAGGCCTCGCCCTGGAAGTCCTTCTCGATGCCGGCCATGATCTTCAGCAGGGTGGACTTGCCGGCGCCGTTCAGGCCCAGCACGCCGATCTTCGCGCCCGGCAGAAAGCTCAGATAGATGTCGCGCAGCACCTGCCGCCCGCCCGGATAGGTCTTTCCCAGACCCTTCATCACATAAATGTACTGGTAGCTCGCCATTGCGGATCTGCCCTGCCTTGGATTGCCCTGTATCGGGGTGAATGGGTCGCGGCGGACGGCGCGGTCCAGGCATCCGGACGACGGCCCGCGGGCCGTCAGGATCCCTGGCTCCGGATCGCGCCGGCAGCCCGGTTGGGGAGGGTTCTAGCGGATTCCGGGCGCGCTGCCCACGCCGTGCTTGCCGGCGCGGAGGGCCGGCTCAGGCAGAGGCGGCGGTCTGCTGCGACAGCAGGGTGTAGAGCTCGCGAAGGCGCTCGGTCTTCCCCGGATCGTTCTGCACCGACTCCGCCAGCGCGCCCAGGGTCGCCGCATCCTTCAGCAGCTTGATCAGTTCCGCCTGGGTGGCCCGCCGGGCAACGCCCGTCGTCAGGCCATCTTCCGCGACCAGTTCCATCAGCTTCAGGGCCCTGACGGACGGCACCGGCATGTCCCGCTGCAGCTTGGCGAAATACTGCGACTTGCGCATCGCCTCGACACAGAGCCGGTCGAACAGCCCGGTCAGTTCCTCCTCCGTGCGCTGGTCGAACTCGGCGCCACGCGCGGAATCCTCCCACTTGCGGAACTGCTTCATCCGGGATTCCACGATCGCGTCGCCGCCCAGGACGATCCCCTTGGTCTCCTCGGAATCGAGCAGGCCGACGAGGAAGGCGGCAATCTTGCGCTTGTTCGCGGCGCCGAGGATGCCCGGCGCGAGGCGCAGCAGCAGGTCGATCTGGCCGATCGGGGTCTTCTGCGACTGCAGCTTGGCGCCCAGGGTCTCCGATCGCAGGATGGCCGAGGCGCGCCCCTCCAGGGTGCCCAGCAACAGGCGGGCATCGGCGCGATCCTCGGCATCGCGCGCCAGCTTCTGGTAGAGCACCTTCAGGACCTGGGTCTCGCGGATCAGGTCGTTGGCATTGCCGCTGACCGACCGCAGCGATTCCAGCTCCTGCCGGACCCGGCGGTAGAGCACGCCGCGGCAATCCTTCAGCCGGCCCTCGCGGAACAGGCGGATCAGCCGCTCCACCACCGGTGAGACGCTCTGGTCGGCCACCGGGATGCCGGCCTGGATATCGAGCAGGGCCAGGATCGCATCGGCGCGGTCGCCGATATCGCCCAGCAGGGCCTTGATCGCCGGCCCGCTCTCGATGATCTCGGCCGCATAGCTGTCGAAGACGGCCATTTCCTCGTCGTCGGGCTCTGCGGAGAGGATGTCGAACAGCAGGCTCAGCTTTGTCGGCCAGTCCTTCGCCTCGTTCAGGCTTTCGCCGATTTCCGCATGGAGCAGGAAATCGCCGTTCTTCGCGTCGGCCAGGGCGGCCATCCGGTCCCGCAGCCCGCCCTTCGGCACCGCCTTGATCTCGTGATTCCGCCAGATCAGGCGCAACTCGCGCTCGATCTCGGTGCAGAAGTCGAACAACGCCTTCATGCGCTGGTGGATGCTGAGGCCGAACTCGCGCGACTGCACCATGGCGACGCGCTGCACGCCGCCCTGCAGGACGGTTCCGGCGCTGTTCAGGCGCTGCGCGTGGGGCAGGCTGTACAGCAGCTCCAGCGGGGTGATCACCCAGCGTTCCAGGTCGTCCATGATGGCGGCGCGAAGCACGCGCCGCGACTCGAACCGGTAGAATTCCGAATGGCTGTTGCAGGGACGGCTCGACAGCGGGGTCGGCGGCCGCACCGGGGCCGAGGCATCGCCCTTCGCGGCCGCCTTCCGGCGAAACCGCTTCAGCTCGTTCTCCACCAGGGTGCGCTTCTTGTCGTCGAAGAAGCTCTGCAGGACGCGGACATCCTCCTCGCGACCCGTGGTCACCAGGCGCTCTGCCAGACGCAGGGCATCGCCCTGGGTCTCGGTCGTCGTCTGAACGACCCAGTGCCCCCCCTGGTTGACCATGACTTCGTATACGCTGCGCGACGGCATCGACGCTCCGCTATGTTCTCGACATCCGCTGTCGCGGCAGCCGCAAGGGCCTGCGCCAGCCACCGGCGCAGTCGGCTACCGTCCTGCGGAACACCGCATCATATCGACGGCGAAAGCCGCGTCCAGACAACCGATCCTACAGCGCTTCTGCCGGTTTCGCATGCGGCTGCGCCTGCCTGCCGGGCGCCACGAATAACCCCGGCTGGAATTCTGCACGGCGCAAGTCCATTGCATCCCGCGACAGATCCGGGCGCCGGGGTCGACCCTAAAGCCGAAGGTCTTTCCTCTTTGTTAACGGTGCGGCAAGCTTGACCGGCAATTCGAACAGGCCATACGGTCGCGGCCGATTTGCGAACCGATCCGATTACTATTGCATTTCAGCCAGGTCGGAGCCGAACGGGGACCGGAAATGGGTGGAGCTTCGGGCGATGACCGCCCCCGACCCGAAGGCCCGGCGGCGGCGACGCCGGGGCTGGACCGACTCCTCGATCAGGCGTTCCACACCTCGCCGGCCGTGATCATGGCCTTCGCGGCGTTGCGCGACGGCGACGGAACGATCCTGGATTTCCGCTGCACCCTGGCCAACCCGGCGGCCGGAACGGTGCTGGGCCGGCCGGTCGGCGAGCTTGTCGGACGGCGCATGAGCGACACCTTCACCCTGGCGGTCACCGGCGGCCTGTTGGAGCGCTGCATCGACCTGGTCGACAGCGGGACGCCGGTTCGCATGGACCTGCGGCAGCCCACCGACCGGGGCGAACGCTGGTTCGACCTGGCCGCGGTGCAGCTCGCCGACGGCGTCCTGCTCAACATGTCGGACATCTCGCTGCAGAAGGAGGCCGAGGACCGCCTGCGCCGCGCCGAGCGCCGGCTGCAGCGGATCCTGGATTCCGCCCTGGACGGCATCATCACGCTGGACCGGGAGCAGCGGGTCAGCAGCTTCAACAGCTCCGCCGAGGAGCTGTTCGGCTATGCCGGCGCGGAGATCCTCGGCAAGCCGCTCGACATCCTCCTGCCGCCGGAGCAGCGCGGGCGTCATGCCCGGCTGGTGGCGGAGTTTGCCGCGGGGCCGGACCGGTCCCGCCGCATGTCGGAATGGCGGCTGGTCCGGGGCGTCAACCGGCGGGGCATGCATATCCCCCTGATGGCGTCGATCTCGAAGATCACCGTGGAGGGGGAGCCGACCCTCACCGTCTTCCTGCGCGACATGAGCACCACCTTGCGGCAGGAGGACGAATTGCGGGCCAGGATCGTGGACCTGCGCGAACAGCGCCAGCGCGCCGAGCAGTCCAGCTTCGCCAAGTCGGAGTTCCTGGCGAAGGTGAGCCATGAGCTGCGTACCCCCCTCAACGCGATTCTCGGCTTTTCGGAGATCATGCATAGCGGGCTGCTGGGCACCGTCCAGCCGGCGGCCTATCACAGCTATGTGGCGGATATCCACGCCGGCGGACGGCACCTGCTGTCGCTGATCGACGATATCCTCGATCTGTCGCGGATCGAGAGCCAGAAGGTGGTGCTGCACCGCGAACCGGTGGATATCGGCGGCGAGATCGCCGAGAGCCTGCGCCTGCTGGAGATCGAGCGCAGCCGGCGGGAGATGACGATCCGCACGGCGGTGCCGGCGGATCTGGGCCCCGCGATCGCGGACCGTCGCTCGGTGCAGCAGATCCTGGTCAACCTCCTGTCCAATGCCCTGCATTACGGACGCCAGGGCGGCTGGATCGAGGTCGGCGCCGCGCGCAGCGGCGGCCTGGTGACCCTCCGGGTCAGCGACAATGGCCCCGGCATCGCGCAGAAGGTGATCGAGAATCTGGGGCAGCCCTTCATTTCGTCCGGCAGCATCTATTCCGACACCCGCAGCGGCACCGGGCTGGGGCTGGCCATCGTGAAAGGCCTGGCCGAAGCCCATGGCGGCCGGCTGCAGATCGATTCCGACGACAACGGCGCGACGGTGACCGTCACCTTTCCGCAGCCAGCCGCCTGACCGCCGGCCGCACTGGCATTAGGCGAGGGCCGTGGCATAGTGCGGCCCGCATGGCCGGACACAGGCCAGGACAGCGGCGGCCTCGCCGCATGTCCGCATGGGGTATGGAGGATCATCGGCATGGCGCAGGCAGCGGCCCGTCACAGCAATCTCGACCTGGACCGCGCGCTGGCAGAGGCGGAGCGCGACTTCATCGACGCCAACCCGGCAAGCATGGCGGCCTTCACCCATGCCTGCGCCGGCATGCCCGGCGGCACCACCCGTAACGTCCTCTACTATCCGCCCTTCCCGCTGAACATCGTGCAGGGCGCGGGCGCCCGTATCCGGGACGCCGACGGGCATGGCTATACGGACTGGATGGGCGACATGTCGGCCGGCCTGTTCGGCCATTCCAACCCGGAGATCATGGCCGCCGCCACGGAGGCCCTGCAGGCGGGGCTGACCCTGGGGGGGCCGAACCGCTACGAGGCCGCCCTGGCAGAGGCCGTCTGCAGCCGCTTCCCGGCGATCGACCTGGTCCGCTTCACCAATTCCGGGTCGGAAGGCTCCTACATGGCAATCGCCACGGCCCGCGCGGTGACCGGCCGCCCCAGGGTCATGGTGATGGAAAGCGGCTATCACGGCGGCCATTTCACGTTCGGCCGGCCGACCGCCGACAGCGACGGCAGCTCCTCGCTGAACGTCCCCTACGACTTCGTCTTCGGGCAGTTGAACGACTGGCCGGCGACCGAGGCGGTGCTGCGGCAGGTCGGCGCCGAGCTTGCCGCCATCGTCGTCGAACCGGTCATGGGCGCTGGCGGCTGCATTCCGGCGGAACCGGCCTTCCTGCAGGAACTGCGCGACTGGTGCAGCGCCAATGGCAGCCTGCTGGTGTTCGACGAGGTGATGACCTCGCGGCTCGCGCCGGGCGGGATGCAGGGCAAGCTGGGCATCCATCCCGACCTGACCGTGCTGGGCAAGTGGATCGGCGGCGGCTTCAGCTTCGGCGGATTCGGCGGCCGGGCGGCGATCATGGAGCGCTTCGACCCGCGGCGCGCGGATGCGCTGTCCGCCAGCGGCACGTTCAACAACAACGTGATGACCATGGCCGCAGGCCTGGCCGGGCTCACCCGGGTCTTCACCCCGGACCGGGCGGTCGACGTGAACGAACGCGGCGACAGGCTGCGGCAGGCGCTGAACGGGGTGGCGGAAGCGACCGGCGTGCCGTTCCACTTCACCGGAGCCGGTTCGCTGATCGGCATCCACGCGGTGGCTGCCCCGGTGCACCGGCCGCGCGACACCTATGGCCGCAGCGAACCGGCGCTGTCGCTGTTCCATCTGGCGCTGCTGGAGGCCGGCCACTACATCGCCCGGCGCGGCTACATGGCCCTGAACATCGAACTGACGGACGACGATTGCGATGCCCTGACGGCGGCGGCCGAAGGCATCTTTGCCCGCTTCGGCCCCGCCCTCCGGCAGGCGGTGCTCGGCCGCGGCTGACGGCCCCCGTTCAGCCTGGCAGGCGCAGCCGCCCCTCCATCACCTGCACCGCGCAGCCGTGGATCCGGGGCGGGGCGCAGCCGCCCTGCCGCTTCGCCGCCTGCACCCGCAGGCGCGAGGGCCGGCCCATCTCGCCGCCCTGGCTCACCGCCAGGTCGAGGTCGAGATCCGCCTCCGGCGCCAGTGCCGCGAGATAGCCGGCCAGGGCCAGGTTGGCGGCACCGGTCGCCGGATCCTCGGCAATGCCGGCCAGCGGCGCGAAGACCCGGACATGCAGCCGGGTCCCCTCGTAGCGGTAGAGCACCAGCAGCGCCTGCAGCCGGTCCTCCCCGCCGGGGCCGGGGCTCGCGCCGAACGCCTCGCCGACCGGCCGTGCCGCCGCCATGGCCCCGGCATCGGCCAGTTCCACCATGGCGAAATCCGGGCCCAGGCGCACCAGCCGCGGCGGGCGCGGCTCCCGGCGGATCGCTGTCACCGGCAGGCCCGCGGCGCGGGCGACAAGGGCCGGCGGCAGCGGGTCGCCGATCGCGGGCGCGGCCGGCGCCGTCAGCCAGGCGCCCCGCGGGTGGGCGCCGTCATAGTCCAGGTCGAGTGCCACCAGGCCGACCCGTTCCTCGAAGCGCACCCGTTCGACCCCTTTGCGACCGAACGGGCCACAGCCCAGGGCGAAGGCGACGGCGGCGCCGACATTGGGATGGCCGGCAAAGGGCAGTTCGACCTGCGGCGTGAAGATCCGCAGGGCGGCGCTGTTCGCGGGATCCTCCGGCGGCAGCATGAAGACGGTCTCCGACAGGTTGAACTCGCCGGCGATCGCCTGCATCGCCGCCGTATCCAGGCCGCGCCCGTCCAGTACCACCGCCAGCGGATTGCCGCCGAACGGGCGCTCCGCAAAGACATCCAGGGTGATGAAGGGCCGTTCCATGACGTCCTCGCTTTTCCGTTGCCATCCTGCGGAACCTTCTCGAAACAGCCGCGTTACAGACAGCAGATCGGACAGAGACCTCCGGGTTGCGCTCTGTCCCTAGCCGAAATCGCCATCGACCGGGCCGGTGCCCCCCCGCAACCCCCACCGTCCGGTTGGTACGCCGTACCGCCCCGCCCCGCGGGTGATACGGCACTTGGGCGACCGGCGCCGACTATCGGACCTGTGTCGGCGCCGGTCGCCCGCCCTTTGCCGGATTGCCCGGGCCTCCCGCTCAATTCACCTGCCGGCTCTGCCCCTTCCAGAAACTGTCCCGCAACTCCCGCTTGAGGATCTTGCCCGCGCCGGACAGCGGCAGCGGCTGGGTGACGAAGCTGACGCTGCGCGGGCATTTGTAGTTGGCGATCAGGGCGCGGCAATGCGCGATCAGCCCGGCCTCGTCCAGCGCCTGCCCCTCCTTGCAGCGCACCACGGCATGGACCTGTTCCCCCCACTGCTCGCTGGGGATGCCGATCACGGCGCATTCCGCCACGGCCGGATGCTGATAGACGGCATTCTCGACCTCGGCCGAATAGACGTTCTCGCCACCGGACACGATCATGTCCTTCACCCGGTCGACGACGAAGACATAGCCGTCCTCGTCCATATAGCCGCCATCGCCGGTATGCAGCCAGCCGCTCGACAGGGTCTCGGCGGTCTGCTCGGGCATCTTCCAGTAGCCCATCATGACGTTCTCGCCACGCCCGCAGATCTGGCCGACCGTGCCGCGCGGCACCTCGCGGTCCTCCGGGTCCAGGATCGCGACCTGCAACCCCGGCACTGCGATTCCCGCGGCGCGCAGCTTGCCCGCCAGCGGGCCCTCCGTGACATGGCGCTCCGGCGGCATCAGGGTCAGGACGGGCGCGGCCTCGGTCTGGCCATAGGCCTGCCACAGCCGAACGTGCCGCAGCTTCTGCAGGGCCAGGGTGATCAGGGCCTCGGGCATCGGCGAGGCGCCGTACATCAGCACCTGCCAGGCGCTGAGATCCGCGCCCTCCAGGTCCGGATGATGCAGCACCATGTTGATCATGGTCGGCACGATCAGGGCATGGGTCACCCGCTCCGCCGCCATCGTCTCGATGAACAGCTTCGGGTCGAACAGCGGGATGATCGTGTTGCAGCCGGCGAACAGCGCGCAGGAGAACGTGCCCAGGCCATCGGCCATGTGGAACATCGGCGCGGCATGCAGGAAATTCGCGCCGGGCGAGAAGCCGACGCAGGACATGGTCTGCAGGGCGTTCAGCAGCAGGTTGCGCTGGCTCAGCATGACCCCCTTCGAGCGGCCGGTTGTGCCGCCGGTATAGTAGATGGCGGTCATCTCGTCCGGCGCGCTTTCCGCCGCCGGGATCGCGGCGTGGCTCTCGATCAGGCCCTCGAAGCTGCCCATGCCGGGCGGCACCTCGCCCTCCCCGCAATAGAACACCTTCTCGACGGTCGACAGCTTGCCGGCCAGGCCCTGGACCACCTTCACGAAGGCATCGTCGACGAACAGGAAGCGCGAGCCGGAATCGTCCAGCCAGTACTGCACCTCCGGCGGGGCGAGGCGGATGTTGATCGGCACGAAGACGCCGCCGGCCCAGGCCACCGCAAAGAAATACTCGAAATAGCGGTCGGCGTTCACGGCGTACATTGCCACCCGCTCGCCCTTCTTCAGGCCCTCCGCCTGCAGGCCTGCGGCCAGCCGCGCGATGCGCTCGGCAACCTCCGCCCAGCTGCGCTTGCGCCCCTTGAAGGCCGTGGCGGTGCCCTTGCCGTTGATCTGCACCGCGCGACTGATGGTCTCGCTCATCCGCATCTTGACCTGTCCTCCCCTTTGTTCTGCGCCGTCCCAGGCCCGCTCATCTGACCGCAGGGTAACTTATGCAGGCGGCGCGGGTATCGCGGATTCCGCAGGGGTCGAAAGATTCTGTCGCTCCGCCGGCCCGTCGCACATTGCCGCAGGGCGATGCGCATCACATACTCCCCGGGCAAAGGCGGACAGGCCAACGACCGTAACAGAAGAGTCATGTGCCGCCGCTAAGGTGCGCGCTCCGTCCCCGGCACCGGGGCCTGCGGGGTCCGCGCGCCTTATGGGGAAGAGAGACGCACAAAAGGAATCATCGTCATGTCTTTCAGGAGCATGAGCCTGGCTGCCGCGGCGGCCCTGGCGCTGACCGGCCTGTCCGGCGGCGCCAATGCCCAGGTCGAGATCGACTGGTGGCACGCCATGGGCGGCGAGCTGGGCAACCGGTTGAACGAGATCGCCGAGGGCTTCAACGCCAGCCAGTCAGAGTTCAAGGTGAACCCGGTCTATCGCGGCAACTACACCGAGACCATGACGGCGGCGATCGCGGCCTTCCGGGCCAAGGAACAGCCCCATGTCGTGCAGGTGTTCGAGGTCGGCACCGCGTCGATGATGTCCGCCAAGGGCGCGATCTACCCGGTCTACGAGATCATGCAGAAGCACGGCGTGAACTGGGACCCGTCGATCTACCTGCCGGCCGTGGTCGGCTACTACACCGACCCCGCCGGCAACATGCTGTCGATGCCCTTCAACAGTTCCACCCCGGTGATGTACTACAACAAGGACGCCTTCAAGAAGGCGGGCCTGGACCCGGACAAGCCGCCGAAGACCTGGGAGGAGCTGGCCGACGCTTCCCGCAAGATCATCGCGGCGGATGCCGCGAAATGCGGCTTCACCACGGGCTGGCAGTCCTGGGTGCAGCTGGAGAATTTCTCCGCGCTGCACAATGTGCCCTTCTCCACCCTGTCGAACGGCTTCGAGGGGCTGGGCACCGAGTTCAAGTTCAACAGCGACCTGCACAAGCGCCACATCAAGGACATGCGGGACTGGCAGGGCGAAGGGGTGTTCAAGTATGGCGGCCGGCGCTCCGATGCCGCGCCGCTGTTCTATTCGGGCGAATGCGCCATGTACATGAACTCCTCCGCCGCCCAGGCCGGTGTCGCCGCCAACGTCAAGTTCGACTATGGCGTCGCCATGCTGCCCTACTACGGCGATGTGGCCGGCGCGCCGCAGAATTCGATCATCGGCGGCGCCACCCTGTGGGTGCTGCAGGGCCATCCGGAGGACGAGTATGAAGGCGTCGCCGCCTTCTTCCAGTACCTCTCCCGGCCGGAAGTCCAGGCTACCTGGCATCAGCAGACCGGCTACCTGCCGATCACCATGCCGGCCTACGAACTGTCCAACAAGCAGGGCTTCTACCAGAAGCATCCGGGGACCGACGTCTCGATCAAGCAGATGACCCTGAACCCGCCGACCGGCAATTCGCGCGGGCTGCGCCTGGGCAATTTCGTGCAGATCCGCGACATCATCAACGAGGAGCTGGAGCAGGTCTGGGCCGGCGACAAGTCGGCGGACGAGGCACTCGACGATGCCGTCGAGCGGGGCAACACCCTGCTGCGGCAGTTCCAGCAGGACAATTCCTGATCGCGCCCCGCGCGTCCTGAGAAGCTGAGCGCAACGGGCCCGGGGGCGCCGCCATCGCGGCGGCGCCCCGATACCCTGCGCGACGGCGCATATGCACAAGAAGGTCACCTTCCAGGGCTTCCTGTTCCCCCTGGCCCTGCTGCTTCCGCAGCTGGCGATCACCCTGATATTCTTCATCTGGCCCGCGGCGCAGGCGCTCTACCAGTCGGTGCTGCGCCAGGATGCGTTCGGCCTGCGCACGGCCTTCGTCGGACTGCAGAACTACGAGCGGCTGTTTGCCGACCCGGGCTATCTGAACGCCTTTCACGTCACCATCGTGTTCAGCGCCGCGGTCACCTTCTTCGGCCTGGCGATCGCGCTCCTGCTGGCGGTCATGGCCGACCGGGTCATCAAGGGCGCCGGCGGCTACAAGACCCTGCTGATCCTGCCCTATGCGGTGGCCCCGGCGATCGCCGGCGTCCTGTGGTGGTTCCTGTTCAACCCAACAATCGGCATCCTGGCCTATGCCGTGCGCGGCCTGGGCTATGACTGGGACCACCAGATCAACGGCACCGATGCCATGATCATGGTGGTCATCGCCGCCACCTGGAAACAGGTCAGCTACACCTTCCTGTTCTTCCTGGCCGGCCTGCAGGCGATCCCGCGCTCCCTGATCGAGGCCGCGGCGATCGACGGCGCCGGGCCCTGGAAGCGGTTCTGGACCATCGTCTTCCCGCTGCTGTCGCCGACCACCTTCTTCCTGTTCGTGGTGAACGTCGTCTACGCCTTCTTCGACACCTTCGGGGTGATCCACGCGACCACCGAGGGCGGCCCCGGCCAGGCGACCACGATCCTGGTCTACAAGGTCTATGCCGACGGCTTCGTGGCGCTGAACCTCGGTTCGTCGGCCGCCCAGTCGGTGATCCTGATGCTGATCGTCATCGTCCTGACAACCATCCAGTTCCGCTTCATCGAGCGGCGGGTGCAGTACTAGGAGGCGATGGCAATGATCGAGAACCGTCCCTGGCTGACCGTCCTGCGGCACCTGGTGCTGGGCGCCGGCGTGCTGCTCGTCGCCTTCCCGATGTGGATCGCCTTCGTGGCCTCCACCCACGAGGGCGCGACCCTCGTCACCGGCGTGGTGCCGCTGCTGCCCGGCCCGCGCCTGCTGGAGAATTATGGCGAGATCCTGGGCAGCGGCTTCCAGGAGGCCGGCAGCGTCCCGGTCTCCCTGATGCTGTTCAATTCGCTGGTGATGGCGCTGTCGATCGCGATCGGCAAGATCGCGATCTCGCTGCTCTCCGCCTTCGCCGTGGTCTATTTCCGCTTCCCGTTCCGGATGCTCTGCTTCTGGATCATCTTCATGACCCTGATGCTGCCGGTGGAGGTGCGCATCCTGCCGACCTTCGAGGTGGTGGCGAACCTGGACATGCTGAACAGCTATGGCGGGCTGTCGATCCCGCTGATCGCCTCGGCCACGGCAACCTTCCTGTTCCGGCAGTTCTTCCTGACGGTGCCCGACGAATTGACCGAGGCCGCGCGGATCGACGGCGCCGGCCCGTTCCGATTCTTCGTGGATATCCTGCTGCCGCTGTCGCGCACCAACATCGCGGCGATCTTCGTCATCATGTTCATCTACGGCTGGAACCAGTATCTCTGGCCGCTGCTGGTCACCACGGATGCCAGCTACAGCACGATCGTCATGGGCATCCAGCGCATGGTTACGGTCGCCGATTCCCAGCCCTTCTGGCACCTGGCGATGGCGACCGCGACCCTGGCCCTGCTGCCGCCGGTGCTGGTGGTCCTGCTGATGCAGCGGCTTTTCGTGAAGGGCCTGGTCGAGACCGAGAAATAGATCCAGAGGCAACGGAGCGGCACAGCATATGGCCGAGATCGCCATCAGGGACGTCTACAAGCGCTATGACCAGACCGAGGTCATCCACGGCGTCTCCATCGACATCGCCGATGGCGAGCTGATCGTCATCGTCGGGCCCTCGGGCTGCGGCAAGTCCACCCTGCTGCGCATGGTCGCCGGGCTGGAGGCGATCACCGACGGCGAGATCGCGATCGGCGGGCGGGTGGTGAACCGGCTGGAGCCGAAGGACCGCGACATCGCCATGGTGTTCCAGAACTACGCGCTGTACCCGCATATGTCGGTGTTCGACAACATGGCCTATGGCCTGAAGATCGCCCGCCTGCCGAAGGCGGAGATCCGCGAGCGGGTGGCGGAGGCCGCCCGCATGCTGGAACTGTCCGCCCTGCTGGACCGCAAGCCGCGGCAGCTCTCCGGCGGGCAGCGGCAGCGGGTGGCGATGGGCCGCGCCATCGTGCGCAACCCGGCGGTCTTCCTGTTCGACGAGCCGCTGTCGAACCTGGATGCCAAGCTGCGCGTGCAGATGCGGCTGGAGATCAAGCAGCTGCAGCGCTCGCTCGGCATCACCGCGCTCTATGTCACCCACGACCAGGTCGAGGCGATGACCCTGGCGGACCGGCTGGTGGTGATGAACCAGGGGGTGGCGGAGCAGATCGACACGCCACTGCAGCTCTACGAGCATCCGGCGACCATGTTCGTCGCCGGCTTCATCGGCTCGCCGTCGATGAACTTCCTGCCCGGCGAGATCGATGCCGGTGGCGGCACGGTCGCGCTGGCCGAGGGACCGCGGCTGCGGAACGTGGAAGACGCCCTCGGCGGCCATGCCGGCCGGCCGATCACCCTGGGCATCCGGCCCGAGCATCTGGTCCTGGTCCCGGAGGGCGAGCAGGACTTCCACATGGCGGTGCGGGTGGTGGAGACCCTGGGCGCCGACACCCTGGCCCATGGCCGGATCGTGGAGGCCGGCGCCACAGCCGCCACCGCGATCGGCGAGGGCGGTGCCGGCATCATCGCCGTGCGCCTGCCCGGGGGCACCCGTGTGGCGGAGGGCGATGCCCTGCCCCTGCGCGTGGAACCCGGCATGCTGCATCTGTTCGATCCCGATGCAGGGCGCCGGCTCGCCGACCTGTAGCGGCACAAGGTCCTGCCGGCATGGACGATTCCCCCGCCCCGCGCCCGCCTTCGCCGCAGGGCGAGGCGGTGCTGCGCGCCCTGCTCGAGCGGCGCTCGACCTCGCCGCGCCGCCTGCAGGCGCCGGGGCCGACCCAGGCGGAACTGCGGCTGATGGCCGCCGCGGCCGGCCGCGCGCCGGATCATGGCGGCCTGCGGCCCTGGCGGTTCCTGCAGGTCGAGGGCGCGGCGCGGACCGCGCTGGGCGCCCTCTGCGCGCATGCCCTCGCCGAAGAGGATCCGGATGCCACAGCGGAGATGTGCGACCGCGAGCGGCAGAAGATCGCCACCGGCCCCTGCCTCGTCGCGGTGCTGGCCGACCTGCGGCCCGACCTGCCGGAGATCCCGGTCAGCGAGCAGCAGGCCAGCGTCGGCGCCGCGATCCACGGCTTCCTGCTGGCCGCCGCAGCACTCGGCTATGGCGGAATCATGCTGAGCGGCCGCCGGGTGCGCCGGCCGGCTCTGCGTGCCGCGCTGGGCCTGGGGCCGGACCGGCACCTGGTGGGCTTTCTGACCTTGGGGCGGCCGGAGGACCGGCCGGGCCGTGCTGCCCGGGGCGTACAGCCCGCGACTGGCACGGCGGCGGACGGCATCGGCCTGGCAGAGACGGCGGACGACCTCACCCGCCTGCTGTCCGGCAGCTGACCGCCGCGATCCGGCCTAGCGTTGTCCCGGCGGACTCAACCCCGGCCCGGTGGGCCGCCGCCGCATCCGGGTGCGCCCGGCGGGCAGCTATGGCTGGGTGCGGCCGCCTTTGCCTGCCCGATCTTCGTCACCGTCGGGGCGGCATAGGCGATACCAGCCCCCAGGCCCAACAGGGCCAGGGCCCGGCGGCGTGTCGGCTTGCGATCGCTCGGGTCCATGGAACACCTTCCAGTCTGGAAACAAAACATTATCCGAATTGAATATAGGGCGCTTGCTGGACAACCCAAGCGCCATTCCGCCGAGAAATCGGCGCCACGACTTTTTCATGCAGCGATATCACATCAAGTTTATCTGATTTTTCGTTAACGACAACAGGCGTTCCGGCAGGCATCACAGTTCTGCGGCAGGCGAAATCTCCGGACGACTGGCAGGCACCGGACATGTGCCTCGCCCACCGTCTGCCGGCGGTCGATCCGGTGCGTCGTCCGACGAGAGAGCGGCCCAGGGCCGATGCACCCTGTGCGTGTGGCCCGGGTAGGGATATCCTGCCTCTGGCGATCGAAACTGGAGGACCGTACCGCAGCGGCACCGACCGACGGACAAGAAGCTGAAAAGACATGCGGCCCAACCGCATGAAATGGCGATACCACAGGGAGGACATCACCATGACAGCGTTCACGCTATCCAACGGAGTCAAGCTGGCCCTGGCCACCGCCTTGCTGGCGGTGGCGAGCGTTCCGGCCGCGGCACAGGACAAGAAGGAAGAAGAGGTGCCGTTCTGGGCGGTCGGCCGCCCGACCACAGGGCCCGGCGCCGCCCTGGCGCCCGTGGCGGCCCCGCCGCTGCCGACCGCCGCCGACAAGCTGCCCCGGCTGAACGTGCCGGCCGGCTTCAAAGTGGAGGTCTTTGCCAGCGGCATCCCCGATGCCCGCGGCCTGCGCGAAGGCGACAAGGGCACGATCTTCATCAGCACCCTGTTCGGCGGCGGCGGCAAGATCTACGCCCTGGTGGACGGCAAGACGAAGGAGATCGCCAAGGACCTGTTCCTGCCCAACGGCGTGGAGTTCAAGGACGGCGCCCTCTATGTCGCCACCCCGAAGGAGATCATCCGCTACGACGATATCGAGGCGAACCTCGACAACCCGCCCGCACCGGTCACCGTGTTCGACGACCTGCCGGGCGTCGTGCCGCATGGCTGGAAGTTCATCAAGTTCGGCCCGGACGGCAAGCTCTATGTGCCTGTCGGCACACCCTGCAACATCTGCGAGGAGCAGGCGGACTATGCCAAGATCTTCCGCATCAACGCGGACGGGACAGGCAAGGAGGATGTGGCACTGGGGGTGCGCAACACCGTCGGCTTCGACTTCGACCCGAAGACCGGCGACCTCTGGTTCACCGACAACCAGCGCGACTGGCTGTCGGAGGACATGCCGCTGGACGAGTTGAACCATGTGACCCAGCCCGGCAAGCAGCATTTCGGCTATCCCTACTGCCATTCCGGGATCATGACCGACCCGCAATACGGCTGGGGCCATTCCTGCGACGACTATTCCTCGCCGGCGGCGACCCTGGGCCCGCATGCGGCCCCGCTGGGCATGCGGTTCTATACCGGCTCGGCCTTCCCGGAAGCCTATCAGGGCGCGATCTTCATCGCCCGCCACGGCCCCTGGAACAGCCACACCAAGTATGCCGACGTGTCGGTGGCTTTTCTCGACAAGAACGGCTCGGTGCGTGCGGTGGAGCCGTTCCTGACCGGCTTCGTGATCGACAACGGCTATGTCGGCCGGCCCAACGACGTGCTTGTCCTGAAGGACGGCTCGATGCTGGTGTCGGACGACTTCAACGGGGCGATCTACCGCATCTCCTATGAGGGATAGCGGCTCCCGCGGCCGGGGCGGGAGGCATCATGCCGCCCGCCCCGGTGGCGTCCTGACGCGCGCCGGCCTGGCTTTCGCCTTGGCCCTGGCTGGGGGCGCCGCGGTCCCCCCGGCCCAAGCGGCGGCGACGGCGGAGGCGGAGGCGGAGGCGGTCGCGGCCTGCGTCGACTGCCATGGCACCGCCAGCGGCGAGCCGGTCACGCCCGAGACCCCGGCCCTGGCCGGCCTGACGGAACTCTACGCCCTCTACCAGCTGGTCTATTTCCGCTCCGGACAGCGCAAGAACGAGATCATGAGCGAGCTGGTGCGCGAGATGAGCGACGACGACCTGCGCGCCCTCGCCGCCTGGGTCGGCTCGCTGCCGCTGCCGGAGCCGCGCGGCGGCCCCGTCGACCGCGCGCTCCACGACCGCGGCGCGGCGCTGGTCCGCAGCCATGGCTGCGGCAGCTGCCACGAACCGGACCTGTCGGGCCGCGAGCATCTGCCGCGGCTGGCCGGCCAGCAGGAGGCCTATCTGCTGGCCGCGCTCAGGGACTACAAGGCCGGCCGCCGGGTCGGCCTGCAGGCGGCAATGGCCGAAGTGCTGTCGCCGATGACCGACGACGACCTGGTGGCGATGGCCCATTTCATGGCCAATGCCGGCCGGTAGCGAAAGGGAGGGAACCGGGACATGGTCGAGGCAGTCATCGTCTTCGTACTGAGCAACTTCACCCTGACCTTCCTGGTCGTGGGACTGCTCTGCGCCCTGGCTGCGCTTGCCGCCCGCCCTGCCCCCCGGACCGCTCCTGTCGTGGTGGAGGCGCTGGCCTCCTGGTTCTACCTGTTCTCCATCGGCATGAGCTATTTCTACAACTTCGTCATGCATGTGTTCTTCGGCGAGATGGCGGCGAAGTTCATCGGCTGGGCGGACAGCCCGTTCCAGCTCGAGGTCGGCTTCGCCTCCCTCGGCTTCTCGGTGCTGGGCTTCATCGCCTTCCGGGGCGCCTTCGCCTATCGGGTCGCCGCCGTGGTCGGCAGCGGCTGCTTCCTCTGGGGCGCGGCCGGCGGCCATATCTACCAGATGGCCGCCAACGACAATTACGCGCCGGGCAATGCCGGAATCATCTTCTATACGGACCTCATCCTGCCCCTGATCGGGCTGCTCCTGCTCTGGCTGCAGCACCGCTTTCCGCGCCGGCAGGCATAGGCGAAGGGTCCGGCCGTGCCCGCCATTCGGCCCGGGCCTGCCAGACGATCTGGGCGGCGGAGCTGAGGAACAGCGCGGCCATCAGGGCGGCCACGGCGAGGTCCGGCCAAGCCGTGCCGGTCAGCCAGACACCGGCCGCCGCCGCCATCACGGCGACATTGCCGATGGCATCGTTCCGGCTGCACAGCCAGACCGAGCGGACATTCGCATCGCCGTCGCGATAGCGCATCAGGACGGCAACGCTGGCAAGGTTGGCAGCCAGCGCCAGCAGTCCGATCCCGCCCATGACGCTCGCATTCGGCAGGCCGAGGACCAGGACCTGGTAGCCGGTCGAACCCAGCACCCACAGGCCCATGACGGCCAGGCTGATACCCTTGGCCAGCGCCGCCGCCGCCCGCACCCGCAGCGACATGCCCAGGACGAACAGGCTGATGCCATAGGTCAGGGTGTCGCCCAGGAAGTCCAGCGCATCGGCCTGCAGCGCCTGCGAGCCGGAGAGCGCCCCCGCCACCATTTCCACGCCGAACATGGCGGCATTGATCGCGATGACGAGCCACAGCGCCCGGCGGAATCCCCGCGAGGCGCCGTCGAAGCGGGGCGCGTTGGTGCAGCAGCCTGCGGACATCCGTCCCTCCACACTGGTCGTTTCGAACCTGCCGCTCCATATCTACAATCTACAGGAACTATAGGTTCAAGGGCGGAACGGAAAAGATGCAGGAAAGTTTCGGGATCGGCCGGCTGGCCGAGGCGGCGGAGGCCAAGGTGCAGACGATCCGCTACTACGAGCAGATCGGCCTGCTGCCGCGGCCGGACCGGACGAGCGGCAACCAGCGCCGCTATGGCCCGGCCGATCTGTCGCGCCTGCAGTTCATCCGGCATGCGCGCGGGCTCGGCTTTTCGCTCGAGGCAATCCGCGAGCTGCTTTCGCTCGCCGACCAGCCCGACCGGCCCTGCGATGCGGTGGATGCCATCGCGCGGGCGCAACTCGCCCAGGTCGGCCAGCGGATCCGCCGCCTGCAGGCGCTCGAAGCGGAGCTGCAGCGGATGATCCGGCAATGCGCGGGCGGCAGGATCTCCGATTGCCGGATCATCGGGGCGCTGGGCGACCACGCCGATTGCAGCCACGGCAGCGCGCCGGAGTAACCTGCACCGCCGCGGTCCTCCCGGCCGCCGAGCCGGGAGCATGGCTGAACGGCGCCGCCCGGCTGCACTTCCGCCTGCGCCATGGGTCCCGGATCGAAGTCCGGGACGACACGAGCTGCGGTGCCTCGCGGCCACTCCCCCCTTCACGGTCATCCCGGCCGCCGAGCCGGGATAAAGCCTGAACGGTGCCGCAGGACAGCATCTCCGCCTGCGCCATGGGTCCGGATCGGGGTCCGGGACGACGCGGAGTGCGGTGCCTCGCGGCGGCACTCCTCTCCCGCCCTCAGATCGGGACGATGGAGCGGACCTTGGGCGGCATCGGGTTGGCGCGCCGGGCCGGCGCGCGGTCCAGCACGGCGAGCAGGCGGGCGCGGGTCTCGCGCGGGTCGATCACGTCGTCCAGGCCGAAGCCTTCCGCGCCGCCCAGCGGGGTGATGCGCGACCGCATCTCCGCGATCAGTTCCGCCCGGCGGGCGGCCGGGTCGGCGCTGCGCTCGATCTCCCGGCGATAGGCCACATCGACCGCGCCCTCGATGGACATGGCGCAGATCTCCGCGGTCGGCCAGGCGAACGCGGCATCGGCGTCGAAGCTGCGGCCGCCGCACATCGCGAAATAGCCCAGGCCATAGCCCTTGCGCAGCACGATGCTGAGGCGCGGCACCGTGGCATGGCCCAGTTCGAAGATCAGCTTGGCGCTGCGCCGGCCGAGCTGGCTGCGCTCGGCGGCCGAACCGATGGAGAAGCCCGGCACGTCGATCAGGTAGACCAGCGGCAGGCCATAGGCGTCGCAGAGCGCCACGAAATGCGCGATCTTCTCGCAGGCGGGCGAGGTCAGCATGCCGCCCAGCTGCATCGGCTGGTTGGCGATGATGCCCACCGGCCGTCCGCCCAGGCGCGCGAAGGCGGTCACCGCGTTGCGGGCATAGCCGGGCTTCAGCTCGAAGACGCTTTCCGGGTCGGCGATCAGCGCGACCACCTTGCGCACGTCATAGGCCTTGCGGGTATTCGCCGGCACCAGGCCCAGCAGGCCCGCATCGCGCGCCGGATCCTCCGCCGGCGCCGGCAGGCGCGGCGGCGGCAGCTGAGCATTCGACGGCAGGTAGCCCAGGAAGGCCCGCACCGCATCCAGCGCCGCCGCCTCGTCCGCCACCGCCAGGTCGGCCAGGCCGTGGCGCTCGGTCTGCACCGCCGCGCCGCCCAGCGACTCGATATCGATCTCCTCGCCGGTGCCGGCCTTCACCAGGGCCGGGCCGGCCAGGCCCATGCAGGACTGGCCGCGGACCATCACCACGAAATCCGCCATGCCGGCATAGTTGGTCGGCCCGGCGAAGCCCGCGCCCAGCATCGCCGCCACCATCGGCACCCAGCCGGACATCCGCGCCAGATCGTGGAACAGCGGGTCGGCACGGGCGAAATGGCGCGAATCCTGGCCGGTCTGGATGCGATGGCCGCCACCGTCCAGCAGCATCACCAGCGGCGTGCCCTCGCGCAGCGCGCTGGCTGCGGCCCGCCCGATCTTCTCGCTGCCCAGCACACCGCTGGAGCCGCCCTGCACGGTGAAATCCTGCGCCACCACGGTCACCCAGCGCCCGTCGATGCGCGCGCTGCCGGCGACCAGGCCATCCGCCGGCCGGTCCAACCTGTCGTCGCCCGCCTCCCGCACCAGCCCGCCGATCTCGCAGAAGCTGCCGGCATCGACCAGCGCCGCGATCCGTCCCCGCGCCGTCATCTGCGCCCGCTTCGCCTGCCGCGCAACCGATGCCGGCCGGGCCGCGTCGTCGAGCAGGGCGCGCTCTGCCTGCAGCTGTTCCACCAGCGCCTGCATCTCTGCCGCAGCCTGCGGCGCGTCGGGCTTCCCCGCCATCATTCCCCCTTGGGTCGCCGGACTGCGGCGACATGGATTTCGGCGACATAGCGGGCGCGTTCGCCCAGATCCGCGGCCCCGCCGTCGATGATCGCCTGGATCGCGGTGCCGTGCATGGCGCTGACGATCGCCATGGCATGCTGCTCGAGGTCGACCCCGTCCCGCAGCTCGCCCGCCGCCTGTGCCTCGCGCAGGTGGATCATCATGCCGGCGCAGTAGTTGCTGTTCAGCTGCGTGATGCGGGGCCGCAATTCCGGCACGCTGCCCATCGCCTCGACCATCAGCTGGTAGAGCGCGATCGCGGCCTCCGACGAATCCCGCACCGATTCCAGATGCGCCACGATCCGCGCGGCCAGCGCCTCGCAGCCCGACTTGCCGGCCAGGATGTGCACCAGGCGGCGGGCGAACCAGGCCTCGGTGGCCTCCACCACCGCCTCCAGCAGCCGCAGCTTGGTGCCGAAACGCTCCGCCGGCAGGCCGCGGCTGAACCCGGCCGCAGTGCCGATCTGCGCCATGCTGACCCCCTTGGAGCCATGCGCGGCAATCAGCGGGAAGGCGGCGCGCAGCATGCGCCGGTCGCTCTCCGCCCGCCGGTCGGCCTGGCGGCGGCGGCCATTGCCGTCGGCCTCGCCCGGCCCCTTGCCTGCCCTCTTGCCTGCCCTCATGCCTGTCTGGGCCCGGCGGGCCGCCCCCTCAGGCACCCAGTTTCTCACGGCGGACCCGGATGCCCGCGGCGTCGCGGTCCCAGGTGTCGGAGGTCAGGCCGGCGTCGCGCAGCACGGTCTTGCGGACCTTCTGGGTCGGCGTCTTGGGCAGTTCGTCGACCAGGCGGACATAGCGGGGCACCATGAAATGCGCCATGCGCGGGACCAGGAACTCCAGCAGCGCCACGGGATCGACGGTCCGGCCCGGCACCGGCGCCACGACCACCATGACCTCGTCCTCGCTGACATCGCTGCGCACGGCGATCGCCGCGCATTCGTTGACATCCGGATGGGCCAGCACCTCGGCCTCCACCTCGTAGGACGAGATGTTCTCGCCGCGGCGTCGGATCGCATCCTTCATGCGGTCCACGAAATAGAAATTGCCCGCAGCGTCCATCCGGAAGCCATCGCCGGTGTGGAACCAGCCGTTGCGCCAGGCCCGTGCCGTCGCCTCCGGATCCTTGTAGTAGCCATGGTTCATGGCCCAGGGGCAATCGGTGCGGACGATCAGCTCGCCGACCTCGCCCGGCGGCAGCTCGCAATCGTTGCCGTCCACCACCCGGCATGCCACGCCGGGCCGCGGCCGGCCCGCGCTGTGCAGCACCGCCGGGTCCAGTTCGGAAATGATCGGGCAGGAAATCTCGCTCATGTTGAACAGGGTGACCGTGCGCAGGTCGAAGCGCGCGGCGAAGTCCCGCTGGTCGAAGTCGAACGGCACCAGGACCACCGTGCGCATCGGGTTGTCGCGGTCGTCCGGCTGCGGCGGCAGCTTGGCGAGGAACTGCGCCATCACGCCCAGCAGCACCACGAAGGTCGTCTGCGTGCGGCGCACGGTGTCCCAGAACGTGTTGGTGTTGAAGCTCTCCACCATGCTGATGGAGCCGCCCAGCGCCAGCATGATATGGGCCGGCATGGTGCCGCCGACATGGAACAGCGGCAGGTTGACCATGTAGCGATCCTCGCCGGTCAGCCCGGGCAGCACCGCCCCCGTCGTGTAGAGGTGCAGGTAGGACGACAGCACCCCCTTCGACGGCCCGGTGGTGCCGGAGGTGTAGATGATCGACTGGGTGTCCCAGGGCATCACCGGTCGTTCCAGCGGGGCCAGTGCGCCGCCCTCCGGCGCCAGGGCCTCGGCGCCGTGGATCTCCAGGTCGGCGCAGGGCTTCGGGGGGCCGCCCAGGCAGACCAGGCGGCGCAGCCTTGCGCGGTCGATGCCCTCCAGCCGCTCGATCAGGTCGACATGTGCGACGATCAGGCTGGCATCGGAATTCTCCACCACATGGGCCAGCAGGCCGCCGCGATAGGCGATGTTGATCGGCACGTAGACCGCGCCCAGCATATTCAGCGCGTACCAGACCCGCAGCGCATCCGGCCCGTTCGGCAGCCAGGAGACGACATGGTTGCCCTGGCGGACGCCGAGCGCCTGCAGGCCGATCGCGGTGCGCCGCACCTGCGCCTGCAGCTCGCCATAGGTCCAGCTGCTGCCGTCGGGAAAGACCGCATAGACCTTGTCGGGCTGGCGGGCAGCCCAGCGTTCGATCAGCGGGCCGGTGACGCAATCCTCCGGCGGAGCGATGCGCGGGTCGATGGTCGCTGCGGTCATGGGGTTGGTCCTTCCTCGCTCTCTCTTTTCGCAGCCGGGCTTTCTGCGCTACCAGGCGTCGATCCAGGCATGTTTCTTTCCCTCCCGCCGGGCCTGGGGGTTGGGCGTGTCGATGGCGCCGGCGATCCAGGCGCGCGATTCCGCCGGGTCGATCACCTCGTCGATCTCGAACAGGGAGGCCGCGCTGAGCGCCTTGCCCTTGCCGTAGAGCTCGTCGACCAGGCGCTGGTATTCCGCATCGCGCTCGGCAGGATCGGCAATCGCCGCCAGCCGGTCGCGGAAGCCCAGCCGCACCGCGCCCTCCAGCCCCATGCCGCCGAACTCGCCGGTCGGCCAGGACACCAGGAACAGCGGGTTGTGGAAGCCGCCGCCGGCCATGCCCTGCGCGCCCAGGCCATAGCCCTTGCGCAGCACGATGGTGAAGAACGGCACGCTGACATTGGCGCCGACCAGGAACAGCCGGCAGCAATGGCGCACCAGCCCGGTCTTCTCCGCCTCCGGCCCGACCATGTTGCCCGGCGTGTCGCAGAGAAACAGGATCGGGATGTCATGGGCGTCGCAGAGCTGCATGAAGCGCGCCGCCTTGTCCGCCGCCGGGCTGTCGATGGCGCCGCCCAGATGCTGCGGGTTGTTGGCGACCAGGCCCAGCGGCCGGCCCTCCACCCGCACCAGGCAGGTCACCATGCCGGCGCCATAGCCGCGGCGCAGCTCCAGCACCGAGCCGGTATCGGCCATCAGGTCGATCGCCTGGCGGATGTCGTAGGTCCGGCGGCGGTTCTCGGGCACCACCTGGCGCAGCAGCCGCTGGTCGGCGCAGTCCCAGTCCGCCACCGGGCCCTGGAAATAGGACAGGTACCGTTTCGCCACCGCGACGGCCTCCGCCTCGTCGGCGACGGCGATGTCGACCACGCCGTTCGGCACCTGGACCGCCATCGGCCCGACCTCTTCGGGCTTGAAGACACCCAGGCCGCCGCCCTCGATCATCGCCGGCCCGCCCATGCCGATATTGGAGTTCTCGGTGGCGATGATCACATCGCAGCAGCCCAGCACCGCGGCATTGCCGGCAAAGCAGCGGCCGGAATTGATGCCCACCAGCGGCACCAGGCCGCTCAGCCCCGCCAGCCGGTGGAAGGTCGGGATGTGCAGGCCGCCGGCAGTGATCAGGTCGGTGTCGCCGGGGCGGCCGCCGCCGCCCTCGGTGAAGAACAGCAGCGGCAGGCGCCGGCGCCGCACCACCTCCAGCAGCCGGTCGGTCTTTTCATGCCCCTTGAAGCCCTGGGTGCCCGCCAGCACCGAATAGTCGTAGGACATCACCGCGCAGCGCGCCTTCTCCGCCGGGAAGCGGTCGCCGTTGACCGTCGCCACGCCGGCGATCAGCCCGTCCGCCGGTGTGCGGGCGATGAGTTCCTCGATCGTGTTGCGCGACTGCCGGGCCGCCAGGGCCAGGCCGCCATATTCCAGGAAGCTGCCGGGGTCGGTCAGGTCCGCGATATTCTCCCGCGCGGTGCGCTGGCCGGTCTTGCGGCGCCGCGCCACCGCCTCCGGCCGGGCCGGGTCCATGCGGCTGTCCCGGCGGGCCATCGCCTCCGCCAGGTCGGGGCGGATATGGTCCGGATCCAGGTCCGCCGCGTCCTCGTCCGTGGCCAGTTCTGCGGCGCCGGGCAGGATGAAGGCCAGGGCGCCGCCCTCCGCGACCGTCTCTCCGGCCGCCACCGCCAGGCTGTGGACCTGCCCGGCAAGGTCGGATGCGATGACATGCTCCATCTTCATCGCCTCCAGCACCAGGACCGGCTGTCCCTGGCGCACCGCCTGCCCCGGCGCCACCAGCAGGGCGGTCACCGTCCCCAGCAGCGGCGCCTGCACCGCCAGGGTGCCCGGCGGCGCCTCGGCGTCCAGCGCCCGCGGGCCTTCGGCATCGCCGGGCGCCGACTGCGCATGACGGGCCGGATGCGCGCCGTCCTGCCGCACCAGCGCGGCGGCATTCGCCTGCAGGAAGCCGGTGTCCACGTCGTTGGCGGCAAAGGCCGGATGGCGCAGAAGGTTCTGCAGCAGGCCGATATTGGTGGCGATGCCCTCGATGCGGAACTCGCAGAGCGCGCGATAGCTGCGGGCCACGGCCTCGGCATAGTCGGGGCCCGGCGCATGGCAGATCAGCTTGGCCAGCAGGGAATCGAAGCTGGCGCCGGCGCGATAGCCGACATGGCCGGCGGTATCCACCCGCACGCCGGGACCGAAGGGGATCTCGAAGGCCCGCAGGGTGCCGCCGGAAGGCTTCACACTGCCGTCGCCGGCCATGCTCTCGGCATTGATCCGCAGCTGTATGGCATGGCCGCGCGGCGGCTCCGGCGGTCGGTCCAGGCCAAGCTCCGCCAGGCTGGCGCCGCCGGCGATCCGCAGCTGCAGCTTGACCAGGTCCAGGCCGGTGACCTCCTCGGTGACGGTATGCTCGACCTGCAGCCGGGGATTGGCCTCGATGAAGGCGAAGCTGCGGGCGGCATCCGCCGCCTGCCGGTCGACCAGGAACTCGAAGGTGCCCAGGCTGCGATAATCCGCCGCCGCCGCCAGCCGGCAGGCAGCGTCGAGCAGGCTTTGCCGCAGCTCCGGATCCAGCCCGGGCGCGGGCGCCACCTCGACGATCTTCTGGTTGCGGCGCTGGATGGTGCATTCGCGCTCCCACAGATGCGCCACCGCGCCACTGCCGTCGCCGACCACCTGGATCTCGATATGGCGGGCCGACCGGATCAGCCGCTCGACATAGACCGCGCCGTTGCCGAACGCCGTCTCCGCCTCGGAGCGGCAACGCTCGAACGCGGCCGGCAGGTCCGCCGGGTCGGTCACGGCGCGCATGCCCCGGCCGCCGCCGCCGGCCAGCGCCTTGACCATCACCGCGCCGCCCGGTCCGAGCGCCGCCAGGAAATCGACCGCTTCCGCCAGGCTGGTGGCGCCGTCGCTGCCCGGCAGAAGCGGCACGCCGATCTCGGCCGCCAGGGTGCGCGCCCGCGCCTTGTCGCCGAACAGGTCCAGGGTTTCCGGCGCCGGGCCGACGAAGGTCAATCCGGCGGCGGCGACGTCGCGGCCAAAGGCGGCATTCTCGCTGAGGAAGCCATAGCCCGGATGCACCGCGTCGCAGCCGGCCTCCGCCGCCAGGGCAAGGATCCGCGCACCGTCCAGATAGGCACGCACCCCGCTGGCGCCCAGCGCCAGCGCGCGGTCGGCCTTGCGCAGGTGCAGCGCACCGGCATCGTCGTCGGAATGGATCGCGACGCTCTCGATGCCCAACTCGGCCGCGGCATGCATGATGCGGATCGCGATCTCGCCGCGATTGGCGACCAGCAGCCGCCTGGGCAGGCCGGCGCCCGCCCCTGCAATCGGGTTTCCCCCGGTCATCGAATCCTCCGGTCCATTGCCGCTATTCCATCAGGCTCGGCAGCCAGGTGATGATCCCGGGCACCGCGATCAACAGCGCCACCACCACCGCGTCGGCGGCAAGAAACCAGAGAATCCCCCGGAAGATGGTGGTCAGGCTGGCGAGATTGCCGACCACCCCCTTGATGACGAAGACGTTGAGGCCGATCGGCGGCGTGATCATGCCGATCTCGAGAAACTTCACCAGGAAAACGCCGAACCAGATCAAGTCTATACCGCTCTGGTCGAGAACCGGCAGCAGGACCGGCAGGGTCAGCAGCATGGCCCCGATCGGGTCGAGGAACATGCCCAGCAGCAGGTAGAGCGCCGAGATCCCGAGCAGCAGCATCAGGGGGTCGGCCTGCAGCCCGACGACCGCATCGGCGATCAGCTCGCCGCTGCCCGACAGCGCCAGGAACCGGGTCAGCATGTTGGCGCCGATGGCAATGACGAAAAGCGCGCCGGTCGTGGTCAGGGTTTCCACCAGCGCCGCCCAGAACGCTTCCCGCGTCAGGGAGCGCTTGGCCAGCGCGATCAGGATGGCGGCGAAGGCGCCGACCGCCCCTGCCTCGGTGGCGGTGAACAGGCCGACGAACATGCCGCCGATCACCACCACCAGCAGCAGCAGGATCGGCCAGGTCTGGCGCAGGTGGTACAGCCGCTCCGACAGCGGCGGCGTCGCCGGCAGCCGCGGCGCCAGCGACGGCGTCAGGCTGGCACGTATCCAGATCATAGCGATGTACAGGCCCGCGGTCAGGAGCCCGGCGCCGATGCCGCCGATGAACAGCTTGCCGATCGGCACCTCCGCGAACACGCCGAACAGGATCAGGAGGATGCTGGGCGGGATCAGCGCCCCCAGGGTGCCGGCGGCCGCGATGGTGCCGGTCGCGAGCGCCGGATCGTAGCGGTTCCTGATCATCTCCGGCACCGCGATGCGGCCCATCGCGGCGGCACAGGCGACGGAGGAGCCGGTCACCGCGGCAAAGCCGGCGGAGCCCAGGACCGAGGCGATCGCCAGCCCGCCGGGCAGCCGGGCGAGCCAGCTGCGGCAGGCCTCGAACAGGCCGCGGGTCAGGCCGGCGTGATAGCAGACATAGCCCATCAGCAGGAACATCGGCACCGACGAGAGCGTCCATTTCGCGGCGAACTCGTAGGGCACCGCCGACAGGATGCCCCAGGCCGGCCGCGGCCCGATCAGTACCCAGATGCCGGCAAAGGAGATCACGATCAGGCTGATGCCGATCGGCACCCGCAACAGCAGCATGACGATCAGCAGGCCCAGGCCCAGGAGGCCGACGACTTCGCTTTCCATCGCCCCTAGTCCCCGGCCGGAAGGGAATCGCCGTCCAGCGGCGCCTCGCCCAGGCCGCCGGCCAGGCCGGTCACCAGGACCAGGACGCGATAGAACAGCACCAGCGCCAGCAGGCCGAAGCCCAGCGGCAGGACGAAATAGGTCGGCCAGATCGGCATCGCGATGCTCTGCTCGACGATGAAGGTGCCGACCCGGGCCCGCTTCATCGCCTCGAACCAGAGCTCCCAGGCGATCGCCGCGGCGACGATTCCGCCAAACAGGCAGACCGCGCCACCGAGCCAGGCCTGCCAGCGGGCGGACAGGTGGCGGAACACCACTTCCACCGAGATGTGGCGGGCCAGCTTCTCGGTCAGCGCCAGCGGCAGGAAGGCGGCGATGACCATGTAGTAGTTGGCGACGAAGATCGACGTCAGCGGCTGGGGCCAGGCCAGCAGGTTCTTCGAGGCCACGTCGGCAACGATCTGCAGCATCATCAGGACCACGGCGACCGCCCCCACCAGGGTGGAGGCGGTCACCAGCCAGGCCAGGATGCGACCCAGAGCAGTCATGACAGGGCAGTCATGGCTGGGCAGTCATGGGCAGGGCGGTCATGGCGGGGCGGTCCGCGGTGTCGGTGCGGTCGGGCCTGCCTCAGTCGAGGCTCGCCGGGTCGACCTTGCCGAAGATCTCCGCGTTGTACAGCGCACCGACCGCCTTCGGGTCGCTGCTGTCGATCCCGGCGACGAGCTTCTCCCACTTCGCGATCAGGTCGAGCATCCGTGCCACCTGCGCCTCCGCATCGGCGATCCGGTACTTCTCGCGGTTGAGCTGGGCGACGGTGTTCAGGTCATCGGCACGGAACTTGTTCGAGGCCGCCGCGACCTCCGCCGAGGGCTCGACCAGCTCGACGCCGACGGAGGCCGGATCCTTCAGGAAGCGCTGGTTGTCGGCGAGATATTCCACCGTGGCGAAGCCATGGGCATCGCCGGCGGCCAGCAGGAACTGCTTCTTCTGCTCCGGGCTCAGGTCGTCCCAGACATCGCGGTTCAGGTTGAACATGGAATTGCCGACATAGAGGCCGATCGGCGCATCCAGCAGGTAATCCGCCACCTCGCCCAGCGACAGGCTCTTCAGCACGTCGACGGTATGGGTGTTGCCGTCCAGCTGGCCCTGGCTCATGGACTCGTAGATGTCGTTGGCCGACACCACGACCGGCGTGCCGCCCATCGCCTCGACCCAGCGGCCGAAGGGGCCGAAGCCGCGGAACTTCCTCGCCTTGAAATCCTCCAGGGCGACCACCTTGGGCTTCGACATCAGGTAATACGGGCCGATCGCCGTATAGCCGAGGAACACCTGGTTCTGGGCGGCATATTCCTTCAGGCAGGTGGCGCAGGACATCATGAATTCGTTGGCCGCGCCGGTCATCACCACCGGGTCGGTGGCGGCGGTCGCCATGTCGACGACCAGGTTCGAATTCGGGAACTCCGCGCGGTTGTAGGCCGGCACGACGAAGGCCACATCGGCGATGCCGTCGCGCAGACCGGTCATCGCCTCGGCAAAGTTCAGCAGGGTGTTCGGATAGACCTTGCCGGTATAGGCGCCGTCGGTGCGGGCGGCCAGGTTGTCGGCAAAGTTCTGCATGCCGCGGACCAGGCCGCTATCGCCGGACAGGCCGATGGCCATGCGCAGCTCTTCCGCCTGCGCCGCCGTGCCGACGGCGGCGCCCATGCCAGCCGCTGCAACGCCTGCCACCGCAAGGGTGCGAAGCCATGTCTTCATAGCGCTTCCTCCAGATTTCTTATGGGACGCAGTCTATAATTTTTACTGGTCGACCAGCAAGTAAATTTTCCAAACCCACGGGACCCGGTCCGCGGCCATGGCCATGACGCTTGCCCGCCCTGCCGTTCCCTTCTAAGCCAGGATGCCGCGACGCTCCCGGTCGCGCCGGACTTTTTCGCCGAGCCCCGAGCCCCCAAACCCCGAGCCCCGAGCCATGGCCCCCGATCCGACTGCGCAGCCGATGTTCAGTGTCGTGATCCCGACACGGGACCGGCCCGCGACCCTGCCGCTGGCCGTGGCCTCGGTGCTGGCGCAGGAGGAGCGCGATTTCGAGCTGCTGGTGGTCGACAATGCCAGCGCCGCGCCGGCGGACGAGGTGCTGGCGGAGCAGCGCTGCCCGCAGCTGCGGATCCTGCGGACCACCGAACGCCTGGCGATGCACCGGAACTGGGAGTTCGGGCTGGCCGCGGCGCGTGGGCGCTACGTGATCTTCATCGGCGATGACGACGCGCTGATGCCGGACGGCCTGCGCCAGGCCTCGATGCTGCTGGCCGGCAATCCGGTCGACCTGCTGTGCTGGCCGACGCACGACTACAAATGGCCGGATGCCGCCGCGACGCCGGGCCAGATGGTGGTCCGCTTCGGCGACCTGGCCGGGGACCTCGACCTGCCGGGGCATCTTGCCGCGGCCTTCGGCCTTGTGGCGGAAGAGGTCTACCTGACGTCGATCTACCATGGGGCGGTCTCTGCGGACCTGATCCGGCGGGTCCGCGAGGCGCAGGGCGGCGTCTATTTCAGCGACCCGGTCTGCGACATCGAATCGGAGCTGCTCAACGCGTTCTACGGCCGCAGCGCGATGCTGACGCAGCGGCCGGTGTCGATGAACGGCCATTCCGGCGGCAGCAATGGCGGCGCCAACGGCCAGGCGGACCGGCTGAGCGCGGCCTATGACCGGTTCGCCGCTGAAGCCGGGCTCACCGCCCGCGACCTGGCGCCGGGCAATACCGGGCTGCCGCTCTATCACGCCACCGTCGTTGCCGGCTGCCAGCTGCGGGTGAAGGCGCGGCATTTCCCGCAGGACAACCGCTACCGCTACCACCCGGAGCATCTGCTGCGCTGGCTTGTCGCCGCCTCCGCCAGCTTCGGGGCGGGCCGGGCACCCGACCTTGTGCAGGGGTTCCGCGAGCTGGCTGCATGGCTCGCCATCGTGCCGCCGCCGATCGCCCTGCCGCGCCAGCAGGCGCCGGCGCGCCCGCGCCGCGGCCTGCATGCGGTGTCGGACGGCGATATGCGTGTCGTGGTCGACACCCTGGCGGCCGGCGTGCGCGATGTCGGCGGCGCGGTGCGGTTGTGCCAGTCGATGCTGGAGCCGGCCGGCCGCCCTGCGGCTGTTCCTGCGGCCCAGGCGGCGGCGGAGCCAGGCGCGGCCCTTCCCTCGAGCGCCGAACTGGCGGCCGAGCTGCACAGCCGCGGCGAGGCGGCGGTGTTCGAACGGCTGCGCCTGCTGCAGGAGCAGGGCCTGGAGGGCTGGGAGAACTGGGATTCCGGCGATACCACGGCACCGATCTACGTGCGCTTCTCCGCCACCGGCGCGTTCGGCGCGGCACAGCAGCTGCACGACACCTTGACCCGCCGCGGGCGCGCGCTCTGGCCCGACAGCTTCGACGGCCTGCGCAGGGATGCCATCGCGCGCGGCGTGCCGCCGATCATGCTGGTCTCGCTCCCGAAGAGCGGCAGCGTCTACCTGCAGAACGGCCTGATCACCCTGCTGCGGGTGCCGCATCTGCGGATCAGCCTGTCGCGCTTCCCGAACGACTATCCGGTCGGCGAGGCGCTGCGGCTGTTCGCGGAAGGCGGCGCGGTCGCGCAGTCGCATCTCGATGCCAGCACCGCCAACCTGGATGCGCTGGCGGCCGCCGGGATCCAGCGGATCCATGTCCATGTCCGCGACCCGCGGCAGGCCAGCGTGTCCTGGACGGCCCATGTCGCCGCGGAACTGGTCGGCGAGCACGCGTTCCTGCGCCACCTGACCGACCCCCTGCCGCCCGCCGGCTTCGCCGACCTGCCCCTGGCAGACCGGCTGGAATGGCATGCCCGCAACCATTTCCCCGCCTGCCTGCGCTGGCTGATGCAATGGCTGCATGTGGCCGAGGCCGATCCCCGGTTCCGCATCCGCTTTACCGACCATGAGGTCCTGCAGGCCGACGCCCTGACCGTGTTCCGCGACCTGCTGGAGCATTTCGGCGCGCCGCGGGAGCAGGTCACCCAGGCATCGATCCGGGCGCCGCGCCAGGGGGTCGACCATTACCGCCAGGGATCGAACACCGAATGGCGCAGGGTCCTGCCGCCGGCGGTGCAGGGCTGGATGAACGGCCTGATGCCGCCGGCGCTGAAGGCCAGGTTCGGCTGGCCGGACAGCTGAGCCGGCGCCAGGATTCCGGATAGACCGACAGACAGCGACCAGGGAAGGACGGCCGACATGATCTACGGCGAAGAGCACCGGGAGCTGCAGCGCTCCCTGATCCGGTTCATCGAGACCGAGGTCAACCCCAATGTCGACGCCTGGGAGGAGGAGGGCATCTTCCCCGGCCACGAGCTGTTCGGGAAGCTGGGGCAGCTCGGCTTCCTGGGTGTCACGAAGCCGGAGGCATTCGGCGGCCAGGGCCTGGACTATACCTACGGCCTGGCGATGGCGGAGGCCCTGGGCCATATCCGCTGCGGCGGCGTGCCGATGGCGATCGGCGTCCAGACCGACATGGCGACCCCGGCCCTGGCGCGCTTCGGCTCCGACGCGCTGCGCCGCGAATTCCTGGCGCCCTCGATCTCCGGCGCGTATGTGGCCTGCCTCGGCGTGTCGGAGGTCGGCGCCGGGTCCGACGTGGCATCGGTGAAGACCAGTGCGCGCAAGGATGGCGACGATTACGTCATCAACGGCGGCAAGATGTGGACCACGAACGGCACCCAGGCCGACTGGATCTGCGTGCTAGCCAATACCGGCGGCGACAATGTCCACCGCAACAAGACCCTGATCTGCGTGCCGATGACCACGCCGGGTGTCAGCATCGCCCGCAAGCTGGACAAGCTGGGCATGCGGTCGTCGGACACCGCGCAGATCCATTTCGAGGATGTCCGCGTGCCGCAGTCCAACCGCATCGGCGAGGAGGGGATGGGCTTCACCTACCAGATGCTGCAGTTCCAGGAGGAGCGGCTCTGGGGCGCGGTGGCCAAGCTGGTGCCGATGGAGCGGGCGATCCAGCAGTGCATCGACTATACCGGCGACCGCATCGCCTTCGGCAAGCCGATCCTGCACAACCAGGTGGTGCATTTCCGGCTCGCCGAGCTGAAGACCGAGGTGGAATGCCTGCGCTCGCTGATCTACCGCGCGGCGGAGGAATATGTCGCCGGCGGCGACGTGACGGAGCTCGCCTCGATGGCGAAGCTGAAGGCGGGGCGCCTGGGCCGCGAGGTCGCCGATGCCTGCCTGCAATACTATGGCGGCATGGGCTACATGAACGAGACGCCGATCTCGCGCTTCTGGCGGGACAGCCGCCTGACCTCGATCGGCGGCGGTGCCGACGAGGTGATGCTGACGATCATCTGCAAGCTGATGGGCACCCTGCCCGGCCGCGACAGCAATCGCGGCGGGACCACCGGCAGCGCCTGACGGGCCGGCCTTGCGGAGCTTCAGGCCCGCCGGCCGATCGACATCTCGCCATGGCGCAGCGCCCACCAGAGCGCGCGCAGCATCAGGTCCCAATGCTGCGGGCGGTGGACGAAATAGGTGGTGAACATCTCCGCGCCCGATTGCAGGTCCATGATCAGCGCCGGGGTCGCGGCGAACCGTGCATAGACGTCGCGGAACGGCGGCGATTTCAGGCGGTCCAGGAAGGCATCCCGGATCTCCGCCATCGCCCGCGGATCGCCGCCGGTGCTGCGGGAATAACTCGCCGCGTCCACGCTCATCACCGACAGCCGCTCCGGCACCACGGCGATGCCATGGCGGCAGGCCAGCGCCAGCCCGGCGAAGAAGTCGGCGAGCGGCCCCAGCGCGGGGGCGAAGCCGCCGATGGCCGCGAGCGCGTCGCGGCGCATGATCCAGGCCGTCCCGAAGGACAGCCGGCGGCAGGACAGGATCCCGGGGAGCTGCTCCGGCGCCAGCCAGGGCGCCAGGCTGCCCAGCATCGCGCCGCCATGGGCCATGCTGCCGACCGCGCCGAACCGCCCGTCGGCCAGGGGGACGACACCGGTCTCCCCCAGCACCAGCGCCGCCTGCGGCTGCGCAGCTGCGGCGGCCGCCAGGCGGGCCAGCGCCTGCGGCAGCAGCAGGTCGTCCGCCGCGGCCCAGGCGAGATAGTCGGTGTCCAGCCGGGCCACGGCCCGGCCGATGCTGGCAACGCCGCCCAGGCGCTCGGCGTTGCGCAGCACCTCGACCTCGCCGCGCCCTGCGGCGAAGGCCTGCAGGCGGTCCAGGGTCGCATCGTCGGAGGCATCGTCGACCAGCACGATCCGGTCGAACGCGCGGCCCTGGGCGGCCAGGCCGGCCAATGCACGCGCCACCAGCCCGGCATGGTTCCGCACGCTCATGCAGAGGCCGAAGCCACGGCCGGCGGGCGCCGCGAGGGCAGGCGCCGGGACCGGCGGCGGCTCCAGCTCCGGCATCGCCCAGCGCGCTGCGCCGGGGGGCAGCAGCCCGGCTTCCTCCAGCGAACCCCGCAGCCCCGGCAGGACATCGACCGGGCGGTAGTCGCGCATCAGCCGGGCGAAGGCCAGCAGGACATCGCTTGCGGCCGCCGGTGCCGGCGTTGCGCCGGGCGACCCGCTGCTGGCCGCCAGCGACCGGTAGGCGTCCAGCGACAGTGCCACCGACCGGGCCAGGTCCGCCGCCACGGCCGGCGGCACCGGCGGCCTGGGCGTGAACCGCAGCACGATGGCCGGGCCGGGCGGCAAGGTGCCTCCGGCACCGCCCCGCCGGCAGAGCAGCAGATCCCCGGGTGACAGGTCCCCGCCGTCCAGCGGCAGCCAGGCGACGATCCCGCCCTCCGCGGCACCGTCGCCCGCGGGCGGTCCGGCGCGCGGCACCAGCCGGCCTTCGGCCAGGACATAATCCTCGCCCAGCAGGTGCTGCAGCAGCTGGAAGGCGGCCGGGGCCGGCAAGGCGTCGATCAGCGCCAGGCCGATCGCTTCCGCCCCGGCCTCGTCGGGCAGCGCCGCGGCCCGGGCAGCGACCCGCGCCAGGTGCGCCGGTGTCGCGCAGGCCCGCAGGACCGCCGCGCCATGCAGGTCCAGTGCCTGCTGCACCCCGGCCGCTTGGGCCTGCGCGAAGGGCAGGTGGGGGATGCCGCCCGGTCGCGGGGGGGCTCCGCCGTCAGGCGTCGACGATGGCGACGACATCGTCCTCGGCGACGGAATCGCCCTCCGCCACCTTGATTTCCTTCAGCATGCCGGCGGCGGGTGCGACGACGGGAATCTCCATCTTCATGGATTCCAGGATCAGGATCTCGTCGTCGACGGCGACCGTGGCACCGGGCTGCAGGACGATCTTCCAGACTTTCCCCGTCACTTCCGTCTTGATCTCGATCGCTGCCATCGTGTGTCCCTTGCCTGTGATTGACGTGCCGTTCGCGTGGGCGCGCAGTGTTTCAGCGGTCGGCGGCGGAGGAAAGCGAATAGTGCGCAGGTCTGCCGCCCGGCCCCGGCCTGTCGCCGCCGACCGGTCACCCGCCGCGGCCGAACGCCAGTTCGCCGTGGCGCAACCCCCACCAGACCGCGCGCAGCATCAGGTCCCAATGTTCCGGGCGCCGCGCGAAATAGCCGGTGAACAATTCCGTATCCGACTGCATGTCCAGGATGAAGCCGGGCATCGCCGCGACCCGTGGATAGACGTCGCCGCAGGCTTCGCTCTTGAGCCGCCCGATCACCGCATCGCGCTGCGCGGTGATCGCCGCATCGGTCCGGCCGACCTGCTGCGAATAGGTGTCCTGCGTGGAGGTCATGACCGCCAGCCGCTCGGGCACCAGGCCGGCGCCATGCCGCACCAGCACCTGCAGCAGCGCGAAATAGTCCGCCAGCGAGCCCTGTTCCGGGTCGAAGCCGCCGAGCGCCTCGAGCGCGTCGCGACGCAGGATCCAGGCGGTGCCGAACCAGAGCCGGCGGCAGGCGAAGATCTCCGCCAGCTGTACCGGCGACAGGCTGTCCGGCAGGCTGCCCAGGTGGTTGGTGCCGTGGATCAGCGGGCCGGTCTCTCCGAAGCGCCCGTCGCGATAGGGCACGACCCCGGTCTCCCCCAGCAGCAGCCCGGCCTGCGGCCAGCGTCGCGCCGCCGCGGCAAGCCGCAGCAACATGCCGGGCAGCAGAAGGTCGTCGGCCGCCGCCCAGGCCAGATAGTCGGTGCCGGCCTCGGCCACGGCGCGGCGAATGCTGGCCACCGGCCCCATCCGCTCGGCATTGTGCAGCACAAGCGTGTCGGCGCGGCCCGCCGCGAACGCCTTCAGCCGGTCCGGCGTCGCATCGTCGGAGGCATCGTTCACCAGGACGATCCGGTCGAAGGGGCGGAGCTGCCCGGCAATGCCGCCCAGCGAACGGTCCAGCATCGACGCATGGTTGCGGACCGCCATGCAGAGACCGAAGGTCGGACGGCGATGCACCGCCAGGGCGGCTGCCGGCGGGATGGCAGCCGGGCCGTCCTCCGGCATCGCCCAGGGCGGTGCCCCGGCCGCGACCAGCCCGGCGTCCTGCAGGGTCCGGCGCAGCGGCGGCAGGACCTGTTCGGGGCTTGCCTGTTCCATCATCCGCGCCATCACGGCCAGCAGCCGCGTCGCGGCACCGTCGGTCCGGCCCGCCATGCCGGCCTCGCGGCCCAGGCTCACCAGCTCGTCCAGGTTGGCCACCAGGATGTCGAAGGGTCGCGGCGCCGCCGAAGCGGGCGCGGCTGCCGCCTGCAGCCCGCGCCCCGGCGCAGAAAAGGCGAGGGCCAGGCTGGCGCCGGCAACCCGCTCCGCCAGATCCGCCGCGGCCAGCGGCGCCCGGCCCCGCAGCAGCAGCAGCAGGTCGCCGGGCATCATGCCTTCCGTTCCTGGCGGCGGCGGGTCCAGGGGCAGCCAGAGGTCGAGCTGCACGGCAGCCGGATCGGCAGGGCCCGTGGCAGGTGCCGGGCCGGCTGCGCCTGCCTGTACCAGGCAGGCCGAAGCCAGCGCGTAGCCGGGGCCGAGCAAGTGGTGCAGCAGCTTGTAGGCCTCCGGCGCCGGCAGGATCTCCAGCGGGACCGCGCCCGGCGCGGCCTGCGCCAGCGCATCCGCGGACAGGCGGCGGCCATTGGGGGACCCGGCGGCGCGGATCGTGCCGGCAATCTCCGCGAAGCGGCGGATCCGCTCGGCGGGGATATAGCCGCGCAGGACGGCAAGGCCGTGCCGGGCGAGCGCGAGACGCACCTGTTCCCGGCCGGACCGGCCGGTGCCGCTTCCCACCTCGACGGGCGGCGCAATGTCAGCGGTTTGCATCGAACCAGATCTTCAGGCGGTCCAGCAGCCGGAAGCAGCGCTGCAGTTCGTCCTGGTCCCAGTCGGCGAAGGGCACGGCCAGGGCCGCACTGACGACCGTGACCGCCTGGTGGTGGGCCGCCCGCCCGGCTTCGCTGAGATAGAGCAGGCGCGAGCGGCCATCCGCTGGGTTGGCGGCGGACCAGAGATAGCCGCGCTGCTCCAGCTTCTGCAGGGTCTTGGTGATGCCCGGCTGGGGCTGCTGCATGGCCTGCGCCACGCCGCCGACGGTGAGGCCATCCTCGCCGCGCCAGGAGAAATGGTTGAGCAGGCTGAATTGCGGCAGGGTCAGGTCGAGCGGCCCCAGCAGGGCATTGGCCCGGCTGCCCGCGAGCTGGTCGATGATGCCGATCCAGTTGAGGATGCGGAACCTTATGTCGGGCAGCCCCGCTTCCGCGGCCCCCTGTACATCCTGTCCTTCCGCCGCCTGTTTCTCCGCCGCCTGTCCCTGCCCTGCCGTCAAGCCTGCCTCACGATTGCATCCACACCGCGCCGCGGCGATGGCGCCGGCCGCGCCGCATAGCCCAGACGATACAGCATCTGCACCCGCTGTCCCTCCGCCGCGCCGGCCAGCGCAACGAAGTCCCGCTGCAGGGCCGCCATCTCCGGATATTCCTGCAGCACCTGACTGACCGGGTGGATCGCCACGCCGAGCGCCGCGGCCGTCAGGTCGACCCGCATATAGGCACGGCCCGCCGCCAGCTGCGCCAGCCGGTCGTTGCCCTGGGTGGCCAGCCAGCCGAAGGCGCCGGTGCCCGCCACCCAGCCGCGGGCATAGTCGATGCCGCCCTGCCAGGCCATCGTGCCGGGGGTCATGGCCTTTTCCGGGGTCATCAGGCCCAACTGCTTCATCCACCAGAACATCGGCCCGTGCAGGTCGATGCCGTCGCGATGGGCCGCGATCTCGCCGGCGCCGATGCGCAGCAGGTCGATACTCTCCCGGTGGGTGCGCGGCGTCGTCATCTCGATATCGACCGCCCGGCCCGCGATCTCCCGCAGCGCGGCCACGATCTCCGGGGCCTGCGCCACGGCCGGGCTCACGCCCGGCCCCGCCGCCGCCTGCGCCAGGGCCGTCGCATGGGGCGCCGCCAGCGGCCGCGACAGGTCGTAGGGCTCCTTGGTGGAGCGGCGCAGCGGGATGGAAGCGAACAGCGGATCGCGCGCCACCTGCGGGTCGGCGACGAAGCGGATCCGGGCGACCGGCCGGTCGTCGACTCCGTCCGGGCCGAACTGGCCTTCGGGGAAGGCCTCGACCTCCAGCCGCTGGCCCTCCTCGCGGGCGGCGATGTCCAGCAGCTCCAGGAAGGTGCCCTGGCCGATGACGACCTGCCGGTTCGGCGGGTCGGTCATCGGCAGCAGGCGCTCGCGATCGACATGCAGGGTGACGATCCCGGGTTCCGAGAGGTCGACCAGCCAGGGCTGGATGTTGTGGGGGTTGGGCGCCAGGATCGCATAGGACAGCGCCCGCCGCCGGGGATCGCCGCCGGCCGCCGGGTCCGGCGCCCAGGCCGCCACCGCCTCCGGCGGCATCCGGTCGCACCGCGCCAGGCCGATGGCCCCCGCGGCAAGCACGATCCCGCCCCCGCCGAGCGTCCGGATGAATCCACGCCGTGTCGCCTTCATCGCCGCCTCCCTTTTTCATTCCTGGGAATGTATTTATATATTCCTTGGAATATTTCAAGGCCAGGCCATGATCCGCCAGTCAGTCTTTCGGCAGTTCGGACAGCTTCCCGCTGAAATGGCCGGCGAAGAAATCCACGAAGGCCCGCACTTTCGGCGCCAGCAGCCGTGCGCTGGGATAGACCGCCCAGATCGCCCCCTGGTCGACCAGCGGGTGATCCGCCAGCACGGGCACCAGCCTGCCCTGCCGCAGGTCGTCGCCGACATCCCAGGTCGATTTCAGCACGATGCCCAGCCCGGCGAGGGCCGCGTCGCGCAGGGCATCGCCGGAATTCACCACCAGGGGGCCGGTGACCTCGACGGTGAAGGGCCCGTCGGGGCGGGCGAAGCTCCAGCGCCGCATGTTGTGCATGACCACGCAGTCATGCGCGGCCAGGTCCTCCGGGCGGTCCGGCACGCCGCGCGCCGCCAGGTAGTGCGGCGCGGCGCAGACCACGCGGGCATTGGGCGCCAGGCGCCGGGCGACGAACGAACTGTCCGGCAGGTTGCCGATCCGGATCGCCACGTCGAAGCCCTGCTCGACCAGGTTCACGAAGCTGTCGGAGAAATCCATCTCCACCACCAGCCCGGGATGGCGGCGCAGGAATTCCGGCAGGGCGGTGGAGATCGTCAGCCGGCCGAAGAAGCCCGGGACCGCCACCCGCAGCCGCCCAGTCGGCGAAGCGGCGCCCGAGAGGGCGGAGCGGGCTTCGTCGAGATCGCCCAGCATCCGCCGCGCATAGCCCAGGAAGGCCTGGCCCTCGGCGGTGAGGGTCAGGCTTCGGGTCGTGCGGTGCATCAGGCGCGCGCCCAGGTCCTGCTCCAGCGCGGTCAGACGGGCGCTCGCCGTCGCCGGGGACAGGCCCAGGTTGCGCCCGGCCTGCGACAGGCTGCCGGACGACGCGGCCTGGACGAACAGGGCCAGATCCCGGGTCTGCATGGTTCACCTTTCCGTTTTCTCAAAAGATGCTTCATCGAAAGCACCGATTATCCGGAAAAATAATAAGCCTATCTTCCCTGGCAGAGATAGGAGGACATCATGCAGACCGAACCGAACGGACCTCTTTCGCCGGCCCCCAACAACCGCCCCCTCCGGCCGCTTTCCTTCGGCAGGGCACCGCATCCCGATGAGATCGCCGCCTACATGGCCGATGCCCGTCGCCTGCGGGCGGAAGCCGCGGCCGACCTTGCGGCCGGCGCTCTGGCCTTGCTGTCCCGGCGGCACGCCCCGACCGGGACGGTCGCCGCGCTGCGCTGAACGGGCCGCCCGCCGCCCGGGCGGCGGCCCGGACCGCCCTGGTCCACGGCCGGACGAAGCGCTACCGTCATCGCGGCTGCGCAATCCGGAGTGCCAGATGTCCGCATACCGTCACCTGCTGCTCGCCGGGCTGCTCGCCATGGCCCAGGGCCCTGCCCTGGCGGCGGGCGATATCGTTCGCCCGCCACAGGGTGTGGACCGGATCGAACCGGTGGCCCGCGCCTCCGGTCCCGCCCCCGACTCCGGTCGCGGCTCCGGCCCCGACGGCCCGGCGATCACGATCTATCCGGCGCGGACCATCGTCACCCTGAACCCCGCGGCACCGGAGGCCGAGGCCGTGGCCGTGCTGGACGGCCGGATCCTCAGCGTCGGCAGCCTGGAGGAGGTGACCGGCTGGGCGGGCATCCGGGAGGTGGAGATCGACCGCCGGTTCGCGGATGCCGTGCTGGTCCCCGGCTTCATCGAGGCGCATATGCATGCCCTGCTGACCGGCATCCTCTGGCAGGGGGTCTATGTCGGCCGCTTCGACCGGGTCGCGCCCGACGGCAGGACGGTCCGTGGCCTGGCGACCAGGCAGGAGGTCCTGGAGCGGCTGGCCGTGGCGGCCGCGAAGCTGCCCGATGACGGGAGCTGGCTGATCGCCTGGGGCTATCAGCCCGAGTACTATAACGATTCCCCCCTGACCCGCGCCGATCTCGACCCGATCGCGATGGGCCATCCGATGTTCATCGAGAACCTCTCGATGCATGTCTACTATGTGAACAGCAAGGCGCTGGAGGTGGCCGGCATCGGGGCCGACACTACCGTCGAGGGGATTCTCAAGCAGGACGGCAGGCCGACCGGCGAGCTGCAGGAGATGAAGGCGGTCTTCGCCTTCCTGCCCAAGCTGCCGCCGCTGAATGCCGAGGTCCTGCTGCGGTCGCTGCGCGACGCCGGCCGCATGGCGCACCGGGCCGGCGTGACGACCTTCACCGACATGAACTTCGGCCTCGTGCCGGGCGCCTACCAGGCCTATGCGGCCGCGGCGGCGGACCCCGGCTTCCCGGTGCGCAGCATGCTGCATCCGGTGAACGAGATCTTCGAGTCCGGGCCGATCGCGGAGAAGGGCGGCCTCGACCACCTGCTGCAGGCCCATGCGAAGGATAGCGACAGGCTCAGCCTGGGCGGCGTGAAGTTCATCGTCGACGGCTCGATCCAGGCCGGCACGGCGCTGTTCCGCTGGCCGTACTACTACCGGACCCTGGAGAACGGCGTCGCCAATATCTCGCAGGAGGACCTGAACAGAGGTGTCCTGGAGGTCCACAAGCGCGGCCTGCAGGCGGTGATCCACACCAATGGCGACAAGGCGACCGACATGGCGCTGGACGCCATCGAGGCGGCGCAGAAGGCCCATCCGATGCCCGATGCGCGGCACCGGCTGGAGCATAACCAGTTCCCGTCACAGGCCCAGCTGCGCCGGATGCAGGCGCTCGATGTCGGCACCAGCCTGTTCGTCAACCACATCTACTATTGGGGCGACCTGCACTATTCGACCTATCTCGGCCCGGACCGGGCTGAACGGATGGATCCGGCCGGCTCGGCGCAGCGCCTGGGAATCCCCTACAGCATCCACTCCGACGCCTCGGTGACGCCGCTCGACCCGCTCATGGCGATGTGGGTCGCGGTGAAGCGCGAGACCATGTCGGGCCGGGTTCTGGGGGCCAGCGAACGCCTGACCGTCCCGCAGGCGCTCCATGCCGTCACCCTGGGCGCCGCCCGGCTGATGAAGCAGGACGATATCAAGGGCTCGATCGAGACCGGCAAGCTGGCCGATTTCACCGTGCTGGACCGCAACCCGCTGACCCTCGCCGACCCCGACGAATTGCGGCAGGTCAGGGTGCTCGGCACCGTTGTCGGCGGGGTGGCCTTCCCCGCCGCGCCGGCGCGCTGACCGGCCGGGCGCCCCTACATCTTCGTCCAGTCGCCGCTCTGCTCGAAGGCATAGGCGGCGCGATAGATCGTCTGTTCCTGCCAGGCATTGCCGGTCAGCATCAGGCCCACCGGCAGGCCGTCCACCTTGCCGCAGGGGACGCTCATCGACGGCAGCCCGGTATAGTTGTAGGGCGAGGTGTTCGGCAGCGGCGCCCAGGCATGGCCCAGATACGCCTCCCAGCTGCCGGCCGGGTCGGGATGGGCCTGCGCCGTCATCGGCACCGTCGGCATCGCGAGCAGGTCGTACTTGCCGAAAATGTCGTTGTAGATCCCGCGCGCCTTGCGGCGCAGGTTCACGCCCTTGCCGTACAGCCGGCCCTTCGAGACGTTCATCAGGTAGGTGCCATACAGCAGGAAGGCGGTGACGTTGATCGGGAACTCGTTCGCCCGGTCCTTCCAGCTGGCGGCGCGGGTGACATAGCCCGGCGGATAGAGCTGGTTCAGGCCGTAGGAAACGCCACCGCCATAGAACATCTGCCGCGCCATGCCTTCCGCCAGCATCGGCAGGTACCAGACGGCGATCTCGGCATGCAGCGGCACCGAGACCTCCTCCACCTCCGCGCCCAGCGCCGCCAGCTTTTCCGCCGCGGCGCGGACCTTGGCATCGACCGCCGCCTCGGATTGCGGGTGGCCGAAGCCCTCCTTCACAACGCCGATCCGCATGCCCTTGATGCCGGCGTCCAGGCCCTCGGCATAGGCATGGGTCTGCACGCCGAGCTGCCGGCCGTCGATCCCGTCCGGACCGGCCAGCACGTCCAGCAGAAGGGCATTGTCGGCGACCGAATTGGTCATCGGCCCGGTATGGTCGATCGTCGCCTCCATGCCCAGGATGCCGGTATAGGGCACCAGTCCATGGGTCGGCTTCATGCCGTAGACGCCGCAGAACGACGCCGGCATGCGGATCGAGCCGGCCTGGTCGCCGCCGATCGCCATGTCGACCTCGCGGGCCGCGACCAGCGCGGCGGAGCCCGACGACGAGCCCCCGGCGGTATGGCCGATCCTGTGCGGGTTGTGGCAGGGGCCGGTGGCATTGGTCTGGCTGCCGCTGGACAGGCAGAAGAACTCGCAATGCGCCTTGCCGACGATCTCCGCCCCTTCGTCCAGCATGCGGGTGACGATGGTGGCGTCGACTTCCGGCGAGAAGCCTTCCAGCATCGAGGCACCGTTCATCATCGGCACCCCGGCGAGCATCACATTGTCCTTCAGCGCCACGGTCTTGCCGGCCAGCCTACCGGAGGGCGCGCCCTTGACCGAGGTCTTGACGTACCAGGCGTTGTACCTGTTCTCCGCGCCATCGGGGCGGTAGCCCGGCGTGCGCGGATACTTCACCTCCGGCAGATGGTCCGGCACGGTCATCAGTTCGGCTGCCAGGCCGAAGAACGGGGCCAGGTTGTCCCGGTAGCGGGCCGCATCGGCCGAAGACAGGTCCAGGCCGCCCAGCGCGGCGGCGTCCTGCAGGTCGGCGGCGGTGGGCATCGGGAAGCTCGAGGAGGGGGGCATGGCGGACATTCCTTATGGATGGCCCGGCCGGCCGGACCTCGGGGTCGGAAAGCGGCGCCCGGAGGCGCTCCGGGCGATTGCGCTGATCCGGGCCGGCCGCCGGCCGGCCCGGAGGCGCCGTCGCGGGTCGTGCCTACATCTGCTTCCAGTCGCCGGACTGCTCGAACGCATAGGCCGCGCGATAGATCGTCGGCTCGTCGAAATGCTTGCCCACCAGCATCATGCTGATCGGCAGGCCGTCGCCCATGCCGCAGGGGATCGCCATCGCCGGATGGTGCGTGTAGTCGAACGGCGAGGTGTTCGCCAGCATCTCGTAGGCGCGGGTGAAATACTCCGTGGGCGAGGCATCCGGCCCCGGCAGCCTGGTGGCCTTCATCGGCACCGTCGGCATCAGCAGCAGGTCCGCCTCGCCCAGCACCTTGTCATAGGCCGCCCGCACCTTGCGGGACAGGTTGATCGCCTTGCCGTAATAGCGCAGGCCGTAATATTCCCGCATGTAGGTGCCCAGCATGGTGAGGTACTTCACCGTCGGCGGCAGCTCGTTGGCGCGGTCGCGCCAGCGGTGGTGATAGTCCATCAGGCTGGTGACATACATGTCCTGCCGGCTGACGCCGTAGCCGTCGCCCCACATCATCGTCTGGGTCAGGCCCTCCACCCCGATCGGCAGCCAGATCGCGCCGGCTTCCGCATGCAGCGGGATGGAGACCTCTTCCACCGTCGCGCCCATCTTGCGCAGGGTCTCCGCGGCGGCCTTCACCTTGGCATCGACATCGGCCTCGGAATTGGCATGGCCGAAGCCTTCCTTGACCACCGCGATCTTCAGCCCGGAAACGCCGCCGTCGAGCATCTCCGAATAGGGATGCGTCTTCACGTCGAACTGCCGCGGGTCGATCCCGTCGGGGCCCGCCATGACCTCCAGCATCAGGGCATTGTCCTTGACGTTGGCGGTCATCGGCCCGGTATGGTCGATATAGATCTCGATCGGCATGATGCCGGTATAGGGCACCAGGCCGTGCGTCCCCTTCATGCCGTAGATGCCGCTGAAGGCCGCGGGCATGCGGATCGAACCGCCCTGGTCGCCGCCCACCGCCAGGTCGACCTCGCCCAGGCCCACCAGGGTGGCGGAGCCGGAGGAGGAGCCGCCCGCGGAATAGCCCATCTTGACCGGGTTGTGGACATTGCCGGTCGCGTTGGTATGGCTGCCGCCGGACAGGCAGAAGCCCTCGCAATGCGACTTGCCGCGGATCTCCGCGCCCGCGTCCAGCAGGCGGGTGACGACCTCGGCATCGACGTCCGGCACATAGCCTTCCATGGTGGCCGAGCCGTTCATCATCGGCACGCCGGCGACCATGACATTGTCCTTCACCGCCACCGTCTTGCCGGCCAGCTTGCCGGAGGACGCGCCCTTGATGACGGTCTTGACGTACCAGGCGTTGTGCTTGTTCTCCTCGCCCTCGGGGCGATAGCCCGGCGTGCGCGGATACTTCACCTGCGGCAGGTAGTCCGGCATCCGGTCGACGATGTTGTAGGCCTCGATATTGCCCTTGAAGTTCTCGCGATACTCCGCGAGTTCCTCGTCCCCGAGCGTGATGCCGCACTGGTCGGCGATCTCGCGCATCTGCTCCATTGTCGGCAATTGCACTGCCATGACATTTCCCCCTTCTGTTGAGGCTTCCGGATTCAGAAATTTTGCTGCGGCAGCGTCGCCGCAGGGGCCGGGCCCTGCTGCCCGGTCGGGCCGCCCCTCCCGGCGGGTCGTGCGGCCCGGCGGGGTTGTGCGGCGCCATCCCGGCGACCCACGGGGCCGCGCAGGCCTTGACTATAGCGGTATTCAGCCGGCGCCGAAGCCCACAAACTCGCCGACCATTTCGACATCGGTCAACTGCTCCGGCGACAGGGTCCTGGTAAAGGCGCCCTTCTGGATGATCAGGACACGGTCGGCCAGGTCGGTAATGAAGTCCAGGTTCTGCTCGACCAGCACCACCGTCAGGTCGCGCGTCTTGCGCAGGCCCTGCAGGGTCTCGACGATCTCGTCGATGATCGACGGCTGGATACCCTCGGTCGGCTCGTCCAGCAGCACCAGCCGCGGGTCGGCGCAAAGGCAGCGGGCCAGCGCCAGCAGCTGCTGCTCGCCGCCGGACAGGGCGCCGCCGGCGCGGTCCAGCAGCCGCTCCAGCCGCGGGAAGATCGCCAGCATCGCGGCGATCTCCGCCTCCTCGTCGACCTTGCGCGCGGCCATGCCCATGCGCAGGTTGTCGCGCACCGACAGGCCGGGGAAGATCTCCCGCCCCTGCGGCACGATGCCCAGCCCGGACCGGGCACGCGTGTGGGTCGACATCCGGGTGACGTCCCGGCCTTCCAGCTCGACGGAGCCGCCGGTGGCGCGGATATAGCCCATCAGGGTGCGCAGCAGGGTGGTCTTGCCCATGCCGTTATGGCCCAGGATGCCGACGAACTCGTTGGGCGCGACATCGAAGGAGATGCCGTTCAGCACCCGGACCCCGCCATAGCCGGCCGTGAGATCCTTCACCGAGAGCATGCTCATGACGCTGCCCGCTTGCCGAGATAGACGTCGCGCACCGTCGGGTTGCGCAGGATATTGTCCATGCTGTCCTCGACCAGCACCGCCCCCTGGTGCAGCACGGTCACCGTCTTGGCGATCTGCCGGATGAACTGCATGTCATGCTCCACCACGATCAGGGTCGTGGTGCGGTTGATCTCGCGGATGATTTCGGCGGTGCGCACGGTCTCCTCCGCGGTGATCCCCGCCGCCGGCTCGTCGAGCAGCACCAGGGTCGGCTCGCCGGCCAGCACCACGGCCAGCTCCACCAGCTGGCGCTGGCCATGCGCCAGCTGCCCGACATGGTAGCCCGCCAGATGGCCGATCTTCACCCGTTCCATCGCCTCGTTCGCGATCCGGGTGGCGTCCCGGCCGACATGGTGGCGCCTGGCCGACAGCCAGATATTTTCCGCCGCGGTCAGCCCGTCGAACAGGTTGGGCACCTGGGTCTTGATGCCGATGCCGCGACGGGCGATGTCGTGGCTGTTCATCCCGGCGATGGACCGGCCGAGGAACTCGATCCGCCCTTCCGAAGGCTGCAGCTGCCCGGTGATGCACTTGAAGAACGTGCTCTTCCCGGCGCCGTTCGGCCCGATCACGCAGCGCAGCTCGCCCTCGCGCAGGCGGAAATCGACGTTGTTCACCGCCACCACGCCGCCGAAGCGCATGGTCAGGCCCGAGGTCTCCAGCAGCAGCGCGTCGCTCATGCCGAACGCTCCAGCGGCTTGGCAGCGCCCGGTTCCGCCGGAGGGGCGCCCCCGCTGGCGCGTGCCTCCGGCCCCCGCAGGTGCGGCCAGTGCGGAAAGATCCGGTCGCGGATCGTCGGCACCAGGCCCTTTGGCAGGGCCAGGACGATGATCAGCAGGATCGTGCCGACGATGAACTGGTTCTCCAGCTCGAACGAGCCCAGACCCCAGTCGACGCCGCCCAGCCAGACCGCCAGGTAGTTCAGCGCGCAGCAGGCCAGGATCGGCCCGATATAGGTGCCAACCCCGCCGACCATCACCCAGACCAGGCATTGCGCCGACATGATCAGGGTGAGCGCGTTCGGGTCGATGAAGGTCTCGTTGCTGGCATAGAGGCCGCCCGCGAGCCCCGCGATGCCGCCGCCGATGGCGAACATCGCCACCTTGTGCAGGCGGACGTCATAGCCCAGCAGCGAGGCCCGGGTCTCGTTGTTCGCGATCGCCAGGCAGACCCGGCCGAAGCGGCTCTTCTGGATCAGCTTCAGCATCAGGTAGACGGCCAGCAGCAGGCCCAGGACGACCTGGAACATGGTCTCCGGCCACATTTCCTCGCCGGTGAAGGGGTCGACCAGGATCGGCAGGCTGGGCATGCCGTTGAAGCCGCCCAGGCGGGCCACGCCGATGGCATATTCGGAGCCAGCGGTATGGCCGATCAGCTTGAACAGGATCAGGGTCACCACCAGGGTGACGATGCCCATATAGACCTCGGTCAGCCGTCCGAAGAACATGAAGTAGCCGAGCGCGGCGGCGAAGGCGGCGGAAATCCCGACCGACAACAGCAGCGGCGTCGTGGTGTCGCCGATCATGTTCAGCCCGGCCACGCCGAACGCATAGCCGCCCAGGCCGAAGAAGGCCGATTGCCCGAACGAGATGATGCCGCCGAAGCCCCAGATATAGGCCAGGCTCATCGCGAACAGCGACAGGATCAGGTATTTCGTCAGGGTCAGCAGCTCGAACAGGCCGATCATCGTCGGGCCGAGAACGAGCAGCAGGATCCCCAGCGCCAGGAAGACCGCGGTCCCGGCATCCTCCAGCGACAGTCTCATGCCAGCCTCCCGCTCATATCGACCGGCGGAAGAACCGCCCGGTAATGCCTCGCGGCAGGATGCGCAGCAGGATCACGGCGACGAACAGCATGGCCGCATCGCCCCAGACCGGCGTGGTCAGGAAGGTCATCACCTGGCTGATCGAACCCAGCAGGCTGGAGGCCACCGTGGTCCCGACGACGATCGCCTCGCCGCCCACCACCACGGTGATGAAGGCCTTGGCGATATAGGCCACGCCCATGCTGGGCACGACGCCGGCGACGGGGGCCAGGACCGCGCCCGCCAGCCCGGTCAGGGCTGCGCCGATCCCGAAGGTCACCATGTAGACGGTGGAGGGCGCCACGCCGAGCGCCGCCGCCATCTCCGGCTTCTGCATCGTGCCGCGGGCGATCAGCCCCAGCCGTGTCCGCTTCATCACCAGGTAGACCAGCGCCAGCAGCACCACCGCCAGGACGATCGTGAACAGGGTGTACCAGCTGATCGAGTACTGGCCGATCGGCAGGCTGCCCATCGGCGAGGAAACACCTTCGACGGTATTGCCGAAGATCATCGTCACGCCGCCGATGAGGAACAGGCTGAGCCCCCAGGTGGCCAGCAGGGTGTCGATCATCCGCCCGTACAGGAAGCGGATCAGGCAGCGTTCGATGACGACGCCGATGACCCCCACCACGATCGGTGCGATCACCAGCATGGCGACCCAGATGTTGATGCCGTTCTTCACACTGATCAGGACGGCATAGGCGCCCATCATCAGGAATTCGCCATGCGCGATGTTGATCACGCGCATCATGCCGAAAATGATCGCCAGGCCGATGCTGATCAGCACCAGCCCGGCGATCGCATTCAGCACCTCGATGGCAACTACGACCGCAAGGTCCATCGAAGATACCGTTCCATCAAGCCAGAGTTCGGAATCGACCGGAAGCTGTCAGCCGCCCCGGTCACTCGTCGAGCTTGATGACGTACATCGTGGTGTCGTCGGGGTTCTTCTCCAGGTCGCAGACCGCCATCGTGTCCTGCGGCGGCACCTGGTCGTAGGTCTCCAGCACCTGCCACTTGCGGTCGTTGATCTCCGCGACATAGACGTTGCGGATGGTGTGGTGGGTCTTCGGCTCGATGGTGACCTTGCCGGACGGACCGTCGATGCTCATGCCGGTCTCCAGCGCCTCGATCACCTTCATGCGGTCGAGGGTGCCCGCCATCTCCACCGCCTTGGTCCAGAACTGGAAGCCCTCGTAGGTGCAGCAGCTCAGCTCGGTCAGCAGGGGCATCTTGTCGCCGAAGAAGGCCTTCAGGTCGGCCTTCCACTTGGTGTTCTCCGGCGTCTCGATCTCCTGGAAATAGCCCAGGGCGTTGATCATGCCGTCGCTTTCCGAGGGGTCCATCAGGACCACCTCGTTGCCGCCGGCGCCGAAGGTGGTGGCCGCGATCGGGATCTGCTTCATCATGCCGGCCGCCGCCCATTGGCGATAGAACGCCAGATGCGCCGAGCCGACCAGCACCGATATCAGGATGTCGGGCTTGGCTTCCTGGACCTTCGAGATCGTGGGGCCGAAATTGGTGACGTCCAGGGGGAAGTAGTCGGTGGCCAGGATCTCGCCGCCATTCTCCCTGACATACTTCTTCACCCAGTCGGCGGTGATCTGGCCGTAGTTGTAGTCGGCGGCCAGGGTATAGATCTTCTTGCCGCCCCACTTCTTCATCACGAACGGCACCAGCTTCTCGACCGTCTGGGCCGGCGTCGTGCCGGTCGCGAACTGGTTGCGGTCGCAGACGCCGCCTTCGTACAGGGTGTCGTAGAAGTACAGGGTCTTGTAGCGGCGCAGCACCGGGCGGATGACCTCGCGGCTGGCGGAGGTGATGCCGCCGAACACGACGGAGGCCTTGTCCTTCAGCGCCAGCTGCTGGGCATATTGCGAATAGAGCTGCATGTTGGACTGCGAATCGTAGTCGTACAGCTTGATCTGCTTGCCCAGCAGGCCGCCGGCCTTGTTCTTTTCGGCCACCGCGAAACGCAGGACCTGCGACATCGGCTGGCCGGCAATGTCCAGGAAGCCGCTTTCGTCATGAATGCCCCCGACGGCGATCTCGTCCGCCGCCTCGGCGACGAACGGGAACATCGAGGCGATCGCTGCGGTCGACGCGCCGGCCGCGGTCCCCTTCAGGAATACGCGCCGGTCGACCTTGAACTGGTTCCCCATGAAGTTCTCCTCTCTCCCCGTGCCCGGCGGGTCCGGGCCGGATCCACGATCCGGCCTCGCCCCGCGGGTGCACCTGTTAGACTTGCCCATTGTCACGACGGTCCGGATCCCCAGGGACCCGCGCCGTCGCATTTTTTTTCACTGCAACACACTACGCAAACGATGTGCCATCCGCGCGGGATGACGGGACAGGACGCAGTCCGGAACGACGGTCCGGCCGGTCCGCAGGGTCTTGCCGGAAGCTCGACGGCAGGAAAATCCGTCGACAGCGCCGGGGACCGCCAGGGAGCCGGTAAACTTTCATCTGGAAGTACAGGCGGAGACCCCGACCTCCCCACGAACGGACCGACGGCGCAGCCCCGTAGCCGCCGGCCCGCATCGTTCGACAAGCTGCAACCGAATGCAAGCAAGCCCATATTCTAGGCAGGGCCATCCGGCGAACAGCCTATCATTTAGGCTTCCGGCCCAGGCGCAGCGCAGCCGGACCGCGCGGGCTCAAGGCCCGGGCGCCGCAGGCGGAGGCTATTTCCGGTTGCGTGGCGCGGGGGCGCCGGTCAGCGCCAGCCGAGTCGCGGCCCAGCAGGCCCGCAACGCCGTCCGCAGGTCGCCACCGCCCTGCGCCGCGATGCGGCACCACAGGCCGGCGCCGTTCGGCAGCTCCGCCGCCGCAGCCTGGATCCGGCCGTCCGCCGGAAGCGCATCCAGCGCCGCCTGCAGGGCGGCCTTCAGCATGGGATGGCGGTCGCCCTCCGCAGGCGCCACCAGCGCGAACCAGCCGCAGCCCCTGCGTCGCATGCCGCCACCTGCCAGCGCCCTGTCGTATCCGGCGCCGGTCACGGCCGTGCGGTCGGCGAACAGCAGGCGGCCGTCCGGCAGCCGGACCTCCAGCAGGCCGCGGAACAGTCCGAACGGCCGGTCGCCGGCAGCCCCCGCACCATGCGGGCCATCGCCATCAGGATCGTGCGCCACGACGCCATCGCCCAGCAGCAGCACCGCCGCCGGATCCAGCCTTACCGAGATGCGCTGCTCCAGCCCGGCATCGGGAAACAGCAGCATCGGCTCGGGCAGGTATTCCAGGAAGCTGCCGGGCGCCAGCTGCAGGTCGACGCGCTGCTCCACTGCGGCCGCAGCGCGGCGCGCATGGACGATGGCCGCGGCCTGGGTGGTCAGGTGCAGCGCCGCGCCGGGCTGCAGCAGGATGCGCTGCGCCAGGCGCTCGCCGCCGAACAGGCCGCCGGACCCCGATTGCAGGATCGCCGTGGCGATCCCTTCGGGCCGGTCGCCGAACCAGAACGGCTTCAGGAAGGTGTAGGGATAGCGCACCCGGCGCCGCACCAGCCGGCTGATGCCGGCGCTGTCGGGGGCAAAGGTCAGGTCCAGCTGCGGCGCCGGCGGGGCGGTCGGGATCATCGGTCCAGCCGCTGCCGATCGTGCCGCAGCCTGCGCCTTCCGCACCTGCGGGACCCTGCCGCACCGCCGCCCCTCTTCGTCATCCCCGACCCCGATGCGGGATCCCGGCGAAACGGCATTGCCGCGCGGCATCGACGCCTGCGCCATGGGTCCCGGGTCAGGCCTGGGACGACGGAACTCACGGGGTCTCGCCGCGCCGCCCCACCCCGGGTCATCCCGGACCCCGAGCCGGGATCGTGACGAAACGCCGCCGCCGCACGGCATCGACGTCTGCGCCATGGGTCCCGGGTCAGGCCCGGGACGACGCAACCGGGTGAGACTGGCCGATCCGCCCTGCCCGTTCTCTCCGCCGGCTTCATCCGGTCAGCGGAACAGGACGTCGTGCTTCAGCGCCGCAACGATGGCGTCGATCCCCTCGCCGGCGCGGCAGTTGGTCAGCAGCACCGGGCGCTGGTCGCGCACCGCCAGCGCCTCTGCCGCCATGGCACCCAGGTCGACGCCGACATGCGGCGCCAGGTCGGTCTTGTTGATGATCAACAGGTCGGACTGCACCACGCCGGGGCCGCGCTTGCGGGGAATATCGCCGCCGCCGGCGACGTCGATCACGAACAGCCAGTAATCGACCAGGTCCAGCGAGAAGGTGGAGGCCAGGTTGTCGCCGCCGCTCTCGATCAGGATCAGGTCCAGCCCGGCATAGCGCAGGTCGAGCTCGTCGGCCGCCGCCATGTTCAGGGTCGGGTCCTCGCGGATCACGGTATGCGGGCAGGCGCCCGCCTCCACCGCCAGCACCCGCGCCGGATCGATCAGGCCGCTGCGGCGGATCCGCTCGGCATCCTCCCTGGTCACCAGGTCGTTGGTGATCACCGCCAGGTCGATCCCCTCCGCCGCCAGGGCGGGGATCAGGCGCTCCACCAGCGCCGTCTTGCCGGACCCGACAGGCCCGCCGATGCCCACCCGCGCCGCGGCCGGCGCCTGCCCCGGCGAGGGGGCCTCGGTCTCGATGATCGTCCGGCTCATCGCAGCATGTACTTCTGGTAGAAGGAAACCTCGGTCGCCGGCTCGCACAGCAGCAGCCGGCCGTCCGCGCGCACCTCGAAGCTCTGCGGGTCGACCTCGATGGCGGGCATTGCGTCGTTGCGCAGCATGTCGCGCTTCGACAGGTTGCGCACCGACTTGATCGGCACGAAGCGCTTCTGTACCCCCAGCTTGCGATGGGTGTCGGCCTCGATCGCCAGCTTCGACACGAAGGTCACCCCCAGATGGTGCTTGGCGGTGCCGATGCCGCCCCACATCGGCCGCTGCACGATCGGCTCGGCATTGATGGTCGAGCCGTTGCCGTCGCCCATCGCCGCCCAGGCGACGAAGCCCGACTTGATCACCAGCCAGGGCTTGATGCCGAAGGAAGCCCGCGGCCAGAGCACGATATCGGCCATCTTGCCGGGCTCCAGGCTGCCGACATGGTCGTCGATGCCGACCGCGCGCGCCGGGTTGATCGTCAGCTTGGCGATGTAGCGCTTGATCCGCTCGTTGTCGGCCCGCTTCGTCTTCTCCTCCGGCAGGCGGCCGGTGCGCGCCTTCATCACCGCGGCGAGCTGCCAGCATTTCGCGGCATTCTCCGCCAGCCGCCCCATGCCTTGCGTGTCGGTCGCGAAGATCGAGATCGCCCCCATGTCATGCAGGAAATCCTCCGCCGCCATGCTCTGCGGGCGGATCCGGCATTCGGCGAAGGCGATATCCTCCGGCAGGTTGTAGTTCATGATATGGGCGAGCATCGTCATCGGCACGCCCTCCTCCAGCGCCAGCGGCGTGAAGGGGTTGGTCGGGTTGGTCGAGGACGGGATCACGTTCGGGTAGGAATTGACCTTCAGGATGTCCGGCGAATGCCCGCCGCCGGCGCCCTCCACGTGGTACATGTGGATCACCCGGCCGGCCACCGCATTCATCGTGTCCTCGCAATAGGCGAACTCGTTGATCGTGTCGGTATGCAGGTGCACGGCGAAATCCGACCGGTCGGCCGCGATCAGCGACCCGTCGATCACCGCCGGCGCCGCGCCCAGGTCCTCGTGGATCTTCACCCCCAGCCCGCCGCCGGCGACGGTTTCCGCCACCGCGTCGGGGTCCGACGCGCCGCGGCCCAGGAAGCCGAAGTTCACGCAATACTCGTCCGCGCCGCGGATCAGCTGGCCCATGATGTTGGGGCCGGAGCAGGAGGTGTCGAAATGCGGCCCCGGCGACATGCCGATCATCGTGGTGCAGCCGCCGGCCAGGGCATGCTCGGCCTGCTGCGGCGACAGGAAATGGGCATGGCCCTCGACCACGCCGGCGGTGGCGATATAGGGATCGCCATGCACCATGGTGGTGTTCGGGCCGCAGACCATGCCGGGCCCGACACCGTCCATGATGTCCGGGTTGCCGGCCTTGCCGATGCCGACGATGCGGCCGTCGCGGATGCCGATATCGGCCTTCACGATGCCCTGCACCGCGTCGATGATGGTGCAGTTCTGCACGCACATATCCAGGGCGCCATTGGCATAGCTGCCGCGGGGATTGTAGCCCTCGCCGTCGCGCATCGACTTGCCGGCGCCGGTGGTCAGCTCGTCGCCATGGCTGGTGTAGTCATGCTCGATCTCGGCCAGCAGCTCGGAATCGGCCAGCCGCACCATGTCGCCCTTCGTCGGGCCGTAGACCAGCGCATAGTCGGAACGGGGTATCTTCACCATGGTCCGGTCCTCCCTCAGGCGCCGCGATAGCCGCGGGCGCGGGCCGCGGCAATGGCGGCGTCGCGCACGTTCGGCTCGTCCAGCGCCCCGTTGGTCAGGCCGCCGAAGCCCAGGACCTGGCGGTTGCCGGCAAAGGCCACCAGGCGCACCGTCTTGGCGATGCCGGGCTCGAAGCGGGCACCGACGCCGGAGGGGCTGTCCAGCCGCATGCCGAAGGCCTTTTCGCGCTCGAACTCCAGCGCCCGGTTGACCTCGAAGAAATGCGCATGGCTGCGCACCTGGATGTCCCGGTCGCCGCGATTGACGACCTCCAGCTCCACCGCATCGCGGCCGGCGTTCAGCTCGATCTCCCCGTCGGCGCAGATGATCTCGCCGGGCACCACGTCGCCGGCCCCGTTCGCGATGGGCGAGAAGACGACCATCATCTTGGTGCCTTCCGGGAAGCAGCCCTCGGCGCAGATCAGCGGCAGCATCGCCGGCACGCCGGGCATCACGTCCGCGGCGGTCAGCAGCCTGCCCGCCATATCGATGATCTCCTCGTAGGCCATGCCGCGGCGGGCGGCATGCATCATCTCGTCGGTGATCAGGGCGACCGCCTCGGGATGGCTCAGCAGCACGCCGTCGCGCCGGTTGCGCCGGGCGAACTCCGCGGCGGTGAAGATCGTCAGCCGCTCCTGCTCCGTGGGGGTCAGGTTCATCATCGGCGGTCCTCCGGGGTTCCGGTCGCGGGTCAGGTGGCGAACAGGGCGTGATCGCGGGCGCCCTGGCGCAGCATCGCGATCTCCGCCAGCGGGTTGAAGCTGGTCAGCAGGGGGTCGTCGGGCGCCGCTTCCGCCGCCAGGGCGGCCAGCCGCGGCCCCAGCCGGGTCAGGATCGCCTGCTGCCCCAATGCCCCCAGCCGCCCCAGGCGGACCGCGGCGGCACAGAGCGCGGCGACGAAGCCATAGCCCGACAGCAGCACGGCTTCTCCCTCCGCCAGGCCCAGGCCGCGCCACAGCGCGCCCTCGATCACCGGGCGATGGCCCTTCAGCGCGCCCGCGCGCAGCGCGGCGCGCAGCTCCGCCGCCCCGGCGCTGCCCAGCCGCAGGTGACTGGCCAGCAGGGCCGCGCCGGCGCGCGCCGAACCGCTGCGCTCCGCCGGCGCCAGCAGGCTGGCCTCGACCTCGGCATCGAGCGCCGCGAGCGCGGCGATGTCGCCCGCCGCATGCCAGGCGCGCCGCACCGCCACCCGGTCGAACGGCGCCCAGCGATCGGCCAGCAGCGCGCCGATCGCCGGCTCCAGCTCGTCCGGCCCGATCGTGGCATCGGCCAGCATGCCCTCCAGCCCCCAGGAGAAGCCGAAGGCGCCGGACGGGAAGGCGCTGTCGCCATGCTGCAGCAGCAGCATGAGCTGCCGCAGGCCGGTGGCGGGCGCGGGCCCTTCGTCACTCATCGACCACCGCGACCCGGCCGCCCTCCAGCAGCGGCTGCAGCCGTGCGGTATAGAGCTCCGGCGGCCCGTCGCGCGCGACCAGCAGGTCGGCGCCGTCGAACTTCACCTTCCAGTGCAGGTTGCCGGCATTGTAGCCCAGCTCGACCGCCGCCGTGGCGTCCGCGGGGCGGAAGCGCAGCCAGGCCTGCTCGCCCAGCCGCACCACGATCGCGCGGCCATGCTCCAGCAGCAGCACCGCGCCGTCGCCCAGCCGCGCGTCGCGCGGCAGCGCGATGGCACAGTCGGTGCCGCGGTCGCCGGTGATCCGCAGGCGCCGCCGCCCGACATCCTGCGGCGGCACCTGCAGGTATTCGATGCCGCCATGATGGCCGACATGATGCAGCCGCTCCGCCAGTTCCGGCTCCGCGGCATATCCCAGTATTTTCGTGAGCTGCAGCATGGCCCGGATCGTTCCACCATCGTTGCGCCGCAGCAAGAGGGAAGATGCCGGTCGGCCCGGATTGGCGCAGGCGGTGACGCCCGATAAGATCCCGGCAAAACCGCAGCGTATCGCCGGGAGGGAATGATGACCGCTTTGACCCAGTCGCATGTGCGGGGCCGCACCGATCTGCCGCTTCTCGACATGACCATCGGCCAGGGCTTCGAGGAGACCGTGGCCCGGCACGGCAATCGCGACGCGCTGGTGGTGCGCCACCAGGATGTCCGCTGGTCCTATGCGGAGATGAACGCCAAGGCCGACGAGCTGGCCGCGGCCCTGGTCGCGCTGGGGCTGACCAAGGGCGACCGCATCGGCATCTGGTCGCCGAACCGCTACGAATGGGTGCTGACCCAGTACGCCACTGCCAAGGTCGGCCTGGTGCTGGTCAACATCAACCCGGCCTACCGGATCTCCGAACTCGACTATGCGCTGAACAAGGTCGGCTGCAAGGCGCTGATCCTCAGCCCGCGCTTCAAGACCTCCAACTATGTGGAGATGGTGCAGGGCCTGGTGCCGGAGCTGGCCGATGCCACACCGGGCAAGGTGAAGAGCGCGCGCTTTCCCGCGCTGCAGATCCTGATCCAGCTCGGCCCCGACCCGGCACCCGGCATGCTGGCCTTCGACGATGTGGTTGCCGGCGCCGACGCGGGCCGGGCGGAGGCGGAGAAGCTGGCGAAGTGCCTGCAGCCCGACGACCCGATCAACATCCAGTTCACCTCCGGCACCACCGGCGCGCCGAAGGGTGCCACCCTGACCCACCGCAACATCCTGAACAACGGCCATTTCATCGGTGAATACATGAAGCTGGGGCCGGACGACCGGCTCTGCATCCCGGTGCCGCTCTACCACTGCTTCGGCATGGTCCTGGGCAACCTGGCCTGCACCACCCACGGCAGCGCGATGGTCTATCCCGACGAGGCTTTCGAGCCGGGCTCCGTGCTGCGCGCCGTGCAGGAGGAGAAATGCACCGCGCTGCACGGCGTGCCGACGATGTTCATCGCGGAGCTGGCGCATCCCGACTTCAAGAGCTTCGACCTGTCGACCCTGCGCACCGGCATCATGGCGGGCTCGCCCTGCCCGATGGAGGTGATGAAGCGCGTGGTCTCCGAGATGAACATGTCGGAGGTCACCATCGCCTATGGCATGACCGAGACCAGCCCGGTCTCCTTCATGTCGACCACCGCCGACCCGCTGGAGCGCCGGGTCTCCACGGTGGGCCGGATCTTCCCGCACCTGGAGGTGAAGGCGATCGACGGCGACGGCAATGTCGTGCCGGTCGGGCAGCCGGGCGAGCTCTGCACCCGCGGCTATTCGGTGATGAAGGGCTATTGGGAGGATCCCGAGCGCACGGCCGAGGCGATCGATTCCGACGGCTGGATGCATACCGGCGACCTGGGGACGATCGACGCGGAGGGCTATTGCAATATCGTCGGCCGGGTGAAGGACATGATCATCCGCGGCGGCGAGAACGTCTATCCGCGCGAGGTGGAGGAATATCTCTACCGCCACCCGAAGATCGCCGACGTGCAGTGCTTCGGCGTGCCCGACGAGAAATACGGCGAGGAGCTTTGCGCCTGGGTGGTGGTGAAGCCGGGCGAGCGCCTGGACCAGGAGGAGGTGCGCGACTTCTGCCGCGGCCAGATCGCCCACTACAAGATCCCGCGCTACGTCAAGGTGGTCGAGGCCTTCCCGATGACCGTCACCGGCAAGGCGCAGAAATTCATCATGCGCGAGCAGATGTCGGAGGAGCTGGGCCTGACGGAGGCGGCAACCGCCTAGCAGCACGCCTGCCTGCCCGCCGGATGCACCGGCGCAACCGAAAGGAACCAACGATGTCGCAGGGCAGCGAAGAAGCGGCGATCCCCGGAACCACGCCCTGGGCGGCGGTGCAATGGCCGCTCGTTCCCGGGCGCACGGCGCTGGTGGTGATCGATCCCCAGAACGACTTCCTGCACGCGGAGGGCTGGTACGCCGCGTCCGGCGTGGACATCGCCCATATGCAGGCGACGGTGGAGCCGATCCGCGCGCTGGTGGCGGCGGCCCATGAACGACAGGTCCCCGTGATCTGGACCCGGCACGGCTTCCGCGACGGCCGCGATGCCGGCGTCTTCTACCATCTGCGCCCGTTCCTGAAGGAGGGCGGCCTGCGCCAGGGCAGCTGGGGCTACGAGGTGCTGGAGGGGCTCGGCGCGGCCCCCGGCGACTGGTATGTTGAGAAGACCCGGCTCAGCGCCTTCTACAACACCAACCTGGAAGGGGTGCTGCGGGCGGTGCAGGCGGAGACCGTGCTGTTCTGCGGCGTGCTCACCAACCAGTGCGTCGCCGCGACCTCCAAGGATGCCAATTTCCGCGACTTCAAGCCGATCGTGGTGGCCGAGGCGGTGGGCACCACCCTGCCGCACCTGCACGACCCGGCACTGGAGATGATCCGGGTCGGCTGGGGCGAGGTCCGCGACCTGGCCGGCGTGCTGGCGGAGCTGCAGGCGCTGCCGCTGTCCAACAGCACGGCCGGCTGAGCCGGGCGAGGCATCTCGTCTTCGCCCTAGTCCAGGGCGAACCCGGTGCCCGCGGCGGCGCCAAGCTGCCGCTTCACGGCATCGACATCGCCCAGCACCCACAGCGCCGTGATCTGCGCGCCGTCGGTATGGAAGAAGGCGCCGCCGGACCAGCGGATCTCGCGCCCGGTCGGCGCGACGTCGAAGAACCGGCCGGCATGGGTGCCGAAGAAGGTCATCCGGGCGGCCGCGCGATCCGCTTCGACGACCAGTTCCTCGACGATGCAGGTGAAGCCCTGCAGCGCGGCATGGACCGACCGCAGATAGCCGATGAACCCTTCCGGCCCGACCCGCTCCGGCCCCAGGGAGGCACGGAAACGGAAGCCGCTGTGCAGGATCTCGCGCGCGACCGCTTCGTCCGCGCGGTTCCAGACCTCGTCATAGAAGCGCCGCACCAGCTGCCCCGGCTGCAGAGCCATGCCCCCTCCCCTTGCCATATGCCCTCCCCCTTGTCATGCCCGGCGCGCGTGACCGGTCTGCACCGCCCAAGCTTTCGCCCATCGCCGCTTCGACGCAAGATGCCGGCCGACAGAGGGAGGTATCGGATGGAGTATCGACAGCTTGGCGGGTCCGGCCTGAAGGTGCCGGCGCTCAGCCTGGGGACCGGGACATTCGGCGGCGGCAATGCGTTCTTCCGCGCCTGGGGCCAGACCGACGTGGCGGAAGCCAGCCGGATGATCGACATCTGCCTGGAGGCAGGCGCCAACCTGTTCGACACCGCCGACGTCTATTCCGGCGGCCTGGCGGAGGAGATCCTGGGCCAGGCGATCAAGGGCCGGCGCGACCGGCTGCTGATCTCGTCGAAGGCGAGCTTCCGGATGGGCGAGGGTGCGAACGATATCGGCTCGTCGCGCCATCACCTGGTCGCCACCTGCGAGGCGAGCCTGCGCCGGCTGGGGACCGACCGCATCGACCTCTGGCAGCTGCACGGCTTCGATGCCCTGACCCCGGTGGAAGAGGTGCTGCGCGCGCTCGACGACCTCGTCCGCGCAGGCAAGGTCGCCTATACCGGCTGCTCCAACTTCTCCGGCTGGCACCTGATGAAGTCGCTCGCGGCCGCCGACCGTCATGGCTGGCCGCGCCATGTCGCGCACCAGGCCTATTACTCGCTGCTGGGCCGCGAGTTCGAATGGGAGCTGATGCCGCTGGCGCTCGACCAGAAGGTCGGCACCGTGGTCTGGAGCCCGCTGGCCGGCGGCCTGCTGACCGGCAAGGTCGGCCGCAACAAGGTGGCGCCCGAGGGCAGCCGGGTCTCCGTCCTCGGCGGCACCGGCCCGGAGGTGCCGGAGGACCGGCTCTATGCGGTGACCGACGCGCTGGAGGATATCGCCGGAGAGACCGGCCGCAGCATCTCGCAGGTCGCGCTGAACTGGCTGCTGCAGCGGCCGACGGTCGCCACGGTGGTGATCGGCGCGCGCAACGAGGACCAGCTGCGCGACAATCTGGGCGCCGCCGATTTCAGCCTGGACGCCAGCCAGATGGAGCGCCTGGACACCGCCAGTGCGACCATGCCGACCTATCCCTACTGGCACCAGTGGCAGGTCTTCGGCGCCCGCAACCCACCCCCCGTGCCGACCCCGGTGCCCGTCCGCCGGCTCTGAGCCGGGCATGGCGCAGCCCTCCCTGCCGCCAGACACCTACCGGGCGGCGCTGCCATCGGTGCAGGACCGTCCGCTGCGCGCCATGCCGGACAGCCTCTACGGCTATGTCTGGAAGGTCAGCGCCCGGCAGCAGGTGCGCCTCTGCCTGCTGAGCCTGCTGGTCTTCCCGCTCACCCTGGTGCCGCTGGAACTGCAGCGCCGCATCGTGGACGGCGCCATCGAGGGCGGCGACCTGCGGCTGCTGTTCCTGCTCGGCGGGATCTATCTCGGCGCCGTCATCGTCCAGGGCGCCCTGAAATATGTCCGCAACACCTATTCCAACCGGGTCGGCGAAGGGGTCACCCGGGTCCTTCGCAAACGGATCGCCGACCAGAAGGGGCTCGATGCGGATGTCGACGAAGGGACCCGGCAGGCGATCCTCTCCGCCGAGGCGGAGAAGGTCGGCGGCTTCGTCGCCGAGAGCATCGCCCTGCCCTTCCTGCAGGGCGGCATCATCCTCAGCGTCGCGGCCTACATGCTCGCCGTGCAGCCGCTGATCGCGGGCGTCGCGATCGGCTTCCTGGTGCCGGCCATGCTGGTCGTCGCGCTGACCCAGCCGGTCCTGAACCGGCTGTCGAAGAACAAGATCACCGTCCTGCGCCGCCTCGGCGAGCAGGTCCTGGGCATCGGCGGTAACGGGGATGCAGGGCGCGACGACGACGCGAAGGGCGGTGGGGACCGGGATGCGGATGGCAACCGGGACGAAGGCGATCCCGAGCGCCATATCGAGCGCATCTACTACCTGCGCCTGCACTTCGCGGCGACCAAGTACGCGGCGAAGGCGTTCAACAACCTGATCAACCATCTGGGGCCGCTGAGCGTGCTGATGGTGGGCGGCTGGCTGGTGATCGAGGGGCAGACCGAGGTCGGCACCATCGTCGCCTTCATGTCCGGCTACGAGCGCATGACCAGCCCGGCCCGCGACCTGCTGAACTTCTACCGCCGCCAGTCGATGATGCGGGTGCAGTACCGGCTGGTCCGTGGCACGGCCGGTCCGGGCAAGGAACAGGACCTTTGACCGGCGCCGGGTGATCCGGGGCATGACGGCAAGCGTATCCTTCAACAGCAACGCCGAGGCGGCCGGAGCATGCCGGCCCGGCGGGGAGTTGGAGCGATGCAGGCCGAGAACGCGGAAAATCCTTCGAGCGAGGGCCCGGAGCCGGGCCGGGCCTGGCGCCGGGCCGGCCTCGGGCTCGTGGCGGCCTGCCTGCTGGCCGTGCTGACCGCCCTGACCGGCCAGTCGCCGATGGCGGATGCCTGGACGGCCCTGTCGCCGGACGCCCCCGACCGGCGGGCGGCCGCCGGCGCGCTGCCCCCCAAGCCGCAGGCGGATGGGCCGCTGACAGCACTGGACCGCGGTCAGGACGATCTGGCGCAGGTCTATCGCGCCCTGCATGGCGGGCGCTGAAGGCCGGGCTCGTACGTTTTCGCTTCTAATTCCGAAGCGATGGAGGCATGATGCTTCTGTTTTCGAAGCAACCGGAGATCGGACATGCCTCCCTCCCCCGCCACGCACGGCACTCCATCGACCGCCACCCTGCCGCCCGGAATCGCCCCCCTGGAACCGCCCTATGCGGCGGCGGAAGCGGCGATGCTGCAGGACTTCATGCCGAAGGGCAGCCCGGTGCCGCCATTGTCCCTGTTCCGGGTCTTCGCCGCGCATCTGCCCCTGGCCGAGGCGATGCATCCGCTGGGCCGCTGGTTCCTGACCAATGGCGGCGGCCGGGCGGCGCTGTCGCTGCGCCAGCGCGAGCTGGTGATCCTGCGCGTCACGGCCCTTTGCGGCGCGATGTACGAATGGGCCGTCCATGTGCAGAGCTACGCCTCCAGCGCCGGGCTCGGCGAAGCGGAGCTGCTGGCGACCCGCAGCGACGGGCCGGAGGCGTCCTGCTGGACGCCGGAGGAGGCGCTGCTGCTGCGGCTGGTCGACGCCCTGCATGCGGAATGCGACATTCCCGACACCCTCTGGCCGACCGTCCAGGCAGTGTTCAGCGTTCCCGCCCAGCTGGAGATCCTGATCCTGTCCGGCTGGTACCGGACCATCAGCCAGGTGGTGAAGGCCAGCCGCATCGCGCCGGAATCCTGGGCCCCGCTGCCGGAGATGCCGGCACCGGGCTGAGCGAAGCGCTCGACGGCATTGCCGCGGCGGGCTGCCGCTATGCGAAGCTGTTCTGACAAGCACCGCAATCGCCCCGGACGGCCCTGAGCCGAGGGTCGCGACCGGCCCTTCGCCGGACCGTCCCGCGCCATGGTGGAGGCCCAACTGACAAGCAGAACGCGCAGCCCCGCCGGCGCCGGCGGCCCGTCCGAAACGGCCTCTCCCCCGACCCCGCTTCCCGGCCGGCCCGTGCGCGGCAGCCGCACCGGCCGGCCGCTGATGGCGGCCCTGGACCTGCTGGGCCGCCGCTGGACCCTGCGCATCGTCTGGGAACTGTCCCATGGCGCCACCGGATTCCGCGACCTGCAGGCGCGGTGCGACGGCATGTCGGCCAGCGTGCTGGCGACCCGGCTGCGCGACCTGCAGGGCGCAACCCTTGCGGAACCGGCGCCCGAAGGCTGGGCGCTGACCGCCCTCGGACACGACCTGGTCGGCGCCCTGGGACCGCTGAACAGCTGGTCGGAACGCTGGGCCGGGCAGCTTCCCTCGGACAGCCAATAATACATGTTTATATTGTATGAAATAAGATCATTTGAAACCGTGGTGTGGAATCCGAATTCTCCCAAACGAGTTCGGAAATTGAGGCGACACCATGTCCCCCACATCGACGGCCATCGCGACACCCCCCACCGCAGCAACTGACGCGGCCGGCACGGGTGCGTCCGTGGCGCCGGGCCGCAGTGGCGAGCGGGCGGAGTCCCGCGCAGCGCGGCTGGCCGACCGGGTCGCCGGCCGCGACCCGCAGGCGATCCTGCGCCACGCGATCGAGGCGGCGGCCCCCGGCCGTATCGCCCTGGTCACCTCCTTCGGTGCGGAATCCGCGGTCCTGCTGCACATGGTTTCGGAAATCGACCCCACACTGCCGGTGATCTTCCTGGATACCGGCAAGCTGTTCGGCGAGACCCTGCGCTACCGCGACGACCTGGTGCGCCGGCTCGGGCTGACTGACGTGCGGTCCGTCGCGCCCGATCCCGCCGACCTGAAGGCGGAGGATCCGGACGGCACCCTCTGGGCCGGCCGGCCCGATCGCTGCTGCCATATCCGCAAGGTGCTGCCGCTGCAGCGCGCCCTGTCGGGCATCGACACCTGGATCACCGGTCGCAAGCGCTACCATGGCGGGGAGCGCAGCCGCCTGGCGGTGGTGGAGACCCAGGGCGGGCGGGTAAAGGTGAACCCCCTGGCCAACTGGAACCAGGTCGATATCGACGGCTATTTCGCGGCGCACGACCTGCCGCGCCACCCGCTGCAGGCCGACGGCTACTTGTCGATCGGCTGCATGCCCTGCACCGACCGCGCCAGCGACCCGGACGATGCGCGTTCCGGCCGCTGGGCGGGGCAGGGCAAGACCGAATGCGGCATCCACCTGGCGATCCCGGCAGCACAGGGCGGCTGACAGCGCCCGCCTCCCGCAGATCCGCAGTCACAGTCATTTCAGTCACGGAATTGCACGATGGACCATCTCGACCGCCTGGAACATGAGAGCATCTACATCCTGCGGGAAACCGTGCACCGCTTCGAGAAGCCGGCGATGCTCTGGTCGCTGGGGAAGGATTCCAACGTGATGTTCTGGCTGGCCCGCAAGGCCTTCCTGGGCAACATCCCCTTCCCGCTGATGCACCTGGACACCGGCCTGGAGTTCCCCGAGGTCTATGCCTTCCGCGACCGCTACCGCGCGGAATGGGACCTGAACCTGATCGCCGACGACTGCCCGCCGATCGAGGAGGTCGACCAGGACCTGCCGCCGGATTCCCGGGTCGCCGCGCGCAAGACCCTGGGACTGAAGCAGGCGCTGGCCCGCTACGAATTCGACGCGATCATCGCCGGCATCCGCCGCGACGAGCAGGCGACCCGCGCCAAGGAGCGCGTGTTCAGCCCGCGCGCCGACGACGGCTCCTGGGACGTGCGCGAGCAGCCGCCGGAGTTCTGGAACCACTACAACCTGGACACCCCGCCCGGCATCCATGTCCGGGTGCACCCGCTGCTGCAATGGACCGAAGTGGATATCTGGCGCTACATCCAGCGCGAGAACATCCCGATCGTCCCGCTCTATTTCGCGAAGGACGGCAAGCGCTTCCGCTCGCTGGGCGAAATCGGCATCACCAAGCCGATCGACAGCGAGGCCGCGGATATCGCGGCCATCATCGCCGAGCTCGAGACGACCAGCGCGCCGGAGCGCGCCGGCCGCACCATGGACCATGAGGCAGAGAACGCCTTCGAGCGCCTGCGCTCCAGCGGCTATATGTGAGGAGCGGAAGATGGACCAGTCCCCGAAGAGCGCCGGGATCTATCCGGTTGTCATCCTGGGCCATGTCGACCACGGCAAGTCGACCCTGATCGGCCGACTGCTGCACGACACCGGCCGCCTGCCGGACGGCAAGCTGGCGGAGCTCGAGGCCGCGGCGAAGCGGCGCGGCGCCGCGCTGGAATGGGCGCATGTCACCGACGCGCTGCAGCTGGAGCGCGACCAGGGCATCACCGTGGACACCACCCGCATCTGGTTCCCCACGGCCCGGCGCACCTACCAGATCATCGACGCGCCCGGGCATGCGGAGTTCCTGCGTAACGCCGTGACCGGTGCCGCGGCGGCGCAGGCCGCGATCCTGATGGTCGACATCTCCCGCGGGGTGGAGGCGCAGACCCGGCGCCATGCCTACCTCGCGCATCTGCTGGGCATCCGCCGGCTGATCGTCGCCGTCAACAAGATGGACCTGGTCGACTATTCCTCGTCCCGCTTCAGCCTGGTGACCTCGGAGCTGGACAGCTACCTGACCGAAATCGGCCTGGAGGCCGACGTCATGGTGCCGATCTCCGCCCGCCACGGCGATGGCGTCGCCGCCGGCTCCGCCGACATGGCCTGGTGGACCGGCCCGACCCTGCTGCAGGCGCTGGACGCGCTGCCGGCCCCCGCCGCCCCGCGCGAGCGCCCGCTGCGCCTGCCGGTGCAGGATATCTACCGGCGCGACGACAGCCGCATCCTGGTCGGCCGCATCGAGGCCGGCCGCGTGCGGGTCGGCGACAATGTCGACATCGCGCCCGGCGGCCAGCAGGCCAGGGTGGCAAGCCTGGAGACCTGGAACGGTGCGGTGCAGCTGGCCGCCGCGGCCGGCGAATCCGTCGCGCTGACCCTGGACAAGCCGGTCTTCGTCGAGCGCGGCCATGTCCTGGTCGCGCCCGCCGCACCGGCCGCCCAGTCCCATGCGGTCGCGGTCCGGCTGTTCTGGCTGGACCGCACGCCCCTGAAGCCGGGCGACCGCCTGACCTTCAAGCACCTGACCGCCAGCTACCCGGTCACCGTCGAGCGAATCCGCCACCTGGTGGATGTGGAGACCCTGGCCGAGCAGGACGCCACCGAGGTGCCGCAGAACGCGGTGGCCGACCTGGTGCTGCGCAGCACCCGGCCGGTCGTCTTCGACCGGCATGACGAGGATCCGGCGACCGGACGCGGCGTGCTGGTGCGCGACTATCGCGTGGCCGGCGGCTGCCTGCTGCTCGACGGCGCCGATACCGTGAAGGCGCAGAACATCACCGCCGTCTCGACCTCGGTCGGCCCGGCGGAGCGCGCGGCGGCCAACGGCCATCTGGGCGGCGTGATCTGGCTGACCGGCCTGTCGGGCGCCGGCAAGTCGACCCTGGCGATGGGCGCCCAGTCGCTGCTGTTCTCGCGCGGCTGGCAGGTGACGGTGCTGGACGGCGACAATCTGCGCCACGGCCTGAATCGCGACCTGGGCTTCTCGGCCGAGGAACGGGCGGAGAATATCCGGCGCACCGCAGAGGTCGCGCGGCTGATGGCGGAATCCGGCATGATCGTGATCACCTCGCTGATCTCGCCGGCACGGGCCGACCGGGCAGCCGCCCGGCAGGTCGCCGGCGGCCATTTCCGCGAGGTCCATGTCCGGGCCGACCTGTCCGTCTGCGAGGCGCGCGACCCGAAGGGCCTCTATGCCAAGGCGCGGGCGGGCGAGATCCGGAACTTCACCGGCATTTCCGCCCCCTACGAGGAACCGGAGCGGCCGGACCTGGCGATCGATACCGGCCGCGACAGCGTGACGGCGGCGATCGCGAAGCTGGTCGACCATATCGACCGGCAGTTCGGCCGCAGCACGGCCTCGCTCCGGCTGTCCGACCGGCGCGTCGCGGGATAGGCGCGCGTCGCAGCCGGTTTCCGGTTGCCGCCCCAACAGGGCGCATGGCCTTGCGACCTGCCCCGGCACGGGGCCTCTGACATGGGAGGGTGACATGCTTCTCGATGCCGCCCTGACGCCGATGCTGGTGCGCCGGGAGACCCGGCGCCGCTCGCTGCTGAAGACCCTGACCTGGCGGATCACCGCGACGGCCGACACCTTCGCGATCAGCTGGGTCGTGACCGGCAGCCTGGTCTTTGCCGGGTCGATCGCCAGTGTGGAGGTCGCCACGAAGATGGTGATCTACTACCTGCACGAACGCGCCTGGGCGCGGGTCCCCTGGGGCTGGGTCACCGAACTCGTCCAGGGCCGGGACCGTCACCCGGATGCGGTCACGGCGCCGGCCGCGGCCCCGAAGCCGGCCCCAGCCGCGGCGGCTGCCGCCCGGACAGCCCGCGGGCAGGGCAGGCTAGAAGAGGTCCCGGAACCTGTGGAACAGGACCTCGGCCCCGCCAGGCCCGACAGCGGCACCGTCGGCCGGAAGCTCCGCCAGGCCGTCGGCGGCAAGTAGCGGCGCCAGCCGCGCCGAACCGCCCGGACCCAGCGGCCGCAGCCGCAGCGGCGGGCCCTGCGCCTGGACCGATACCGGCAGGAAATCCGTCCGCCCCGCCCGCCGCGACACCTCCGCCTCCAGCACCGCCGCCTGCCCCGCCGGCCGCGCCGCCGGCTGGCCCGACAGCCGGCGCAGCACCAGCCCGCCGAACATCACCGCACCGACGAAGGCCGCATAGGGATTGCCGGGCAGGCCCAGCAGGGCGGCGTCCTGCAGACGGCCCAGGCCCAGCGGCTTGCCCGGCTTCATCGCCACCTGCAGGGCGGCCCAGCGGCCGCCCAGGGCGGCGATCGCGGCAGGCAGGTGATCGGTCTCGCCCACCGACATGCCGCCGGACGTGATCACCAGGTCGGCGGCACCGGCCGCCTCCGCCAGAACGGCCCGCAGCCGCGCCGGGTCGTCCGGCTGGATTCCCAGGTCCAGCGGCTGGATCCACGGCCGCGCCAGCAGGGCGGCCAGCATCGGCCGGTTGCTGTCGCGCGCCACCGGCACCCCCTGGATCGCGGCCTCGCCGGCGGCCACCAGCTCGTTGCCGCAGGACAGGAAAGCCACCCGGATGCGCCGCCGCACCGTCAGGCTGCCGCAATCCGCCGCCGCGGCCGCCGCGACATGGCGCAGGTCCAGGAGGGTCCCGGCGTCCAGGAGCGGCTGCCCCGCCCGGATATCCTCGCCGGCCCGCCGCAGGTTCTGGCCCGGCGCCAGCGGCCCGTCGATGCGGACGTTGGGCCGCCCTTCGCCGTCGCTGCCGGCGGTGCAGACCTCCTGCATCGCCACGGCATCGGCACCGGCGGGGATCGGCGCCCCGGTGAAGATCCGGGCCGCGCTGCCCGGCGCCAGGGCAGCCGGCCGGCTGCCCGGCACCACCTGCACCGGGCAGGGCAGCAATGCCTGCCCCGCCGCGCAATCCGCCGCCCGCACCGCATAGCCGTCGACGGCGGCATGGTCGAAGGCCGGATAGGGCCCGCCGGCCGCCAGATCCGCCGCCAGCACGCGCCCGGCGGCCTCCGCCGGCGGCAGCGCCTCGCGACCCGCCACGGGACCGGCGAGATCGAGCGCGGCCGCGAAGGCCTCGGCAACGGGGACCGGCATCCTCACGGCCCGCATCGCCGGCCGATCGTGTTACGCTCGGCCGATGGCAGGCAGAACCGTGGGGAGGGCGATGTGACGGAGAGCTGGCAGGACATCGGCGATGGGTTCGACTGGGTGATCGTCGGTGCGGGCACGGCCGGCTGCCTTCTGGCCAACCGGCTGTCGGCGGATCCGGACAACAAGGTGCTGCTCCTGGAGGCGGGGGGCAAGGACAACTACATCTGGATCCATATCCCGATCGGCTATCTTTACACCATGAACAACCCGCGCACCGACTGGTGCTTCGCCACCGAGGCGGAGCCCGGGCTCGGCGGGCGGTCGCTGCCCTATCCGCGCGGCCGCACCCTGGGCGGCTGTTCGTCGATCAACGGCATGATCTACATGCGCGGCCAGGCCCGCGACTATGACGGCTGGCGGCAGCTCGGCAATGCGGGCTGGGGCTGGGACGATGTGCTGCCGCATTTCCTGCGGCACGAGGACCAGGCCCGCGGCGGCGACGAGATGCACGGCGCGGGCGGCGAGCTGCGGGTCGAGGACCTGCGCCTCAGCTGGGAGATCCTGGACGCCTTCCGCGACGCCGCGGAGCAGGCCGGCATCCCGAAGACCGAGGATTTCAACCGCGGCGACAACGAGGGCTGCGGCTATTTCCAGGTGCACCAGAAGCGCGGCGTGCGCTGGTCTGCGGCAAAGGCCTTCCTGCGCCCGGCCGCGATGCGCCCCAACCTGACCATCCTGACCGATGCGGCCGCTTCCGGGATCGAGCTGCAGGACGGCCGCGCCAGCGCGTTGCGCTTCCGCCAGGGCGGCGTGGCGAAACGCGTGGTGGCACGGCGCGAGATCGTGCTTGCCGCCGGCGCGATCGGTTCCCCGCAGCTCCTCCAGGTCTCCGGCATCGGCGACCCCGCGCATCTTGCGCAGCATGGCATCGCCGTGGCGCAGGCCCTGCCCGGGGTGGGCGGGAACCTGCAGGACCATCTGCAGATCCGCTGCGTCTACAAGGTGCAGGGCACCCGGACCCTGAACCTGCGGGCCAACTCGATGCTCGGCAAGCTCGGCATGGGGATCGAATATGCCCTGGCGCGGCGCGGGCCCCTGACCATGGCGCCCAGCCAGCTCGGCTGCTTCGCCCGCAGCGACGAGCGGCGGGAGACCGCGAACCTGGAATATCATGTGCAGCCGCTCTCCACCGACAAGCTGGGCGGAAGGCTGCACGATTTCGAGGCCTTCACCGCCTCGGTCTGCAACCTGCGCCCCGAAAGCCGCGGCGAAGTCCGCCTGCGCAGCGCCGACCCGCGCGACAAGCCGGTGATCCGGCCGAACTACCTGTCCGACCCGGCCGATCGCGCGGTCGCCGCGGACGCCATCCGGCTGACCCGGCGGATCGTCGCCCAGCCGGCGCTGCAGCGCTTTGCGCCGGAGGAGTTCCTGCCCGGCGACACGGTTCTGGACGAGGACGCCCTGGCCGAGGCGGCGGGCCGCATCGGCACGACGATCTTCCACCCGGTCGGCACCTGCCGGATGGGCGACGACCCCGGCGCCGTGGTGGATGCCCGCCTGCGGGTCCACGGCATCCGGGGCCTGCGCATCGCCGATGCCTCGGTGATGCCGCGCATCACCTCCGGCAACACCAATGCCCCCACCGCGATGATCGCCGAAAAGGCCGCCGCGATGATCCTGGAGGATGCCAAGGCGGGGTGAGGGCGGCCGCCGGCCCCCCCACCACATCGCCGCCGGCGCCATGGATCCCGGATCAAGTCCGGGATGACGAGACGGGCCGGGCCTTGCGGCAGCCACTCCCCTTCGGGTCATCCCGGCCTCCGAGCCGGGATCGTGACGGGACGGTGCCGCCGCGCGGCCACTCCGCCTGCGCCGCGGGTCCGAAGTCAGGCCCGGCGGGCGGGGCCTTGCGGCACCGCCCGCCTGGACGGACGTGCGGCAGCCGAGCGCCGTTCGCTACCGCCGCCAGACATAGTCGATCGCCGCCATCTCCAGGATCGTCGCGCGCTCCGGCGGCGGCGGGTAGATGATCTCGCCGTTGATCCGCCGCTTCAGGGCCTTGGCCTCGGCCCCGGTCATTGCGATCGCCCGGTCCCAGCCGCGGGTGAACACCGCCCCGGCCCGGCCCAGGTCCAGGCAGGTCACATAGTCCGGCTGGCGGTAGGGCTGCAGGCCCAGGCCCAGCAGGTCGCGGGCCGCGTTGTACCCGGCGAAACGGCCCATGCGCAGGGCATGCTGGCAGGACATCAGCGCCAGGTTGCCGGCCTCGTCGACGGCCGCGCGGGCCGCATCGCCGGTGGCGAAGACACCCTCCGCGCCCGGCACCCGCAGCGCCGCATCGACATGGATGCGGCCGGCCTCGTCGCGCGGCGCGGCCAGGCCGGGCCAGGCCTCCGCCGCCACCATCCCGGTCGCGCCGATCACCGTCCGCGCCGGCAGCTGCGTGCCGTCGTCGAGGACCGCGCCGGTGGCATCGACCTGCGCCACCTGGCGGCCCGCATGCAGCGCGACCCCGGCATCCTGCAGCGCCTGCAGGATCACCGGCCGCGGGCCGGGGCCCAGGTCCGGCCCGATCTCGGCGGCGCGTTCCACCAGGTGGATGGTAGCTGCCTCGCCCGCCGCTGCGCCGTGATGGGCGGCGACCCGGTCGCGCAGTTCCAGCGCCATCTCGATCCCCGTGAAGCCCCCGCCGAGCACCACGAAGCCCGCGCGGGCGGCATCGTCGGGCTGCCCGGACAGGGCCGCCAGATGGCCATCCAGCCGCAGCGCGCCGTCGAGGCTGTCCACGTCGAAGCCATGTTCGGCGAGGCCCGGCACCGGCGCGGGCCGCATCCGGCTGCCGGTGGCGATCACCAGCCGGTCGAAGGCCAATCTGCGGGCCGCCCCGTCGGCGTCCAGGTAGCGCAGTTCGCGCCCTGCCACGTCCTGCGCCTTGCCGGGCAGGAAGCGGATGCCGGCGGCGTCCAGCACCGGGCGCAGGTCCTGGCGCAGGCTGGCGGGGTCGCGCTCGTAGAGCCGCGGCCGCATCACCAGCCACGGGTCCGGCGACAGAAGGGTGACCTGCACCGTCGCGCCCGCGCCGGCCAGCTCGGCCTCGCGCACCGCGCCGAGCGCCGCCCAGAGCCCGGCGAACCCGCCACCGACCACCACCAGTTGCTGCATCATGCGTTCCCCTGGGTCCCGCGGCGGCCGCGATGGCCGGCGCGCTCGGCAAACCAGGCCCGCGCCTGGCGCTCGAATTCCGCCGGCACCTTCGGCGCCAGCCCCGCGGCGAGGTCCGCCAGGCTCGTGCCCGACAGGACCTGCCGCATCTCCCGTTCCGCGCGCAGCATCACGGCATGGATGCCGCAGGTGCCGGAGGTCGCCCAGGCCGGCGGCGCATCGGCATAGAGGATGCAGCGATGCCGCACGTCCTGGCAGTCGAACAGGCGCTTCCCCGCCTCCAGCGCGTCGGCCACCTCCAGCACGCTGATCTGCGCCGCCGGCCGCGCCAGCTCGAAGCCGCCGCCGGCGCCCTCGACCGAGCGCACCAGCCCCGCCTTCTCCAGCAGGGTGAAGGTCTTCGCCAGGTAGCTGGGCGAGACCCCCTGATACTCCGCCAGGTCGCGTGCCGAAGGCCGCTGCGCCGCCTCCGGCTCCGTCGGCATGCGCACCAGCAGCAGCAGGCAGTGCAGCCCGTATTCGACGGCCGTGCCGTAGAGTGCCATCCTTAACTCCGACTAAATAAGTCGTAGTTAAAGTAGCGCCACGGGGGATGAAGCGCAAGCGGCGTTTCGGGTAGGCTGGGCCAGGCATCAAGCCGGGAGGATCGAGCCTTGCTCACCTGCGCGATACTCGACGACTACCAGGAGGCCGGCCTGGCGATGGCGGACTGGTCGCGGCTCGGCGGCCGGGTGGAAACGAAGGTGTTCCGCGACCCCTTTCCGGATGCCGCCACCGCGGCGGCCGCGCTTCAGGGCGTCGGGATCGTCGTCGCGATGCGCGAGCGCACGCCGTTCGACGCCGCCCTGTTCCGGGCCCTGCCCGACCTGAAGCTGCTGGTGACGACCGGCATGCGGAACGCCTCCATCGACCTGGCCGCCGCCGCCGCCTCCGGGGTGACGGTCTGCGGCACGGAAGGCTATGCGACCTCCACCGCGGAGCTGACCTGGGGCCTGATCCTTGCTGTGATGCGGCAGATCCCGCAGGAGCACGACGCCCTGCGCCGGGGCGGCCGCTGGCAGTCCAGCCTGGGCCGCGACCTGAACGGCCTGCGCCTGGGCATCGTCGGGCTGGGCAAGCTCGGCGGTCGCGTGGCGCGCTACGGCCGCGCCTTCGACATGCAGGTCAGTGCCTGGAGCCGCAGCCTGACCGACGCGCGCGCGGCGGAACTGGGCATCGAACGGGCGGCCACCCTGGATGCCCTGCTGGAGGCCGCCGATGTGGTGAGCATCCATCTGGTGCTGGCCCCGCAGACCCGCGGCCTGATCGGCGCCCGCGAACTGGCGTTGATGAAGCCCCGCGCGGTGCTGGTGAACACCTCGCGCGGGCCGATCGTCGACGAGGCCGCGCTGCTGGAGGCCCTGCAGTCCGGCCGCATCGGCGGCGCCGCGCTGGACGTCTTCGACACCGAGCCGCTGCCCGCCGGGCATCCCCTGCGCCAGGCCGGCAACCTGATCGCCACGCCGCATCTGGGCTATGTCACGGAGAACACCTACCGGATCTTCTACGGCCAGGCAGTGGAGGATATCGCCGCCTGGCTCGACGGCACGCCCGTCAGGGTGCTGGCGGCGCCGGGGTGAGCCGGCCGTTGCCTGCCCCGGGAACAGCGTTCCGGCGTCTCTCCCCCGTCATTCCCGCCTTGAGCGGGAATCCATTCCGCCATCGGCGCGGCGTGGCTGGCGGCATGGATCCCGGCTCGGGGGCCGGGATGACCGGGAGAATGTGACGGCTTCAGCCCTCTGACGCGCGCGGCGCGTTGCGGCCGACGCTCTCGCGCAGCAGCAGGTAGACCTTGCCGATGTCCGACGAGATGAAGGCGGAGCTGAGCAGCTCCTCGTGCTCGGCATCGCGGGCATGGGCCAGCAGGTCGCCGAAGCCCTTCAGGTACTTGTCGACGAAGCGCTTGAACTCCGGGTCGCTGTCGTAGTTCTTGCGGATCGCCGCGACATCGCGCTTGTCCAGCAGGCGGCGCGCGAACAGGCCGCGCTCGCCCTTGTAGTAGCGCCGCCAGAGATCCTCGGTCAGGTCGCGGTCCAGCACCCGCGCCAGGTCGATGGAGATGTCGTTCAGGCTCTCGGTGACAAAGGCCGCGGTGCGCAGGAAGTCGCCCGACGACAGCTCCTTCGCCGCCTGGCGCAGCTCCTCGGTGCGGCCGCCGGCGCGTTCCGTCGCCGCCTCGATCTCGCCGGCCTGGGCGATCAGGGTCTCCGCCGTCGCCTTGGCGTTCTCCAGGGTGCGGGTGGCCAGGTCCGACAGGCTGTTGATGTGGTTGTCCAGCTCCGCATTGACGTTGTAGAGCGCCTCGACCGCCGCATCGGAGCGTTCCGCCAGGGAGCGCTGGGTGTCGGAGAAGCGGGCCGCCGCGGCCTCCGCCCGCTCCGCCACCGACGAGCCGGCTTCCTCCAGCCCGCTTGCCGCCTTGCGCAGGGTGTCGACCGTGCCGTCGGCGGCGGCGCGTGCCGAGCCGGCCGCCTGGTTGACCTCCATCGCGGTGCGGCGCAGCGCCTCGTTGGCGGAGGTCATCGACTGGATCGCCTCGCCGCTGGCGCGCTGCACCTCGCCGGCGCCGCCGGACATCGCGCTGCGCAGGCTCTCCATCCGCACCGCCGCCTTGTCCGCATTGCGCGCGATGCTGTCGGCATGATGCTCCAGGCTGTCGCCGATCTCCCCGGTGCGGTGGGCCGCGACGTTCGCCGCCTGCTCCAGCAGGGCGGCGCGGCCCTGCAGGGTCTCGCCGATCGCGGCGGCCTGCACCGCCAGGCGGGCGGCGAGCTGGTTCAGGCTGTCCATCTGCTTCTGCGCCGCATCGCGCAGGCCGACGATCTCCGTCGCCGCGCCGGAGGCCGAGGTCTTCATCTCCGCCAGTTCGCGGCGCGCGCTCTCGGCATTGCCGTGCAGGTCGCGCTCGACCCGCTCCGCGGCCTCGCCCAGCGCAGCTGTCTCGCCGCGTGCCTCCTCGCCGGCCTCCCGCAGGGAGCGCAGGCGCCGCAGCAGGATCTCGCCCAGCCCGTCCAGCGCATCGCCCAGCTCGCCGGCGATGGCCTGCAACTCCTGTGTCTGCTGCCGCGCGAACTCGCCGGTCTGGCGGGTCTGCACCGCCGCGCGCTCGGCGCTCTCGCCCATGCCGGAGACCTGCTGGCGGGCCACCTCGCCGACATGCTGCAGCCGCTCGGCCACGCGCTGCGCCGCGGTCTGCAGCTCGCCGGTCTCCTTCAGCGCCGCATCGCCGACATCCCGCAGGCTCAACGAGATCCGCTCGACGGTGGATTCCAGCCCCTCGACCCGCTGGCCGGTGCCGTTCAGCACATGGTCGAGATGCTGCGCGGCGCCGTTCACCACCGCCTCGATGGTGTCGCTGCCCTCCTTCAGGGCGGCGGCGGCATCGGCCGCCTTCTGCATCGCCGCGGCGGTGGCATTGTCCACGCCGGCCGTCGCCGCCTGCAGGGACGCCTGCAGGCTGCCGGCGAGGCGCCCGGTCTCGCCGGTCAGGCGGGTCAGTTCGCCCACCCGCTCGCCCAGGACCTGCGCCAGCTGGCCGGCGCGGTTGTCCATCCGGTCGCCGGCCTGCTCCAGCGAGCGGGTCTGGCCGGCGATGCTCTCGCCGAACGCCTCGGACCGCTCGATCAGCCGGTCGGCGGCGCCCGACAGGGCGGAGCTTTCGCGCCGCACGCTCTGGCCCGCCTCGCTCAGCACCCGGTCGCTGTCGCGGCCGACCTTTTCCAGGGAGGCGCGCTGTTCCTCCAGCATGCGGCCCAGCCCTTCGATGCTGGCCGCCGCCGCGCGGCCGGCCTGCTGGATGGTCTCCGCATGGGACAGGAGCGACTGCGCCGACAGGTCGGCGGACTCGCTCTGCTCCTTCAGGCTGGCGCCGAGCTCTTCCAGCTGGTCGTTCGCCGCGACCAGGCCGGCCTTGAAGCCCTCGCTCTCCTTGCGCACCACGTCGGCGGTCTGCCGCAGCCGGGTCAGCAGCGCCGCGCCCATGCCGTCGGCATCGTCCTTGTAGCGCTTGATCGCCGCGACGGCCTGCTCGACCCGGCGCACCGAGGCGTCGGAGGCCTCGCCGATCGCGCGGGCCTCGGTCGACATCGCGGTGGAGGCCTGGCGCACGAAACCGACGGCCTTGTCCGCCGCCCCTTCCAGGTCGCCGGCGGAGATCTCGATGGCGCCGCCGATCGAGCGGAACGCCTGCTGCGACCGCGACAGGGCGCCGTCCAGCGCCTTCAGCTTGCGGTCCAGCTCCGCGCTGACCGCCTCGGCGGCATTGCGTGCCTCTTCGGAGGCCGCGCGCAGGTCCGATCCCTGCGACCCCGACAGCTCCGCCAGCTTGGCATTGTGGGCGGTGATGTCGGTGACCAGCAGGCGCAGGCTCTCCGACTGCTCGGTGACCAGCCGGCGGGTCTGGTCCATCTCCCGGGTCAGGCCCGCGCTGACCTCGCGCAGGGCGCCGCCGCTGCTGCCGATCGTGTCGTGCAGCAGCTCGGCTTCCGAGCGGATCCGGTCGGACAGGCCCTGCATCCGCTCGCCCTGCGCCTCCACCGCCTCGAACAGGCTGGCCACCCGGCGCTCCGCCTCGGGCGAGGGGCCGTCGAGCCGCGCCATCAGGTCCAGCAGGGCGCGGCCGCGCGCGGCGGATTCCCGGCCGTTGATCAGTACCGCGATGAACATCCAGAGGAAGGCGAGCGGCGCGGCGATGCCGGCCAGGAAGCTGCCGATCTCGCCGGGCAGCAGGAAGGGCACGTTCTCCCAGCCGACCGACGTGCCGACATAGAAGTAGGCCAGGACCAGCCAGCCGGCCGTCAGCAGCAGGCCCAGGGTCACCAGCAGGCGGCGCAGGCCGCGATGCCCGCTGCTGGCCTGCGCCAGCGCGGCCTGCTGTGCCGCCGCCGCCATGTCCAGGCGGCCGGCGGACGCGCCGGGCCGGGCTGTCGGCTCGGGCCGGGCTGTCGGGCGGGGCCGGGCCGGCGCTTCCGGACGGGTCGCCGGCAGGCGGGAGACCAGGGCGTCGGCGCCCGCCGCGACCTCCGGCCCCGGCGGCTTCGCGGCGACCGGCCCGGCAGGGGCCTTGCGCCCGGCACCGTCCCGGCGTTCGGACGCCGCGGCTTCGGCCGGGCCGGCTCCGGGCGGCGCCGCCGGCCCGGCCGTCGCGGCTGGCCCCGCTTTCGCGGCGGACATGTCCCGCTCCGGTGACGCGGATGCCGGATCCTTGTCCTGCGCCCCCGCCGAACTCTTCGCCGCTGCCGCAGCGTCTGCCGCCGCCTTCGCCTCACGCACGGTGCCGGTACCCCACCAATACTGTCCCACCTGCTCGCCGGGCCGCACATAGGGCGAGGCGGCCATGTCGATATCGCCGTCCGCCACCGGCGCCGCGGCATCTTCCGGGCCGGTGCCGGCCGCCGGCGGCGTGTCTGAGCCTTTCCCGTCCCCGGCAACCCGCTGCGGGTCATCCCGGTCCGGGCCGCCCGCGGTGCCGTCGGGACCGGCGGTCCCGGCCGCCGGCGGGGATGGAGCGGCCGCTGTCGTCGATGCAGCCGGCATGGCGTCCCGCGGGCCTCCCTGGCCGGCACCGATGGTGGGCAGCCGGCGGCCCGCCACCTGCAACGGCTCCTGCCGCTGCGCCGGAGCCGCCGCCGGCGCCGCCCCGGGAACTGCCCCGGGATCTGCCGCGGGACCTGCCCCGGGAGCTGCCGCGGCCCCGGGCTTGCCGGCGTCCGGCTGCATCTCGCCGCTCAGGCGGCGCAGGGCCTCGCGGGACATGGTGTCGCCCCAGACCTCCTGCGGCGGGGTCTTCCCGGTATCCGCCCCGGTCGCCGCGCCCGCGGCCTTGCCGCTGGCGGGCCGCGCCGGCGCCGCTTTCGGCCCGGCCTTGCGCTCGCCGCGCCGGACGAAGCCGAACAGGCCGCGGCCCTCGCGCCCCCGCGCGGCCTTGCCGCCCGGATCGCCGCCGGCCCCGGCCGCCTGGCCGTCCGCCGGGGCGCCCGCTGCAGCGGCCTGTGCATAGGGGGTGCCGCGCAGTGCCGGCCGGATCGGCGGCGGCGCAACGGGCGTGGAGCCAGGCTGAGCGTCGGCAGGCGTCGCGCCGCCCGGCGCCGCGTCGCGACCGGCCGCTGTCGTATCGGCGTCAGCTGTCGCATCGGCGCCCGCCGTCTGCCCTGCGGACGCCGCCTCCGGCTTGCCGGCCTCCTGGCTGGCAGCCTCCGGCGCGGCGCCGTCAGGCCCAGTCCCGTCCGGGCCAGTCTTGTCCGTCCCGGTCTCGTCCGGGTTGGTCTTGCCCGGCCCAGTCTTCTCCGGTTCAGTCTTCTCCGGTTCGGTCGCTTCCGGTTCGGCGGTCACAGGATCGGGTGCCGGAGAGCGCCCCTCGGGCCGCTCATCGACAGACGCGGCGGCCGCGGAGGCCGGTTTCTCCGTCTGTGCCGTCATGGCGCCCCTGCCCTCCCATCGGCCGGTGGCCCGCGTCCAGCCGGGCCACGCCTCGGTTCATCGACCGCGTCCGCGGTTGCCCGCAGGACGTCCGGCGAATCCTTGGCAAATCCCTGGTTTCATGTTTGCCGCCTGTTCGGCTTTCGGTCAATTGCCGCCCATGACGACCGGAACGCGCATCGCCGGCCGGTCCCGCGGTCCCGCGGGTTGCCCTGCCCCGGCGCGTCTCCCTGACAAAGATCATACATCTTGTTGACGTCGATTGATATGAGGATACCATATCTAGGTCTTGGTCGTGTTCCGGGACAGATCTACAGCCAAGCCGTTCAGGGGGAACAAGCGCGTGCGGGATGTCGTCCAAACAAGAAACGGGGGCCGGGTCGAGATCGAGCGGAGCCGCGATGCGCTGCTGACCGATTTCGGCAAGGCGACCCTCGAGGACCGCTACCTGCTGCCGGGCGAGAGCTACCAGGACATGTTCGCCCGCGTCGCCAGCTACTATGCCGACGACGATGCCCATGCCCAGCGCCTGTACAACTATATCAGCAAGCTCTGGTTCATGCCGGCGACCCCGGTCCTGTCCAATGGCGGCACCGACCGCGGCCTGCCGATCTCCTGCTTCCTGAACGAGGCCAGCGACAGCCTGGAGGGCATCGTCGGCCTGTGGAACGAGAATGTCTGGCTGGCCTCCAAGGGCGGCGGCATCGGCAGCTACTGGGGCAATCTCCGCGGCATCGGCGAGAAGGTCGGCCGCAACGGCAAGACCTCCGGCGTGGTGCCCTTCATCCGCGTGATGGACAGCCTGACCCTGGCGATCTCGCAAGGGTCGCTGCGCCGCGGCTCGGCCGCGGTCTACCTGCCGATCGACCATCCCGAGATCGAGGAATTCATCGAGCTGCGCCGGCCCACCGGCGGCGACCCGAACCGCAAGGCGCTGAACCTGCATCACGGCGTGCTGGTCTCCGACGCCTTCATGCGGGCGGTCGAGGCGGACGAGAGCTGGGCCCTGGTCAGCCCGCTGGACGGCACCGTGCAGAAACAGGTGCCGGCCCGCCAGCTCTGGATCCGCCTGCTGACCGCGCGGATCGAGACCGGCGAGCCCTACCTGGTGTTCATCGACCGGGTGAACGCCGCGATGCCGGAGCATCACAAGCTCGCCGGGCTGGAGGTGAAGACCTCCAACCTGTGCAGCGAGATCACCCTGCCGACCGGGATCGACCATCTGGGCAACGACCGCACCGCGGTCTGCTGCCTGTCCTCGCTGAACGTGGAATATTTCCACGAATGGCGGGAGCATCCGCTGTTCATCGAGGACTGCCTGCGCTTCCTGGACAATGTCCTGGAGGATTTCATCGCCAAGGCGCCGCCCTCGATGAAGAAGGCCGCCTATGCCGCGATGCGCGAGCGCAGCGTCGGCCTGGGGGTGATGGGCTTCCATTCCTTCCTGCAGGCCAACAATGTGCCGTTCGAGAGCGTGATGGCGAAGGTCTGGAACAAGACCGTGTTCCGCCACATCCGCGCCGCCGCGGACGAGGCCTCGCTGACCCTGGCGGCGGAACGCGGGCCCTGCCCCGACGCCGCCGACTACGGCATCGGCGAGCGCTTCTCCAACAAGCTGGCGATCGCGCCGACCGCGTCGATCTCGATCATCTGCGGCGGCGCCAGCCCGGGGATCGAGCCGATCGCCGGCAATGCCTTCACCCACAAGACCCTGTCCGGCTCCTACCTGGTGCGCAACAAGTACCTCGTGAAGCTGCTGGCCGAGCGCGGCCGCAACGACGAGGCGACCTGGAGCGCGATCATCGCCGACGAGGGCTCGGTGCGGAACCTGGACTGCCTGAGCGACGACGAGAAGGACATCTTCAAGACCGCCTTCGAGCTGGACCAGCGCTGGGTGATCGACCTGGCCGCCGATCGCAGCCCGTCGATCTGCCAGGCGCAGAGCCTGAACATCTTCCTGGCGGCCGACGTGCATAAGCGCGACCTGCACCAGATCCATTTCCAGGCCTGGAAGAAAGGCGTGAAGAGCCTCTACTACTGCCGCTCCATGTCGATCCAGCGGGCGGACAAGGTGGCCGGCCCGGCGGTGGAACTGCCCACCGTAACCGCTGTTCCCTTCGTGGGCCGGATCAACGATATCGAGGCGCCGCGCCAGAAGATGGCCGCCGCGCCCGCGAACAACGATTACGAGGAATGCCTCGCATGCCAGTGAGCCACATGGCGGCAATGGGGCCTTCCCCTCACGAGCTTCTGCCGGGGCTGCCAAGAGAAGCAGCCTGCCCCGGCGGGAGGGTCGGCCGGTACGTCCCCTGTCGGGCCGGCCAGTAGAACTTCTCCTCCCTCTCCAACTCGGGCGGCGCCACAGTATCGGCGCCCCCCTTTTGGCTGCGACAAGCGCCATGCCTGTTGGCGCTTGCATGCCCCATTTTCACTACATATAGTGGTCGCCCTGCCTTCCGCCGCTATACCTGGGAGACCCCGCCATGTCGCTCCTCTCCGCCAGCCCGGTCTACAAGCCCTTCGCCTATCCCTGGGCCTATGACGCCTGGCTGGCGCAGCAGCGCAGCCACTGGCTGCCGGAAGAGGTGCCGCTGGCCGACGACGTGAAGGACTGGAGCCGCTCGCTGACCGACGAGGAGCGGCACCTGCTGACGCAGATCTTCCGCTTCTTCGTGCAGGCCGACGTGGAAGTGAACAACTGCTACATGCGCCACTATGCGCGGGTCTTTCAGCCGACCGAGGTGCAGATGATGCTGGCCGCCTTCTCCAACATGGAGACGGTGCATATCGCGGCCTATTCGCACCTGCTGGACACCATCGGCATGCCGGAGGCGGAATATTCCGCCTTCCTGCGCTACCAGGTGCTGAAGGACAAGTATGACTACATGCAGCAATTCTCGACCGAGAACCCGCGGGAGATCGCCAAGACCCTGGCGGTGTTCGGCGGCTTCACGGAAGGCGTGCAGCTGTTCGCCTCCTTCGCGATCCTGCTGAACTTCCCGCGCTTCAACAAGATGAAGGGCATGGGGCAGATCATCTCCTGGTCGGTGCGCGACGAGAGCCTGCACACCGCCTCGATCATCCGCCTGTTCCGCACCTTCGTGGCCGAGAACCCGGAGGTCTGGGACGATGCCCTGCGGCACGACATCTATCGCGCCTGCGCCACCATCGTGGACCATGAGGATGCCTTCGTGGACATGGCCTTCGGCCTGGGCGAGGTCGAGGGGCTGAGCGCCGCGGAGGTGAAGGCCTATATCCGCTACACCGCCGACCGCCGCCTGGCGCAGCTCGGCCTGCAGCCGATCTTCCGGGTCGACCGCAACCCGCTGCCCTGGCTGGAGGCGATGCTGAACGGCGTGGAGCACGCGAATTTCTTCGAAAGCCGCGCCACCGAATACAGCCGCGCCGCCACCAAGGGCAGCTGGGACGAGGCGTTCGACTGAGGGGGGCAGCCAACTCCCACTTTCGTCATCCTTGGCCTTGAGCCAAGGATCCATTCCGCCAGCCTGGCCGCAACGCAAGCGGAATGGATTCCAGGCTCAAGGCCTGGAATGACGCGGCGGGAGAGTTGCCGCCGCCCCGCTTCCCCGCCATCCTCCCGGCAACCCCGGGGAGGCATCATGAAGACCATCGAGACCCGCAACGGCCCCTTCGCCATCGTCGACGAGGGCCAGGGCCCCGCCGTCCTGCTGCTGCACGGCTGGCCGGAGAGCGCCTATTCCTGGCGCCACCAGATCCCCGCTCTCGCCGCGGCAGGCTACCGGGTCATCGCGCCGAACCAGCGCGGCTATGCCGGGTCGATCGCACCCGAGCCGGTGAACGCCTATACCCAGCTGCACCTCGCCGGCGACGCGATCGCCCTGCTGGACGCGCTGGAGATCGAGACCGCAGTCGCCATCGGCCATGACTGGGGCGCCCCCGTCGCCTGGCACAGCGCCCTGCTGCGCCCGGACCGGATCCGCGCGGTGGCCGGCCTCAGCGTCCCCTACTCGCCGCGGGGCGCGCGCAGCCTGACCCAGGCGATGCGCGACCACGGGCATAGCGGCTTCTACATGCTGTACTTCCAGGAGCCCGGCGTGGCGGAGGCCGAGCTGGAGGCCGATATCCGCGACAGTCTGCTGCGGATCTACTATGTCGGCTCCGGCGACGTGGCAAAGGGCGACGAGTGGATCGCCATCGTGCCGCCGGGCGGCGGCGTCCTGGACACCGCGCCGCCGCGCGACCGCCTGCCGTCCTGGCTGACCGAGGCGGACCTGGACCACTACGCGGCGGAGTTCGCGCGCTCGGGCTTCCGCGGGCCGCTGAACTGGTACCGCAATGTCGACCTGAGCTGGGAGCTGATGGCGCCGTTCCACGACGCGCCCATCCGCCAGCCCGCCTGCTTCATCGCCGGCGACCGCGACATGGTGCTGGCGGTGCGCGGGCTGGACAGGATCCGGGCCGATCTGGCGGCCAAGGTGCCGAACCTGCACGGCCCGCATTTCCTGCCCGGCGCCGGCCACTGGACCCAGCAGGAGCGGCCCGAAGAGGTGAACCGCATCCTGCTCGATTTTCTCGGAGGATTGCCGGCGTAGGGCGCGCCGCCATCTCCCTCCCGTCATCCTTGGCCCCCGAGCCAAGGATCCATTCCAACGGCTTTTCCGTCGGGCTGGCGGAATGGGTTTGCGGGCAACGCCCGCAAACGGGTCAAGCCATGGGATGACGCCTTGAGGGTGGGTGTTCGCGGGGTTCCTGCTCCCGTACCGCCTTAGCTGAAATGCAGCCCCAGGCTGCGCACCTGTGCGGCCACCGCCTCGGCCTCGTCGATCCGGGTCGCGCAGTTCACCGCGACATCGGCGCCGGCGGCCGCCAGGGCCAGCGCGATCGCCCGGCCGATCCCGCGCGCACCGCCGGTGACCAGGGTCACCCGGCCGTGGAACTCCGGCTGCACCGGCATCGCGCCCTCCTTCGCCTGCGCTACAGCCGGTACAGGCGCAACGCATTGTCGTGGAACATCGCGCGCTGCTCCGCCGCACCGAAATCCGCCACCGTGCGGCGGAACCGGTCGCAAATCGCATCGAACCCGCCGGTCAGGCGCGCGACCGGCCAGTCGGTGGCAAGGATCGACCGGTCGGGGCCGAAGCTCTCGATACAGTGGCGCTGCACCGCGCGGAGACTGTCTTCGCCAGGATCGGGATCGTAGGCCTCGGCGTTGGAGACCTTGATCATGACGTTGGGCTCGGCCGCCAGCCGCACCACCGCGTCGCGCCAGCGCGCCATGCCCGCCGCATCGCGGTCGACCGGGCTGGCGCAATGGTTCACCACGATCCGCAGGTCGGGCAGGCTGCGCGCCAGGTCCGCCACGTCGGCTGCCTGGTAGGGGTAGAGCATCGCCTCCAGGGCCAGGCCCAGCGGCGGCAGGCGCGCGATATCGGCGCGCCAGGCCGGGTCGCGGGCCAGGCCGTCGCGCGCCGCGAAGTTCTTCGCCGGCTGCCCCGGGTGGAAGCTGAAGATCGCGCGCAGGCCCGCCATGCGGTCGAACGCCGCCTGCGCCTCGATGACCGCGGCGGCGCCGGGCGTGCCGAACGGCGCGGCGCCGACATAGCGCGCGGCGATGCAGCGGGACTTGTCCAGGCCCTCCAGCCAGCGGGTCTCGCCCACCGGATCGGCGGGGTCCCACAGCGCTTCGACATGCACGCTGGCGGCGATCGGCTGGCGGGCCGCGTCGCGCAGATAGTCCTCCACCACGAAGGTGCGCCGGATCGCATCCAGCCCGCCCAGCGCCTGCACCGCGCCATCGGCGGGCCGCAGCCAGGGATGGGCGTCCATCGACAGGTCCCAGAGATGGGTATGGGCGTCGATGATCGGGCCGTCATACATCCGTGTCATCGTCTCGCCGCCCGCGGCGCCGGGGTCAGGCGCCGGCCTCGCGTGCCACCAGCCGGTCCAGGAACCCCTGGCAGGCGGCCAGCTGGGATTCCGCGACCCATTCGTCGGGCGCATGGGCCTGGGCGATGTCGCCCGGGCCGCAGAGGATGCAGGGCATGCCCGCCCGCTGGAACAGGCCACCCTCCGACCCGAAGGCGGCGCTGCAGGCCTCGCCGGTCCCCGCCAGCTCCCGCGCCAGCGCCTCCGCGGCATTGTTGGGCTGCGGCAGCAGCGGGGGGATCTCGAACAGGGTCTCGATGTCGATCTCCGCCGCTGCATGGCGGTCCCGCATGGCCGGCAGGATCCGCTCCGCGACCGCCGCCTCGACCTCGCCGCGGACCTCGGCGACCATGCCCTCGCGGGTGGCGCGGATGTCCCACAGCAGGGTGCAGTCGCCGGCCACCGTGTTGCGGGCGCTGCCGCCATGCACGATGCCGACATTGATCGTGCTGTAGGGCGGCTCGAACAGGCCCAGGCTGTCGGGTGCGGCGGCCAGCGCATCGGCCCGGCGGCGCAGCAGGTCGATCACGTCCATCGCGGCATAGATCGCATTGCTGCCCAGGTCGACCCGCGAGGAATGGCAGGCCAGCCCGGTCACCTTCGTCTTCATCCCGCAGCTGCCCTTGTGGGCGTTGACCACCCGCATCGAGGTGGGCTCGCCCACGAAGGCCATGGCGGGCCGGATGCCGGCCGCCGCCATATGGTCGATCAGGCCGATCGCGCCGAAGCAGCCGACCTCCTCGTCATAGGAGAAGGCGAGATGGATCGGCCGGGACAGCGGCGCCTCCAGCATGTCCGGCACCGCCGCCAGCACGCAGGCGATATAGCCCTTCATGTCGCAGGCGCCGCGGCCATAGAGGCGGCCCTCCTCGGCGGTCAGGCGGAACGGGTCGTGGCGCCAGTCCTGGCCGTCCACCGGCACCACGTCGGTATGGCCGCTGAGCAGGATGCCGCCGCCGCCGCCGCCTTTGCCGCCGATGGTCGCGAAGACGTTGGCCTTCTGCCCGTCCGGGCTCGGCAGGGTCGACACTGCGACCCCCAGCCCGTCCAGATAGTCCGACACCCAGTCGATCAGGGCCCGGTTCGACTTGTGGCTCACCGTGTCGAAGGCGACCAGGGTGGACAGGATCGCTGTTGCCTCGCGCAGGGACGCGGTCATGAAGTCATCTTCCCGGCTGTGTCCGACAGGGCTGCGCCCGTGACCGGCACCGCCGTCCCGCGACACCTTCGCGGCGTCCCGGGAAGCGCCCATTCTCGCAGGCCGGGGCACCGGCGGCCAGCCCGGATCGCGGCGCGCCGGCAGGCCCCGGCGAACCCGTCACGCCACCCGCGACAGGAACTCGTCGGTGGTCATCACATGGGCGGTGGAAAAGGCGAGGATCGTCAGGGTGGCGCTGTGCACCTGCTCGGCCGGCAGGGCGCCCTGGCCGACATCCGGATAATCGAAGGTGCCGGTGGCATCCGACAGGAAGGCGACGCGGTAGTTGTGGAACATGGCGTCGCGCGCCGTGGCATGGCAGCAATTCTCCGTCGTGGTGCCGGAGATCACCACCGTGTCGATGCCCCATTCCCGCAGGATCAGGTCCAGGTCGGTGGCGAAGAAGCCGCTGTAGCGGTGCTTCTTGATGACATGCTCGCCCGGCGCCGGCGCCAGGACCGGGAAGATTTCCGCGCCCGCGGTTCCGTCGACCAGCGCGGAGCCATCGTCGATCGGCGGATAGAGGTCGTCGTAGAGTCCCATGTCGCTGCGGTCCGGGCGATGCACATGGGCGGTGTAGACGACACGGATGCCCTTGTCGCGACAGGCCTGCAACGTCTCCGCCAGGCGCGGCGCCATGGCGGCGGCCTGCCCCGATTGCAGCTTGGCGCCGTTGGCGACGAAGTCGTTCTGCATGTCCACGACGATCATCACCGTCCTGGCCGCGTCGAAGCTGTCGATCTGATAGGGCATGGCTTTATCTCCTGCGTTGCCGCATCCAGGCCTAGCATGGCGCGGAGCCCCGGCGCTTTGCCGGGGCTGCCGGGATTTTGACTCCGGCTGCCAGCCGCCGCCACGGCACGTTGACACCCGCCGCGGCGGCTCGCTAGCGTTCCGCCCTGCACGGGAAACAGCCGGGGCTTCTGCCGATGCCGGTCACCAGCATGGCTACCGTCGTGACGCCGGGCGACCCCTTTGCCCATTGGCATGCGCTGACCTGCCGCAGCTATTCGGTGACCGAGTGCCGGGCGGTCCCGGACCGGCAGTTCCGGGCGCGGGTCTCGATCGGCGCCCTTGGGCCGCTCACCGTCAGCGATATCGCCTCCACCGTCACGGGCGAGGAACCGATCCGGGTGACCCGCGGCCCTGCGGATATCCGGCGGGACGGGCGCGACGATTTCATGATCTGGCAGGCGCTGGCGGGCGATACGGCCTTCGCACAGGGCGGCCGCCGGGTCCGCATGCGCCGCGGCGACATCCTGCTGCACGACCAGGCTCAGCCCTTCGCCCTGCAGTTCGGGCGCCATTCCCATGCGATGATGCTCACGGTCCCCAGGCCGCTGTTGCTGGCGCGCCTGGACGGGGCGGCCGGGCTGGTCGCGCGTCCCGTGGCCGGCAGCTCGCGGCTCGGCGCGCTGGCGGCGGACCTCATGCGCGACCTGCTGCGCCTGGCCGACGGGGCGGAGGAAGTGTCGGCGCGAAAGGTCGGGGTCTCGGCGCTCGACATCCTGGCCACCGCCCTGGCGGCCGAACTCGCCGGATCGGCAGCCACGGCCACCGGCAGCCAGCGGCTGCAGCGCGCCCAGCGCTACATGCTGGCGCGCCTGGGCGAGCAGGGGCTGGACGTCGAGGCCGTCGCGCGGGCCCAGAACATGTCGGCGCGCAGCCTGAACCGGCTGTTCGCACAGGCCGGCGAGACGCCGATCCGCTGGCTCTGGCGGCAGCGCCTCGCGGCCAGCTACCGCGCCCTGGCCGAGGGTGCCGCGGACCGGATCACCGATATCGCCCTGGCCCACGGCTTCGGCGACGTTTCCCATTTCAGCCGCGCCTTCAAGGCGGCCTACGGCGTCCCGCCGCAGGCGGTGCGCCGGTCCGGCGGGCGGGCGCCGGTCGCGTCGCCGCCCGCCGATCGCTGAGTGCGGATTTGCCCGCCGCCGGCCAGGACGACCGGTGCCGCGCCGACAGGCCCATGCCTGGACGGACGCCGCGGAACCCCCAAGCGGCCGGGCATGTTTGCCTTCCGCCATGGGAACACAGAGCGAGGTGCGGCCGAAGACCCTCTCGCCCGCCATCCCCGACAGGATGGAGCGGGACGCGCTCGCCGTGCTGCAGCGCGCCAGCGCCTGCGGCGTGACATTGACGGCGGCGGAGAGCTGCACCGGCGGGCTGCTCTGCTCGCTGCTGACCGACCTGTCCGGCTATGGCCATGTCTTCGAGCGCGGCTTCATCACCTACAGCGATCGCGCGAAATGCGACCTGCTGGGCCTGGCGCAGCGCGAGATCGACGATTGCGGCGCCGTCAGCCGGCAGGTCGCCGTCGCGATGGCCAGGGGCGCGCTCGCCCGCTCCCAGGCGCAGATCGCCATCGCCATCACCGGCTTTGCCGGGCCCGCCGGCCCCTGCGACGAGGAGGGGCTGGTCCACCTTGCCTGCAGCTGCGAGGGCGGGCGGACCGTGCACCGCGCGGTGCATTTCGGGCCGCGCGGCCGTGCCGCGATCCGGCTGGCGGCGGTGCAGACCGCCCTCGACATGCTGCACACGGCGCTGCAGCAGACGGTCGCGACGGGCCGCCCCGGCAGGCTGCAAGCCTGATGACCATGGGCAGGATCGGCGGCGCCGCGATCGACGCGGCGCGGCGGGGCTGAGGGCCCCTCCCTACCGCAGCGCGGCCTCGATATTGCCGCCGTCGACGGTCATCACATGGCCGGTGGTGCGGGCCGCCAGCGCGAGCGCCACGAAGGCCTCGCCGACATGGGCCGCCTCGACCTCGGCGCCCAGCAGGTTGCCCGCCATGTACTTCGCCTCGTCGACGCCGCGGGCCTTCGACCTTGTGGCGATCATCTCGTCGGTCAGCAGGCCGGAGCGGATGCGGTCGGCGTTGATGCCGTTCACCCGCACGCCCATCGCGCCCATCTCCAGCGCGTATTGCCGGACCAGGAAGAAGGTCGCCGCCTTGGGCAGGCCATAGGCGCCGAAATCCTTGCCCGGGTTCACCGCCTGCTTGGAGGCGTTGAACAGCAGCGAATGGCCGCGGCCCTGCTCGCGGAACACCCGTGCCGCGGCCTGCGCCATGCGCTGGTGGGCGAAGAAGTTCAGCTCGAAGCTCTTGCGCAGCAGCGCCTCGTCCAGGTCGATCATCGCCCCGCCCCAGGCCGCGCCGGCGTTGGAGACCAGGATGTCGATGCCGCCGAAGCGGCGGATGCAGGCGGCCAGCGCCGCCTCGCCCGCGCCGTCCGCCGTCAGGTCCAGCGCCAGACCGCCGGCATCGCGGCCCAGCCCCTTCAGCGCATCGGCCAGCGCGCCCGCGTCGGCATCCACCAGGAAGATGTCGGCGCCCTGCGCCTTGAACGCCGCCGCCGTGGCGCGGCCGATCGCGCCCGCGCCGCCGGTGACCAGCACGATGCGGCCGTCCAGCGCCGGCGGCCGGCCCTTGCCCAGCTTCGCCTGCTCCAGCGACCAGTGCTCGGTCTCGAACAGGTCGAATTCCGGGATCGGGCGGAATTCGCCCACGCTCTCCGCCAGCTCGATCACCCGGATCTGCTGGTCGCCCAGGTCGGCGGCGGTGCGCGCCGCCTTGGCATTGGCGCCGATGCCCAACAGGCCCAGGCCCGGCACCCAGGCCAGGCCCGGGGTCGGCTCCAGCATCGTCTTCGCACCGTTCAGCTTGGCGTTGTTGCGCTCGAAATAGGCGCGATAGGCCGCCGCCCAGGCTGAAACCGCGTCCTTCAGCGCGGCCGGCTCGCCCGCCGCCGCCGCGCCCTCCAGGATCAGCGCCGGATGCTTGGTGCGGATCACATGGTCCGGCGTGGCCACGCCGCGGGTCGCCAGGTCCGCCATGTCGGGCCGCGCCAGGAAGGCCTGCAGATGTTCCGCGCTGCGCAGGTCGAAGACCGGCATGGCGGCATCGTGCGGCCGATCGGCCGCCAGGGCGCCGCGCAGCCGCGGCAGCAGGGCGGCGGCATCGACCTTCGCCACCGGCCGGGCGGGCGGGCGGGTATTGCCCTTGCGGGCGAACCAGGCCTCCACCGCGTTCACCTGCTCGACATGGCGCCTGTAGGATTCCTTCGCCGTCTCGCCGAAGGTGAAATGGCCATGGTTGACCAGCAGCATGCCCTCGACATCGGGCTTCGCCTCGAACACCTCGGCGGCCTTCTTGGCCAGGCCGAAGCCCGGCATGATGTAGGGCACCAGCGCGACCCGGTCGCCGAACAGCTCGGCCACGACCTCCGCGGCCTCCGGCAGGTCGGCCAGGGCGAGCATCGCGGTGGCATGGCTGTGGTCGATGAAGGCATGCGGCAGGTAGGCGTGCAGCAGGGTCTCCACCGACGGGTTGGGCGAGGTGGAATCCAGCAGGTTGCAGCGCTGCTGGTTGACCATGTCCTCGTCGCTGAGCGCCTCCAGGTCGCGCAGCTTGAGCAGCGGGTCGAGCCGTACGCCGGGCAGGCCCGGCGCCTCGATCGAGCCCAGGTCCCAGCCCGAGCCCTTCACGTGCAGCACGCGGATCTCGTTGCCCAGCAGGTCGCGGCGCAGCACCTTGCAGGAGGTGTTGCCGCCGCCATGCATCACCAGGTCGGGATCGCCGCCCACCAGGCGCGAGGTATAGACCCGCAGCGCCAGGGCGCGGTCCGCCGGGTCCGCCCCGGCCGCCGCCGCCAGGGCATCGGCCTCGTCATCGCGCCACCGGTCCTGCACCATCGTTTCCGCCCTCGTCCTGCGCATCCTCTGTCGGATGCGGTTTTTGACAAATGTGAAGACACCCTGTCAAATGTCCAGAAATCAGCCCCGGCCCGCGATGATCGAACCGCTGCCCATGGAAGATCCGTCATGAGCGGCCGGCGCCGCACGCCTTCGCCCTCCGGCAGCTTCGAGATCGTCGTGGAGGCGGCCTGGCTCTACTATAACGAGGGCCTGAACCAGAACGAGATCGCCCGCCGGCTGGGGGTCTCGCGCGCGTCGGTGGTGAACTACCTGCAGGAGGGGCGCGAGCGCGGCCTGATCCGCATCCGCCTCGCCGACGAACCCTTCCTGACCCATTCCCTGTCCCTGGACCTGCAGAAGCGCTTCGGCCTGAAGGCGGCCTATGTGGTGCCGGCCGGCAGCCCCGGCGACGATACCGCCACCCTGCTGCGGGTCGCCAAGGCGGCCGGCACCTGGCTGCCCGCGCTGCTCCAGGCAGGCGACACGATCGGCGTGGCCTGGGGCCGCACGATCCACGAGATGGCCGAGGGGATGGAGACGGTGCCCGTGGCGGACTGCCGGGTGGTGCAGCTGACCGGCTCGATGGCGACCCCCTACGGCTTCACCGCGGAGCTCTGTTCCGCCCGGCTGGCGCAGCGGCTGAACGCGCGCTGCATCAACCTGCATGTGCCGGCGATCCTGTCGAACGCCGCGCTGGCCGAGGCGCTGCGTGCCGAGCCCCTGATCCATGCGCAGCTGCATGCGCTGGGAGATTGCAACAAGGCGGTGTTCGCCGCCGGCTCCTGCACGGCGGAAAGCCATATCGTGCTGTCCGGCATCGCCAGTGCCGCCGACATCGCCGGCTATCGGGCGCGCGGCGCCCGCGCCGTGCTCTGCGGCCGTTTCGTCGACGAGGCCGGCCGCCATGTCCCCGGCCCGCTGGACGACCGGATGATCGGCATCACGCCGGACCGCATGCTGGGGCTGGAACTGGGGCTGCTGGTGTCCTGCGGGCCGGACAAGGTGGAGCCGATGCAGGCCGTGCTGCGCGGCGGCTATGCCAGCCATATCGTGACCGACAGCGCGACCGCGCAGGCCCTTCTGGGCGAGGGCTGAGGGGCTGGACATGAACGCCCGAAGCGCAAACAGCGACTGCTGAGCCTCTCACCCAGCTCGTCACCCGCGGGCTTGTCCCGCGGGTCCATGGTGCCGCCATCCTCAATCGATTGAGACGGTCATCGACATCGACCACCGGGCCTGGCCCACGGCTGTCCGGTTGAGTGCCGTTCTCCGGCCTCATGCGTTTTATAGCTTCGTCATGCGCGGGCTTGTCCCGGTCGCCGGGCGATGCCCGGCAACCCATCGCGCCGCACCTCAATAAGATCAGGCCATTATTGAACCTGGCGGC
>JAVJON010000009.1:0-126269 GCA_040216765.1 Sneathiellaceae bacterium | reverse complement strand
TATCCTGCAGAGCGCGAAGACGGCCTCGACGACCGAGCAGACTGCGCTTCAGAGCCAGTTCAACACCCTGTCGCAGCAGCTGAACCAGATCCTGAACGATTCCTCGTACCAGGGCCTGAACCTGCTGAACTCGTCGACGTCGAAGCTGAGTGTGCAGTTCTCCGACTCCTCGAACGCCAAGCTCGATGTTGCCGGCAAGAACCTGCAGGTCTCCTCGACCACCACCGGTGCATTGTTCACCTCGCTCGGTTCGACCGCGGCGGGATCGCTGGCCAGCACCATTATCGGCCTGGGCGGCGCATCGGTGGGCTTCACCGCTGCCAATGTCAGCAACTTCGATCAGGGCATTGCGCGCATCGACGATGCGATCACGACCCTGCGCTCGACGGCGGCGGACCTGGGCTCCAACGTCACCTTCCTGAACACCCGCCTGGACTTCTCGCAGAGCTATGCCGCCACCCTGGAAACGGGCGCGGACAAGCTGGTCCTGGCGGACATCAACGAGGAAGGCGCCAACCTGGTGGCCCTGCAGACCCGGCAGCAGCTGGCCCTGCAGGCCCTGTCCTTCGCCGGCCAGAACGAGCGGTCGGTGCTGTCGCTGTTCAGGTAGCACCGGTAGCCGGCAGCCCCAGGAGGGCTGTCGATACCGTCTGAGACGTCACTCGGACCTGGATTGTCCAGTTCGGCCTTTCCGGGTCCCGCCCGCGGCACGTTCCAGAGGATTCTTCCGTTCCGGCGATTGCCGGTCTCGGCGTCCCTTTGGGCCGGTTCTGCACCCGTCCGGTTTTCCGTGTCGCGGGCCTTTTCTTGCCCTGCCCATCATTGGCCTTGCCGGCCCCGGACTGAGCTGGGGCCTGGCCTCGGCGATTCTGCATCCGGCGGCACTGCCGGCGGGATCCGGTCGATCCTGCCGGGCGGCAGTTGTTGCCGGGCCGCTTTCTGCCGCCGGCTTTGGGTCTGCCCGCATTTCCGCGCCAGACGGCGTGGAGCGGGCATCCGCCGGGGGCGGGCAGGGCGCAGGACTCTGCGGTTCTGTGCCGTTTCGCTCGCGTCCGTCCGGCGCTGCCGGCGTTTGGCACGCATCCTGCGGAGTGGAGCGGTGGATGCGCCAGGACCCTGCTGCCATGCGGTATGCCGGGTATTGGTCGACCGCCCGGTGCGGTGGTATCCTTGTCATTATTGGCTGCAGGCGCCCCGACAGGCGGTGCCGCAGGGCAGGATCCGGTGGACCGCCCGCAGCCTGGTTTCGATAGCGCGCAGAAGGCGACGCGGAAGGGAGGCAGAATGCCACTGAAGATCAATCTGAAACCGAACGAAAAAATCATCATCAACGGCTGCGTACTCGAATCCGTCGGCGCGTCGGCGAACCTCGTCGTTCATAACGAGGCGCTGTTAATGCGCGAGAAAGACATCATGACGGAGACTGAGGCAGCGACACCGGCACGCCGGATCTACTACGCGATCCAGTGCGCCTACCTGTTCGAGGCCAATCGCGACAACTACCTCGCCCAGTTCGAGGAGTTGACCAGCCAGTTCGAACAGGCCGTGCCGAGCATGAAGCCAAAGGCGGCCATCGTGCGCCAGTCGGTGGCCGAGGGCCGCTTCTACAAGGCTCTGCGGCAGGCACGAGAGTTCATCGATCGGGAGCAGGAGATCCTCGATGGCATACACGAACGCGGGATATCCACAGACGGGCTATTCCAGAATCCCGCAGGAGGGAAATCCGCGTCGGACAGAGGGATGGGCGCTGATGGAGGCGGCACGTCGTCTCCGCGAGGCCAAAAGCAAAGACAAGAAAGAGCTGTCTGAGGCCGTTCGCCTGAACTGGCGCCTATGGACAATCTTCCAATCGAGCATGCTGGAGCCGGACTGCCCATGGCCGGTGGATCTGCGCAGCAACATCCTGTCCCTCGCCGATTTCATCGACAAGCGTTCGGTCGCCCTGCTCTCCAAGCCGGAACCGGAAGGCGTCGAGGTGCTGGTGAACATCAACCTGCAGATCGGCGGCGGTCTGCTGGCGGAACCTCCGAGACCCCATGACAGCCTCCCGGCCTCTCCACCCGGTCGCGTCAACCAGGTCCTCTGACCCGGCGGCCATTCAGGAACTGCTCCCCGCCGCGCGGGCCCTCGCGCGCGGCGATACCGAAACCGCGCTGGCGAGCCTGGAGGTGCTGGCCGTGCGCCGGCGCGACGATCCGCCGACCCGGCTGCTGCTGGGGCTCCTGGCCTGGCGCAGCGACGACCTCGCCGATGCGATCGCCCTGGTCCGCAGCGCTCATGAGGCGGATCCCGACAATGGCAGCTATGCGGAGGTCCTGGCGGCGCTGTACGCGGCGGCAGGGAACCTGAACGAAAGCCTGTTCCTGGGCAAGCTGGCCACCGGCATGGGCATCGACGCCACCTTGCACGAGCTGGTGCCGCCGGACTTTCCCTCCTTCGGAAAGGCCTTCCTGGCCATCGAGGAACGCCCCCTGGCCGTTGCGGCACGCAACGCGGTCTCCCGCGACCGGCCGGACCAGGCGATCCGCTATCTGCGGGACCATCTCACCCTGTTTCCGCACGACAGCGCCGCCCGCGCCGACCTGGTGCGGTTGCTGCTGGCGGAGGAGCGCTTTGGCGAGGCGGTCGCGGCCACCCACGGGCTGGCGGCCCGCGGCGACGCCGAAGGCCTCAGCCTGACCGCGCAGGCCCGCTGCGCTGCCGGCGAGCATGCCGTGGCCGCCGGCAACCATGACGCGGCCGCGATGCTGCAGGGGCTGGACACCGAACAGGGGCGCGCGATCGCCGCACGCCGGGTGTCGGACCTGTGGTGGTGCGAACCCGACGCGGGCGAACTCGCGGCGGCCTGCCGCGCCTGGGTCGCGGCCTGCTGCCCCGCGCCGCCGGCCCGGCGGCGGCCGGTCGCCGGGCAGAAACTGACCCTGGGATTCCTCGTCGCCGGCGAGGTCCGGCCGGAGGTCCGCGTGGCGCTGGCCCAGATCTGCCGCGCCTTCAACCGGCAGAACGTGCAGACGATCGGCTTCGGCCTCGGGCCTGCCACCCATCCCCGCAATGCCGTCTATCGCGCAGCCTTCGCGCTGTGGCGCGACCTGCGCCAGGTCGATCCCGCGACAATGGCGCGGATCTTCGCCGGCGAAGGCATCGACGTGTTGATCGACGCGGCCGGTTTCGCCAACCCGGCCGGCGTGATGGCCGTGGCGATGAGCGACGTCCCGCTGCGCCTGCTCTGGCCGCAGCTGCCGATGGCCCCCGACGGGCCCCCCTATGACTTCCGCCTGGCGGCGGGGCAGGGCGGTGCGCCCCGGCCCGGCGGGCCGCCGGAACTGGTGTTCGGGCCGAGCGACAGCCCGGCGCCGGCGCTTGCCCGCCTGCCGGCGCCGACCGGCGGGTCCTGCCCGGCGGCCCAGCAGGACCTGGTCTTCGGTTGCGACCTGCGCCCCGCCCAGGCCACCCGGGAAATGATTGCCCTGCTGGCCGCCATCGCCATGGCGGTGCCCGGCGCCGCGATCGCCATCCGCGACAACGGGTTTTCCGAGCCGGGGCTGACGGAACGGCTGCTCGACGGGTTCGGGCCCGAAGCCGCATCCGTCGTGACCCTGGTGAAGGCCCCTGACGCAGCGGATTTCTGCCGCTACCTGGATGTCGCGATCGCGCCGATCCTGCCGGCCAGCGCGGAACCGCTCGTGGCGGCGCTGCTGGCCGGTTGTCCGGTGCTGTCGATCGCAGGCGATGCGATGCGCGACGGCGGCTATCGCGACCTGCTTGCCGCCGCCGGGCTGCCGGACCTGGCCTGCGACGGGCCTGCCGCGTTGATCCGCCGCGCCGCCGCCCTGGCCCTGGAACCGGAGCGCCTGCAGGCTGCGCGGGCGGCACTGCGCAAGGCTGGCCTGCGGCAGCAGGTTTCGGCATCGCGATTGGCCGACGGCATGGAAGCGGCGATCCGGCAGCGCCTCGAAGAGGCCGCCGGTCCGGCGGACGGGGGCGGGGCGGCGCATGGCTGAGCGGGCAGTGATCGACCGGCAGCGGTCCCTCGAGGCCATCAGGGCGCGGTTTCCGCTCCTGGCCGACAAACTTGCCGAACCGGTGCGCGATCTGGAGCCGATCTACGAGGACGGGGAACTGGTCGACCTGTCGCTGAACGGCAAGCGGTTCTACGGCGGCAATGGCCGGGAGAGCGCCAGCCGGCAGGTCGAGGCCTTCCTGGAATCGCCACATCGGTTCGCCCTGGGCTCGCCCGATTCCATGGGCCTCAGCAGCCCGCTGTCGAAACGCCTGACCCGGCACCTGCTGTCCTTTGCCATGGCGCACCAGACAGAGGAGATCCCGGTCTTTCCCTGTCGCGGGCAAACCTACCTGTTCCTCTACGGCGTCGGCCTGGGGCATGGCCTGGAGCGGCTGCTGGACGAGATCAAGCCCAGCTTCGTGCTGTTCATCGAGCCGATGCCGCAGGTGCTCGCGCGGTCGCTCGAGGTGGTCGACTGGGCGGGCCTGCTGGAGCGGCTGGACGAGCGCGGCGCAAAGGCCGACTTCGTCACCCTGGACGACCCGAAGGCCATCCAGTCGATGGTGCAGATGTTCGTCGAGCGCCACGGCCCGGGCTTCCTGGACGGCACATACATCTTCCAGCACTACGGGCTGTGGTCGCTGAGCGAAGCCAAGAAGCTGCTGCGCGACAAGATCAACGAGATGTTCCTGGCGATCGGCTATTTCGAGGACGAAATGGTCATGATCCGGAACACGGCTGCCAACCTGGCCGGCCGCGAAGGCGGCCTGATCGACGGCCAGCCGCGGGTCGAGCGGCATGAGCCGGTCTTCATCATCGGCTCCGGGCCGTCGCTGGACGAATGCATCCCGGTCGTTCGCCAGCTGCGCGACAAGGCGCTGGTCGTCAGCTGCGGCACCGCCCTGTCGGTGCTGCTGCGGCAGGGCATCGTGCCCGACTATCATGTCGAGTTGGAGAACGTCCCGGTCGTCTATGACCTGATGCGCCGGATCGGGGCGGAATTCGACCTGTCGAAGATCCATTTCATCGGCTCGACATCGGTCGACCCGCGAATCGCGGACCTGTTCGGGCGGGCCGATTTCTTCCTGCGGGATGCGATCTCGTCGTCCAAGATCTTTCGCGGGCCGCTCAAGGAACTGTTCGGCGTGGCGCCGACCTGCGTCAATTCGGGCCTGTCCTGTTTCTCGATCCTGGGGTTTCGCACCTTCTACCTGTTCGGCGTCGATTGCGGCAAACGGGTCGACCGGAGGCATCATGCCGTCGGATCGGTCTATTTCGATCTGGACATGCCGCAGGACCGGTTCCGCTATCCGCTCACGGTGCCGGCGAACTTCGGCGGGATCGCGCAGACGAACTGGCCGCTGGACCTGTCGCGGATGATGCTGACCCAGGTGATCCGCAACCGGGTGATCTCGGTCTACAACTGCAGCGACGGCGCGATCGTGGAGGATGCGGTTCCGCGCCTGGCGGAATCGGTGTCGCTGGCGACGCCGGACCTGGACCGGGAGGCGCTCCTGGCGGAGGTGATCCGCCGCATGGCGCCCTATCGCGGGGACGAGGTGATCCTGGCCGCGGACCTGCCGGGCTTCCTGCAGGATTGCGGCGACCTGGCCGCGGGGGTGGTGCAGATCCTGGAGGAGTCGCGCGACGCGGCGGAGCCGTTCTCCCACGCCTTCGCCCGCCTGCACGGCCTGCTGTTGCAGGCGCAGGTCCGGCAGCAGGCCGCCTTTGCGACGATGGGCGGCAGCATTCGCGCCTTGGCGCGGGTCGGCATGTATGCCGGCACGCGGGTTGCGGAGGAAGCGGTCAGCCGGCAGCTGTTCCTGGTCTATGCCGACGAAACCCGGCGGATCCTGCGGCACATGCTGCGCCAGCTCGGGCATGTTGTCGAAGGCACTGTCGCCGGTCTCGATGCCGGACTTGCCGATGGCCGGAAAACGGAAAGCGTTTCAATGCGTTAGCTTGATTTTAAGAAAACGTCCATATTGTATTTTGATTTCAAGGGATCTTGACGACCCTGGGCATTGATGCCACTATCATATCGCCTCTAGAAAAGGAGGGCAGTGTGATGGTCGTATCATCGATTGATACAGCCCGGAGCACGCCGCCATCCAGTCTCCCGCCGAAGGCGGGAGGGCTAGAGACCTCCGCTGTCGCTCCGGCGTCGGACGGTAGTCAGCAGAATGCGCGTTTCTTCAGCCCGTTTATCCAGTTCGATCACGAACTGGGACTAGCGATCATCCAGTATCGCGATGCCGAAACGGGCACGGTGATCAGGCAGGTTCCGTCGAAGCAAGCCGTCGACGAATATCGTGCCAGGTCATCCGGGCCGGCGAGGCCCGGATCCGAAAGTTCGGACCGTACGCCAGGCGGCGCTCAGGGAAGCGATGCTTCCAATGAGGGATCCGCCCCGGTTTCCGGCGAGGGACCTGATGGGTCCGCACCGGTCGCCGGCTCTGCTGCCACCGCTCCTTCACAGACGGCAACGTTGGCTCTGCCCGGGGATGGTGGCGCAGGCGAGAGATCCCTTCTCGCTTGAGCGGGCCGCGGCGCCAGAAACGCCGCGATAACATAGGACGGCCCGGCGGGTGCAGCCGGTGCCGTACCCCTCAAAAACAATCTGGCAAGATGCCGTAGAGCATCTGCGCGTTCGCCCCCATCGCTTGCTTCGGCTGCCTTTCTGCCGGACGTGCGGTGACCGGGTGGTTCTGCCTGTTTCGCGTGCGGGGGCGACAGCCTTCGTCCCGCGACGACAGGGAAGGTGCATTGGCACAAGCCGTGCTAGCGTGAATTGCCGATGCCGTGCCTTTGGCGCGCGGCCGGCGGCAGGAGGAACCCTGTCGCCGGCCGGTATCGCAGGCAGCCGGCGACCCGGAGGAGGGGCAGGGCAGGACATGGCCCCTGAGAGGTTTGACGGCATGGGCTCTGGCGGTGGGTTCGACCCGCGGAACGTCAGCCGTCGTGGAAAGCAGGTATCGCGGTGCCGCGCACGGCGATGGGCTTTCGACACAAGGCTCATGCACAATGGCTTCCGATATTTTCGGCAGTTTCGACTTCAATTTCCGCAAGACGGAATACTACATCAACCGCGCCTATACCCTTACGGCCTCGCAGCTGAAGATAAAGTCCCAGAAGGACATCAACGCGATGGCCGTGCGGCACCAGGCGCAGGTGGTCAACGTCCAGCATACGGTCACGAAAAGCCTGTCCAAGAAGATCGAGGCAGGTGACGCCACCGGGGACCTGAAGAACGCCCTGAACCGGATCATCGATGTCCGCAATTCGCTGTTCGCCGCCCGCGCGGCGGCGAAGCTCGGTGAACGCGCGGCCTTCGACAACGCGCTTTTCGACCTCAACCGCAAGGTCCAGGACGCCTCCCAGGACAGCCACAACCTGATCGGCTGGCTGGCGGTCGACGGCAAGGGCGTGCGCTCGCGGACCGTCGACCTCGGCGCGGCGAGCTTCAATATCCCGTCCCGCTCCCTGGGCGCGACCTATGCCCTGGAACTCGACACAGGCGAGAAGATTCGCCCGGAGTTTCGCAAAAACGAACTGGAACTCGATGGCGCGAAGGTCCTCGTCGGCGAACTGAACTATGTGTCCGAGGCCGATGGGGCCATCACCTTCACCGTGGGCGCGGGCGCGGACGAGAAGAGCTATACCGGAACGGTCGCCAAGGGCGGGCTGGGGGTCGCAAGTTCGTGGGTCTACGGCAATCTCGACACGGCGGCGTTCCAGGATGTGGCGATCGCCGACGTGAACGCGGCGCTGCAGACCCTCAATTCGGCGGAGCGGGAGCTCAACGCCGCTTTGATCCAGGCGGAATACCAGTTCAAGAAGAACAAGACCCTGGCCGAGGCAGCCCAGGCCATCGTGAACGAAACGGTGAAGAAGCAGCTGACCGAGCAGCAGGCCTTGAACAAGGCGATCGAGTCGCGCACCCAGATCGCCCTGATCGTGCTGAGCCTGGGCGCGCAGCAGCGGCTGACCGAGATCGATGCGATTTTCCGTCCGCCGGCGAAATATACCAGCACCGTTCTGGACACATTAAGACTGTTCGGCTGATTCCAGGGGCCTGAAAGGGCCTGTGTGGCGCGATAATTGCATAGCATGATGACCGAATTGGATGCCCCGGCGCACTGTCCCACGACGGGACGCGGGGGCCCGACAGCGACCAGGTGCGATGGCAGATTCAGGGTTCTTCAGCTTCGACTTCGGGTTCCGGCAGACCGAGTTCTTCATCAACCAGGCCTATACCCTGGTGAAGGCGCAGAACACGATCCGGGACCAGAGGGAAACTGCGACCCTGGCGTTCCGCCACCAGGACGAGGTCGTCCGCGAGCAGCAGAAGGTGACCGCCTTCACCTCGAACAAGATCGAGGCGGGCGATGCGGTGGCGGATCTGGAAAACGCCCTGGATCGCATCATCGACATCCGGAACTCCCTGTTCGAGGCCCGCGCCGCAGCCTCCACCGGCGATCGCGCGACCTTCGACAATGCGCTCTACAACATCAACCTGAAGGCACAGGACGCCTCGCAGGACAGCTCCAACCTGATCGGCTGGCTCGGTGTGGACGGCAACGGGGTCCGGTCCCGGACGGTCAACCTCGGGCAGAACAGCTTCAACATCTATTCGCGCTCGCTGGGCGCGACCTACGGCATCGAGCTCGATTCCGGGGAGAGCATCCGCCCTGAGTTCCGGGACAACGAGGTCGAGCTCAACGAAGAGAAGTTCCTGATCGCCGAACTCAACTACGAGTCGGAAGCGGGCGGCGAGATCACCTTCAGCGTTGGCGAAGGTGTGGACCAGCAGTTCTTCACCGGCACGGTCGACAAGGGCGGCCTGGGGGTTGCCAGTTCCTGGGTCTACGGCGATTTCGACACCACCGCTTTTCAGGATGCCGCCGTCGCGGACGTGAACGCGGCACTGGAGACCCTGAATGCCGCCGAACGCGAGCTCAACGGCGTCCTGATCCAGGCGCAGTACCAGTACGACAAGGCGACCAGCCGGACGAAGGATGCGCAGACCAATGTCGACGAGACCGTCCGCCGCCAGCTGAACGAGCAGCAGGCGCTGGAGCGGTCGATCGAGTCGCGGTCGCAGATCGCACAGATCGTCCTCAGCCTCGGGGCGCAACAGAGCCTGACGCAGATCGATGCGATCTTCCGGCCGCAGCCGGCCTACACCAACACGGTTCTGGACACCCTGGGCCTGTTCGACTGAGGCCGGCCCGAACGCGTCGCCGCGGCAGGCGGATTCCTCTTTGCATTTCCTTAAACCCTGGCTGCGATCCTCTTGGCCGGGAGGGCTGGCCTCTTTCTTGCTCCCCCGGCTTTTGTGCGCCACGCTATCGCCATGTCACCGGATTCGCGGCGGCGTGAGCATCCGGCGATGAACAGGGAGTTGCACGCGGTATGGGTCAGTCCGGCAGGGCCAACGGCAAGAACGGTCGGATCGCCAAGTTGCGACCGGTTGCCCGTGCCCCCCGACCGATCGGCATCGGGGAAAATTTTGCCGTCGACGAGGATTTCAGCGCCTTCAACGGGAAGTCCGTGCTGGTCACCGGCGGGACCGGCTCGTTCGGCCGGCGGTTCGTCGAGCAACTGCTGGAACAGGCCAAGCCGAAGCGCCTGATCGTCTTTTCCCGCGACGAGTTCAAGCAGTACGAGATGCAGGCCGCGCTGGAACGCGAGACGACCCGCGCCCTGCGGTTCTTCATCGGCGATGTGCGCGACGTCGAGCGGCTGGAGATGGCGATGCGGGAGGTCGACTTCGTCATCCATGCCGCGGCGCTGAAACATGTGCCGGCAGCGGAATATAATCCCTTCGAGTGCATCAAGACGAACGTCAACGGCGCCCAGAATGTCGTCACCGCGGCGCTGCGCTGCGGGGTGGAGAAGGTCGTCGCCCTGTCCACCGACAAGGCCGCCAATCCGATCAACCTCTATGGCGCCAGCAAGCTGGCGGCGGACAAGATCTTTATCGCCGCCAACAACATGTCCGGTTCGGTCGGCACCCGGTTTTGCGTGGTCCGCTACGGCAATGTCATGGAATCCCGCGGCGGCGTGGTGGAACTGTTCGATCGCCTGCTGCGCGAGGGCGCGCGCGAGCTGCCGATCACCGACCCGCGGATGAGCCGGTTCTGGATCACCCTGAAGCAGGGCGTGAACTTCGTGGTCTCCTCCCTGGCCATCATGCAGGGCGGCGAGATCTTCGTGCCCAAGATCCCCAGCATGAACGTGCTGGACCTGGCGAACAGCCTGGCCCCGAACCTGCCGCACCGGGTCATCGGCATCCGCCCGGGGGAGAAGCTGCACGAGGTGCTGGTCACCGAGGACGATGCGCGGCAGACCATCGAGCTCGACGATCGCTACGTGATCGAACCGCTGTTCCGCTGGTGGAAGCGCACGCCCTATGTGGCGCTCGGTGCCGAGCCGGTGGCCGAAGGCTTCCGCTACGCCTCGGACACGAACGAGCATTGGCTCGACGCCGACGGCGTGCGGCTCCTGCTGTCCGGCCCGGCGGAGGCCAAGCCAAGCATGGCCAGCGCATAGGCGCCGCGGCAATGGCGGCGCGGCCCGCGGTCCCGCCGCGCGGCACCCGCTCCGGCAAACCGGCCTCCGACCGATGAAGACGCTTCATGTCATCGACCCCGCGCTGCGCGGCGGCGGCGGGCATTATCTCAGCCAGCACACGGCGCTGTGGCATCTCTGCCGGTCGTCCGGCTACGCGATGCACAGCTATTGCCACCGGGCCTTCGACCCCGGCGCGATGCCTGCGGGCATCGCCGTGACGCCGCTGTTCGGGGAGACGCGCGGGACGGACCCGATCGGGCACTACGTGACCGACGCGTCGCAATCCAACCTGCAGGTCCATGACGGCCTTTCCCGGCTGACCGCGGACTCCTTCGCGCCCGGCGACCTGCTGCTGCTGACCACGGTCACCGTGCGGCACGCCATGGGATTCGGCCGCTGGCTGCACGATGTGGCGGCCGGCCTGCCCTGTCCGGTCGGGATCTACTGCACCCTGTCCGCCGAGCTGGAGGATACCGTCGGCCGCGACCTGCGGCGGGACGGGGTGGCCATCGACGATGCGGGGTTCGCGGCGCTGGACGAGATCGTGATCCCCAACGAGTTCAAGCGTGCGGTCTATCGCTACCTGTTCAATGCCATTCCTGCCGACCGGCGGGCCGGCTATGCGGTGTTCTACGAAGAGCCGTTCCCCAGCCGCGGTTTCCTCGACGCCTTCGACGCGGGCGGCATCCGCTTCCATTCGCTGCGCTCCATGTACCAGGGCGGCGATGGCGCGGTGCCGGCCAGGGCCGCGGCGGGGCGGAAGACCGTCGCCTTCGTCGGGTCGGGCGGGGCGGCGGCGGGGGAGAAGGGCTGGGATCGCATCGTGGCGATCGTGGAGCGGGTGCTGGCGGCGCGCGACGATGTGCGCTTCACCATCCATGCGGGCGGCGAACCGGGCGGCGCGGTCGAGGTCGCGCTGCAGGCGCTGAAGCGCAAGCATGCGGACAGGGATGCCATCGCCCTGTCGTTCGGCACCCTGGACAGCGACGCCTATTGCGCCCTTCTGGAGGCGGCGGACCTGATCTGCCTGCCCTATGGCCAGCGCTACAAGCACATCATGTCCGGCGTGTTCGACGACTGCGCCTTCCTGGGCAAGGTCGCCGTGATCCCGGCCGACAGCAAGATGGCGCGCTGGATGCAGTTCCACAACCTGCCCATCCCCGGCTTCACGGAGGCCGGGCCGCAGGGAATCGCGGCCGCCCTGATCGAAGCCCTGGAGCGGTTCCCGGTCTATGACGCGGCGTACCGGCAGGCGCGCGACATCGCGCGCACGGCCTTTCGCCTGAACAATCCCGTGGCAGTGCTGTCCGGCCTGGATGCCGCCCGGTCGGGCCGCACCGGGCCGGCCGCGTGACCGGCCCGCCGGCCGACGACCGGCAGCTGGCCGAGGCGGCCGTGCATCTGGGCGCCTTTCCACGGCTGGCATCGGCGGCGGACCCGAGCCTGAAGCATGCCGCCGTCGCCATCGTCCTGCTGGGGCCGGCGGCGGAGCGGTCGGTGATCCTCACCCGCAGGGCGGCGGGCCTGCGCCGCCACGGCGGCCAATGGGCGCTGCCCGGCGGACGCTGCGAGGCGGGCGAGAGCGCCGGGGAAGCGGGCCTGCGCGAGCTGGCCGAGGAGGTCGGCCTGTTCCTGCCGGCAAGCCGGATCCTGGGGCAGCTGGACGACTATCCGACGCGTTCGGGCTACCGCATCACGCCGCTGGTCGTCTGGGGCGGGGAGGCGCCGGCGCTGCGGCCCGATCCGGCGGAGGTGGCGGCCATCCACCTGGTTCCGCTGGCCGATCTTGCCCGGCCCGACGCGGTGGACTTCGTGTCGATCCCGGAAAGCGAGCGCCAGGTCGTGCGGTTCCGCATCGGCGAACGACTGATCCATGCGCCGACCGCGGCTTTGCTCTACCAGTTCCGCGAGGCGCTGGCCGGTCGGGTGACCCGGGTGGCGGAGCTCGAACAGCCGCCCTTTGCGTGGCGCTGACCGGCCTACATCCCCGCGCCGATATGGATGCCGCCATTGACGTTCAGCACATGTCCGGTGACATAGCGGCCGGCCTCGCCGGCCAGGTACAGCACGGCCTCGGCGACATCCTCCGGCACGCCGATCTCGTGCAGGGGCACGCTTGCGATGGCCTCCTTCTCCTCCTCCGGCGTGACGACGGCCGCCATCATCTCGGTGCGGATCAGCCCCGGGGCGATGGCATTCACGGTCATTCCGTCGGCGGCATAGAGCCGTGCCAGCGATTTCGTGAGGCTGATCAGCGCCGCCTTGGAGGCGGCATAGGGCACCGCCTTGGTGCCGCCGAACTGCCCGCCCATCGACGAGATGTTGATGATCCGGCCCAGGCGCCCGGCGGCCTGCAGGTGGGGCAGGGCGGCCTGGCAGAGCAGGAACGGCCCTTTCAGGTTGACCGTCAGGGTATGGTCCCAGTCCGCCTCCTCGATCGCCGCGAAATCCACCCGGTTCAGATAGCCCGCATTGTTGACCAGGATGTGCAGCCCGCCGAAGGCGCGCATCGTTTCGGCGATGGCGGCCGCGATGGCCGGCCGGTCCGTCACGTCCAGCGGCATGGCCCGGGCAAGCAGGCCCTGGCCGGCCAGGGCATCGGCCAGGGCCTCCGCAGCGGCCTTGCCGCTGCGATAGCCGATCGCCACGGCGGCGCCCTCGGCCGCCAGGCGTCGCGCGATGGCGGCGCCGATGCCGCGGTCCGCGCCGGTGACCAGTGCCGTGCGGCCCGCCAGGGTGCCGCTCACCGGGCGACCTTCAGGTCCGGCCAGCGCGCGCCGATGGCGGCCAGCAGCCCCGCCGCGTCCAGGCCATAGGCGGCCTCCAGCTCCGCATTGCTGCCGGGTTCGACGAAGCCCAGGGGCACGCCCAGGCGCAGCAGCGGCCGGTGCAGCTCGCGGTCGGCCAGGATCTCCGCCACCGCGCCGCCGAGCCCGCCGGGCAGCACATATTCCTCCACCGTCACGATCCGTGTCGCGGCATCGGCCGCCTTGGCGAGCCAGTCGGCGTCCAGCGGATCCAGGGTGCGCATGTTGACCAGGCCGGCGTCATGCCCCGCGGCGGCCAGTGCCTCGGCGCAGGCAGCGGCGGCCTCCACCTTGTGGCCGGCGGCCAGGATCAGCGGGTCGCCGCCTTCGCGCAGCCATTGCGGCCGGAAGATCGCCGTGTCGTCCTCCGCCGCCACCTGGGGATCGAGGGACGGCGCCGGGCCATAGGGCATGGCGATCACCGTCGGCCCGGCCAGGGTGGCGAGCGCCGCCGTCACCATGCGCCCGGCCTCATGGGCGTCCTTGGGCATATGCAGCTTGAGATTCGGCAGGGCCCGCAGATAGGGCAGGTCGTAGATGCCGTGGTGGGTCGGGTTGTCGTAGCCGCTGAACCCGCTGCGGAAGGTCAGGATCAGGGTCGGCAGGTTCATGAAGCAGACGTCGTGGATCAGCTGGTCGAAGGCCCGCTGCATGAAGGTCGACTGGTAGGCGATCACCGGCACCCTGCCGGCCAGCGCCAGGCCGACCGTCATGCTCATGGCGTGCTGCTCCTCCATGCCGGGGTCGAAGCAGCGATCCGGCCAGGTGGCGAAGATCCTGGCCAGGCCCGTGGCATAGAGGGTCGACGGCGTGATGCAGACGATGCGCGGGTCCCGCTCCATCGCCTCCGCGACGGCCTGCGCGGCGATGTCGGGATAGCCCGGTGCCGGCGGCGCCACCTTCGACGCGCCTGTCGCCGGATCGAACGGGAAGGAGAAATGCTGCCGGAACGGATGCCCCTCCGCCGGCGGCCAGGCATGGCCCTTCACGGTGCGGACATGAACCGCCACGGGGCGGCGCTCCGCCCGTGCCGCCTGCAGCGCCGGCAGCAGGGCGGCGATGTCATGCCCGTCCACCGGGCCGATCCAGGAAAAGCCCCAGCCCGCGAACAGCTGCGCCGCCCGGCCGCCGTCCTGCAAGGCGTCGTGCAGGCCGCCATAGCCGGGGCTGATCGCATAGCCGTTGTCGTTCACCACCAGGATCGGCGGTGCCGCATCCACGGCCGCGTCGTTCAGCGCCTCCAAGGTGATGCCTTCGGCCAGGGCGCCATCGCCGACGATGGCGACCACCCGGCCCGGATCGCCGGCCAGGCGCCGCCCGCGCGCCAGCCCCAGGGCGATCGACAGGGCGGTGCCGGCATGGCTTGCCTCGATCGGGTCGTGGTCGCTTTCGGTCCGGGTCAGGAAGCGATTCATGCCGCCATAGCGGTTCAGGCTCGGGAACAGCCCGCGACGCCCGGTCAGCAGCTTCTGGGTATAGCCCTGATGGCCGGTGTCCCAGACCAGCGCGTCGGTGGGGGAGTCGAAGACCGCGTGCAGGGCGATGGTCAGTTCGACAGTCCCGAGATTGGCGCCGATATGGCCGCCGGTGCGCGAGATGTTCTCCAGCAGGAAGCTGCGGACCTGCGCCGCCAGGTCCGCCAGGGCGGCCGGGCTGCGCCCGTGCAGCGCCTGCGGCCCGGTCAGGTCGTCCAGGTCCAGCGCATCGGCCGGCCGGCTGGGCGCTGTGGCTTTCATCTCGTGCTCCGCTTCCCGGTTCCCGGCCCGAACGATCCGGAGCCGTGCCTGGTGCCCAGGCCTGTGCTGCAGGTAGTCATCGTGCGCTCAGACCTTCATTGCCGCGTCGGACGCAATCACCGGCCGCAATGCGCCGGCTGCCGCGCTGAGCCGGGTCTTCAGTTGCACCGGGCTGGCCCCTTCGCCGATCACGAACGCGATCACCGCGCGGTTGTCGGTGCCCGCCGGCAGGATCTGGCCGTTCCGCCGGATCACCATGACCTCCAGTATGCCGGACATGTCGCAGGCGGCCTCGATGCCTTCCACCCGGAGGAAGCGCCCGGGCTGCGGGTTCAGCACGGCGCGCCAGCCGATCAGGCGGCGCGCCGGGCCGCGCTCCGGCGGCTGCCAGTCCTGCCCCGCGAGATGGTGGAACCAGGGCAGGGCGGGATGCCAGCCCAGCGCCGTCGGGCTGACATGGCTGGAGCTCACGTCGCCATGCAGGCGGGCCGAGACTTCCAGCAGATGAGGGCCGTCGTCGGTCAGCACCACATCGCCCTTCACCGGGCCCTGGTCCAGGTCCACCGCCAGCGCGCCCTTGGCCACCAGGGCGTAGATCGCATCTTCCTGCGCGTCGGTCAGCCCGGCAGGCTGCATGCCCCAGATCGGCACGTGCAGGGGGGGCAGGGTGAAGTGGCGGTCCAGCAGGCCGCAGCGCAGCACCTCGCCCTCGATCAGGCAGATGTTCACGTCGATATGCCGGCCGATCAGCTGCCGCTCCAGCAGGATGACAGTGCCGAACGCGGCGGCCACCGGCCAGGCGGCCTCGACCTCCTTCGCGGTGGTGACGCTGCGCACGCCCCGGCTGCCGCTGGAGGCGGAGGGCTTCAGGATGGCCGGGGCGCCCATTGCGGCCAGGGCCGCCTTGGCATCCGCGATATCGGCCACCCGGCGGCCGTAGGTGGTGGCGAGCCCGGCCTTGCGCCAGGCCTCCGTCGCCGCGGCCTTGTCCAGCAGGGTCGACAGGCTGGCGATCGAGGGGCCGGGCAGGCCGAGCCGGGTGGTGACCCGTGCCAGGGTCGGCAGGGCGTGGTCGCCCGCGGCATAGAGGCCGACCAGGTCGTCGATCTCTTCCGCTGCGGCCATGATGCCGGCGGTGTCGTCTGCAGCCAGGCGCAGCACATGGTCGGCCACATGGCGGCCCGGCGCCTCGGGGTCCCGGTCGGTCGCGACGACCCGCAGGCCGGCCGATTGCGCGGCGCGGATCGCGGGCAGTTGCAGCAGCCCGGCGCCGAGATGCAGCAGGGTCGGCATCAGGCTGCCGCCGCGGTCCAGCTGCCGCCGCCCCGGGCGGCCGCGGCGCGGATGGCTGCCGCATTCGCGGCCGCATCGCCGGGCAGCAGCTGCCCGTCGAGCAGGGTTGCCGGCACCGGCCGGCCCGGCAGCGGCGGGCCTTCGCCCCCGGTCCAGGCGGCGACCTCCGCGGCGAAGGGGTCGAAGCCGGGAAACAGAGCCGGCAGCAGGCGGTCGGCGATGCCGTCGCCGCAGAGCCCCGGATTGACCTCGTAGAGATGCGCGGTGCCGCCGGGGCCGACCCGGAAGCTGAAGAACAGGAAGCCGCGATCCATGCCCAGGTGCCGGGCCAGCGGCAGGGCCAGGGCGGACAGCTGCGCCGCGCCGAGGCAGGCGGACGGCGCCGCCAGGCCCAGCCCCTGGACATGGCCGTCACGGTGCTGCGCCACGATCTCGTCATAGCCGAGCGCAAGCCGGGGCGCACCGTCGCGCAGCAGCAGCAGCAGCCCGACATCGCGTCCGGGCAGCCAGGCCTGGACCTCCGCCAGGCCATTGGCCGAGGCCTGCGCCGCCTGCTGCACCGCCGCGCGCTCCGCCGGCCCGCCCCGGTCTTCAGGCTGCAGGCGCAGGACGGCGGCCTTGCCGCGCAGCGGCATGTCCGGCTTGACCAGCAGGGGATAGCGGCCGGCCGGCAGCCCGGCCAGGTCGGCCGGATCGCGCGCCAGGCAGCCGGCCGGCACCGGCAGGCCCAGGGCGCCGGCCTCCTGCCGCAGGACGGACTTGCGGACGGCGGCGGCGCAGAAGCCTGTCGCCGGGCCGGGGACCGCCAGCGCCGCTGCGGCGGCGGCCGCGGTGGCCAGCGCCGGGCCAGAGGTGCGTTGCAGCACCGCGCGGGTTCGTGCTGCCAGGGGATGGCGGCGGATCGCGGCAACGGCCGTTTCCGGGTCGTGGGTGCCCAGCGCCAGATGGCCGGCGAGAAGATCGGCGGCGGCGGGACGGTCGGCGCGATCCAGCGCCCACACGGCGAATCCGGCTGCCCGTGCCGCGCAGATCAGGGGGAGCTGGGCGGGTCCTGCGCCGATGCTCAGCACATGGTCCGGCCGCAGGTCCGAGCCTTGCAAGGGGCGCAGCTCCTGTCGGATTGCCGGGTTCGGGACTGGCTGTTTCATGGTCGTCTGGTGCCTGCGGGCGGATCGGTTGGAGGGTCAGGCCATCGCCTGGCCGCCGCCGGTCGCACGACGCGCCCCCGGGGTCGACCCGGACACTCTGGCCGAACCGAGCGAATTCTAGCAATCTCCATACCGTGAACCAAAGCACCCACGATCCAGAGTCCCGCTCCGCGCCGCCGCCCGCGCCCGAAATGGCGCAGACGGTGACCGTTCCGCACTGCCAGGTCTGCGGCGCGGCCGCCGGCAGGGCCGTCTATCGCTTCCGCCAGCGCCTGCCCTGGGCGCAGGCAGCGACCGAGCAGGTGGTGCGCGGCTGCCCGGAATGCGGCTTCCTGTTCATGTCGCCGCGGCCCGGCCGTGCGGCGCTGACGGCCTACTATGCCTCCGACTCGCATGGCTCCGGGCAGGTCTTCCGGGAGGAAGGCAGTGGCACGCGCGCGGCCCAGAACGCCAGGATGCGCGCCGGCTTCATCGCCGGCCTGCTGTCGCCGGGCGACACGGTGCTGGATATCGGCTGCGGCCAGGGCCTTCTGCTGGAGGCGTTGCGCGGCCACGGCATGGCGGGCGCGGGCCTGGAACCCTCGCCGGCCGCCGCCGCCGCCGCCGCCGCCCGCGGCCTCGCGGTGACGAACGGCGTCCTGGGCACCCCGCTGGACCGGCAGTTCGATGCGGTCGCGATGATCTCGGTGCTGGAACATCTGTGGGACCCGGCGGAGGGGATCGCTGCGGCCAGCACCTATCTGCGGCCGGGCGGGCTGATGATGATCGAGGTGCCGAACGCGCTCAGCCCCACCCCGTCGCTGACCGACTGGTTCAGTTTCGAGCATCTGTCGCATTTCTCGCCCGCGACCGTGGCGCGGCTGATGCGCCGGTCGGGGTTTCGCTGGGCGGCGCTGGGCAGTTCGCTGCGCGACGGCGGTGTCCGCTTGGGCGCGGTGGCCGGCGCCGACTTTCCCTCGCGGCCCGGACGCTGGGAGGCGCTGGAAGAGATCGAGGCGCGCTGCCCGGTGCCGGCGCTGGACTATTCCGCCTATCCGGCGAAGCAGGCCGCCCTGGTCGACGGCGTGACCGAGCGGGTGGCCGCGCTGTTCCGTCGCTGGCAGTCGGAAGGCCGCCGGGTGGCTGTCTACGGCGCCGGCCTGCACAGCCTGCAGCTTGCCGAACTGGTGCCGCTGGCCGGGTCCGCGGCCTGTTTCCTGGATGGCGACCCGCGCAAGCAGGGCACGTTGTTCTGCGGGCTGCCGGTTCACGCGCCCGAGGATCTGCGGCGCCATCAGATCGGCGCCGTCCTGCTGTCGACCGCTGCCTTCATCGACGAGATGGCCGCCCGCGTGCGCGGGATCGGCGGTGCCGACATCGCGATCGCCGACTGCTATGGCCAGACCTGACGGCGACGACGCAGCCCCGCCGCATCTGGTGGTGCTGGGCGCGGGCAGCGACCAGCGTTTCATGCTGCAGACCGCGCGCAGCATGGGCCTGCGCACCATCGCCTTCGACATGAACCCGCAGGCCGAGGGCGCCGCCCTGGCCGATCGCTTCGAGGCGATTTCCACCCGCGACGTCGCGGCGATCTGCGGCCGGCTGGACGCCCTGGCGGCCGAAGGGCTGCGGCCCGCCGGCGTGACCACGATGGGCAGCGATATCCCGGAGATCGTGGCCGCGGTGGCCGGCCATCTGGGCACGCCGTCGGTCACGCCCGAGACCGCGCGCCTGGCGACCGACAAGTTCGCGATGAAGCAGGCCTTCCGCCGCGCCGGCGTGCCGATCCCCTGGTTCGCCGCGGTCCGCGATGCCGCCGATGTGCTGGAGGCGCTGGACGGGCAGGGCGGACGGCTGGTGATCAAGCCGGTCGACCGGTCCGGCGCCCGCGGCGTCTTCCTGGTCGATGCCGGGATGCGCGACCGCATCCCCGCGCTGTTCGAGACGGCGCGCGGCCAGTCCTTCTCCGGCCGCGTCCAGGTCGAGGCCTATGTGCCCGGCCCGCAATACTCGACGGAGACGGTGTTCCATCGCGGCCGGGGGGTGACGCCGGGCTTCGCCGACCGCAACTACGAATGGCTGGACCGGCTGGCGCCGCGCATCATCGAGAACGGCGCCTGGATGCCGACAGCTCTCGATGACGCCGCGCAGGCGCGGGTCGACCGCCTGCTGGCCGATGCCGCGGCCGCGCTGGGGATGTCCGACGGCACGGCGAAAGGCGATGTGGTCTGGGGGCCGGAGGGCCCGCTGCTGATCGAGATGGCGGCGCGGCTTTCGGGCGGCGATTTCTGCGAAAGCCTGGTCCCGCTCTGCACCGGTGTGAACTACGTGCCCGCGGCGATCGACCTGGCGCTGGGGCGGGAGCCGGATTTCGCGGCCCTCTCCGCACCGCCGCGCCAGGCGGTCGGCAACCGCTATTTCATCGGCGGGCCCGGCCGGCTGCAGGCCGTCACCGGCCTCGACGAAGTCGCGGCCCAGCCCTGGATCCACAAGCTGGAGCTCTGGTACCGGCCGGGCGACGAGGTGCCGGCGCCGGTCAGCCATGCGCATCGGCTGGGCGTGTTCATTGCCACCGCCCGGGACAAGGCGGAACTCGACGCACGGATCGACTGGGTCTACCGCACAATCACCCTGCAGATCCTGCCGGGTCCCGCCGGCGCCCCGGCAGAATCCTCCGCCTGAGGGGCAGGATCTGCCGATCGCCCCGGATCAGGCGGTCCGTTGCAGCGGCAGGTGGCGGACCGCTAGGGCGATCGCCGAAGCGATGCGGCCGGCACCGCCGGCATCCACAAGGCCCGCGGCACGCCGGCCCATCGCCATGAGCCGCGCCGGATCGGCCAGCAACGCTGTCGCATGGGATGCCGCCAGGTCGGGCCAGTCCGGTCGCCGCAGGTCGACGGTCTCCGCGATTCCGGCAGCGGCAAAGCAGCCGGCAGTCTCCATGTCGGCGTCGGAGCGGCACAGCAGGATGGCTGCGCGGCCGCGCGCGGCGGCCTCGTAGGCCGTGACGCCGAAGCCGAGCACCGCCAGAGCGGCCCCGTCCAGCGGTGGCGCCAGGTCGGTCAGCCCGGCCAGGATCCGGATCCGGTCGTCGCCCGGTTGCCCGGCCTCCGCGGCCCAGGGCACGGCCGGCCCGGCAACGAGGTCGAGCGCCTGCAGCCCCGGGATCGCCCGCAGCGCGGCAAGGGCCAGCGGTGCCAGGCTTTCCGGGTCGGCGCCGCCGAGGCTGAGCAGGAGGCGGCCGGACCGGCAGGGGGCGTCCGGATCGGGACGCGGTGCCGCGAACGTGCGGCCCAGGGGCATCCAGTCCCAACCGGCATGCAGCATGCCGCGAAAGCCCTGCCAGTGCAGGCCCTCGCCGGGCCCGGCCGGCGCCGGCGGATAGAACGCCAGGTCCGCCGCCAGCCGGCGCGGCGCGGGATCGTCCAGGATCGCGACCACCCGCCCGGCGCCGCGCAGGCTTTCCACATGGCTGGCGGTCAATGCGCTGCGGATGTCCAGCAGCACGGCCTGGCTGCCGCTGGCGGCGGCCAGGTCCCTGAGCCAGGCGGCCTCGGCGCCGGCCGGGAGCCGGCTGTCGGCGGCGATATCGGCCCGCGGCGGCCGGTGGACCCGGAAGTCGCGGGCCTCGAACAGGGCGGCGGCGGCATCGTCGCGGGCCACGGCCAGCTGGACCATGGCGCCCTGTTCGTCGCGCAGGCGCTCGGCAACCGCCAGGCAGCGCCGCACATGGCCCAGGCCCAGGCCGGGCCCGCCATCACAGCGGATCAGGGTCGCGAAGGCCCGGTGCTCGACCGGCTTCTGGCGGACATGGCCATTGATCGCCAGCAGGTCCGGGCGGCGGCGCAACAGCGGCAGGACCTCGATCATGTCGGCGTCCGGGGCGGGGACACCAAGGGCGCCGTAAAGCGCTTCCATGAAGGCGAGATCGTCGGGGGTATCGACGCTGAGCCGCGCGCCGGGGACCCCGCGATCCTCGGCCAGGGGCAGGTCGACGGTGAAGCCGAAGGCCGGATCGACGCGGCGATAGCCGCTGACATGCTCCCGGGCGACGGGATGGCTGCCATGTTCGGAAGCCAGCCGCTCCAGGATCGCGCGGCTCATCGGCGTGAACCCTTCGTCGCTTACCGGGCCGCCGGTCTGCAGGTCGACGAAATCCGCGTCGGCCGCCACCAGGGCCGCGACCATCATGTCGGTCAGCCGCGGATCCACCAGCGGTGCGTCGCCGGTCACCCGGATCACCACGTCCGCCGCCAAGGCGCGCGCAGCCATCAGGTAGCGGGCCAGCACGTCGTCCAGCGGCCCCCGGATGCAGGGGATGCCCAGGTCCGTGCAGAACGCCTCGACCGGGTCGTCGGATGGATCGGTGGAGGTCGCCACGGCGACAATGTCGACCGCCGCGGCGCGCTGCATCCGGCGCACGACATGCTCAAGAACCGGCATGCCGGCCAAGGGCCGCAGCACCTTTCCCGGCAGGCGGCTCGACGACATCCGGGCCTGGATGATCGCCACGACGGACTTGCCCTGGACGCTCATCGGGGCGGCATCCGGCAGCCGGAAAGAGTTATTTCAGTACCTGAGAATAGGGTCATAATGAATTGAAAAACATGAATAAATGGCACGTTCATCACGGCTCGGCTTTCCAGCTCTGGCGCAGATATTTCAGCGGGCGCAGGCCGTCGGCGGGGTCGGCGCGCCACTCGCGCTCCTCGGCCTCGGCCGGTACCGGGCCCTTCGCGCCGCTGCCGTCCGCGCCGGTGGCACGCCCGATCTCCGCGATGGTGCGCTGCAACTCCGCCGGCAGCCAGCAATGGCCGGATGCGAACTCCGCGCCGTCGCCCTCCAGGTCGATATGGCATTCGACGGCGCCGGCACCCCAGCGGTGCACCGCCCGCTGGATCACCGCCGGGTCGGTGGTGTGGTCCGACCAGCCGACGGCGCATCCCAGCGCCTCGCGCAGGGTCGCGATCGCCGCCAGGTTGGCCTCGGCGGCCATGGCCGGGTAGTGCGAGACGCAATGCAGCACGGTCAGGTCGGTGCAGCCGGCGGCGCGGGCGGTCTGCGCTGCGGCACGGCATTCGTCGAGGGTGGCCATGCCCGTGGACAGGACCAGCGGCCGGCCGGTGGCGGCGGCGGCGCGCACCAGGTCGAGCCAGAGCAGTTCGTAGGAGGCGATCTTGTAGAAATCCACATGCGGGCGCAGCGTCTCGACCGCCTCCAGGTCGAACGGCGTGCAGGCAAAGGCCAGGCCCTGCCCGCGGGCATGGGCGGCGATCTCCGGCAGGAAGGCTTCCGGCAGTTCCCAGGCCCGGCGCGCGCGGTGCCGCTCGCTCTGGGCGAGGATTTCCGGCGCGAACAGCTTGTCGATCTTGAACAGCTGGAACTTCACCGCGGCGCAGCCTGCAGCGGCCGCCGCATCGACGAAGGCCAGGCAGCGGTCCAGGTCGGTCTCGTGGTTGCTGGACACCTCGGCGATGAACCAGGGCCCGTCCGGGCTGTGCCATGGCTGGCGGAGGCTGTCGGTCACGGTCTGGATCCGGGCTGTCGGTTGCGCGTCTGGGTTCACTCCGGCCGCGTCCGCTCCAGGCGGATGCGAAAGCCGATGCGGAAGGGCAGGGGCAGGCGCGGCTCGCCCTCCTGCACCGTCCGGCTGGTATCGTCCACCTCGGCTGCGGAAAAGGCCAGTTGCGCGAAGTAGGTCTCGCCGACCCTGCGGCATGTCACCAGGCCGACCAGCGCCGCCGTGGCGCGATCGAAAGAGATGCAAAGCCTGTGCCCTGCATCCCCGATCTGCACCTGTCCCTCGGTCAGCCCCAGCGCCGTGCTGGCGGAGACCAGAAGCGAGACCGGCCGGCCATGGTCGACCTCGACCTCGTCCAGCGCGTGGCGGTCCAGGCCGCTGCCGCCGTTGTGGCCGGCAAAGAACAGGCTCCGCCGGTCGAACGCGGCGGGGTTCAGGGTGACGAAGCCCAGCCGGAGGAGGCCGCGGGGCACCTCGGGCCAGTGCAGCGCATAGTCGATGGCCAGTTCCGGCACGGCGCGGCCGATCCGGTACTGTTTCTCCACCGGGCCGAGCGCGGTCGCGATCGTGCCCCGGACATGGACCGCATCGGGGTCGCCGGTCTCGTCGATCGCTGCCGCGCAGGGCGCCAGATCGGTGACCTGGTGGGCACCGGGGCTCTGCTGCACGACATTGCCGCTGTACCAGTCCGCGCCCAGCAGGATGTCGTCGAAATGGTCCAAATGCAGGGTGCCGAACAGCCAGCGGCCGGCGCCGCCGGGCAGCCAGCAGCGTTCCACCGCCAGGCCGCGCCGCCGGTTCAGCGAGATGCCCAGGGCCGGGGTCTCCACCGTCACCAGGCGCGGGCCGTCATTCGCCGGCACGGCGGGGACGGGCGGCGCGCCACCGGATGCGTGGCCGGGCGCGCCCAGTCCCAGCCGCGCCTCGAACGCGGCCAGCCGCGCCTTGTAGGCGTCCCAGCGGTCGGCCGTGATATGGGTGCGGAAATCGCTGCCCCACAGGAAGCAGAGCTCCTTCCAGTCGGCCGGATCCGCCTGGGCTTCGGCGGCCAACCGGTCGGCGATACGCTGGCAGCGGGTGTTGATGGTGAAGCTGGACCGGCCGCTGACCGCCCAGCGCAGGATGGTGTACTTCGCCTGCTTCTTGGTCGGCAGCGGCACGGCCGCGGAATCCAGCCGCAGCGCCGGCCCGGCAGCCGCCTGCGGCAGCAGGCTGGCGGGATCGACGAAGGTGACGCCGTCCAGCGCGGCAACCGCCGCCAGCGCGTCGGCGATCCGCTGCCATTCCGAGGCCGCCGCCAGGGGCGGCTCGGCATCGAAGCGGCCCGGCCGGAAGTCGAACACCTCCGCATCGTTGCAGTACAGGCAGAGGGCGCGGCCGTCGCCGGGGCCTGCCGGCGGCCGGTGGCCGGCGACAAAGGCGGCAAACTCGTCCGGCTCGAACTCGCCATGGGCCATGCGCTGAAGCTTCTGGAACGGGATCGTATGGCTCCAGATCACCGGCAGGCTGGCGCCGTCATTGCCGGCGGCACGCACCGGGCGGTAGCGCTGCGCCGCCGGCCAGCCGGGATGGGCGCGGAAGCAGTTCTCCCACTCCATCACCATCCCGTCATAGCCGGCGGCGGCATAGAGGGCCGGCAGCCCGGGGCCGTAGGTCTGTTCGTTCACCAGGGCCAGCCGCGGCACCGTGCCCAACAGCTCGGCATAGACCTGGCGCCCCAGCTGCAGGTTCCAGCGGTTGACGACGGCCGGCAGCAGCGGCCCGATCGCCTGGGCATAGCCGGACCCCACCAGGGTGACCCGGCCGTCGCCGATCAATCCGCGCAGGCGGGCGATCCAACCGGGTGCGAGCGCGGCCAGTGCCTCCAGGGTGTAGCCGGTGGCCTCGATGCCGACCGGCCCGGGCGCGCCTTCCGCCATGTCCAGCAGCTTCTCGTAGCTGCGCGCCACCAGCGCCGGGCGCGCTTCCTCGGCGATCGAGGAAAAGGCCAGGTTCAGGTGGAAGATGGCATAGACCTGCAGGCCCGCGGCCATGGCGGGGGCATCGGCGGGGCGCGATATCTCGGGTTCGGTCATGATGGCCAAGGAATAGCGCGGCGGAACGTCCTTGCCCAATCGCACAGGCAGGGACCGCCGATTGACTGTGTCAGGGCGAGCGCTCAGGCGGCGTCGGCGACGGTACGGTTGCGGCCTTCCTGCTTGGCGCGATAGAGCGCCTGGTCGGCCCGCTGCGACAGCCGCTCCAGGTCGTCGCCGGTGCCGTCGAAGACCGCAACGCCGATGCTCAGGGTGGCCCGGACGGATTCGCCTTCGAGATCGAAGCTGAATTCCTCCATGCCGTGCCGGATCCGTTCGGCGATCACCCAGGCCGCGCCCGCATCGGTGCGCGGCAGCAGGACCGCGAATTCCTCGCCGCCAAGCCGCGCCGACAGGTCGGTCTTCCGCAACGAGGCGCCGACGATGTCGGCCACCCGGCGGAGCACTTCGTCGCCGGCCGGATGGCCGAAGCGATCGTTGATCGACTTGAAATGATCGAGGTCCAGGTAGAGCAGCGCCACCAGGTCGCCCGATCGCCTGGCGCGTTCGATTGCCTGCCTGGCGCGGGCGTCGAAGGCGCGGCGGTTGTGGATGCCGGTCAGCGGGTCGCGTTCCGCCTGGCGCCGCAGGTCCGCCTGCAGGTACTCCGTCACCATGGTGGTGTAGGTCATCGCCGCCAGCACGGTGATCAGGATGCCCTCCAGCATCACCAGATTGACGTCCCAGCTCGGCTCCGCCATCTGCGTGCTGCTCACCAGGCCGGCGCTGTAGATCGCCCGCACCAGGAAGAACAGGCCGTTGAAGGCGAAGATTCCGGCCATGATGCGATTGGAGATGCGGACCGCATGGTGCGGACCGGGCCAGAGCGACACCACGTTCATGAAGGAGATGGCCGCCATCACCAGCGAGGACAGGATCGTGCGCAGGGCCAGATTGTTGTCGACGGCGACCAGCCAGTAGAGGGCGGCGCCATAGGCGAGCATCAGCCCCCAACTGGCCCAGGCGGCCAGGGGCGGGCGGGACATGAACTGCCGCGATCCGGTAACCCCGACCAGCACCCCGCCGGCGATCAGCAGCGCGGCAAGGATCATCGTGGGCGCGAACGGCAGCTCCAGGCGTGCCAGCAGCATCGCCAGGCCCAGGGCCACCAGTACCCGGCCGACCACCCAGCGCTGGATTCCGGGCACCTGGGGATTGATCGCCCAGACGCCGACAAGGGCCGCGGTCCCGGCCACGTGGGAAATGACGAAGGCGATGACGATCGTGACCGGGTCAAGCACGCAGGGAGCCTCGGAGGCTGCTCGGAGAAGCAGGGAATGCGGAACAGGGGAGTGACGCCGCGGCAACACGATGCGGCGGCTTCGGCGACCACCATGCTGCGCCGGCAGCCGGATCGCCTTGCACGAACAGTGCCGAAACCCGGCGATTGCGTGCGCCGGCGGGTTCTAGCCTATTCGGCCTCGTCCGCCCAGACCCGGAAGCCGCTCAGGGTGTTCGGGCCGAATGTGTGGGTCAGCGGCACGTCCGCCGCGTCGCGACCATAGGCGATCGGGATGCGGCCGATCCGCGGGCTGTTGTTGCGCGGATCGAAGTTCCACCAGCGGCCGCCCAGATAGACCTGCATCCAGGCGGCGAAGTCCATCGCCGCCCAGGGCTGCGGCTGGCCGATATCGGTGACATAGCCGGTGCAATAGCGGGTCGGGATGTTCAGGCAGCGGCAGAATGCGACGGCCAGGTGGGTGAAGTCGCGACAGACGCCGACGCGCTCGGCATAGGCTTCCGCGGCCGTGCGGGTGGGCCGCGAATGCTCGTACCCGAAGGTCAGGTGGCCATGCACGAAGTCGCAGATCGTCTGCACCAGCGACCAGCCCGGCGCCGCGTTGCCGAACAGCCGCCAGGCCTCCGGCGTCAGAATGTCGGTCTCGCAGTAGCGACTGCCCAGCAGGTAGATCAGCGTGTTGGACGGAAGCTCCTCCACGGGATGCTGCCGCGCATTCCAGTCCGCAGGATCGGGCTGGCCGTCGTCGCGGATGATGCCGTCGGTGCCCAGGGTGAAACGGCCGGGCGGGGCTACCAGCCGGTTGCACCAGTTGCCGAAGCCGTCGCGATAGCTTTCCACCGGCAGCGGCGGGTCGCTGCGCAACTGGTCCGGCACTTCCAGGAAACTGACGCGCGAGTAGTGCACGTTCAGCATCGCGATCATCGGAGTTGGCTGGGGCAGCTCGTAGGTCAACTCGCAACCCAGCCTGATACGCATGATGAGGAATTCCTTCCGGCAATGGCACCGCTCGCCCGGGGCGGGCAAGCGGGACCACCTTACAGGCTTTCGAACGGCCGGCCATACCATTCAGTTCCCGCCGGGGCGATGGAACCAATCCCCACGTGCAGAGTTGAAAACAAATAGAATTCTTAACTTTGGAAGGGCAAGATGAACGGAATCATCTACCTCGTGGGACTAGTCGTCATCGTACTCGCCATCCTGTCCTTGCTGGGCATCCGATAGGTGGAACGGCGATGTGCCGCCTGCCGACCGGAGCTGAAATTCACGAGGACATGAAATGGTAGATCTCTCGTCCCCAGCCGGCCCTGCCGGCGCCACCGTGGCCGCCGCCACGACCACTGCCGATACAAACCGGAGCCATGTCGACTGGCCCGCAATCCTTGCCGGCACGGCGGTGGCCACTGCGGTGTCCTTCGTCCTGAATACCTTCGGGACGGCCGTGGGCCTGTCGGCCGTCTCCCCCTTCGACCGGGATGGCATCAGCATGGGGCTGCTGATTGCGGTCGCGCTGTGGCTGATCTGGGTCACGGTGTCCAGCTTCATGCTGGGCGCCTATGTCTGTGGCCGGCTGCGCCGGCGCGCCTTCGACGCAACCGAGCACGAGTCCGACGTCCGCGACGGCATGCATGGCGTCACGGTCTGGGCGCTCGGCATCCTGGTCGGCGCGCTGATCCTGGCCGCCGGCGTCAACTCGGCCGTGAAGGCCGGGGCGGAGGCGCTCTCCGGGGCGGCCCAGGGCGCCGGTACGGCAATCGAGGGCGCGGCGAGCCAGATCGAATCCTCCGACTTCCAGCTGGCGCTCAACAAGCTCCTGCGTCCGGTCTCCGAAGGCAGCATGCAGACAGGTCTGGGCGATCCCGAGCGCCAGAGCGGGCTGCGGAACGAGTTCGGCCTGATCGTGGAGACCGCGCCCGGGGACGAAGGTCTCCCGACCGAGGACAAGGACTATATGGCCACGGTCCTGTCGAGCGAGCTCGGGATCGACCGGGAGCAGGCCGACGCCCGGATCGCCGCTTTGGAGAACAGCTGGCAGACGATGCGGCAGGAGGCCAAGGAAGCGGCCGAAACCGCGCGACAGGCCTCCATCCTGGGTGCGTTCGTCATCGCCGCGGCCTTGCTGATTGCCGCAGCCGGTGCCTGGTGGGCGGCCGGCATGGGCGGGCGCCATCGGGACGAACAGACGGTGTTCCGCCTGCTGGCACGACGGACCTGATCACGCAAGCGAGGAACATGACATGGCCTACCTGATCCTGTGGCTGCTCGGCGTTCCGCTCTCGGTCGTCATCCTGCTGGCCATCCTGCTCTGACGCCCCGGACCGCCGAAACCGAAACCGATCCACTCGGCCCAACCTGAACGACACGAAAAGCGAGAAAAGCATGGCCCGGCTGCCCCAGGCAGCCGGGCCGTTCGCGTGCGGGCGCCGACCCTGCCGGACAGGGGACCCGTCAGGCGCCCGGCAGGCCGACCCGCTGCTGCACGAAGGCGACCAGCCGGGCCACCGAATCCTCGACGCTCTCTGCCCCGGTATCCAGGACCAGGTCGGCGACCTCCGGCGGTTCGTAGGGGGCATCGATGCCCGTGAAGTCGCGGATCTCGCCGGCCCGCGCGCGGGCATAGAGCCCCTTCGGGTCGCGGTCCTCGCAGGTCTCCAGGTCCGCCGCCACATGGACCTCGCAGAAGCGGTCTCCGGCGGCCTTGCGGGCGCGCTCGCGGTCCGACCGATAGGGCGAGATGAAGGCCGTGACCACCACCATGCCCGCATCGGCCATCAGGGCGGCGACCTCGCCCACGCGGCGGATGTTCTCCGCCCGGTCCTCCGGCGAAAAGCCCAGGTTCGCATTGAGGCCGGTGCGCAGGTTGTCGCCGTCCAGCACATAGACCTGGAAGCCCGCGGCGAACAGCCGGCTCTCCGCCTCGATCGCGATGGTCGACTTGCCTGCCCCGGACAGGCCGGTCAGCCAGATCACCGCCCCGGCATGGCCGTTGCGGGCACGGCGCTGCGCCGCATCGACCCGGTGCGCCACGGCGGCCAGGTTCGTCCCCTTCATGGTGACCAGGGCCCGCTGGTCGGCATAGCCCGCCATCGACGCGCGGCCGGCCGCCACGACCCGGTCGCCGTCCACCAGCGCGAAGCGGCCGGTGCGCGGCAGGGTGGGATCGTCGTCCAACGCCATCATCCGCGCGCTGCGCAGGGTGACATGGCCCAGCGCCAGTTGCGGCACCGACCCTGCCGGCGCCAGGTCCAGGCTGTCCAGGTCGGTGACCCCGTCGATCGACTGCACCGTCACCGCATGGCTGGCCGTGGTCAGGCGCAGGGTCAGGGCCCGCCCGGCCAGCAGCGGCGCACGGTCGAGCCACAGGATGCGGGCGCGGCAGACATCGCTTTCCTTCGGCGGCCGGCCGGCATGGCTGGCGAGGCTGCCGCGCTCCACGAAGACCTGGTCCTCCAGGGTGAAGCCCACGGTCTGGCCGGCCCCGGCCATCTGCCCGGGCAGGTCGGGCCAGCCCTCCAGCCGCTTCACCCGCGCGGTGACGTTGTGCGGGGAGAACAGCAGGGTGTCGCCGGCGGCGAGCCGGCCGCTCTCCACCCGGCCCACCAGGATGCGGCGCTCGTCGAACTTGTAGATGTCCTGGATCGGCAGGCGCAGCGGCGTATTGGCCGGGTCCGTCTCGACGGCCAGCCCGTCCATTGCCTGCAGGACGGTGGGCCCGTCATACCAGGCCATGCGGTCGGACCGGCCGGCGATATTGTCGCCGTCGCGGGCGGTCACCGGCACGATGGCCGAGGGGCTCAGGCCCAGCCGGGCGAGATAGGCCCGCAGGTCCTCGGCCAGGCGCGCGAACGCCGCCCGGTCATAGCCCGTCCGGTCCATCTTGTTCACCGCCACGACCACCTGGCGGACGCCGATCAGCGCCAGCAAGGCGCCATGGCGGCGGGTCTGTTCGCGCACGCCTTCCTCGGCATCCACCACCAGGATCGCCGCATCGGCCTGGGCGGCGCCGGTCAGCATGTTGCGCACGAAGTCGCGATGGCCGGGCGCATCGATGATCACCACGGTGCGGGCGGCAGTGCGGAACCAGATCTGCGTCGTGTCGATGGTGATGCCCTGGTCGCGCTCGGCCTGCAGGGCGTCCAGCAGGAAGCCGAACTCGAACGGCATGCCGCGCCGCTTGCAGGCGGCCCGGATCGACGCTTCCTTGCCTTCGGGCAGGGCGTCGGTGTCGTGCAGCAGGCGGCCGATCAGGGTGGACTTGCCATGATCGACATGGCCGGTCACGACCAGGCGCAGGGTGGGCAGCGGCTCCGGCGCAGCGGCGGACGAGGTCACATCGTTGAAAAGCGTCGCATCGGTGGGAAGCTGCACTGGGCCCCCGTCACATATAGCCGGCATTGCGCAGGCGTTCGAAGGCATCCTCGGACTCGTGGTCCATCGCCCGGCCGGCGCGTTCCTCGGTGCGGGTGGCCGCAAGCTCGGCGATGATCGCGTCGATATCCGCGGCCTCGCTGGCGATCGGGTTGGTGATGCCGATCTCCCCCAGCGAACGGAAGCGCTGTCCGGCCCGCGCGAAATAGAGCGGCACCACCGGTATCCCCTCGCGCTTCGTGTAGCGCCAGATATCCAGTTCGGTCCAGTGCAGCAGCGGATGGACCCGGACATGGCCGCCATCGGGCGCGCGGTCGGCGAACAGGTCCCAGAATTCGGCCGGCTGGTCGCGATAGTCCCAGTCGCCGCTGTCCACGCGGGGACTGAACACCCGTTCCTTTGCCCGCGTCGCCTGCTCGTCGCGGCGTATTCCGACGATCACCGCCTTCAGGCCATAGCGGCCGACCGCTTCCTTCAGCCCGGCGGTCTTGCGGGCGGCGAAGCGCGAGGCCGGCGGCAGGCTGGGGTCGATGCCGTCCAGGGGCGGGCAGGGATCGGCGATCAGGTCCAGCCCCCAGTCCGCGGCATAGCGGTCCCGGAAGGCATAGACCTCCGGGAACTCGGCGCCGGTGTCCAGGTGCATGGCGGGGAACGGCATGCGGCCGAAGAACGCCTTGCGCGCCAGATGGACCATCACGCCGGAATCCTTGCCGATCGACCAGAGCATGGCCAGCGGCGAGAAGTGCCGGAAGGCCTCCCGCAGGATGTAGATGCTTTGATTTTCCAGGGTGTCGAGCGGGGTCATCGGGGCCGGAGGCAAACAGGATTGGGCAGGGCGCTTGGCCGGGTTTAGGGGGCGGTGGCGGCGAAGGCAAGCGATGCGGCGCCCCTGGCGCCCGCCTGCGACGAGAGGGCGCGTCTGCCGCGCTCCCGGACAGGGCCGGAGCGGAGATAACCGGACTATTGTCCTGCTTCCCTCGGTGCGGCGGCGCTGTCATCATCCACCGTGTCGACAAGCCTCTCGGCGCGCAGCCGGCTGCCCAGCCCGCTGCGCCCGCTGTGCGGCAGCGACAATGGCAACCGATGAAGGGGTCGAGGGAATGACGAGCCAGACGAACAGGATCAGCAAGGGCGCACCGCTGCAGGACAAGGCACAGGACCAGCTGTCGGACGAGGCGCTGGACCGGGCCGAGGGTCGTGGCGGCTATACCTATGCGAATGCCGGCCGTTGCGCCGCGCCGAACGGCGTGTCCCGCCGGCGCTGAAGCCACGGACCGGACGCTGCCGCCGCAGGCCGATCGGCGGCAGGCGCAGGCGAAGGCCTGCCTGACATTCCGCCGGGCCGCATAGGCCCGGCGGGACGTCGCATTGCCGTTGCTGCCCGGACCGACGGCGCTGCCGCGGAGCCGGCCGGGTGCCGTTCAGGGCAGGACCGCAATGGATCTCGCAGTCGACCGGTCGATCGGCCTCAACCCGCATTTCTCCGTCCATGTCCTGGACGAAGGCCAGCTGCTGCTGCTGTCGGAACAGCGCAGTTTCCGGCTTAGCGGCCGCCTCTATGTCGCCCTGGTGCCCTATCTGGACGGCAGGCGGACTATTGCCGAGATTCTTGCCGCCTTTGCCGGCCACGAGACCGAAGAGCGGCTGCGCCTCGCCCTCGGCAACCTGCTGGCGAAGGGCTATGCCGGCTATCTCGACCCGGCTGCGCCGGCAACCCGCCAGGCCCTCTGGGCGGAACTCGGGCTGGCCCCGGCCGAGGCGGAACGGAATCTCGCTGCCGTGACGGTCGCGGTGCGGGCGATGCCCGGACAGCAGGCGCCTGGCGCCGCCGCCGCCGGGCAGGCCGCAAGGCGCCTGCGGCGGGCGCTCGTCGAGGCCGGGCTGCGGCTGGTGGCGCAGCGCGATGCCGACCTGACCATCGTCTCGGTGTCGGACTGCCTGCACCGCGACCTGGCGGCTCTGGACCGCCGGATGCGCCGGGCCGGACGGTCCTGGATGCTGCTGAAGGCCGGGGGTGCGCAGCCGCTGATCGGGCCGCTGTTCCGTCCCGCCGGCGGGCCCTGCTGGGCATGCCTGGCCGATCGCATGCTGGAGAACCGGCCGGGCGACAATCTGGTGCCGGACGAGGTGCGGGCGGTGCGGGCCGCAACCGGCCATAGCGGCGCCAGCCTGGGCCTTGCCGTGCATGTCGCCGCCATGGCCCTTGCGCGCGCGGCGGCGGAAGGCGGCCTCGGCCGCTTCGCGGGCCGGATCCACAGCCTCGACCCGGCAGGCGGGGGGCTGCGGGCCCATGACGTGCCGGCGGATCCCCACTGCCCGGTCTGCGGCGTGCCGCATGACCCTGCCGGGGCGCTCCACCGTGCCAGTGCGCCGCTCGTCCTGCAGGCGCGGCCGGTGCTGCGGCAGGTCGATGGCGGCTGGCGGGTCGCGACGGCCGGCGATGTGGTGCGCCGGCTGCAGCCTCATGTCAGCCCGATCACCGGCATGCTCGCCGACCTGGAGGACATCTCGCCCGACCCGGGCCTGCCGGTGTTCGGGGCGCGGCAGGCCAACATGGTGCGGCCGAGCCTGCAGATGAACCGCCTGGTCGGCCGGCCGGGAGCGGCGGTGGGCAAGGGCATGACGCCGGAGCAGGCCAGGGCGAGCTGCCTGGCCGAGGCGATCGAGCGGCATCTGGCGAATTTCACCCCGCATGCGCCCCGGCGGCGTGCGACCCGGGCGGAGCTGGGGCCGGCCGCGCCGCACCCGGACAGCTACCTGATGTTCAGCGAACGCCAGTTCGACCGCAGGGAGGAGTGGAACCGCACCCATTACGGCTTCAACTGGACCGGCGAGCGGTTCGACGAAGGCCGCGCCATAGAGTGGAGCCCGGCCTGGTCGCTGACCCATGGGGCCTTGCGCTGGCTGCCCACGCGGTTCTGCTACTACAATTACGAGGATGCCAGCCTGGCCCCGGGCACGGCGGAGAATGCCTTCTGCAGTGCCGATTCCAACGGCTGCGCGGCCGGCAGCAGCATCGAGGAGGCGGTGCTCCAGGGTTTCCTGGAACTGGTCGAGCGCGATGCCTGCGCGCTGTGGTGGTACAACCGCCTGCGCCGCCCGGCCTTCGACCTGTCGCACAGTGCCGATCCTTTCCTCCGCCGGGTGCGGGACTTCTGCGATGCCGGGGGACGGGGCCTGCATGTGCTCGACCTCACCAACGATCTCGGCATCCCCGTCGCCATCGCGCTGTCGCACCGGCTCGCCGATGGCGGCGGCATCACCCTCGGGCTCGGCGCCCATCTGGATGCCGGCATCGCGATCAACCGGGCGCTGGCCGAGCTGAACCAGATGATGACATTGGAGCCGGCGGTCTCTGCCCCGCAGGCGGCCGACAGCCCGAATGCCGACGAGGCGGTGATGCACGACTGGCTGGCGAACCACAGCATCGCGAGCGAGCCCTATTGCCGGCCCGACGGGTCTGTCGATCCGGCGATCTACCCGGCGCCGCCGGTCGCCGATTTGCGGGAGGCCATCGGGTCCTGCACCCGCATCCTCGCCGATCGCGGGCTCGACCTGATCGTCCACGACCTGCGCCGGCCGGATATCGACTTCGCGGCCGCGCGCGCGGTGGTGCCCGGCCTGCGGCATTTCTGGGCACGCTTCGGGGGCCGCCGGCTCTACGACGCGCCGGTCGCGCTCGGCTGGCTGGACAGGCCGCGCACCGAGGAAGAGCTGAACCCCATCCCCTTCTTCTTCTGAGCCGTCATCTGCCGGTCCCCGTGTCCGGATCCGGCGCGGCCGGCACCAGCATGGTCAGCTTCAGGTCCGGCTGCTGTGCCAGGTTGAAGCTGACCTGCTCATAGGCGAGCGGGCCATCCTGCGGGTGATCGAACAGCCGGCGGCCGCCCTGCCGGCCGCTGACACCATGGGCCTCCCACAGACGGGCGAAGTCCCTGCTGCTGGCGCGCAGGTCTTCGACCAGGGTGCGCAGCGCGGGGTCGGCCAGGTGCAGGCTGGCCTCGGCATGGAACTCCGCCGCAACGCGGGCGGCACGGTCGTCATAGTCGCGGATCAGGGTCCGGGCGGCGGGATTGAGGAAGATGAAGCGCAGCAGGTTGTGGGTGCCGCCGGCATCCGCCGGCCGGTCGAGCCAGCCGGCGAAAAGATGCGCCGCCGCCGGGTTCCAGCGCAGCGCCGTCCAGCTGCGGTCCAGGAGGTAGGCGGGGCAGGCGATCGCATCGACCGCGGCCAGCGCCCCCCGTGGCACGGCGGCGGAAGCCTGCGCGCTGCCGCGCTCCGGGTCGAGCCGGCCGGCCAGTTCGAACAGATAGGCGCGCTGCGCGCGGTCCAGGCGCAGGGCGCGCGCCAGCCGGGCGAGGGCGGCCGGCGACAGGGCGATCTCGCGGCCCTGTTCCAGCCAGGCATACCAGGTGGTCGACAGGCCGCTGAGCTGGGCGACCTCCTCGCGCCGCAGGCCGGGCGTGCGCCGCCTTACGCCGGACGGCAGGCCAAGGGATTCCGGCGCATGGCGCTCGCGCTGTGCCCGGACGAAGGCGCCCAGGGTGCGGCGACGGTCCTGTTCCGAAATGTCGGTCATGGTGGTTCTTATACCAGGATAAGATTGGATCTTATGCCAGTGTCCGGCGCATCCTATGTCTGGTCCCGCGGCACCGGATGGCGCCGCGACCGGCAAGGGGAGAGAGACGATGGCGGGACATGGCACGCACGAGGCCCTGGTTGGCGGGCAGTTCGGCGTTCAGGCGGCGGCCTATCTGACCAGCGCGGTGCATGCGCAGGGGCCGGACCTGGCGGCGCTGGCGGAGATCGCCCGCGCGATGCCCCGGGCGCGGGTCCTGGACATGGGCTGCGGCGGCGGCCATGCCAGCTATGCGGTGGCGCCCCATGTTGCGGAGGTCGTCGCCTACGACCTGTCGCCGGAAATGCTGGCGGTGGTCGGCGCGGCGGCCGCCGACAAGGGCCTGGGCAACCTGTCGATCCGGCAGGGCAGGGCGGAGCATCTGCCCTTCGACGATGGCGGGTTCGACCTGGTGGTCAGCCGCCTGAGCGCCCATCACTGGCAGGATGTCGCCGCCGGCCTGCGCGAGGCCGCGCGGGTGCTGGCGCCGGGCGGCACCTTCTGCCTGATCGACATCGTCTCGCCCGGGACGCCGCTGGTCGATACCTTCCTGCAGGCGATCGAGCTGCTGCGCGACATCTCCCATGTCCGCGACTATAGCCGCGGCGAATGGGAGGCGATGATCGCCGCTGCCGGCCTGTCGACGATCGCCACCCGCCACAACCGCATGCAGATCGGCTTCGATGCCTGGGTGGCGCGGATGTCCACGCCGCCGGACCGGGTCGCCGCGATCCGGGCGTTGCAGGCCGCCATGCCGGCGGAGGTGGCGGCGGCCTTCGGCCTGGGGCCGGACGGCAGCTTCGGCCTGGACAACATGCTGTTCCAGGCGGTGAAGCCGGCCGCATAGGCGCCGGCTTCACCCTCCCTGCAATGACGCCTAGACTCCCCCGGCCGAAAGCACCGGCAGGGAGGTACAGCGATGACATGCAGGCGACTGGCGTTGGCCCTGGCGCTGGGCGCATCCCTTGCGCTGGCCACGGTTCCGGACGGTGCGGCCCGCGCCGCGGACGGGCCCTGCCAGCCCTCGCTCGACTACCTGGCGCAGACCTATGCCGGCGACCCGGCCACGCAGGAGGCCTTCCAGGCGGTCTATGACGGGCTGCAGCCGCTGCCGGCGGGCTACCGCTATGGCGGGTCTTCCGACAATCCGTGGACGCAGTCCGGCGACGGGGCAGGGCTGGCCGCGGCCGTCGGGGCGTTCTACGCGCAGGTCTGCACCCTGCTGCCGCAGATCGTCGGCGACAGTGACAATGCGCTGGATTCCATCCAGTACTTCGCCTGGCTCTACTACCACAACGAGGCCGGCCAGCGGCTGGTGCAGGGGATCGACCCGGCCCGGCCGACGGAGACGCTGGAGACCCTGGCCACCTTCCTCCGGCTGTTCAACCAGGACTACAAGGCCTTCATGGACAGCGCCGGTTCCACCGGGCAGGTGCCGGAGTGGGTCGCCGACCCGCGGATCGAGATCGCGGATTATGCCCTGACCGGCCCGGGCGACTACGAGAGCTGGAACGCCTTCTTCGCCCGCAACCTGAAGCGCAACCCCGCGACCGGCCGCTATCCCGCGCGCCCGGTCACCATGCCGGACCGCGACTATGTCGTGGTCGCGCCGACCGACTGCATCATGAACCCGCTGGTCCAGGTGGTGGTGGCCGACAGCGGCCCGGTCGCCCGCCGCCTGGTGGAGAACCCGCTGCAGCAGGATACCGTGCTGGACGTGAAGGGCATCCCGCTCTCGGTCGACCAGCTGCTGGCGGACACGCCGGCGGAGCTGAAGGCGAAGTTCGCCGGCGCATCGGGGCTCGCCTGCGTGCTGATGCCGAACACCTACCATCATTTCCACAGCCCGGTGGATGGCGTGATCCGCCATGCCCAGATCGTCGAGGCCGGCACGCCGGCCGCCTTCGGCACCTTCGGCTATGTCGACTGGCCGAACTGGGTGCCGCTGGACGGCAATGTCGGCCGGCCCGGCACCGACTTCAGCCAGTTCCAGGGCTTCACCCGCGGGGTGATCGTGATCGAGGTCGCCTACGACAACCTGCCGGGGCGTCAGCCGGAAAAGCTCAAGGGCTATGTCGCCTCGATCCCGGTCGGCCTGGACACCGTCGGCTCCGTCGTCTTCGCCGACGGCGTGGCGCCGGGCGCCACGGTCACCAAGGGCGTGACCGCGTTCGGCAACTTCTTCTTCGGCGGCTCGCTCGACATCCTGCTGTTCTCGCCGATCGACAATCTGTCGGGCGACGACAAGGGCGCCCGGATGCTGAGCCCGGCGGTGCAGGTGCGGATGGGCAACCAGATCGGCATCCTGAACACGCCCTATCCGCCGCCCAGGACCCCCTGGACGCCGGACTGACACGGCTGCCGGGAGCGATTGCGCCAGCCGGTTGTTGCCCTGGGGACGGCGTATCCAGAATTGGAGGGCGGGCATGGCCCGGAAGACAACGAGCCAGGGCAGGAAGAAGCAGCCCCGGAAGCAGCCCCAGAAGGCGGCACCGACCGAGGCCGAGCTGACCGGCACCACGCCGCGCCGGCGCCCGAAACCCGACATCGACACCATCGGCGGGCGCAAGCTGAAGCCGGCCACCCTGATGATGGGCCATGGCTTCGACCCGGCCCTGTCGGAAGGCGCGCTGAAGCCGCCGATCTTCGCCACCTCCACCTTCGTGTTTCCGACAGCCGCTGCCGGCAAGCGGCATTTCGAAGGTGTCACCGGCCGCCGCGCCGGCGGCGCGGAGGGGCTGGTCTATTCCCGCTTCAACGGCCCCAACCAGGAGATCCTGGAGGATCGCCTCGGCGTCTGGGAGGAGGCGGAGGATGCGCTCGCCTTCTCCTCCGGCATGTCGGCGATCGCCACCCTGTTCCTGGCGCTCTGCCGGCCGGGCGACACGATCGTGCATTCCGGCCCGCTCTATGCCGCGACCGAGACCCTGATCGCGCGCGTCCTGGGCCGCTATGGGGTGCATTGGCTGGATTTTCCGGCGGGCGCCAGCGCCGCCGAGATCGAGGCCCTGCTGGCCAAGGCCGCATCCGGCCGGGTGGCGCTGATCTACCTGGAGAGCCCGGCCAACCCCACCAACGTGCTGGTCGATATCGAGGCGGTGGCGGCCGCCCGCGACAAGGTGTTCGGCCGTCCCTCGGCTGCCGCGGGCCCCGATTGCCCGCCGATCGCCATCGACAACACCTTCCTGGGGCCGCTCTGGCAGCAGCCCTTGCGGCACGGCGCCGATATCGTCGTCTACAGCCTGACGAAATATGCTGGCGGCCATTCCGACCTGGTGGCCGGCGGGGTGCTGGGCGCGAAGCGGCATATGGACGTGATCCGCGCCATGCGGAACACGATCGGCACGATCTGCGACCCGAACACCGCCTGGATGCTGCTGCGCAGCCTGGAGACCCTGGAGATCCGCATGACCCGCGCGGGCGAGAATGCCGCGAAGGTCTGTGCCTGGCTGCGCAGCCATCCGAAGGTGGAGCGGGTCGGCTATCTCGGCTTCCTGGGCGAGGGGGCGCCGAAGGGGCGCGGCAAGACCGGCGACATGGCGGTGCGCCAGGCCGACATCTTCCGCCGCCACTGCTCCGGGGCGGGCTCGACCTTCTCGCTGTTCCTGAAGGGCGGCGAGACGGAGGCCTTCGCCTTCCTGGACGCCCTGAAGGTCGCCAAGCTGGCCGTCAGCCTGGGCGGCACCGAGACCCTGGCCAGCCATCCCGCCGCGATGACCCATCTGTCGGTGCCCGATGCCCGCAAGGCGGCGCTGGGCATCACCGACAATCTGGTCCGGATCTCCATCGGGATCGAGGATCCGGACGACCTGATCGCCGATTTCGAGGTCGCGCTGCAGGCGGTGTGAGCCGGCGGCGTCCCCCCGGGGCGCTATCCGAAAATCGCCGCGGGCAGCCAGGTGGCGAGGCCGGGAAAGGCGGCGATGATGCAGAGTGCCAGCAGCTGGATGATCACGAACGGGACGATGCCGCGGTAGATTTCCAGCGTCTTCACGCTCGGCGGCGCCACGCCGCGCAGGTAGAACAGGGCGAAGCCGAAGGGCGGGGTGAGGAACGAAGTCTGCAGGTTCACCGCGATCATGATGCCCAGCCAGATCGGGTTCAGGTCCATCATCAGCAGGATCGGCGCGACGATCGGGATCACCACGAAGGTGATCTCGATGAAGTCCAGGAAGAAGCCGAGCAGGAACATGATCAGCATCACCACCAGCACCGCGCCGAAGGTGCCGCCGGGCAGGGAGGTCAGGAATTCGTGCACCAGTTCCTCGCCGCCGATGCCGCGGAACACCAGCGAGAAGAGCTGCGCGCCGATGACGATGGCGAAGACCATCGCGGTGACGCGGGTGGTGGCGCGCATCACCGCATTCAGCTCCTCGCCGCGGCCCAGGCGCCACAGGCTGGCCAGCAGGCCATAGGCGATGCCCAGGCAGAGCAGGACGGCGAACCAGATCCCCGCCGTCTCCAGTGCGGGCGTCTCGTCCCGCCCGACCCGCAGGTCGAGCAGCGCGGTTTCCACCAGAAGCAGGACCAGGCAGGCAGCGGCGATGTAGATCGGCATCGGGCTGAGATCCTGTCGGACCCGCAGACCGCCCAGCAGGGTGGCGCCGATCGCGCCGACGGCTGCGGCCTCGGTGGGGGTGGCGATGCCGCCGAGGATCGAGCCCAGCACGGCCACGATCAGCACGACGGGCGCCACCAGCGCGTGCAGGATGCGGCGGGCGAATTCCGCGCCGCCAAGCCCCTGGGTCAGTTCCGCGCGCGGCACCGGCGGGGCGGCGGCGGGCCGCAGGACCGCGACCAGCAGCTGGTAGCCGATATACATTGCCACCAGCAGCAGGCCCGGGATCAGCGCGCCGGCGAACAGGTCGCCGACCGAGATCGGCTCCGGCGCGAAATTGCCCATCGCCCGCTGTGCCACCTGGTAGGAGGCGGAAATCTGATCGCCCAGCACCACCAGGATGATCGACGGCGGTATGATCTGCCCCAGCGTGCCTGCGGCGCAGATCGAGCCCGTCGCGAGCTTCGGGTCGTAGCCGCGCCGCAGCATCACCGGCAGGGCCATCAGCCCCATGGTCACGACCGTGGCGCCGACGATGCCGGTGGAGGCGGCAAGCAGTGCGCCGACCACGCAGACCGAGATGCCCAGGCCCCCCGGCAGGCTGCCGAACGCCATCGCCATGGTGTCGAGCAGTTCCTCCGCCACTTTGGAGCGTTCGAGCATCACCCCCATGAAGACGAAGAGCGGCACGGCGATCAGCACCTCGCTGGTCATCACGCCGTAGATGCGGTTGGTGACGAAGGGCAGGTAGGAGGCGTCGAACAGCCCCAGCAGCCAGGCGAGCCCGCCGAAGATCAGCGAGGCGCCGCCCAGGGTGAAGGCGACGGGGTAGCCCAGCAGCAATGCGCCGCAGATCCCGACGAACATCAGGATCACCAGGACCTCGGCGGCAAGAACCTCCGCGCCGGTCATATCCGGAGTTCCTCGTCCGGATGCGGCGCGGGCGGGCTCTCGCGGCCCTGCAGGGCATGGACCGAGTGGATCAGCAGGGAGATGCCCTGCAGGAAGAGCGCGACGGCGAAAACCAGGATCATCGTCTTCAGCAGGAAGACCAGCGGCAGGCCGGTGCCTTCCTGGGAGCCTTCCAGGATCGTCCAGGACCGCAGCACATAGCCCAGCGCGATCAGGAAGATGAAGGTCGCGAAAGGCAGCAGCAGGGCCAGGGTACCCAGCAGGTTGGTCCAGGCGCGGCGACGGGGCGAGGCGCTGCCATAGATGATGTCGACGCGGACATGGCCGTCATGCAGCAGGGTGTAGCCCGCGGCAGTCAGGAAGACGATCGCGTAGAGGTAGATGATCGCTTCCTGCGCATAGAGCGAGGCGATGCCGAACACGTAGCGCATGATCACCACCGCGAACTGCAGCAGCACCATGGCCAGGGTCAGCCAGGATATGGCGCGCCCGATGCGCTCGTTCACGAAGTCGATCCCGCGCGCGACAGCCAAGAGGAAGGACAATGGACAGCTCCCGGTCACCTATCCTGCGGTATTGCGGGCCGGGCCCCCGCGCCCGGTTGGCGGTGGGGGCCCGGCCCGCTGTCAGGTGCAACGGCAGGTTGCCGCCGGGATCAGCCGTACTTGTACGGCAGCGCCCGGGCCTGCAGGAATGCGAATTCCGACATGTCCGTCCACTCGATCTGCCCTTTGCGATAGGCCAGGAAGCTTTCGTAGATGCGCTTGTTGATGTCGTTCTGGTTGCCGATCTCGGCGAGGAGTTCGCCGGCCTGGTTGCCGATCTCGGTAAGGATCCCGTCTGACAGACGACGGATCTCGATCTTCGGGTCCGCCTTGATCTTCTCCAGCGCGGCGGGGTTGCGGGCCTTGTATTCGGAGGTGCCGAGATAGACCTCGGCCTGGATGCAGGTGGTCAGCAGCTCCTGGTCGGCCTTGCTGAGCTTGTCCCAGACGCCCTTGTTGATGCCGAAGCTGCCGGCGGTGCCGGGCTCGTGCACGCCGGGATAGTAGTAGTACTTCGCCACCCGGTTCAGGCCGAAGATGGTGTCGGCCCAGGGGCCGACCCATTCCACCGCATCGACGGTGCCGGACTGCATCGCCTGGAAGATCTCGCCCACCGGGATGTTGACGATTGCCGCGCCCAGGCGCCGGTAGAGCTCCCCCATCACGCCGGGCACCCGGTAGCGCAGGCCGCGGAAATCGTCGAGGCTGTTCAGCTCCTTGTTGAACCAGCCCATCATCTGGGTGCCGGTGCTGGGGCCGAGGAATCCCTTCACGTTGAAATCCGCGCTCAGCTCGTCCCAGAGTTCCTGGCCGCCGCCATAGAGCAGCCAGGCGAAATGCTCCTGCGGCGTGAAGCCGTAGGGCACCGTGGTGAAGAAGTTGAAACCGCTATGCTTGCCCTGCCAGTAATACTCCACCCCCTGGTACATTTCGATATCGCCGGCGGAGGTGGCGTCGAAGACCTGGAAGGCGGGCATCAGCTCGCCCGCACCATAGACCTTGATCTTGATGCGGCCGTCGGTGAAGGTTTCCATCCGGCGGGCGACGTTCTGCGCGATGAGGCCCAGGCCGGGCGTATCCTTCGGCCAGGTGAGGGCCATGCGCCATTCGTGACGATCCTGCGCGATCGCCGGCGCGGCAAAAGTGGAGGCGGCGGCAGCGGCAGAGGCCGTTGCGGCACCCTTCAGAAACACGCGACGTTTCATGGCGTTGCACTCCCCAATTCGCGGCATCGGTTGGTCCGTGTCCGCATCGTTGACTTTCGCGACCCCTTATTTGGCAGGATGCAACCCACAAGAATCAAGACCGCGGCGTGGATGTAACCGACGGTGGTATCCGCTGCGCCCGTGCTCGCGGCCGGGCCGCGCCATCTATGGCCGCACCCCCCGGGGCGGGCCCACGGATCGCCTGCTCTTTCGTCATCGGCGGGGGCGGGGTCGCCGCGAACAGGTGGACACCGGCCATGCCGCGCCGCCACGCCAGGGCAGGCAGCATCTGGCGCGCCAGCCGGTCCTGCATTGCGGCCTGGGCACCGCCACCACGCCAGGGCTGGCGCGCGGCAGCCGTAGTGCCGAGACCGTAGCCGGCGGAACCGGCAAGGTTGCAGAAGCGGTGGCGATGCGCCGCGGCCCGTGCCTTTCCCGTCATGTGCCGGCATCACCTTTGGCGCATTCCGGGCCCACCGCCGGTTTGTCGCCTTGCCGCCTGCCTGCTACCGTTGCGGACTGCTGGGCCGCCCCGCGATGCGGGCGGCGGTGGGTGAGCGGAACCGATGGCCCGGGAGAGTGTCACGGCGGGAGGAGAGCAGGCCCTGGGGCCTGCGGGGGATATCGCCTCCGCGGGCGCGGCCTTCACTGTTGGCTACGATCCCTGGCTGGTCGCGGCGTCGATCGCCATTGCGGTGATGGCGGCCTTCACCGGTCTGCGCCTGGCGTCCGGCCTGAAGGATCTCGACGGCGCCCTGCGGCGCCGGCAGATCGCCAAGGCGGCCCTGACCCTTGGCGGCGGCATCTGGTCGATGCATTTCGTCGGCATGCTGGCGGTGCAGCTGCCGGTGCTGGTCAGCTACGATGCGCTCTACACCCTGGGTTCGGTGCTGATCTCGATCCTGATCGTGGGCATCGGCCTGTCCCTGATGCATGTGGGGGAGCGCAGCTGGTCGCGGATCGTCTTCGCCGGGACCCTGACCGGCCTGGGCATCGTCGTCATGCACTATGTCGGCATGAATGCCATGGGCGGGGCCTGCATCGTCACCTACCAGGTCGGCGGGATGGTCCTGTCGTCGGCGATCGCCATCGGCTTCTCGATCTGCGCGATCCGCCTGGCCTATGGCCGGCGGACCCTGCTGCAGCTTTGCCTCGGCGCCCTTGTCCTGGGGGTGACCATTGCCGCGATGCACTATTCGGCCATGGCGTTCACCAGCTTCCTGCCGGTGGCGGAGACCTGGAGCCTGACGACACCGGAGATCGACCAGGGCCAGCTGGCCCTGATCACCGCCGTCGCCGCCTTCCTGGTCTGCGGCCTGTTCCTGCTGACCGCCCTGCCGCTGGACGGCCGGTCCGCGCAGGCCGGCGGCGCGGGCGTCCTGCCTGCTGCCGGCCCGCTGCCGGCCGCCGGCATGGCCTTCGGCCTGCCCGCGCGTCCGGCGCTGGCCGGTGGGCCGGCCGCGATGCCGCAGGCGCATCCGGGGCTCGCGGCTGCCGCGCGCCGCGAGCCCGAGCCGCCGCCGCCCGCACCCGACACCGTGGACCCGACAGCGACCGGCCGCGTCCGGCTGCCCTATGAGCAGAACAACGCGACCCTGTTCATCGACGCCGGGCGGGTCCAGGCGGTGCAGGCCGATGGTCATTACACCCGGCTGATCGACGGGACGGGACGCCATTTCTGCCCCTGGTCGCTGTCGAAGGTCGAGGCGCATCTGGCCGGCGGGCCGTTCATCCGCACCCACCGGTCGTTCCTGGTCAACCTGGACCATGCGCGCGGCCTGCGCCGCGACCGCGACAAGGCCTTCCTGATGCTGCCGGCGCTGAGCGACGCGCCGGTTCCGGTCAGCCGCTCCCACCTCGCCGACGTGCGCCGCGCCCTCGGGCTCTGAACCTCCGCCGCCCGGACCCCGCCTGCCATGGCCCGCTCGCGGCCGATGCACGGCAACCGTTCGGGTCCTGCCGTCGTTCGTGCAGCCATGCCGCATTTCGTGCGAAATCGGCGCCATCCGTGGCTTCCCTGGCACGATGTTGCGCGAACGGGGCCAGACTCCTCCCAACGAAGGAACAAGAACGACCGGCCCGCCCCAGCGCGGCCGGCAGGAGGAAATGGAGATGCGGCGATGATTCCCGGACCGTTCGAATACCATCGGCCGTCGCGGCTGGAGGAGGCCGTGGCGATCCTTGGCGCGCATGGCGACGACGCCCTGGTGCTGGCCGGCGGGCACAGCCTGATCCCGATGATGAAACTGCGCATGGCGGTGCCGGAGCATCTGGTGGACCTGCAGGCGCTGGCCGACCTGCGCTTCATCCGGCAGGCGGGCGACATGCTCGAGATCGGCGCGATGACGACCCAGGCAGAGGTCCTGGCGTCCGACCTGGTCGCGCAGGCCTGCCCGATCCTGCAGGAGGCCGGCGCCCTGATCGCCGACCCTCAGGTGCGTGCACGCGGCACGATCGGCGGCAATGTGGCGAATGGCGATCCCGGCAACGACATGCCGGCGGTGATGCTGGCGCTGGACGCCCGGTTCGCCCTGGCCGGGCCGGACGGTGAGCGCGAGCTGCCGGCGCGCGGCTTCTACCAGTCGTCCTACGTGACGGCACGCCAGGATGCGGAGATCCTGACGGCGATCCGCATCCCGCTGCCCCCGATGGCCGCCGGCGAGGCGCGGGGCTGGGCCTACGAGAAGCAGAAGCGCAAGGTCGGCGATTATGCCACGGCGGCGGCGGCCGTTGTCCTGACGATGTCGGGCGGCACCTGCCGGTCCGTGTCGATCGGCCTGACCAACCTGGCGCCGGGCCCCCTGCTGGCCGCGGACGCCGCCACGGCGCTGGTCGGCAGCAGCCTGGACAAGGCGGCGCTGGATGAAGCCGTCGCGGCTGCGCGGGCGATCACCGAGCCCTCGTCGGACGGCCGCGGGCCCGCCGACTATCGCACCCACCTGGCCGGCGTGATGCTGCGCCGCGCCGTGCTGCGCGCCGCGCAGCGCGCCTCCTGAGCGGGAGACCGAGCGATGAGCAAGATGCATGTGAAGATCAGCGTGAACGGCAGCGCGCGCGAAGGCCTGGCCGAGCCGCGCAGCCTGCTGATCCATTTCCTGCGGGAGCAGCTGGAGCTGACAGGCCCGCATATCGGCTGCGACACCGGCCATTGCGGCGCCTGCACCGTCGATCTGGACGGCCAGTCGGTGAAGTCCTGCATGGTCTTCGTGGCCCAGGCCGACGGCCATGACGTCACCACGATCGAGGGGGTCGGCGCGCCCGGCGGGCTGCATGCCCTGCAGGAGGCATTCAAGGAGCATCACGGCCTGCAATGCGGCTTCTGCACGCCGGGCATGATCACCCGTGCCTGGCGGCTGCTGCAGGAGAACCCGGCGCCGACGGAAGCCGAGATCCGCATGGGGATCTCCGGCAATCTCTGCCGCTGCACCGGCTACCAGAACATCGTGAAGGCAATCCAGGCCGCGGCCGCGCAGATCAATGCTGCCGGCCAGCAGGCCGCGGAATAGGGGAGGCGGCGAGATGACCGATACCGACAGCCGTGAGGCCCGCACCGCGAAGCTGGAAGGCCTGGGCACCAAGCGCAAGCGGGTGGAGGATGCCCGCTTCACCCAGGGCAAGGGCAATTACGTCGACGATATCCGCCTGCCGGGCATGCTGTTCGGGGATTTCGTCCGCTCCGCCTATGGCCATGCGCGGATCAAGGGCATCGATGCCTCCGCCGCGCTGGCCCTGCCGGGTGTGAAGGCGGTGCTGACCGCCGCCGACCTGAAGCCGCTGAACCTGCACTACATGCCGACCCTGGCGGGCGATGTGCAGGCGGTGCTGGCGGACGAGAAGGTGCTGTTCCAGAACCAGGAAGTCGCCTTCGTCATCGCCGAAGACCGCTACATCGCCGCCGACGCGGTGGAACTTGTGGAGGTGGAGTACGAGGAACTGCCCGCGCTGGTCGATGCCTTCAAGGCGATGGACGCGGATGCGCCGGTGCTGCGCGAGGACCTGGCGGGCAAGACCGAGGGCGCGCACGGGGCCCGCCGCCACCACAACCATATCTTCACCTGGGAGGTCGGCGACGCCGCCGCCACCCAGGCGGCGCTGGACGGGGCGGAGGTGGTGGCGAAGGAGCTGATCACCTACCAGCGGGTGCATCCCTGCCCGCTGGAGACCTGCGGCTGCGTCGCCTCGATGGACAAGGTGAACGAGCATCTGACCCTGTGGGGCACCTTCCAGGCGCCCCACGCCGTGCGCACCGTCGCCTCGCTGATCACCAACATTCCGGAACACAAGATCCGCATCGTCTCGCCCGATATCGGCGGCGGCTTCGGCAACAAGGTCGGCGTCTATCCGGGCTATATCTGCGCGGCCGTCGCCTCCATCGTGCTCGGCGTGCCGGTGAAGTGGATCGAGGACCGGATGGAGAATCTCTCCACCACCGCCTTCGCCCGCGACTACCACATGACGGGCGAGATCGCGGCGACGAAGGACGGCCGCATCACCGGCCTGAAATGCCATGTCCTGGCCGATCACGGCGCGTTCGATGCCTGTGCCGACCCGACCAAGTTCCCCGCCGGCTTCTTCTCGATCTGCACAGGCTCCTACGACATCCCGGCCGCCCATGTCGTGGTGGACGGCGTCTATACCAACAAGGCGCCGGGCGGCGTGGCCTATCGCTGCTCGTTCCGGGTGACGGAGGCCAGCTATTTCATCGAGCGCATGGTCGACGTGCTGGCCCGCAAGCTGGAGATGGACCCGGCCGAGCTGCGGCGGAAGAACTTCATCGAGAAGGCGCAGTTCCCCTATACCTCGGCGCTGGGCTGGGAATATGACAGCGGCGACTACCAGACCGCCTTCGACAAGGCCCTGGCGGCCGTCGACTATGCCGGGCTGCGGAAGGAGCAGGCGGAAAGCCGGGCGGCCTTCACCCGCGGCGAAAGCCGTTCCCTGATGGGCATCGGCATCGCCTTCTTCACCGAGATCGTCGGCGCCGGGCCGATCAAGAACTGCGACATCCTGGGCCTCGGCATGTTCGATTCCTGCGAGATCCGCATCCACCCGACCGGCAGCGCCATCGCCCGGCTGGGCACGATCAGCCAGGGCCAGGGCCATGCCACGACCTTCGCGCAGATCCTGGCCAGCGAGACCGGCATCCCCGCCTCGATGATCACGGTGGAGGAGGGCGATACCGACACCGCGCCCTATGGCCTGGGCACCTATGGCTCGCGCTCCACGCCGGTCGCCGGGGCGGCCACCGCCATGGCGGGGCGGAAGATCCGCGCCAAGGCGCAGATGATCGCCGCCTGGCTGCTGGAGGTGCATGAGGGCGACCTGGAATGGGATGTCGACCGCTTCGTGGTGAAGGGCGCGCCGGAACGGTTCAAGACCATGGCCGAGCTGGCCTTCGCCGCCTACAACAACGTGCCGCCGGGCATGGAGCCGGGGCTGGAGGCGGTCAGCTACTACGACCCGCCGAACATGACCTATCCGTTCGGCGCCTATGTCTGCGTGGTCGATATCGACGTGGATACCGGGGTGACCGACGTGCGCCGCTTCTACGCCCTGGACGATTGCGGGACCCGGATCAACCCGATGATCATCGAGGGCCAGGTGCATGGCGGGCTGACCGAGGCGCTGGCCATCGCGATGGGGCAGGAGATCACCTACGACAAGCTGGGCAATGTGATGGGCGCGTCGCTGATGGACTTCTTCCTGCCCACCGCCGTGGAGACCCCGTCCTGGGAGACCGACTTCACCGAGACCCCGTCGCCGCACCACCCGATCGGCGCCAAGGGGGTGGGGGAGAGCCCGAATGTCGGCGGCGTCTCCGCCTTCTCCAATGCGGTGAACGACGCCTTCGCGCATCTCGGCCTGACCCATACCCAGATGCCGCATGACCATTGGCGGGTCTGGAAGACGGCGGAGCGGTTGGGCGTGGCGGTGGCGTAGCGCAACCCGGCTTTCACACCGCTTCCCCTCACCGTCATCCCGGACTTGATCCGGGATCCATGGCGCGGAGCTGACGCCGCGCGACGTCGACATCTTACCGCGATCCCGGATCAAGTCCGGGATGACGGTGAGGATGGAGGCGCGTCGACAGGTATGAGGACGCGTATGGACCTGGACCACAAGGCCCTGCAGGCCCGCCTCGGTGGCGCCGGCTATGTCGCCGAGGATGCGCTGGCGATGGCGCTCTGCCTGTCGGTCGGCCTGCAGCGGCCGCTCTTGCTGGAGGGCGAGGCCGGGGTCGGCAAGACCGCCGTGGCCAAGGCGCTGGCGGAACTGCAGGACGCCCGGCTGATCCGCCTGCAATGCTATGAGGGCCTGGACGCCGGCAGCACGCTCTACGAATGGAACTACCAGCGCCAGCTGCTCGCCATCAAGGCGCATGAGCGCGACGGCGCCTCGGCCGCCGAGGTCGAGAGCCAGATCTTCTCGGAAGCCTATCTCCTGCGCCGGCCATTGCTGGAGGCGATCTCGCAGGACAGCCCGCCGGTCCTGCTGATCGACGAGATCGACCGTGCCGACGAGGAGTTCGAGGCCTTCCTGCTGGAGATCCTGTCGGATTTCCAGGTCACCGTGCCGGAGCTCGGCACCATCGCCGCGCGCTCGATCCCGCAGGTCGTGCTGACCTCCAACGGCACGCGGGAGCTGTCCGACGCGCTGCGCCGGCGCTGCCTCTATGCCTGGATCGACTTCCCCACCGCGGAGAAGGAGCTGGCGATCCTGCAGGCCCGGCTGCCCGGCATCGACGCGGCCCTGGCCGGCCAGGCCGTGCGCTTCGTGCAGGGCCTGCGGCGGGAGGAGCTGGAGAAGATCCCCGGCATTGCCGAGACCCTGGACTGGGCGGCGGCCCTGGCCGGCATGGCAGTCGACCGGCTGGACAGCGACCCGGCCGCCCTGCAGGCGAGCCTGATCTGCCTGCTGAAGACCCGCGGCGACCAGCAGGCGGTGACCCGCGAGGTGACCGCCCGCCTGGCCGGCCAGGCGGTTGGGTGATGACAATCGCTGGCGGGGCGGGAGCAGGGGCCGCGCAGGTGGTGGGCTTCGTCCGGCATCTGCGCCTGAACGGCTTCACGGTGGGCCTGCCGGAGGCGGAGGCCGCCTGCCGGCTGCTGGCCGCGGTGGCGCCGGGCGACGGGGTGCAGCGCCTGCGGCCGGTGCGGCTGGGGCTGCGCAGCCTGACGGCCCGCAACCGCAGCGAATGGGACCGCTTCGACAGCCTGTTCGACGCCTGGTGGCTGGAGCATGCGCGGCGCGGCGAGCGGCGGCGGCAGCGCCTGCGCCATGTCGCGCCGGAGCGGCCGCGACGCCCGGCGATCTGGAATTCTGCCCTGCCGCAGGACAGGGAGCAGGGGTCGGCAGAGGCGCCGGGCATCGAGACGGCGCCGGACGACGAAGGGGGGGCGGATGTCGAGACCGGGGAACGGCGCGGCCGCCTGGTTGCCAGCCGGCGCGCCGCCCTGCTGCGCACCGACCTGCGGCGCTTCTCCACCCCGGAGGAGGTGGCGGAGGCCGAGGCCGTCGCCCTGCGCCTGGCGGCCGCACTGCGTTACCGGCTCAGCCGCCGTCGGGTGGCCGCGCGCAAGGGGAAGCGCCTGGACCTGCGCCGCACCATCCGCCGCAGCCTGGGCCATGGCGGGGAGCCGCTGGAACTGGCCTGGCGGCGCCGGCCGGACCGGCCGGTGCGGATCGTGGTGCTGCTCGACGTCTCCGGCTCGATGCAGGTCTATGCCCGGTTCTTCCTGCTGTTCCTGCGCGGCCTGGTGGTCGGCTGGGGCCAGGCGGACGGCTATCTGTTCCACACCCGGCTGGTGCGGGTCACCGATGCGCTGCGCAACCGCGACCCCGGGCGGGCGCTGTCGCAGCTTTCGCTGACCGCACAGGGGTTCGGCGGCGGCACGCGCATCGCCGGTGCGCTGGCCGACTTCAACGACCGCCATGCCCGGCATGCGCTGGACAGCCGGACCGTCGTGATCGTGATGAGCGACGGCTACGACACCGACCCGCCTGAGGCCCTGGGGCGCGAACTGGCCCGCCTGAAGCGCCGCGCCCGCCGGCTGGTCTGGCTCAACCCGCTGCTGGGCTGGCGGGACTACCGGCCCGTGGCGCGCGGCATGGCCGCGGCCCTGCCGCACCTGGATGCCTTTGCGGCCGCCAATACCCTGCAGAGCCTGGCGGCGCTGGAGGCGGAATTCGCACGGATATGAACCGATGACCGAGGACCTGTTCGACACCATTGCCAGCCTGCGTGCCGCCGGCGCGCCGTTCTGCGTCGCGACCGTGGTGCGGACGGAGAACGCCACTTCCGCGAAGGCAGGCGCCAAGGCGGTGATCACCGAAACGGGAACGATCCTGGGCCATGTCGGCGGCGGCTGCGTGCAGGGCGCGCTGCGCCGTGGCGCGGCGGCGGTGCTGCAGAGCGGCCGCGCCCGCCTGATCCGGGTGCGGCCGAAGGAGGAGGTCGCCGCCGAGCGCGACCTCGACGGCACCGAGCTGCACGGCAGCGCCTGCCCCAGCGGCGGCACGGTCGACCTGTTCCTGGAGCCGATGGGGACCGCGCCGCGGCTGCTGGTCTGCGGCGCCTCGCCGATCGCGCAGGCCCTGGCGGACCTGGCGCCGCGCCTGGGCTATCGGGTGACCGTGGCGGCACCGGAAGCCGATCTCGGCGCCTTCCCGGCGGCGGAGCGGCGCCATCCTGGCTATGACCTGGCAGCCCTGTCCCTGGCGGAGCGCGACTTCATCGTGGTGGCCACCCAGGGCCGTCGCGACCAGGAGGCGCTGGCGGCCGCTCTTGCCGCGCCCGCAGCCTATGTCGCCTTCGTCGGCAGCCGCCGGAAGGCGGCGGTGCTGACGGAAAGGCTGCGGCAGCAGGGCCTGGCGGAGGAGCGGATCGGCGCCCTGCGGGCACCCGCGGGCCTGGACCTGCAGGCCATCGAACCGGCGGAGATCGCGCTGTCGATCCTGGCGGAGATCATCCGGGCCCGCCGCGCCGGCCAGCGCCTGGCGGAGGAGGCGCCGGCCCTGGCGAGCGCGTAGCATTGCCCCTCACGGGCCAAGGCAGCCGAGATCGAAGCCTGGCTCGAGCAGGTTGCGCAAGGCTTCAATATCCTGCCTGTGGACGCCGCCGCGTTCCGGGTTTGGGCGCGCCTGATGCATGGTCGCTCCGACGCGCCGATCGAGGACGCATTGATCGCGGCGACAGCGCAGGCTCACGACCCGGTGGTCGTCACACGCAACGCGAAGGGTTTCAGGCCCCTGCAGGTCGGCATCCTGGACCCGTTCCAGCACGGCCGCGCCTGGACTGGCAGAGGGGCAGCGACCTTGTCCGCCACACCCACGCCGTCATCCCCGCCTTGAGCGGGGATCCATTCCACCAGCCTCGCGGCGCTGCGCTGTTCGCGGCATGGATCCTCGGCTCGGGGGCCGAGGATGACGGCTGCGGGATGGGGGATGGGAGATGCTGGCGCACGCCTCGGGCAGCGGCGCCGGGTCGCCCTGTTGCGCCCGCTATCCCGTCATCCTCGGGCTTGACCCGAGGATCCACTCCGCCGGCGGCGAAGCGCCGCGAGGCTGGCGGCATGGATCCTCGGCTCGGGGGCCGAGGATGACGCTGGGGCAAGGGAGCGGAGCTGGTCTGCTGCATGTGCCGGTCGCTCCGCCGGCAATGCCCCTCGGCGGCCGGCGCCGACGGCGCCTGGTGTCTACAGGTAGTCGAGCAGGGTCAGGCGCGAGATCTGCTGCACGGCGGAGTAGGTGGCCTCGAGCTGCACCATGTTCTCCTGCAGGCGGATTGCCGCCTCGGTATTGTCGACATCCTCGACCCGGATGATGGTGTTCTCGCTGATGTTCTTCACGTTGTAGAAGGTGTTCTTGACCGAATCGATGGTCTTGTTGGTGGTCGACAGGCTGGTCCGCATCTCGGAGAAGCTCTTGTAGCTGCCCGAGACGCCGTTGAGGGCATTGTTCAGACGGTTCCGCGCTGTCTCCGTATCCGTCTGGGTCGGCGCGGGATAGATCGCCGTATTGCTCTGGTCGGCGAGCGAGACGAGGCCGATCAGCGCTTCCTGGAAGGCGTTCGTCGAGTTGGCGGTGGCCGGCACTGTGTTGTTGGTCGCGGTGTACTGCACCGTGACGTTCAGCGACTGGTTGATCTGGATCTGCGTGTCGGTATCCAGCCCGGTTGCATTGATCTGGAAGCGGTAGCCGGCGGTGGAATTCGCCGCATCCGCATTGGGGCTGCCGAAGATCGTCTGGCCGGTCGGGTTGGCCGGGTCCGGCGCCGGGCCTGTGCCGGGCAGGTAGATGGTCACCGGCGGACTGCCGGTATTGGTCCCGCCGAACAGGTAGCGGGTGGAATCCTGCGCGTTCATCAGGTCGCCGAACAGCGACAGGAAATTCTGCGCCTGCTCGGCCACCAGGTCGTAGTCCACCGGGATGATGTTGGTGATCTGCTTCATCTGCTCGGTGATGTCCTGCATCCCGGCGGTGTTCGCTTCGCTGAGCTCCAGGCGTGTCTCGGCGGTGACGATGTTCTGCTCGTAGCGCTTGATTCGGGCAAGTTCGTTCTCGGCTGCCAGCAGGGCCGGCACGTCGCGCGAGATGCCGGAATAGTTCTGGGACTTCTTGCCGCTGACGATCTGTGTCTCCAGGTCCGCCAGGCGCAGCTGCGCGGTGCGGATCTGGAACAGCTGCAGATTGTTCTGGGCGACGTTGCCGAGACGGGTGATGGGCATGGCTTAACTCACCTTCCGACAATGTTGATCAGGTTGTCGAGCATCTCCGACGTCACCTGGATCAGGCGGCCGGCGGCCGCAAAGGACTTCTGGAACTGCAGCATCTGCGCGAGCTCTTCGTCGATATTCACGCCGCTGACCTGGCCGACCCGCTGCTCGAGGCTGTTGGTGACATATTCCTGCTGCTTGTAGGTCAGCTCGGTATTGCTGCTGCGCAGCGCCTGCCCCTCGATGATCGCATTGGCATATTCCACAAACCCGACGGTCAGCGAGGAGGTCCCGTTGGTCACCGCGGCGAAGGTGTAGCTGGCGTTGACCGCGACGTTCAGGTCGTCGGCGGCAGCCAGGTCGTTCAGCAGGCTGTTGTCGGCCACCAGGTCGGGATGCACCTGGATGTTGTAGGCGGTGATCGGGTCGGCCGCGACGTAGGGCGAGAAGAAATGGTTGGAATCGTCGTTGACGCCGGCGGTGGTGTCCGTCGTCGCCAGGTCGGCGGAGGTGAGGTTCGTGAACAGGGCGGAGGCGATCCGGTCGAGTTCCGTCTGGCGGGATTCCAGGGAACCCGGGTTGGCAAGGTCGTTCGTGCCGCGCGCGTCCAGATGGGCCGCGATCTGGCCCTGTCCCGCGCGCAGTTCGTCCGTCACGTCGATGCCGTCGATGGTGATCGGGTTGAACACTGTCGAGGCGTTCACATTGGTCAGGGTGGTCGTGGCCAGCGGGTGGGTCACGGTATTGTCCACCAGCGTGCGGCCGATGCCGGTGGTGACCACCAGATTGCCGTCCGCGGATTCCCGGACCTTCACGTCCAGGTAGGTCGCGATCTCGTTGACGTAGTTCGCGCGCTGGTCCTTCAGCGCGTTCACGTCCTGCTGCTGCGCCGTGCCGCGGATCACCTGGTGGTTGATGTCGGAGATCTGGTCGAGCAGGGAATTGACCCGGTTCACGATCGAGCCGATCTCGCGCTCGGCATCGCCGCGCAGGTCCTGGATGGCGGCGCTTTCCGTGTTCAGCCGGTCGGCCAGGCGGATCCCGTCCTGCAGCGCCTGCTCGCGCAGGCCCTGGTTCTCCGGCGCGGTCTCCAGCGCGGTCAGGGCGGAGCGGAAGTCGGTGACGGTGTTGGCGATCGAGTTGTTGGCGCCGGGCTGGCCATAGAGCTGCTCGATGCTCTCGGCATATTGCAGGTTGATCCGCAGCTTCTCGATGGTGGAGTTCGCCAGGCGGAAATCGGCGTTCAGGTATTCGTCGACCTCGCGGACGATATCGGCGATCTGCACGCCGCGGCCGAAATTGCTGACCGTCACGGATTCCAGCGCAACCGTCTTGCGGGTATAGCCGGGCGTGTTGGCGTTGGCGATGTTGTTGGACAGGACGTCCATCGCCTGCTGTGACGTGCGCAGGCCGCTGAGCGCGTTGCCTATGGCGATCGACAGGGTCATTGGGGTGCTCCGTTCGGCCCTTTCTAGAGCCGGGTATCCTGGAATATCGCGGAGGCGCTCCGCTCCGTGGCCGCGTAACTGCTGCCGGAGCGGCCGTTCGCGCCGTAGGTCGTCGCGGTGGGCCGGCGATCCTGCGCCGCCTTGGCGATGGCGTTCATCAGGATCTGGCTGGCCTCATGGGCGCCGCGCACCGCGTTCTCGTTGTCCTGCGTGGCGATCTGCATGGTCTCCGTCGCGCGCCGCAGGATGTCCTTCTCGTGGCGCGGCAGGGCGGTCAGGGTCTCGGGGCTCTTCTGCATCTTCCACAGCAGGGTGGCGTAGCTGTTCGCCAGGCCGATCTTGCGTGCGCTGAGCTCGCTGAAGCGGTCCATGTCCATGCTGCGCAGGGCATCGGTCTCCGCCTCCATGGCCTCGGTCAGGTTCTCCGTCAGGCTCAGCAGGTCGCCCATCGCGACCGAGAAATTGCCGCGGTTGGGCGGGGCCTGCGGGGCTGCGGGCGCGGGGGCTTCCGGGGCCGGTTCCGCCGCCGGCACGGCACGGGTCAACGGCTTGAGATCGAGCAGCATTCCGGCGAAGGCCGCGGCCGGGTGTTGGTCATTGCTCTGCGCAGTCATGGTCTTCCCTCTACCTGCCGGTGCGGCTCAAACTTCCTGCAGCCGCAGGATCTGGTCATAGACGTGCCGGGCAATGCCGACGCCGCCGGAATTGGCGAGCGACTTGCCGTATTGCTGGTTCATCAGGCCGTTCCAGGTCTGCTCGGCGGAGCCGCCGCCGAACGGCTCGTCCGCCTCGGTCTTGGTGAACATGTGCGACAGCATTTCGCTCAGGAACACGGCCTCGAACTCCACCGCCTGGCGCCAGGCCGGGTCGTTGCGGTCGGGCTGCGCGCGGCGTGCCCGGGGGGCCTCGACCTGGTCCTGCTGGCGCAGCGCGGCCGGCTGGGCCTGCTGCTGCGGGATCAGGATGGTGGGGCCGGCGCCTGGGGTCAGATCGATCATCTCATGGCCCTCCTAGATCACTTCGATATCGGCCTGCAGCGCGCCGGCCGCCTTGATCGCCTCGAGGATCGAGATCATGTCGCGCGGCCCGACACCGAGGGCGTTCAGCCCGTCGACCAGCTGCTGCAGCGACACCCCGCCATTCACCACGGTCAGCTTGTCCTTGCCGTCCTGGGTGATGTCGATCTGGGTGCGCGGCACCACCACGGTGGTCGCGCCGCCGGCGATCAGGCCCTGCTGGGGCTGGATCGCGTCCAGGCCGGTGCCCGGGACCGCCTGGGTGACGGGGTCGAAGATCACGTTGCCGGCGGTGTCGCGGGCCGGGCTGCCGTCGGGGTTGGTGCGGGGCACCTGCACCGTCCCGGTGGTCTCCGCGACGCCCTGGATGCCGCCGATGCCCTGGACCACACCGGGGCCGGGCGCGAAGGCGTTGGGCTGCGAGACCTGCGGGGTCTCGGTGATCCGGATCGTCAGGTTGCCCTGCGCGATGGCGACGGTATCGATGCGCACCGCGTTGCCCATCACGATCACGCCGGTCGCCTCGTTGACGACGACCTTGGCGGGGGTGTCGGTGGTGACCTGCAGCTGCTCGATGGCGACCATCATGCCGACCATGTCGGTGCGGCCGCCGGGCGGCACTTCCAGCGCAACGGTGGAGGGGTCCAGCGCCCGGGCATTGGCGCCGGCCAATGCGCCGTTCACCGCCTGCGCGATGCGCCGGGCGGTCGTCAGGTCGGGATTGCGCAGCGCCAGGCGCAGGCTCGGCAGGCTGGCCAGGTCGAAGCCGACCTCGCGCTCGACGATGGCGCCGTTCGGGATGCGGCCCGCGGTGGGGACGTTCTGGGTGACCGTCTGGCCCTGTCCCTGCGCCGAAAAACCGCCGACCGTCACCGGGCCCTGGGCCACGGCATAGACCTCGCCATCGGCGCCGATCAGCGGGGTCACCAGCAGGTTGCCGCCCATCAGGCTGTCGGCGTCGCCCAGCGATGCCACGTTGATGTCGATCCGCTGGCCGTTGCGGGCGAAGGGCGGCAGGTTGGCGGTCACCATGACCGTCGCGGTGTTGTCGGTCTGGAAATTGGTGTTGCCGCGGATGTTCACGCCCATCCGCTCCAGCATGTTCTCCAGGCTCTGACGCGTGAACGGGGCATTCCGCAGGCTGTCGCCGGAGCCGTTCAGGCCGACCACCAGGCCATAGCCGATCAGCATGTTCTCGCGGATGCCGTCGAAGTCCGCGATGTCCTTGATTCGGGTGGTCGCCGCCTGGACCGGCATCGCAAGCGCCAGCAGGACCAGCCCGCCGATCAGGCCGCCAAGCGCGAGGCGCAGGCCGGCGGAACCGGTGGCGGGGGCGGCAGGTCGATGTGCGATGCGCGTCATTGCCCAGTTTTCTCTTTCGCCAGTGCGCCGTCCGTGCCGGGGTTCGACAGGCGGTCGGCATTTCGTGTCCCGTGGCGGCGCCCGGCAGGAATGAACCTGTGCGGGGAGCCTCCGCCGCTCCCGTTGCCAGTGTCGTGCCACATGGCAAGGTATTGAAATCATGGGAATTTCAACGAATCGGGCGGGCAGGATCGGCCGGCTTCCGGCACCTTTTTCCGGGGCCGGCGGCAAAATCGGGCGGGCCGCGGCGTCGCGGCGACCGGTGCCGGCGCCGCGCCGGCCCCATTGCCCTTCCGGGCGGGAGGCCATAGGTCAGAAGGGCGGCGGCTATGTATGCCCCTGCGAACGCCGTGCTATAGGTGGCCGCGTGATGATTCGGCGAATGGTGACCCAGACATGAAGATTGAGGGTCCGGGACCGCTTCGACCGGCGGCGAACAGGCCGTCGAAGGAGACCCGTGGCAGCGGATCGTCCCGCTTTGCGGACAATCTGGGCGGCGCCGGTAGGGGCGCCCAGTCTGTCGCCGGCGGGACACCTATCGCCCAGGTCGATGCCCTCCTGTCCCTGCAGGAGGTTCCCGATGCGCTGGAGCGCCGGAAGCGGCAGCTCAAGCGCGGCTTCGACCTGCTGGAACGGCTTGCCGCAATCCGCGATGCATTGCTGAGCGGCGCCCTGCCGCTGGACAGGCTCGATACCCTCGCCACGGCCCTGCGCGCCCAGCGCGAGGCTGTGGACGATCCGCGCCTGAAGGAAATCATCGAGGAAATCGAGCTGCGCTGCGCCGTGGAGCTGGCGAAGCTGGGCCGCTGAACCGCCGGTTGCACCCGCGCCGGCGTGCGGCGCCCTGTTTTCCCTTCCGACGACCGCTTCATCCCCTTGATTCGGGGCCTGATTCGGGCTGTTTCGGCGATCTTGCCGCAATCGGTCATGGTGGCTTGCCCGATAGGGGGGCGCTCCATATACTCCGCGCCGCTTGGCGACCCCGCACCCGGCGGGCCGCCCGGCTTGGCGGGTCCAATGGCGTTGTGTCGGAGTGCGTGATGGGTATTGAAGTGCCGGTCGATTATCGCCCCTCGGAATCCGAGCCTTTCATGAATCCGCGCATGCAGCTGTACTTTCGCCAGAAGCTCCTGGATTGGCGGGCGCAGATCCTGCGGGAGAGCAACCAGACCCTGCAGCACCTGCAGGAAGATACCGTCCAGGAGCCCGATATCGCCGATCGCGCCTCGACCGAGTCCGAGCGGTCGCTGGAACTGCGCACCCGTGACCGGCAACGCAAGCTGATCTCCAAGATCGACGCTGCGCTGAAGCGTCTCGATGCCGGCGAGTACGGTTATTGCGAGGAGACCGGCGAGCCGATCTCGATCAAGCGGCTCGAGGCACGGCCGATCGCCACCCTGTCGCTCGAGGCGCAGGAGCGGCACGAACGGCGGGAACGGACCCACCGCGACGACTGACGGCCCGCCCGGCCACCCGGGCCCTGGCCGCCCGCACCCGCTAGACCTCAGTCCCCTCGACCTCCTGCAGCTGCCCGAACCGCAGCGCGGTGGTGCCGCTTGTCGCGCCCGGTGTCGGCATCACCGGCACGCAATCGTCATAGGGGGTACCGATCGCCGTGCCCTCGTTCCAGCAGACGATCGTGCCGGCCTTCGGGATCGGGCACATGCCCACCACCTCGTCGGCCATCCGGAAGCCGTGCCCCGCCGTGACCAGGCCGGTCACCCGTACCAGCCGCTGGGGCGTCGCGGCCGGGCCGAGCGGGCCGCCATTGAGGCGCTCCGCTTCCGCGGGCGCAATCATGTCCAGCGCAAGCAGCAGGCGCAGGGCCGCGTCCTGCGCCAGGGTCGCCGCTGCCGGCGCGGCATGCTGGCCGCATTCGACGAGAACAGCCGCGGCATCCGCGGCGGGATCGCCGAACTGCGCATAGTCCCGCAATCTCGGCCCTGCCGGATGGCCGGGATCCTGGACGATGGTGGCCGGCACGCCGATCGTCCGGGCCAGTCTCGCCCCTTTCGGCCAGTCGCCTGACAGCGCGATCGGCGCGTCCTGGCTTTGCATGGAATGCAGGTCCAGCAGCAGGTCCACCGTGTCGACGACCGGCCGCACCTGGCGGGCGCGCCGCAGCTCACGGCTGTCGCGATCGCCGGCCAGGACCTCGGGCGCCCAGACACGGTTCATGTCCTCGTCCAGGAAGCGCCGCGGCGGGTTGCTGTGGAAAGCCTCCACGTTCATGAAGGCGAGCGTCAGCCGGCCGCGCCGCGGCTGCAGGCGGTTGCGGAGCAGCCGGTCCAGGGCGATCGCGCCGCACAGCTCGTTGCCATGGACCAGGGCGGAGATCATCGCATGCGGGCCGTCGTGCCCGGACCGCAGGGTCACCAGATAGGGAACCCCGTCGCTGCCGGAAGCGTAGCGGGAGAGGTCCGGCAGGTCGGCCGGGGCGGGGGGCGCGGTGCGCGGGGGGGCGGCGTCGCGATCGGGAGGTGTGTGCGTCATCGCGGCAGCATAGCCCCACCGGCATGGCCAAGGGCAATGGGGCGAAGACGGAACGGGCAGGCCGGGGCAGGAACGGAAAGAGGGCCGGGATGACCCGGCCCTCTCCCGTCAGGCGGTTGCGGCTGCGCTTACCACGGGAAGATGATGTCGAACAATTGCTGCCCGTAGCGGGGTTGCTGCACATCGGAGATAACGCCGCGCCCGCCGTAGGAAAGCCGCGCTTCGGCAATCTTCGTATGGGGAACCTCGTTGGTGGAAGTGATGTCCTCGGGACGGACGATGCCGGTGATCAGCAGTTCCCGAACCTCGAAATTCACCCGCAGTTCCTGGCGGCCCATGATCACGAGATTGCCGTTCGGCAGGACCTGCGTGACGATCGCGGCCACCGACAGGTTGATATTCTCTTCCCGGTCGATGGAGCCGGTCCCGGCGGATGCCGAGTTCGAGCCGACCTGCGCCAGGTTGTCGGGATTGGCGTTCGGGTTGTTGCCGGGCAGGCGCCCCACCACGCTGGGAATGCTGTAGCCGAAGAACTCCGGCACCGAGAGGCCCTCGCTGCCCGAGCGGGTGCGGGTCGTCTCGTTCTGGAACTGCGCGCTCTCGTCGATGTTCACCGTCACGGTCAGCAGGTCGCCGACCCGGTTCGCCCGCTGGTCCTTGAAGAAGGCGCGGCTGCCGGGGCGCCACAGGGAGTTCGGCGCATGGGCCACCGGCTCCGGTCGCGGCATCGGCAGGGAGACCGGCTTGTAGCCCTGCTTTTCGGTCGGGTTCTCGATCTGCGCCAGTTCCGGCGCCTCGCCGATCCGGCCGATCCGGTCGATTGCGTTGCAGGCCCCCAGGCCCAGGCAGAGGCCGGCGATCATGACCGTCCGGAACAGCCGGCCGGAGGCCGGGCCGGGCAGGAATGTCGTGACAGGGGAACGCGAGGTGGAAGTCATTTGCCAGTTCTTTCGCTTTAGCCGTTTGTTCCGTCGGGCCGGTGCGCGGATCAGCGCCGGGCGTCGGCCAGGGCCCGTGTGGGCCGGGCGCCGCCGCTGATCAGGTTGTTGGCCACCAGCATGTGGACTTCGCCGGGGCCGACGATGACGCCGCGCACGACACGCTTGCTGCGCAGGTTGCGGATGCCGATCACCTCGCCGCGGGCACCGGACTCCAGCGCCTGGCCGGTGGTGGTGAGCATCAGGCCGCCCTGGTTCAGGATCATCGTGACCATCTCGTTGCGCTCGACGTCCTGCGGCACCATCACGTCGTTGGCGCGGACATGCTTGCCGCCCTGGATGGCGCGCCGCGGGCTGCGCCCGATCAGATGCTCGGCCTCGGTGATGACATTGCTGGGCACCCGGTCGGCGCGCGTCTTGCGGTAGGTGATGTCCTTCGCCGTGATCACCTCGCCCGCCACCATGCGTCCGCGCAGCACCGGCAGGTCGGCCATTTCCGTCACCTGGCCGTTCAGGCGCAGCGGCCGGGTGTCGGAACCGTCGGTCAGGCGCAGGATGGCGTCGAAGCGGCCCGTGTCGGGGCGGTAGTCGAGGCTCTCCACCTGGGGGTTCACGAAGGCGTCGAGCGCCACGTAGGTGTCGCGCATGCGGCCGCTCAGGAAGAGGTCGTAATCGCCGTCGTCCAGCTGCGGCCGCAGCGCCTCGAGGATCACCCGGGTGAGCTCGGTCTGCTCGATCAGGCGGCCGCGGCGTGCGACCTCGATCGTCCGGCTCTGCGCGAATGGCGTCCACTCCAGGCCATGGGCCTGTGCGGCACGGGCGACCGCGTCGGTGCGGATGCGGCCCTGGCCGCCCGGCTCCGGGGAGCGCGCGACCGGAACCTCGGCCAGCCGGTCGGGCACGCCGACCAGAAGGTCGCCGAGGGTGACCATCGGCCCGTCGACGGTGACGTCGCCGCGCATGTAGATGACCTCGGCGGCCGCCCGATCGCCGGACGCCGCAGGGGGCGCCGGCTCCAGGGTCCGGGAACCGGCCGCCTCGGCCATGCTGGTGGCGGCGGTCGCCAGGATCAGCGTGGCAAGCAGCAGGTAGCCGGTACGCGTCAGCAGGGCGGGGAGTCGGGCGGTCATGACGGCCTCGTTCATTTCAGCTGGCTTGTCGCCGCCATCATCTCGTCGGATGTCGAGATGACGCGGGAATTCATCTCATAGGCACGCTGCGCCTTGATCAGGTTGGTGATCTCCTGCACCGGGTTGACGTTGGAGGTCTCCAGATAGCCCTGGCGCAGGGCGCCGAAGCCATTGGTCGCCGCGGTGCCGGTCGTCGCCGTGCCCGATGCCGCAGTCTCCAGGAACAGGTTGTCGCCCATGGATTCCAGGCCGGCATCGTTGAAGAAGATCGCCAGGTTGATCTGGCCGACCACGTTCTCCGCGACGCTGCCCGGGACCTTCACCGACACCTCGCCGGTGGAGTTGATGCTGATCGCCGTGGCGTTCTGCGGGATCGTGATGCCGGGCTGCAGGGTATAGCCGTCCTGCGTCACGATCTGGCCGGCCGAGGAGACGGCGAAGGTGCCCGACCGGGTATAGGCGGTGCTGCCGTCCGGCAGGGTGATCTGGAAGAAGCCGCGGCCGTTGATCGCCAGATCCAGCGAATTCTCCGTCATCTCCAGGTTGCCCTGCTCGAAGATCCGGTAGACCGCCGAGGTGCGCACGCCGACACCGATCTGGATGCCGGCAGGCACCACCGTGCCGCTGTCGGAAGACTGCGAGCCGGAGCGTCGCAGGTTCTGGTAGAGCAGGTCCTGGAACTCGGCCCGCTGCCGCTTGAACCCGGTCGTCGTCATGTTCGCGATGTTGTTCGAAATGACTTCGACGTTGAGCTGCTGGGCGAGCATCCCGGTGCTGCCGATACTCAAGGAACGCATGCCTTACTCCTTTACCCTTGGACGACGGTCTGACGCGTCAGATCGGTCGGCCGACGTTCTGGATCATCTTGCGGTCGAGGCTGTCGTCCTTGTCGACCATCTTCTGTGCCGAGATGAACTGGTTCGACAGCAGGATCATGTTCGTCATCTCCTGGATCGCCTTGACGTTGGAGCCTTCCAGGGCGAACTGCGTGACGATGAAGTCCTCGGCGGCCCGCGGGTTCGCCTCCGTGGTGAACAAGGTGTTGCCGACGCTGCGCAGGTCGCGCTGGTCGTCGAACGCCACCACGTCGAGGCGGCCGACCTCGTTGCCGCTGCCGTCGGTGACGACGCCGGCGGCATCGATGACCGGACGGTCCGTCTGGTCTTCCAGCACGATCGGCTGGCCGTTGTCGCCGAGCACCTGGAAGCCGCTGACATGGGTCAACTCGCCGTCGGCGTTCAGGGTGAAGGCACCGTTCCGGCTGTAGAACTCACCCTCCGGACCGGCGATCACGAAATAGCCATCGCCCTCGAGAGCGACGTCCAGGGGGCGCATGGTCGGTTCCAGCGGGCCGTTCGTCAGGTCGCGGACCAGGCCGAAGTCCTGCACATAGGATGTCGCGTTCTTGGTCCCCGGATTGTCGACGACTTCCTCGAACAGCACCCGCTCGCCCTTGAAGCCGGTGGTGGACATGTTCGCGATGTTGTTCGCGGTGATGTCCATCTGGCGGCGCAGGGCGGTCATGCGCGACAGGGTGATGTAGACAGTGTTTTCCATCTCGGCTCCGTGCCGGGCCATCCCGGCGGGGTCTTGTCTCCGGTTCCGCCGCAACGCTGCGAGGGAACGCTTCGACCCACCTTTATGCAGGCGGCGTGCCAGAAAAATAACACTGAAAAATCAATAGGTTGAATGGATTTTTGGGCGGGGGCGGCAGTTCCCGCCGGGTCGTCCGGGGTTGCCGCTTCACGGCGAATCGGCTGGCCATGCAAATCTTGCCTTGCGGGGTCCGGCCGGCAATTCCGCCCGCCTGGATGCGCAACCGTCGGGTTCGCCGGCCCTCCCGGCGGCGTTCCTGCCGGGCTCATTGTCGCCGCTGTGCAGCTCATGTATCTTTATGGTACAAGCCCTTGATTCGCTGAAAAAAATCCCGGCTGGCGGAGCGCGGGCACCGCTGTCGGGTGTCGTGCCGGGGTGGACCTCCAGCCCTGGCGGCAGGCGCAGGATGGCGGCGGAAGCCGGGGGCGGAATCTGGCGCAGGCAGCGCCGCGGGACGGCCGGCGCATGAGCCGCGCAGCCGGCAGGGTCGGAGCAGCGAACCATGGCAGACAATGACGACGAAGAAGGTGAGGCCGAAGGCGCACCGAAAAAGAAATGGAGCGGCAAGCGCCTCGTGCTGCTGGTCGTGCTGCCGCTGGTGCTGGTCCTCGGCGGTATTGGCGGCGCATTCGTCGCAGGGGTGTTCGACGGCCTGATGGGCGGCGGCGAGGAAGCCGAGACCCATGCCGAGACGGCGGCTGCCGACGATCCCAACCGGCCGGTGGTGTTCTACGACCTGCCGGAGATCCTGGTGAACCTGAATTCCGGCGGCCGCCAGACGAGCTATCTCAAGCTGCGCGTTGCGCTGGAGCTTGAGGATCCCACCGCATTGCCCAACCTGGAGCGGCTGGTGCCGCGGGTGATGGACAATTTCCAGATCTATCTGCGGGAATTGCGGCCGGAGGACGTTTCGGGATCGGCAGGGCTGTACCGGATCAAGGAGGAACTGCTGTACCGGATCAACACGGCGGTCAGGCCGATCAAGGTAAATGACGTCCTCTTTAAGGAAATGATCGTACAATCATAGCAGGATCGTGCGCAGAAGCGCCGACACGCAGCGGGTTCGAGGATGGCAAACGGTTCCGACGACGACGACGTCGATCAGGAAAAAATGGCTGCCGAATGGGAGCAGATGGCCGGCGGTGGCGAAGGCGACCAGGATGCCATGGCTGCCGAATGGGAGGCCATGGCCGAGGGCGATGACGACGACGACGACGATGGCGGCGGCGGTCAGTCCACGCGGATCCTGAACCAGGACGAGATCGACAGCCTCCTGGGGTTCGACGCATCATCGGATTCCGACGGCGACAAGTCCGGCGTCCGCGCCCTGATCAACAGCGCGATGGTGTCCTACGAGCGTCTGCCGATGCTCGAGGTCGTGTTCGACCGCCTCGTCCGCCTGATGACCACCTCGCTGCGCAACTTCACCTCTGACAATGTGGAGGTGTCGCTCGACAACATCACCGCGATCCGCTTCGGCGACTACTTGAACTCGATTCCGCTGCCGGCCATCCTGTCGGTGTTCCGTGCCGAGCAGTGGGACAATTATGGCCTCCTGACCGTCGACAGCTCGCTGATCTACTCGATCGTCGACGTGTTGCTGGGTGGGCGTCGCGGTACGGCGGCGATGCGGATCGAGGGGCGGCCCTACACCACGATCGAGCGCAACCTCGTGGAGCGCATGGTCAATGTCGTGCTGGAAGATATGGAGGCCGCCTTCGAGCCGCTCTCCAAGGTCGACTTCAACTACGACCGGATCGAGACGAACCCGCGTTTCGCGACGATCGCGCGTCCGGCCAATGCGGCCATCGTCGCCCGCCTGCGGGTCGACATGGAGGATCGCGGCGGCCGCCTGGAACTGCTGCTGCCCTACGCGACGCTCGAGCCGGTCCGCGAGATCCTGCTGCAGATGTTCATGGGCGAGAAGTTCGGCCGTGACTCGATCTGGGAGAATCATCTCGCCACCGAACTCTGGTCGACCGACGTCGATATCGAGGCGGTCCTGGAAGAGCAGGTGATGACCCTGGGCCAGGTCATGAACCTGAAGGTCGGCACGACGGTCCTGTTGAACGCCACGCCGAACGCCGTGGTGGAACTGCGGTGCGGCGGCGTTCCCATGGTAGCCGGGCGCATGGGGCGCGTCGGCCAGCACATCGCCATCCGGGTCGATCACCGGCTGAAGCGCAACGGACATGCGGCCTCATGAGCTTCTCTCTCGCCCTCGACGTCATCCTTGTGCTGCTGCTGGCGGTGACCATCGCCTATTGCGTGCTGCTCAACCGGCGGCTGCAGGTGATGCGCTCCGCGCAGTCGGAGATGATCACCCTGATTCAGGAGTTCGACCGCGCCACCGTGCAGGCGAAGACCGGCATTTCCGACCTTCGCCAGGCCGGCGGCGAGATTGCCACGCGGTTGCAGGACCAGGTCAAGCGGGCACAGGCCCTGTCAGAGGACCTGTCGTTCATGATCGATGCCGGCGAGCGCATGGCAGAAAAGCTGGACGGGCGCATGCAGACGGCGCGCCGTGCCGCGAATCCGGCCGCGAGCGTCGAGCCGCGCGGCGTCGGCCAGAATGTCGAGCCCGGCGAGACGCCGGCGACACCGCGCTCGGAGGCGGAGAACGAACTGCTGCAGGCGCTGCGGCGGGTGAAGTGACGGCCGTTGGGCTGGCGATCGGCCGCGCAAGGCGCCGGCCGGACTGCCGCAACGGCGTTTGCAAAGCGCCCGGGGACGGGCAGGCGGCCTGCGGGCCGGGGAACGGACTGTAAACATGCTGAATGTCGTGAGGATCATCCCGGTCACGATCGTGGCTGCGCTCATCCTTCTGGGCGTCAAGGTTGGCGATGTATGGAGCGGCGTGACGGATGCGCTGACGGCAGCGCCATCCGCGCCGCAGGTCACGGCAGCGGCAGCCGATGCCACCGGCGCCAGGAAGATGGCGATCGCGGAGAACGGGGCGGGCGACATCTCGGCGGCACCGCCATCGGCCGACGACAAGGCGGCAAGGCGCTTCGCCCTTTCGGCGGCAGCGAACGCCGAAGAGCCGGCCGCTGCCGGTGCCGCTGCTGGCGGGCAGGGGCGCAAGGCGGTCATAGCGGGCGCCCAGGCTGCCGAGAACGGCGAGGCCGGCGCCGATGGCGAGGCCGCCAATGGGGCGGATGTTCCCGCCGCCCCGACCGCGCAGGGCGGGGCTGTGTCCGGGACCCTGGGCGAGGGCCGTCCGTCGGGCGCAGGCGAGGGCCGCGGCTCCTCTTCGCCGTCGGAATTCTCCCAGGCCGAGATCGAGTTGCTGCAGAACCTCTCGCGCCGGCGGGACGAGCTGGATTCCCGTGAGCGGCAGATCGAAATGCGCGAGAACCTGATGGCCGCGACCGAGAAGCGCATCGAGGAACGCATCGGCGAGCTGCGGCGGATCGAGAGCCAGATCGATTCCCTGCTGATCAAGTATGACGAGCAGCGGCAGCGGCAGATCGATTCCCTGGTGAAGATCTACCAGAACATGAAGCCGAAGGACGCCGCCAGGATCTTCGAACGCCTCGACATGAACGTGCTCCTGGAGGTCGCGGAGAACATGAAAAGCCGGTCGCTGGCGCCGATCCTGGCCGAAATGGATGCCAACAGGGCGCAGAAGATCACTGTCGAACTGGCCACCCGGCGGCAGCTGCCGGGTACCAACTGAGCGCCGCGCCACGCCTGGCCGGCCGGTGCGGGCCGTGGCGGACCGCCGGCTGAACCGGCGAAGGCGGCTGCGCCACGGCGCCGGCACGCGGTTGCGGGGGCGATCGTTGTTTTTGCAATCCTTGGCCATTGGACGCCGGCGCATTAACCAGTCGTACAGCAACGCGACGGTATCCTGGGGGTAGAGTTAGCGTGGCGGTCGCCATCCGATCCGGACGGGACCGTTGTTTCCAGGACAGTCACCCGACAACAGCGTGCAGGGGCGGGGATCGAAGTATGGCAGTCGATAAAGATATGCGGGTTCTCATCGTCGACGACTACAAGACGATGCTGCGGATCATCTCAAACCTTCTGAAGCAGATCGGCTTCAGCAACGTGGACGAAGCCTCCGACGGCGCCACGGCGCTGCAGATGCTGCGCGAGGCCGATTACGGCCTGGTGATTTCCGACTGGAACATGGAGCCGATGACCGGGCTGCAGCTCCTGAAGGAAGTGCGCGCCGATGAATCGCTGAAGGCGACGCCGTTCATCATGGTGACGGCGGAGAGCAAGACGGAAAACGTGGTCGCTGCGAAGCAGGCCGGCGTCAACAACTATATCGTGAAGCCGTTCAACGCAGAGACCTTGAAAAAGAAACTGACCGCGGTGCTCGGGGATTTCTGATGCCTGACGCAGCGACAGGTGCAGCCTGCGACAATCCTTGGCCGGTGTCCGCACCGGCCTTCGCCGCGACGCGCTGCAAGTACCCCTTTGACGCAAAACGGTGGGAGGGCCTGTCATGACCGGACAGATGGCCCAGAAGACCGCTGGTGCGGCCGGCGGACGGCCGACCGAAGGCGAGAATCTGGCACAACGGCTGGAGGCCCGGCTGCAGGACCTCGAGGCAGAACAGGGCAGCACGGTGCCGCTGGCCGAGGTCGGCTCGATGGTTGCCGACCTGCTGCTGACCCTGGATGGCGACATCACCTCTGCGGATATCGAGTTGCAGAACGAACTGCGCGACCTGGCCGACTATATCCGGCGCGCGCATCAGGAACTGGAGGCGCTGGAAGTGGGCGACCTCCGGCAACGCCAGATCCCGGAAGCCGCCGACCAGCTTGACGCGGTCGTACAGGCGACCGAGGAGGCCACCGGCGTGTTCCTGGATGCCGCCGAGGAGGTCCAGGCGATTGCGCGCGAACTGACCGGGCCGCACAGCGACCGGCTGAACCTGATCGGCAACCGCATCTTCGAGGCATCGAATTTTCAGGATATCACCGGCCAGCGCATCACCAAGGTGGTGACGACTTTGCGACATATTGAGGCTAAGATCCTGACTCTGACGGAGACCTTCGGTCTGCAGGGCGACAGTGCCGAACAGCGTCGCCCGGGCGACGGGAAGGCCTCAGCCGCGGGACAGGACGATGAAGAGAAAGCCTTGTTGAATGGCCCACAACTGCCGAGCAAGGGCAACAGCCAGGACGATATCGACGCCTTCTTCGACTAGGCATGGATGATCCGCATCCAGAGCCGGCGGCGGAGCGCGACACGAGTACGATGGTATTCCTGTCGCTGTTCCTCCTGGTTCTTGCGTTTTTCATCCTGCTGACCTCCATGTCGGAGGTGAACGAGAAGAGCAGCCTGGACATCATCCAGCGGGTCAAGGAATCGTTCGGCGGCGACCAGGCGACCAACCTGCCCAACACCCGGCAGCGGCTCGAGGCCGAGGCCGACGCCGCCGCCCGCCAGATGTCGGACGAGATCAAGGCGATCTTCGACCGCGACCTGCCCGGCGCGAAGACCGCGCTGAGCGACGACCGCCTGTTGCGGGTGCGCTTCCCGGAATACGAGATGTTCTCCCGCGGCCGGGCCACCGTGCGCAGGATTCGCCTGCCGCTGATCCGGCAGGTCGCCGGGCTGATCCGCAGCGCACCGCCCGGCGTCGACCACCGCCTCGAGATCAGCCTGCCCGACCCTGGCCCCGCGTCCGACGCCGAGGGCCCCACCCGTCGCCTGGCTATCGCCAGGCTCGGCCATCTGGCCGCGGCCTTTTCGGCGGAGGGTGCGGCGGGGGCCGAGGTCTCCATCGCGCTCCGCCCGGCCGAGGAGATCGCACCCGACGCATCCGACGAGGTGCTGATGCAGGTCTTCACCCTGGTGGAGGAAAAGAACGCCTCCGTCTCCTTTGCGCCGGCACGGCCCTCTGCGCCCGCCCGCCCCGGGGGGGCGGGGGACGGACCGGTCCTGAACCTGAGGCTCGACCGCGACAGCAATGCCGCCGTTCCCGCCGGAGCCGGCGGAGGCTGAGCGGCAATGGAATTGTTCCAGACGGGCGCGCAACGACGCGACTCGCAGTATGAAGACCAGGACGAAATGGAACGGCGACGGGCTGCAGCGCGCGAGGAGCGGCTGCGCATCCCGGAACCGGAGACCTTGAAGCAACGCGAGAAGATCCGCGCGCCGATCTGGATGATCACGATGGCGGACCTGATCGCCCTGATCCTGACCTTCTTCGTGCTGATGTTCGCCATGTCGACGACCAATCCGAAGAACTGGCAGGCGATCCGGGAATCGCTGGCGGACAGCCTGCGGCGCAGCAACCCGGCCGCCAGTTTCGGGGAACAGAACAATCCGGCGGAACTGCCGCATGTGACCCTGTCGCTGGGGGCCGACCTGACCTATCTGGGCGCGGTGCTCGAATCCAAGGCGGCGACCACGCCGCTGCTGCGGGCGGGGGAGATCCGCCGCGAGCATGACCGCCTGGTCGTGTCCTTGCCCACCGACCTGTTGTTCGCGCCTGCCAGCGCCGAACTGGAGTCCGGTGCGCGGGCCGCTCTGGAGAACATGGCCAATATCCTCAACACGGTGCGCAACGAGGTTGCGGTGGAGGGGCATGCCGGCGCCGTGGGCGCGGAAGCCGGCCTGTTCGAGGCGAACTGGCAATTGTCGCTCAGCCGCGCAGTCGCTGTCGCGGAAGCCCTGCAGCAGTCCGGCTTCACCGGAGCAATCGTGCCGATGGGGCGCGGCGACGGCGATGGCGATGTCCCGGAGGCAGATGACGACGGGGCCGAACAGCTCGCGCGACGCGTCGACATCGTGATCCGCAGCGCACGGTCGTCTGCGCCTCCGGGCGGATCGCTGCGGGCGGGAGCGCCAGTGCGGCTGGTCCGGCCGGTCGCCCCGGCGGACGGGGCCGGTCAATGATCGCAGGCCGTGCGAGCCCGGCGACCGGGCGCCTTGGTACGGCGCTGTCCCGGCTGCGCCTGCCGGCATTGTTCCTGATCCTGTTGCTCGGCGCCGAGCCGGCGCAGGCCCAGAACCCCGCCGCGATCCAGCCCGCGATCCCGGTGACGGTGGAGGAGCGGCCGAATTTCAGCCGGCTGATCTTCAACTGGCCGGTGGATGCCGGCTTGCGGGTCACCCGGGACGGCCCGCTGGCGACATTGACCTTCAACCGGGCGGCCTCGCTGGACATCGCTTCCCTGCGGCGCCAGCTGCCGCCGCCGGTGACCGGCGCCTTCGTCGAGAGCGGCACCGCCAGCCTGGCCGTCACGCTCGATCTGCGGCCGGGCTACCGGCTCCGTCACTTCCGCAGCGGCAATGCGGTCATGGTCGATGTGCTGCCGGCGCCCGAGGAGACGGAAACCGCGAGCCCCGCCGCACCGGCCATGCCGACGGCGCCGGCCACGCCGCCGGCCGTGACCGAAGCCGGGCCGGTCGCTTCGGACGGGCCGCCGGCACCGGAGGCGGCCGTCCCGGCAGAGACGAGGCCGACAGCGACGACGCCGGCAGAGATGCCGCCCCCGGAAGCGACGCCGCCAGAGACGATGACGGCCACGGCCACGGCGACGCCCACGTCGGCGGAAGCCATGCCGGGAGCGCCGCTCGAGAGCCGGCCGGCCCAGCCAGGGCCGGCCGCCGGCATCGACCTGCCGTCGCTAATCGTGCGGGCGGAAGCGAACGGCAACGGCGTGACATTGACCTTTCCGTTCGAGACCATTGCCGCGGCTGCCGCCTTCCGCCGCGCCGATACGCTCTGGCTGGTCTTCGACCAGGCGGTGCAGCTCGACCTGGGCAGCCTGCGCAGCCTCCGCCCGGCATTGCTGCGCGGCGGCGGGCAGGACTTCGGCTCGTCGGCCACGGTCCTGCGGCTCGACCAGCGCGGCGACCTGGTGATGACGCCGACATTGGCGCGCCGCGGCCTGGACTGGGTCGTCGACCTGCAGCCGGGCGCCCGGCGCGATCCATCGACGCCGCTGGAAGTGATCGTGGAGGCGGCGACCGATCAGCCGCGCGTCTTCCTGCCGACCGGAGAGATCGATCCCTCGCAGCAGCGGGCCTTCGCCCTGCGCGACCCGGTCGTCGGCGACAGCCTGCTGGTCATGCCGCTGCGTTTTGCGGGCTTCGGCGTGAAGGGAAGCCGCCAGTTTGCCCAGTTCACCCTGTTGCCCAGCCTGCAGGGTGTCGTGGTGAAGCCGTGGGCCGATGCGGTGCAGGTGCGTGGCGTGCCGAACGGCATTGCCGTCGATGTCGTCACCGGGATGCTGCTGGCCGCGTCGGAGACGGCGCGGCTGGAGACCGGCCTGCCGAAAGAGGGGCTGCTGCGGTTCGCCGACTGGCGGCGGACCGGCGAGGGGACCTTCTCGGAAATGCAGGACCGGCTGCTCTATGCGTTTTCGGTGGCCGGCGAGGCCCAGCGGCTGGACCGCCAGCGCGACCTGATCCGCTTCCTGTTCGCATACCGGTTCGCTCCCGACGTTATCGGCCTGGTCGAGGTCTATCGCGACATGCAGGGCGGCCTGGCGGAACTCGACCCGGAGCTGCGGGCGATCCGCGGCCTGTCGCTGCTGCAGATGCGTCGTCTGGACATGGCGGCCGCCGACCTCGATGCCCCGGCCCTCGAGGGATATCCGGAAGTCTCCCTGTGGCGGGCCGTCCTGGCGGCCGAACGGCACGACTGGGATGGGGCGATCCGGGAGTATCGCGACGGCCTGGCGGCGCTGGACGACCTGCCGGCGGACCTGCGCGGCGGGATCCGGCTCGCCGCGGCGATGGCGATGGTGGAGGTCGAGGCCTATCGCGACGCCCTTCGCGAACTGAAGGCGATGCAGGAGCAGGACGAGCCGACCCGGTCCGAACGCGCCTGGGCACAGCTCGTCGCCGCCCGCGCCCATGCCGGTCTGGACGACCTGAAGGCGGCGACCGCGGCCTTCGAGAGGGCGACCGCCTCGGGCGTGACCGAGGTGCGGGTCAAGGCGCTCTACACCCAGGCGGAGCTCGACTTCGCCAACAAGGACATCACCCGCGCGGAGCTGATCGATCAGATCGACGGCCTGCGCTATGCCTGGCGCGGCGGCACGTTCGAATACAATGTGCTGCGCAAGCTGGGCGAGCTCTACCTGGCGGAGGGCAATTACCGCGAGGGGCTGATCACCCTGCGCCAGGCCGCGGTCTATTTCCCGGAACGCGCCGCCGATTCCGCCGAGGTCGCCGAGGATATGGCGCGCGCGTTCCGCAACCTCTTCCTGGATGGCGAGGCCGACAAGCTGGAGCCGCTCACCGCGCTCGCGCTCTACTACGATTTCCGGGAACTGACGCCGACCGGCGAGGACGGCGACGACATGATCCGCAAGCTGGCGGACCGCCTGGTCGGTGTCGACCTGCTGACGCAGGCGGCGGAGCTCATGGAGCATCAGGTGAATTTCCGCCTCGATGGCGTGGAGCGCGCGCGGGTGGGGGCACGGCTGGCCGTCATCAACCTCCTGAACAAGCAGCCGGAACGGGCGCTGAACGCGCTTGAGGACAGCAACCAGAGCGGCCTGCCTGACACCCTGGAGCTGGAGCGGCGCCAGCTCGGCGCGCGCGCGCTCGCCGATCTGGGCCGCTATGCCGAGGCATTGCAGGCGCTGGACGGCCTGGACGATCCGCGATCGGTGCGCCTGCGGGCGGATATCAACTGGCGTGCGAAGAACTGGAAGGCGGCAGCCGCGACCCTGGAGCCCCTTGCCGACGAGGCCGCCCGTCAGGAAGGGCCGCTATCCGTCGAAGACCGGCGGCAGATCCTGCAGCTCGCGATCTCCCTGGCGCTGGATGGCGAGGATCGCAAGATCGATGCCCTGCGGGAACGCTTCCTGGCGCGCCTGGAGGGCACGCCCGAAGCGCGTGCCTTCGAGATCGTCACCGACAGCCTGAAGCGCAATGCCACCGATATTCGCCAGTTGACCGCGGCCATCGCCGAGGTCGACGAACTGGAGGCCTTCATGGCGGACTATCGCGACCGTCTGTCCAGCGGCGGGTTGGACGCGATCAACTGATCCATCGCCCGGCGCGGGCGCGGCGCAGGGCGCCCGGCCGGACCGCCGTCAGGGCGCGCCGCCCGCGAAGCTCTGGACCAGGGAGCCGGCGACCAGGTTCCAGCCGTCCACCAGCACGAAAAAGACGACCTTGAAGGGCAGGGCGATGATCACCGGCGGCAGCATCATCATGCCCATCGACATCAGCACCGATGCGACCACCATGTCGATCACCAGGAACGGCACGAAGATCAGGAAGCCGATCTCGAAGCCGCGCCGCAGCTCGCTGATCATGAACGCGGGCATCAGCACCCGCAGCGGCAGGTCGTCGGTCGCCGCCAGGTCGACCGTGCCCGCCATGTTGGCGAAGGTCTGCAGATCGTCGCTGCGGACATGGCGCAGCATGAAGGCGCGGAACGGCGCGACGATCCGCTGCAAAGCCTGTTCTTCGGTGATCTGCTCGTCGATCAGCGGCGCGAGGCCTTCGTCATAGGCCTGCTGCAGCACCGGCTCCATGATGAAGAAGGTGAGGAACAGGGCCAGGCTGATCATCACGATGTTCGGCGGCGTCGATTGGACGCCGATGGCGCTGCGCAGCAGCGACAGGACGACGACGATACGGGTGAAGCTGGTGGCGACGATCAGGATCGACGGGGCCAGGGAAAGCACCGTCATCAGTGCCAGAAGCTGGACCACACGGCCGGTTAGCGTGCCGTCCTGGCCCAGGTCCAGGTTCAGGGTCTGGGCCGCGGCAGGCACCGTCGCCAGGATCAGGGCAAGCCCGGCCAGCAGCGCCGGCAGCAGCACGATGCCGACCCGGCCCGCGCGCCACAGGCGGCGGCGCGGGACGGCGGAGCCGCCTTCGGCCACGGTCACGGCCGGCTGCTCCGCGGGGCCGGCGGCTCCGGCGGCTCCGGCGGGGGCGCGCCGCCGCCGGCGCCATCGCGATTGCGCCCGGCAAGCCGGCGCAGCAGGGGCATCAGGGAGGATGGCGGGACGGACATGGTGCTCCGTTCGGGTCCGGGCCGGCCGTCAGGCGGCGGGCTGCCGGGAAGCAGGCCCGGCGCTGCCGGCGGCGATACGGCGCGAGGTGCCACATTGAGCAGGGTTTCGCCCTGATGGCCAAGCAGAACCAGATATTCCTGCTCGTCGTGGCGCAGAAGGACAAGGCGACGCCGGTTGTCCAGCGGCAGGAATTCTTCCACGCCCAGCCGGCGGAAGCGATGCCGCCCGCCGGGCAGGCCACGCTCGCTGAGCATCCGGAAGCCGCGCGCAAGGAGGATGATCAGGCCCAGGACTGCGAGCAGTCCCAGCACATAGCGGAGCCAGTCTTCGAAGCCGATCACCGCCGGTGCCGCCCCTCCGCTCCGGGTTCGGCCGGTGCCGGGCCGCCGCCGGGCGCGAGGCTGCGGTCCAGCACGGCCTTGCGCTCCAGCAGGCTCGCCTCCACCGCGTCGAGCTCGCGCATCACCCGCTCCAGGCGCGGCAGGAGGGGCTCCGCCTCTGCGCGCGGCAGTTGCGGCAGCAGGCCGACGATACGCTCCGCGCGCCGCGCCAGCGGCTTCATGTCGGGACAGTGCAGCGGATCGCCGCCTTCAAGGTCCCGGCGGATCCGCCCGATCAGCAGGATCAGTTCGCCAAGATCCGCATCCAGCGCGGCGCCACGGCCATCGCGCACTTTGCCATCGCCGGGCCCGGGATCGCCTGACGGGCCCGTGCCTGTCGGGCCAGGGCCGGACGAACCAGGGCCGGACGGCCGTGAACCGGCCGTGCCTTCGAGGGGCGGTGTACTGGATGTCTTGTTCATGCCGGCGCCGGTGCGTGATGCGACCGAACCAATGCCCGAATCGCGATCGGGTCATGGCAACTCCCCGGACTGGTACCCGGATTCGGCCTGCGCGTCACCTGTGGCCTGTCACCGGGCGAGGTCACGGCTGTCGCGCGCCATCCGCGCCGCCGGGCGACGGCGCACCGGTACCGGCGCCGGTGTCGAACACGGGGGCCTCGCGATTCTCGGCCCGGTAGACATAGGCAAGAATTTCCGCAACGGCGGCAAGAGCTTCCAGGGGTATCAGGGAATCCTCCTCGAACAGGGCCAGGATCTCGACAAGGTCCGCATCCTCGCGCACCTTCACGCCGTTCGCGAAAGCCAGCTGCAGGATCTGTTCCGCGACCGCACCGCTGCCGGTGGCCGTGATCCGGGGGCGGGGATCGCCCCGTTCCGGCCTGTGTTCCAGGGCCACGGCCCTGGCCGGGCCGCGGCGCGGCGGCTTCGGGCCATGCCACGAAGGCTCGCTTTGCTTCTGGTCCAGCGGGCTGCGCGGCGCGGGAAGCGCAGGCTGCGCGGTCGGCGGTTTCGGCGGGCGGGAAGCCATGTCTGATGCCCTGTGCTGGACGCCGCGGCGTCCTCCTGGTGCCGGATCCTGCGCGGCCCCGATGTCTTCGGCTACGCCATCCGGTGAATTGGACAAAGTCTTGCATAGGAAGCACTATACGTGCCACGGGGTGGCGCGAAGAGATTGCGGCTATTGGCGCCGGACCTGCGGCAGCGCCTCGTTTCGGGCGGGCGCGCCGGGACCGGCAGAAAACGATACCGGGCCGGCCAATCGGTCGGCCACGGCACAAAGTGACCCGGTATCGCGGCTCCGACCCCGGAGATCAGAATGGATTTGAACGACATACCGGTGCTCAGCGCGATCGGGCGGCGCCTGAACTGGCTGAACAAGCGCCAATCGGTGCTCGCCGAGAATATCGCCAATGCGAACACCCCCAATTATCGCGCCAGCGACCTGCAGCCGCAGTCCTTCAAGGAACTGATGCGCGGCGACCTGGACCGGATCAGCCTGAACAAGACCCATGACAGCCATGCCACCGGCACCTTGCAGGGCGAAAATGGCGGCACCCGGGTCAAGGGTTTCGAAGTCCTGCCCTCGGGCAATTCGGTCAACCTGGAGGCCGAAATCGTCAAGGTGGCGGAAACCCAGATCAATTATCAGGCGATCACGGGCCTGTATCGCAAGCAGATGGGGCTTCTGAAGATTGCCCTGGGCAAGAGCCGTTGACTGGCGCGGATGGCGCTGCCTGGCCCCGGTCCGCCGAACTGCGCGCGTATTAAGAATTTGTTAACCAATCGTGTGGGATTCTGTAGGCAAAAGTGGTTTGCCTTTTCAGAGGCTTGCCTTTAGACCAAGACAATAAGCGGACCGGCTGTTGCCGGGCGCGTCGACGGATTCGAGACGGGCCATGGATCTTACCAAAGCTATGATGATCTCGGCAGCCGGCATGCAGGTGCAGAGCACCCGCATGAAGGTGATCTCCGAGAATCTGGCCAATGCGGATTCCATATCCACCCGGCCGGGGGGCGACCCCTATCGCCGCAAGGTCCTCTCGTTCGCCAACGAACTGGACAAGAAAGCCGAAACGAACCTGGTGCGGGTGAAGCGGATCACCACCGACAGCTCGCCGTTCGGTCTTGAGTTCGATCCGGGCAACCCGGCCGCCGGGCCTCAAGGATATGTTAAGCTTCCCAACGTAAATTCACTTATCGAGGTCAGCGACATGCGCGAGGCGCAGCGGACCTACGAGGCCAACCTGACCGTCATCGAATCCGTCAAGGCGATGATGGCGCGAACGATTGACCTGCTGCGGTAGGCGGCCCTTGGCGGCCTGCCCTGCAGGCTGCACAACGTAACGGGTTCTTGTGATGGTGGATGTCAGAGCGGCGAGCCAGGCCTACTCCAACGCGCTCAACCAGATTTCCAAGACGCAGGGCGGCGGCGGCCTCGACAAGGCAGCCCGCGACCCTGCGACGAGTTTCTCGGAACTGGTCACCCAGGCGATCAGCGACACCGCCGGCGCCGTGCGCCAGAGCGAGAAGGGCGTTGTGAACGTGGTGACCGGCAAGGCGGAGATTGCCGACGTCGTGACGGCGGTGAACAACGCGGAAATGGCGCTGGATACTGTCGTCGCCGTCCGCGACAAGATCATTTCCGCCTATCAGGAAATCCTCCGGATGCCGATCTGAGGCATCGCCGCCTGAGAGCCGCTCTCCGGCACGCGACTCCGACCGATCCGTCGCGGCCCGGCAGCCGCCGGTTCCCCGCCGCCTGCCGGTTTCCAGCCGCCCGCCGGTTTCCAGCCGGGGTCCGGCCGGAATGCCGGCCCGATGCCTCGGGAGGCAGCACGGGCCGGGTGCCCGGCGGTCCCGAATCTGCCATCCTGTTCGCGCGGGCTGTCGCCGCGTGCGGCCACGGCCGGATGGAGCATATGGGGCGCGTATGGACACCGCCGACGTACTCGACATTGCCAACGATGCGATCTGGACCCTGCTGACGGTCGCCGGGCCGAGCATGGCTGTCGCCACCACCGTCGGTGTGCTGGTCGCCTTCTTCCAGGCGCTGACCCAGATTCAGGAGATGACCCTCACCTTCGTGCCGAAGATCGTCACGATCATGCTCAGCCTGCTGATCTTCCTGCCGTTCATGATGACCTCGATGATCGAGCTGATGCAGCGCATGATGGCCCGCGCGGTCGGGCTGTCATAGCCGGCGGGCCGGCACGGTGCCATGCGCGCGGGCGGCGACATTCCGGACCCGGCGATTGTCGACGGCCCGCTCCGGCGCCATGCCGGCAGTCATCGCTGCCTGACGGGGGTGCCGGACCATGTTGAACGAGATCGTACCGGGTGGCGTTTTCGCGTTCCTGCTGGTGTTCATGCGGGTTGGCGGGGCCATGCTGCTGATGCCCGGCATCGGCGAGATCTTCATCCCGACCCGGATCCGGCTGTTCATCGCCATCGGCCTCTGCCTCGTCCTGACCCCGCTGGTGGGCCCCGTGCTGCCCGCGCTGCCGGCATCGCCGCTGCGCCTGTTCCTGCTGCTGGGCAACGAAATCCTGGTTGGCGTATTCCTGGGGGCGGTCGCCCGGATCCTGTTCGGGGCCATGAACACCGCGGGTACCGTCATCGCCTATCAGACGGGGCTCGGCTTCGCCCAGTTCTACGACCCCTCGCAAGGGACCCAGTCGGCGCTGGTCTCGAGTTTCCTGACGATGATCGCGCTCGTGGTCCTGTTCACGTCGGGCATGCACTATCTGCTGCTGGAGGCGGTGAAGGATTCCTACATCCTGTTCCCGGTCGGCAAGCTGCCCGACCTGTCGGGCTTTGCCGAGATCGCGACGCAGTTCGTGGCGGAGTCGTTCCGCATCGGCCTGCAGATCGCCGCGCCGTTCCTGGTCTACGGTATCGTGTTCTATGCCGCGCTCGGCATCCTCACCCGGCTGATTCCGCGGATGCAGATCTTCTTCATCGCGCTGCCGGTTCAGCTGGTCTCGGGGTTCGTGCTTCTGGCCGTGTCGATGACCATCGCGTTCACCTGGTTCATCGACCATGTGGAGACGAACATGGCAGAATTCCTGGTCGCGCGATGACCGGCGGGAAACGGCAGCAGGGGTAGGCGCCGATGGCCGATGACGACAAGGACTCCAAGACAGAAGAACCGACCGGCAAGCGGCTCAACGAGGCCAAGCAGAAGGGCAATCTGGCGCGGTCCGAGGAGGTCGGCCACTGGTTCATGCTGGCGGGTGCCACGGCGGTGATCGCCCTGCTGGCAACGCCCCTGGCCAACGGCATGATGACCATGTTCACGCCGTTCTTCGAACAGCCGCACCAGATCGCGGTGACGCCCGACAACATGGTGAACATGGCCGGACGGGTGGGTGAAGGCGTCGCCCTGATGATGCTGCCGATCCTGTTCCTGCTGATGCTGGCGGGCATCGCCGGCCAGCTGTTCCAGAATCCGCCGGCCTTCACCTTCGAGAAGATCAAGCCGGAGCTGAAGAAGATCTCGCCGATCTCCGGCCTGAAGAAGATCTTCGCGATCCACAACGTGATCGAGTTCGTGCGCAGCTTGATAAAGCTGGCCGTGGTGGTTGCGCTGGTGATGCTGGTGATCTGGCCGGATCGCGAGATCCTGCCGCTGATCATCACGATGGACCCGCTGATGATCACCCGGATGATCACCAGCGAGACCTTGCTGCTGCTGGGCGCGATCCTCGCCGTGCTCGGCGTGATCGCCGCCGCCGACCTGCTCTACCAGCGCTGGAAGCACGTCAAGGACCTGCGCATGACCAAGCAGGAGGTCAAGGACGAGCACAAGCAGGCGGAGGGCGACCCGCATATCAAGGGCCGGCTGCGCAGCCTGCGTGCGGAGCGCTCGCGCCAGCGCATGATGCAGGCGGTGCCGCGCGCCGATGTGGTGGTCACCAACCCGACGCACTATGCCGTCGCGCTGGAATACGACCAGGACAAGATGGGCGCGCCGGTGATGATCGCGAAGGGCGCCGACCTGGTGGCAAAGCGGATCCGCGACCTGGCGAAGGAGAACGGAATCCCGATCGTCAGCAACCCGCCGCTGGCGCGCGCGCTCTATGCGATCGATGTCGGGCGCGAGGTGCCGGAGGAGCAGTACAAGGCGGTTGCGGAAGTGATCGGCTATGTCATGCGGCTGGACGGGGAACTCCGCAGCAGCCGGCGCCGGGAGGAGACGGCGCGCGCCGACCGCCGGCGGACCGTGCATTGACGCTGCCCGGGCCCGAGCGGCGGGAAACCGGCCCTGCCGCAGGGCAACGCTCCCTGGAGGACCTGGCGCAGCCGCTCCGGCCGTCCTTTGCCGAGCCGGGGCAGGGCTTCGATCCCGCGTCGGCGGCGCGGCCGGACCCGATGCGGGCCGGGGCAGGGGGGCCGGAGTCCGGCCGCGGCCTTTTCGTCCTCGTCCTCGCGATCGGCATCGGCATCGGCATCCTGCTGGTCGCCGCCGTGCTGCTGCTGCAGCAGGCGGTGCTGTCCCTGCCGCTCCTTCTGACGGTCCTGCTGGCGGTCCTGTCCGGGCCGGTTCTGGCCGGCATCCTGGCGCTGCGCCTGGGGCGGGTGCTGGGCGCCGGCACCGGCCAGGCCCAGGCCGGCGGGACCCTGCGCGAGGCCGCGGCCGATGCGGCGATCGCCGTGCCCCGGGCACTGGCCGTCAGCGACCGCGACGGCACCCTGCTGTTCGTCAATCGCCGCATGCGGCAGGTCGCGGCTGGCGAAGGCTTGCGGCCCGGCAGCAGCCTGCCGGCAGCCCTCGGCTGGCAGGATGCCGGGATGCGCGCCGCTGCCGCCGGTGCCGAGCAGCCGGTCGAGCTGCTGGACGGCAGCCGGGCCGTGCTGCATTGCCTGCGATTGCCGCATCCCGAGGGCCGGCTGCTGTGGCAGCTCGAGCCGGAACTGCCGCCGGACCCGGCGGAGGCCGGGCCGGCCGGCCGGGCGCTGTTGGCAGCGCTGCAGGCCGTGCCCGGGCTGGACCTGCGCCTCCTGTCGGGCGACCCGCGGCCGGACGGGGCGGCGGAGGCCGACCTTCCGGCGCTCTGGCGGGAGGCCGAGGCGGATGCCACCGGCCCGCATTGGCGTGCGGTGGGCCTGCGGCTGGATGTGGGGGACGACCGGCTGTGGCTCTGCTCCGCTGGCGAGTCCGCGGCGATACCGGCCGTGCTGGACGACCTGCCCGTGGGGGCCGCCTGGCTGGACGGTGCCGGCCGGGTGCAGGTCGCCAACGGCGTGTTCTGCACATTGACCGGCTGGACATCGGCGGCCGCGACCGACCTGCCGGACCTTGTGGCCGAGGGCGAGCGCGAGACCCTGGTCCGGACGCTGTCGGCCGGCGCCACGGCCCATGGCAGCGATCCGGCGACCCTGCGCTTCGCCTGCAGCCCGGAGCGCTCCGTGCATTTCTATCTCGGCCGCGCCGGCGCCGCCCCGACAGGGGGCGGAGAGGCGGCGGGGCGGCGGCTTGTCCTGCTGGTCGACGTGACCCAGCAGAAGGGGGTGGAACAGCAGTTCGCCCATGGTCAGAAGATGCAGGCGATCGGGCAGCTGGCCGGCGGTGTCGCGCACGACTTCAACAATCTGCTGACCGCGATGATCGGCTTCTGCGACCTGCTGCTGCAGCGCCATCCGCCGACCGACCAGTCCTTTGCGGATGTCCAGCAGATCAAGCAGAACGCATTGCGCGCGGCCGGGCTGGTGCGGCAGTTGCTCGCCTTCTCGCGCCGGCAGACCCTGCGCCCGCGGCCGCTGGACGTCGTCGACGTGCTGGCCGACCTGCGCCACCTGATCAGCCGCCTGATCGGCGAGCGCATCCACCTGAAGATCGTGCACGGCCGCAATCTCGGCATCGTCCGGGTCGATCGCGGCCAGCTGGAGCAGGTGATCATCAACCTGGCGGTCAATGCGCGCGATGCGATGCGCGAGGGCGGCAGCCTCGCCATCACCACGGCGGCGCAGGAGGTCACGGCGCCGCTCGACCGCGGCAGCGACCTGGTGCCGCCGGGGCGCTATGTCCGCATCGACGTCGCCGATACCGGCACCGGCGTGCCGCAGGAACATGCCGACAAGATCTTCGACCCGTTCTTCACCACGAAGAAGCAGGGGGAGGGCACCGGGCTCGGCCTGTCGACCGTCTACGGCATCATCCGGCAGACCGGCGGCTTCGTCTTCCTGGACCGCAACGGGGCGGATGGCGCCACCTTCAGCATCCTGTTGCCGGCGACCAGGCCCGAGGACCGGACCGAGGCCGAGGAAGCCGCCGAGGCCGGCACCGAGCGCCCGCCCGCGCCGCGCGACCTGACCGGCAGGGAGACCCTGCTGCTGGTGGAGGACGAGGATGCGGTCCGCCTGTTCGCGGCGCGGTCGCTGCGCAACAAGGGCTATACCGTGATGGAGGCGGCCTCTGGCGAGGCGGCGCTGGAGCTGAGCCGCGGCTTTGCCGGCCCGATCCATGCGCTGGTGACCGATGTGGTGATGCCCAACATGGACGGCCCGACCCTGGCGCAGAAGGTGGTGGCCGACCGCCCCGGCATGGCCGTGGTGTTCATGTCCGGCTATGCCGAGGATGCGGTGCGCCAGACCCTGTCGGGTGGCGACATGCCGTCCAGCTTCCTGCAGAAGCCGTTCACCCTGAACGACCTCGCGGTGACCGTGCGGGCGACCCTGAGCGGCGCCGAGTCGAGCCGATGGCCAAGCAAGGGGTGAGGGGCGGCGGCGCCATTTGCCATGTTTGAGCCCGTTGTGTTCCTGGAACGTTTGCGGTACATTGCATCATTCGGTCGCCGATCCTTACCTGTCCGGTGACGGGTGCGTCGACCGTACGGCCATGGGATAGTGGGGCGGATACGATGTCTCAGACTTCTTTGCGGTTGATCGACGGGGGCGAAATGGACAAGAGCAAGGCGCTGGACGCCGCGCTGTCGCAAATCGAGCGGGCCTTTGGCAAGGGTTCGATCATGCGGCTTGGCCAGCAGGATCGGGCAATCGATGTGGCCGCCGTTTCCACCGGCTCGCTGGGCCTGGACATCGCGCTGGGCATCGGCGGCCTGCCGCGGGGCCGGGTGGTCGAGATCTACGGCCCGGAAAGCTCCGGCAAGACCACCCTGGCGCTGCACACGGTGGCGGAGGCGCAGAAGGCCGGCGGCACCTGCGCCTTCGTCGATGCGGAGCATGCGCTGGACCCGGGCTATGCCCGCAAGCTCGGCGTGAAGGTCGAGGATCTGCTGATCTCGCAGCCCGACACGGGCGAGCAGGCGCTGGAAATCACCGACACCCTGGTGCGGTCCGGCGCGATCGACGTGATCGTCGTCGATTCCGTTGCCGCCCTGGTGCCGCGTGCCGAGCTGGAGGGCGAGATGGGCGATACCCATGTCGGCCTGCAGGCGCGCCTGATGAGCCAGGCGCTGCGCAAGCTCACCTCGTCGATCTCGCGCACCAACTGCATGGTGATCTTCATCAACCAGATCCGCATGAAGATCGGCGTGATGTTCGGCAATCCGGAAACCACCACCGGCGGCAATGCGCTGAAGTTCTATGCCTCGGTCCGCCTGGATATCCGCCGCATCGGCGCGATCAAGAACCGCGACGAGGTGGTCGGCAACCAGACCCGGGTCAAGGTGGTGAAGAACAAGGTGGCGCCGCCGTTCAAGGTGGTGGAGTTCGACATCATGTACGGCGAGGGCGTGTCCAAGACCGGCGAGCTGCTGGACATGGGCGTGAAGGCCGGCGTGGTGGAGAAGTCCGGTTCCTGGTTCTCCTACGACAGCCAGCGCATCGGCCAGGGGCGGGAGGCTGCCAAGCTCTTCCTGCGGGAGAACCCGGAGATGGCCGGCCAGATCGAGGCGGCCGTGCGGGAGAGCGCGGGCCTCAATCCCGACCTGGTGGCGATGGACGCCTCCGAAGATGGCGAGCAGGATCGCGAAGAGGCCGTCTGACCCGCCGGCGGGCCCGGATGCCGGAGGGGGGCCTGACGGTTCCGCCAGGCAGCCGGCCCCGCACATACGCCTGTAGAGCGGACCGGCGCGGCCGCGGGCCGAGCCGCCGCACGACGGTGGACTTGCCTCCGGGGCAAGGCTAACTATGTGCGATTGCGACAGGCCGGCCGGCGTGCGGGGGCGCAGCCCCGGCGCCGCTTGGCTGCGCAATGCCGGCCGCTCGCCCCGGCCATTCGCCCCTGTGATCCAGTCAGCCCGCGGCGACCGCCCGGCTGTGGTCCCGGCAGGGCGCGGTCCGCCGCGCCTGCCGCCATGGCCCGCGCCGACCCGGCGAAAGAGACGTCATGCCCAGTACCAACGAGATCCGCCAGAGCTTCCTGGACAGCTTCGCCCGGCACGGCCACCAGGTCGTCCCCTCCAGCCCGCTGGTGCCGCGGAACGACCCGACCCTGCTGTTCACGAATGCCGGCATGGTGCAGTTCAAGAACGTCTTCACCGGCGCCGAGCAGCGGCCCTACAACCGCGCGGCGACGTCGCAGAAATGCGTGCGTGCCGGCGGCAAGCACAACGATCTCGACAATGTCGGCTATACCGCCCGGCACCATACCTTCTTCGAGATGCTGGGGAATTTCTCCTTCGGCGACTATTTCAAGGACCTCGCGATCGAGCTGGCCTGGAAGCTGGTGACCGAGGAATTCGCGGTGCCGAAGGACCGGCTGCTGGTCACCGTCTATCACGACGACGAGGAAGCCTTCGGCTTCTGGCGCAAGATCGCCGGCCTGCCGGAGGAGCGGATCATCCGGATCGCCACCTCCGACAATTTCTGGTCGATGGGCGATACCGGCCCCTGCGGCCCCTGCTCGGAGATCTTCTTCGACCATGGGCCCGGCATTCCCGGCGGCCCGCCCGGCTCGCCGGACGAGGATGGCGACCGCTTCATCGAGATCTGGAACCTGGTCTTCATGCAGTTCGAGCAGCGCAGCCCCGGCGACCGGGTCGCGCTGCCGAAGCCGTCGATCGACACCGGCATGGGGCTGGAGCGCATCGCCGCGCTGCTGCAGGGCAAGCACGACAACTACGATATCGACCTGATGCGGCACCTGATCGAGGCCTCGGCCGAGGCATCGGGGACCGAGCCCGACGGCCCCCACAAGGTCAGCCACCGGGTCATCGCCGACCATCTGCGGGCCTCCTGCTTCCTGATCGCCGACGGCGTGCTGCCGTCCAACGAGGGGCGCGGCTATGTGCTGCGCCGGATCATGCGGCGGGCGATGCGCCATGCCCACCTGATGGGCTGCGAGGAGCCGCTGCTGTGGCGCCTGGTGCCGGCGCTGATCGCGGAGATGGGGCGGCCCTATCCTGAACTGAACCGGGCCGAGGTGCTGGTCACCCAGACCCTGGAACTGGAGGAGAAGCGCTTCCAGCAGACCCTGGATCGCGGCCTGCGGCTGCTGTCCGAAGAGGTCGAGCGCCTGGGCAGCGGCGAGAGCCTGCCCGGCGAGGTCGCCTTCAAGCTGTACGACACCTTCGGCTTTCCCATCGACCTGACCCAGGACGCCCTGCGCAGCGAGGGTCGCGAAGTCGACATGGACGGCTTCCAGGCCGCCATGGAGCGGCAGCGCCAGGATGCCCGCAAGGCCTGGGCCGGATCCGGCGAGGCGGCCACCGGCACCCTGTGGCTGGGCCTGCGCGACAGGCTCGGGGCGACGGAGTTCCTGGGCTACGACGTCGATGCCGCCGAAGGCATCGTGCAGGCGCTGGTGCGCGACGGCGCCGAGGTGGAGAGCCTGCAGGCGGGCGAGGACGGCGCGGTGGTCGCGAACCAGACCCCGTTCTATGGCGAGTCGGGCGGCCAGATGGGCGATACCGGCAGCCTCGTCACCGCCGACGGGGCGGAATTCACGGTGACCGACACGCAGAAGATGGCCGGCGGCCTGCATGTCCATCTCGGGCGCCTGGAGCGCGGCAGCCTGAAGGCCGGCGACATCCTGCAGATGCGCATCGAGGACGGCCGGCGCACCGGCCTGCGGGCGCATCATTCGGCGACCCACCTGCTGCATCGCGCGCTGCGCACCCACCTGGGCGACCATGTGGCCCAGAAGGGCTCGCTGGTGGCTCCCGACCGGTTGCGCTTCGACATCAGCCACCCGGCGGCGATCCCGGCGGCGGAACTGGCACGGGTCGAGGCCGACGTGAACGGCCAGATCCTGGCCAATCGCGACGTGCAGACAAAGCTGATGACGCCGGAGGATGCCATCGAGGCCGGCGCCCTGGCGCTGTTCGGCGAGAAGTATGGCGAGGAGGTGCGGGTGGTCTCGATGGGCTCCGATGCCGAGCTCGCGACACCCTATTCGGTCGAGCTCTGCGGCGGCACCCATGTCCGGCGCACCGGCGATATCGGCCTGTTCAAGATCCTCGGCGAAAGCGCGGTCGGCGCAGGCGTGCGCCGCATCGAGGCGGTGACCGGCGAGGCGGCGCGCCGCTGGTACGCCGCCCGCGACGCCGCCCTGTCGGAGACCGCCACCCTGCTGAAGGCGCAGCCGGAGGAGGTGCCGGCGCGGGTCGCCCGGCTGGTGGAGGAGGCCCGCGGGATGGAGCGCGAGATCGCCGCCCTGCGGCGCAAGCTGGCGACCGGCGAGGGCGGCACCGAGCAGCGCCATGTCGCCGGCGTGGTCCTGGCGGCGAAGAAGCTGGACGATGTGCCGGCAAAGGACCTGCGCGGCATGGCCGACGATATCAAGCGCCAGATCGGCACCGGGGTCGTGGCCCTGGCGGCGGCCAATGACGGCAAGGTGGCGCTGGTCGTGGCGGTGACAGACGACCTGGCCGGGCGGCTGTCGGCGGTGGACCTGGTCCGTGCCGGCGCGGCCGCCGTGGGCGGGGCAGGCGGCGGCGGACGGCCGAACTTCGCCCAGGCCGGCGGCCCCGATGCCGGCCAGATCGACGCCGCCTTCGAGGCGGTGGCGGACGCGATGAAGGCCGGCCTGGCGGCGTAGCCGCCCGAAGGGGCGGAGACGAATACGGGCGCTCCCGGCAGGGAGCGCCCGTCTCGTTCAGCCTGCCGCGAGGTGCGCGGCAGGCCGGGTCAGCGCAGGGCCTTCTGCAGGCCCTGGTCGAGCTTGTCGAGGAACTGCTCGGTGGTCAGCCACTTCTGGTCGGAGCTGATCAGCAGGGCCAGGTCCTTGGTCATGAAGCCGGCCTCGATGGTCGACACGCAGACCTTCTCCAGGGTTTCCGCGAAGGTCTTCAGCTGGGGATTGTTGTCCAGCTTGGCGCGATGCTCCAGCCCGCGGGTCCAGGCGAAGATCGACGCGATCGGGTTGGTCGAGGTCGGATTGCCCTTCTGGTGCTCGCGATAGTGGCGGGTCACTGTGCCGTGCGCGGCCTCGGCCTCTACGGTCTTGCCGTCCGGCGTCATCAGCACCGAGGTCATCAGGCCCAGCGAGCCGAAACCCTGCGCCACCGTGTCGGACTGCACGTCGCCGTCGTAGTTCTTGCAGGCCCAGACGAACTTGCCGTTCCACTTCAGGGCGCAGGCGACCATGTCGTCGATCAGCCGGTGCTCGTAGGTGATGCCCTTGGCCTTGAACTTGTCGGCGAACTCCGCGTCGAAGACCTCCTGGAACAGGTCCTTGAAGCGGCCGTCATAGGCCTTCAGGATCGTGTTCTTGGTGGACATGTAGAGCGGCCAGCCGCGGCCCAGCGCGAAGTTCATGCTGGCCCGGGCGAAGTCCCGGATCGAGCCGTCCAGGTTGTACATCGCCATGGCGACGCCGGACTCGGGAAAGTCGAAGACCTCGTGCTCGATCGGCGCGCCGCCGCCTTCCGGCACGAACTTGATGGTCAGCTTGCCCTTGCCCGGCACCTTGAAGTCGGTGGCACGGTACTGGTCGCCGAAGGCATGGCGGCCGATCACGATCGGGTCGGTCCAGTGCGGCACCAGGCGCGGCACGTTGGAGCAGATGATCGGCTCGCGGAACACGGTGCCGCCCAGGATGTTGCGGATCGTGCCGTTGGGCGAGCGCCACATCTTCTTCAGGCCGAACTCCTCGACCCGCTGCTCGTCCGGGGTGATGGTGGCGCATTTCACGCCGACGCCATGCTTGCGGATCGCCTCTGCCGCATCGATGGTGATCTGGTCGTCGGTCTTGTCGCGCGCCTCGATCCCCAGGTCGTAATAGAGCAGGTCGACGTCCAGGTAGGGGAGGATCAGTTTCTCCTTGATGAACTGCCAGATGATGCGGGTCATCTCGTCGCCGTCGAGTTCGACAACGGGGTTCTCAACCTTGATCTTGCTCATGCTCCCCCTCGGTGCTGGATTGGGATGTCAGTGACAGGGCCAATGGTGAACATTGCCCCGGTGGTGAAACGTGCCAGGGGCGGTTCGCGCCACTGGTGGAAGGGTCCGGTGGTGGACGGGTCGGCGGCGTCCGGGCCGGGGCCAGGCGCCCTGCCGGCCGATGCTGCCGGGTGTCGCGCCGGCTTATAGCATTGGCACCGGCCCGCGGAAAACCGCCCACCGGTTGCGGCCCCTCAGTCGTCCAGCGGATGGCTGGGTGCAGCGGCCGTCGGGGCGGGACGGGTCAGCGCCTCGATCGTGCCCTGGGCATCCTCGGTAAAGGTGAGATAGCCGTGGACCGCGCTGCCGGCGAAGCCGCCGGCAACCACATTGTCGAGCAGGGCCGCCAGCGGACGCCAGTAGCCGGCCCGGTCCAGCACGACGATCGGCTTGGCATGCAGCTGCAGGTGACGCCAGGTCAGGATCTCGAACGCCTCGTCCAGGGTGCCGATGCCGCCGGGCAGCACCACGAACGCGTCGGACAGCGCATACATGCGCTCCTTCCGCTGATGCATCGTCTCGACCACCTCGAGGGTCGACAGGCCGGTATGCCCGACCTCGATCTCCTCCAGCAGCCGGGGGATCACGCCGATCGCGGTGCCGCCGGCGCCGAGCACGGCGTCGGCGATGACGCCCATCAGCCCGACCTTGCCGCCGCCGAAGATCAGGGTCATGCCATTCTCCGCCATGCGCCGGCCGAGTTGCCGGGCGACCTCCGCATGGGCGGGGTCATGGCCGGCGCGGGAGCCGCAGAAGACACAGACGGTGCGGATATCCGAAGGCACGGCAGGCTCCCTGGTGGACGAAAGCGATGACATAGAAGGGCAGGCTCCACCCGTCCAGTGGCATCGGGATGCCGAACACGTTCCCGTGACCTGCGCCCGGCGGTCTTGCCGCTTGCGGGGCGCTGCCCGCCTAATCGGCATGCGGGGCCGCCGGGCCCGGCAGCCAGTCTTGCCGCGAAACGAATGCGGCGACGGCAAAGCAAGGGATCGGGGAGATCGAAATGAAGAAGCCAACAAGACTCAGGACCCTCGCGGCGGCCGTGCTGGCCGTTGCGGTGACGGCCGGCGTCGGGGCTGCCATGGCGCAGGACGTCATCAAGGAGCGCCAGGCCGGCTTCAAGCAGAACGTCGACAACATGAAGGCGATGGCTGCGTCGCTGAAGGGCGGCGATGTCAAGGCGATGCAGCCGCGGGCGGAAGCGATCGCCGCCTGGGCCGCGAAGATCCCCGGGATGTTCCCGAAAGGCTCCGGCGAGGGCGATACGGCGGCGCTGCCGACGATCTGGACCGACTGGGACGGATTTACCGCGGCGGCCGACGCCAACGGCAAGGCGGCCAAGCATCTGGCCATGGTGGTGGCCGATGGCGGCGATGCCGCGGCTGCCGGCGCGGCGCTGAAGGCCCTCGGCGGAACCTGCGGCGCCTGCCACGACAAGTTCCGCGCCAAGAAGGAATAGCGGCGCCGGCCGCGCTGGCGATCCGCCGGCGATTGTCGGGGCGCGCCCGGCGCGCCCCGACGGCTGCCCGTCAGAACGGCTGCAGCGCGTCCAGGACCAGGTAGGTCGCCGCGGTCAGCGCCAGCAGGACCGCCAGGCCGAGCCAGTTGTTCACCATCGGCTTGTCCGGCCCGGCGGGCAGGTTCGCCCGCCCGGTGATCATCGGCAGGATGAGGTTGTCGCGCTTCGCCACCCAGTAGAGCAGGGCGGCGGTCACATGCACGATCGCCAGGGCGAGCAGGATGTTGAAGATCCGGTGATGCAGGCCGGTCAGGGTCGCGGACAGGTCGTCCGACACGAACTGCCGCAGCGGCCCCTCGAACAGGATGTCGTCGTTGGCGAACAGGCCGGTACCCACCTGTGCGGCCACGGCCAGCAGCAGCACGACGACCATGACGCCGCCGGCCGGGTTGTGGCCGTGCCAGCGCGGCGCCGTGCCGCGCCCCATGGAGGCCAGGTAGGCCAGCACCGACCGGGGGCCGCGGACGAAATCCGCGAAGCGCGAGGTGCGGCTGCCCACCAGGCCCCAGCACAGGCGGAACAGCAGCAGGCCGGCCAGCAGATAGCCGCTTGTCGCATGGATGTCCTGGGCGTCGTTCTCCGCGGAGACCCAGGACACGATCAGCAGCAGCACCAGCAGCCAGTGGAACAGACGGGTCGGCAGGTCCCAGATCCGCACCGTCCGGTTGGCCTGCCCGGGGTGGGGCTGCTCCGTCATCCTGTCCGCCATTCCAGTCGATCCCCCGTCCGGTTGGGCCCTGCTTTCGCATCGGGCTGAACTGAAGGATAATGCTTCTGCGGGGAAAACGGGGCTTCCAGATTGCGTATGGGCAGCGCAGGGCCGTTTCGTCGCGGTATCGTCTACGTAACGGAGTTTTCTGAGTGACTCGGAATCGCGTCATCATTGCCGGCGGGATCGTTGTGCTGATCCTGATCGCGCTGTTCTTCTGGCTGGGCGGTGACGATGCGTCCGATGGCCAGATGGCCGATCGGCAGACGCCGCCCGTCGAAGGCGCCGGCACCGCCCCATCCGCCGACGGGGCGCCGCCGGCCGTCGACGACAAGGCCGCGGCCACGGGCGCCGAGGGGGGCGGCGACAGGGACGCCGCCGACACCCCGTCCCAGGCCGCCGATGCGGCCCCCGCCCAGGCCGGTGCCGGCACGCCAGTGCAGGGCCAGGCGGTGCGCCAGTCCGGATCCGCCGCCGCGGTCGTGTCGGCCGCGGACCGGAGCGGCGAGACGCCGGCCACCGCGACCCAGCCTGCCACCGAGGTGGCCCCGGGGCGCGAGGATGCGTCCGCGCCCTCCCGAACCGGACAGACGAACCCCGCCGATACCGGCAGGATCGCGGAAGTCACCAAGGCACCGGACGCCGTCGCCAGTGCCGCAAGCAGCCTGGCCGAGCGCCGGCCGGTCCAGCAGCAGGACAGCGCGGCGAAGGATGGCGCGGCGAAGGACGGCGCGGCGACGGGCGGCGCAGCAACGGGCGGCGCGGCAACGGATGGCGCGGCAAAGGACAGTGGCACGGATGAGTCCGGCGGCGGCGCAGGCGATGGCGACACTGTCGCCGCAAGCCGGACCGCCACCGATCGGGCCGACCCGGAACGCTCAGCGGCCGATCGGACCGCGACCAGCCGGGCCACCGCCGGCCAGGACGGCGCAGGCGGGGAGGGAAGCCGGCAGGCCGCGGCGACGCCGCCCGAAAGGCCGGCACCTGAAACGGCCGAGCCGGACCGGCGGACGCAGATGCAGGTGGCCTCGCGGCCGGAAACCCCGGAAGAGACCGCCGCACGGGAGCGGCAGACCAGGGCCGGCGGAGGCGATGTCTCGGCGCCGCTGCCCAGCTTCGACATCGTCCGGATCAGCCAGGATTGCCGGGCCGTGATTGCCGGCCGGGCCATGCCGCGCGCCCTGGTGGTGGTCAGCCTCGGCGAGGACCGCCTGGGCGAGGTGATGGCGGACCGGCGAGGCGAATGGGTGCTGATCCCGGACCAGCCATTGCGCCCCGGCCCGGGCGAAATGCGCCTGTCGGCCATGGCCCAGGGCGGGCCGGCGGTGCAGGGCAGCGAGGGGGTCATCGTCTCGGTGCCGGATTGCGGCAAGAACGAGGGCCAGCGCGGGCCGATCATCGCGCTGCGCACCGACGACCGCGAGAACCGGCCCAGCCGCATCCTGCAGCTTCCCGGGACGACCGGCCCGGGCGGCGACCTGCGCCTGGACACGGTGGATTATGACGAGGCCGGCAAGCTGATCCTGTCGGGCCGCGCGGAGCCCTCCACCCGGGTGAACATCTATGCCAACAACGCGCCGGTGGGGCAGGTCCACAGCGACAGCGAAGGGCGCTGGTCGCTGCTGGTGGACGACAAGGTGCCGCTGGGACAGCAGACCCTGCGGCTCGACCAGGTGGGCGACCGCGGCGTGGTCAAGTCGCGGGTGGAATTCCCGTTCAGCCGCGCCAGTTTCCGGGACCTGGACCTGAGCGACCGGAGCGTCATCGTGCAGCCGGGCAACAGCCTGTGGCGTATCGCCCGCCGCATCTACGGCGAGGGGCCGCGCTATACCGTGATCTATGAGGCGAACACCGAGCAGATCCGCAATCCGGACCTGATCTATCCGGGCCAGATCTTCAGCCTGCCCGCCGAGTCGCCCGCCGCCGACCGGGGCTGAGTGACGCCCGTCGGGTGAAAGGAAGCATGTCCGGGCTAGATCCGGCCGGTACGCACCTCGTCGACCAGGCGGGCCATGGGGCGGCCCTGCAGCAGCAGGGCGACCGTCTCCGCCAGGATGGCATCGGCACTGACCGGGCCGGGAAAGGGCTGCCGCAGCATCAGGGCGAGGCGGCCGCGATGCAGGGCGAGGCGCCGCTCCGCCCGGCGGCTCTGCCAGCGCAGCAGGCCCTTCAGCCGGTTGCGCTGGTCGGCAGCCTCCGACGTGAAGGGCAGGGGGCCGAGATCGGCGATCGCGGTCAACTGCATGTCATCGCCCTTGTTGTCGCAACTGACCTGCACCCGCCGCCCCTGCCAGACGAACGTGAACACGGTCGGCAGGGTCAGGGAGAGCCCGGCAAGCCGGTCCTCGGTCTTTTCCAGAATTGTCTTGTCACTCATTGAACGATGCCCGTTTGCCAGCGGCCTTTTCGCTGCAGCCTTTTTCCCATACCGGACTATATCCTCAAGTCCGTTCCCGAAAGCCTAACGGCGGGAAGCCGATTGTTCGAATGAGCCTGATGCCCCATACCGAGTCAGGGCCGGGCGGGCGCAGCCCGGCCCGGGTTGTCCGTTGCGCCATGCCGGGCCGCGGGTGCCGCTCTTGAGGCGGTTGCCCGACCTATCCCGGACCGACCCCGTGCGCCCAGACCCGGCTCGTCCAGACCCGGCTCGCCCAGACCCGGCCCGGCCCGATGCGGCGGAGGCAGGTCCGGAGGGCGACGAGGAGCCGTCTTCCCCGCGCAGCCTGAAGCAGACCGTCGGGCGGCTCTGGCATTATCTCTGGCCGCAGGGACGGCGCGACCTGCGGATCCGTGTCGTGGTGGCGGTGCTGAGCCTGGCAGGCGCGAAGCTCGCGACGGTGATCATGCCGATCCTGTATGGCCGCACGGTCGACGCCCTGTCGCCGGCGCAGGGCGCCACGGAGACGGCGGTGGCCCTGCCGCTCGGGGTGATCCTGGCCTATGCGCTGTCACGCTTCGGCATGCAGGGTTTCGCCCAGCTGCGCGACTTCGTCTTTGCCAGGGTCGCGCAGTCGGCCGTGCGGCAGAGCGCGGTCGACACCTTCCGCCATCTCCATGCGCTGTCGCTGCGCTTCCACCTGGAGCGCCGTACCGGCGGGCTGAACCGGGTGATCGAGCGCGGCACGAAGGGCATGGAGTTCGTGCTGACCTTCATGCTGTTCAATATCGTGCCGACCCTGCTGGAGATCCTGCTGGTGGTGGTGATCCTGGCGGAGCTTTTCGACATCTGGTTCGCGCTGATCACCCTCGGCTCGGTGGCGGGGTTCGTCGGCTTCACCCTGCTTGCGACCGAGTGGCGGCTGAAGTTCCGGCGATCGATGAACGACCGGGATGCGGAAGCCAATACCAAGGCGGTCGATTCCCTGCTGAACTACGAGACGGTGAAGTACTTCGCCAACGAGAAGCTGGAGATCGACCGGTTCGAGGGAGCGATGCGGGCCTATGCCCGGGCCGCAGTGGCCAGCCGCGGCAGCCTGGCGGCGCTGAATGCCGGCCAGGCGGCCATCATCGCGGCGGGGCTTGGCGGCGTGATGCTGCTGGCCGCGCTGGGCGTGATGCGGGGCAACCTGACCATCGGGGAGTTCGTCACCGCGAACACCTACCTGATGCAGCTGTTCATGCCGCTGAACTTCCTCGGCTTCGCCTATCGGGAAATCAAGCAGGGCCTGGTGGACATGGAGCGCATGTTCGACCTGGTCGATACCCCGCCGGAAGTGCGCGATGCCCCCGATGCGGCGCCGCTGGAGGTGGGTGCCGCGGCGATCCGGTTCCGCGACGTCGTCTTCTCCTACGACCCGCGCCGGGAGATCCTGCACGGCATCTCCTTCGACGTGCCGCCCGGCCAGCGGATCGCGATCGTCGGCCCCTCGGGGGCGGGCAAGTCGACGATCACGCGGATCCTGTACCGCTTCTACGACATCTCCGGCGGGTCGGTGGAGATCGACGGCCAGGACATCCGGCAGGTCACCCAGGACAGCCTGCGCCGCGCCATCGGCATCGTCCCGCAGGACACCGTGCTGTTCAACGACAGCATCCGCTACAACATCCGCTATGGCCGGCCCGCTTCCTCCGATGCGGAGGTGGAGGCGGCCGCCCGGGCGGCCAGGATCCACGACTTCGTGGCCGGCCTGCCGGATGGCTACGACACCCTGGTGGGCGAACGCGGCCTGAAGCTCTCGGGCGGCGAGAAGCAGCGGGTGGCGATTGCCCGGGCGGTCCTCAAGGATCCGCCGGTGCTGATCTTCGACGAGGCCACCTCAGCGCTCGACAGCGAGACCGAGAAGCAGATCCAGGCCAGCCTGGAGACCGTGGCGGCCCGGCGCACGACCCTGGTCATTGCCCATCGCCTGTCCACGGTGGTGGATGCCGACGAGATCCTGGTGCTGGTCGGCGGCCGCATCGTGGAGCGTGGCAGCCATGCCGCGCTGCTGGAGCGCGGCGGTGCCTATGCCGGTCTGTGGACGCGCCAGCAGAGCGATCCGGACGCGGATGCCATGGAGGATGGCCGCCCGGACCCGCCTGCCGGACGGCCTGCCGCGACCTGACCGGGGCGGGGCCCGGCCTCCGGCCGGCCGCGTGCCCGCTTCATTCCGCCGGCGCGGGCCGGCCCGCGCCCCGGCGGGCCGCGCGGCGGTCGCGCCGGCGATGCCGGGCGGCGGTGACCCGCGCGCCGAGCGCCAGCATGGCCGGCGTGAACACCAGGGTCAGCAGGGTGGCGAAGACCAGGCCGAAGGCCACCGCGGTGGCCAGCTGCACCCACCATTGCGTCGAGGGCGCACCCATGCTGACGGTGCGGGTGGTGAAGTCGATATTGGCCTGCAGCACCATCGGCATCAGGCCGACCACCGTCGTGATGGTGGTCAGCGCCACCGGCCGCAGGCGCTGCACGCCGGTCCGGATCACCGCCTCGATCGGGTCGATGCCGGAGTCGCGCAGCTGCCGGAAGGTGTCGATCAGCACGATGTTGTTGTTCACCACCACTCCCGCCAGGGCGATGATCCCGATCCCCGTCATCACGATGCCGAAGGTCTGTCCCGTCACCATCAGCCCGACGATCACGCCGATCGTCGACATGATCACCGCGGTCAGCACCAGGGACGCGTGATAGAAGCTGTTGAACTGGGTCACCAGGATGATGGCGATCGCGAACAGTGCGACCAGGAAGGCCTGGGACAGGAACGCCTGCGCCTTCTGCTGTTCCTCGTCGGCGCCCTTGAAGGTCCAGCTGACGCGGCTGTCCAGTTCCTGCTGCTGCAGCCAGGCGGATATCTCCTGCACCTTCGTGTCGGGCAGCACGCCGGGCTCGGTGTTCGCGCGGATCGTGACCACCCGCCGGCTGTCGACCCGCTTGATCTCGCCCCCCTTGGGGATCGCGCGGCGCTCGACGAAATTGCTCAGCGGCACCGACCCCATCTCGGTCACCACCCGCAACCGGTCGAGCTGGTCGAAGGTGCGCGCGTCGCGGGGCAGGCGGACGCGGATCTCGACCTCCTGGTCGGCGTCATAGGGCCGGTACTCGCCGACCATGATGCCGTTGGTGACCAGCTGGACCATGGCCCCGATGGAGGCGATGTCGGCGCCGAAGCGGCCGGCCTTCTCGCGATCCACGACCAGTTCCCAATCGATGCCCGGCGGCGGGCGGCTGTCCTCCAGGTCGACCAGCCCGTCGACCGTCTCCATGTAGGCGCGCACCTTGTCCGCGACCGGGTCGAGCAGCGCGGGGAAGCGGCTGGAGAACTGCAGCTGCACGTCCTTCCCGGTCGGCGGGCCGACATCCGGCTCGCGGGGCTCCACCACGATGCCCGCGAGGTCGGCCGTCCGGGCGCGGATATCGGCCAGCACCTCGTCGGAGGGCCGCCGCTGGTCCCATTCCTTGTATTCCAGCTGGATGGTGCCGATCACGTCGGGGGAGACGTCCTGCCCCTCCGCCGGCGCGCCGGTTCGGGCATAGACGGACTTGAAGTCGGTGAGTTGCAGGACGCGGCGCTCCACGTCGCGGACAAGCCGGTCCTTCTCGTCGGTGGAGTAGTTGCCGCGTGCATGGACATAGACCAGCGCCTGCTCGGGCTCGACATCGGGGAAGAACTCGACCCCGTTGCCATGGCTGCCATACCAGGTCCAGACGCCGACCAGGGTTGCCAGGGTGATGGCGCCGACCAGGATTGCCCGCCGGGTCGCCCAGCGCAGCACCGTGGCATAGATCGCGGTCGCGCCGGTCAGGCCGGCAAGGTCGCCGCCATCGCCGGCGGCCAGCAGGTTCCCGGACGGCGCGGCGGGTGCCTTGCCGATCACGCCCCCCATCACCGGCATGAAGATCAGGGCGACCAGCAGCGACCCGGTCAGGGTGGCGATCAGGGTGATCGGCAGATAGACCATGAACTCGCCCACCACGCCGGGCCAGAACATCAGCGGTGCGAAGGCGGCGAGGGTGGTGGCGGTGGAGGCGATCACCGGCCAGGCCATGCGCTGGGCGGCGTTCGCATAGGCGTCCTTCGGCGTCAGCCCCTGCGCCATGCGCCGATCGGCGAACTCGACGACGATGATGGCGCCGTCGACCAGCATCCCGACCACCAGGATCAGCGCGAACAGCACGACGATATTCACGGTCAGGCCGGCCAGCGACAGGGTCAGGATGCCGATCAGGAAGGAGGTCGGGATCGCCAGCCCGACCAGCAGCGCCGAGCGCACGCCGAGCGCCGCAATCACCACGATCATCACCAGCAGCACGGCGGAGATCACGTTGTTCTGCAGATCGCCCAGCATGGTCCGGATCTGGGTCGAGGCGTCCTGCGTGAAGGCGTATTGCAGGCCCGGCGGCCAGGCGCGGCTGTCCTCCTGCACCATGCGCTTCACATTCTCGATCGTCTGGATGACGTTCTCGCCGATGCGTTTCTTGACCTCCAGCGCGATGGCGTTGCGGCCGTCGGTGCGGGCATAGCTGGTGGCATCCTTGAAGGTCCGCTGCGCCACGGTCACGTCGCGCAGGGTGACCACCGCATCGCCATTCACCTTGATCGGCAGGTTCATGACATCCTCGGCACCCTCCACGAGGCCGGGGACCTTAAGGGAGAACCGGCCCGAGCCGGTGTCCATCGCACCGGCGGGGATCAGCTGGTTGTTGCGGGTGACGGTGTTGATCAGCTCCTGCTGGCTGATGTTGTAGGTTTCCAGCTTGACCGGGTCGATCACCATTTCCAGCAGGTCCTCGCGGTCGCCGCCGATGGCGACCTCCAGCACGCCGGTGAGGCCCTGCAGGTTGTCGCGGAGGTCGCGGCCGATGCGGATCAGTTGCCGCTCCGGCAGGTCGCCGAACAGGTTGACCACCAGGACGGGGAACAGTGCGACATTGACCTCGTGCACCTCCGGCTCGTCGGCTTCCGCAGGCAGGTCGCGCTTGGCGATGTCCACCTGGGCGCGGACATCGTCCAATGCCTTGTCGGAATCGAAGCCGGCCTCGAACTCCAGGAGGACATTGCCCAGGCCTTCCGCGGCCGTGGAGCGCATCTCCTTCACCCCCTCGATGGACTTCAGCTCCTTCTCCAGCGGACGCACCAGCAGCCGCTCGGCATCCTGCGGGGAAATGCCGTCGTAGCGGACCAGCACATAGATGATCGGGATCGGGACGTCCGGGTCGGATTCCTTGGGAATCGTGAGGTAGGTGCTGAGCCCCATGGCGAGGATCAGCAGCAGCATCATCAGGACCATGCGGGACCTGTTCATCGCTGCATTGATGATGGCGTTCATCGGTTCCCCAGTTCACCTTTGCAGGCGGTCCCCTGCGGGCTTGCCCGGCGCCGCAGCGCGCTGCCCCGCCAGGCGGTCAGCTGTCCGGCTGCTCCCGCACGACGCGCACCTCGTCGCCGTCGCGGACCAGTTCCTGGCCGACGGTGATCAGTTCCGCCTCGTCCGCCAGCCCCGCGACCCAGACCCCGTCGCCCTCGTCGCCCAGGATCGCCGCCGGCCGGAAGAGCACGCGCCCGTCGGCGTCGATGGTGCGCAGGCCGACCGCGCCGCTGTCGTCCAGGGTCAGGATTGCCGGGGTGATGAAATGCGCCATGACGGAGCCGATATCGAAGGCCATGTCGGCGGTCACCCCTTCCAGCAGGCGGCGCTCCGGGTTGGCGACCTCAAGCTCCACGCGAAAGGTGCGGGTCTCGCTGTCGGCGCTGCTGGCGATGCGCCGGATGCGGCCCTCCACGACCTGCCCGGTGGCGAGCCGTGCCTGTCCGACATCGCCGGTGCTCAGCCTGCCGACGCTTGCCTCCGAGACCTGGCCGACGATCAGGAAGGGATCCTGGTCGATGATCCGCGCGATGGCCGTTCCCTTGTCGACGAAGGCGCCAAGCTCCACCCAGCGATCCTCCAGCAGGCCGTCGAACGGCGCCCGGATCACCAGCTTCTGCAATTCGACCTCCATCGCCTTGACCCGCGCCCGGGCGGCGTCGAGCTCCGCGCGGTCCTGCGCCAGCGAGGCGTCGGCGCGGTAGCCCTTCTTGTTCAGGCTGGAGGAGGCATTGTGCTCGATCTCCCGCTGCTGGAGGTTGGCACGGGCCTCCTGCAGGCGCAGTTCGCGATCGTCCAGGGCGATGCGGATGATCGGCTGGCCCGCGGTCACCGCGCTGCCCTTCGGCACCAGCACCTCGGCCACCCGGCCGGGCAGTTCCGCCTTCAGGTCGACCTCGCGCACCGCTTCCGTCCGGCCGCGTACGACGACCCGCTGGCGATAGGGCGAGGCCGTGCTCGTCCGTGTCCGCACCGCGGGCAGGATCGGCTCGGCCACGGCGCCCGGCGCGGCCGCAGCGTCGGCCGCCGGCTCGCCGCTGGAATTGTCGGCCGTGAAGCCGAGTTCGCCGGATGCGATCCACGCGACTGCCGCGACGGCCAGGACGATCGCGATCAGATAGCTGCGAAGCATGACGGGATCCTTCTGGCTGCGGGGGCGGGGCGCATCGCGGCGCGCGCCCTGTCCCCGCCGGTTGTGCCGGTCAGTCGGCGGCCGAAGAGGCGCTGGCCATCAGCGCCTCGCCCTCGACGAGATGACGGTTGTCTTCAAGGTATTGCAGGCCGGCGCTGTACATGGCGTGGCCCAGGCCGGCGACGAAGGTCGCCCCGGTATCCCCCGCCGCGCAGCCGCGCTGCAGGTCCGCCAGCATCTGGCGGTATTCCCTGACCCGGCTGTCGATCAGGTCGGAGACATGGCGTGGCGGCAGCAGGTCGGCGAACATCATCGTGGCGATGAATTCGGACCGGTACCGGTCCCGGCCAGGCGGCCGCATCAGTTCGTCCAGGAAGGCCATCCGCCCGGCCGCCGTGATCGAATAGACCTTCTTGTCCGGGCGCTTGTCCTGCGCCTGTTCGGTGCACTGGACGAGGCCGTCCTCGGTCAGCCGGTTCAGGGCCGGATAGATCGAGCCATAGCTGGCATCGAAGAAATGCTGCAGCGAGTTCTCGAAGATCTTCTTGATTTCATAGCCGGAGGCATCGCTGTGGGTCAGCAATCCCAGGCAGAGGGTACGGATGTCCATGGCGCTCCCGTCGGGCAACGGATCGATCAGACAAATCTAAATATATCGGTACGATATATGGCGTCAATGAATATTGCATTTTGCCTTTTTTATATCGGTACGCTGCCGGTGTTTGAGAAGGGGTTGGACGCAATCGGCCGCCGCGGGCCAGACTGCGGACCCACCGGGACGCGGCGTTCGTCCCGGTGCCGAGGGAACGGGGGACAGCCGGGGATGGGGATGACGAACGCAGGTGCGATCGCCGCGGCGGCGGACCGGAACAAGGCGCCGATCAGCGAGGCCCTGTGCCGCCTGCTGGCACCCGGCGAGATGCCGGAGCCGGCCGGGCCGGACACGCGCCCGCTGCTGCTGGAGATCGCGAGCGGCACCGGCCAGCATGCGGTGCATTGCAGTGCGATCCTGCCGCATCTGGATTGGCAGCCCAGCGATCCCGATCCGGCCGCGCTGGAATCCGTGGCAGCGCATCGCCGGGCGGCAGCGCTGCCCAACCTCCTGCCGCCGCTGGTGCTGGACGTGACCGCGGCCGACTGGCCGGTGGCACGGGCCCATGCGCTGTTCTGCGCGAACATGATCCATATCGCGCCCTGGCAGGCGGCAATCGGCCTTGCGGCGGGCGCCGGGCGCGTGCTGGTGCCCGGGGCGACGGCGATCCTGTACGGGCCGTTCCGGCGCGACGGACGCCATACCGCGGCCAGCAACGCCGCTTTCGACGAAAGCCTGCGCGCCCGCGATCCCGACTGGGGCGTGCGCGACCTGGAAGCCGTCGCGGCGCTGTTCGACACGGCCGGCTTCGGCCTCGGCGAGGTGATCGAGATGCCGGCGAACAACCTGATGCTGCGCTTCCGGCGCACAGGGGTGGCATGACGATGGAGCCGGCGGCCGGCGCCCCGCGCATGGCGGCATCCGGGCTGGCGGCGCCGGACCGCCACTGGCAGCCGGACCTGTACCTGCGCTATGCGGCCTATCGGGAGCGCCCGGCGCACGACCTGCTGGCGCGGATTCCCGACCTGCCTCCCGGCCTGGCGTGCGGACTCGTCGTCGACCTGGGCTGCGGGCCCGGCAATGTGACGCCGCATCTGGCGGCCCGCTGGCCGCAGGCCCGCCTGCTCGGCGTGGACAATGCGCCGACGATGCTGGAGCGCGCCCGCGCGCAGGGCGTGGCGGCAGTGTGGCAGGAAGCCGATGCCACGAGCTGGGAACCGCCGCAGCCGGCCAGCGTGATCTATGCCAATGCGGCACTGCAATGGCTGCAGGACCACCGGCGGCTGTTCCCGCGGCTGATGCGCTGCCTGGCGCCGGGCGGCTGGCTCGCGGTGCAGATGCCGGCCTATGCCGGCGCCCAGTCCCTGACCCTGGTGCACGACGTGGCGGCGGCCGGCCCCTGGGCGGCGGCCCTGAAGGGCCGCCTGCGGCTCAACCCGGTGGGCGAGGCGGGCTTCTACTACGACCTGCTGGTGCCGCTGGCGGACGAGGTCGATATCTGGGAGACGGTCTACCAGCATGTCATGACCGGCCCCGACGATATCGTGACATGGAGCCAGGGGACCGCCCTCCTGCCGGTGCGCGAGATCCTGGACGCGGCCGGCTATGATGCCTTCGTCGCGGCCTTCCGCGCCGAGGTGCACCGGCTCTATCCGCGGCAGCCCGATGGCCGGGTGCTCTACCCGTTCCGGCGGCTGTTCATGACCGCCCGTCGGGCAGGCTGAGCGATCCGGGATGAGCGACGGGACATCGCTGCAGGAGGGATATGCCGCCTGGCAGGCCGGGGTCGAGGCCTGGCTGCGCAGGGTCGATGCCTGCATCGCCGGGCGGCTGATGAAGCAGGATGTCGCGGCGCTGCGGGACGAATTCGTGCCGCTGTCGCGGCAGCTGGCGGACCTCGGCCGGCGCCTGCGCCGCGCCGGCCGCCATCCCGGGGCCGCGCCGATCGATCTCGGCGCCCTGGATGGGGAAATCTCGCGGCAGCTGACGGAACTGGGCGACAGGATCCTGGCGCAGTTTCCCGCCCCTGGCGCCGTCGGGCTGGATGCCTCCGCGCCGTCGGAATTCAACCTGCCCGCGGCCGTCGATCTGCTGACCTTCCTGGAGCACGCCTCCACCCAGCTGGTCCGCCGCCACTCCAAGCAGGCCCGGCGGCGACGCCTCGCGGTCCAGCTGCTGGCGCTGGGCGAGCGCTATCACCGGCAGGTGATGGACGGCTTTGCCGCCCTGGAGAAGGCGGACCGGCAGGAGCCGGAGGAGGGGGAGGAGGAGGGCGAGGCTATCGTGCTGTCCCAGGATGGCAGCGCGGCCGCCGGGCGGGACAGCCTGCGCGACGCGAACTTCAACCAGATCCGCATGGACCTTCTGCAATGGCTGCTGGAGGAACTGGGCGATCCGGGGGCGGCCCATCAGATCCGCCACCTGTCCCGGATCACCGCGCGCGCGGCGGTGCGCCGTGTCGACCGCGACCTGGTGGCCTATCTGGAGGTCCACGAGGCGGAGACCCGGGTGCGTTTGCGTCCCGTACTGGAAGAAGTCGACGAGGTCCTGGCCCTGATCCGCTCGGTCCTGCAGCAGTCGGAGCAGGATGGCAGCCAGCTGCAGAATTTCGTGCGCGACCTGGGCGCCGAGGTGACGGAGCCGTTCATCCGGCATATGGGATTGCTGGTGATCGCGCTGCTGGAGGACCTGCAATCCTCGCATGGCCAGGGCGGCATGAGCGCCGGGGCCCTGCGTGGCGGCTTGCAGCGGATCGAGGAGGTGCTGGTGTTCTGCCGCGTGATCGACCATCCGCAGGGGCGCGACGCCTATGCCCGCGCCGTGCGCGTGATCGGCCAGCGCGGCGACCGGCTGGTGGAGGAGCTGGGCCAGGCGGTGGCCGCAGGCGATACCGCCCGCATGGCGGAGGCACGAACCGCCCTGCTGGTGCTGAAGGAATTCGTGGAACGTTGGCGCGACGATGCCCATCGGGCGGAAGGGGGGAGGAATGACCATAAAGGTCTATGACTGGCTGGCGCATCACGCGCGGCGCACGCCGGGCAAGCTGGCGCAGAGGGACCTGTCCAGCGGCCGCAGCTTCACCTATGCGCAGATGGACGCCCGTGCCGGGCGGTTGGCCGCCTGGCTGCGCGGTCCGGCCGGCCTGGCCCGCGGCGACCGGGTCGCCGTCCTGTCGCACAACTCCACGGATGTCTTCGACCTGCAATTCGGCTGCGCCAAGGCCGGCACCGTCTTCGTGCCTCTGAACTGGCGCCTGGCCGTCCCGGAACTGGAATTCATCGTCAACGACTGCACGCCGACGGTGCTGTTCTATTCCACCGAGTTCGCCGACGAGGCGGCCGGCCTGGCGGAGCGCTGCGGGCTGGCGGCCCTGGTCGAACTCGATCCGGCGGGCCGGCCGGACTCCGCCTTCGAGCGCCTGCTCGCCGGGCAGCCGGAAGCCAGGCCGCACGAGGAGATGGTCCATGACGACCTGCACACCATCATGTTCACCTCCGGCACCACGGGCCATCCGAAGGGCGCGATGATCACCTACGGGATGTGCTTCTGGAACGCCGTGAACCTGGGCGGCCCGGCGCATGTCACCGCCGGCACCTGCCACCTCGCGGTGCTGCCGCTGTTCCATACCGGCGGGCTGAACTGCTACGCCAATGTGGTCTTCCATGCCGGCGGCACGGTGCTGGTGATGCGCAGTTTCGACCCGGGCGAGGCTCTGCGCCTGCTGCTGGACCGCGCGGCCGGGGTCACGCATTTCTTCGGCGTGCCGTCGCACTACCAGTTCATCTCCCTGCAGCCGGATTTCGAGGCCGCGGACTTCTCGCACCTGACGATCTGCGGCGTCGGCGGCGCGCCCTGCCCGGTGCCGGTGATCGAGCTCTACGGCCAGCACGGCGTGGCCATGCAGCAGGGCTATGGCATGACCGAGACCAGCCCGACGGTGCTGGTGCTGGACGCCGCGGACGGCATCACCCGCGCCGGCTCCACCGGCCTGCCGGCGCTGCACACCGAGGTCCGCCTGGTCGACGAGGCCGGGCAGGATGTGACCGAGCCCGGCGCGATCGGCGAGATCTGGGTGAAGGGCCCGAACGTGACGCCGGGCTACTGGAACCGGCCGGAGGCGAACCGCGCCTCCTTCACCGATGGCTGGCTGCATACCGGCGATGCCGCGCGCTTCGACGCGGACGGCTTCTACTACGTGGTCGACCGCTGGAAGGACATGTTCATCTCGGGCGGCGAGAACGTCTATCCGGCGGAGGTGGAAAATGTCCTGGCACGCCTGCCGCAGCTGGCGGAGGTCGCCGTGATCGGCGTGCCCGACGACAAGTGGGGCGAGGTCGGCATGGCGGTGGCCGTGCTGAAGGCGGGCGCCAGCATCGACGAGGGCGAGGTGCTGCGCCATTGCGGCGCCAACCTGGCGCGCTTCAAGGTGCCGAAATCGGTCCGCTTCGTGCCGGCCCTGCCGCGCAACGCCACGGGCAAGGTGCTGAAGCGGGTGCTGCGCGACGATGTCGCCGCGGCGCCGGATACAGCGGCGGTCTCCGCCGCCGGCTAGGGCCCGCCGGCTAGGGACGGGGCGGGTGCGCTGTGTGGAACCCGGGCCGCCGGGTGCCGTTGTGCTGGCATGACAGAGACCGCGACAGCACAGGGCAGGACCGCCAGCCTCCACCGGATGGTCATGGCGGATCATCTCTGTCCCTTCGGGCTGAAGGCGAAGGCGCTGCTGGAGCGCAAGGGCTTCGAGGTGGACGACCACTGGCTGCGCACCCGCGCCGAGACCGACGCCTTCCAGCGCGAACATGATGTGGAGACGACGCCCCAGGTGTTCATCGGCGGGCGGCGCATCGGCGGCTATGACGAGTTGCGCGCCCATCTCGGCGAGCATGTACCGGCGGAAGGCGAGACCAGCTACCGGCCGGTCATCGCCATCTTCGCGACCGCCCTGCTGATGGCCCTGGCGGTCAGCTGGGCCGCCTTCGGCACCGTACTGGCACTGCGCGCGCCGGAATGGTTCATCGCCATCTCGATGACCCTGCTCGGCATCCAGAAGCTGCAGGATGTCGAGAGCTTCAGCACCATGTTCCTGAACTACGACCTGCTGGGCCGGCGCTGGGTCCGCTATGCCTATCTGTACCCCTATGGCGAGACCCTGGCCGGCATCCTGATGATTGCCGGCGCGCTGGTCTGGCTGTCGGCGCCGATCGCGCTGTTCATCGGTGCGGTGGGCGCCGTGTCGGTCTTCAAGGCGGTCTATGTCGACCGGCGGGAGCTGAAATGCGCCTGCGTCGGCGGCGGCAGCACCGTCCCGCTCGGGTTCATCTCCTTGACCGAGAACCTGATGATGGTCGCGATGGGGCTCTGGATGCCGCTGCGCATGTCCCTGCTGTAGCGGCCGGGCGACGGATGGCTTGACAGCGCGGCGGCCTGCCGAAATTGTACCGTACAAATTTTTGGAACGATGGGACGGTACGATCATGAGCGCCGCCGAGGCCGACAGCAGGTACGAGCAGGACCGCCTGGTCCTGGATTCCGTGGACCGGTTCCTGAAGCGCGACGTGGCGCCCTATGTCCACGCGCTGGAGAAGGACGACATCTACCCCGAGGAGATCGTCGCCCGGATGAAGGAGCTGGGCCTGTTCGGCGCGATCATCCCGGAACAGTATGGCGGGCTGGGCCTGCGCCCCAGCCTCTATGCCAAGGTCATCGAGCGGATCTCGATGGTCTGGATGTCGGTGTCCGGAATCATCAATTCCCACCTGATCATGGCGCATATCGTGGCCAGGACCGGCACCGAGGCGCAGAAGGAAGCCTTCCTGCCGCGCTTCGCCACCGGCGCGCTGCGTGGCGGCCTGGCATTGACCGAGCCCGATTGCGGCACCGACCTGCAGGCGATCCGCATGACCGCGGTGCGCGACGGCGACGATTATCTCGTCAACGGCACCAAGACCTGGATCTCCAACGGCATCCACGGGCAGTGCTTCGCCCTGCTGGTGAAGACGGAACCGGCGATCGAGCCGCGCCATGCCGGCATGTCGATGTTCCTGGCCGAGAAGGGGCCCGGCTTCACGGTCAGCCGCAAGCTGGAGAAGCTCGGCTACAAGGGCATCGATTCCGCCGAGCTGATCTTCGAGGATTATCGCATTCCCGCCGACCGGCTGATCGGCGGGGTCGAGGGGCGCGGCATGAAATGCGCCATTGCGGGGCTGGAGCTCGGGCGGGTGAATGTCGCCGCCCGCGGCGTCGGCATCGCCCAGGCGGCGCTGGACGAGGCGGTGCGCTATTCCCAGCAGCGCAAGACCTTCGGCAAGCCGATCTGCGAGCATCAGGCGATCCAGCTGAAGCTGGCCGACATGGCCACCCGCACCGAGGCCGCGCGCCTGCTGACCGAGAAGGCGGCCGACGCGCTGGACCGCGGCGACCGGTCCGACTACGAGGCCGGCATGGCCAAGCTCTTCGCCACCGAGGCCGCCGTCGAGAACAGCCTGGAGGCGATGCGGATCCACGGCGGCTATGGCTACAGCAAGGAATTCATCGTCGAGCGGCTGTATCGCGACGCGCCGCTCCTGGTGATCGGCGAAGGGACCAACGAGATCCAGCGCATCGTCATCGCCAAGCGCCTGATCGAACGCAACCCGGTCTGAGGGGGCAGGGGAAGATGCACCGGATTTCGGCATTGCCACACATCTGCCGGTCATCCCCGACGTCGAGCCGGGATCGGCGCCGGGAGGCACCGTTGGGCCAACCCATCGCCCGTGCCATGGGGGCCCGGACGGCGACCTGGATCGCGACAGAAAGGTGCCGCAGCACGGCAGCGCCGCCCGCGCCAAGGGGCCCGGGGCAGGCCCGGTCCGGCGGCAGTACCGCGGGAATGCCGCGATGACCGTGCCCGACCATCTTCCGCTCGCGGACATGACGGTGATCGCGGTGGAGCAGTACGGCGCCGGGCCGTTCGGCACCATGCTGCTGGCCGACCTGGGCGCGCAGGTGATCAAGATCGAGAACCCGGCCGATGGCGGCGATGTCGGCCGCCTCGTGGGGCCGCACTATTTCGGCGAGGGCGACAGCCATTTCCACCAGGCGTTCAACCGCAACAAGCAGAGCATCACCCTGAACCTGAAGCATCCCCGCGGGATGGAGGTGTTCCGCGGCCTGGTGGCCGGCGCAGATGCGGTGCTGGACAACCTGCGCGGCGACCTGCCGGAGAAGCTCGGCCTGACCTATGCCGACCTGAAGGCGGTCAACCCGGCGATCGTCTGTGCCCATCTGTCGGCCTATGGCCGGGAGGGGCCGCGCAAGGCCTGGCCGGGCTACGACTACCTGATGCAGGCGGAAGCCGGTTATCTGTCCGTGACCGGCGAGCCCGACGGGCCCCCGGCACGCTTCGGCGTCTCCATCGTTGACATGATGACCGGCCTGATGATGGGGTTCGCGCTGCTGGGCGCGGTGCATGGCGCGCGGCGCACCGGCCGCGGCCAGGATGTCGATGTCAGCCTGTTCGACACCGCCCTGCACAACCTGACCTACCTGGCGGCCTGGTACCTGAACGCGGGTCATGTGCAGGGGCGGGAGCCGCGCTCGGCCCATCCGTCCCTGACCCCCAGCCAGCTCTACCGCACGGGCGATGGCTGGCTGTTCATCATGTGCAACAAGGAAAAGTTCTGGCCCCTGCTGGCCGAGGCGCTGGGCCATCCCGAATGGGCGACCGACCCGCGTCTGTCGAGCTTCAAGGCGCGGCTGCAGAACCGCGAGCTGGTCACCGAGCTGCTGGACGGGGCCCTGGCCGCGCGGACCACCGATGCCTGGATGGCGGAACTGGGCGGCCGCATCCCGGTGGCGCCGGTCTACGATATCGGCCAGGCCCTGGACAATCCGTTCGTTCGCGATCATGGGCGGCTGGGCCGTTTTGCGCGGCGCGAAGGCGGTGCCCCCGTCGACATGCTGGCCTCGCCGATCCGGCTCGGCGACGGGCCGGTGCCGCAGCGCGCGGCACCGGAGATGGGGGCGGATACCGAGGATGTCCTGACCCGCCTGGGCTACGACGCGGAGACCATCGCCGCCCTGCGCCGGGACGGGGCGCTGTGACCCAGCCCCAGGCGGCGCGGGCACCGGCGCCCCTGCCGGCGGGGCCCGGCCGCCCGCAGCCGCTGTACCGGGAGATCATGGCCCGGCTGCAGGCCGATATCGTGGAGGGCCGCTTCGCCGTCGGCGACCGCTTTCCCACCGAACAGGCCCTCTGCGAGCGCTTCGGCGCCAGCCGCCAGACCGTGCGGGCGGCCCTGCGCCACCTGCAGGCCGACGGGCTGATCCAGCGCCGCCAGGGGTCCGGCTCGGTGGTCGCGGCGGCATTGCCGCAGCCGCGCTTCGAAAGCTCGATCGGCTCGCTGGACGAGCTCATGCAATATGCGCAGAGCACCTGGCTGGAGGTGCTTGCGCTCGACCGGGTTGCAGTCCCGGCCGATCTTGCCCCGCGGCTCGACTGCCCCGCCGGCGCGCCCTGGATCCGGGTTGTCGCCCTGCGCCGCGCCGCCGGCGAGGCGCTGCCGCTGGCCCATACCACGATCTATGTGCCGGAGCGTTTTGCCGATGCGGCCGCGTTGATCGGGACGGCCCGCATGGCGGTCTGCCAGATCATCGCGCGGCGCCATGGCCTGCAGCTGAGCGCGGTGCGGCAGAGCATCGAGGCCGCCGCAGTGGCGGCCGAGGTGGCGCCGCTGCTCGGGCTGGACGCCGGCGACCCGGTGCTACGGATCGACCGGCGCTACGAGGCAGGCGCGGACGGGCTGATCGAGATGGCGTTCAACCAGCATCCGCCCGGCCGGTTCAGCTACGGCCTGACCCTGCGTCAGGCCGGATGAGCAACGCGCGTCACGACCAGCAGACCTCGGTGAAGACCCGCATGAAATTGCCGCCGAGGATGCCGCGCACATCCGCTTCCGGGTAGTTCATCTGCAGCAGCGCCTCGGCGATGTCCGGGATGATGGCGGGCGAGCCGAAAGCGATCTCTGGCACCTGGTAGGAGGCATCCTGGAAGGTTTCCGGCATGTCGGCCAGCAGCTTCATCATGCTGGGCACGTCATGGACATAGTCCAGGCCAAGGCCGGCATGCCGGGCGCCGACCAGCTGCACCACATGGTCGATATGGCGGACGATGATCTCCGCGCCGATATCGGTCCCGGCCCGGCTCATGAACAGCCCGACCCCGGTCAGCCCGATCACCCCGCCGGTGCGGGCGCAGGCCTCGATCTGGTCGTCGCGGATATTGCGGTCATGGTCGTGCAGGCGCGGCCCGGAATGGGAGAAGATCGCCGGCGCCGTGGTCAGTTCCAGCGCGTCCATCGAACTGCGATAGCCGGTATGGGTGACGTCGACGACCATGCCGACCCGGTTCATCTCCCGCACCAGCGACTGCCCGAACAGGCTGAGCGGACTGTCGGTGCGTTCGTGGCAGCCGTCGGCGGCACGGTTGCGCGCGTTGTAGGCCATCAAGGCATGGGTGATCCCCAGGCGCCTGTACAGCTCCACCATGTGCAGGTTGTTCTGGAACGGGTTGGTGCCCTGAAAGGAAAGGCCGAGGCCCAGTTTGCCCTCGGCCTTGGCACGCTGCACGTCGCCCGGCCCCTGGACCAGGACGAAGCGGTCCGGGCGGGCCAGGATCCACGACCGGGCATAGGCGATCGCCTCGATGCATTCCTGGATCGTGTTGTGGAAGTCGCCGCAAACGGTGGCGGAAGCAAAGGTGACGCCGCCCTTCTCGAACTCGGCGTACAGCCCGTCCGCAATCTCGTCGGTCCGGTTCAGTACGCTGCCGGGCGCACCCGGCAAGGTGCTGTCAACGACGATGGCATCCTTGAGCAATGATGCGGCGGCTGCCGACATGTCAGTCATGGCCTGTTTCCTTCAGTGGGGCAGGCGGGGGCGGCGCCCAGCAGACCTCGGTGAAGACCCTCATGAAGTTGCCGCCGAGGATGCCGCGCACGTCTGCTTCCGGATAGTTGCGCCGCAGCAGCGCCTCGGCGATGTCCGGGATGAGGGCGGGCGAGGCAAAGGTGATCTCGGGCACCCGATAGGAGCCGTCGCGATAGAAGCCCGGCTTGTCGGCCAGCAGCTGCATCATGCCGGTCACGTCATGCACATAGTCCAGGCCCAGGCCGGCATGGCGGGCGCCGACCAGCTGCACCACATGGTCGATATGGCGGACGATGATCTCCGCGCCGATATCGGTCCCGGCCCGGCTCATGAACAGCCCGACGCCGGTCAGCCCGATCACCCCGCCGGTGCGGGCGCAGGCCTCGATCTGGTCGTCGCGGATGTTGCGGTCATGGTCGTGCAGGCGTGGCCCGGAATGGGAAAAGATCGCCGGCGCCGTGGTCAACGCCAGCGCATCCATCGAGCTGCGATAGCCGGTATGGCTGACATCGACGATCATGCCGACCCGGTTCATCTCCCGCACCAGCGACTGCCCGAACAGGCTGAGCGGACTGTCGGTGCGTTCGTGACAGCCATCGGCGGCACGGTTGCGCGCGTTGTAGGCCATCAGGGCATGGGTGATCCCCAGGCGCCTGTACAGCTCCACCATGTGCAGGTTGTTCTGGAACGGGTTGGTGCCCTGGAAGGCAAGGCCGAGGCCCAGCTTGCCCTCGGCCTTGGCACGCTGCACGTCGCCCGGCCCCTGGACCAGGACGAAGCGGTCCGGGCGGGCCAGGATCCACGACCGGGCATAGGCGATCGCCTCGATGCATTCCTGGATGCTGTTCTGGCGGTCGCCGCAGACGGTAGCCGCGGCAAAGGTGACGCCGCCTTTCTCGAACTCGGCATAGAGGCGGTCGCCGATCGCATCGGAGCGATTCAGGACATAGCCGGGGGCACCGGGGAGGGTGGCATCGAAAATCACCGCGTCGCGCAACAGGACTCGCGTAGCGGCAGAAATCCGCGTCATGACGCCACCTCCCGCCGGAGCCTGCCGGCACCCGACCGCCCGGCCGGGTTCGGCAGGCCCAGGGCCGAACCGCGGAACTCTCGCGGGCTCTGGCCGAACGCGCCCTGGAAGCTGCGCGCGAAATGCGATGCATCGGCGAAACCGCAGTCCAGGGCGATCTGGGTCACGCTGCGGCGGCTATGGCCCAGGAGCCAGCAGGCATGTTCAAGGCGCAGCTGTCGGGCATAGCTGGCCGGAGAGGTCCCGAGGGTGGCAGCGAACTGCCGCTCCAGCTGCCGCCGGCCGATGCCGAGCCGGCTGGCAATGCGGTCGACGGACAGGGGCATGCCGAGCCGCTGCTCCATCAGCTGCACCGCCCGTTCGACGACAGGATCGGCGATTTCCTCCCGGGCCAGTTGCTCGGTACCGCTGCTGGCGAACTGCGGTTGCGGGTGCTGCGCCTCCCGCAGCTGGTCGAAGCTCATTTTCTTGAGGCTGGTCATTGCCCGCATATCGCCGCAATGCTTGCGCAGCAGGTGACCTGCCAGGTCGACCACGCCGGCGCCGCCCGACGAGGTGATGCGCTTCCGGTCGAATACGTAGAGCTTGTCGGCCACCGCCTCGACGTCCGGATAACGCTCCTCGAATTCCTGCAGGTGATACCAGTGCACGCAGCATCGATGGCCTGCCATCAGCCCCGCTTCGGCGAGGGCAAAGCTGCCGGTGCAGAGCCCCACCAGACTCGCCTGCCGCTCCGCCGCCAGGCGCAGATAGTCGTAGACGGCCGACGGCACCCGGGAATGCCCCTTCATCAACCCGCCGACGACCACGACATAGTCGAAACTGTCGGGATCGCGGAAGGTCTCCCAAGGCAGAACGTCGATGCCCGCACTTGAATGGACCGGCCGCAGGTTCGGCGCCAGGATCGTCCAGCGGCAATGCACCTGCTGACTGCGGTCGCCATCGTCCGCGGCGAGGCGCAGTGCCTCGACAAAGCCGGTCAGCGCCATCAGGGTGAATTCCGGCAGCAGGACGAATGCCACGGAAAGCTGCGGATCCGCCGCCCTGTCCCGGCTTCGCCGGGCGACCCCGGAAACCGGTGCTGTTCCGCTCGCTCCTGGCAACGCTCTCATGGCTCTGTCCCTTCCGTCCGCTCCATGCAGCTTTCAGGTATGGTATTCGGCCCTGCTCCCGGCCGAACCGCTGCAGTGTCGGACCCGTTCGAAACAATGGCCGAGCCGCAGCAGCAGGGCCTCGCTGAACGGGCGGCCGACGAACTGCACAGCGGTCGGCAATCCATCTTCGTTCGTGCCGCAAGGCAGCGCGAGCGCCGGAAGCCCGAGATAGTTGGTGGATCTCGTGTAGGTTCCGACGTCGGGCAGCGCCGGGCCGGTGCCGGCAATCGTTGCCTGCACCGCCGCAAGGGTCGGCGCGAGATATGGCGCCACGGGCAGCAGCAGGACATCCGCATCGGCGAACGCCGTGGCGCAGAACGCCTCCAGCGCGCGGCCGCGCTGCGACAGCGCCGCGATATAGTCTGTCGCCGCGATGCCGATGCCGGTCAGCATGCGGTCCCTCACCCAGGGCGTGTAGGATGCCCCATGCGTTCGCAGCATTTCCAGATGCGTCGCGCAGAGTTCGCTGAGCAGGACGATATTGGCCTGCGCGGTGATCCGGTCGAGGTCGAGCGGCAGCATCGGGCGGCATTCCACGCCCAGGGCGTCGAGGCGGTCGACTGCGTCGTCCATCGCCTGGCGGATGGCCGGGTCGAGGTCGGTCAGGGCGGGAAGACCCACGCTGCAGCGGCCAAGCGGATGTTGGGCCGACATCGCGTAGTCGACACCCCCGTCGGCGACCGCGCCGAGCAGGGTGGCGCAGTCCATCGCGGTGCGGGCGATCGGGCCGATGGCGTCCAGGGAGGGGCTGGTCTTCATCGCACCGGCCAGGGGCACCAGGCCGCGGGTGGGCAGCAGGCCGACACAGCCACACCACGATGCGGGCAGCCGGACCGAACCGCCGGTGTCGGAGCCAAGGGAGCCGTAGACCAGACCGGCCGCCACCGCCGCGGCCGAGCCGCTGGACGAACCGCCGGCGACATGGTCCACGCCATGCGGATTGCGCGCCGGGCCGGCCAGGTCGTTATAGCCCCAGCCGTTGCAGGCAAACTCCGACATGTTCAGCCCACCCAGGTTGAGGGCGCCGGCGGCATCCAGCCGGCGCAGGCATTCGGCATCGGCCTCGGGCACGCGGTCCGCGGGTACCTGCGAACCGCAGCTCGGTGCCCGGCCGATGCGGTCGAACATGTCCTTGTGGGCCAGAGGCACCCCGCAGAGCGGACCGACGGCCTTGCCGGAGGCCAGGGCGCGATCTGCCGCCCACGCCGCACCTAGCGCGCCCTCCCGGTCGAGGTACAGGAAAGCATTCAGTTGCGGCTGCCGCGCTTCGATCCGGGACAGGCAATCCTCGAGCACCGCGACGGCACTCGTCTCGCCGCGCCGCAATCGCCCGGCAATGCCGGTCAGCGTGTCTACCGGCGCGTTCATGACCGATCCTCCCGCAACCGGTGCAGGACAGCCCAATGGGCATCGACGCCGTCGTCGAACGGCCCCCGCAGCAGGCCGGCCGCAGCGCGGGCAGCGTCCGCCGATGCGATGGCGCTCCGCATGGCCTGTTCCTCGGTCGGCACGATCCCGGTCCGCTCCCGGACAAGGGCCATCATGCGGCGCGCCTCGTCGGGCAGGCCCGCCCGCGGCAGCACGGGCTTGCGTTCAGGCATCTCTCTGGCCCCGCCGCTGCAGCCGTGCCGGCGAGAGCGCGGCGGCCGTCAGGCCAATACCGACCTGGGAGGCCGGAAGTCGGCCCTGGCAGATCAGGCTGGCGGCGGCCTGCGCCATCGCCGGCGCGGTCATGATGCCGTAGCCGCCCTGTCCCGCCAGCCAGAACAGGCCGGCGCGACGGGAATCGGGACCGACCACCGGCGTCCTGTCCGGCGCGAAGGTCCGCAGGCCGGCCCAGCGGTTCAGGATACGCGGCACCTCCATGACGGTCGCGCGCTGCAGCCGGTCTACCGCCACCGCGATATCGATCTCCTCCGGCTGCACGTCCTGCGGCGGCACGGCGGTCTCGTCCGCAGGCGAAGCCAGGACCCTGCCGGATTCCGGCTTGAAGTAGAACTGTTCGTCGATGTCGATGACGATCGGCCAGCCGTCGATCGCCGGACCGGGCGGGGGGGCGAAAGTGAAGGCGGTGCGCCGCCTGGGGACAAGGCCGATCGGCTCGGCACCTGCCAGGGCGCCGACCTGGTCGCACCACGCGCCCGCCGCGTTCACCAGGATCGGGGTCTCCAGTTTTCCCTGCCGACAGCAGGCGACCCAGTTTCCGGCCTCATGCTGCAGATCCATGACCTCCGCATCGGTCAGCAGCATGCCGCCCCGCCTGCGCAGGCCGGCGATGTAGCCCTGATGGATGGCCGCCACGTCGAGATCCATGGCATCGGGTTCGCAGATCGCCATCGATACATAATCGGGCCGCAGGACGGGACAGAGCCGTCGGGCGCCTTTGGCATCCAGCGCATGAATCGAAGGCACCAGGGCCTGCGATTCCGGCAACAGGACCTCTGCCTTTGCGCGCTGGTCCTCGCGGGCGACGAACAGGACGCCTCTCGGCGATAGTGGCGGGGGTGAACCGAACCTCTCCGGCACCTGCTCGAAGAAGCTCCTGCTCTCCATCGTGAGCCGGCGGATCACGGCATTGCCGTAGTTCTCCGTGAGCAGGGCGGCGGAACGGCCTGTGGAGTGGTAGCCGGCCAGGGTTTCGCGCTCCAGGACGACGACACGGCCATGGGCGGCCAGCTCATAGGCCACCGATGCGCCGGCTATCCCGCCGCCGACGACGACGAAATCGGCTGTTGCCGGCAGGTCGGCGCTCATGCCGGCTAGCCCGCGATCCGGGGCAGCCAGGTGGCGATGCCCGGGAAAAGGGTCAGCAGGAAGGTGCCGGCAAGCAGCGCCACCCAGTATGGAAAGGCGGCCTTCGCGATATCGCCCAGCGGCACCGCTTGCCGGGTGATCGCGGCAAGGACATAGAGGTTCACGCCGACAGGCGGGGTGATCATACCGATCTCGATCATGATCGTGATGACAACGCCCAGCCAGATCGGGTCGAACTGCAGATCCATCATGATCGGGAAGATGAAGGGCAGGGTCATCAGCATCAGCGAGATGCCGTCGAAGAAGCAGCCCAGCACGACGTAGAGCAGGACAATGAGCAGCAGCACTTCGTAGCGGCCGAGGTCGAACCGGGCCATGAACTCCACAAGCTCCCGCGGCAGGCCGAGGATGCTGATCGACTGGCCCAGGACGACCGCGCCGATGACCACGAAGAACAGTGCGCCGAAGCTCGCGACGGCGCGAAGGCAGGCAAGGCCGGCGCCTTTCAGGGTCAGCTCGCCTGTGGCGAAACCCAGTATGAAGGCCGCGAGCGCCCCCAGGCCGGCGGCTTCCGTCACGGTCGCGAAACCGCCATAGATCGTGCCCAGCACGGCAGCGACCAGGACCAGCAGCGGCCAGATCCCCAGCAGGTTGCGCAGGACCTGGAAGACGCTCATCCGACCCGGCTCGCGCGGCATCGCCTCCGGCCGGCGCAGCCCCAGGAACAGGATGTAGGTCATGAACAGGGCCGCCATCATCAGGCCCGGCAGGATTCCGGCGAGGAACAGCTTGCCGATCGAAACCTCCTGCCAGGCGCCGTAGATGATCAGCGACAGGCTCGGCGGAATCAGGAGGCCAAGGGTACCGCCTGCGGCGAGCGAACCGAGGACGACGGACCGGTCATAGCCGCGTCGCGACAGCTCCGGATAGGCCGCCGACCCGACCGCGGCGGCTGTCGCCGTGCTGGAGCCGCTGACCGCGCCGAACAGCGTGCAGACGGCGATGTTGGTGTGCAGCAGCTTGCCCGGGACATTGCGGAACAGCGGCGCCACGGCTCCGTAGATCCGGGCGCTGAGGCCGCTGGCCACCAGGATCTCGCCCATCAGGATGAACATCGGCACGGCACTGAACGAGAAGTTGTTCAGGACGTTCCAGACCGCCTGGACCGCAAGCTCGGTCGCGCCGCGGGCAAAGAACTGCAGGACGATCATCCCGGTCAGGCCCAGCGCCGCACCCAGCGCCGCGCCCGCGGCGACCGTGCCGAACAGCGAACCGAAAAGGACGAGCCAGATCATTCCGGGTCGCCCGGGCCTGCGCCGTCGCTGACGGCCCCGCCCGGGTCCCTGCCGGTCACGGCCTGGGCGAGCTGGAGCAGGGAGATGAGCGCGGCCAGCCCGGCAGATGCCGGCAGCACCGCCATCCACGGCCAGAGGATGATCCCCGACTGCTCGGTAATGGCACCGATCTCGACGGCGAAATCGGCGAAGCGAAAGGCCTCGATCCCGAACCAGGTCGAAAAGGCCAGGATCACCGCGACGTTGAAGGCGTTGGCAACCGACCGCCAGGAGCCGCGCAGTCGCGCGGTGACCAGGGTGACCCGGATATGCTGCCGTCGGCTGGTCGCCGCGGGCAGCGTCAGGAACACCATGGCAAGGAACAGCAGGGCAACCAGTTCTTCGGTGAAATGGAACGGGCTGCCGAACAGGTAGCGCATCGCGGCGGACAGGCAGACGAAGAGGGTCAGCAGCACAGCGGCGCAGGCCGCAACAAGGATCAGGCCTCCGCCGATACGGTCGAGCATCCCCGCCAGGCGTGTCATGACGTCCTCCCCCCCAAAGGAACCCGGCCTGCCGCCGGCAGGCCGGGCACGGGCCGCGCGCTACTTGCCGCTGCGGATCTTCGCCAGCGCTTCGGTGACGTTTGCCTGGTATTCAGGCGCCTTCCTGCCCACCTCCTTGGCACTGTCGGCCCAGACTTCGACGGCGGCGTCGTAGAAGGTCTTGCGGTCGGCTGCCGAGAATGGGGGCAGCACCTCGAGCTCGCCGGACGCGAGGAATTTCTCCCGCGCGGCGTCCTCGGCGGACGTGTCGTTGATCGTGCGCAGGGATTCCGCGTACATCCACTGCCCGGCCTCCAGCACCACGTCCTGCAGGTCCTTCGGCAGCTCCTTCCAGTACTTGCCGCTTACGCCGACCGCAGAGGGCACCACCGAGTAGGTATGAAGCGAGGCGGCATAGTCGGTGACTTCCTGCAGCGAGATCGTATGGGCGATCCCGAGCACATAAAGGGCGCAGTCGACGACACCGGTCTGCATCGCGACATAGAGATCGTTCTGGGGCACGATCTGCGCCGCCACGCCAAGCTTCTCGAAGGTCTCCACCTGGTCCTTCGCCCAGACCCTGAGCTTCTTTCCTTTCAGCTGGGCCAGGCTGTTGATGGGCTCGTCCCGGCACATCACCGAGATGCTGAACGAATTGGCGAGGATCCAGCCGACGATGTCGACATCCCAGTCCTCGTAGAACTCCCGGTAGATCTCCTGGACGGTCGGCTGGATCTCGATATTTTCCTGCGGGTCCAGGATGGCGCCCTGCACCAGGGCGAGGGCGAGGTCGGGTGCGTCCCGGCCGAAATAGCCGGCATAGAGCTGCGCCATCTCCACCGAGCCGGCCTTGAGTGCCCGCAGCGTGTCGGCGGACTTGATGCCCAGGGAGCCGCCGTAGAAGGTCTTGATCTCCAGCCGGCCGCCGGCATTGCTGTTGATGCGCTCTGCGAATGCACCGAGCAGCTTGGCTTCCGGGCGCGTCTCCACAAGGTTGACATCCATGCGCCATTCGAATTCCGCGGCCGTGGCCGGTCCTGTGACTGCGGCGGCCGCGATTGCCGCGGCGAAGACGAACGATAGGGCTTTCATGTCCCTGACCTCCTGCTGGCTGGTTTCTGGTCTCTTCTTGCCGGATTACTTCCAGACGGCCTGTGCGACACGCAGATAGTTTTCGCCGAGGATCCCGCGGATCTCGGGCTCGCCGTAGCCCCGCTCCAGCAGCACGTCGACGAGCGCCGGCAGGTCTTCGGGCGCGAAGAAGTGCCATGGCGGCTCCGGGTAGCCGCGCGCATAGCGGTCGGGATTGGCGCGCCAGCGCGCCTCCATCGAAGCCATGTAGTAGACATAGTCCAGGCCCAGGCCGACATGCTGCGGCCCCACCAGGCCGGCGACATGGTCGATATGGTCGGCGAGGATCTCCGGGCTGGCCCGGTTGTCGGCCAGGAACATTCCCACCCCGTTCATGCCGATCACCCCGCCGGTGGCTGCACAGGCGCGGATCTGGTCGTCGGTTATGTTGCGGTCGTGGTCGTTCAGCGCTTTCGCGACCGAATGGGAGAAGATGCAGGGGGCGCTGGAGCATTCCATCGCCTCCATGGTGGTGCGATAGCCGGTGTGGGTGCAGTCGACCAGCATGCCGACCCGGTTCATTTCCTGGACCAGGGCAATTCCGAACCTGCTCAGGCCGGCGTCGGTGCGCTCATGGCAGCCGTCGCCCACCTCGTTCTTTTCGTTGTAGGCCAGCAGCATGTGACGGACGCCCAGGCGGTAGTAGACCTCGACCATGTTCAGGTCGCGGTGCAGCGGCCGGGTGCCCTGGAAATGGAATCCTGCGGCGAACTTGCCCTCAGCCTTGGCGCGGCGGATGTCGGCCGCAGTCTCGACCAGCACGAACCGGTCCGGTTGGCCCAGGAAGCGGCGCCGTTCGGCGCCGATATGCCGCACGGTCTCCTCCAGGGTTACCCAATCCATGCCGACGGTGAACGAGACGAAGGTGAAGCCGCTTGCGATGAACCGCTCCAGCGCCTGTTCCTTGTTCTCGTTGGCCGCGCCCCAGGGCAGGGTCATGTCGCACAGGATTGCCCCGGACAGCAGCGTCTGCGCCGCGTCGCTCGGGCGCGCGCTCATGATCCCCAGACCTGCCGGCAGACCCGGGCGAAGTTGCCGCCCAGGATGCCGCGTACATCCGCCTCGGCGTAGCCGCGGGCCAGCAGGGCCTCGACCAGCTTCGGCAACCCCTCCGGCGGATAGTAGTGCCAGGGCGGCGGCAGGTAGCCTTTCGGGAAATGGGTGTCCTTGTGCGCCTGGTAGAAGGCGATCATGAAATCGTCGAAATAGACGAAATCCAAGCCCAGACCGACATGTTCCGGACCGACCAGTTGCGCGATATGGTCGATGTGTCGAAGCAATCCCTCAGTGGTGGCGCGGCCCTCTGCATCGAGGAACATGCCGATGCCGTCGACGCCGATCACGCCGCCGGTGGCTGCCAGCGCCCGAATCTGGTCGTCGCGGATATTGCGCTCGTGATCGTTGATCGCCGTTGCGCCGGAATGGGAGAAGATGCAGGGCGCGGTGGAGGCCTCCATCGCCTCCATCGTCGTGCGATGGCCGGTATGGGTGCAGTCGACCAGCATGCCTGCCCGGTTCATCTCGGCGATCAGCTTCAGGCCGAAGCGGCTCAGGCCGGAATCGGTGCGCTCGTGACAGCCGTCGCCCACCAGGTTCTTGCGGTTGTAGGCCAGGATCGCATGACTGACACCGAGGTCGCGATAGACCTGGACCATGCCGATATCGCCCTGGAACGGATTGGATCCCTGGAAATGCAGCCCGACTGCCAGCTTGCCCTCGGCACGCGCCCGTTCGATCTCCGACACCGTGCCAGCCAGGGCAAGGCTATCCGCTTGTCTCGCGATCCAGGCCCTCAGTTCGCCGAGATAGGCGATTGTGTCGTGGATCCAGCATTCGTCGTCGGCAACGGTCAGCGAGACGAAATCGAAGCCGGCGTCGTGGAACCGCCGGAGCTCTTCGATCCGGCGGCCCGGGATCATTTTCTGCCAGGGCAGGGTCATGTCCCAGGCGAGGTTGCCGCGCAGGAACTCGGTTGCCCGTCCGGAAACGCCCCATTGTTCCATCCGCCCACTCCCCGTTCCGAGGGTTTCCGGGGAACCCCGGCAGCCGGAAACCGGCCATGGGACGAGTATCGCGGGGCGGGCAGCGATTGATCTTGAACGAATGCGTCGCGAACCGGACGGTTGCGACACGAACCGGCGGTTCAGTGCCGGGGGCGCTGCGTTGCGGTGGTATGCGGCGCCGGCGCGCCAGCCGAGCCTTCGCCGCCGCCGGCGAGCTCCTTCAGGCGCTGGTCGATTGTCGGCCCGGCATAGCTGGGCCGGTCGGCCTTCTCTGCGACGGCGGGGCGGCGGCCGCCGGTGGCCTCGCGCAGGGTCTCGCGCACGCCGCCGGCCGCGGGCGGCGGGGCGGCCTTGCCCGGCTGGGGCGGCTTCGGTGCCGCCGCGCTCTGCTGGCGCAGCTGCTCGACCACCGAGTTGAGCTCGTCGGACAGGTATTTCTGGGACGGCTCGTCCGACAGCTCGCGCACCAGATAGGCAATCTGCCGGCGCACGCTGGTGGGCATCCGGGGCAGGTTGGACAGGAGGGTGAGCTTGGCCAGCGGCTGGATCGTGCGGCTGCGCAGGACCGTCAGCACCATGCTCTCGTAAACGCCGACCTTGATCGAATTGCTCTCCGACAGGGCGATGAAGCGCATCACGAAGGTCTGCGGGTCGACCGCGCCGTCCAGCAGCTGGCGCAGCAGCTCCCGCAGGTCGCGCACGCAGGCCGACCGCAGGTCGCGGAAGCGTTCGTCCGCCACCTTGCGCATCAGCTGCAGCGCATGCCCCTCGAAGCCCTTCTCGCTGCCATATTCGAGACAGTCGCGGACCTCCTTGTGCGCGGTCTCCACCGCGGTCTCGGTCAGCAGTTCGGAGACCAGGCTGCTGTCCTGGGCGCGCGGTGCCAGGCGGATCGCAGCCCCCAGCGACAGCATGGGGGAGGGGTCCTGGCAGGCAATCACCGCCAGGCTGATGCTGTCGTCCAGCAGGCCGACCTTCTCCGCCGGGTCGGCCATGCGTTCGGGCCGCAGGAGCCAGTCCTGCTCGTCGGGCAGCGACAGCCCGAAGCCGCCGCGATAGCGGTCGCGCAGCCGGAAGGCGAATTGCAGCCCCTTGTCGGACATCCCGTCCGAGCCGGTGATGCCTTCGCCGACAAAGCTCTGGACGAAGTCGATATCGTCTCCGTCCCGGGGCTCCTGCAGCGCGGCGCGAACCTCGGCTACCCACTTTTGTTCAAACAAGGTCAGCATGTTCTATGCCGGCACCGATCCTCGTCGCCGCGCCCGCAGCGGTCGCCGGGGCAAATATCCAGGCTGACTTTACGCGGCCTGTCAGGCAAAAGGAACATGACCCGTTGGACGAGTGCAATTGAAGGACCAGCCGCCATGACCGACTCGCCTTTCCGCTTCGATGGCCAGCATGTTTTCGTGGCCGGCGGCACCTCCGGCATCAATCTCGGCATCGCGCATGGCTTCGCCAAGGCGGGGGCCCGGGTGGCAGTGATGAGCCGCGACCCGGCGAAGGTGTCCGCTGCACAGGCGGAGCTGCGTGCCCATGGCGGCGAGGCGCTCGGGTTTTCCGCGGACGTGCGGGACTATGCGGCGGTCGACGGGGCCCTCAAGGCGGCGCATGAGGCCTTCGGCGAGATCGCCGTCCTGGTCAGCGGCGCGGCCGGCAATTTCGTCGCGCCCGCCACCGGCATGTCGTCGAACGGCTTTCGCGTGGTGATCGAGATCGACCTGATGGGCACCTTCCATGTGCTGCGCGCCGCGCACCAGTACCTGAAGGCGCCCGGCGCGTCGGTGATCAACATCTCCGCGCCCCAGGCCTATGTGCCGATGATGCTGCAAAGCCATGTCTGTGCGGCCAAGGCGGGAATCGACATGCTGACCCGCACCCTGGCGATGGAATGGGCGCGGGACGGGATCCGCGTCAATTCCATCGCGCCGGGACCGATCGCGGATACCGAAGGGATGCGGCGCCTGGCGCCCACGCCGGAGGCGCAGGAGGCCTCCCGCGCGTCGGTGCCGCTGGGCCGCTGGGGCGAGAAGGCCGAGATCGCCGGGGTTGCCCAGTTCCTGTCCTCGCCGATGGCGGGCTATATCACCGGCGTGGTGCTGCCGGTCGATGGCGGGTCGGCGATCGGCCCCTACAATCCGGATACCCTCGACCGGTTCGCCGAAATGGGGATCGCCGGCCGGCACGGCTGAACCGCGGGGCAGGCAGGCGGAGGGCAGGCATGCCGCGCAATGCGCGCCGGGACATGCAGCTGCCGCTCTACGTCAACATCTTCACGATCTTCCTGATCCTGGCGGTGCTGATCGTGGGCGGCGTCACCTGGTACATCTACCGCTCGACCTCCGACGCGGCCCTGCAGACCGCGAACAACCTGATCGGCGAGGTCAGCGACAAGATCAGCCAGCGCACCCGCCGCCTGTTCGAGACGGTGGAGGCGCTGGCCGACGCGACCGTTGCCCTGCCGTCCCTGCTTCACCGGGGGGATGTCCGCGCCTCCCTGATGCGGCCCTATCTGCTGCAGCTGCTGGACAGCCATCCGACGATCTATTCGGCGCTGATCGGCTATGGCGACGGCACCGCGCTGCAGGTCATCGCCGTGCGGGGGCCGGATATGGGTGCGGTGCTGCAATCGCTGGACGGGCCGGTTGGCACGCGCTTCGTCCAGCGCACCATCCACCTGGACGCGGCGGGCAGGCGCCGGCAGTCCTGGCTCTTCCTGGGGGCCACCGGGGTCGCGCTCGCCCGGCGCGACGATGCGGCGGCAGACTACGACCCGCGGGAGCGCCCGTGGTTCCGCGCCGCCATCGACACGCCCGGCCGGCACGTCACGGAGCCCTACACCTTCGCCAGCTACGATGCCCTCGGCATCACGGTCTCGCGGCGGTTCGAGGGTGCGAAGCCCGGCGTGTTCGGGATCGACCTGACACTGGACAGCCTCTCGGATTTCCTGTCGGAGCAGATCGTCTCGCCCAACGCGGTCCTGGCGATCGTCGATGGGGACGGGCATCTGCTTGCCCATGCGGATCCGGATCTGGTGCTGCGCCGGCACGGCGGCGGCCAGGGGCACCGGCGGGTGCATGTCGACCGGCTCGACGATGCCGTCCTGGCGCGGATGCGCGACAGCCTGCCACCGGGCGCGCTGGCGCGGGACCAGCACCTCCGGTTCCCGGTCGAAGGCGTCGACTATCTCGGCACGGCCGCGCCGCTCGACAGTTCGATGGAGGGCTGGCACACGCTGCTTGTGGCCGCGCCCGAGGCGGACTTCGTCGGACCCATCCAGCGCATCCAGCGGGACGGCCTGATCGCCGCGGCAGCCGCCCTGCTGCTGGCCCTGCCGCTGATCTGGCTGGTTTCGCGGCGGATCGCCGCGCCGCTGACCGCGCTGGCCGAGGAGGCCTACCGGATCCGCCATCTGGACCTGTCGCCCAGGCCCGACGTGCGGTCCTTCATCCTGGAGATCGACCGCCTGGCGCAATCCGTCGCCAGGATGAAGGGGGCGCTGGCGATCTTTACCCGCTATGTGCCGCGCGGCCTTCTGGAACAGATCATGGCCGGCGCCGGCTCGGCCGAACTGGGCGGCGAACGGCGCGACGTCACGGTGCTGTTTTCCGATATCACGGGATTCACTGCACAGTCAGAAACCATTGCACCTGAAGAGCTTATGAGGCGAACTTCACTTTATTTCGAAGAAGTGACGGAGGCCATCGGCAGCCATGGCGGGGTGATCGACAAGTTCATCGGCGATGCCGTGATGGCGCTGTGGAACGCGCCGCGGCCGGATCCCGACCATGCCGCCCTGGCCTGCCGCGGCGCGCTTGCGGCGCAGGCGCGCCTGGCCGGTTTCAACGCGGCGCTGGTGGCCAGCGGCAAGCCGCCGATGCCGACCCGCATCGGCCTGCATACCGGCCCCTGCGTGGTTGGCAATGTCGGCTCGTCGGACCGGATGAACTACACCGCGATCGGCGCCAACGTGAACCTGGCGGCGCGGCTGGAAGGCCTGGCCGGTCACTATGGCACCGGCATCCTGGTCTCCGCCGCGATCCGCGACGCAGTGGGCGACCGCTTCCTGTTCCGCAGTGTCGCCCGGGTCGGGCCGAAAGGGGTCGCGGCCCCGGTCGCGGTCCATGAACTTCTTGCCGAAGCCGGCAGTCCGGCGGCGGCGGGCTGCGAGCCGATGCTGGCGGACTGGGAGCGGGCCGTCGCCCTGCGCGACGGCGGCGATCCGGCGGAAGCCGCGCGGCTGTTCGCGGCCCGGCTGGCCGCGGAGCCGGACGATGCCGTCGCGGCCCGGGCCCTCGCGCAATGCCGGGCGCTTGCCGACGGCGCCACCCCGGAATGGGACGGGGTCGACCGGTTCGACCAGAAATAGCGCCGGTGGACAACGCCCGGCCGTCCGAACAGGATGCGCCGCAGGACAGGATCGAGCGCAGAGGAGAAGGCCGATGGCACAGGGGGCAACCGAGGCGAAAGGCGGGCAGGCGGCCGGCATGCCCGCGGGGGTGCTCGGGGCGGCGGCGCCGACCCGGCTGCTGCACACGATGATCCGGGTGCGCGACCTGGACAGGTCGCTCGACTTCTACACCCGCATCCTCGGCATGCGCCTGATGCGCCGGGCGGATTTCGAGGGCGGCCGCTTCAGCCTGGCCTTCGTCGGTTATGGCGACGAAGCGGAGGATGCGGTGATCGAGCTGACCCACAACTGGGACCAGGCGGAGGATTACGAGCTGGGCAGCGGCTTCGGCCATCTCGCCCTGGCGGCGGAGGATGTCTATGCCACCTGCGCCGCGCTGGAGAAGGAAGGCGTCGCGATTCCACGGCCCGCCGGGCCGCTGAAGGGCGGCACAAGGGTGATCGCCTTCATCGCGGACCCGGACGGCTATCGCATCGAGCTGATCCAGCGCAGTTGACGGGGCGCCCTGCATCATGACCGAGGCGAACGGGCAGGGGAGCAACCTGCGCGCGCGCAGCGGCGGCCATATCCTGGTCGACCAGCTGCTGCTGCATGGCGTCACCATGGCGTTCTGCGTCCCGGGCGAGAGCTACCTGGAGGTGCTGGACGGCCTCTACGACGCCGCCGATCGCATCGTGCTGGTCAATGCCCGTCACGAAGCGGGCGCCGCCAACATGGCGGAGGCCTATGGCAAGCTGACCGGCCGGCCGGGTATCTGCATGGTCACCCGGGGGCCCGGCGCCTGCCATGCCGCGATCGGCGTGCATACCGCGGCGCAGGACTCCACGCCGATGATCATGCTGGTCGGGCAGGTCGGTCGCGACATGCTGGACCGCGAGGCGTTCCAGGAGATCGACTATCGCCAGATGTTCGGGTCCGTGGCGAAGTGGGTGGCGCAGATCGACCGCACCGAGCGGATCCCCGAGTACATCGCCCGGGCCTTTCATGTGGCGTGCTCGGGTCGCCCCGGCCCGGTGGTCCTGGCGCTGCCGGAGGACATGCTGACGGAGCGGGCCGCGGTGTCCGATGCCGCCCCCTATGCCGCGGTCTCCGCCGCGCCGGGGGCTGCCGCGCTGGAGCCCGTGCGGGCGATGCTGGCCGCGGCGGAACGCCCGATGCTGCTTGTCGGCGGTGCCGGCTGGACGGACGAGGCCTGCGCGCAGATCCGCCGCTTTGCCGAGGCGAACGGCCTGCCGGCGGCCTGCTCGTTCCGCCGCCAGGACGTCTTCGACAACCGGTCGGACTGTTTCGCCGGCGACCTGGGCACCTCCGGCCCGCCGGCGCTGATCCGCCGCATGCAGGAGGCCGACCTGCTGCTGGTGGTGGGCGCCCGGATGGGGGAGATGACCACCCAGGGCTATACCGTGCTGCGCTCGCCGGACCCGCGGCAGCGGCTGGTCCATGTCCATGCCAGCCCGGAGGAGCCGGGACGGGTCTTCACCCCCGACATCGCCATTGCCGCCGCGCCGTCGGCCTTCGCTTCCGCCGTCGCAGGCTGCCAGTGGGTACCGCCCGCGCGCTGGCAGGCCTGGCGCGAGGCCGCCCGCGCCGACTTCCTGGAGGCGATCGCGCCGCCCGCCTTCGACGGCGCCCTCGATGCCGGCCGGCTGATGGCCGACCTGCGCGAGGTGCTGCCCGCCGATGCCATTGTCTGCCTGGACGCCGGCAACCATACCGGCTGGCCGCAGCGCTTCCTGCTCTATGGCCGCCCCGGCCGCCAGCTGGGGCCGACCAGCGGCGCGATGGGCTATGGCGTGCCGGCCGCCGTGGCGGCCTCCCTGACGGCCCCCGACCGGCTGGTGATCTGTGGCGTCGGCGATGGCGGCTTCATGATGACCGGCCTGGAGCTGTCGACGGCCCTGCAGCATGGCGGCAAGCCGATCGTCCTGCTGTTCGACAACGGCATGTACGGCACGATCCGCATGCACCAGGAACGCGAGCATCCCGAACGGGTGGTCGGCACCGACCTGGCCAACCCGGACTTCACCGCGATGGCCCGCGCCATGGGCGCCCATGCCGAACGGGTGGAGCGCACGGCGGACTTCCTGCCGGCCTTCGAGCGCGCCCGCGCCTCCGGCCGGGCCGCGTTGATCGAACTGGCGATGGACCCGGAGCGGGTCTCGACCCGGCTCAGCCTGTCCGGCGTGCGCGAAAAGGCGAAGGCCGCGGGGCACGGATAGCGGCGATCGCGGCCTTCATCCTCGGCCCCCGACCACGGCTGTCCGGTTGGGCATGGCCGGCATTCGCTCAAGGCCGCGACTTTTCCGGGCTTGCAGGGCCACCCGCTGACGCTGGACACGGATGTCCTTGCGTTCCCCCAATCGTCACCACCGCGCTCGTCGCGGTGGTCCATGGTGCCGCCAGGTTCAATAATGGCCTGATCTTATTGAGGTGCGGCGCGATGGGTTGCCGGGCATCGCCCGGCGA
>JAVJON010000006.1:0-167104 GCA_040216765.1 Sneathiellaceae bacterium | reverse complement strand
GGCTTGTCCCGGTCGCCGGGCGATGCCCGGCAACCCATCGCGCCGCACCTCAATAAAATCGGGCCATTATTGAACCTGGCGGCACCATGGACCACCGCGACGAGCGCGGTGGTGACGATTGGGGGAACGCAAGGACATCCGTGTCCAGCGTCAGCGGTTGGCCCCGCGAGCCCGGCAAAGTCGCGGCCTTGAGCGAATGCCGGCCATGCTCAACCGGACAGCCGTGGGTCGCGCCCGGCGGTGACGAGACAGGAAAGGCGTCCGGCACCTCCCTGTCTCGGTTCGCTGCCTTCCGTCAACGGCCAGGCGGTGCAAGGCCTGCGGGCAGCACCGCCCGGTCCGAACCGGACAGCAGTGGGCCAGACCGGCGGGTCCATCGCGCCGCCATGCTCGATCGATCGAGACGGGCATCGACATGGGCCACCGCGACAAGCCCGGTCGCGACGATGGAAGAGGGGTCGCCGGCCTTCGGACGTGAGCGCGCCGCCGATAGAAGAAGCGGCACATTCTCGTGGCCAATCGATTTACAGGCTCTGAACCCCGCCCGGCTCAGCGCCGTACGGCCAGCCCGTGCATCACCATGGCGATGAAATCCCGCGCGATATGCTCCGCCGGGCCGTTCTCCGGCCGGTGCCATTCCACCGACCAGTTCAGCGCCCCCATGATCATCATGCGGATCGCGGAGAGGTTGAGGTCGGCGCGGATCTCGCCGGCATCGCGGGCGTCGCGCAGCAGCTGCTTCCACAGCTTGCCGTAGGTCCGCTCGGTCGCGATCTGCTGCTGCTGCATGTCCTTCGGCACCTGGCCGATCAGCTTGATGGTGGCGGAGGCATAGTCGCTCTGCTCCACCAGGAACAGCAGGTGCGTCTCCATCGCCGCGCAGAGCCGGTCGACATGGCTGGCCTCCGCCGGCATCTCCGCCAGGCGCCGGGTCACCGCGTCGAAGGCGCTGCAGACGCCGGTGCGCATCACCTCTGCCACCAGCTCCTCGCGCGAGCCGAAATAGTAGTACAGGCTGCCGGCCTGCATGTCGGCGACCTTGGCGATGTCCACCAGCCGCGTGCCCGCGAAGCCCTTGTGCCGCAGCACCAGGGCGGCGGCGTCCAGGATCCTGCGCCGGGTCTTGTCGGACTTGCCCTCGGCCTTCGCCCCCGCTGTCTTCCGGTCAGAGCGCATAGCCGCCATCCACCATCAGGGTCTGGCCGGAGATGTAGCGCGCCCGGTCCGACGCCAGGAACACCGCCGCCTCGGCGATCTCCGCCGCGGTCCCGAAGCGGCGCAGCGCGGTGTTCTGCTTCGAGGCTTCCAGGAAGCGCGCGTCGAACGACCCGGCATCGACCAGGGCCTGGTACATCCCGTCGGTCAGCAGGCCGACACCCACGGTATTGGCGCGGACGCCATAGCGGCCCTCCTCGGCCGCCACGCCGCGCACCACCATCTCGATCGCCGCCTTCGGCGCGGCGGAAAGCAGGTCGGTGACCGCATAGCGCCGGATCGCCGGGGTGGTCATCGCGACCAGCGCGCCGCGCGCCGCCCGCAGGTGCGGCAGGGCGGCATGGATCACGTTGTAGGCGGCGAAGGCATCGGCCTCCATGGTCTCGCGGAACAGCTGCGGCTCCAGCCTGCTGACATGGCGCATGGTGATGAACGGGCCATGCGCGCTGACCAACGTGTGGATGCCGTCACGCCCGGCGGCGACCGCGTCCACCGCCTGCTTCACCGCCGCCTCGTCGCGCAGGTCGAGCTGCAGCGCCGCGCCGTCGGAGCCGGCGGCGCGCACCGCCGCCAGGCTGCGCTCCGCGGCCTCCCGGTTGCGGTTGTAGGTCAGCACGACGCGCACGCCCTCTTCCGCCAGGCGGGCGGCGATCGCCGCGCCGATACCGCCGCTGCCGCCGGTCACCAGCGCCACGCCTGTCGCCGGAAAGTCCGTCATGTCGTTCGTCCTGCGGTTGCGGCGGGCCAGGGGGGAGTCACGGGGTTCAGGCGCTGGCCCGCAGCGCCCCGGCCGGCGCCCCGTAGCGCACGCCAAGGTCGCCGCCGACATCGTGCGCCTGCAGCGCAGGCAGGACCCTGGCGGCGACCAGGTCGTAGTTCGCCCGCGCGACCTCGTGCGGCATGCCGCCATAGGCCGGCAGCAGCAGCAGGCCGCCGATATCCAGGAACGCGGCGCGGTCGATCAGGCGGGCGGCCACCTCGTCCGGCGTGCCCCAGACCTGCAGGTCCGCGAGGAAACCGTTGAATTTCTCCAGGCCGTTCTTGGCGATATTGCGCGACAGGCCGCCGTAATACTCGTAGCCCTCGATCGAGGCGAACTCCGCCCGGTCGAACTCGTAATGCTCCACCGTCGACCGGGCATAGGCCTGCAGATAGACCTCGCGCATGCGCTGCGCCTCCGCCGGGTCTTCGTGGCAGGCGACGAACATCGCCAGGATCGGCTTCGGCGCCTCCTCGCCGTTGATCTCGCGATAGGCCAGGCGGTAGCCGTCCAGGTCGGCCTTCACGGTGTCCCAGGGCTTCTGCGCGATCACCATCAGGCCGACCCCGAGGCGGGCCATCAGCGCGATGGAGTCCGGCGAGATCGCCGACGCGAAGGTGCGCCCCCGGAACGAGGCATGGGGCGCGGGGCGGATCGCACAGCGCGGCTGGCGGTACAGCGCCCCGTCATATTCCATGTAGCCGCGCTCCAGCCCCTGCACGATGGCCTCGGTATATTCGGTGAAGCGGCGGCGGGATTCGCCCATCTCGGTACGGAAGCCGTCGAACTCCACGCGGCCGAGCCCGCGGCCCAGCCCGACGATCGCGCGGCCCTCCGACAGCTGGTCAAGCAGCGCGAAGTTCTCCGCCACCCGCATCGGGTCGTGCCAGGGCAGCACGGTCACCATGGTGCCCAGCCGGATCCGCGAGGTCTGGCCAGCGACCCAGGACAGGAACTGGGTGACATTGGGCGTCATCATGTAGTCGGTGAAGTGATGCTCCGGCGTCCAGATCGAGTCGAAGCCGCGCCGTTCCGCATCGGCGGCGAGCTTCAGCTCGTTGCGATAGACCTCGCCGTCGCTCTGGCCCGCAACCAGGTTCTGGAAGGTAAGCCCCAGGCCGACATGCATCTCCCGTCCCTCCGCGACCCGCCCGGCGCACCGCAGGCAGTTCGATATTTTCTATTCGTAATTCGAAAAAACTGTCAATCGGATTCGCGCCGCACTACCAATGCGGCCGCAGCCAGGCGCCGATGCGGTCGATCGACCTGCGGCCGAGGTCCAGCCGCGGCCAGAACCAGTGCCAGACATGCGGCACCCCCGGCACCATCTCCAGCTCCACCGCCACGCCGGCCGCCTGCGCCGCCGCGGCCAGGCGCTCGGCATCGAAGCGCAGCGCCTCGGACGAGCTCGCCTGCACCAGGAGCGGCGGCAGGCCGCGCAGCTCGGCATGGATGGGCGAGGCCAGCGGCGCTGCGGCCGCCGCGCCGCCCAGATAGTTGCGGGAAAAGCCGACCAGGTCGTCGAAGCCGACCACGGGATCCGTCGCCGCCGCCTGCGCCACCGGCGATGCCGGGTCGCAGTCCAGGTCCACCCAGGGCGACAGGCAGACACCGGCCGCAACGGCAGGGCCGCCCCGGTCGCGTGCCGCGACCAGCACCGAGACGGTCAGCCCGCCGCCGGCGGAATCGCCGGCCACGACCCGCCGTGCGGCCGGCCGGTCCGCCGCCAGCCAGGCCAGGGCCGCCAGCGCATCGTCCAGCGCGGCCGGGAACGGATGTTCCGGCGCCAGCCGGTAGTCGGGCACCAGGACGTCGGCGCCGGCGGCAAGGCCGATCGCCGCCGCCAGGTGCCGGTGCGACCGCGGCGAGCCGATGCCATAGCCGCCGCCATGCAAGTACAGGATCTGCCGGTCGGCGGCCGCGCCGGCCACTGTCAGGTATTCGCCCGGCACCCCGCCGAACCTGTCGGCCCGCGTCGTGACCCCGGCGGGCAGCTGAAACGCCTTCTGCGCCCGGTCGTACTGCACGCGCTGTTCCGCGAGCGGCACCTGCGACAGCATCGGCTGTTCGCGCAGGAAGGCCAGCAGGTCGTCAAGATCGCTCATTTCGGTCCCCCGTTCCGCCGGATGGCGGTCAGCGCATGTCGAAATCGGCCAGCACCGGCCGTTCCAGGTCGGCCTGGAATCTCTCGAAGGTCCAGGGCCAGGACGCGACATTGCCGTTCCTGTCGATGTACCAGCTGCGGCAGCCGGTGACCCAGACGGTGCCGGACATCGACGCCTTGAGTTCCGCGTTGAACGCCCGGGTGGCCGCATGGCTGGGCGCGACCTCGCGCGCCCGGCCCTGGCGCAGCAGCTCCAGCAGCTGCATGACATAGGCAAGCTGCGTCTCGATCGTCATCAGGAAGGAGAAATTGCCGATCGGGCTGTTGGGCCCGCCCAGCAGGAAGAAGTTCGGGAAATCGGGGATGGCGACCGAGCGGTAGGCCTCGTTGCCCTCCGCCCAGGCCCGCTCCAGGCTGAGGCCGTCGCGGCCGATCACGGTCATCGGGCGGACGAAGGCGTGGGGGTCGAAGCCGGTGGCGCAGACCAGCACGTCCAGCGGGTGCAGAATGCCATCCACGGTCCGCACCCCGCCGGGCTCGATCCGGTCGATCGCCGTATCGACCAGTGCGGCGTTCGGCTTCTGGATCGCGGGGTAGAACCGGTCCGAGACGATCAGCCGCTTGCAGCCGACCCGGTAGTCCGGGGTCAGGCGGGCCCGCAGGTCCGGGTCGTGGACATTGTTCGCCAGATTGTCCTTGCAGGCCTGCGTGACCTCGGCCAGCGCCGCCTGGTTCTCGCCCACGACGGCGGCCGCGAAGGTCGCGTTGAAGCGGGCCGCCAGATGGGCATAGAGCGCGTCCATCTCCTCCGGATGGTCGCGGAACCGGGCGCGCTTCTCCTCCGGGATCTCCGGGTTCGGCAGGTCGAAGATCCATTGCGCGGTGCGCTGGAACAGCGAGACATGGGCGACCTCGTCGACGATCGCCGGCAGGATCTGGATGGCCGTCGAGCCGGTGCCGATGATGCCGACCCTGGCGCCCCGCAGGTCCGCGCCATGGTCCCAGCGCGACGAGTGGAAGCAGCTTCCGGCGAAGCGGTCCAGCCCCGCGATGTCCGGATAGACCGGGTGGTGCAGCACGCCGGTCGCCGAGATCACGGCGTCGAACAGCCCCAGCTCGCCCTGCGCGCCGCTCAGGCGCCAGCGCCCCTTCTCGAACACCGCCCGCGTGACCTCGCTGTCGTAGCGGATGTAGCGCTCGACATCGAAGTCGCGCGCCACCTTGCGGACATAGGCCTGGATCTCGGCCCCGGGCGAATAATGGCTGGTCCAGTCCGGGTTCGGCGCGAAGGAGAAGCGGTAGAGGTGGGAAGGCACGTCGCAGCTGAGGCCCGGATAGCTGTTGTCCCGCCAGGTGCCGCCCAGGTCGGAGGCCTTTTCCAGGATCGCGAAATCCTCGATCCCGGCCCGCATCAGGGCGATTCCCGTCGCGATGCCCGACGCGCCGGCACCGATCACCGCCACCCTGAAGCCGCTCTCCGTCATTGCCCCTCCATCCTTCCATCCCGGTCGCCAGATTTTTGAACATATATTAGAATTTCCTTGACGCCAATGCGGCGGCGGGCCTAGGCATAGGGCCTGCGGGAACCGGTCGGCAAAAGACCCGCCCGCCCACGCGGCACCCGCCTGCGGGAGGATCCGGGAGATGCGCCACGAACGCCAGGTCGAGCTGCTGAAGCGGCTGCAGGGCCAGGACCGGCGACAGCCGGGACCGCTGGCGCCGGCCAGCAGGCGGCAGCCCGCCAGCGCCTATACCGACCCGGCCCGCTTCGAGGCGGAGCGGCAGGCCCTGTTCCGGCAGCATCCGGCCCTGGTCGGCTTCAGTAGCGACCTGGCCGGGGCGGGCGACTTCCTGACCGCGGAGCTGGGCGGCGTGCCGGTCATCGTGCTGCGCCAGCCCGACGGGGCCTTGCGCGGCTTCGTCAATGCCTGCCGCCACCGCGCCGCGCCGCTGCTGGCCGGCAGCGGCAAGGGGCTGCATAACATCCGGTGCGGCTATCACGCCTGGACCTACGCCCTGGACGGGACGCTGAAGTCGCGGCCCGGCACCGGGCGGTCGTTCGACGACGTGCCGGCCGCCGGCTGCGCGCTGCGGCCGGTCACGGTGGCGGAACGCTATGGCCTGGTCTTCGCCCGGATCGCCGGCGATGCGCCGGTCGACGTCGACCGGGCGCTGCAGGGGGCGCAGGTCGAGCTGGCCGATTACGGCCTGGGCGGCTACCTGCATTTCGAGACCCGCAGCCGGGAATGGGCCTGCAACTGGAAGCTGATCCTCGACACCTTCACCGAGGCCTATCACATCCCCTTCCTGCACAAGGACACGATCGCCCCCTATTTCACCCACCGGCACATGATCGTCGACCTGCTGGGCGGCAATCCGCGCACCATCGGCCTGCGCAAGTCGGTCTACGACGAGTTCGACAAGGCGGCGGAGGCGGACTGGTGCCTGCTGCCGCATGCGACGATCCAGTATTTCCTGCTGCCCAACGCGCTGGTCGTCCACCAGCTGGACCATATCCAGGTCTGGCGGGTGGAGCCGCTGGCCGTCGACCGCACGCGGGTCAGCACCAGCCTCTATGCGCCGCAGCCCTGGACCACCGACAAGGCCTTCGCCCGCTGGAAGAAGAACCTGGACATCCTGCTGGACGTCACGGAGAGCGAGGATTTCCCGACCATGGAGGCGATCCACCGCAACCTCGCCTCGGGCCTAGTGCCGGAGGTGATCTATGGCCAGATGGAACCGGGCCTGATCAACCTGCACGGCGCCATCGAGCGGATGCTGCAGGACGCCTGAGCCGGCGGCATCGGCGCCGCAGGCATGCAAACGTGAACGGGCCCGGTCAACGGGCCGCCGCCAGGGAGGCAGAACCATGCAGACAACCGGGAACCGTGCGCCAGTGGCGAATGCCGTGCCGCCGCTGGCCGAGCGGCGCCGGGCGCTCGCCGCACGCCATCCGCGCTGGCGGCAGGAGACCCTGGACCGCGCCATCGCGCGCACGGCGGCCGAACATCCCGACCGCCCGTTCGTGATCACCGACGACGGCGCCCTCGGCTATGCCGATGCGATGGCGCAGGCGGAGACCTTCGCCCGCGGCCTGCAGGCACGCGGCATCGGCGCCGGCGACCGGGTCGCCCTGGTGATGGGCAACTACCCGGTCTTCGTGCCGCTGGCCCTGGCGGTCTGGCGCCTGGGCGCGGCGCTGATCCCGGTCAACTTCGCCTTCCGCACCGAGGAACTGGGCTATGTGATCGAGCAGTCGCGCTGTCGCGCCCTGATCACCATGACCGCATTCCGCGGGCTGGACTATCTGGCGATGCTGGACGCGCTGTCGCCGGGCTGGGAGGGCGGCGCGACCGCGCGCTTCCCCGACCTGCAGCTGGTGGCCTGCTTCGACACCGGCCAGGGCGCGCCGCGCAAGGGCCTCGTCATGGTGGAGGATCTGCAGGACGCCGGCGCGGCCGGCTCCGCCCCCCTGCCGGAGAACCCTGCCGGGCCGGACGACCCGGCGGTGGTGATGTACACCTCCGGCACCACCGGCCTGCCCAAGGGCGTGCTGCAGAGCCACGACAACCTGCTGCGCTGCGGCTATGCCTCGGCCCTGCATCGCGGCTTCGAGGATGGCCGCAAGATCCTGTTCGCACTGCCGCTCTACCATGCCTTCGGCCTGGTGATGGGGGTGCTGTCCTGCTTCTGGGTGGGCGGCGCGGTGGTGCCGCAGCTCGCCTTCGACCCGCTGGAGACCCTGAAGGCGATCCAGGCGCACCGGGTCAGCGAGGCGATGTTCGTGCCCACCATGGCGATGGCGGTGATCGAACATCCGCAGGTCGGCGAATTCGACCTCTCGTCGCTGTTCGCCTGCCTGTCGGGCGCCGCCGCCACGCCGGCCTGGGTCTGGCGCCGCATGGCCGAGGGGCTCGGCCTGACCGAACTGGCCACCGGCTATGGCATGACGGAACTGTCCGGCGCCATCGTGATGACCGATCCGGACGGGCCGCTGGACCTGATGGAGGCGGTTGTCGGGCGCATCGTGGATGGCGGCGTGGCGGGGTTGCCGGCGCTGGGCGGCCTGGTCGCCGAGTACCGCACCTGCGATCCGTTCACCGGCGCGGCACTGCCCGAAGGCAGCGAAGGCGAGCTGATCTGCCGCAGCCCGCTGGCGACCTCCGGCTATTTCGCCCTGCCGGAGCAGACCGCGGCGCTGTTCCTGGAGCTGCCGGGCGAGGGGCGCTGGCTGCGCTCCGGCGATCTCGGCCGGGTCCGGCCGGACGGTTTCCTGGAGATCACCGGCCGCAGCAAGGAGCTCTACAAGTCCGGCGGCGAGCTGGTGGCGCCGAAGGAGGTCGAGGCCGTGCTGATCGCCCATGACGCGGTCGCCCAGGCCTATGTGATCGGCCTGCCCGACGACCGCTGGGGCGAGGTCGGTGCCGCCTGGGTGGTGCCCACCGCGCCGGACGCGGTGACAGAGGACGCCCTGATCGACTGGTGCCGGCCCCGCCTGGCGAAGTTCAAATGGCCGCGGCATGTCCTGTTCACGACCGCCGCGGCCCTGCCGATGACCCCCACCGGCAAGGTGCAGAAGTTCGAGCTGATCCGGCAGGCCCAGGCAAAGCTGGCCGCCGCGCCGGCGACGGCGCAGGGCTGACGACGGGCACAGGGATCACGGACACATTCAGCCGCCGGACGGCCGGTCCAGGGTCAGCCAGCAGACCGGCGCCATCGCCAGCACCAGCAGGCCGGTGAGCAGGAAGACCGGCAGGAAGCTGCCGGTCTGCGCCAGCAGGGTGCTGCAGGCCGCCAGGCCGATGGTGCCGCCCATCATCTGCACCGTCAGGTTCACCCCGCTCGCCTGCCCGCGGGCGTCCGCCGGCACCGCTCCCATCAGGGCCCGCCGGGCGACGACGGCGATGAACGGCAGCATCGCCCCCCAGACCAGCAGCGCCGCCAGGATCAGCGGGTAGCTGCCGGTCAGGGTGGCGCCGGCGAGCGGCAACAGCGCGCCGCCGTTGAGCAGGAGGCCCGCGACCGCCGGTCGCCGGCTGCCGAAGCGGTCCGCCGCGCGGCCCGCCAGCAGCGATGTCAGCAGGGTCGGCAGGATCGCGATCATCACCGGCAGGCCGGCCTGCACCGGCGCATAGCCCAGGCCCTGCTGCAGGTAGAGCGGCAGGAAGACGAACACGACGATCTTGTCGAACTGGAACATGAAGAAGACCAGCACCCCGCCGGCAAAGGCCGGAATGCGCAGCAGGCCGGTGTCGACCAGCGGCTGCGGCCGGCGGGCCTCCCGCCGCACGAAGGCCGCCAGCGCGGCGCTGCCGCCGGCCAGCAGCGCCAGGACCGGCACCGCACCCCAGCCCCGGTCGCCCGCCTGCATGAGGGCGAGGGTCAGCGCCGTCAGGCCGCCGACCAGCAGCGGCAGGCCGCCCCAGTCGAAACCGCCCGGCGGGCGTGGTGCAGGCGCGGTCGCCAGCGGGCCGGCGCCGGCCCGCCAGACGGCCAGGACGATCCCGCCGATCAGCGCCACCACCGGCAGGTTGATCCAGAAGATCCAGCGCCAGGACAGATGCTCCGCGAACAGGCCGCCGACCAGCGGGCCGGCCGCCATGAACAGCCCGGCGGCCATGGTCTGGGCGCCGAGCGCGGCGCCGCGGCGGTCCGGCGGGAAGGTCGCGGTCAGGATCGCGAAGGCCGCCGGGAACAGGCAGGCGGCGCCGACACCCTGCACCGCGCGGGCCGCGATCAGGGCCACCCCGTCCGGCGCCGCGCCGGCGCCGAGGGAGGCCAGCCCGAACAGGGCGAGGCCGGCCAGGAACAGGCGTTCGCGCCCCAGCAGGTCGCCCAGGCGGCCCGCCAGCGCGACGCTGCAGGTGAAGGCCAGCAGATAGGCGTTGACCACCCAATGGCCGCCGCCATTCCCCAAACCCAGATCCGCCTGGATGGTGGGCAGGGCGACGCCGACGACCGTCTCGTCCAGCACCACCAGGCCCAGCACGCCGCTCATCGCCGCCAGCAGCCACCGGGCGCCGGCCGGCAATGGCGTGCGTGCCGCCGGGTCAGCCTTCACCCTCGCCCTCCGCGCCCGGCAATGTCAGTACGGCGGCGCCTGCCGGTCGCGCTGCGCCCTGGCGGCTTCGGTCCACCAGGCGAGATCGGCTGCGAAGCGGTCGAACGCGCCCTGCAGGGCGTCGCCGGCATCGCCGACCGGCGCACCGCCCGCGTCCAGGGTCTTGCCGATGGGCCCGACGGCGAGTGTACTGGAGATCACGGCCATTCCCATCTCCGACAGGATGCCGTGCCAGACGGTCGCCGAGCGCACGCCGGACAACCGCCCGGCGGAATAGCTGGCGATCGCGGCCGGCCGCCAGAACCATTCCTCCAGGAAATGATCGGTCAGGTTCTTCAGCCCGGGCTGCGGGCCCCAATTGTACTCGCCGGTCACGAAGACGAAGGCGTCGGCACGGCGGATCTTCTCCGCCAGGCGCTCCATCGCCGCCGGTGCTTCGCCCTTCGGATATTCCTTGTACATTCGGTCCAGCATCGGCAGGCCGACCGCCTTCGCATCGATCAGTTCCGGCGCCGCACCGCGTGCGGCGAGGCCCGCCACGATGAAATCCGCCAGCCGGATCCCCATCCGGTCCGACCGATAGGAGCCGTAGAGGACCAGGATCCTGTCACTCATCGTTCACCTTCCAATGTCGTTCGGGGATCGCCAGCTCGCCCCGGCCATGCGGGCAGGCTATCGCGGGCGGACGGGCGGGTCACCGGCGGGAACGAGCGACGCAGTCGGATGAATACCCTCTCTGCAGGGGCGGCGAACCGATCCACAGGCGCCGCGCCGCGCCTCCTGCCCGCTCGTCGGGCCCGGCCTCACACCCTCATTGCGCCCTGCCTGCCGGACTCAGCGGCGCAGCGTCTCCGCCGTGCAGCCGAGCTTCCCGGCAATCGAATCGATCGCCCCGATCTCAAGGGACGGTGGAAGACTGCGCATGGTTCATGATGCTGGCGCATGGAGAACAACCAGGCTGCGGCGTTGGCGGCAGTCACCTGGCACTCCGCGTCCATAACGACGTGGCTTGCGCCCTTCGGGCTTCGGCGCGGCAGCCTTCGCCCGCGTCTGAAGCGAAGGCTGGTGGGCCTGGCAGGGCTCGAACCTGCAACCAGACCGTTATGAGCGGCCGGCTCTAACCAATTGAGCTACAGGCCCGGCAGCCCCCGACGGCGACGGCCGGAAGGGCGGCGGGTCGCGCAGGATATCCAAGCGGGATCAATTGTCGAGGAAGGAGCGCAGCTTGCGGGAGCGGCTGGGATGCTTGAGCTTGCGCAGCGCCTTCGCCTCGATCTGGCGGATGCGCTCGCGGGTCACCGAGAACTGCTGCCCGACCTCCTCCAGGGTATGGTCGGTGTTCATGCCGATGCCGAAGCGCATGCGCAGCACGCGCTCCTCCCGCGGGGTCAGGGTGGCCAGCACCCGGGTCGTGGTCTCGCGCAGGTTGGAGTTGATCGCCGCGTCCAGCGGCAGCACGGCGTTCTTGTCCTCGATGAAATCGCCGAGATGGCTGTCTTCCTCGTCGCCGATCGGCGTCTCCAGGCTGATCGGCTCCTTGGCGATCTTCATCACCTTGCGCACCTTCTCCAGCGGCATGCCGAGCTTGGTGGCCAGCTCCTCCGGGGTCGGCTCGCGGCCGATCTCGTGCAGCATCTGCCGGCCGGTGCGCACCAGCTTGTTGATCGTCTCGATCATGTGCACCGGGATGCGGATGGTCCGCGCCTGGTCGGCGATCGACCGCGTGATCGCCTGCCGGATCCACCAGGTGGCGTAGGTGGAGAACTTGTAGCCGCGGCGATACTCGAACTTGTCGACCGCCTTCATCAGGCCGATATTGCCCTCCTGGATCAGGTCCAGGAACTGCAGGCCGCGATTGGTGTATTTCTTGGCGATGGAGATGACCAGCCGCAGGTTGGCCTCGACCATCTCCTTCTTGGCGACGGCGGCTTCCTTCTCGCCTTCCTTGACCAGCTGGCAGACCCGCTTGAACTCGGTGACCGGCTGGCTGACCTCGACGGCGATCGCCGCGATCTGCTGGCGGATCAGGGTCGCCTCTTCGCCGCTCTCGGCGGCGAACTTGGCCCAGCCCCGGGACTTGGACTGGCCCATGCGGTCCAGCCAGTCCGGCGCCAGTTCCTGGCCCAGATAGTTCTTCAGGAAGTCTTCCCGGTCGACCTTGTACTTCTCGGCCAGGCGCAGGAGCTGCCCCTCGCGCCCCAGAAGCTCCTTGTGCACCGCATAGAGATCCTCCATCAGGCCCTCGATCCGGGCATTGTTGAGGAGGACGCCGCCCATCAGCTGGCGCTGTTCCGCCTGCAGCTTCACGTAGCGCTTGTCGGCGGTGACACCGACGGCCTCGCCGGCCATGGCGGCGTTCAGGCGGGCGTCCTGTGCGCGGCGCATCTTCTTGTTCTGCTTCGCCAGCTGGTCGAGGATCTCGATCACCCGCGGCTTCAGCTGGGCTTCCATGGCGGCGAGCGACAGATTGTTCTCGTAATCGTCGTCGTCGCTGTCGGACTCCTCCTCGCTGTCGTCCTCGGAACCGGCCTGCTGCGCCGTGGCGCCATTGCCGCCCGCACCGTTCGTGCCCGGCGCCGCCGCCGCCCCGCCATTGGCCCCCGGCGCGGCCACGGCACCGCCGGCGCCCGCGGCACCGTTGGGCCCGGCCCCGTTGCTGCCGGCCGCGCCCTCGGCCTCGGCGCCGTTCAGCACCGCCATCGTCGATTCCAGGTCGATGAAGTCGCGCAGCAGCATGCGCCCGTCCACCAGGGCGTCACGCCATTCCAGGATCGCCTTGATGGTCAGCGGGCTTTCGCAGATCGCGCCGATCATCTTTTCGCGGCCGGCCTCGATCCGCTTCGCGATGGCGATCTCGCCCTCGCGCGACAGCAGTTCGACCGAGCCCATCTCGCGCAGGTACATGCGCACCGGATCGTCGGTGCGGTCGAGTTCGGGCGCGGCCTGGGCGGGGGCCTGCGGCGCATCGCCCTCGGCCGGCTCGGCCGGCTTCTCCTCGGTCTGCTCCTCCTGCTCGTCGGCCTCGACCACGGTGATGCCCATCTCCGACAGGAGGGTCATCGTGTCCTCGATCTGCTCGGAGGACATCTGGTCGGGCGGCAGCACCGCATTCAGTTCGTCATAGGTGACGAAGCCGCGCTCCTTGGCGCGGGCCAGCATCTTCTTGACCGCGACCTGCGAAGCGTCGATCAGCGGCCCGTCGCTGTTCTCCTCGGGCTTGTCGCTGCTCTCGACGGCTTCGGCTGTCTCTTGCTTGGCCATACGGTCCGACCCTTCCTCTTCGCCACCAGCCGGGCATCGCGCACGCCGCCCGGCGGACTGTATATCCTTGACGCGGCGCAGCCGGACCCTTCAACAGGTCCAGCAGCCGGCCAGCGTCACACTCAGAGGGTCCCGTGGCGCCCCAAAGCGGCCGGTCGGACACCCTCGCGATGAAACTTGTTTAAGACACTGCCACCGCTGAACGCATTCAGCGCAGCACTGGTGCCCGCCCCCTCAGATCTCATTCCTATCCGGCCGCACGAGACATCTGCCCCCTGACAAACACCTCAGGCAGGGTCCGGTTGGCGATCCGGGACGCCAGGCTTTCCAGATCCTCCCGCCAGCCGCTCTCGGTCTCCTGCCTGTCGGCATTCTTCCAGACGCGCGACACCGCCTTGTCGATTGCATCGAGTCTGCGTAGTGCCGAATCGTGACCCGTTGCGCTGAGGTGGGCGCGCAATGCTCCCGAGTCAAGCAGCGCATCCCGGGTTGTTGCATCTATGAGGGCGCGCTTCAAGCCGTCAAGCTCCTTGTCGGTGAACTCAATCGCCGCCAGCGCCTCCACGTCCGGCGGGACCAGATCCGGAAACATCAGGGCGCGCTTCAGAACCCGCGACTCGGCTCTTGCCGGCGTCAGGCTCGGCGGCGGCGGCACAAGCCCCTGCCTCGAGGGGCCGCCGCTTCCGACTCGGCCGCTCCCCGGCCGGCTGCTCTTTCCGCTGCGGCCCGCACCGCCGCCCTTGCGGGAACCGCGCTCCTCGCGCCGGGCGGTGCGCTCGGCGCGGATCTGTTCCCAGATCGCCTCTCGCAGGCTGCGCTGCAGCACCTGGTCGCCGATGCTGCCGACCAGCCCGAAGGCCACCTCGTCGCGCCGCGCAGCGGCCTCCGGGGTGTCCGGCGCATGCTCGGCGCAGGCCACCCGCCAGATCATCTCCGACACGCCCAGCGCGCCTTCGACCAGGCGGCCCATCGCCTCCCCGCCCGCGGCACGGACCAGGTCGTCCGGGTCCTGCCCCTCCGGCAGCGGCACGAACCCGAGGGTGCGCTGCGGCGTCATCAGCGGCAGCGCGCGCTCCAGCGCGCGGGCGGCCGCGCGGACCCCGGCCGCATCGCCGTCGAAACAGAGCAGCGGGTTCGGCGCGGCGCGCCAGAGCAGTTGCAGCTGCTCCTCGGTCAGCGCGGTGCCCAGCGGCGCCACCGCCTCCGGAAAGCCGGCCTGGGCCAGGGCGATCACGTCCATATAGCCCTCGACCACCAGGATGCGGCCGCCATCCGCCGCCGCCTGCCGGGCATTGGCGTAATTGTAGAGGCTGGCCCCCTTGTGGAAGAGCGGCGTCTCCGGCGAGTTCAGGTATTTCGCGCGCGCCTCGCCCAGCGCGCGGCCGCCGAAGGCGATGGCACGCCCGCGCCGGTCCGCGATCGGGAAGATCAGCCGGTTGCGGAAGCGGTCGAAACAGGCGCCCCCGTCCTCGGGCCGGACCAGCAGGCCGGCCTCGACCAGCAGCGCCTCCGGCAGGTCGCGCGCGGTCAGCGCATCGCGCAGGGCGGTGCGCTGGTCCGGCGCCAGGCCCAGCCGGAAACGGGCGGCGGTCTCGGCGCTGACGCCGCGGCGCTCCAGATAGCCGCGTGCCTGCAGGCCGCCGCCGCCCTGCAGCTGGGCGGCGAACCAGCGGGCCGCCGCCTCGACGGCATCCTGCAGGCCGGCGCGGCGCTTCTCGGCCTGGGCGGCGCGAGGATCCTGCTCCGGCATGCGCAGCCCGACCTCGGCGGCCAGGCGCTCCACCGCCTCCGGAAAGGACAGGTTGTCGGATGCCATCAGGAAGTCGACCGCGCTGCCATGCGCGCCACAGCCGAAGCAGTGGTAGAAGCCCTTCTGCTCGTTGACCGTGAAGGAGGGCGATTTCTCGGTATGGAAGGGGCAGAGGCCGGTATGCTCCCGGCCGCGCTTCACCAGGCGCACCCGCCGGCCGATCAGGTCCGGCAGCGAGACGCGGTCCTTGAGGGTCTGGAGAAAGGCCGCATCGATCATCGTTGACAGCCCCCTGGCAGAATCACACCCGGGCAGAAGCCCCCCTGGCGGAAGCCCCCGAGCAAAAGCCGCCGGGCAAAAGCCCCCGGGAGAAGCCCCCGGGAGAAGCCCCTGGCCGCTTCGCCCGCCAGGCCGCCCGGCTCAGGCCGGCCGGATCAGGTCAGCAACCCCTTTACCACGCAGGCTGCCCGGCCGAAATCCATGCGGCCGGCATAGCGTTCCTTCATGGCGGACATCATGCGGCCCATATCCTTGATGCCGTGCGCGCCCAGCTCGGACATCACCGATTCGGAGGCCTCGCGGATCTCTTCCTCGCTCATCTGCTCCGGCATGAAGGAGCGGACGATCCGCATCTCTTCCTGCTCGCGCTCGACGAGGTCGATCCTGCCGGCTTCCTCGTACATCGCGATGGAATCCTGCCGCTGCCGCACCATCTTCTGCAGCATCGCCAGGATCTCGTCGTCCGAGACCGCCGGCTGTCCCTCGCCCCGGGCCGCGATGTCACGGTCCTTCAGGGCGGCCAGGATCAGTCTCAATGTGTCCACCTTGCACGACTGACGGGCGCGCATGGCGTCCTTCAGGGCGTCACGGAGGCTTTCACGAAGCATTCTTTCACCATCTCTCCAGTGCCAAGGCGCCGGGCGGTATACCGGACCAGATCAGGTCCGGCAATGCGCAAGATTGCACATTTCCTTCACGGTTCCGACGCAATAAAACTAAGCCTTTGATTCCCCGAACCGTTCATCGTCATGCGGCTTGACGGCGGGGTGCCGTTTGCTATGGTCCCGGCCATTCCGGCCGCCGGGCTGTCCGCATCCGTCCATGACCGCAGCGCAGCATCATCGCCCCTTGCAGCCATCCCGGCTGCACTGCGATGACCTTCGCCGCGCCTGTGCGGTGCCAGACCCGGCCGGTCCGCTTCTCAACTCTACGGCGCGCCCCGCCACGGCCCCGGCCGCAGCGACGCCCCGGTGCCGCCCGGCACCGGCAGCATAAGGAACGCAGCCCAAGGCCCGTCACGCCTGGATGCCGCCACGCCCAACGCCACAGGAAGTCCGCAGATGCCAGTCCAGCCCCCCGCCTCCGCGACACATGAACCGGATGCGATCCTGGTCCTCGCCGATGGAACGGTGTTCCGTGGCCGGGGCGTCGGTGCGGAAGGCGAGGCAGTCGGCGAGATCGTCTTCAACACCGCGATCACCGGCTACCAGGAAATCCTGACCGACCCCTCATATGCGGGGCAAATCCTTACCTTTACCTTTCCGCACATCGGAAATGTGGGCACGAACGAAGAGGATATCGAGACCGCCACCCCGTCGGCGCGCGGGCTTGTGATACGGGCGGACGTGACCGAGCCGGCGAACTACCGGGCGACCCGGCACCTGGATCGCTGGCTGAAAGGGCACAACCTGGTCGGCATCAGCGGCATCGACACCCGCGCGCTGACCCGGCGGATCCGCGACGCGGGCGCGCCCAACGGCGTGATCGCCCATGCCGCCGGCGGCGCCTTCGACATCGCCGCGCTGAAACAGCGCGCCGCGTCCTGGCCCGGGCTGGTCGGCATGGACCTGGCGAAGGAGGTCACCTGCCGGCAGAGCTATGGCTGGGAGGAAGGCACCTGGCAGCCCGGCCGGGCCGCCGGGCAGGGCTATGGCCGGCGGCCGGAGGACCAGGGCCCGGCCCATCGGGTCGTCGCCATCGATTTCGGCATCAAGCGCAACATCCTGCGCAACCTGACCGGCCTGAACTGCGAGGTCACGGTGGTGCCCGCCGACGCCACCGCCGAGGAGGTCCTGCGGCACAAGCCCGACGGCGTCTTCCTGTCGAACGGCCCCGGCGACCCGGAAGCCACCGGGGCCTACGCGATCCCGACCCTGCAGGCCCTGCTGGCGCAGCCCGCCCTGCCGATCTTCGGCATCTGCCTGGGCCATCAGATGCTGGCCCTGGCGCTGGGCGCCCGGACCGGAAAGATGCATCACGGCCATCACGGCGCCAACCATCCGGTCAAGGACCTGCTCACCGGCAAGGTGGAGATCACCAGCCAGAACCACGGCTTCGTGGTCGACCAGGACAGCCTGCCGGACGGCGTGGTGCCGAGCCATGTCTCCCTGTTCGACGGCTCCAACGAAGGCCTCCGGGTCACCGGGCGGCCGGTCTTTTCCGTGCAGTACCACCCCGAGGCCTCGCCCGGCCCGCGCGACAGCCACTACCTGTTCGAGCGCTTCGTCGACGCGATCACCGAAAGCAAGAAGGGCGGAGCCTGAGCCATGCCGCGGCGTACCGACATTTCCTCCATCATGATCATCGGCGCCGGCCCGATCGTGATCGGCCAGGCCTGCGAGTTCGACTATTCGGGCACCCAGGCCTGCAAGGCGCTGCGGGAAGAGGGCTACCGGATCATCCTGGTGAACTCCAACCCCGCCACGATCATGACCGACCCGGACCTGGCCGATGCCACCTATATCGAGCCGATCACGCCGGAGATCGTGGCCCGCATCCTGGAGAAGGAGCGCCCCGACGCCCTGCTGCCCACCATGGGCGGGCAGACGGCACTGAACACCGCCATGGCGCTGGCCAATGACGGCGTGCTGGAGCGCCTGGGCGTGGAGCTGATCGGCGCCAGCCGCGACGCGATCGAGATGGCGGAGGATCGCGACCTGTTCCGTCAGGCGATGGAACGGATCGGCCTGGCGATGCCGCGCGCCACCGTGGTGCATTCCATGGAGGAGGCGCGCGCCGCGCTGGACTATGTCGGCCTGCCGACGGTGATCCGGCCGTCCTATACGCTGGGCGGCACCGGCGGCGGCATCGCCTATAACCGCGAGGAGTTCGACGCCACCGTCGCCCGCGGGCTGGAGGCCTCGCCCACCAACGAGGTGCTGCTCGACCAGTCGGTGCTCGGCTGGAAGGAATACGAGATGGAGGTGGTGCGCGACCGCAACGACAACTGCATCATCATCTGCTCGATCGAGAATATCGACCCGATGGGCGTGCATACCGGCGATTCCGTCACGGTGGCCCCCGCGCTGACCCTGACCGACAAGGAATACCAGGTGATGCGCGACGCCTCGCTCGCGGTGCTGCGCGAGATCGGCGTCGAGACCGGCGGCTCCAACGTGCAGTTCGCGGTCAACCCCGAGGACGGCCAGCTGGTGGTCATCGAGATGAACCCCCGGGTCTCGCGCTCCTCGGCGCTGGCTTCGAAGGCCACGGGCTTCCCGATCGCCAAGGTCGCCGCCCGCCTGGCCGTCGGCTACACCCTGGACGAGCTGCAGAACGACATCACCGGGGTCACGCCGGCCTCGTTCGAGCCGAGCATCGACTATGTCGTCACCAAGATTCCCCGCTTCACCTTCGAGAAGTTCCCCGGCGCAGAGCCGCTGCTGACCACCGCGATGAAGTCGGTCGGCGAGGCGATGGCGATCGGCCGCACCTTCCAGGAGAGCCTGCAGAAGGCGCTGCGCTCGCTGGAAACCGGCCTCAGCGGGCTGGACGAGGTGGCGATTCCCGGCATCGCCGATCCCGCGCCGGCGCCCCACGGCGCCCCGGGCATCCTGACCGACAACGACCGGGAGGCGGTGATCGCCGCCCTGGCGCGGCCCACGCCCGACCGGATCCTGGTGATCGCCCAGGCGCTGCGTTTGGGGCTGTCGGAGGACCAGGTCGCCGCTGCCTGCAAGTACGAGCCCTGGTTCGTGCGCCAGATCGCGGAGATCGTGGGCGCGGAGGCCCGCATCCAGGCGGAGGGCCTACCGGACGACCCGGTCGCGCTGCGCCGGCTGAAGGCGATGGGGTTTTCCGACGCCCGCCTGGCGAAACTGGCCGGCATGCGGGAGGCGGACTTCGCCGCCCGCCGCCGCGACCTCGGCGTCCGCCCGGTGTTCAAGCGCATCGATACCTGTGCCGGCGAGTTCGCCAGCGAAACCCCCTATCTCTATTCCTGCTACGAGAACGCGCTCTCCGGCCCGCCGGAATGCGAGGCCGAGGTCAGCGACCGCAAGAAGGTCATCATCCTGGGCGGCGGCCCGAACCGCATCGGCCAGGGCATCGAGTTCGACTATTGCTGCGTCCATGCCGTCTATGCCCTGCACGACGCGGGCTATGAGACGATCATGATCAACTGCAACCCGGAAACCGTCTCCACCGACTACGACACCTCCGACCGGCTCTATTTCGAGCCGCTGACCCTTGAGGATGTGCTGGAGATCGTGACCGCGGAGCAGGCGCGCGGCAGCCTTCTGGGCCTGATCATCCAGTTCGGCGGCCAGACCCCGCTGAAGCTGGCCCGCGGGCTGGAGGCGGCCGGCGTGCCGATCCTGGGCACCAGCCCCGATGCGATCGACCTGGCGGAGGATCGCGAGCGCTTCCAGCACCTGCTGGAACAGCTCGACCTGAAGCAGCCGCCGAACGGCATCGCCCGCTCCCAGGAGGAGGCGCGCCTTGTCGCCGACCGGATCGGCTATCCGCTGGTCATCCGCCCCAGCTACGTGCTGGGCGGCCGCGCGATGGAGATCGTGCGCGACCCCGCCCACCTGGAACGCTACATGACCCAGGCGGTGCTGGTGTCCGGCGACTCGCCGGTGCTGCTGGACGGCTATCTGGCCGACGCCATCGAGGTCGATGTGGACTGCCTTGCCGACGGCACCGACAGCATCGTCGCCGGCGTGATGGAGCATATCGAGGAGGCCGGCATCCATTCCGGCGACAGCGCCTGCTCCCTGCCGCCCTACTCGCTGCCGCCGCAGGTCGTGGCGGGGATCGTCAGCCAGACCGAGGCGCTGGCGAAGGCACTGCAGGTCTGCGGCCTGATGAATGTGCAGTACGCGGTGCAGGGCGAGGATATCTACATCCTGGAAGTCAATCCGCGCGCCTCGCGCACCGTGCCCTTCGTGGCCAAGGCGATCGGCCAGCCGATCGCCAAGCTCGCCGCGCGGCTGATGGCGGGCGAGACCCTGGCCGAGCTGCGGCCGGACATCCGCAGGCCCGACCATGTCGCCGTGAAGGAGGCGGTGTTCCCCTTCACCCGGTTCCCCGGCGTCGACATCATCCTGGGGCCGGAAATGAAATCGACCGGCGAGGTGATGGGCCTGGACCGCGACTTCGCCCGCGCCTTCGCCAAGGCCCAGCTGGCGGCCGGGACAGTGCTGCCGCTGGCCGCCGACAACGGCCCGGAGCGCCTGCGCAAGGTGTTCATCTCGGTGCGGGATTCCGACAAGCCGGCACTGCAGGACTCCGCCGCGCTCCTGGTCGAGCTCGGTTTCGCCCTGGTCGCCACCGGCGGCACGGCACGCTTCCTGCGCCAGAAGGGGCTGAAGGTCGAGCAGGTGAACAAGGTGATGGAGGGGCGGCCCCATATCGTCGACCTGATGAAGAACAACGAGGTCGTCCTGGTGCTGAACACCTCGGAGGGCGCGCAGGCGATTTCCGACAGTTTCACCCTGCGCCGGACCGCCCTGATGAACCGCATCCCCTACTTCACGACAGTGGCCGGTGCCCGCGCCGCGGTGCAGGCAATCGCGGCAATGCACGACAGCCAGCTTGAAGTCGCCCCGCTGCAATCCTATTTTTGATGCTTCGTTTGCGGCGCAACCGCGCCGCATGTAGCGTTTTATTGCCGGGGTTCAGCTTTCCGGTCGACTGGGTGTAGCCTGATCGGCGGGTTCGGTTGCCCGGTGGCTGACGTCGGCCCGGCCTCCCGGGCCGTTCTTCCCGATGCCAGTACGGCGTGCCGGACCCCCGGGTCCGGAGCCGCCTGCATGTACCGGCACCGGCGCCGGCATGATTTGTCTACGCAGTTGGTGGGCCAATGGAAAAGATTCCGATGACCGCGAGCGGGTATTCGCGGCTGCAGAGCGAGTTGAAGATCCTGAAGTCGGTCGAGCGGCCGGCGGTGATCCAGGCGATCTCCGAGGCGCGGGAACATGGCGATCTCTCCGAGAACGCCGAGTATCACGCGGCCAAGGAGCGCCAGGGCTGGATCGAGACCCGGGTCATGGACCTGGAGGACAAGCTTGCGCGCGCCGACGTGATCGACGTCAGTGCCCTGTCGGGCGAGACCGTGAAGTTCGGCGCCACCGTGATGCTGGCCGACGAGGATACCGACGAGGAAAGCGAGTACCAGATCGTCGGCGCCGACGAGTCCGACATCAAGTCCGGCCGCCTGTCCATCACGGCACCTCTGGCCCGTGCCCTGATCGGCAAGTCGGTCGGCGATTCCGTCGAGGTCAACACGCCCGGCGGCACCAAGGCCTACGAGATCATGAAGGTGAACTTCAAGTAGCTGCGTCACACCTGCGACCTGGCAGCTGTTCGCCCCATCTCGTCACCGCCGGGCTCGACCCACTGCTGTCCGGTTGAGTGCCGTTCTCCGGCCTCATGCGTTTTATGGCTTCGTCATGCGCGGGCTTGTCCCGGTCGCCGGGCGATGCCCGGCAACCCATCGCGCCGCACCTCAATAAGATCGGCCATTATTGAACCTGGCGGCCCCATGGACCACCGCGACGAGCGCGGTGGTGACGATTGGGGGAACGCAAGGACATCCGTGTCCAGCGTCAACGCTTGACCCCGCAAGCCCGGTAAAGTCGCGGCCTTGAGCGAATGCCGGCCATGCCCAACCGGACAGCCGTGGGCGCGACCCGGCGGTCCATCCCGGAGCGATGCTCAATCGCCCCGGAACCTGTTGGAAACCGTTGGGCAGCGGCACCATGGACTCGCGGGTCGAGCCCGCGAGTGACGAGCTTTTGAGGCAGGCCGCGCCCTATCCCAAAGCAACCGATCTGAACCGGGCGGCAGTCCGGCTCATGCCGCGGCCCATCATTTTCCCGGCCCGTCAGGCCTTCTGCAGTTCCACCAGATCCTCCGGCAGCGGTACGCCCGGATCCGCCTTGCTGGTGCGGATCGCCAGCGAGGTGCGGACATGCGCCACGTTCGGGGCGGCGGTCAGCGCCTTGGTCAGGAAGGTCTGGTAGGCGTCCCAGTCCTCCGCGACGATCTTCAGGATGAAGTCGACCTCGCCTGCCAGCATGTAGCACTCGCGCACCAGCGGCCAGCCGGCCACCCGCTGCTCGAAGGCGATCAGGTCGGGCTCCGCCTGGCTGGTCAGCCCGACCATCGCGAAGACGGTGACCCCATAGCCCAGCATCTCGGCATGCAGGTCGGCGTGATAGCCGCGGATGAAGCCCGCCTCCTCCAGCGCGCGCACCCGGCGCAGGCAGGGCGGTGCCGAGATGCCGACCCGGCGCGCCAGCTCGACATTCGTCATGCGGCCATCGACCTGCAGGTTGGCCAGGATATGCCGGTCGATATCGTCGAGCTTCACGCGCTGCATGGCTTGATCCGCACTCCGGGCCGGACGCCCCGGCCGGACGTTGCCGGTCGGGAAATATAATTACCCTCTGAAATAATATTATGTCCCGCGGCGGTCCAGGGAAATAACAGGAACCGGTGTCGCCACCGGTGTCCTGCCGCCCGGCGGGCCTACTGGAGGCGCCCGGCGCACCGGGTGGACACCCGCCGCCCCCGGTGATACGCCGAGCCGGTTGCAGCGGGTCCGCCCCGGGGCTGCCGCGGCCGGCAGCGGGGCGCCCCGTGTCCCGACCCTCCTCCGGCAAAGCGTGCGATGACCCTCGCCATCGATACCTTCAGCAACCCGAACCTGCGCCAGGGCTGGCGCCCCGGCAACAATTTCGGCGGCAGCACCCTGTTCAAGGCCCTCGGCCATCCCAAGGCGGCGGCGGCGGGGCATGCGCTGGTTGCACGCCTGCGCGGCCTCGGCCGGATCGCGGTCTACGATCCCGAGCCGGAGCCGGCGGCGGCGCATATGGATGCCTTTTTCGACCTGGCGTCCTGCGACCTGGCCGGGGTCTATGTGCAGCGGGTTGAGGATGTCGGCGCGATGCGGCTGGGCCTGACCGCGCAACCCGTCACCGCCCTGGCCGCGGCGCTGGGCCACCCGACGGGGATCGACGCGGTGCTGGTCACCGCCTTCGATGCGCAGGCCCATGAGCGGCAGTTGCGCGCCCTGCTGGGCGGCGACCTGCCGATCCTCACCCTGGATGCGCTGCGCCTGCCCGAGGGCTGGCTGAGCAACGGGCGGCGCTATCTGGACCCGCTGAACTTCGCGACCAACTTCGCGCTGATCCGCGACGAAGGCGGCCGCTTCACCCGCATCACCTCGGCCAACTACTGGGCGATGTACGGGGCCGAGGATGCCGCCCTGTGGTGCGCCGCGTTCGACGGCGACGGCCATGTCCTGGCGGAATGGGAAGAGGCGCTGCCGCCGGCCGGCGTCGCCTTCACCCTGGACAGCCGCGAGATCCGCGCCCGCTTCGGGCTGCCGCCGTTCACCGGCAGCCTGTTCCTGCATGCGCTGCGGGTGAAGGGGCATGACGTGGTGAAATACGCGCTGGACGTGATGAACGCCGATGGCAGCCAGCTGAGCTGCACCCACGACGCCAATGCCTGGCCCGCCGACCTCTATGCCGGGGTGCCGGCGCCCGGCGAGGGCGAGCGGCTGCTCCTGCTGGTGCAGAACAGCCACCCGGTGGCGATTCCGGCCGGCGCGATCGGCGCCAGGCTGATGGGCAGCGAGGCGATCTCCTGGCATGCGGCCGGCGTGCCGCCGTTCGGCACGGCGGAGTTGGACCTGGGCGCCATGCTGCCCGGCGCCCGCTTTCCGCAGCAGATCGAGATCCATGCCGGCCGCTATTTCGTGCGCCCGCGCTACGAGACGATCACCGGCAATGCCCGCGTGCGGATCGCCCATGCCAATGTCGAGCGGACCGACCTGGACGCCGACCCTGCCCTGCCGGGCCTGGCGCCGATCATGGGCAAGGGCTTCATCCTGCCGCTGCCCGTCCTGCCGCAGCCGGACTTCGCAAGCAGCCTGTTGCCCACCCCGATGGCCACCTGCCAGGCCGACCTGCCGGTGACGGCGGCGCTGCACGGCCCGGATGGCGGGGTTCTCGACGAACGCTTCCTGGGCCGGATCGCGCGCGCGGACTCCGTGGTGCTGGATTGCGGCGACTGGCTGGCGGCCTGTGGCGGGCCCGGCGCCGGCTGGGGCCATGTGGAGTTCCGCTACGATTTCCGCGACGGCGGCTCGGCGGATGGCTGGCTGCACGCTCTAGGCCGCTATACCCAGCAGGCGAGCGGCCATGCGGCAGAGACCATCTTCGGCGCGCATATCTACAACACCGTCGCGGTCTATCGCGACGAGCCGCAGAGCTACACGCACCGCCCGCCGGGGCTCACGACCCGCCTGTTCCTGCGGGTGGGGGCCGCACCGCTGCGCACCCTGTGCCACCTGATCTATCCTGCCTCCACCCCCTGGCATGCCCTGTCGCAGACCGAGCTGTCGCTGATCGACGGACGCGGCGAGGCCATTGCCCATCGCGCCGTCGCCATCCCCTGCAACGGCTCGCTGTTCTGGTATGTGGACGAACAGTTCACCGCGCAGGAACTGGCTGCCGCCGGCCCCGCGGCCTGGGTGCGGGTGCGCGACGGGACCTGCCGCCTGTTCGGCTTCCACGGCCTGCAGAATGCCGACAGCAGCTTCTGCCTGGACCATATGTTCGGCTTCTAGCCCCGCAGCAGCCGCTCCAGCAGCAGGATCCAGCCCATCGAGACCAGGGTGGAGAGGATGCCGATGGGCAGCACGGCGGCGGTGAAGCGGGTGAAGCCGATCGACGGGCCGCGCATCCGTTCCGCCATCTGCAGGACGATCACGTTGCTGGCGGCGCTGATGACGAAGACATTGCCGGCCAGGGTGGAAACGGCGGCCAGCATCATCAGGTTGGCGGTGGAGAAACCCGGCAGCAGCTTCAGGTACATGTCCACCAGCGGCACGTTGGAGAAGATTTGGCTGCCGGCGAAGCTGAACGCCGCGGTGACCAGGGGCTCCGTCATCTGCCCGCGATGGCCGCCCAGCAACAGCTGCAGCGAGCCCGATTTCACCAGCGCGCCGGTGACGATGAACATCGCCGCGAAGAACAGCAGGGTCGCCCAGTCGAGATGCAGGAAGGTCTGCCGCCGTGTCGCGCCGAACAGGTAGACCGGCAGGCAGGCAAGCGCCGCCGCGATGCCCAGCGGCAGGCTCCAGGCAGGATCGATGGCACTGGCCAGGCTCTCGCCGGCCACCAGCAGCACCAGCAGCGCCATCGCCAGCAGCGGCGGCCAGAGCGCATGCGGCTTCCCCAATGCGGCGTCCAGCAGGACCGCGCCCTCCGTCCCGCTTGCCGGCTTCAGCCCGCGCGACAGCCACCAGGCGGCGACCGCGAGCGAGACCGCCGCCGGCACCAGCAGCCAGAGCAGGAAGGTCGGCACCGGTGCCGGCAGATGGCCGCTGGCGGCGATCAGCAGGTTCTGGGGATTGCCGACCGGCGTCGCCATGCTGCCGATCGTGACGGTGACGCAGAGCGCGATCAGGAACGTCTTCGGGTCGGTACCCGTCTGTCGCGCCAGGACGAAGGCGATCGGCGTGCCGATGATCGCCGCGGCATCGTTGGTCACCACGGCGGACAGCAGGGCGAAGACCAGGACGAAGGCCGCCATGGAGGCTGCAGGCGAGCGCAGGCCCGCCAGCCGGCCGGCGATCCGGTGCGACAGGCCGCAGGCCTGCAGCGCATGGCCGATGGAGAAGACGGCGAACAGGTAGAGGATGATGTTCCAGTCGATCGCCGCCAGCGCCTCGCGGGGGGCGATCTGCCCGGTCGCCAGCATCGCCACCGCACCGGCGGCCATCACATGCCAGATCCTGACCGCCGGCGGCAGCCATTCGCGGACCGCGATGACGCCGAAGATCGCCAGCGATACGGCAAGGGCGACGGACATGGCTCAGCCGCGCCGCCGGGCGGGGTACGGCAAGGCATCGCAGGCGAAGGGCAAGATGGGTTCCGCGGCCAGGTTGCTGCGCAGGGCCGGATGCCGGCCGGGACGGCCGCAGCCACGCCGCCCTGCCGCACCGCCGTTGCGTTCGTCGGCAAACCCCTTACGGCACCGGGTTGCCGCTTGTCGAGCCGCCGCCCGAGCTGTGTTAGCATACGAACGAAAATGACAGCCCGGCCGATCCCAGCGGCCGGCCGGATCCGGGGGATGACGATGGCGGAATCGAGCAAACTGGTGGTGCGCAATATCGGCCTGATGCTGTCCGGCAAGCTGGAGCAGCCGATTCTCGACGCCGACTGCATCCTGGCGGTGGATGGCCGGATCGCGGCGATCGGGCGCGAGAAGGATGTCGACGCGGAAGGCGCCCGGACAGTGATCGACGCGAAGGGCATTGCCCTGGCGCCGGGGCTGATCGACAGCCATGTGCATCCGGTGATCGGCGATTACACGCCGCGGCAGCAGCAGCTCAACTGGATCGATTCCTGCCTGCATGGCGGGGTCACCACGATGATCTCCGCCGGCGAGGTGCATCTGCCGGGCCGGCCCAAGGACATTGTCGGGCTGAAGGCGCTCGCGATCGCCTCGCAGCGCTGGTACGAGAATTTCCGCCCCTCCGGGGTCAAGGTCCTTGCCGGCGCGCCGGTGATCGAAGAGGGCATGGTGGAGAGCGACTTCAGGGAACTCGCCGATGCGGGCGTGACCCTGCTGGGCGAGATCGGCCTGGGATCGGTGAAGGCCGGCGACACTGCCAGGGAGATGGTGGCCTGGGCGCGGAAATACGGCATCCGCTCGACGATCCATACCGGCGGCCCGTCGATCCCCGGCTCCGGGCTGATCGACAAGGATGTCGTCCTGGAGGCCGATGCCGACATCATCGGTCATATCAATGGCGGCCATACCGCCCTGCCCGACGACCAGATCCTCTGTCTCTGCGAACAGTGCAGCCGCGGCATCGAGCTGGTGCATAACGGCAACGAGCGCTCTGCCCTGCTGGCGCTGCGCGCCGCCAGCGAGTTGAAGCAGCTGGACCGGGTGATCCTGGGCACCGACGGGCCGGCCGGCTCCGGCGTGCAGCCGCTTGGCATCCTGCGCATGATCGCCCTGCTCTCGTCCCTCGGCGAGGTGCCGGCAGAGACCGCCTTCTGTTTCGCCACCGGCAATACCGCGCGCATGCGGGACCTGGATTGCGGCCTGCTGGAAGTCGGCAGGTCGGCCGACTTCGTCCTGCTGGACACCGCACAGCACGCGCCGGGCAGGACGATGCTGGACTCGATCCAGCAGGGGAACCTGCCGGGAATCGGCATGACGGTGATCGACGGCGTGGTGCGCAGCGAACGCAGCCGCAACACACCGCCGGCGACGACCCTGCCCGCCATCGTGGCGCAATAGGCGTCAAACCGGCGCGGCAACCCAAAAGACGGTATGGGGCAGCAGGTCCTCGACGGCCACCTCGCCGCCGCGGTTCGCGGCGGCGTCGAACACCTGGTAGGTCAGCAACCGGGTGACCGTCTCGCCGTCCCGATAGGGCAGGACGATCCGCCAGGCCGCCATCTGCTGGCTGTCGCCCGGGCGGTGCAGGCGGTGCATCGAATAGAGCGGCCGCATGTTCGTCACGACCAGCCGGAACTGCGAGGCGACAAGCCTGTAATAGTCGGTATCCTCGCCCAGCACTTCGGCGGCTGTCCGGCCCTTGAGCCTCTGCCGGACGGCCTGGCGGATATTCTCGCCGACCAGCCGGTAGGTATAGCTGTCGCCATCCACGCCGAAGAGCAGGGCATTGCCGGCCATCGCCGGCACCAGGAAGGGCTGCAAGTCCGCCCGCAACGGGCAGCGCTGGTCGCGCCGCTGCCGGTACCAGGCCGTCAGGATGGGCCGGAAGGAACGCGGGTGGACGTCGTCCACCGCAACCGTTTCAAGCTCCATCAGCAACCCGCAACATCGGATCCGCGTCCGCCATGCCGGACTATGCCATGCCTGCGGGCAAACATCATGGCGGCCCGCCGGAACCGCCGGGCCGGTGCGGCGGCGCCACCCGGAAGACCGTGCGGGACATCAGGTCGAGGGTCGGGAGCGCGATCTGTCCCGGGGGAAAATCGTCGATCGTCTGGAAGGCCAGAAGGCGGCTCGCCCGGCCGTCCTTGGCATAGGGCATGATGATGCGGCGCGTCGCCAGGATCAGTTGGTCCCGCTGCCGCCGGAAATGGTGCACCGAGTAGAGCGGCACCCTGTCCTCGACGGAGCGCCGGAACTGTTCCTCGATCAGGCGGGCATAGGCGGTGTCGCCCAGGAAGTCCCGGATCGTGAGGTTTCGCAGATCCCGGCCGACGACCTGGCGGATCTCGTCGCCGATCACCCGGTAGGCGAAGGTATCGCCGGTGACCTCGAGCAGGATAACATTCGGCGCCAGCGACGGCACGATGAACGGGTCGATCGCAGAGACCGGCGGATAGGCAGCTTCGCCTTTCTGTCGAAACCATGCGTCCAGAATGGGCCGGAAGGACAACGGATGAATGTCGTCGAAACCGATCTCCTCAAGGATCATGCCGTACCCGGTTCCACGAACCACCCCATGCACACGCGACTGACCTGACGCCGGAGATGCCCACGACCGACATCCGCGACCGCAGGCGGCTCGACGCCGCGCGTGCGATCCTCGGCCATCTCGCGGGAAAGATCGATACCCCGTTCAGCGTAGAGCTGTGGGATGGCTCCCTGGTCGCGCTGGGACCCTCCGCCGACGGCCGCTACCGGATCGTCATCGACAGTGCCGGCACCCTGGGCAGCCTGTTGCGGCGGCCGAGGCTGGAAACCCTGGCGCAGCTCTACGCCGCGGGGCGCATCGACTTCCAGGGCGCGGACCTGATCGCCATGTTCGAGGCGGCCCGGGCCAGCAAGGTGCGGCTGAAAATGCGGGACCTGCGGGCGGGCGCGCTCCTGCGCCAGGCTCTTCCGCTGCTGACGGCACGGGCGCGTTCGGCGCCGCCGTCGCACCGTTTCGCGGGCGACGAGATCGGCCACGACCAGTCGCGGCGCGACGAGAAGGCCTTCATCCAGTTCCATTACGATGCCGGAAACGACTTCTACGCCCTCTTCCTCGACCCGGAGATGCTCTATTCCTGCGGCTATTTCACCGACTGGACGAATGGCCTGGCGCAGGCCCAGCACGACAAGCTGGACATGATCTGCCGCAAGCTGCGGTTGCAGCCGGGCGAGCGTTTCCTGGACATCGGCTGCGGCTGGGGCGGGCTGCTCTGTCATGCCGCCACCCATTACAAGGTGCAGGCGCATGGCGTGACCCTGTCGCAGGCGCAGGCGGATTTCGCCCGCGCCAAGGTCGAGCGGCTGGGACTGGCCGACCGGGTGCGGATCGAGCTGCGCTCGTATGAGGAGCTGGAGGGCGAATGGGACAAGATCGCCTCCATCGGCATGTACGAGCATGTCGGCATCGCCAACTACCCGACCTATTTCGGCAAGCTGAACCGGCTGCTGCGCGACCGCGGGCTGCTGCTGAACCACGGCATCACGCGGCGCGCCAAGGCCAACCGCCGCAAGTTCCGGCGGATCCGGCCGGAGAACCGGCTGATCCGCAAGTACATCTTCCCCGGCTCCGAGCTGGATCATATCGGCCATAGCCTGGAATCGATGGAGGCCCAGGGCTTCGAGATCCACGATGTCGAGGGCTGGCGCGAGCATTACGCGATGACCCTGCGCCACTGGCACGGCCGCCTGGCGGAGAACGAGGCGGCCGCCGTCGCCCTGGTCGGGCGGGAGAAGTACCGCATGTGGATCGCCTATCTGGCCGGCGTGACGGTCGGCTTCCAGGACGGTTCCCTGCGGATCTACCAGACCCTGGCCAGCAAGCACCGCGCGAAAGGCGGCCAGGGCCTGCCGCCGACCCGCGCCGACCTGTACCGGTAGGCCGGGCCGCCGCAACCCCTCCCGACCGTCATCCTCGGGCTTGACCCGAGGATCCATGCCGCCAGCGGCGAAGCGCCGCAAAGCTGGCGGAGTGGATCCTCGGCGCGGAGGCCGAGGATGACGAAGCTTGTGGGAGCCGGCCCGTGCCGGGCCTCCCCTACTCCGCGAGCTTCTCCAGCAGGGCGAGCAGGTGCCGGCGCTCGGCGGCGCTGAGCGGCTCCATGGTCTTCTCGGTGATCGTGCGCCCGGCCAGCTGCAGGACCTCGATCATGCCGGCGGCGTCGGCCGTAAGGCGCAGCAGGGAGCGGCGGCGGTCGTCCGGGTCGGCGCCGGCCGCCACCAGGCCGCGGGCCTTCAGCCGGTCGACGACGCCCTTGATGGTCGCCACGTCCACGGCGATCAGCCGCCCCAGATAGTTCTGCGAACAGGGGCCGGCCTCGGCCAGCTTGACCAGCGCGGAGAACTGGGTCGGCGTCAGGCCGAGCGGCATGGTCTGCGCGAAGATCGAGGTATGCCGCTGATGCGCCTTGCGCAGCAGGAAGCCGACCTGGGCATCCAGCCGGTAGCCGGCTGAAACCTCCTGCGGCAGGGCGCCTGCGGCCGGCAGTGCGCGGGCGCGGGCGCGGTCAGAGGGCAAGGTACTTCTGACGCACCTCGGGTTGCGCCTCCAGGTCGGCGAAGCTGCCCTCGTACATGACATGGCCCTTCTCGATGATATAGGCGCGGTCCGACACCAGCCTGGCGAAATGCAGGTTCTGCTCCGACACCAGGACCGACAGCCCCTCGCGCTTCAGGGTGACGATCGCCTGGGCCATCTGCTCCACGATCACCGGGGCGATCCCCTCCGACGGCTCGTCCAGCAGCACCACCCGCGGATTGCCCATCAGGGTGCGGGCGATGGTCAGCATCTGCTGCTCGCCGCCGCTCATGTTGCGGCCCAGGTTCTGGGCGCGCTCGCGCAGGTTCGGGAACAGTGCGAACAGCTTCTCGACGGTCCAGTGCGGCGCGTCGGGCCGCGGCTTCTGGCGGCCGACCTCCAGGTTCTCCAGGATCGTCAGGTCGCCGAAGATGCGCCGGTCCTCGGGCACGTAGCCGAGGCCGGCGCGGGCGATCCGGTGCGACGGAAAGCGGCTGACGTCGCGGCCCTGGAAATGCACGCTGCCGCTGTCGCAGCGCACCAGGCGCATGATCGCCTTCATGGTGGTCGACTTGCCCGCGCCGTTGCGGCCCAGCAGGGCCACCACTTCGCCCGCCCGCAGGCTCAGCGAGACGTCGTAGAGGATATGGGCGCGGCCATAGAAGGCGTTGATATCCCGGATCTCCAGCATCGCCGGTGACTCAGCCATGGGCGCCTCCGAAAGTGGTGCCACCGCCCAGATAGACTTCCTGCACATGGGCGTCGGCGCGGACCTGCTCGGCGGTGCCCTCGGCGATCAGCGCGCCGCGCGCCAGCACCATGACCCGGTGGGCATGGGCGAAGACCACGTCGACGTCATGCTCGGTGAACAGCACGCTCACCCCCTGGTCGCGCACGATATCGGCAGTCAGCCGCATCAGGTCGATGCGCTCCCGCGGCGCCATGCCGGCGGTCGGCTCGTCCATCAGCATCAGGCGCGGCTCGTTCGCCAGCGCGATGGCCAGTTCCATGCGCTTCAGGTCGCCATAGGCGAGCACGCTGGCCGGCCGGTCCGCCTGGTCGGCCATGCCCACGGTCTCCAGCAGTTCCAGCGCGCGGTCGCGATACAGCTCCCGCGCCCGCAGGAAGGGGTTGAAGATGCGATGATGGTGGGACACCAGCGCCATCTGCACATTCTCCGCCACCGTCATCGACGCATAGGTCGCGGTGATCTGGAAGGTGCGCCCGACGCCGAGGCGCCAGACCTCCCGCGGCCGCATGCCGACCAGCTGCCGCTCGCCGCCATCGGCGGTGCGCAGCAGGATGGAGCCGGCATTGGGCCTGAGCTGCCCGCTGATCATGTTGAAGCAGGTCGTCTTGCCCGCCCCGTTGGGGCCGATCATCGCCAGCAGCTCGCCCCGGTCCAGCCGGAAGTTCACGTCCCTGACGGCATGGACGCCGCCGAAGGACTTGGCGAGGCCGGTCACTTCCAGAACCGGCATGCCGCGTTCCGCATTCATGCCCGCTCCTCCCGCCGGCGCAGGCCGAGCCTGCCGGCCAGCCGCTCGATCCCGCCGGCGATCCCCTCCGGGGCCACGATCACCACCGCGATGATCGCCAGGCCAAGGCAGAGCCGCCAGTATTCGAAGCGCGACAGGCTGTCCTCCAGCAGGGTGAAGGCGGAGGCACCGACCATCGGGCCGGACAGGGTCTGCACGCCGCCGAAGAACACCATGATGATGGCGTCGAAGGACCGCGCGATCTCCAGCTCGTTGGGGAAGGCGCTGCCCTTGGCGAAGACGTAGAGCGCGCCGGCCAGGCCCGCCATCACGCCGGCGAAGGTGAAGCCGACCCAGCGCACCCGGCGCGCGTTGATGCCGGTGGCTTCGGCCCGCAACTCCGAATCCCGCGTACCGCGCAGCGCATAGCCCAGCGGCGAATGGGTGACGTGGCGCAGCAGGATGATCCCGCCGCCGCCCAACACCAGGGTCAGGTAGTAGTAGACGAAGGGCGATGCCGCCCAGGCCGATGGCCAGATGTTCAGCAGGCCGTCATCGCCGCGCATCACCTCGGTCCATTGGAAGGCGACCGACCAGAGCAGCTGCGCGAACGCCAGGGTGAGCATGGCGAAATAGACGCCGGTCAGCCGGATGCAGAACCAGCCGATGATCACCGCCAGCAGCCCGGCCCCCAGCGGCGCCAGCAGCAGGGCCAGTTCCATCGGTGTCTGCGCATAGGTCACCAGCAGCGCGCCGGCATAGACGCCGCCGCCGAAGAAGGCGGCATGGCCGAAGGAAACCAGGCCGCCGGTGCCCAGGATGAAATGCAGGCTGGCGGCGAACAGGCTGAGCACGATCACGTCGATCAGCAGGGTCAGCAGGTAGCTGTCGCCGAGCAGCGGCAGGCAGGCCAGCGCCACCAGCAGCAGGCCCCAGAGCAGCTTGCCCGTGGTGCCCGCGGGCCGCATCGGCTGCTGCGGCGCGCCCTGCTGGCCATGGTCGCCGGCACGCTCCTCGCGGCCGAACAGGCCGTAGGGCCGGGTGATCAGGATCACCGCCATCACGACGTACATCAGCACCAAAGTGCTGGACGGGATGTAGCGGATGCCGAAGACGTTGACGACGGAGATGATCGCGGCTGCCACGAAGGCGCCCTTGATGCTGCCCATGCCGCCAATCACCACCACGACGAAGACGGCGGCCAGGATGTTGAAGTCCATCAGCAGGTCGGCGCCGCCCTTCGGCAGCTGCAGCGCGCCGCCCAGCCCGGCGAGCATCGAGCCCAGCACGAAGACGCCGGTGAACAGCCAGGACTGGTTGACGCCAAGCGCGCCGACCATCTCGCGGTCCTGCGTCGCGGCGCGCACCAGCACGCCGATCCGGGTGCGCTGCATCAGCAGGCCCAGCAGCACCAGGACCACCAGCGCGATGACGATCAGCGCCACGTCGTATTCGGTGACGATGCCGCCATCGCCAAGCCGGATGATCCCCTTCAGCCCCGGCGCGCGCGGCCCCAGCAGGTCCTCCGGCCCGAAAACCAGGAGCGCCAGGTCCTGGATCACCAGGATGACGCCGAAGGTGGCGACCAGCTGGAACAGCTCCGGCGCACGATAGACCGGCCGCAGCACCAGCATCTCGATGATCAGGCCCACGATCCCGACGCCGATGGCGGCAAGCGGTATCGCGACCCAGAAGCCGACCGCTCCGTCCAGGGCCTGGATCAGGAAGTAGGCGAAATAGGCACCGAGCATGTACAGCGAGCCGTGGGCGAAATTCACCACACGGGTCACGCCGAAGATCAGCGACAGGCCGGCCGCGACCAGGAACAGGGCCGCGGCATTGCCCAGGCCGCCAAGGATCTGGGCGAGGAAGAAGCCCATGAAGCAGGTACCTCCGGGATCGGCGGGAAGGCAGGGTGCCGTCACGCCGGCTGCGGCCGGCGCCTACCCTGCGGCGAAAAAGGTCCGCCGGACAGGCGCGCGATGTCAGGCCGGGCGTGGCGGCCCCCGATGCGCGGCCGGGCCGGGCATCGGGGGCAGGCGGGTCACGCCCCCGCCATCACCACGGTCTCGTCACGATCGCAGCGTCACTTCTCGGCGGGACGCCGCTTCATCACTTCCTCGTCGGTCGGCAGGTAGTTCGCGCCGTCGAAGAACTCCCAGTCGACCATGATGCCGCTGCCGTCGACCAGCTTGGTCTTGCCGACCCAGGCGCCCATGGTGGACTGATGGTCGATGGCGCGGAAGGTGATCGGCCCCATCGGGGTGTCGAAGGTCAGCCCCTTCATCGCGTCGACCAGCGCCTCGGTGTCGGTGGAGCCGGCCTTTTCCAGCGCGGCCGCGACGGCCAGGATGGTGTTGTAGCCGACGATCGAACCGATCCGCGGATCCTCCTTGAAGCGCTCCTGATAGGCCTTGACGAAGGCATCATGCTCCGGGGTCTTGATGTCGTACCAGGGATAGCCGGTGACGATCCAGCCTTCCGGCGCCTCGTCCTTCAGCGGCAGCAGGTAGTCCGGCTCGCCGGTCAGCAGGCTGACCACGGTCTTGTCCTCGAACAAGCCGCGGATCGTGCCTTCACGGACGAACTTCGCGAGGTCCGGCCCGAAGGTGACGTTGAAGATGCCGTCGACATTGGCGGCGTTCAGCGCCTGCACCTCGGCGGTCGCGTCGATCTTGAACAGGCCCGGCCATTGCTCGGTCACGAACTCGACCTCGGGATTGGCCTTCTTCAGCAGTTCCTTGAAGGAGGCGACCGCCTCCTTGCCGTAGGCATAGTTCGGCGCGATCGTGGCCCAGCGCTTGGCACCCGTCTTCGCGGCGATATCCGCCAGCATCGCGGCCTGCATGTAGGTCGAGGTGCGCAGGCGGAAGGTGTAGCGGTTGCCGCTCTCCCAGACCACGGAATCGGCCAGCGGCTCGGAGGCCAGGTAGAGACGCTTCTTCTGGTCGGCATAGGAGGCCACGGCCAGCCCGACATGGGACAGGAAGCCGCCCGTGAGCATCACGACCTCTTCGCGGTCGAACAGTTCCTCGGCGATCTTCACCGCCTCGCCCGGCTCGCCCTTGTCGTCGCGGGTGATGAACTCAAGCGGCCGGCCCAGCACGCCGCCGGCGGCATTGATCTGGTCGACCGCCAGCTCGGCACCGTAGCGGGCCGGAACGGCAAAGGCCGCCATGCGCGAATAGCTGTTGAAATCGCCGATCTTGATCGGGTCGGCGGCCTGCGCCCCCGGCCCATAGGCGGCGGCCGCGGCCAGCGCCATGACGGCCGCACCGGCGGCCAGTTTCGTGATCTTCCCCATCCTTCGGTCTCCCAGTTTCGACAATGGAACCTTCGACATCAGACCTGTCGCCTCAGGCCGGACCGCCTTCCGGGCCTTCGCCCGGTCCCCGCGGCCGGCACACGCCGCAGCAGCAGCGTTCCCCGTAACGTCTTCACCCCGCCGTCGCCGCGGCGGTTGCCGACGGCGTCAGACCGTCACTTCAGACCGTCCTCGCCCTTGATCTCGTCGACGGTCAGCCCGCCGACCCGCGGCAGCGGGCGGCCGCTGTCGGTCACGGCAATCGCGACCATGATCTCGTTCGCCCGCGGCGCATCGTTCAGGCAGACCTCCATGCCGTCGAAATGCGAACGCACATAGGCGGCATGCTTGTGCCCCAGCGGGATGTCGAGGCGCTGCCCCGGCCCGCCGATCTTCTTCGACGAGGGCACCAGCGCCGCACCCTTCTCGACCTCGGCGCGCAGCGGCTTGCCCATGCGCGGGTGCAGCAGCGCGGCGGCATGTTCCAGCTCGCCGTTCTCGCCCACCATCGCGGCCTTGCCATAGCTCTGCGCCTGGCCCGGCTCGATCCCCAGCGCCTCGACGCAGCGACGGCCCAGCAGGCCGCCCAGCTCCTCGCCGATCGCCATCAGCGGCTCGAGATCCTCGACATACTTGCCGGCAAAGGGATTGGCGATCACCGCCACCGCCGCGGCCTTGCGGGTCGGTGGCCCGATCTCCCTGCCCATCTCGCGATGGGTCTCCTCGACGATTACGGCGATCTTGCGGATCTCGGCCTTCATCGCAGCCCGTCCTCCCCCTTGACCTCGGATGCCTTCAGCCCGCCGACCCGGGCATGGATGCGCGCGCCGGTGGTCATCACCAGGATCAGCGCCATCTCGTCCGCCCGCGGCGAATCCGCGAGGCTGATCTCCATCGCGTCGAAATGGCTGCGCACATAGGATGCGTTGATATGCGTGACCGGCACGTCGAGCCGCGCGCCCGGCGCGCCGACCTTCTTGGTCGACGGCACGATGGCCGCGGCATTGCCCAGTGCCTCGCGCATCGCATAGCCGCCCGGCACGTGCCACAGCGCGCCATGCTCCTGCTCCCCGGCCGTGCCCACGATGGCGCCCTTGCCATAGCCCTGCACGACCTTCGGGTCGCCGCCAAGCCGGTCGATCAGCAGCCGCGCCATGCGCAGGCCCAGCGGCTTCAGGTCTTCCATGAACCCCTCGATCTCGGGCACGTAGCGGCCCGCGAAGGGATTGGCGATCACCGACACGGCGGCCGCCCGGCGCAGCGGCTGCGACGCGCGCGGCCCGCCTTCGTGATAGATCTCTTCCACGGATGTCAGGGTCTTGCGGATCACGACTTCGGGCATCGTCAGGTCTTCTCCTTGGTGCCGCCGGGGCTGCCGGCCGGGTCCTTCCAGCGGAAATGCCGGTCGTCGGTCGGCCAGGCGATGTCCTGGCGGCCCGGCAGGCGGCGCCCCGCCTGGCCCTGCACCGCCTCCAGCGGCTGCACCGCGCTCATATGGCCGCCCAGCCGGCCGTAGTCGGCCAGGCGCATGGTGAACTCGATCGGCGCGACCAGCGCCGGCGTCGGCACATAGCCGAAGGACCGGCTCGGCATCAGCGAGACATCGACCATCACGGTGATGCCGCCGCCGGGCCAGACATAGACCGGCACCCCGCCGCAGGAGACATGGGTCAGCGCGTCCTTTACCGAGCGGGTCAGGCGCACCGGGTTCTCGGTGACGCCGGCGCGCAGCGAACCGCCGGCGCCGCCCATGAACAGCACCGACGACAGGGCCGGCTCGCAGTTCTCCGCGATCCGCTCGACCGACTGGTAGAGCTCCGCCGGCAAGTCGGCCGTCACCGGCTGCAGCGCATCGTCCAGCAGGAAATAGGCGTACTGGTCGCCGGTGGTGGAGACCATCAGCATCCGCATGCCCGGCTTCGCCACCTTCGGGTCGAACGGGCCGAGGATCGCCAGCGGGTCGGTGATGTCGGTGCCGCCCCAGCCGGTGCCCGGCTCCGCCACCTGGAAATAGCGGCCGGGCGTGGAGCGCCGGCCCTTGATCCGCACCCCGGTGGGCTGCACGTCCAGCAGCTTGCCGGCCTGATGCTCCGACAGCACGCCGGTGATGTGGTCGTCCACCACCACCACCTCGTCGACATGTTCGTACCACTGCTTGGCGAACATCCCGATGGTGGCGGAGCCGCAGCCGACCCGCATGCGCTCTTCCTGGTTGCCGTTGATCACCGGCGGCTTGCCGGCCTGCACGACCAGGCTGGCGCCGCCGTCGATCTGCATCTCCACCGCCTCGCCGTTGCACAGCTTCAGCATGGCGTCGCAGGTGACGCGGCCTTCCTTCTTGCTGCCGCCGGTCAGGTGCTTCACCCCGCCCAGCGCCATCATCTGCGAGCCGTACTCGCCGGTGGTGACATGGCCGATCACTTCGCCCGACACGCGCACCGGCTCGCATTCCCGGCCGATATGCCGGTCGGTGTCGATCTTCACCTTCACACCGCAATAGCTGAAGATCCCCTCGGTCACCACGGTGACCATGTCCACCCCCTCCACCTTCTGGGAGACGATGAACGGCGCCGGCTTGTAGTCGGGATAGGTCGTCCCCGCGCCGACCGCGGTCACGAACGAGCGGTTCGCCTGGACGATATCGCCGTCCCAGGTCTCGCCGTCGGGCGACAGGAAGGGCACCACCGCGCCGCCTTCGGAGACGGTGTTCTCGATGATCGTGAAGGGGTCGACGCGGATCAGGTCGCCGCCCTCGTTGGCATAGCGGTCGCAGGCGCCGGTCTTGCCGTCGGCGATGTAGCACATCACCGGGCAGGCATCGCAGCGGATGCGGCCGTCGACGGTGCTGGTTGTCTGCTGCTTGACCATGGTCCGGCCCTCCTCAGGCCTTCTCTGCCGTCTTGCGGTCCCGCAACGCGGTCAGCACCCGGTCCGGCGTGGCCGGCAGCTGGCGGATGCTGATGCCGGTGGCGTCGCGGATCGCGTTCAGCACCGCCGGCGCTGTCGGGATCAGTGCATGCTCGCCCAGTCCCTTGGCGCCGAACGGGCCGTTCGGGTCGGGCACCTCGACGATATGCGTGACGATCGGCGGCACGTCGCCGATCGTGGGGATCAGGTAGTCGTGCAGGTTCTCGGTGCGCCCGGGCAGGAACTCCTCCATCAGCGCCAGGCCGATGCCCTGCGCCACGCCGCCCTGGACCTGGCCCTCCACCAGCACCGGGTTGATCGCCCGGCCGACATCGTGCGCCGCCTCGATGCGCAGCAGCTCCACCGTGCCCAGGCCGGTGTCGACCTGCAGCTCGACCATATGCGCGGCATAGCCGAACTGTGCATAGGGATGGCCCTGGCCGTTCGCGTCCATCGGCTTCGTCGGCGGGTCGTAGACCCCTTCCGCCGCAAAGACATAGCCGTCGCCATCGGCCGGCAGCTCGGCCAGGTCCAGCACCCGCCGCGTGCCGCCGTCCTGCAGCGCCAGCCGGCCCTCGGCCAGCAGGATGCCGGCATCCTCCGGCACATTGCCGTGGCGCAGCAGCTGGGCGCGCAATGCCTCTCCTGCCCGCTTTGCCGCATTGCCCGAGACGAAGGTCTGGCGCGAGGCGGAGGTCTTGCCGGCATCCGGCGTCACGTCGGTATCCCCGCCGATCCGGGTCACCGCCTCCAGCGGCACGCCGAGCGCATCGGCGAAGATCTGCGAGATCACGGTATTGGCGCCCTGGCCGATATCCACCGCCCCCTGGTGCAGCACGATGGTGCCGTCGCCGCGAATGCCCGCCTTGATCGTCGAGGGATTGGGCAGCGAGGTATTGCCGCAGCCGTACCAGCCGCTGGCCAGCCCGATGCCGCGGCGCAGCGGGCTGCCGCTGCCCTCGGCCTGCGCATTGAATGCCGCACAGCGCGCGCGGCCCGCATGCCAGCCCTCTTCCAGCGCGGCGAGGCAGTCGTCGATGCCGACGCCGCTGTCGAACACCTGGCCGGTGACGGTCGGCGCGCCGTCGCGCAGCGCGTTGCGCCGGCGGAACGCCAGCCGGTCGATGCCCAGCCGGTCGGCCAGTTCGTCGAACAGGCTCTCCTGCGCGATCGCCGATTGCGGCACGCCGAAGCCGCGGAACGCGCCGGACGGCATGCGATGGGTGTGGATCGCGCGGGTGCGGCAGCGATAGTCCGCCACCTGGTAGGGGCCCGAGGCATGGACCGGGACGCGGTTCGCGACCGTCGGCCCCCAGGAGGCATAGGCGCCGGTGTTGAAGTCGCCGTCGAACGCCATGCCGCAGAGCCGGCCATCCGCATCCGCACCGATCCGCAGGTCGATCCGCGCCGGATGGCGCTTCGTGGTCGACTGCATCGATTCGATGCGGCTGTAGGTGCCGCGCACCGGGCGCCCCAGGCGCCAGGCGGCCAGCGCCAGGTAGGGATGCAGCGACAGGTCGAGCTTGGAGCCGAAGCCGCCGCCCACCGCCGTCGGCACGATGCGCACCGACGTGCCGGGCAGCCCCATGATCGCGGCGATACCGTCGCGGTTCATGTACGGTGCCTGGGTGCAGACATGCAGTTCCAGCCGGTCGCCGTCGCGCCGGGCAAAGCCGGCCTCGGGCTCGATATAGGCATGCTCGATGAAGCCGGTCTCGAACCGCCCCTCCACGGCGACCGCGGCGCGCGCCAGCGCGGCATCGGCGTCGCCGCGCTGCACGAAGCCGCGGCACAGGATGTTGTCGGGCCGCGCCGGAAGGACCGGCGCCGCGCCCGGGGCGACCGCGTCCTGCGGGTCGCGATGCGCCGGCAGTTCCGTCCATTCCACCGGCAGCGTATCCAGGTCCAGCGCATCGATCGCCGCCGGATCGCCGGCGATCGCGGCCACCGCCTCGCCGCGGAACCGGGCCGCGCCCTCGGCAAAGACCGGCTGGTCCTCGAAGCCCTGGATCACGCCGAAGGCGTTGACCCCGGGAATGTCCGCCGCCGTCAGCACCAGCGCCACGCCGGGCTGGCCGGCCTGCCAGGCCGCCAGGTCGCCGAAGCGGAACGCGGCATGGTCGTAGGGCGAGCGCAGGACCCGCAGGGCCAGGGCATCGGCCGGCGCCGCATCGTCGCCGAAGATGGCCGTGCCGGCGACCCGTTCCTGGCCGTCCACCCGCACCACCTTTCGCCCCACCGCCGGACCGTCGGTACGGTCCTCCGCCCAGGTCGCGCCGGCGCCGCAGGCGATCACCGCGTCGATGATCTTGCGATAGCCGGTGCAGCGGCACAGCACGCCGCCCAGCGCGTCCTGCACCTGCTGCGCATCGGGCGCCGGGCAGTCGCGCAGCAGCGCCACGGCCGACACCATCATGCCCGGCGTGCAGATGCCGCATTGCGCCGCGCCGTGCTGCAGGAACGAGTCGGCCAGCGCCCGCGCCCGGGAATCGTCGCGGGCAAGGCCGGCCAGGGTCTCCACCCGCCGTCCGGCGGCCTGGCTGGCCGGCATCATGCAGGCGCAATAGGTGGCGCCGTCGACCAGGATCGTGCAGGCACCGCAATCGCCGGCATTGCAGCCGACCTTCACGTCGCGGGCGGCCAGCCGCTCGCGCAGGGTCTGGGACAGCCGTTCGCCCGGCGGGGCCGCCACGGTCACCGGCGCACCGTTCAGCACGAAGGCGATGCCGTCGGCGGCGGGCTCGTTCTGCGGCATGGCGCGGCTGGCGGCGCCGGAAGGGGGCGCTGTCATCGCGGGGCCTCCAGGACTGGGGTGTCGCCGGCGCATCCGGCCAGGGTCCGACGCACCAGCTCCGCCGCGGCCTGCAACCGGTAGCCGGCACTGCCGCGGACATCGCCGATCGGGGTGAGGGGCGCCAGATGCGCCGGATCGAGCCGGGCGGCCAGCTCCGCGCCGTTGCAGGCCGCGCCGATCAGGGCCGCCTCCAGCGCCGGCAGGCGCTGCGCCACGGGCGAGCAGGAGCCGACCGAGACCCGCGCCCAGGCGACCCGACCCGTGTCGTCGAGGTCCAGCGCGACCGCGGCCATGGCGATGGAGATCACCAGGTAGCGGCGGGCGCCCAGCTTGCGGAAGGCGCTTCTGGCCGACCGGCCACGCGCCGGCAGGAACAGGCCCGTCACCATCTCGTCCCCGGCCAGGGCGGTCTTGCGCGGGCCCAGGACGAAGGCATCGAGCGGCATCCGGCGGCTGCCCGACAGGGCGGCAATCTCCACCTCCGCATCGAGGGCGAGCAGGGGCGGCACGCCATCGGCGGCCGGCGAGGCGTTGCAGATATTGCCGACGATGGTGGCGGCGTTCTGGATCTGCACCGAGCCGATCTCGCGCGACGCCGCCTTCAGGCCGTCGAACACCGGCGGCAGGTCGGCCTTCAGAAGATCGGTCCAGGTGGCCAGGGCGCCGATGCGCCAGCCGGCAGCCGGGCTGTCGCAGGCGGAAATGCCGCGCAGCGCGGCGATCCGATGCAGATCGATCATGTCGCAGCCAAGCGGCCGGTCGCGCAGTGCCGGGTAGACATCGGTCCCCCCGGCCACCAGGCGAAACCCGCCCGTGGCAAGTGCGGCCAAGCCCTGCTCGACCGTATCGGGCGACAGGTAGCGTGCCATCGTCCGCCTCCCAAGATCGTTTGTATACGAATAAAATCATGGTGGCTGGAATCGGTCAAGCATCCATCCGCCGGGACATCCGCGACCGCACGAACGGAGCGTGGCCGGCCGGCTTGCAGTCCGGCTCCGCAGGACCAGATATGATTGCGATTGAGGCGCATTCCTGTGCGGACCGGTGATCCCGCCGGCAGGCCCGCGGGAAGCGCCTTTCCTTGCCGAGCGCGCACGGCCCCTGTAAGTAGCTTCCACCAGAGACATGCACCCGCCGCATGGCTCGGCTGCCCGGCCCGCTGGTCCAGAACGGCCTGGCAGGCCGTGGCCGGCCGGCGGCAGGACCGGGGCCAGGCACGCCTTTCCGGAGCGACGCAGATGAGCGACACGGACAGACAGACGCACCGCACCAAGGCCCTGATCCTGGGCTCCGGCCCGGCCGGCCTGACGGCGGCGATCTATGCGGCACGCGCCGCGATGGCGCCGCTGCTGGTGCATGGCCTGCAGCCCGGCGGGCAGCTCACCATCACCACCGATGTGGAGAACTATCCCGGCTTCGCCGACGTGATCCAGGGCCCCTGGCTGATGGAGCAGATGGAGGCCCAGGCGAAGCATGTCGGCACCCAGATCGTCCATGACGTGATCGTCGAGGTGGACCTGGAGAGCCGCCCGTTCCGGGCGATCGGCGATTCCGGCACGGTCTATCTGGGCGACAGCCTGATCCTCGCCACCGGGGCCCAGGCGAAGTGGCTGGGGCTGGACGGCGAGACCCGGTTCCAGGGCTTCGGCGTCTCGGCCTGCGCGACCTGCGACGGCTTCTTCTATCGCGGGCGGGAGGTCGCCGTCGTCGGCGGCGGCAACACCGCCGTGGAAGAGGCGCTGTACCTCACCAACCATGCCAGCAAGGTGACCCTGATCCACCGGCGCGACAGCCTGCGCGCCGAGAAGATCCTGCAGGACCGGCTGTTCCGGAACCCGAAGGTCGAGACCGTCTGGAACCATGTGGTCGAGGAGATCCTGGGCGACAGCGAGCCGCCCGGCGTCACCGGCCTGCGGCTGCGGAACACGCAGACCGGCGAGCCGCGCGAGCTGAAGACCGACGGCCTGTTCGTGGCGATCGGGCACAAGCCCAACACCGCCCTGTTCGCCGGCAAGCTGAAGATGGATGACGAGGGCTATGTCGTCACCGCCGCCGATTCCACGGAAACCAGCATTCCGGGCGTCTTCGCCTGCGGCGATGTGCAGGACAAGATCTATCGCCAGGCGGTGACCGCCGCCGGCACCGGGTGCATGGCCGCCCTGCAGGCAGAGAAATATGTCGCTGCCCAAGGGGATGCCAGGATCGCCGCCGAATAGTCAGGACAGGGCCCCGGGGACCGGCAGCCGGCGCCGCCACAATGCGGTGCCTGCCGGCCCGGCAGTGCCGCTGCTGCCATCGCAGACAGGGAGACCATGCCACTGGACTGGGACAAACTCCGGATCTTCCATACCGTTTCCGAGGCACGCAGCTTCACCCGCGCAGGGACCCTCCTGAATCTCAGCCAATCCGCCGTCAGCCGGCAGATCTCCGCGCTGGAGGAGAGCCTCAACACCCCGCTGTTCCACCGGCATGCGCGCGGCCTGATCCTCACCGAGCATGGCGAGTTCCTCTACAGCACCGTGCACGAGGTCTTCGCCAAGCTGTCCATGGCGGAGGCGATCCTGCAGGACGCGCGGGATTCGCCGCAGGGCACCCTGCGGGTGACGGCCCCGGTCGGCTTCGGCTCGTTCTGGCTGGCACCGCGGATCCGTGCCTTCGTCGACGCCTATCCGAAGATCCGGGCGATGGTGCTGCTGGACGACCGGGAACTGGACCTCAGCATGCGCGAGGCGGATGTCGCCGTGCGCCTGCACAAGCCGACCCAGCCCGACCTGGTGCAGCGCCGCCTGATGTCGGTGCATGTCCATGCCTGCGCCTCGCGGGACTATGTGGCCCAGCACGGCATGCCGCACACGATCGACGAACTGGACCAGCACCGCCTGATCATCTACGGCGACAACGCCCCGGAAACCCTGTCCGGCGTGAACTGGCTGGCCGAGCTTGGCCGCCCGCCGAGCCGCCCGCGGGAGGCCGTGCTGTGGATCAACAACATCTACGGCCTGGCGCAGGCGGTCGCCAGCGGCCTGGGGATCGCGGGGATACCCGACTACATCTCGCGCGACCGGCCCGATATCGTGCGGGTGCTGCCGGAAATCGACGGGCCGACCTTCGAGACCTATTTCGTCTATCCGGAGGAACTCCGGAACAGCAAGAAGATCCAGGTTTTCCGCGATTTCCTGATCGGCGCCGTGACCGATACCGAGTTCTGAGCCACGCCCCGCCGCCCCTGCGGAACGGGCAGTCCTGCGTAAACGTGACAGGGCGATGGCAGGAGTCATGCGCTGCCTGCATATCAGATCTTCGCGGATAGGCATTTTCGGCAAAATGACGATGCATATATTCCCTGGCAGGCGATGCTGCGGTGCAGCAGCGCTCGACCCGGTCCCATCCGGGTCGTCGGCATCGACCTGATGCCGACTTTTACGTCTCCCAGACGTGAAGCCTCCCTGTTAGACTTGCCGGCCCTTTTGGGGCCGGCTTTTTTTTGCCCCGACGGCAAGCGGGCCGCGCCCCGTCCAGCCTTGCCCTGCGGCCGTTACGGCGGTCACAGGGGCCGCACCAATGCGTGAGCCGGCTGGAACCGAGCCACCCGGCCGGCGGTTTCCTGTCCCGTAACGCCCCTGCTGCCGTTGCAGCCGGTGGGCGACGGAATAGGAGAGCAACCATGCGAAACCATATTGCAGCGACTGCCCTTGCAGCCCTCCTGCTGGCCAGCCCGGCCGCGATGGCGGGTTCCACCGATGCCGGCGCGAGTGCCGGGGTCGGGGTCAATGCCGGTGCCTCTGCAGGCGGCTCCGCCGGTGCTGGCAGTGCCCAGAGCAATACGTCGGGCGGCGCCTCTGGCGGTGCCTCGGTCGGGATCGGCGCCGATGCCTCGGGCGCCGGGGATGCCGCGACCGGTGCTGCGGACGGCGCCGTCGGTACGGCCACCGGCGCAATCAGCAGCGGCCTGGACACGGCAAAGGATACCGGCACGTCCGTGCTCGATACCGCCGACAACGCGACCGGCTCTGTCGGGGTCGGTGCGGGCGCTGGCGCGGGAGCCGGTGCCGGCGCGGGTGCCGGCGCGGGCGGCTCGACCAACTAGCCTGCCGACCCGTCACGGGTGCTGAACGTCCCGGCCTGTTCCGGCGCAGTTACCGGAGCAGGCCGGGGAGTTCCCGCAAGGCCCGAAGGGGGACGGCGCCGGTCCCTGCCAGGCGCTGCCGACGCGCGGTCGCGTCCGGCTCGCGGTCCGGCACAAGGGCGAAAGTCTGCATCCCCGCCGCCAGGCCCGCCTGCACGCCGGGATCGCTGTCCTCCACCACGAAGCAGTCCGACGGTTGGACATCCTGGGCGCTGGCCGCCCACAGGAAGAGATCCGGCGCGGGCTTGCCGTGCGAGACCTGGCTGGCCGAGTACAGGTCGCTGAAATGGCCGGCCAGGCCGGTTGCCTCGAGGCTGAGCGCGATCTTCTCCGGCTCGCTGGAGGACGCCACGACCTTTGGCATGGGCAGCGCCGCCAGCATCGCCGCGGCACCCGGCATCGACTGCAGAGCCTCACGCAGCCGCGCAAAGGTTTCCGCCTGCAGCCGGTCGTGGAAGCCGGCCGGCACCGCGATCCCGAAGTCCCGCTCCACCAGCGCATAGCAGTCGGGCATCCGCAGTCCGGTGAACAGGTGCGCGGCTTCGGCCGCATTCATCTGTACGCCCAGCGCGCGAAGATGCTCGGCAAAGACGGCATTGGCGATCGGCTCGGAATCCACCAGGGTGCCGTCGAGGTCGAAGATGCCCAGGCGAAAGCGAGTCATGGGGTCCGTCCGGAAGCCGCTAGGTCGCGCCTCGTAGCACCGCCGTCCGGCCCGGGCCAGCCCCGCCGTGACCCCAACCCTGCCGGCGGACTACATGAACAGCTTCTGGTCCTGCAGATCGGCGTACATGCCGGCGACATATTCGCCATAGCCGTTGTAGATCTGCGTCGGCACCCGGTCGCCGGAGCCCAGCAGCCGCTCGCTGGCCTGGCTCCAGCGCGGATGCGGCACCTCCGGGTTGATGTTGGCCCAGAAACCGTATTCCGACGGCCCGACGGCCTCCCAGAAGGTTTCGGGCCGTTCGTCGGTGAAGGTGAAGCGGACGATCGACTTGATGTTCTTGAAGCCGTACTTCCACGGCACCGCCAGGCGCAGCGGCGCGCCGTTCTGCTTCGGCAGGGGCTTGCCGAAGACGCCGGTGACGATGAAGGCCAGTTCGTTGTTGGCCTCCGCCATGGTCAGCCCCTCGATATAGGGCCAGGGATACCAGATCTCCCGCTGCCCGGGGGCGACCTCGGAGTCCTGGAAGGTTTCCATGCGAAGATATTTCGCGCCGGCCTGCGGCCGGGCATAGTCGACCAGGGCCTTCAGCGGAAAGCCGGTCCAGGGCACGGTCATCGCCCAGGCCTCGACGCAGCGGAAGCGGTAGACCCGCTCCTCCAGCGGCATCTTGCGGACCAGGGTGTCGAAATCGGTCTCGATCTCCTGCTCCACCATGCCGTCGATCTTCACCGACCAGGGCCGGATCGGCAGCTTCTGTGCCGCGCGCCAGACATTCTTGTGGGAGCCGAACTCGTAGAAATTGTTGTAGGTGGTGACCTCATCTTCCGGCGTGATCGGCCGCTCCACCCGGTAGCGCATGTTGCGCTGCGCCGGATAGAGATCCGCCGTGGGATCCGCACCGCCGGCCGTCTCCGCCGCCAGGGCGCGCCCCAGCGGCCCGCCGGCAGCACCGGCCATCAGCCCGGCCATGCCGGCGAAGCCCATCGCCTTAAGCAGGCTGCGCCGCCCGGCGAAGACCGATTCAGGGGTCGCCTCCCGTTCCGGAATCTCCCAGCCGCGTGTCCGTTTGATCAGCATCTCTGTCCTCGCCGGTTGTGACTGCGCCCCATGGACAGACGGTGGGCGGCGCAGCGGGCGGCGGCGAATCAAGCCTGCGTGACTCAAGCGCCCGTGATCGCCGGCGAACGCCCGGCCGCGACCCGTGGCGCTGTCCGCGGCGGAGCGCCGCTTGGGCGCGCCTCAGCCGGCAGCCGTGCCGTCGCGCCAGGGCTTCAACGCCGCATAGGCGGTGCGATGCACCGGCGTGTCGACGCCGTGCTTCTCCCCCAGCCGCATGACGGCACCGGTCAGCCCCTCCAGTTCCAGCCGGCGGCCCGCTTCCAGGTCGTGGCACATGGAGGCCTTCATATGCGCAGGCAGGGCCTGCATGCCGGCGACGCAACGGTCGGCGATCTCGTCGTCCAGCTCGACCATCGCGGCGCGGCCGACGGCCACCGCCTCCTCCACCGCGGCGCGGAACAGCGCCAGCAGGTCGGCATCCTCGCGGATCACGCCGGCCGGTTGCCGGCTGAGCGACGTGACCGTGGCGAAGGGCGCCAGCAGGACGAACTTTTCCCACAGGGCACGGGTCATGTCGTCGCGATAGACCATGGTGAGCCCGGCATCCTTGCCGGCGGCGCAGAACGCCTTCAGGCGCTCCTCCTGCCCGGGGGCCTGCGGGCCGACGACCAGGGTGCAGCTCGTGTTGTGATGGGCGATCGCGCCCGGTTCGGCCACGGTCGCCGAGATATAGGCGATCCCGGCAGCGACCCGGTCGGCGCCCAGCGCATCGGCCAGCCGCGCCCCGGACTCCACACCGTTCTGGAACGGGATCACCAGCGCGTCCTTCGCCAGGGCCGGGCGCAGTGCCTCCACCGCCTGGTCCAGGTCGTAGAGCTTCACGCAGAGCATGACCAGGTCGAGCGGCGCCAGGTCCATCGGCCGGTCGCTGACCGTCACCTTTTCCAGATGCAGGTCGCCCAGGCCGGAGGCGACACGCAGCCCGTCCCGGGCCATCGCCGCGCCATGGGCGCCGCGGGCGACGAACACGACGTCGTTGCCGGCGGCCGCCAGCCGAGCGCCGAAATAACCGCCGACGCCGCCGGCGCCATGAACCGCGATCCGCATCGCCCGGCCCCTCAGCGCAGGGTGCTGCAGAAGTCCTGGATCCGGCTGCAGGCCTCCCGCAGGGTGTCCGTCGCCGTGGCATAGGAGATCCGGAAATGCGGGGTCAGGCCGAAGGCCTCGCCATGCACGACCGCGACTTCGGCCTCCTCCAGCAGCGCGGTGGCGAAGTCCAGGTCGCTCTCCAGCTTGCGGCCGCCCTTGCTGGTCTTGCCCAGGGTGCCGGCGCAGGACGGATAGACATAGAAGGCGCCTTCCGGCCGCGGGCACTGGATGCCCGGCGCCTCGTTCAGCATCGACACGACCAGGTCGCGGCGCTCCTTGAAGATCTGGTTGTGCGCCGGGATGAAATCCTGGTTGCCGGTCAGCGCCGCCACCGCGGCCGCCTGGCTGACCGAGCAGGGATTGGAGGTCGACTGCGACTGCAGCTTGGCCATCGCCTTGATCAGCGGCGCCGGGCCGCCGGCATAGCCGATCCGCCAGCCGGTCATGCAATAGGCCTTGCTGACACCGTTCAGGGTCAGGGTGCGGTCGTACAGCTCCGGCTCCACCTGCGCCGGGGTGGCGAAGACGAAATTGTCGTAGACCAGATGCTCGTACATGTCGTCGGTCATGACCCAGACATGCGGGTGCCGCTTGAGGACCTCGGTCAGGCCGCGCAGCTCGTCGGCGGTATAGGCCGCGCCCGAGGGGTTGGACGGCGAGTTCAGGATCAGCCACTTGGTCTGCGGCGTGATCGCCCGGTCCAGATCCTCGGGCTTCAGCTTGAAGCCCTGCTCGATCGCGCAGGGCACGAAGACCGGCGTGCCGCCGGCGAACTGCACGATGTCGGGATAGCTGACCCAATAGGGTGTGGGGATCACCACCTCGTCACCCGGATCCAGAGTGGCCAGGAAGGCATTGAAGATGCACTGCTTGCCGCCGGAGGTGACCGAAACCTGGTCGGCGGTATAGGTCAGCCCGTTCTCCCGCTTGAACTTGTCGACGATGGCCGCCTTCAGGGCCGGCGTGCCGTCGACATTCGTATAGCGCGTGTCGCCCGCGTCGATCGCCGCCTTGGCGGCTTCGCGGATCGATTCCGGGGTGTCGAAATCGGGCTCCCCCGCGCCGAGGCCGATGACATCCTTGCCCGCCGCTTTCAGCTCGCGGGCCTTCTGGGTCACTGCCAGGGTGGCGGAGGGCTGGATACGGCCGATGGCGGCGGAATAGAAACTCATGAGGGGTCTCCCGAAAATGCCGGCGGAAGCTACGCCCTGGCTGCGTGCGGCGCAATATGGAAGCCGCGGATTGCAGGCGAGGCGCGATCTGTCCGGTTCCTGCAGCGCCGGCACCGCATTCGCCCGGCACCGCGCCGGCACGGCAATCCGCCTTGCCCGCAAATCCAGGCCTCGCGTACGGTTTGCCTGCCTGCCGCAGCCCGCGGCCGGCAATGCCAGGGTCCAGCTTTGCAACCGGACCGCCGCACGGACGCGGTCAGCCAGCGAGAAGCGATGTCAGCGGTGCCCGAGACGCTCCTCGACCTCCTGAATGAGAGAGCCAGGTCGGGCCGGGCGCGCTACCACTACCTGAGCGATGGCCGGGAGATCGGGGCGAGCATCGATCTCCCGGGCCTGCAGGCCCACGCCAGGGCGGTCGCCGCCCGGCTCCGGCAATCCGTCGCGCCGGGCGACCGGGCGCTGCTTCTCTATCCGCCCGGCCTGGATGTCCTTCCCGGGCTGTTCGGCTGCCTGGCGGCAGGCGTTGTGGCGGTCCCGGTGCCGCCGCTGGACGGCGCGCGCCTGAAGCATGCGCTGCCGCGCCTGAAGGCGGTCGTCGCCGATGCCGCGCCGGCGGCGATCCTGACCACCGCCGACCTGGCCGGCAGCCTCGCCGGGCGCCTGGAGGGGATCGTGCCGGACCTGCTCTGGCTGCCGACCGACAGGCTGGACCCCTGCGACGGTCCTGCGCTGGGCCATCCGGGGCTGTCCGCGGACAGCCTCGCCTACCTGCAATACACCTCGGGCTCCACCGGGACCCCGCGCGGGGTGATGCTGTCCCACGGCAATGTGCTGAGCAACCTGGCCTATCTGCAGCGCGGCTTCGCCTGCGGGCCGGACAGCGTCTGCGTGACCTGGATGCCCTATTTCCACGACTACGGGCTGGTCGAGGGCCTGCTGCAGCCGCTCTACAGCGACGCCGACTGCTATATCCTGTCGCCCCTGGCGCTGCTCAAGCGGCCGGTCCGCTGGCTGCAGGCGATCGACCGCTTCCGCGGGACCCACAGCCACGGGCCGAACTTCGCCTACGAACTCTGCCTGGCGCGGATCCCCCCGAAACAGCGGGCGGAGCTCGACCTGTCCAGCTGGCAGGTGGCGGGAAACGGGGCGGAGCCGGTCCGGGCGGAAACGTTGCGGCGGTTCTGCGCGGCTTTTGGGCCGCAAGGCTTCGGGGCCCGCACCTTCTACCCCGCCTACGGCCTCGCCGAGGCCACCCTGTTCGTCGCCGCGCGGGCGCACGACCGCGCGCCGGATGCCGTGCGGCTGAGCGCCGACGCGCTGGACCGGCACCGGGTGGTGCCCCTGCCCCCCGGCGCGCCCGGCGCCGCCGCCCGGGAATCGGTCAGCTGCGGCCGGCCCCAGCCGGGCACGGACCTGCGCATCGTCGACGCCGAGACCGGCCGGAGCTGCGCCCCGGACCGGGTCGGCGAGATCTGGGTCGCCAGCCCCGGTGTCGCACAGGGCTACTGGCGGCGCCCCGAGGACAGCCGGGCCACTTTCCAGGCACGGCTCGCGGACGCGCCCGCGGCCGGCCCGTTCCTGCGCACCGGGGATCTGGGCTTCCTGCGCGACGGCGAGCTTCACGTCACGGGGCGGCTCAAGGACCTGATAATCGTCGCCGGCACCAACCACTACCCGCAGGACATCGAGTGGACCGCGCAGCAGGCCTGCCCGGAGCTTCGGCCCGGCCATTGCGTGGCCTTCGGCGTCGAGCGGGACGGCGAGGAGCGCCTCGTCATCCTGGCCGAGGCCGGGCGCCACGACGGCGACTGGCAACCGGTGCTCCACCGCCTGCGCGCGGCCGTGGCCGAAGCTCACGGGCTGGCAATCGCCGCGATCGCGATCCTCAAGCGGGGCGGCATCTACAAGACATCCAGCGGCAAGGTCCAGCGCAACGCCTGTCGCCAGGCCTATCTCGAGGATCGGCTGGACAGCCTCGCCGTCTCCGCCCCGCCGCCTTCGCCTTCACCTTCGCCTTCGGGGGCCACGGAACGCCGCCCGCCCGACAGCGCAGACCTGCAGGACTGGCTGTGCCGGGAAATCGGCGGAATGCTGTCGCTCGATCCCGATGCCATCGACCGGGCCCTGCCCTTCGCGGCCCTTGGCCTGGATTCCCGGGCGGCAGTGGCCCTGACGGCGGCGCTGGAGGACCGCCTCGGCGGCACCGATCTCAGCCCGACCCTCCTGTGGCGCCATCCGACGGTCAATGCCCTGGCGGACCATCTGTCCGGCCGCCCGGCGCAGCACGTGCAGCATGCAGGCATCGAACCGGCGGACATGCCCGGCGATGACGGGATCGCCATCATCGGGCTGGCCTGCCGGCTGCCCGGCGCGCCCGACGCCGAAGCCTTCTGGTCGCTGCTGCGCGACGGGCGCTGCACGGTCCGGACCGATCCCCGGCTGCCCGGGGTCGAGGCCGGCTTCCTGGAGGAGGCCGACTGCTTCGACGCGGATTTCTTCGGCCTGCCGGCGAACGAAGTGCGGCGCATGGACCCGCAGCAGCGCATCCTGCTCGAGATCGCCTGGTCGGCGCTGGAACATGCCGGCCTTCCGCCCGACCGGCTGGAAGGCTCGCGAACCGGGGTCTTCGTCGGCATCTCCTCGGCGGATTTCGCCTTCGAGCAGTTCAGCCGCGGCGATGCCGAGAGCCTGGTGAACGCCTATAGCGGCACCGGCCTGGCGTTCAGCATCGCCGCCAACCGGCTGTCCTACCTGCTCGACCTGCGCGGGCCGAGCATGGCCATCGACACGGCCTGCTCCTCCTCCCTGGTTGCCGTCCACCAGGCCTGCGCGAGCCTGCGCGGCGGCGAATGCGGGCTGGCGCTGGCCGGCGGGGTCAACCTGATCGGCGGCCCGCACCTGCAGCTCGCGCTCGAGCGCGCGGGCATGCTCTCGCCCGGCCGCAGGAGCCGCACCTTCGATGCGGCCGCGGACGGCTATGTCCGCGGCGAAGGCTGCGGGCTCGTGGTGCTGAAGCGGGCGGCGGCGGCGCGCCTGGACGGCGATCGCGTGCTGGCAATCATCCGCGGGTCGGCCGTGAACCAGGACGGCCGCAGCAACGGCCTGACGGCGCCGAACCCGCTGGCGCAGCAGGACGTCATCCGCGAAGCCCTGGCCGCCGCCGGGCTGGAGCCGGCGCACATCGACTATGTGGAGACGCACGGCACGGGCACCCGGCTCGGCGACCCGATCGAGGTGGAAGCCCTGCAGACCGTCCTGGGCGGGACCCGTGACGCCGGGACGGCCTGCCTGCTCGGCTCGGTGAAGGCAAATATCGGCCATCTCGAGGCGGCGGCCGGCATTGCCGGCCTGATCAAGACCGTTCTCTGCCTGCAGCACCGGAAGATCCCGCCGCAACCCAACCTGCAGCAGGTCAATCCCCTGATCCGGCTGGCGGACACCCCGTTCGACGTCCCGACCGCGCTGCGGGACTGGCCGCGGGAGGGGCCGGGCCGCGCGGCCGTCAGTTCGTTCGGCTTCGGCGGCACCAATGCCCATCTGGTCCTGGAACAGGCACCGCCGCCGGCGGCGGACCCGCCGGCTGCGCGGTCCCCCGGGGCGCAGCGGCCCCGCCATGTGCTGGCGCTGTCCGCCCGCCACCCCGACGCGCTCCGCGCCCTTGCCGGCCGATATGCCGGCCATTGCCGCGCCGCGCCGGACGCATCCGCGGCCGACCTGTGCCTTGCAGCCGCCACGCGCCGCACCCACCACGCCCACCGCCTCGCGCTGGGCGGGGCGACGGCCGGGGATTTCGCGGAGCCGCTCGCCGCCTTCGCCGCAGGGACGAAGACAGGGAGTCCGGCGCCGGCGGCGGCACCGGGCGTGGCCTTCCTGTTCACCGGCCAGGGCGCACAATATCCGGGCATGGGCCGGGCCCTCTACGACAGCGAGCCGCAGTTCCGCGCCATCCTGGACCAGTGCGACCGCCTGCTCGCCGACGCGCTCGACCGGCCCCTGCTGTCGGTCATGTTCGGCGATGACGGGACCCTGCTCGAACAGACCATGTACACCCAGCCCGCCCTGTTCGCGCTCGAATATGGGCTGGCCCGGCTCTGGTCGTCCTGGGGCGTCGAGCCGTCGGCCGTGCTGGGGCACAGTGTCGGCGAGTACGTAGCGGCCTGCATTGCCGGCGTGTTCGACCTGGAAACCGGCCTGCGGCTGGTCGCCCGGCGCGGCCGCCTGATCCAGAGCCTGCCGCGCGACGGCGGCATGCTGGCGGTCATGGCGGAGGAGGCGCAGCTCCTGGACCTGGTCGGCCGCCACGGCGGCGATCTCTGTATCGCCACCGTCAACGGCCCGCGCAACGTGGTGCTCTCGGGCCGGCGGGCCGGCCTGGAGACCCTGCAGGCGGAACTGGACCGGTTGAAGCTCCGCTCCCGTTTCCTGCCGGTCTCCCACGCCTTCCACTCCGCCCTGCTGGATCCCATCCTGGAGGGTTTCCACGCCACCGCGTCGGCGTTCGCCTACCGCGCCCCGCAGATCCCGCTGATCAGCAATCTGAACGGCCGGGCGATGGAAGGGGCGCCCGACGCCGACTACTGGACCCGGCATCTTCGCGAGGCGGTACGCTTCGCCGACGGCCTGGACAGGCTTGCGGCCGGCCACCGGGTCTTTCTCGAGATCGGCCCCAAGCCCCTGCTCTGCGCCCTGGGTGTCCAGTCCGGGGCCGATCCGGGAACGCTCTGGCTGCCCAGCCTGCGCGAGGGCGAGGCGGATTGGCAGACCCTCACCGAAAGCCTGGCCGCGCTCTACCAGGCGGGGATCGATCCCGACTGGGCCGCCTTCGGGCAGGGGGCGGATCCCCGGTCGGTGCCGGACCTTCCGGGCTATCCCTTCCGCAGGGACCGCTTCGCGCTCCCGCCCCGCCCGGAAACGGCCGATGCCGCCGCGCCGTTCGCCAGGGCGCTCGCCGCCGCCGGTCCGGCGCCCCCCCCGGCGCCCAACCTGGACGCGAGGCCGGACGCCGTGCCGGTGGCGGACTGGGGCTTCCTGCCCCTCTGGTCCGCCCTGCCGGCCACGCGCGGCGACGCGTCCGCCGACTGGCTGCTGCTGGGCGATCGGGGGGGCGCGGCGACCGCGCTCCGGGACCTCCTGCGCGAGGCCGGCGAGACCTGCCTGCTTGTCGAGGGCCCGCTGCCCGACCCGTTGCCGCCGGGGCAGCGCCTGCTCGCCATTCTCTGCCTCTGGCCGCTGGACCTTCCTGCAGCCGGCGATCCGGCCGGGCCGATCGCCGGTCTCGTCGCGCGGCTGGCCGGACTGGCGCGCGCTCTGGCCGGGCAGGCCGGGCGCCGGATCACCCTGCGGCTGGTGACCCGCCGGGCGTTCGCCCTGGACGACCGGGACCGGCCCGCGGATGGCGACGGGCTGCTGCAATCGCCGGTCTGGGGGCTGGCGCGCGGCTTGCGGCGCGAACAGCCCGACTGGCAGGTCGCGCTGACCGACACCGACGGCACGGCCGGCGAGGTCGCGGCGCAACTGTTCGACGAGCTCCATGCCGCCACGCCCGGCGAGGAGACCCTGTGGCGGATCCGGGACGGCGCGCCAGTACGTTTCGGGTTGCGGCTGACCCCGCAGGCGCTCCCGCCGCCGGAGCGGCCCTTCAAGCCGCGCGGCTCCTGGCTGCTGACCGGCGGCCTCGGCCGCCTCGGCCTGCTGATGGCCGGCAGGCTGGTCGCCCGCGGGGCCAGGCATCTCCTGCTCGCCGGGCGCCGGCCGCCCGGCACGGCGGCGGCCCGGCAGATCGCCGCCTGGCGCGCGCAGGGTGTCGCGGTGCAGGTCGCCTGCGCGGACATCGCCGACCCGGCCGCCGTCACCGGCCTGCTGGACGGCATGCCACCGGACTGGCCGCCGCTCGACGGCCTGCTCCACGCGGCCGGGATCCTGGACGATGGCGTCCTCCACCGGCAGCCGGCCGATCGGATCCTTGCGGTCATGGCGCCGAAGGTGCTCGGCGGCTGGGCCCTGCACCTTGCCTGCATGACCCATCCCAGGGCCGGCACGCTGCGCCACTTCGTCCTGATCTCCTCGGCGAGCGGCCTGCTGGGGAATCCCGGACAGGCCGCCTACGGCGCGGCGAACAGCTTTCTCGATGCGCTCGCGGGCTATCGCCGGGCCCGGCACCTGCCGGCGCAGAGCCAGAGCTGGAGCCTCTGGTCCGAAACGTCCCTCGACCCCAGGCTGGCGCAGCGGCTGGAAGACCATGGGCTCGCGCCGATCGAGCCCGAGCGGGGACTCCAGGCGCTGGAGCATGCCCTCGCGCTCGACCTGCCGCATGTCGCCATCCTGCCGCGGCGTGCGGACTCTGCCCTGACCCATCCGCTGTTCGGCAACGAAGCGGCCGTGCCGCCGCCCCCCGCGTCCGGCGCCCCCCTGCTGCGGGAGCTGTCGTCGCTGGCACCGTCGGCGCGGGAGGCGATGCTGACCCGCCACATCCTGGCGCTGGTCGCCGCCCTGTCGGGCCGCGAGGCCCGGGAGCTGGATGCCGGGCGCGGCTTCTTCGACCAGGGCTTCGACTCGATGAGCGCGATCGAACTGCGCAACCGGCTGCAGGCGGACCTGGACCGCCCCCTGCCGGCGACGATCGCCTTCGACCATCCCACGCCGGAGCGGCTGGCCCGGCAGCTTCTGGAGCTGATCGGTCCCGTCGCTGCCGACCGCAGCGCACCCGCCCCGCCGCAGGAACCGGTGAACGCCGCCGGCACGCCGGAGGGGATCGCAATCGTCGGCATGGGTTGTCGCATCCCGGGCGGGGTCACCGGCCCCGACGGCTTCTGGGCGCTGCTGCGCGACGAGGTCGATGCGATCACGGAGATTCCCGCCAGCCGCTGGGACGCCGGGCGCTACTACGACGCCGACCCCGACCGGCCCGGCACGATCCAGGCCCGCCATGGCGGCTTCGTCGACGGCGTGGAGTTCTTCGACCCGATATTCTTCGGTATCTCGCCGCGCGAGGCCAGGCACCTGGACCCGCAGCAGCGCCTGTTGCTCGAGGTCGGCTGGGAGACGCTGGAGCAAGCCGGAATCCCGCCCGGCAGCCTGGAGGGAAGCCAGACCGGCGTCTTCATCGGGATCAGCACGAACGACTACCTGCAACGGTTGAACCGCGACCCGGACGGCATCGACGCCTATCTCGGCACCGGCAATGCGCTCAGCGTGGCGGCCAACCGCCTGTCGTACTTCCTGGGATTGGAAGGACCGAGCCTGGCCATCGACACGGCCTGTTCCTCGTCGCTGGTCGCGATCCATCAGGCCTGCCAGAGCCTGCGCAGCGGCGAATGCGACCTGGCCTTTGCCGGCGGCGTGAACCTGCTGCTCGACCCGACGGTCAGCATCAACCATTCGCGCGCCCGCATGCTGGCGCCGGACGGCCGGTGCAAGGCCTTCGCCGCCGAGGCCGACGGCTTCGTGCGCTCGGAAGGCTGTGGCCTGGTCCTGCTCAAGCGCCTCTCCGACGCGCTGCGCGACGGCGACCGCATCCAGGCCGTGATCCGCGGCTCCGCGGTCAACCAGGACGGACGCACCAGCGGCCTGACGGTGCCGAACGGGCCGGCACAGGAACGGGTGATCCGCCGGGCTCTCGGCCAGGTCGGCCTGGCGCCGGCGCAGGTCGGCTATGTCGAGGCCCATGGCACCGGCACCGCCCTCGGCGACCCGATCGAGGCCGGTGCGCTGAATGCCGTGTACGGCGAAGGACCGCGCCGGCAGCCCCTGGTCGTCGGTTCGGTCAAGACCAATATCGGCCATCTGGAATCGGCAGCCGGAATCGCCGGCCTGCAGAAGGTGGTGCTGGCACTGGGGCACGGCACGATCCCCGGCCACCTGCACGCCCGGAACCGCAGCCCTCATATCGACTGGGCGCAGGTCGCCCTGCGGCTGCCGGCCGCCAACGAAGCCTGGCCCGATACCGGCGGGCCGCGCCGGGCGGGCGTCAGTTCGTTCGGCTTCGGCGGCACCAACGCGCATGCAATCCTGGAACAGGCGCCGGAAGCGGCGGCCCGCCGGGTGCCGGTCTTCGCCCGCTACCTTCTGCCGCTCTCCGCCCGGAGCCCGGATGCATTGCGCCAGCTCGCGCGGCGGCTGCTGGATCTGCTGGACGCCGCCACCGCCGCGCCGCTGGCCGATCTCGGTTTCACCGCGGCATGCGGCAGGGACCATTTCGCCCATCGCCTCGCCCTCCTCGGCGACAGCCGGGACGCCATGGCAGCGGCCCTGCGGGCCTGGCTGGACGGCCGGACCGCGGGCGACGTGGTCGAAGCGGCCGACCACCTGTCGCCGGTGCACCGCGCCGCCGAAGCATCCGCGGCGGCCCCGCCGGACGGTCCCGAGGCCTGGCAGCCGGAGGTCTGGCGCGACCTGGCCGCGCGCTACTGCCGCGGGGAGACCCCGGACTGGCGCATGGTCTATGCCGGGCTGCCGCTGCGGCGGGTCGACTTTCCCGGCCATCCCTTCGCGCGGGAACGCTACTGGGTCGAGCCGGAACCCGGACATCCTGCCGCGGCGGTGCCTGCGACCTGCACCCTGGAATGGGAAGCCCCGGCCGCCACCCCGGCCGCCGGCCCGGCCGCCGCCCCACCGCCGCAGGGGCATTGGCTGATCCTTTCCGATCGCGACGGGGTCGGCCGGGCCCTCGCCGACGAACTCCTCGCCCGCTCCGGGCCCTCTGGCCTCCGCTGCACCCTGGTCGACAGGGCCCCCGGCACCGGCCGGCGGCGTTCGCTGCCACCGGGCGACGAGGCCGCCGCATGCGCCCTGCTGGACGAACTGGGCCCGCTCCAGGGGGTGGTGTATCTCTGGGCATTGGACGCTCCGGCAGCCGACCGGATGCGCCCCGACGACCTCACCGACCCGCAAGGATGCGGCCTTGCCGGCCTGCTCGCCCTGAGCCGCGCGATCGAAAGCCGACGGGAGGGGGCACGCCTGTGGATCGTCACCCGCGATGCGGTTGCCGCCCGGCCCGGCGACCGCCTCGGCGGCCTGGCCCAGACGCCGGTCTGGGGTTTCGGCCGCAGCCTGGCGCTGGAGGTTCCCGGGATCTGGGGCGGCCTGGTCGACCTGCCCGCCACCGCCGCCGCGAAAGCCGCAGCGGCAGGACTGGCGGCCGCGGTCGCGGCCGGCGGCCGGGACAGCCAGATGGCGTTGCGCGACGGGCAGATGCTGGTGCCCCGCCTGCGCCCCGGGCCGCGGCACCGGACGGAGCCGGTCGCCCTGCGGCCGGATGCCAGCTATCTGATCACCGGCGGCTTCGGCAGCCTCGGGCGGGCCATCGGCATCCGGCTGGCGGAACTGGGTGCCCGGCACCTTCGGCTGCTCGGCCGGGGCGGCGCCGGGCCCCCCGCAGCGCGCCGGCACCTGGAGGCCCTGGCGGCACGCGGTGTCACGGCGGAGGTCGCGGCGCTCGACCTTGGCGACGGCCCGGCCCTGGAAGCGGCAATCGCCGGCTGGGCGCGCAGCGGCCCGCCGCTGCGCGGCATCGTCCACGCCGCCGGGCTCGACGGATTGTGCGCCATCACGGAGCTGACCTGGCCTGCCTGCGCGCGGATGCTGACGGCCAAGACCCGCGGCGCCTGGGCGCTTCACCTGGCGACGGCCGGCATGCCCCTGGACTTCTTCCTGGGATGCTCGTCGATCGCCGCCCTCTGGGGCGGGCAGCGCCAGGCCGCCTACAGTGCGGCCAATGCCTTCCTGGACGGGCTGGCGGCGTTCCGGCGCGTGCAGGGGCTTGCCGGCGCGAGCCTCAACATCGGCCCGCTGGCGGGCAGCGCGATGGTGAGCGCCGCGACGGAGGCAGAGTTGCGCCGCCTGGGGCTCGACGCCTTCGCACCGGGCCGGCTGACCGCACAGCTGCCCGACCTGCTGGACCCGGAACAGCCGCAGCTTGCCGTCGTCGCCGCCGACTGGCCGCGTTTCGCGCAGCTCTACCGGAGCCGCTGCGCCACCGGTCTTTTCGACCATCTTGCTCCGGAGCGGACGGACATGCCGGCACCGGCGGCCGCCGGCAGCCGGGGTCCGGCGAGCTCCGCGGCCGGCATGCCGCTGCGCGACCGCCTGGCCGCCTGGATCGGCGAGGCCCTGGGCCTGGCGCCCGAGCGGCTCGATCCGGACGCCCCGCTGCCACGCCTCGGCATGGACTCCCTGCTGGCCATGGAAGTGCGTGGCCGGATCGAGCGGGACCTCGGGCTGACGATCCCCCTTGCCGAACTGCTCGGCGCCCAGACCCTGAGCGGCCTGGCGGACCGCCTCGACCGCGGACCGCCGCACGGAACGATACCCGAGGCCCCCGGCGCGGCGTGGATCGAAGGCGAGATATGACGATCGCCGAGTTCATCCGGCGCCTCGGCGAACGCCAGGTCACCCTGTCGATCGAGGACGGAAAGCTTCGCTATCGCGGCCCCCGCGAGGCCCTGGGCGATGCGGTGCTCGCCGAGATCCGGGACCGCAAACCGGACCTGATCGCGTATCTGGGCCGGGCACCGGAACCGCCGCGACGGCTGTCCGACGGCGAACCCGCGGCCCTCTCGCCGGGGCAGGAAGCGCTCTGGTTCCTGTACGAGCTCGACCGGAGCAACCTGGCCTACAACACCCTGTTCGCCGGACGCCTCAGGCAGGACCTGGATATCGATCTGCTGCGCGCCGCGCTGCAGGCGCTCACGGACCGCCATGACGGCCTGCGCAGCCGCTTTCACACCGCTGCCGGCACCCCCTTGCGCCAGGTGGTACCGGTCCAGTCGCCGGCCCTGGAGGTTACGGATGTCAGCGGCTGGAGCCCCGGCGATGTCGAGGCCGCCATCGCGGAACGCGGCGACCGGCCGTTCGACCTGGAAGCCGCGCCGCCGGTGCGCTGGCATCTGCTGCGCGCGCAACCGGGCGGGGACGCGCCGGCCCCGGTGCTGGTCCTGGTCGCGCATCACAGCGTGGTCGACTTCCGTTCCATGGAGATCCTGCTGCGCGATCTTTCCGCCCTGTACCGGGCCGCGCATGACGGTGTCCCGGCCGAACTGCCGCCCCTGCCCTGGTCCTATGACGACCATGTCGCCTGGTCGCGCGACTGGATCCGGTCGGCGGCCGGCGCCCGGGCGCGGGATTATTGGCTGCATGCGCTCGGCGGCGAGCTGCCTGTCCTTGCCGTACCGACCGACATGCCCCGCCCGCCCAGGCAGACCTTCGCGGGCGCGACCCTGGTCGAGGAACTCGACGGAGACCTGACGGCAGCGGTCAGGGCTGCCGCCGGCAGGCTGCAGGTGACCCCCTATGTCCTTCTGCTCGGCGTCTTCGGCCTGCTGCTGCACCGCTACAGCGGGCAGCGGGAGGTCCTGGTCGGCTCCCCCGTCCTCGGCCGCTCCCGTCCCGAGACGAACGATCTTGTGGGCTTTTTCGTCAACCCGGTCGTCCTGCGCCTGCGCTTCGCCGAGGGCCTGACCGGCACCGACTACCTCGCCGGGCTCCGCGAGACCGTCCTGGCCGCGCTGGAACACCAGGACTATCCGTTCCCGGCCCTGGTCGAGCATCTGCAGCCCCAGCGCGACGGCAGCCGTTCGCCGGTCTTCCAGATGGCTTTCGTGTACGAGCGCGAACGCGGAGTCCCACTGGACGAACAGGGCCTCCTGGACGGGATGACGGCGGGCGGCCAGCGCGGGGCCGTCTTCGACCTGACCCTGACGGTCCTGGAGCGGGCCGACGGCCTGCGCCTGACCTGGGACTATGCAACCGCGCTGTTCCGGCCGGACACGATCGCGCGGATGTCGGGGCATTTCCGGGTATTGCTGGACACTCTGCTCGCGGCGCCGGACCGCCCGCTGGCGTCCCTGCGGCTCGTCCAGGCAGCCGAAGCCGCGCGGCTGCAGGACTGGAACCGGACGGACGCGCCCCTGCCGTCGGCACGCAACCTGCCCGGGATGGTCGCCGCGCAGGTGGCGCGACAGCCGGAAGCCATTGCCGTCGATACCGGCGAACGGCAGCTCACCTACGCGGCCCTCGATGCCGCTGCCTGCCGGCTGGCGGAACGCCTCCAGGGACTCGGGGTGAAGCCCAATGCGGCCGTCGCCCTGGCCCTGCCGCGATCCCCGGAGCAGCTGATCGCGGTGCTGGGCGTGCTCAGGGCCGGCGGCGCCTGCCTGCCCCTGGACCTGCAGGATCCGCCGGAGCGCCTCGCCTTCGTGCTGGACACCGCCCGGGCAGAGGTCGTGCTGACCGACCGGGCGGGCGCGGACATCCTGCCCTCCACCGGGGCCGCCATTGTCGTCCTGTCGGCGGACGATCCCCTGCCGACGACAGGCGGAACCTCGGTCCTGCCCTGCCCGGCAGGCCCGGACGACCTCGCCTATCTGCTGTTCACGTCCGGCTCCACCGGCCGGCCGAAGGGCGTGGCCATGCCGCACCGGCCGATGCTGAACCTGATGGCCTGGCATGCCCGCGAGCCGGGATTGGACCGGCCTGCCCGGACATTGCAGTACACGGCCCTCACCTTCGACGTCGCCTTCCAGGAGATCTTCTCCACCTGGTGCGCCGGCGGCACCCTGGTGCCGGTCGACGAGGCATGCCGCCGCGACGGCCGGGCGCTCCTCCGCTGGATCGCCGCGCAACGGGTCGAGCGGCTGTTCATGCCCTTCGTGGCGCTCCAGCATCTTGCGGAAAGCGTCGGTGCCGAGGGGGCATTGCCGGCCTGCCTTCGCGATATCGTCACGGCCGGCGAGCAGCTTCGGACCACCCCGGCGATCCGCGCGGCCTTTGCCCGCAGCTGCTGCCGCCTGCACAACCATTACGGACCCACCGAAAGCCATGTGGTGACCGCCTTTCGCCTGCCGGTCGAGGTGGCGGAATGGGAGGACCTGCCGCCGATCGGCCGCCCGATCGCCAATGTCCGGATCCACCTGCTGGACGAAAGCGGCCAGCAGGTCCCCGTCGGCCTGCGCGGCGAGCTCTGCATTGCCGGCGCGATGCTGGCCCAGGGCTATCTGGCGCGTCCCGATCTCACCGGCGAGCGTTTCGCGACGCATCCCGACCATGGCCGGATCTACCGCACCGGCGACTTCGCCCGCTGGCGGCCGGACGGGCTGCTCGACTATCTCGGCCGGGGGGACGACCAGGTCAAGGTTCGCGGCGTCCGCGTCGAGCTCGGCGAGATCGAGGCTGTGCTCAGCGCCCATCCCGCCGTCGGGGCCGCGGCGGCGGTGGTCCGGGGCAGCGGGGCGGACGCGCGGCTGGCGGCCTATGTGGCGGCTGCGGAAACGGGACGGAACGGCGCGGCGCTGCGCGCGGAGCTCCGGGACCATCTTCGGGCGCACCTGCCGGCCCCCCTGATCCCGGCCAGCGTGACCCTGCTGGACCGGCTCCCCCAGACGTCGAGCGGCAAGCTCGACCGGCGGGCGCTGCCCGAACCCGCAACGGACGACCGGTCCGAGACCCTGTTGCCGCGCGACCAGGACGAGGCGCTCCTGGCCGGGCTCTGGGCGGATCTGCTCGGCCTGGCCCGGGTCGGCCCGGATGCGAACTTCTTCGACCTGGGCGGCCATTCGCTGATCGCGATGCGCCTGATCGCCCGGATCCGCGACAGCTTCGGCATCGACCTGCCGCTGAGCGCCCTGTTCGAACAGCCGACCGTGGCCGGCCTGGCCGAATGGATGCGCCAGCAGCGCCGCGGCGAGCATCCGCCGCCGATCTCGCCCCTGCCGGCGCACCGGCCCGCCCCGCTGTCCTTCGCCCAGCGCCGCCTGTGGTTCCTGGAGCAGCTCGAAGGCCCCAGCGCCACCTACAGCATGCCGGCCACGATCGAGCTGCGCGGAGCGCTGGACATCGGCGCCCTGCGCCAGGCCGGATGCCGACTGGTGGCGCGCCAGCCGGTGCTCCGGAGCCGCTTCCCCCGTGTCGCGGGGGACCCGCAGGCGCGCCTGCTCGACACCTACGACCCGTTGAACGTCACCGACCTGTCGCATCTCGGCGCCGCCGAGCGGGAGACGGAGGCGCTGCGCCTGAGCCGGAGTCATGCGACCCAGCCCTTCGACCTGGCGGAAGGGCCGCTGTTCCGGCTGCATCTGCTGCGCCTGGACGGCGAGACGCACTGGCTGCTGTTCAACATGCACCACATCGTCAGCGACGGCTGGTCGCTCGATGTCCTGGCCCGCGATCTCACCGCCCTGTACCGGGCGGCCGCGGACGGCGGCGCGGCCAACCTCCCGGCCCTGCCGGTTTCCTATGGCGACTGGGCCGCCTGGCAGAACGACTGGCTGCGCGGCGCGACCCTGGACCGGCAGCTCGCCTTCTGGATCGCGGAACTGTACGGCGCGCCGAAGCAGCTCGACCTGCCCGGCGACCGGCCGCCCCCGGCGACCCGCAGCTATCGCGGCGGGTTCTGGGAGCACCGCCTGGACGATACGACCACGCAACAGCTTCGGGCCTTCAACCGCGCCCGCGGCGCGACCGATTTCATGACCCTGATCGCGGCCCTCGGCCTGCTGCTTGCCCGCTACAGCGGGCAGACCGACCTGCTGATCGGCTCGCCGGTGGCGAACCGGCACCACCGCGAATGCGAGAACCTGATCGGCCTGTTCGTCAACACCATCGTGCTGCGCTGGCGCCAGGACGGCGCGGCGGACTTCGCGGCCCTGGTGGACGAGACCCGCCGGCGCTGCCTGCGCGCCTATGACAACCAGGATCTGCTGTTCGAGGTCCTGGTCGAGCATCTCCAGCCCGAGCGCAGCCTGACACGCAGCCCGCTGTTCCAGGTCATGTTCGCGATGCAGAACACCCCCTCGGTGCGGCTGGCCCCCGGCGGCACGGCGGCACGGCGGCTCGCGCCGCCGATCACGGTGGCGAAGTTCGACCTGACGCTCTATGTCGCGCCTGTCGGCGAGGGGCTGGTCACGCGCTGGGAATATAACAGCGACATCTTCGACGAAGGCCGCATCGCGCGGCTGGCCGGGCATTTCGAGCGGATCCTCCGCGATGCCCTGGCCCATCCCGACCGGCCCCTCGGCCGTCTCGAGCTGGTGACCGGCCCGGAGCGCCGGCAACTGGCGGGGTGGCGGGACGGGCCCGCCCGGGATTCCGTCTGGGACACGCTGGTGGCCGGGTTCGAGGCCCAGGCGGAGCGCCGGCCCAGGGCAACGGCTCTGGCCGGGCCCGGCTGCGCCCTCGATTTCGACACGGTGAACCGCCGGGCCAATCGTCTGGCCCACTACCTGCAGCGGCGTGGCGTTTCCCCCGGCTCGGTCGTCGGCCTCTGCCTCCAGCCGGGCCCGGAGGCGGTGGTGGCGCTGCTGGGCATCGTCAAGGCGGGTGCGGCCTATCTGCCGCTGGACCCGGCCTACCCGGTCGAGCGGCTCGCGGCCATGCTGGCAACCGCCGATGCAGCCCTGGTGCTGAGCGAGAGCGGCCTGGCCGACCTGTTGCCGGCCCAAGCGGCGACCTGCCTTCTGGACCGGGCGGCCGACGCGATCGCCGGCGAGAGCGACCGGAACCTGCCGGACCGCCCCGCGCCCGACGACCTGCTCTACGTGATCTTCACCTCGGGTTCGACGGGCCAGCCCAAGGGGGCCGGTGTCCGGCATCGCGGCTTCGCCAACCTGCTGCAATGGTATTGCCGGACATTGGACCTGGGCCCGGGCGACCGGGGCCTGCTTGTCAGTGCCCTGGGATTCGACCTGACCCAGAAGAACCTGTTCGCGCCCCTGGTCACGGGTGCCGCACTCCACTTCCCCGCAACCGGCAGCGTCTACGATCCGGATGCCCTGCGGGACGCGATCGCCGCGAACGCGATCACCTGGATCAACTGCACGCCCAGCGCCTTCTATGCCCTGGCGGCCGGGGGCGACGAACCGGCCGCGCTCGCCTCGCTGCGTTGGGTCGTCCTGGGCGGAGAACCGATCCAGACCGACCGCCTGCGGCCCTGGCTCCAGGGCCCGCACTGCCGGGCCACGGTGCTGAACAGCTATGGCCCGACCGAATGCACCGATGTCGCGGTCGCCGGCCCGCTCGATCCGGCCTCCGGCGAGCCCGGCGTGCCGCTCGGCCGCCCGATCGACAATGTGCGGATCCTGGTCGTGGATCCCGAAGGCCAGCCCCAGCCCGTCGGGCTGCCCGGCGAACTGCTGATCGGCGGTGCCGGTGTCGGCACCGGCTATGTGGGACAGCCCGACCTGACCGCCGGGAGGTTCGTCGACCTGGTGGTCGACGGCCATCGCCAGCGCTACTACCGCACCGGGGACATCGCCTGCTGGCGCGCCGACGGCAGGCTCGACTATCTCGGCCGGCGGGACCAGCAGATCAAGCTGCGCGGCTTCCGCATCGAGCTCGGCGAGATCGAGGCGGCCCTGCGCGCCCAGCCCTTCGTCGAGGACGCCGCGGCGATCGTCCAGCAGTCCGGCGCGTCGGAGCAGCTGGTCGGCTACCTGGTCGGCGACGGCAGGCAACTGGACCTGGAAGCCGTGCGCCCGGCGCTGGAGCGCCGCCTGCCCGGCTACATGGTGCCCGACAGCCTGATCCGGCTGGACCGCCTGCCACTCACGCCGAACGGCAAGCTGGACCGCCGGGCCCTGCCGCGCCAGGCCGTCGCCCCGCGGGAAGCGGAACCGCCGCGCGGACCGACCGAGGTGGTGCTGGCGGGCATCTGGCGCGGCCTCCTCGGGCGGGAGTCGATCGACCGCAATGCGGGCTTCTTTTCGCTCGGCGGGCATTCCCTGCTCGCCGTCCAGCTGGTCGCCCGGGTCGCGGAGGTTTTCGATACCGAGCTGTCCCTGCGCACCCTGTTCGAGGCGCCGAGCTTCGCCGCCGTGGCGGCCGCGATCGACGCGGGCCGGGACCGCCAGGGCCCGGCCCTGGCACCGCTGCCGCCGGGATCCGCACCCGAGCCGTCCATCGCCCAGCAGCGGCTGCTGGCCCTCAGCCGGCTGCATGGCACCGGCACGGCCGACACCATATCCGCGATCCTGGACCTGCGCGGGCCGTTGGATCGCGATGCGCTTCGCCACGCATTGTCGGCGCTGGTGCAACGTCACGACAGCCTGCGGCTGTGCTTCGCATCGGGCGACGGCCGGGTCACTGCCCGCCTGCTGCCGCCCTACGACCCGCTGACCGAAACCGACCTCGGCCATCTGCCGGAGGCCGCGGCGCTCGATGCCGCCGACAGCCTGGCGGCAGCCCGGAAGGCGGCGCCGTTCGACCTGGCGCAGGGGCCGTTGTTCCGGCTGCACCTAGTCACCTTGGGGCCGCAACGGCACCGGCTGCTGTTCGACATGCACCACGTGATCGGCGACGGCAGGTCGATCGACCTGCTGATCGCGGACCTGTCCACGCTCTATGCCGCAAGGCGCCGGGGCGCGGCACCCGCGCTGCCGGACCTGCCGCTGCAATACACCGACTATGCGGCATGGCAGCGCCGGTGCCTGGAAGGCGGCGTGCTGGCCCGGCAGCTGGCGTTCTGGCGCGCGCGGCTCGCCGGCGCCCCGGCGCTGACGTCGCTGCCGACGGATCATCGCCGGCCGGCCGTCCGGATCCACGAGGCGGGCGGCGTGCCGTTGCCGGTCGACGCCGCGCTCGCCCGGGACCTGCGCGAACTGGCGCGGAACCGCGACGCCACGCTCTTCATGGTCCTGCTGGCCGCGTACAACCTGCTGCTGTTCCGCTGCGGCGGCATGCGGGATCTCTGTGTCGGGGTCCCCGTCTCGACCCGCAGCGACAGGCGGCTGGAAGCCGTGGTGGGCCTGTTCCTGAACACCCTGGTGCTGCGCAGCCGGGTCCCGGAAGACGGCAGCTTCGCGGCGTTCCTGGCCGAGGTCCGCCAGACGACCCTCGCCGCCTTCGCCCACCAGGACCTGCCGTTCGAGCATCTCGTCGACGACCTGCGCCCGCCCCGCCCCCACAGTCACAACCCCCTGTTCCAAACGATGATCAACCTGGTCGCCACGCGCCGCGAGGACATCGTCCTGGAAGGGCTCGAGGTGACCCGCGTCGGCCCGACGCAGGACTTCCTGGTGAAGTTCGACCTGAACCTCACCTTTGCCGAAGAGCCGGACGGGGCATTGAACGGCCGGCTGGAATACAACACCGCATTGTTCGAGCGGGAGACCATCGCCTTCTGGCGCGACTGCTTCCTCAGGTTGCTGCGCGACATCGCGGCGCGGCCCGACGCCGCCCTGGCAAACCTCTCGCTGCGCCGGGCGGACGAACATCCGTTGCCCAAGGCCGGAGCCGTGCCGGGACCGGATCCCGTCCGCTTCGGCCCCATCGAGCGCTCGATCCCGAGCCGCTTCGCCGAGCAGGTGGCCCGCCATGGCGACCGGATTGCCGTGCGCACCGCCGAGGGCGCGCTGACCTACAGGGCGCTGGACCTGGAGGCCCGGCGGCTGGCGGCGGCACTGCTGGGCCGGCCGGACCGTCAGCGGGTGGCCCTCCTGCTGCCGCATGACGCCCGCATGGCCATCGGCATGCTCGGCTGCCTGCAGGCGGGATGCTGCTACGTCCCGCTCGACATCGGGCAGAATCCGGCCCGGCTCAAGGCCATATTGGAGGAGGTCGAGGCGGCCCTGATCGTCTGCGCGGGGCCGTTCGCGGGCCTGGCCGGGACCCTGGCCGGTCCGGACCGCGGCATCGTAGACCTGGACAGGCTGGACGGCGCGCCTGCCGAAACGCTTCCGGCGGTGGCACCGGACAGCATCGCCTGTCTGCTCTACACCTCAGGCACGACCGGGCGGCCCAAGGGGGTGGTCCAGAATCACCGCAACCTGCTGCACTTCATCCGGCGCTACAGCGAGGCCCTGCAGCTCGGCCCGTCCGACCGGCTGCTCCAGATCGGCTCCCCTGAATGCGACGCCGCGGTCATGGACATCTTCGGCGCATTGCTGAACGGCGCGACCCTCTGCCCGTTCGATTCCGGCGGCCGCCCCCTGGGCGACTGTGCGACCTGGATGATCGACGAAGGGGTCACCGTCTGGCACTCGACGCCAAGCGTCTACCGTGCCTTCGCCGACGCGCTGGACCGGCGCCTGCCCGCGGTGCGGCTGGTGGTGCTGGGCGGAGAGCCGGTGCACCGGGCGGATTTCGAAACGTTCCGCACGCGGTTCGAGCGCGGCTGCCGGTTCGTCAACGGGTTCGGCCCGACCGAGTCCATGGTGACCCTGCTGTTCGTGGCCGATCACGACACCGAGCTGAAGCGTTTCGCCCTGCCCCTGGGCCATCCGGTCGACGACACCCGGATCGACCTTCTGGACGATGCCGGCAAGCCGACCGAGCTGTTCGGCGAGATCGCGATCCGCAGCCCCCATATTGCCCTGGGCTACTGGCACCGCGACTCTGCGGCCTTCGAGGCGGATCCCGAAAGGCCCGGCGCCATCCGCTTCCGCAGCGGCGACCTGGCCCGCCGCCTGCCCGACGGCAGCCTGGAATATCGCGGCCGGAAAGACCGCCGGTCCGCGCTGGGCGGCTTCCCCATCGCGATCGACGAGATCGAGGCGCGCCTGCGGCAGCATCCCGGCGTGCGACAGGCTGCGGTTGTCGCAGAGCCCGCAGCGGACCGCCTGGTCGCCTTTGTCGTCGCCGGCCGGACCGACCTGTCGGACCTGGGAGGCTGGCTGAAGGCGCGGCTGCCGTCCTACATGGCGCCGGCGCTCATCGTGCCGCTTCGGGAGCTGCCGCTCGCCCGCAACGGCAAGATCGACCGCGACGCCCTGCCGCTGCCCGAATCCGCCGACGGCCCCGGCATGGTGCGGGGGACGCCATGAGCCCGGCCGCGGCCGCGGATCCCTGGATCCGATGCCCGATCCCGCGTCCCGCGGCAGGGCTGCGGCTGTTCTGCCTGCCCTATGCGGGCGGCGGCGCATCCTTGTTCAACGACTGGGGCAGGTTCCTGCCGGAGTCGATCGAGGTCTGCGGCATCCAGCTCCCGGGGCGCGAGGAGCGCATCGCCGAACCGGCATTCCGCCAGGCCGGGACCCTGCTGCCGGTGCTGCTCGACCGGCTCGGGGCCAGCCTGGACCGGCCGACCGCGTTCTTCGGGCATTCGATGGGCGCACTCATCGCCTATGAGGCCAGCCTGGCCCTTGCCGCCACGGGGCGCGAACCGGCGCATCTGATCGTCTCGGGCCAGCGGCCGCCGCACCTGATGCGGCCGGGCCGGACCAGCTACCGGCTGTCCGACGCGGCGCTCTGCGAAAAGTTGCGGCGCCTGAACGGCACGCCGGAGGCTGTGCTCCGGGAACCCGAACTCCTGAACCTCGTGCTGCCGCCGCTGCGCTGCGATTTCGAGCTGGCCGAAACCTACCGGCGGTCCCTGACCGCGCGCCTCGACTGCCCGGTCACGGTGCTCGGGGGGCAGGACGATAGCGAGGTGGACCCGCGCGCGCTTCCGGCGTGGCAGGAGGTGACCCGCGGGGCGGTCGAGGTCCGGCTTTTCCCCGGCGACCATTTCTTCCTGAAGACCGGGATCGAGCCGGTGCTGGCCACCATCGCCGATGCGCTGGCGCGGCATCTGCGAACGCCCCGGGGCCGATGAGATCCGTTCAAACAGCGGCCTGGCGCAGCAGATCCGCCAGGGGTGCCGGTCCGGCCCGTATCGACAACCTGCCCGGGTCCGGATGCCGGATGGCGAGAGCCGCAAGATGCGCGGGTCCCGGGCTGAACAGGACGAAGCGCCACGCGCCCGGATCCGCCGCGCCCTGTTCGTGGACGCGGATCGCCGGCCCGCCCAGATCCACCGTGACCCTGTCGAGCGGCACCGACAGGCCCGTCCCGGTTGCCTTGATATAGGCTTCCTTCAGGGTCCAGAAGCTGAAGAACCGCCGGCTCCGGTCAGCCTCCCCGCCATCGGCAAGTGCAGCGCGCTCTTCGGGCGAGAAGACCCGGGGGGCGATCGCGTCGATATCCACGGGCCGGCCGAGCCATTCCGCATCGACCCCGATGTCGTGCTCCATGGCGAGCGCGGCGACCGCCAGGCCCTGCGTATGCGAGATGTTGATCCGGAGACGGGGCTGCCCCGCCGGCATGACCGCCTCCGGCTTGCCGAAGCCGGTGACCGAGAAGCGCCAGCGCCGCGGCGCGAGATCGACCTGGGAACTCAGCATCCCCCGGCACAGCGCATGCGCGGCGACATAGATCTGCCGGTCGCGCTCGAAATGAAAGCGCGCCGCCCGCGCCCCCTCGTCCTCGTCCAGGAACCTCCCCAGGCGACGCAGATCGCCGGGCGCCACGGAATCCACACGCAGCCACCAGACGATCACCCGGTCCGGCCCCGCGATGGCCTTTTGCCCGTTCGGCATGGGCGAGGAGTGGAAGTCGATCATCTGTCTCCCGCCGGGAGGTCCCTGCGCTGCGGCAGCCGCGAGGTTAGGTCCGGGGCAGCGGGGCAGCAATGCGGGGATGGCGGGCAGGACGGACAGGACCGGCAGCCGGCTTGGCCGCATTGTCGCCAAATTCGGCCCACACATTGCGGTACAAGCGTCCCCGGCGCCTGCCCGACCGGCAGCTCGGAAAGGGGATTGATGGGAAGAACGGCCATTGCCCGATCCGGCATGGCCCGCGATGATTGCAGGACCCTCGCGGCCCGAACCGTTGAACAAGGAAACCGGAACACAGATGCGCCCTGCCCTTGTCCTGATCGCGGCGGCAATCGCCCTTTTCCTGTTCGTGAAAGGGGCGCCATACCTGCTGGTCCGGGCCGAGGCGCTCGCCACAAGCATCGTCTTTTCCCAGGCCTGGGACCATGCCCGCGGCGGCCTCGATGCGCTGGGTCCGGCCGTGGCGCCGGTAACCGCCGTTGCCGGCGCCGGACAGCGAAAGCCGGCCGTCGGCATGCCCGAGGCCGCAGCGTCGGAGCCGCCGCCGGAGCGTTCGGACTGGCGCCTGACCGCGGCCCGGCCGGTGGCCCGGCTCACCGCGCCACGACTCCGCAGCGATGCGGTGATCGTCAGCTCCGAGCGCCGGGGCAATCGCGGCATGATGGATTTCCTGCTGGTCGCACCCTCGCTGTCCAGCCATCGGGACCTGATCCCGCCGCCGGATGCGGTGAAGGCTGCCGATGGCGGCGCGTCGCGCCGGGTCGGCGCGGCGGGCAGCGGGGCATCCGGTGTCGCCGCCGCGGGCTCGATCCATGCCCATGGCGTGACCGACACGGTGATCGTCGATTCCGCCGGCCGGTCGCTGCGCTTCCTGCCGGACCTGCGGCCGGGCGACGAGCTTGAACTGGAAGGCGTGGATGGCCAGATCTATCGCTACCGGGTCAGCGGCAGCCGGGTAGCCCTGTCCCTGCAGGCGGACGAGCTGGAGAATCCCGACCTGGTCGACGGGCATCCGGAACTGACCCTGGTCGCGCCCTACCCGCTGAACGACCTGACCCCGTCCGCCTTCCGCTATGTGGTGCGTGCCGACTTCGTCGACCTGGGCGATCGCTGACGACCGGCCCGGCTTGCCGATGACGGAGCGCCTGCCGCATGCTCCGCCCGTCCGGCTTCCCGCAGTCCCGCCCCGCAGAGGATCGACATGACGAAGGTGCTGCCCAGCGACAGGCAGATCCCCGACCCCGAAGGCTACCTGGCGCAATACCCCGTCTTTGCCCCGCACCGGCCGGAGCGGCCGGAGAAGGGCGAGGGCGGCATCGCCTTTGCCCTGCACTCCGACTACCAGCCGGCCGGCGACCAGCCGGTGGCGATCGAGGAGATCTATGCCGGCCTGAACGAGGGCGAGCGCGACCAGGTGCTGCTCGGCGTCACCGGGTCGGGCAAGACCTTCACCATGGCGCATGTGATCGCCCGGCTGGGACGGCCTGCGCTGGTCCTGGCGCCGAACAAGACCCTCGCCGCGCAGCTCTACGGCGAGATGAAGTCGTTCTTCCCGGACAATGCGGTGGAGTATTTCGTCTCCTACTACGACTACTACCAGCCGGAGGCCTATGTCGCGCGGACCGACACCTATATCGAGAAGGATTCCTCGATCAACGAGCAGATCGACCGGATGCGCCATTCCGCCACCCGTGCCCTGCTGGAGCGCGACGACGTGATCATCGTCGCCTCGGTCAGCTGCATCTACGGCATCGGCTCGGTGGAGACCTACAGCGAGATGACCCTGCCGCTGAAGGTCGGCCAGCGGCTGTCGCGCGACGACCTGCTGCGCCGCCTGGTGGAGATCCAGTACCGCCGCAACGAGGCGAACTTCGTGCGCGGCAATTTCCGCGCCAAGGGCGATACCATCGAGATCTTCCCGTCGCATCTGGAGGACCGTGCCTGGCGGCTCTCGCTGTTCGGCGACGAACTGGAGAGCATCGTGGAGTTCGACCCGCTGACCGGCCAGGCCAGCGGCGAGGCCAAGGAGATCCGCCTCTACGCCAACAGCCATTACGTGACGCCGAAGCCGACCCTGATGCAGGCGATGCAGCAGATCAAGCGCGAGCTGGCGATCCGCCTGGAGGAGCTGACCGGGCAGGGCCGCCTGCTGGAGGCGCAGCGGCTGGAACAGCGCACCACCTTCGACCTGGAGATGATGGCGGCCACCGGGTCCTGCGCCGGGATCGAGAACTATTCCCGCTACCTGACCGGCCGGCCGCCGGGCGCGCCACCGCCGACCCTGTTCGAGTACCTGCCGGACGACGCGATCCTGATCGTCGACGAAAGCCATGTCACCGTGCCGCAGATCGGCGGCATGTTCCGCGGCGACTTCCGGCGCAAGGCGACCCTGGCGGAGTACGGCTTCCGCCTGCCCTCCTGCATCGACAACCGGCCGCTGCGCTTCCAGGAGTGGAACGCGATGCGGCCGCAGACCGTCTATGTCTCGGCGACGCCGGGCGACTGGGAGATGGAGCAGACCGGCGGCGTCTTCGCCGAGCAGGTGATCCGCCCGACCGGGCTGATCGACCCGGTCTGCGACATCCGCCCGGTGGAGAACCAGGTCGACGACCTGCTGGCGGAGATCCGCATCGTCGCCGCCAAGGGCTTCCGCACCCTGGTCACCACCCTGACCAAGAAGATGGCGGAGGACCTGACGGAATATCTGGGGGAGAACGGCATCAGGGTGCGCTACCTGCATTCCGACATCGACACCCTGGAGCGCATCGAGATCATCCGCGACCTGCGGCTCGGGGCCTTCGACGTGCTGGTCGGCATCAACCTGCTGCGCGAGGGGCTGGACATCCCGGAATGCGCGCTGGTGGCGATCCTCGATGCCGACAAGGAGGGCTTCCTGCGCTCCGAGCGCTCGCTGATCCAGACCATCGGCCGCGCGGCACGCAACGTGGAGGGCCGCGTGGTCCTCTATGCCGACACCATCACCGGCAGCCTGGACCGCGCGCTGAGCGAGACCAATCGCCGCCGCGAGAAGCAGGTCGCCTACAACACCGAGCACGGCATCACGCCGGCCAGCATCCGGAAGTCGATCGGCGACATCCTGCACAGCGTCTACGAGACCGACCATTACACGGTCGATACCGGCGACGACGAGGTGCAGCACCTGATCGGCCACAACCTGGAGGCCCACCTGGCCGACATGGAGAGCCGGATGAAGGACGCCGCCGCCAACCTGGAGTTCGAGGAGGCGGCCCGCCTGCGCGATGAGATCAAGCGCCTGCGCGAGGCGGAGATCGCCTTCGGTGGCGATGCCGACGCCATCGGCGGCCGCGACGGCCCCAGCCAGGACGGCCTGGCCGAACGCCGCCAGGCCGGCTACACCGCCGGCAGCCGCTCCACCGGCGGCCGGCCGGGCGCCCGCAAGGGCCGCGGCAAGCGGCGGTCGGGGCCATAGGCCTGTTGGCCGTTTTCATGTGATGATGGTGACGGCAAGCGGATGGAGGTGGAACGGAGTCTGCACATGCGAGATTGGACAGCTTTTCGCTGCTGGCGTTTGGCATCTATACTCTCGTAGACGCCGTCCGCCTGACCCTTGTGCCGGCGGCCAGAAGCAGGTGCTGGGTAGACGGCCATAGCATGGGCAACCACTATTGCAGAGCGCTTGACTGCGCCGTTAGCCCGTTCTCTGAAAACAGCCATACCACCAGAAGCTAAATCTGGCCTGAAATGCCTAAATTTCTAGAATGAATAATTTACCGGAATTTTCACTTTACGGCGATGGCGACCCGAATATTGAGTCGGCAATTCAACCGAATCTTGATTTAAGACACTGGAACGATTTGAAAGTAGACGAAAAGAAAATTGCTATTCAATACTTAAAGAACAAAAAGTGGCTGAATATGAATTCAAAAGAAGTCCTTATAACCATTGAATATTTAAACGACGCTTATCTTCGCCAGTGCCCTGGCAAGAATCTTTACAACATATTACCTCATAGATCTCGCCACGGGGGCGAATCGGTGAACGAATCTGAAAGGAAAGAAGCCGCCTATCTTGATTTTCAGTCTATACTTCTTTCTCATCCCAGCAATGAACTGGTATATCGAATGATAAGCAGGATGGCTAAAGAATATATAGATAAATATGACTACAAAATGGCAGCGTCAGAAGAAGATTCTGGCGAGAGAAATAGGTTGATTTCTAGTTCTTTTAGGCAATTTGACCGCTTCTGCAAATGCATTAATCATTTATTTTCTCAATTCTCCGTCAATCAAATGATCACGCGAACTGGCTTTGTCCCGAGACAAGATGAGATAATTGCGCAAAATATATACATACCGACGTTGCGGGCGTTGTCCGACCCGCGGTGGCGATCGGTAAACACCGATCTTGCTGAGATGTTTGAGGACTACCAAAGCCAGAATTATCCAGAGGTTGTCACGAAAGCTCACAGAGCAGTCCAACGGTTCCTCCAGATCATTACTGAGGGAGAGGAAGGCAAAGGGGGCAAAGGCGAGGTCGGGAAGCTCTTTTCGGAGGCTAAACGGATGGGGGTAATTTCAACAACTCGATTTAGCGAAGGGATAATACAGACCTTGCAGAGCTATATACCCTCGGAACGCGCCACGAAGAGCACCGCAAAACCATCGACAACCCCAGCCAATCACTCCGATGCCTTGCTGATGATGAATGTTGTTATGGTTTTTTTGCAGCATTGCATGCAAAATGGAAAATGAAGAAGTATTACAGATAATTATTAACGTTGGATTATTTCTTTCGCCGACGCGGTCGCGCATCGTTTTCAGTACAAGCTCGGAGGATCCAGACAGATCGCAACAAGTCCCACTTGTGCTTGAAAACACCAACTGCCTCGCAACTCAGGAGAGGTGATGACGAAGCGGCTGCAACGACCCCAACTCGGACGGCCTAGTCGAGAGCCGCTATGCCGGCATGCCGCCGCTCCGCTGGCCGCCTGCCCGGCGCCCGCAAGCTCCGCGGCAAGCGGCGCTCGGGACCATAGGCCAAAAGGCCAGTTTCGTGAGAAAATGCCATGCCGGCCGTCGGAAGGACTTGGAACGGTGACCGCACATGCCCGACTTGAGAGGCTTTCGCTCCTGGGGATCGGCATCTACTCCCCTGCCGATGCCGGTCGCCTGACACATGTGCCGGCCACCAGAATCAGACGCTGGCTCTGCGGCCACAGAATCGACGACCGGCACTATCGGGAACTCTGGGCCGCACAGATCGATATCGACGATGGCGACATCTATCTGGGCTTTCGCGACCTGATCGAGGTACGGGTGGTCAACGCCCTCATAGAGGCAGGCTTGTCGGCACAGAAGGTCCGCCGGGCCATCGATATCGCGCGCGATCGCTATGGCATCGACCGACCGCTCTCGACCCGCCGATTTCGCACCGACGGCAAGCATGTCTTCCTCCTGCTCGCAGACGAAGGACAGGACAGGACGGTCGACCTTTTCCGTGACCAGTTTGCAATCCGGCAGGTCCTGGAACCCTCGTTCAAGGGCCTCGAGTTCGATGAGGAGGGCATGCCCGCACGCTGGCGGATCGACCAGGGCGTCCTTGTCGACCCGGCCTATTCATTCGGCCAACCGATCGAGCAGGAGACCTTGGTGCCGACACGGGTCCTTGCCGCCGCCGCTGCCGCCGAGGGATCAGGGGCAGCGGCGGCGCAGGCCTTTGTCGTCCCTCTCCGCGCAGTGAACCGGGCCGTTGCGTTCGAACAGTCGATCGCCCGCCGACAGGCCGCGTGAATTTCTTCTTCGACAACTGCATCTCGCCGAAACTGGCCAGCACGATCGACGGCTATGTCCGCAACCCGAACAGCCAGGCGGTTGACCTTCGCTTTTGCGCCGCCGCTGGCCTGTCGCTTCCGGCAAGTGCGACCGAGGTCGAATGGATCGAGGCACTTGGCGTCGAACCTCGCGAATGGATTGTGATCACCGGCGATGCGCGGATTCGCAAGGTGGCGGCAGAGCGGGAGGCATTCCGCAGGGCAAGGCTCAAAGGCTTCCTCCTTCCGCCGTCCTACTAGAAGATCCCGGTCAACCAGCAGGCCAGCGCCCTGCTGTGGCGATGGCCCGATCTGGTCGCTGTGATCGCGCGGTTCGATGCACCGACACTGATCGGTGTGCCACTATCGAAATCGGGAAAGTTCGACCCCCTATCAGAGGTAGACGCGCTTGCGGCCCCTGCATGAGCCTGCAGGTCGTGACGCCAGAGAGGACAATGCCATGACCGACCGTCTCAGCATTGCCGTGATCGGCGCCGGGATGTACGGCACCGCCACCGCCGAATGGCTGCGGCGCGCCGGGCACGATGTGCTGCTGATCGACCGCAAGGGCCCGGCGGGCGGCACCTCCTATGGCAATGCCGGCATCCTGTCGACCTCGTCCGTCGTGCCGGTCCCGGGACCGGGCCTGCTGGCCAAGGTCCCGCGCATGCTGCTGTCCGCGGACGGTCCGCTGTTCCTGCGCTGGACGCACCTGCCGCGCCTGCTGCCCTGGCTGGCCCCCTATCTGCGCAATGGCCGGCGGGACCGGGTCGACCGGATCGCCGCCGCCCTGTCCGACCTGCTGGGCGATGCGGTGGAACAGCATCTGGCCCTGGCCCGCGGCACGCCGGCCGAGCGCTGGCTGCAGACCGGCGATTTCGTCTACCTCTATCGCGACCGCGCCGCCTATGAGGCCGACGGCACTGCCTGGGACCTGCGCCACCGCCACGGCACACGGGGCACGCTTCTGGAAGGCGCCGAACTGGCCGCGTTCGACCCGAAGCTGGGGCCGGCCTACCGCTTCGCCTATGCCGCGCACAACCATGCCTGGCTGACCGACCCGGCCGCCTATGTCACCGACCTGGCGGACTGGTTCGTCGGCCAGGGCGGGCGCTTCCTGAAGGCCGACGTGCACGACCTGCATCCGCTGGGCAGCGGCATCGACGACGGCGTGCAGGTCAGCGCCGGGACCGAGGTGCTGCGCATGGACCGGGCGGTGATCGCCTGCGGCGCCTGGTCGGCGCAGCTCGCGGAGCGGCTTGGCCATCGCGCCATGCTGGAGAGTGAGCGCGGCTATCACATCGCCTTCACCGGCGGGGCGCCGGCACCGCCCGCGCCCTATGCGCTGACCGACCTGAAGTTCGTGGTCACGCCGATGGACGGCGCCGTGCGCGCGGCCGGCCTGGTGGAGTTCGGCGGGCTGGAAGCCGGCCCCAGCGCCGCGCCGCATGCCTTCCTGGACCGCATGATCCGGCGGCTCTACCCGGATTTCACCTTCACCGACCGGCAGTACTGGCAGGGCCACCGCCCGAGCACCGCCGACAGCCTGCCGCATCTGGGGCCGGCGCCGTCGGCGCCGCAGATCTGGTTCGGCTTCGGCGGCCAGCATGTCGGCATGGCCAGCGGCGCCAAGGCCGGCCGCCTGCTGGCCGACATGATCGCGGGAACGATGCCGAACATCGACATGGCGCCGTTCCGGCCCGGGCGGTTCGACCGGTAGCGGTGTCCGCCGCTTTCGGCCCGCCGCCGCGCCGGGCCGGGGCACGGCACCCGCCCTGTCCTGTCTGCCCGCTTGAATGACGCCGGCACCGCCATGCTAGGCTCCCGCAACGAATCATGAGGGAGCGAAACGCATGCCGAAGGCCCGTCGCGGCGACCTTGCCGTCACCCTGGAGGCCCATGTGGCGAAGGTCGAGATCCGGCGACCGCCGCACAACTTCTTCGACCGCCAGCTGATCGGCGACCTGGCCAATGCCTTCGAGGAACTGGATGCCGACAAAGCGTGTCGCGCCATCCTGCTCTGCTCGGACGGCAAGGCGTTCTGCGCCGGCGCGGACTTCGCCAGGGACCGGGTCTTCGAGGAGGCCGAGACCCGCGGCCGCAACCCGCTCTACGACGAGGCGGTCCGCCTGTTCTCCAACCTGAAGCCGATCGTGGCGGCGGTGCAGGGCGCGGCGATCGGCGGTGGGCTCGGGCTCGCCCTGGTTGCCGATTTCCGCATCGCCAGCCCGGAAGCGCGGTTCGGCGCGAACTTCGTCAAGCTCGGCATCCACCCCGGATTCGGCCTGACCCACACCCTGCCCCGCCTGATCGGCCAGCAGCGGGCCGCCGAGATGTTCCTGACCGGCCGGCGCCTGACCGGCGAGGAAGCCGCGCAATGGGGCCTCGCCGACCGGCTGGTGCCGCGCGACGAGCTGTTGCCCGCGGCCGCCGCGCTGGCGGCGGAGATCGCCGAAGGGGCCCCGCTGGCGGTGCAGTCGACCCGCCTGACCCTGCGCCGCCGCCTGGCCGCCGAAGTCCGCGAACAGACCGACCGCGAAGGCGCCGAACAGGCCTGGCTGGCCCGCACCGAGGATCATCGGGAAGGCATCGGCGCCGTGTCGGAGCGCCGCCCCGGCCGCTTCAACGCACGCTGACCAACCGGAAGGGAACGCCATGCAACAGGTCGCCACCGGCTTCGGGCTGGTCGAGGGCCCGGTCTGGGACCCTGCAAAGGGGCTTTATTTCAGCGACGTGCTGGGCGGCGGGGTGCACCTGCTCGACCGCAGCGACCGGCTGTCGGTCGCGGTGCCGCAGCGCCGCGGCATCGGCGGCATCGCGCTCCATGCCGATGGCGGCCTGGTGGTCGGCGGGCGGGACATCGCCTGGACCGGGTTCGACGGCGAAGCGCCGGTGACCCTGCTCGACAAGGCGGCGATCCCCGGATCGACCGGATTCAACGACCTGACCACCGACGCGACGGGCCGGGTCTATGTCGGGTCGCTGGCCTATCGTGTGTTCGGCGGCGAGGAGCCGAAGCCCGGCCTGCTGCACCTGATCGACCTGGACGGCAGCATGCGCACCCTGTCCGACGGAATCCTGCTGACCAACGGTCTCGGCTTCTCGCCCGACGGACGGCAGCTCTATCATTCCGACGCCAAGGCCGGGCTGGTCCGCGTCTACGACGTGGCGCCGGACGGCACGGTCGCGCCATGGCGCAGCTTCGCCGACCTGGGGCCGGACGGCATCCCGGACGGTCTGGCGGTGGCGACGGACGGCGCGGTCTGGGTGGCCGATGCGGAGGGCGGCCGGGTCGCCGTGTTCGGGCCCGATGGCCGTCCGCGCGACGATCTGCCCGTCCCGCTGCCGATGGTGACCAGCCTGTGTTTCGGCGGCGACGATCTGCGCGACCTCTATGTCGTGACCGGCTCGCGCGGCGGCCCGAGCGAGCGTTGCGGAAGCGTGTTCCGCTGCCGGGTCGAGGTGCCGGGCCTGCCCGTGCCGCCGGCCCGGGTCGCGCGCGGCTGAGCCCCCGGAAGAGCGCATGGGACCCTGCGCCAGACCGGCCTGGATCACCCGCGGTTGCGCTTTTCGCACTTGCTGCCCGGCAGAGCGACAGGCATAGCTCGGACCGGCACGAAGGCAGCGAAGGACAGCCGGATGACAGACGATGAGCCGTTCAGCCCGGCCGATCCGGGGTTCGAGGCGCGGGTGCGCGACAGTTTCGGACGACAGCGCATCATGCGGACGCTCGGCGTCACGATGACCGCCCTGTCGCCCGGCCGGTGCGAACTGAGCATGCCCAGCGACGCCGCCTTCACCCAGCAGCACGGCTTCCTGCATGCCGGCATCGTCACCACGGTGTCGGATTCCGCATCGGGCTATGCCGCCTTCAGCCTGATGCCCGCGGCGTCGACGGTGCTGACGGTCGAGTTCAAGCAGAACCTGCTGGCGCCGGCTGCCGGCGAGACGCTGATCGCCCGCGCGACGGTGATCCGTCCCGGTCGCCAGTTGAGCGTCGTGCAGTGCCAGGCCGTCATGCGCAGCGACGGCGTGGAGAAGCCCGTCGGCCTGATGCAGGCGACGATGATCTGCCTTGCCGACCGTCCCGACGGTCCCCGCTGAGCGGATTGCCATGGCCCACCGCCTGCCGCCACTGGGCAGCCTGCGGGCCTTCGAGGCCGCCGCGCGGCTGCTGAGCTTCAAGGCCGCCGCTGAAGAACTGTTCCTGACGCCGAGCGCCGTCAGCCGAAGCATCCAGGTGCTCGAGGATTGGCTGGGGACGCCGGTCTTCCTGCGCGGCAACCGCAGCATCGCGCTGACCGAGGCCGGCGCCGCCTATGCGATGGGCGTCCGCGCGGCGTTGGACGACCTGGCCGAGGCGACAGCGGCGGTGCCCGGCCAGGGCCGGCCGGCCACCCTGCGCATCAGCGCCGCACCGACCTTCACCCGGAAATGGCTGATGCTGCGCCTGGGCCGCTTCAGGGCCGAGCATCCGGGAATCTCCCTGTCGCTCGACGCCAGCCATCGCCAGGTCGACATCCTGCGCGACGGCATCGACCTCGCGTTCAGGATGGGCACCGGGCCCTGGCCGGAGGTGGAGTCCCTCCATCTGGTCGCAGAGAGCCTGGTGCCTGTCTGCACCCCGGCGCTGGCCGCCCGGATCCGGCGGGCGCCCGACCTGGCGGCAACCACCCTGCTGCAGGTTGCCGGCATCGCGACCGACTGGGACTGGTGGTTCGCTGCTTCCGGCCTCGAGCCTCCTGCGGGCCATGCCGTAATGCGCTTCGATACCATCCAGCTCGCTCTCGACGCCGCCCTGCAGGAAATGGGCGTCGCCCTGGGCCGCCGCCCGCTGGTCGATGACGAGCTGGAGGCCGGCCGCCTGGTGGAAGTCCTCGGCCCGGCACTGCCTGCAGGCAGCGCCTATTGGCTGCTCTGGCTGGCGACCTCGGAACGCAGGGTGGAAATCCGGGCATTCCTGAACTGGATTCGCCTGGAACTGGCGGCAGAAGCGGCGGTCCGCGCACCCGCCGCGTGAGCGGAACTGTGCCGCGCCGCAGGTTTTCCCGTTTGTCGTCCGGGCTGGCGGACAGCACCTTCCGCGGCAGGACAGCAACGGAGAGATGCCATGCCGGAAAGCCCGCGGATCGCCCGCGACGGCGCGATCGCCATCCTTACCCTGGACCGCCCCGCGCGGCTCAATGCAATCGACTTCGCCTCGATCGACCGCCTGCAGGCGCTGCTCGACGAGATCGAGCGCGATCCGGCCCTGCGGGTGGTGATCCTGACCGGCGCCGGCGAGCGTGCCTTCTGCGCCGGCGCGGATATCCACGACTTCGCGGCGACCGTCGATGCGGGGCCCGAGGCTGCGCTGCGCGACTTTGTCCGCCGCGGACAGCGCTTCACCAGCCGGCTGGAAGCCTTCCCGAAGCCGATCATTGCCGCGGTCAACGGCCTGGCCTATGGCGGCGGCTGCGAGATCACCGAGGCGGTGCCCCTGGCGATCGCCAGCGTCCAGGCCAGTTTCGCAAAGTCCGAGATCCGGCTTGGGTTCCCGCCGCCCTATGGCGGCACGCAGCGCCTGCCCCGGCTGGTAGGACGCAAGCGGGCGCTGGCCATGCTGCTGACGGCCCGGCCGATTGCGGCGGAAGAGGCGATGGCGATCGGACTGGTGAACCAGGTCGTTCCGCATGACCGGCTGATGGCGACCGCCCGGGACCTGGCGCTACGGATCGCAGAGATGCCGCCGCTGGCCGTCGCCGCCTGCCTCGCCAGCGTCACCCGCGGCCTGAACCTGCCGATCGACGAAGGCCTGGCGATGGAGGCGGCGCAGTTCTCCCGCGTGGCAGCAAGCCACGACATCCGCGAGGGGGTCGCGGCCTTCCTGGAAAAGCGCCGGCCGGCCTTTCTCGGCCGATAGCGGCTCGGCGCGCCGGTCGCTGGCCGCCGGCCCGCCTTAGCGCATCGCAACTTCGGTGAGGGAATAGATCTCGCCCGGCCGGGAGACCAGGCGGAAGGCGACTTCCAGCGCCACCGCCAGGACCACCGCGCCGAAGCCCAGGCGCAGATATTCCGCCCGCATGCCCAGGCCCATCTGGGCGCCCCAGCGCGCACCGATCACCCCGCCGACCGCCAGCAGCAGCGCCATCACCGCGTCCACCGTGGCATTCTCGTAGGCGTGCAGGATCGCCACCGCACCGGTCACGAAGATGATCTGGAACAGCGACGTGCCGATCGCCATCACCGTCGGCATGCCAAGCAGGAAGACCATCGCCGGGACCAGGATGAAGCCGCCGCCGACCCCCATGATCGCGGCCAGCAGGCCGACGAAGGCGCCGATCAGGATCGGCGGCACGACACTGATGTACAGCCGCGAGCGGCGGTAGCGGACCTTGAAAGGCAGCCGCAGCAGGCGGTTGTGATCGTGCAGCTTGCGGCGCCTGCGCCCGGCCTTGCCGCGCCACAGGCTGCGCACCGCCTCGCTCAGGGTCAGCACGCCGACCGAGCCCAGCAGCACCACGTAGGTCAGGCTGATCGCGAAATCGATCTGCCCGAGGCTGCGCAGCACCGCGAACACGGCGATGCCCGTCACCGCGCCCACCAGCCCGCCGCTGACCAGGGTGGCGCCCATCCGCAGGTCGACATTGTCCCGCCGCCAATAGGTCAGGAAGCCGGTGAAGGAGGCAGCCAGCACCTGGATCAGCTGCGTCGACACGGCCACCACCGGCGGGATCCCGACGAAGATCAGCAGCGGCGTCATCAGGAAGCCGCCGCCGACACCGAACAGGCCGGACAGGAAGCCCACTCCCATGCCAAGCCCCAGCAGCAGGAAGAGGTTCACCGACATCTCGGCAATGGGAAGGTAGATCGTGAACATCCCTGGGTGCCGTTCTTCCCGTCCTGCGTCCGGCCGCCATGGCCAGCCGCCCCGCCTGTCCCGGAACAGGCCCCCGCATCACGCCATCGTCACAGCCTACAGTCCTGAATAGCCGCCGTGGCGAAAATCCTCCACAACAAACCTGCGCCGGCATGCCGCCCGCAGGAAGGGATTTTTCTCGTTCATTGCCTGTGCGAAGGGTTGCAGAACGATGACAATTCGTGCGATCCTTCGGGCGTTCCGGTTCGGAAGGGGGAAGCTGGCGGCCTGGCCGCCGGCCTGAGGGACCGGTCCAGTATCCTTGTAGCGACGAGTTCCGCGCGCGCCGCCCGGTTGAGGCAGCCCGAGTCAAGGGTCATTATTTCGGTCCGATGGGAGAATAATGGTTGACGGCAGGGCACCGCCCTGGTCCGGGCCCCGCGCGCGCCTGTGAAATTGTTCACATGCCCATTGCGCTTTCGCTTGACCTTCGCGAAGTTCCCGTTTCTTTCCCATGGACCTGGGCAGCGACTGGGCCGTGATCGATAAAATTCAATCGAAACAATCACTTACGTGATCTGCCCAAAAATCTGGCAAAGCGCGGGGAACCCAGGATTCGTGCGCGACTCCGCACGCCGTTCCACTATTCTGCACAGAGTTATCCACAGGAATCGTGGATGAATGTCTCAGTTCCATGACAGTCCCGCAGCGGGATGCCGGGTGACGGTCCCGCAGGCCCGGTCGGCCGTGACGGGAGAATGGCGCAACCCCCTGTTTCCTTTCGGAAAGGCCGTTTGGGCCTGGCGCATGTTGACCGCGCGCCCCGCCATGCCGACATTGCCAGCGCGATGACAGAGGATGCAGCCAGCGCCGCCACCGACAGCCCGGACGGTCCTGCCGGCCAGCCCGCCAGGCGAACGCCCGGCAGGCCGGCGGGCGCGGATGGCCCGGTCATGGCCGAAGCGACCATCGAACGGCGCGAGGGCGAGGACGGCTTCGCCTTCCTGAAGCGGGTGGCGCGGCGCCTGCCGCAGCGCCCCGGCGTCTACCGGATGCTGGGCGTCGACGCCAAGGTGCTCTATGTCGGCAAGGCTCGGGTCCTGCGCAACCGGGTCGGCTCCTACGCCCAGGCGCCGCGGCTGACCGCCCGCATCATGCGGATGGTCGAGGCGACCCGGGCGCTCGAGATCGTCACCACCCATACCGAGACCGAGGCGCTGCTGCTCGAGGCGAACCTGATCAAGCGCCTGAAGCCGCACTACAATGTCATCCTGCGGGACGACAAGTCCTTCCCCTACATCCTGATCCGCCATGACCATGACTTTCCGCGGGTCACCAAGTATCGCGGCGCCAAGTCCGTGAAGGGCGATTATTTCGGCCCCTTTGCGTCCGCCGGCGCGGTGAACCGCACGCTGGCGGCCCTGGCCCGCGTCTTTCCCCTGCGCAGCTGCAGCGATGGCGATTTCGCCACCCGGACCCGCCCCTGCCTGCAGTACCAGATCAAGCGCTGCACCGCCCCCTGCGTCGGCCGCATCGACGCGCCCGCCTATGCCGCCCTGGTGGACGAGGCGCGCGATTTCCTGGCCGGGCGGAATCCCGACCTGCACCGGCGCCTGGCCGCGCGGATGGAGGCGGCGGCCGCGGAGATGAACTACGAGGCCGCCGCCATGTATCGCGACCGGCTGCGGGCGCTGGCCCATGTCACCGCGCACCAGGACATCAACGTGGCCAGCCTGGGCGAAGCCGACGTGATCGCCGCCTGGCAGGAGAACGGCCAGACCTGCATCCAGGTGTTCTTCTTCCGGGCCGGGCAGAACTTCGGCAACCGGCCCTATTTCCCCGCCCATGCCGGCGAGGTGCCGCTGCCCGAGGTGCTGGCCGCCTTCATCGGGCAGTTCTACGAGGACCGCCCCGCGCCGAGGCAGGTGCTGGTCAGCGACGAGGTTGAAAATGCCGCCTGGCTGGCCGAGGCGCTGGGCGTGCGGACCGGCCACAAGGTCGCCCTGGCGGTGCCGCAACGCGGCCTGAAGCGGCAGCTGGTGGAGCGCGCGGTGCAGAACGCGCGGGAGGCACTGGGCCAGCGGCAGTCGGAGAACGCCGCCCAGCGCGGGCTGCTGCAGCGCCTGGCCGGCCTGTTCGGTTTGCCGGAGGCGCCGCGCCGGGTCGAGGTCTATGACAACAGCCATATCCAGGGCAGCAATTCCGTTGGCGGCATGATCGTGGCCGGGCCGGAGGGCTTTCGGAAGAGCGCCTATCGCAAGTTCAACATCAAGCAGGACGACCTGGCGCCCGGCGACGATTACGGCATGCTGAAGGAGGTGCTGACCCGCCGCTTCGGCCGCCTGCTGCGGGAAGCCGGCGAGCGCCCCACGCCGGTGTCGGCGGCCACGGCGGCGGCGGAGGCCGAGGCCGGTGCCGACGGCGAGACCCCCGACCTGCTGGATCCGGACTGGCCGGACCTGCTGCTGATCGACGGCGGCAAGGGCCAGCTCTCGGCCGCGATGGAGGCGATGGCCGAGCTCGGCCTTGCCGACCTGCCGCTGGTCGCCATCGCCAAGGGGCCGGACCGGGAGGCGGGCCGCGAGCAGTTCTACCTTCCCGATGGCCGGACGATGATGCTGGAACCCAGGGACCCGGCGCTGTATTTCCTGCAGCGCCTGCGGGACGAGGCGCACCGCTTCGCGATCGGCGCGCACCGGGCCCGGCGGGCGAAGGGCAACCTGCGCTCGCCGATCGACGAGATTCCCGGCATCGGGCCGAAACGCAAGCGCGCCCTGATGCATCGCTTCGGCTCGGGCCGCGACATCGCCAAGGCCGGGCTTGCCGATCTGGAGGCGGTGGACGGCATCAGCCGCACGGTGGCGCAGCGGATCTACGACCATTTCCATGGCAGCTGAGGCACCTGACGTGCGGCACAACATCCCCAACCTGCTGACCCTTGCGCGCGTGCTCGCGGTCCTGCCGTTCTGCGCCGCCTTCTGGCTGCCCGGCGCCGCGGCAGGCTGGACTGCGCTGGCGCTGTTCGCCGCCGCCGCGGCGACCGACTGGTTCGACGGCTGGCTGGCGCGGCGCTGGCGGGTGCAGTCCGACTTCGGCCGCTGGCTGGACCCGATCGCCGACAAGCTGCTGGTCGCCGCCGCGCTGGTCATGCTCCTTGCGGCCGGCCGGCTGGGCCCGGCGAGCGCGCTGGCGGTGATCGTCATCGTCGGCCGCGAGATCCTGATCTCGGGCCTGCGCGAGTATCTCGGCCAGAAGCAGGTGGTCGTGGCGGTCACCAGGGTCGCGAAGTGGAAGACGGCGGCACAGCTGCTGGCCGTCGTCCTGCTGCTGCTGGCGATGACCGACCTGGGAGCGCCGCTGCAGCCGGCCGCGCCCGCCCTGCTGTGGGTCGCGGCGGCCCTGACCGCCTGGTCGGGGGCCGAGTATGTTGCCAAGGGCCTGCCGCATATGCGCTCGGGCGCCCAACAGGAGAAACAGCCGCGATGAAACTGCTCTATTTCGCCTGGCTGCGGGAGCGGGTCGGCCTTGCCCAGGAAGAGGCGGAGCCGCCGGCCGAGGTGCGCACCGTCGGCGCGCTGATCGACTGGCTGGTGGGCCGCGGCGAGAACTACGAGGCCGCCTTCGCCGACCGCAGCCTGATCCGTGCCGCGGTCAACCAGGACCATGCCGCATTGGACGCGCCGGTCGGCCCCGGCGACGAGGTCGCCTTCTTCCCGCCGATGACCGGGGGCTGACCGCATGACCGTCAGCGTCCAGCGCCACGACTTCGACCCGGGCCGCGAATGCCATCTGCTGACGTCCGGCCGCCACGATATCGGCGCCCTGGTCACCTTCACCGGCCTGGTCCGCGACATGGCCGAGGGACGCGGCGTCAGCCACATGACCCTGGAGCATTATCCCGGCATGACCGAGCGCATGCTGGAACAGATCGAGGCCGAGGCCTGCGCGCGCTGGCCGCTGGACGCCAGCCGCATCGTGCATCGCCATGGCCGCCTGGCGGCCGGCGAGCGCATCGTCTTCGTCGCCACCGCCTCGGCCCACCGGCAGGCGGCTTTCGAGGCCTGCGCCTTCCTGGTCGACTGGCTCAAGACGAAGGCGCCGTTCTGGAAGCTGGAGGAAGGCGAGGCCGGCGCCGGCTGGGTCGCGGCGAAGGCCGAGGACGATGCCGCAGCGGAGAAATGGCGCGGCGATCGCCGCTAGGCCTGCCTCGGTCCTAGAGGAACGTCCAGCGGAACCCATCGCCGTGACGCCGCACGCGGCCCGCGGAGCTTTCCGGGAAATGCGTGGTGAAGACGATCGCGTCCCCGTCCGCCGCCTGCTCCAGCGCCCAGCGGCGCGACGCGCGCGCCTGCTCCGGGAAGGCGTCGAAGACCGAGTTGAGGTCCGGGTGCCGGACCTGGATCGGGTGGTGCAGCAGGTCGCCGACGAACCAGGCTTCCTCCCCCTGAGAGCGCAGCCGGATCGAGGCATGGTCCACCGAGTGGCCGGGCGTCGGATGGAAGGACAGGCCCGCCACCACCTCGCGCCCGTCGATGGCGATCATGTCTGCCAGGCCCGCCTCGATGACCGGCGCGATGCTGTCGGGCTGCACCAGGAAGCTCGTGCGGTTGCGCGCGCTGTGATTCGCGGGATCGGTGAAATACGCCTGCTCCCGGGCGGAGAAGTGATAGCGCGCGTTCGGGAAGGTCGGCACCCAGCGCCCGCCCTCCAGGCGCGTGTTCCAGCCGACATGATCGACATGCAGGTGGGTCAGCAGGACATGGTCCACCGTCCCGGGCGCCGCGCCCGCCGCCCGCAGGCGCGCGGGATAGCCGGTGGCCAGGCGGTCGAACATCGGGGTGTGGGGCCGCGGCTTGTGATTGCCGACGCCGGTATCGATGACGATCGTATGGCGGGGCGAGGTCAGGACCCAGCTATGCACGCTCATCAAGGCATGCACCCGCCCGGCATCCATCGACCGGGGCGACAGCCAGTCCGTTTCCCGCTCCAGGATGCCCGGCTCCCAATCGGGGAACAGGGTCGCCGGCGTGAACATGTCCAGTGCGAGTTCGGCGACCTTGGTGACGGTCACCTCGCCGACCCGCCATCGTGTCAGGCCAGCGGCATCGGCGGCGGCCTGCACGGCCTTCGTCTCCTCATGCGCCCGCATCGGACTCCTCCGCCCGCATGTCCCGATCGCGCCAGGGCTCTCCCGCCAGCAGGCGCCGCGCCAGCGCGCCGGCATAGAGCTCGAGCAGCGCCTCCCCCTGCTCGGCGGTGGCGCGCCTGGCATCGCCCAGCACACCGCTGGGCGTAAGCGCGTCGAAGCCGCGGACCCGGCCGAGCGCCGGCCGCAGGGCGCGGGCAATGTCGAAGTGCGGCCCGTGGGCGGCCTCCAGCTCTCCCAGGCGCACCAGGTCCGGCGCAGATGCCAGCATCATCGCCGTCTCCGCCTCGCCCGCATGCATCACATCGTCCTGGTCCTGCAGGATTTTCCTCGCCCCGCCCGGCGCCTCCAGGAAATAGGAGGTGGTGGCGATCGCCGCCTGCAGCTCGCGGGTCAGCTCCGTGGCGATCGCCGCCAGCCCCATGACATTGCCGCCATGGCCGTTGACGATGACCAGGCGCGAGAATCCGGCGCCCAGGATCGAACGGCAGAGATCGCGCAGGACCGCATGGTAGGTTCCCAGGGTCAGGGTGAAGGTGCCGCCGAACGCCGTGTGATGGTCCGCCAGGCCGCACCACAGGCCGGGTGCGACAATGACGGGGGACAGGGCGGCAGGCCGCTCCGCCCCGACCTTCAGTGCCACCCGGCGGCAGACCTCGGTCGCCAGGAAATCGTCGACGCCGGTGGGCAGGTGCGGGCCGTGCTGCTCCGTGGAGCCGACCGGCAGCAGGACGATCGCGTCCTGCGCCGCCAGGCGCCGCAGCTCCGGCGCGGTCATCCGGTTCCAGAAGATCTCCATCCTGCCCTCCTCCAAGCGGTTCGCATCCAATTAATTATACTGTACTGTAAAGTCAATATCGCGGTAACCATGGCGGTCGAAGGATCCGCGAATGCAGGGAGACCGGCATGCCGGCAGCAACAGGAAGCTCTCCGGCCCGCGGCAGGTCCGGCTCCCCGGACAGCGCGGGCGGACGCCGCCGTAGCCGTGCGGCACCGGGCCGCCCGCCCGGCGCAGCGGGCTCGGAGGAAGCCATCCTCGACGCCGCCCGCGCCCTGTTCCTGCAGGCCGGCTATGACGGGGTGAACCTGGAGCGGCTCGCCGCCCATGCCGGCCTGTCGCGGCAGACCCTCTACAATCGCTTCGGCAGCAAGGAGGCGATATTCCGCGCCATGCTGGCGCGGCACTGGGCGCGGCTGACCGACGCGCCGTTCATGCGGGCACCGCGCGAGGCGGTCGGGGAAAAGGCCCCCGCCGCCGTTCTGGAGGACCTGGCAGGCATCATCCTGCGCTTCATCGAGGACCGCCGGCAGGTCGACTTCACCCGCCTGGTGATCGCGGAATCGCACCGCCTGCCGTGGATCGCGGAGGAGTTCTACCGCCTCGGCAAGGCGCCCCTGGTGCAGGCGCTCGCCACCTGCATCGACGAGATGGCCCGGCGCGGGCAGATCGACTGCCCGGATACCGCGCTTGCCGCCCACCAGTTCCTTGGCCTGCTGCAGGAGTTCGTGTTCTGGCCGAAGGTCATGGCGATCGGCGCGGGCAACGCCCGCCTGCCGCCGCCGGAACGGGCGGTCGCGGAATCGGTGCGGATGTTCCTCTGCCGCTACGGGCAGGAGCGCGGGGGCGCCAGCGGCACATGACCCGCAAGCTCAGGAAAGGGAAGGCCCGCCCGTGCCGGATCCGGCGCGGGCGGGCCTGTCTCGCCTGATGCCGCAGGTCAGGCCGCGGCGACTTTCTCTACCGGCGCCCGGCGGCGCACCAGCGCCTCGAAATCCTCGATCAGCTGGCGGCAGACCACCCCCGGGGTGAAGCTGCAGGGGCCGATCTCGCGCACCGGGGTGACCTCCACGGCGGTGCCGGTCAGGAAGCATTCGTCGAAGCCGGCCATTTCCTCCGGCATGATCGGCCGCTCGACGATCTGGTAGCCGCGCTGGCGGGCCAGGTCGATCGCGGTGCGGCGCGTGATGCCGTCCAGGAAGCAGTCGGGCACCGGGGTGTGGATCTCGTTGCCCTTCACGAAGAAGATGTTCGCGCCGGTCGCCTCGGCCACCCGGCCGCGCCAGTCCAGCATCAGCGCATCCTCGAAGCCCTCGCTCTCGGCCGCATGCTTGGACAGGGTGCAGATCATATACAGGCCCGCCGCCTTCGACTGGGTCGGCGCGGTCGCGGGCGACGGCCGCTGCCACTTGGAGATCTGCAGCCGCAGGCCGCGCATCTTCGCTTCCGGCGTGAAATAGCTCGGCCAGACCCAGGTGGCGATCGCCAGGTGAATGGTGTTCTTCTGCGCGGACACGCCCATCATCTCGGCGCCGCGCCAGGCGATCGGCCGGACATAGCCGTCCTTGATGCCGTTGGCGGCGACCACGGCACGGGTCGCCTCGTCCAGTTCGGCCACCGACAACGGCAGCTTGAAGCCAAGAAGTTCCGCCGAGCCGGCGAGACGCTGGCTGTGCTCGGTCAGCTTGAAGACCTCGCCGTCATAGACGCGCTCGCCCTCGAACACGGCGCTTGCATAATGCAGGCCGTGGGTCAGAACATGCACATTGGCACCGGAGGCAGGAACGATGCTGCCGTCCAGCCAGATCTGGCCGTACTGCTTGTCGAAATCTATTTCGGTCATTTTTTGGCGTTCCCACGTTCGAAAATTTCGTGTCCCTGACGGATGGTATAACATTGTGATGAATTTACGTCAATATGACTGACCTATTTTTTTCCCGCCCGCCCGGCCGGACCGGCCCGCGATGACCGGGCCGGACGACCCGATCGCCGGTTTCTCCGAGGCGCAGCTGCGCGAGGTCGTGGAGCTGATGTTCTATGCCTATCGCGACTTCACCGGCCGGGCCGATGCGGTGCTGGCGGATTCCGACATGGGTCGCGCCCATCACCGCGCCCTGCACTTCATCGGCCGCAATCCCGGCATCACCGTTGCCGAGCTGCTGGCGATCCTGCGGATCACCAAGCAGAGCCTGGCCAGGGTGCTGAACGACCTGGTCGCGCGCGGCCATGTGGTGCAGCAGCAGGGCCGCAGCGACCGCCGGCAGCGGCACATGCGCCTGAGCGACAGCGGCGAGGCCCTGCTGCGCGAGGTCAGCGCCGCGCAGCAGGCGCTGGTGGCGGAGGCGCTGGCCGCCGGCGGGCCGGAGGCCCCGGCCCTGCTGGCCAAGGTGCTGGGCCGGATGATCGCCGCGAAGGACCGCACGGCGATCCTGCGACAGATCTACGGCCCCGCGGCGGCCGGCGACGGCCCCGGGAGCCGGCAATGACCGAGGATGTCGCCGCCGATGCCCGCCACCTGCTGGTGGTGGACGACGACCGGCGGCTGCGCGACCTGCTGAAACGTTTCCTGCTGGAGCAGGGCTACCGGGTGACCGTCGCGGCCGATGCCGAGGATGGCCTGGCCCGGATGAACGGCATGGCGTTCGACCTGCTGGTGGTCGACGTGATGCTGCCCAACCAGTCGGGCCTGGATTTCGTCGAACAGATCCGGCGCACCAGCCAGGTGCCGGTGCTGATGCTGACCGCACTGGGCGACCCGGCCGAGCGGATCCGGGGCCTGGAAGCCGGCGCGGACGACTATCTGGCGAAGCCGTTCGAGCCGCGCGAGCTGCTGCTGCGGATCGAGGCGATCCTGCGCCGCAGCGAGCAGGCGCAGGCCACCGGCAGCCGGGAGATCCGCTTTGGCGAGTTCGTCTTCGACCCGATCCGCGGCCTGCTGACCCGCAACGCCAGGCCGATCGCCCTGACCTCGTCGGAGGTCGCGCTGCTGCGCATCTTCACCTCCAGCCCCGGCCTGACGATCAGCCGGGCCGAGCTGGCCGAGCGCACCGGGACGACCGAGGGCCGCGCGATCGACGTGCAGGTCACCCGCCTGCGGCGCAAGATCGAGGCGGACCCGAAGAACCCGCGCTTCCTGCAGACCGTCTGGGGCGAGGGCTATGTTTTCTGGGCCGACTGAACGGGCCGGCGCCGCGATGGCCGGGTGATCATGTTCCACTGGATCAAGCAGTTCCTGCCCCGCGGCCTGTTCGGCCGCTCCCTGCTGCTGATGGTGACCCCCATCGTGGTGGTGCAGATCGTCACCGCCTTCGTGTTCTACCAGGCGCATTGGGAGACCGTGTCCCGCCGCCTCGCCCTTGGGCTGGCGGGCGAGATCGCCTTCCTGGTGGAAGCCCGGCAGTACGGCGGCGAGTCGCTGGACGAGGCGCAGATCTACGACATGGCGATCCGCAACATGCATGTGCAGGCGGTCTTCCTGCCCGGCGCCAGGCTGCCGCAGGAAGGCCAGGAGATCCGCTTCTATTCGATCCTGGACAACATGCTGGCGCTGGCGCTGAGCGAACGGCTGAGCCTGCCGCGGCAGTTCGACACCCGCCGCGACGACGGGCTGGTGGAGGTGCTGGTGCAGCTCGAGGATGGCGTGCTGCGGGTGCGCACCCAGGACAAAAGGGTCTTCTCGACCACCACCTACGTGGTGATCCTGTGGATGGTCGGCACCGCGCTGATCCTGATGACCATCGCGGTGCTGTTCCTGCGCAACCAGGTGCGCCCGCTGCGCCGCCTGGCCTCGGCGGCGGAGGCCTTCGGCAAGGGCCGCGCGGACCTGCCGGTGCACCCCGCCGGCTCCACCGAGGTGCGCCAGGCCGCCGCCGCCTTCATCGACATGCAGGAGCGCATCCGCCGCCACCTGTCGCAGCGCACCGACATGCTGGCCGGGGTCAGCCACGACCTGCGCACCCCGCTGACCCGCATGAAGCTGCAGCTGGCGCTGATGGGCGAAGGCGAGGATATCGAGGCGCTGCAGCGCGACGTGCTGGAGATGGAGCGGATGGTCGCCGGCTACCTGGATTTCGCGCGCGGCGAGGAAGGCGAGCGCATCCAGGAGGTGGACCTGGGCCGCATGCTGGACGACCTGGCCCGCATCGCCGGCGGCCGCCCGGCGGGCGCCACGGGGGCGCCGCGCAACATCGCGGTCACGCACGACCCGGACCTCCTGCTGCCGCTGCGCGCCGGCGCCATGCGGCGCTGCCTGGACAACCTGCTGCAGAACGCCCTGCGCCACGGCAACCGGGTCCGCATCGCCGCCCGCCGCGACGGCAATGCCATCGACATCACCATCGACGATGACGGGCCGGGCATCCCGGAAGGCCAGCGCGAGGCGGTATTCCGGCCGTTCTTCCGCCTGGACCGGGCGCGCAACCCGGATACCGGTGGCGTCGGGCTGGGCCTGACCATCGCCCGCGACGTGATCCGCGGCCATGGCGGCGAGATCCGGCTGGAGAATGCGCCGCAGGGCGGCCTGCGGGTCGCCATCCACCTGCCGGTGTGATGCGTTGGTGTGATCCTGCCCTTCCTCCCACCGTCATCCCCGCCTTGAGCGGGGGATGACGGCGAAGGGGATGGCGCAGGGTAAGCTCCGCAACCGCCAGAACCGACTACGGCAGCGGTGAAAAAGCACCGTCGCCCTCGGCCCCGGAGCCGAGGGCCCATTCCGCAAGCCCGGCCGCGGCGCTAACGGAATGGATCCCCGCTCAAGGCGGGGATGACAGGGATGGGGATGACAGGGATGGGGATGGTGCCCGGTCCCTCCGCCCCTTCCCCCTCACCCCGCCGGCAGATGCACGAGGATGTTCAGCAGATGCCCGAACGGGTCGCGGACGAAGAAGCGGCGCACACCCCAGGGCTCGTCCACGGGACCGTATTCGACCGCGACGCCGGCCGCCTGCATGCGGCGCAGCGCCTCCGCCAAATCGTCGACCTCGATCGACAGGTCCGGCACCGGCGCCCCGGAGCCGCCCTCGGACGCGAAGCTGAGCTGCGTCCGCATCGGCTCCTCGCTGCCATAGGTGGCGATCCAGCCATGGTCCATCATCAGGTCCAGCCCCAGCAGGTCGCCATAGAACTCCTGCGCAGCCGCCGGGGCGGGCGTTGCCATCACGGCGACGATGCGTTTGACCTTCATGGCATGTCCTCCAGCTACACCTGGCTACCGTGGTAGCAGTTTCCCGGCCGGGGGGCAGCCTCGGGCCGCCGTTTGACCGCCTGCAGGCGCGAAGCTAGACTTTCCAACATATCGGATATTATTCCGATATGTTGGAAAACATGGGAGGGACAGGATGGCACCGGCCAGGATCGACCTGCGGGGGCGGCGCGCGATCGTGACAGGCGGCGCGCGGGGCATCGGTCGCGCCATCGCCGAGCGGTTCCTGCAATCCGGCGCGGCCGTCGCGCTCTGGGACCAGGATGCGGCAGGGGCGAAGGCGGCCGCCGCGGACCTGTCCGGCCTGGCGGCCGGCGGCGGCCCGGTTCATGTCGAGGCGCTGGACATCGTCGATGCCGCCGCGGTGGAAGCGGCGCTGCAGGCCACAGAAGCCGCACAGGGGCCGAGCGACATCCTGGTGACCAGCGCCGGCATCACCGGGCCCAACGCCACCGTCGCGGACTACGACCCCGCCGCCTGGCGGCGGGTGATCGATGTCGACCTCTACGGTGTCTATGCCTGCCTGCGCGCCGTGGTGCCCGGCATGCAGAGCCGCGGCTATGGTCGCATCGTCAACATCGCCTCGGTCGCCGGCAAGGAAGGCAACCCGAATGCCTCCGCCTACAGCGCGGCCAAGGCCGGCGTGATCGCGCTGACCAAGTCGCTGGGCAAGGAGCTGGCGGAAACCGGCGTGCTGGTGAACGCCGTCGCGCCGGCAGTGATCGAGACCGAGCTGTTCGCGCAGATGACCGAGGCGCATATCGCCTACATGATCTCCAAGATCCCGATGAACCGGGTCGGGCAGCCGCATGAGGTCGCCGCCCTTGTGACCTGGCTGGCATCGGAGGAATGTTCCTTCTCCACCGGCGCCACCTTCGATCTGTCGGGCGGCCGCGCCACCTACTGACTTTCGCGAAGACCCGGATACGGGCCTGACACCTTTCCTGGGGGGAAACGGACCATGAAACTGCTGCGCTATGGGCCGAAGGGCGCCGAGAAGCCGGCGATGCTGGACAGCAACGGCACCATGCGGGACCTGTCGGGACAGATCCCCGACCTGGGCCCCGAACAGCTTTCGGAGGGCGCGCTGCGGCAGCTGGCCGCGCTGGACCCGGCGGCCCTGCCGCAAGTGCCCGAGGGCAGCCGCATCGGCGCTTGCGTGGCGGGCACGCGGACCTTCCTGGCGATCGGGCTGAACTATCACGACCATGCGAAGGAGGCCGGCCAGCCCGCGCCGGCGGAACCGATCCTGTTCATGAAGGGCACCGGCTGCATCGCCGGCCCCGACGACGACCTGCCGGTGCCGCCCGGCTCCACGAAGCTGGACTGGGAGGTCGAGCTCGGCATCGTGATCGGCTCCACCTGCCGCCATGTCACGCCGATGCAGGCGCTGGACCATGTCGCCGGCTACTGCACCGTCAACGACGTGTCGGAGCGGGCCTGGCAGATCGAGCGCTCGGGCCAGTGGGTGAAGGGCAAGGCCTATGACGGCTTCGGCCCGGTCGGCCCCTGGCTGGTCACCCGGGACGAGATTCCCGACCCGCAGGCGCTGGACCTGTTCCTGGACCTGAACGGCGAGCGCAAGCAGACCGGCAACAGTGCCACGATGATCTTCGGCGTGGCGGAGATCGTCAGCTATGTCAGCCAGTTCATGACCCTGCAGCCGGCCGATATCATCACCACCGGCACGCCGCCCGGCGTCGGGCTGGGCATGAAGCCGCCGCGCTTCCTGGTCGTGGGCGACGAGCTGCGGCTCGGTGTCTCGGGCCTGGGCGAGCAGCGGCAGAGGATCGTCGCCAGCCGCCGGTAAACCAGGCGCCGACCGGTTCAGGCGGCGCCCGGCGCGCCGCCCGGTTCCGCCCCGAGCCGGGCGGACAGCGCCGCCGCGGCACGACAGACCGCGGCGACGATCGCCGGGCGTTCCGCCGGGCCGAGCCGGACTTCCGGGGCGGCAACGCTGAGCGCCGCGATGCAGCGACCGTCAGCATCCAGCACGGGCGCGGCGACACAGCCGGCATGGGCGTTGGACTCGCCGATCTCCAGCGCATGGCCGCGGGCGCGCGCCTCCTGCACCCGGCGGACCAGGATGGCCGGGTCGAGCGGCGCGGTGCCGGTCGGCGAGGGCGCGACATTGCCGGGCAGCCAGGCCGCAAGTTCGCCTGCGCCCATGTCGGAGACCAGCAGCCGGCCGGCGGCCGACCAGTTCACCGGGATCCGCGAGCCGATCCTGGAGATGATGCGCAGCGCGCGGCCGCCCTCCTCCTTCAGCAGGACGAGCATGCGGTCATTGTCCAGCACCGACAGCTGCACGGTCTCGCCCAGTTCGCGGCTCAGCGCCTGCACCACCGCCTCGCCGTCCTTCAGCAGGTCGACCTGCGCCCGGTAGGCCATGCCCAGCGCAAAGAGCTTCCGTCCCAGGGTCAGCGCGCCGCGCTCCCGCCCCGCCTCCAGATAGCCGGCGCGGATCAGGATGCCGGCCAGTTCGTAGGCGGTCGATTGCGGGACCCCCAGGTCGGTCACGATGTCGGCGATGCGGGCGCTGCCGCCGCGCTCCAGCATGTAGTCGAGCACGGCCAGCACCCGCGCCGCGCCCCGCGCGGGGCGGTCCTGCGACGGGGCGGTCACGGCACGGCCTGGGCGAAGCGGCGGAGGGCGTTCTGCATCCGACCTAGATAGCGCAACCGGCGAAATTCCGAAATACCGGAACACCGGATGCAGTGCCATGGATCCCGCGACCACGGAACCGATGGGGCCTCGCCGCGCCGCTCAAAGCCGGTCATCCCGGACCCCGATCCGGGATCGTGACGGCACGCTGCAGCCGCCCGGCATCGCCGCCCGCGCCATGGGTCCCGGGTCGCGCCCGGGACGACGGAGATGTGGGGGCTTGGCGGCAACGCTGCACACCGGTAATCCCGGACCCCGATCCGCGATCGTGACGGCACGCTGCCGCCGCCCGGCACCGCCGCCCGCGCCATGGGTCCGGGTCGCGCCCGGGACGGCGGGACCGGTGGGGCCTCGCCGCAGCGCTGGACGGTGCCGCCGCCCGGCATCGCCGGCGCTACAGCGCGATCTTTGCGGCCAGGCCGCCGTCGATCCCATAGGCGCTGCCGGTGACATAGGCGGCCTCGTCGCTCGCCAGGAAGGCGATCAGCTTCGCGACGTCCCGCGCGGTGCAGACTCGGCCGATGCCGGGGGTCAGCGGCTGGCCCTGCGACCAGTCCCGCACCAGCGCCTCGACCGCGCCCGGATCGGCCGCACCCGCAGTGGCGGCGGCCGCGCGCAGCAGCGGCGTGTCGACCACGCCGGGGCAGACGGCATTGACGCGGATATTGTCGCCGGCATGGTCCAGCGCCATCGCCCGGGTCATGGCGTTCAGCGCGCCCTTGGCCGCCACATAGGCGAGGCCGTTGCGCTTGCCGCGGACCGCCTGGATCGAGGAGACCAGCACGATGGCGCCGGCCTGCGACCGCTGCAGCGCCGGCAGGGCGGCCTTGCTGGCCCGGAAGGCGCCGGACAGGTTCACGTCGAGCACGGCCTGCCAGTCGCGCTCCGTGGCGGTCAGCGCGGTGCCGGGGATCTGGATGCCCGCCGCGCAGACCAGGATGTCCAGCCGCCCGAACGCCGCCTCCGCGAGCGCCGCGGCGCGATCCAGCGCCTCCTGGTCGCGGACATCTGCCAGCGCGGTACGCAGGGCCGGATGCCGGGCGCCCAGCGCCGCATTGGCGGCCGCCAGCTGGTCCTCCAGATGGCCGGTCAGCACCACCGACGCGCCGCGCTCCAGCAGGACCTCCACGGTGGCCCGGCCGATCCCGGTGGCACCGCCGGTGACCAGCGCGGCCTTGCCCTCAAGCCCGGTCATCGCCGCCTCCCTGCAGATGGGTCAGCCAGCCCGGCGTATCGAGCCGCAGCGCCTGGATCGTGGCGGTCTCCGCTTCCGTGACCACAAGCATGGCGGGATCCGGCCAGCCGAAGGCCAGGTTGGTCGGGATCAATCCCTCCGCGGTGGCGATCCGCGCCAGCGGCTCGCCCAGGCGGGAGAACTGCAGCACATGGCCGGCCAGGGCATGGCAGACCAGCAGGTTGTCCTCGGCATCGATCGCCAGCCCGTCCGGGCCGCCGCCGGCGGAGCCGGAAAGCTGCACGAAATGCCCGACCTTGCCCGGGCTGCCATCGGCGCCCAGCACCACCCGCCAGATCGCGTTCGCCTGGGTCATCGCGACATAGAGCAGGCGTTCGTCGCGCGACAGGACCAGGCCGTTCGGGCTGGGCAGGCCGTCGGCGATCAGGTCCAGCCGGCCGTCCCGCCGCAGGCAGAGGACCCGGCCATAGGGGCGGACCAGGTCGGAATTGCCCTGGTCGGTGAAGTAGATGTCGCCGCCCCGCGACAGGGTCAGGTCGTTCGGGCCGATCAGCGGATCGCCACGGAACCGGTCGGCCAGCACGCTGCGCGCGCCGCTCGCCGGATCGAACCGCAGGATCCCCAGCCGGTTGTCGGCCACAAGGACCGTTCCGTCCGGCCCGATCTTCAGCCCGTTCGGCCAGCCGTCATAGGCGAAGGCCACCGCCCAGTTGCCCGCCGGGTCGAGGGTCAGCAGGCGGCCGTTGGAGATATCGACGCACCACAGCCGGCCGTCCCGGTCGAAGCAGGGCCCCTCCAGGAAGCAGTCGCAGTCCGGGCGGCCGCGGCGCACCCGCGACCAGTCGTTGGGGGTGGCGTTCCGGAAGCCGTCGGGCAGCCGGGCATGGACCTGCAGCCTCATCGCAGATCACCGTCGAGCGGTTCGCCCGCCGCCGCGCAGGTCCGGCCGGTCTCCGCATCGAACAGGTAGAGTTCGCTGCGCAACAGGTGCAGGTCGACGCTCTCGCCCGGCCGCACCGGATCGTCGGCCTTGGTGCGGCCGCAGAACTCGACCGGCCCGGCCTGGGCATAGAGGATCTGGTCGGGGCCCGCCGGCTCCACCAGGTGAACGGACGCGGCGACCGCCCAGCTCTCCCCCTGTGGCTTCACGCCGACGCCTTCGGGTCGGATTCCCAGGGTCACCGCGCGGCCGGCCAGGGCGGCCCAGGCGCTGTCCCGCGGGCCCAGCTCCAGGGACAGGCCGCCGCCCTCGAAGAAGAAGCCGTCCTGCCTGTCGTGGATGCGCCCGGCGACGTTGTTCATCTCGCGCTCGCCCATGAAGTTCGCCACGAACAGGTTCGCAGGATGGCGATAGATGTCGTGTGGCGAGGCAACCTGCTGCAGCTCCCCGGACTGGTAGATCGCGATCCGGTCGGACAGGCTCATCGCCTCGCCCTGGTCGTGGGTGACATAGACGATGGTGGAGCTGAGCCGCTGGTGCAGCGCCTTCAGGTCGCGCCGCATGCGCAGCCGCAGGCGCGCGTCCAGGTTCGACAGCGGCTCGTCCAGCAGGAACACGCTGGGGTCGCGGACGATCGCGCGGCCCAGCGCGACCCGCTGCTGCTGGCCGCCGGAGATCTCCTTCGGGTAGCGCGCCAGAAGGGCATCGATCCCCAGCATCGCCGCCACCTCGGCCGCCTTGGCCGCGGCCCGCTCCGGCGGCAGGCGCCGGCCCGGCGCCCGCAACGGAAAGGCCAGGTTCTCCGCCACCGTCATGTGCGGATAGAGCGCATAGTTCTGGAACACCATGGCGATGCCGCGGCGCTCCGGCGGCAGGGCGGTGACGTCGCGCCCGCCGATCAGCACCGTGCCGCTGTCCGGGCGCAGCAGGCCGGACAGGATGTTCAGGGTGGTCGTCTTGCCCGACCCGGACGGCCCCAGCAGGGACACGAACTCGCCCGGCGCGATCGCCAGGTCCAGGCCGGCCAGGGCGACGGCCGGGCCGTAGCGCTTCGAGACGCCCTGGAACTCGATAGCCTCCCCGCTCGCTTCGACGCTTGCCATGGCCCCCCTGCCCCTAACCCTTGACACTGCCGCCGGTCATGCCGGCGACGAAATAGCGCTGCAGCACCAGGAAGATGGCCAGCAGCGGCACGATCGAGACCATCGCGGCGGCCAGCAGCGGGCCCCAGTCCCGCCCGTAGAAACCGAGATAGTTGTAGATGCCGATCGGCAGGGTGCGCGTCTCTTCCGAGGACAGCAGCACTACCGCCACGACGAAATCGTTCCAGGCGAACGTGATGACGAACAGGGTGGCCGCGACCATGCCCGGCCAGGACAGCGGCAGCACGATCTTCCACAGGGTCGCCAGCTTGCCATAGCCGTCGATCGCCGCCGACCATTCCAGCTCCTCCGGCAGGCTCTGGTAGTAGGTCGCCAGGATCCAGATCACGAAGGGCAGCTGGTAGGCGGTATAGACCAGCACCAGGGCCAGCCGGGTGTTGATCAGGCCCAGGTCGGAGATCCAGGTGAAGGTCGGGATCAGCAGCGACGGGATCGGGATGCTCATCACCATGATGATGACCAGGGTCACCAGGGTCTTGCCGCGGAAGCTGAAGCGGGCCAGCGCATAGGCGCCGATGGTGCCGCAGGCCAGGCAGAGCGCGATCGTCCCGGCGGAGACCAGGAAGCTGTTCAGCAGGTAGTGCAGGATGCCGGTGTCGTAGATCGCGCGGTAATGCTCGAAGGTGATGGTCGACGGAAACAGCCGCGGCGGGAAGGAGACGATCTCCGCCGACGGCTTGAAGGAGCTCAGGAAGCCCCAGAGGATCGGGAACAGCGCCACCGTGACGATCAGCGCCGAAACGCCGACATCCAGCAGGCGCCTGACCGGCCGCGCCAGCATCAGCCCCGCCCCCGCCGGCGGAAGGCATAGACCAGCAGCGAGACGGCGACGATGTTCACGATCGCCAGGATCACCGCCATCGCGTTCGCCGTCCCCAGGTCGTAGTCCTGGAAGCCGACCCGGTAGATCCGCAAGGTGAGGGTCTCCGTCGCGTCGTTCGGCCCGCCGCCGGTCAGGATGAAGGCGAAGGTCAGCACGTTGGTGAAGTGCAGCAGCAGCCGCACCAGGGTGATCATGATCGTCGGCCGCAGCAGCGGCAGGACGATCGCCCGGAAGGTCAGCCAGGTGCCGGCGCCGTCGATCCGCGCCGCGGCGATCAGGGTCGGCGAGATGCTCTTCAGCCCTGCCAGCAGCAGGATCATCGCGAAGGCGGAATCGCGCCACACGCCATTGGCGACCAGCGCGGCCATCGCATAGTCGGGATCGCCCAGGATGGTGGGCAGGTCCAGGCTGAGCCAGGCATTGGCGAGCGACAGCAGCCCGGCATCCGACGACAGGATCCACTTCAGCAGCATCGAGCCGACCAGCATCGCGATGACATAGGGGATCAGCACCACGGCGCGGATCGCCACCTGCGGCGCGCCCTCCCGGCTCAGGAAGATCGCCAGCGCGAAGCCGACCACGAAGGTCAGGACCGTTGCCGTCAGTGCGAAGGTGGTGGTGACCAGCAGCGAGTTGACGAAGGCGCTGCTGGACAGGACGTCGGCATAGTTCTGGAACCAGGTGAAGGCGCCGAGCTCGAAGAAGCGGACCCGGTGGAAGCTGTAGTAGATGCCGATCGCCAGCGGCGCGAAGACGAACGCCACCTCGATCAGCAATGCGGGCAGGAGATAGCGATAGGCGCGCGGGATCACTCGGCCGGCCTTCCCTGATACGCGCTCGCCATTCCTGCCCGCATGCGCCTGCTACTGCCGTGCCGCCGTGGCTTCTTCGGCCGCCTTCAGCGCGTCCATCGGCGAGACCTCGCCCAACACGACCTTCTGCGAGGCGGTGTTCAGGTCGGCGAAGGTGCGGGTGGCGTTGCAATCGGGCGGCAGCCAGACTTCCGCCGCGGCCCACATGCCCGCCAGCTCGCGCATCCAGTCATAGGCCGGGGCCTGGAACTTCGCCTGCGCGAACACCGACTTGTAGATCGGCACCTGCCCGCCGGGATCGGTCCAGAGCTCCGCGGCCTCGGGCCCGGTCATGTAGGCGACGAACTTCGCGGCCGCCTCCTTGCGCGGGGAATCCTTCGACACGGCGGCGAACCAGCCCGACAGCAGCTGCGGCCCCGGCGCGGTACCGTCGAAGCTCGGCCAGGGCATGATGCCCAGCCCGGCGGCATCCCAGCCGGCCTTCTGCGCGATGCTGCCATAGCGGCTGTTGCCGGCGGTGGTGATCGCCACCTTGCCTGCGGTGAACTGCTCGATCACGTCGTCCAGGGTGTAGACGAAGCTTTCCGGGCTCGCGACCTTGGCCTCGGTGATCAGGCCGTTCTGCATCTGCAGCGCACGGACGCCGTCCTCGTTGGCCAGCATCGCCTTGCACTTCTCGCCGAACAGGCGGCCGCCCTGCTGCGCCATCAGCGCATTGGCCGCCGGCGACATGGTGGTCTTCTCCGTCGACAGGTGGAGGCCGGTGCCCCAGCGTTCGACCCTGCCGTCCTTTTCCAGCTGGACCTTCTTCGCGGCGTCGGCGAAGGCATCCCAGGTCTTGACCTTGGCGACGTCGATACCGGCCTCGGCGAACAGGTCCTTGCGGTAGAACAGCACCAGCGAGATCGCCATGATCGGCATCGCGTGCAGCTTGCCGTCCTTGGTCAGCCAGTCATAGGCCTGCGGCAGGACGAGATTCTCGCGATAGGCGGCGTCCCACTTGTCGGCGATCGGCGGCCCCAGGTCGGCCGCGGTGTCGGAATTGATCAGCAGGCCCATCGCCTCGCCGACGATCCAGCCGATGTCCGGCGCGGTGCCCGACCGGTGCGACACGACGAACTTCTCCGTCAGGGTCGACCAGACCTGGCTCTCGACGGCGATGTCGATCTCCGGGTTGGCGGCCTCGAAATTCTCGATGATCTGGCGCAGCGCGCGGTCGCGCGGGGAATCCTTCTCCGGGTTCAGGAAGGTCCACATCGTCACCGTCTCCGCCGCCTGCACCGGCACCGGCGACAGCAGCGCGCCTGCCAGGGCGAGGCACGGGGCAATGGCCATCGTGCGCAAGAGTCCCAGCCGTCCCCTCATCGCATTCCTCCCTCTGCTCTTCTTTCGGCAGGACAGGCCGGCCCGTTGCGGGCATGCCGTCCTGCGCGTTTCCATCCCGTCGCGGCTTTTCCGTCGACAGATAAATAATACTGTCGACAGTTTTTGAGTCAAGCAGAGCCGGCGGGCTCAGACTTTCTCCGGTGCGCTCAGGAAGGCTTTCAGGGCGTGCAGGGTCTCCCGCGACGACACCTCGACATGGTTGATCATCGCCTGCTCGGCGGTGGCCGGGCTGCGGGCTGCCAGCGCGGAGAGGATCGAGCGATGCTCGCGCACCCGCTGCTCGCTGAACTCGTCGATGGCGGCCAGGATGTAGCGGTAGCGGCTGACCCGGGCGCGCAGCCCCTCCAGGCATTCCAGCAGCGGGCGGTTGCCGCAGGCATCGATGATCGTGCGGTGGAACTCCGCGCCGCATTCCATGGCGACGCGGGCATCGCCGCGCTGCGCCGCCGTCTCCATCGCCGCAAGATTGGCTTCCAGGCGCTGGATGTCCTTGAGGTTCATGTTCTCGGCCGCCAGGCGCGCGGCCAGCCCCTCCAGATGGCCGCGGAAGACGAACAGCTGCTCGGCTTCCGACAGCTCCAGCGGTCGGACATAGACCCGCCCGGTCTTCGCCCGCTCCAGGAAGCCCTCATGTTCGAGCTGCACCAGGGCCTCGCGCACCGGGCTGCGACTGGTCTGGAAGCGGCTTGCCAGCTCGGGCTCGCTCAGGCGCTCGCCCGGCCGGAAGCGGCCATGGATCAGGTCCTCGCGGATCTCGGCGACGGCACGCTGCTGCAGCGGCAGGGCGGAAGCGCTCGGCATGCTGGCTGGTCTCCCGGTCTGTGCGTCATGCCATGGCGAGGCCCGACCGAAGCCGGTCGAGCGCGGCGGCGCCCGCATGGGCGGAAAGGCGCAGGCGATAGTCCACGATTTCGCCCGGCCGAAGAAGTCGCAGCGCACCCTGCGCCGCCAGGTCCGACCGGGGCACGAAGGGCTGGGCCGCCGGCTCGACCGCCAGCACGTACAGCCCGTCCGACAGGTTGCGCCAGACCTGCAGGCACGGCAGGCCGGGAAGGTCCCAGTCCAGCGCCACCGCCAGCCCGCCGGCCAGGTCCGGGTTGACCAGGGCGCAGGCCGGACCGGCCGGCTGCGGACCTTCGGCGTGCAGGTCCAGCAGCTCGTCCGGAGCATCGGGGCCCGCGGGCCCTGCCTGCCGCCGCAGGGCGTCGCGGCGCGCCGGGCTGCCCGCCGCTTCCGCGAAGCCCGCGGGCAGCAGCAGTTCGGCCGTCTCGGCAAGCAGCGGGAAGCCGAAATTCACATGGTACAGAAGCATGTGGGGCACGGTGTGGAAGCCGGCATTCTCCACCCGGTCCACGATCTCCACATGCCGCCCGCCCAGCGGAACCTCGATCCGCCGCCGCAGCACCAGGTTCTCGCCATAGAGCATCGCCTGGCGGGCGATCCCCTCGCACCAGAAGATGCAGTCCTCGCCCTGCCAGGCCGCGCCATGGCCGGACAGCTCCGCCGGCGCCATCGCGATGCGCCCATGCATGGGGTACTGCAGGTCGGTGCGCCGGCTGCCGAAATGATCGGCCGGCCCGGTCGCCGCGCGGCGCACATGGTCCAGGCCGCAGGTGACCAGCAGGCCGTCGAACGACCGCAGGATGCCGGCGCCCTCGTCCTCTGCGGCGTTGGTCAGGGCCGCGGCGCGGAATCCGGTCGGCGACCGCCAGGACACCGGCACGCCGTCGATCCGCAGCTCGCCGATATCCATGCCGCGATCGACCAGGACCCGGACCTCCAGACCTGCCCCGGAGCGGATGTCGAGGAACCGCACATGGCGCTCCGGCCCGTCGGCATATTCGCCCGGCGAGATGCCGGCGACCTGCGCCAGCCGGCCGGTGCGCCGCGCCAGTTCCCGGGCCGACAGGTCCCGGCCATAGAGTGAGACCATGCAGGCCTATCCTTCGGCGTGCGCCGCCTGCTGCGCCGGATGGCTGGGGTCCCAGCGGCGCTGCCTGGGCGGCATGGAGATCTCGCGCCCCTCCAGGAAGGGGAAGCGCTGCAGATGGGCAGCGTCCGGGATCTCGACCCCCAGGCCGGGGCCGGTGGGCACCCGGATCGCGCCATTCTCCACGACCAGGGCGGGCCGGCACAACTCGTCGCGCAGCGGGTTGCCGGCGGAAGCGTCCCATTCCAGATGGCCGCGGACATGCTGCGGCACCGCGGCGGCGAAATGGACGCCGGCCACGGTGCCGATGCCGACCACCGAATGGGGCGCGACGATCATGCTGTAGGCGCTGGCCAGGGTGGCGATGCGCAGGGCCTCGGAAATCCCGCCGCATTTCGTGGCGTCCGGCGTCAGGTAGTCGACCCCGCCGGCGGCGATCAGGTCGCGCACGTCGAAGCGGGTATAGAGGTTGCCGCCCGAAGCGATCGGCACCGGCGAATTCCGACGCAGCCAGCCCATGTCGGCATGGTGGTTCTTGACGCTGAAGTCGAACGGGTCCTCCAGCCAGAATGTGTCGTAGCGGTCGAGCCGCCGCGCCAGGCGCAGGCTTTCGGGCGGCGAATAGGCGGAGTTGGCGTCGATCATCACGTCGGCCCGCGGCCCGGCCGCCTCGCGCACCACAGCGACCGCCTCGACATCCGCCTCCAGGTCCAGCCCGCCGCGCACCTTGAACGCGGTGAAGCCCTGCGCCAGGTAGCCCTCCATCTCGGCGCGCAGCTCGGCCGGCTCCTGCCAGCCCAGGCACATGCAGCCGACATAGGCAGCGACATGGCTCACCCCGCCGCCGCCCAGCAGCTCCGCCACCGGCCGGCCGGTGCGCCGTCCCAGCAGGTCCCACAACGCGATGTCGATGCCCGACATGGCCGCGACCGAGGCGGAGCCGAGCTGGCCTGCGGAGAAGAACATCTCCTCCCACAGAAGCTGGATCGCCGCGCTGTCGCGGCCGACCAGGATCTCGGCCAGATGCTCCTCGATGATCGTGGCGATCACCTTGGGCGAGAAGGCGTGATAGGCCTCGCCGATGCCCACCATGCCGTCCTCGGTCCGGACGAAGACCAGGCATTCGTCGCGCTTGCTGCTGGTGCCGTGTGCGGCCACCCACTCCTTGGAAAGCGGCTCAGAGATCAGCGCGCAGGACACTTCGACAATCCGCGACATAGGCGTTCCCCATCCGAACGAGGCCGTCGTCCATGCCCGGCATCATGCAGGGATTTCTGTCGACCATTTATAATTTCTGTCGACATTATGCATGAGGGATGAAAGCCCGACAACCGGCAGGCGCAATCTGGGAAAGTCGGAATCGGCCGGGACGGCCGGGGATCAGTACAGCCGGCCGCCGTTCGGCACCTGCCGCTGCGGCTGCACGAGCACCACATTGCCGTCGGCGTCGGGAAAGCCGAGCACCAGGATCTCCGACATCAGCGGGCCGATCTGGCGCGGCGGGAAATTGACGACGGCGGCCACCTGGCGGCCGACCAGGTCGTCCAGGGCATAAAGCTGGGTGATCTGGGCGGAACTCTTCCTCACGCCGAGCTCCGGCCCCAGGTCGACCTGCAGCCGATAGGCCGGCTTGCGCGCCTGCGGAAAGGGTTCCGCCGCCACGATGGTGCCGACCCGCACATCCACCTTCAGGAAATCGTCGATCGAGATCCGGTCCGTCATGCCTGCCCCCTTCCGCGCCGCGTGCCCGGGCCTGCCGGGCGCGCGACGTGGTAGCAGGTTCCGCCGCTCCGGTCAGCCCTGAAGGACTGCCCGGCTGCGCCGGAGGAACCGGTGGGGGCTCAGGCTTTCCCGGTGCCGGACTTCTGGTCGGCCAGCCTGCGGAACTCCTCCATGCTGTCCACCACGCGCTTGTTGACGATCTCGAACGCCTCGCTCTGCGACTTGGAGGCCAGTTCGGCAAGCTCGCGCATGTTCTGCAGGGCCTTCTCGAAGGCCACCTTCATCAGCTCCGCCTGGCGGCCGGCATTGGCCTCCGGCGTGTCGGCGCTGACGGAGTCGCGCATGAAGCTCTGCATCTGCTCGACATGTTCGCGCAGGATGTCCTGCTGCCGCTGCGCCAGGGCCTGGAAGCCTTCCGCGGCGACCTTGTTGGCCTGGACCAGGGCCTCGATGTTCTTGCGCTGCGCTTCCATCATGGCGTTCGGGTCGAAGCCCGGCATGCGCATCTCGCCCATGATCTTCTCGACATCGAAGAACCTGGTCATGTCGAAATCGCCGAATCCGGACTGGGGCTTCCTGGTCGCTGCCATTGCTGTCTCCATCGTTTCTGGCGGGGCCCTGTGGCCCGGCCGTGCATGACTCGAAATGGTCTCGCCCCGCCGCTCCCTGCCGGATCAGCCCGCGGGCATTGCCGCTGCGCCGCTGCCATCCCGGGCGCCGCCGTCGTTCTGGGCGGCCGGCGGGCGGCGACGGCCTTCGAACCGTTCCATCAGGGGCAGCCAGCGGGTCAGCAGCCGGTCGAGTGCCGCCATGGTCGGTCCCATATCCGCGCTGTCGTCGCGCGACCAGGCACGGAAGCCGGCCAGATAGATTGCGCCGACCGCCTTGCGCCGCACCGCCCCGGCCAGGCCATCGGCCGGCAGGCCGACAGCGGCCAGCAGGGCATCCAGGCTGCGCCGCATCGGGCCTGCGGCCAGGCAGAGGCCCGCCATCGGATCGCGGGCGGAGGCGCGGGCCACCGCCAGGACACCCTCGCGATGGGGCTGCAGCGCGTCGAAGCGCGCCATGATCGCCGCAAACAGGCGGTCGCGCAGCGGTTCGTCGGCCGGCTCCCCGGCCATCTGGTCGAGCATTTCCGCATCGACCCAGGCCATGAAAGCGGAAACCAGGGCGGTCTTCGAAGGATAGCGGGGAAACAGTTCCGACAGCTTCATGCCGGATTCCGCGGCGATGTCCGTCAGGCTGACCCCCTGCCAGCCAAGCTTGCCTGCCAGTTCCATGGCGACCAGGACCGGATCGGCGGCCGCTTTTGCCTGGGCCCGGGCCTTCGCCTGGCGCCCGGTTGCGCCCTGGGCCTTGCCCTTCGCTGTCGTCCGTCGCGCCATCGCTGCCACCTGCCTCCCGGCTGCATGTCCAGCGGCCTGCCGCCCCGCCCTGCGGCGGCGCAGCCAAGGCAGCCTACCAGCAATGTGGCCATGGCACGGAGATTTTCCACCGGCGGTGCGGCCGGGAGCCACATATCCGCCGGCTTGTCCCGGCGCCGGGGCTCAGCCTGCCAGTTCGCGGGAGCGCCGGGCCGCGGCATCGACGGCGGCCCGCAGGAGGTCCGGCATGCCGCCGGACGCGCGCAGCACCGCCAGCGCCGCCGCGGTGGTGCCGCCGGGGCTGGTCACCTGTTCGCGCAGCCGGGCCGGATCCTCGCCGCTTTCCAGGATCAATGCGCCCGCGCCCGCGACGGTGTGCCGCGCCAGGCGGTCCGCCAGGTCCCCGGGCAGGCCGGCGGCGATCCCCGCATCGCGCATCGCCTCCGCCAGCAGGAAGATATAGGCGGGGCCGGAGCCGGACACCGCGGTGACCGCATCCATCTGCGCTTCCTGCTCCAGCCAGGCGGTCTCGCCGATCGCCTGCAGCAGGCGGTCGCACAGCGCCCGGCCGGCGTCGGACACGCGCCCGTTCGGGCAGGCCACGGTGATGCCGCGGCCGATCGCGCCGGGCGTATTCGGCATCGCCCGCACGATCGCCGCATTCGCCCCGAACAGACGCTCGAAGCTGGCAATGGTGCGCCCCGCCGCGATCGACAGGAAGATCGACTGTCCGGCATGCCGCGCATAGACGCTGGCGGCCTCGTCCATCACCTGGGGCTTCACCGCCAGGACGATCACGTCCGGCGCCCGGTCGCCCGCCAGCGCGGCTTCGTCCGGCGCCACCTGGACGCCGAGGGCGGCGGCACGCTCCGCCTGCGCCGCGCCCGGTTCCACGACCCGGATCGACCCGGCGGGGATGCCGCGGTTCAGCCAGCCGCGCAGCAAGGCCACCCCCATATTGCCGCAGCCGGCCAGAAGGACATGCGGATCCGCAGCCATGGTCAGCCTCCTGCCGCGCGACGGCGCATCGCGGATGCGGGCCTCACGCCTCCCCCACCGGTTCCAGCAGGGCCGCCGCCAGGCTGTCCTCCGGGGTCTTGCCGCCCCAGACGACGTACTGGAAGGAGGGGTAGAACCGCTCGCTCTCGTTCAGCCCGATCTCCACCAGGTCCTGGATCTGCTCGGACGTGGCGCCACCGGTGCCGCGCAGCAGCAGGCTGTGCCGGAACAGGATCACCCCCTCGCCGGGCCAGATGTCGAAATGCCCGACGGAGACCTTTTCATTGATCATCGCCAGCAGGCCATGGACCTCCTTGCGCTTCAGGCCGGGCACCTTCATGTCGAAGCAGCAGCAGAACTGCAGCGCATCCAGTTCGTGCCGCCAGGAAAACCACAGCTGGTATTCGGAAAACTGCCCGCCGACGCCGACGGTGAGGTCGTCCTCACCCTGCCGGTCGAACGGCCATTCCTGGTCGACGACGAGCTGTTCGACCAGATCCATCGGATGCGGACGGAACCGCATATATTCGTGCTCGATGTCCGTCATTGCGTAAGACCTCCCGACCGGCGGCGTTAGGCATGGCAGGCGCAGGGCCGACCGGACAGACCCAGCACGCGCCTTGCCGACCGCGGCGATGGCCGGCTAGGCACGCGACATATTGGATCCACCGATCGTTTGCACCATAGATCTAGGCTAGGGGGTGCATCGCTGCGGTGCAAGATGAGGCTGCCCGCGACAGCCCGCCGGCGCCCCGCCGGCCGGGTGCGCCCGCGCGGAATCCCGCGGTTTTCCTGCCCGGCCGGTCGCCTGCCAGACTCATCCGCAGGCCGGTGCCGTGCAACGGGCCGGCGGAGGGGCGGAATGCACCTGGCGGCCGGGGGCGGAAATCCGCCCCGAATCGCCGCCCCCGTCAGTCGCGGCGGGTCCGGCGCCGCAGGTTGCCCGGCTGGCCACGCCGGCGCCCGGACGCGGCGGGCCGCGCCGGCGGTGCCGCGCCGGCGGTCGCGCCGCCGCCGGACGCCGCCAGCGCCCGCTCCAGCTCTGCCACCCGCGCCGTCAGCTCGCCGATCCGCGCCTGCGCGGCTGTCGCCGCGGCCATCGCGGCATCCACCTCTTCGCGGGTGGCGAAGGCCATCTCCGCCGCCCAGCGCTCCATGCGGGAGCGCATGAGCACTTCCATCTCCTGCTTCACGGACTGCGCCGTGCCCATGGCGCCGCTCGCGAGTCGCGCCAGATCGTCGAACAACGGATTGCGGGTCTGCATGATGCGGCTCTCCTCGCTGGACGGCCGCAGCCGGCCCGGGCGCGGCCTGCCGCCATCCGCCCCGGCCGGCTGTCGCGCCGGCGCTTGTCCCGGCCGGCTGTCGAGCCGGCGCTTGTATTGCGTTTCCTGCCGCGTCATAACACGGCCGCTATGGACGCGTCCCCGACCGGTATTCCGTTCCCGTACATCGACCCGGTCGCCCTGCAGATCGGGCCGCTGGCGATTCGCTGGTATGCGCTGGCCTATATCGCTGGCATCGTGATCGCGTGGCGGGTCCTGGTGCGCCTGGCGAAGCAGCCGGGCAGCCGGGTGACGCCGGAACAGGTCGACGATTTCCTGATCTGGGGGACGATCGGCGTCGTGCTCGGCGGCCGGCTCGGCTATGTGCTGTTCTACCAGCCCGGCTACTATCTCTCCCATCCGCTGGATGCCCTGGCGCTCTGGCATGGCGGCATGTCGTTCCATGGCGGCCTGCTGGGCGTCGTGGCGGCGATCCTGCTGTTCTGCCGGTTCCGCAAGGTGCCGCTGTTCTGCTTCACCGACATGATTGCGCTGGTGGCGCCGATCGGCCTGTTCTTCGGCCGGATCGCGAATTTCATCAACGGCGAGCTTTACGGCCGGGTCACCGACAGCGGCCTCGGCATGGTCTTTCCCGGCGGCGGCCCCCAACCGCGGCATCCCAGCCAGCTCTACGAGGCCGCGCTGGAGGGGGTGGCACTGTTCCTCCTGCTGCTGCTCGCACGCCTCACCATCGCGCGCCGCCATGGCGACGGCCTGCTGACGGGCCTGTTCCTGATCGGCTATGCCCTGGCCCGGATCGTCGCGGAGCTGTTCCGGGAGCCGGATGCCTTCCTGGGCTTCTTCGTGGGCGGCATCACGATGGGCCAGATCCTGTCGCTGCCCATGCTGCTGATCGGCCTCGGCCTGGTCGTCCATGGCCTGCGCGCAAGGCCCGCCGCCCAGGGCGGCGCCGCGACGCGATGAGCCCTGCCGTGACAGCGCGGCGGCGGCGGGCGGGGGACGGGACGGCGGGCGACGGCGCGATGCCGGATGGCGACACCGCATTGCATGCCCGCATCCGGGCCGACGGCCCGGTCACCGTCGCCGCCTTCATGGCGGAAGCGCTGCTGCACCCGCGCCACGGCTACTATGCCCGCGGCGAGGGAATCGGCGCCGACGGCGATTTCGTCACGGCGCCCGAAGTCTCGCAGATTTTCGGCGAACTGCTCGGCCTGTGGTGCATCGACACCTGGCAGAGGCTCGGTGCCCCCGCTCCCTTCGCCCTGGTCGAGCTGGGCCCCGGCACCGGCACCCTGATGGCCGACGTGCTGCGCACCGGCCGCCTGGTGCCGGGCTTCGCCGCCGCCCTGCGGCCGGTCCTGGTCGAGGCCAGCGCCGCGCTGCGGGCCCGGCAGCAGGCCCGCATCGATCATCCGCAGGCCAGCTGGATCGCCGACCTGGACGCCCTGCCGGCCCTGCCGGCGCTGGTTCTGGCCAACGAGTTCGTCGATGCCCTGCCGGTGCACCAGCTGGTCCGTATCGACGGGCGGTGGCACGAACGCCTGGTCGGGCTGGGACCGGACGGCGCGCTGCGCTTCGAGGCCGCGGCCGAGCCGGTGCCGGCCAGGGCCGCGCTGCCCCGGGCGGAGGACGGCACGGTGATCGAGCTGCGGCCGGCGGCGGATGCCCTCGCCAGCCGCCTCGCCGAAGCGATCCGCGGCGATGGCGGCCAGCGCGGGCGCCAGGGCGCTGCCCTGGTGATCGACTACGGGACCACCGGGCCGCCGCTGCGCGACAGCCTGCAGGCGGTGCGCCGGCACCGCCGGCATGACGTGCTGCAGGCCCCGGGCAGCGCCGATATCACCGCGCATGTCGATTTCTCCGCCTTCGCCCGGGCAGCCCGGGCCGCGGGCTGCGCCGTCGCCGGGCCGGTGCCGCAGGGGCTCTTCCTGGAGCGGCTGGGACTGCCCTTGCGGGCGGAGCGCCTGGCACGGGCCGGCCCGGACCAGGCGGCAACGATCGCCGGCGCCGTGCGCCGGCTGGCCGACCCGGCGGAGATGGGCAGCCTGTTCCAGGCGCTCGCCCTGCTGCCGCCCGGCATGGATGCCTGCGCCGGATTCGACGGAGTGACGCGATGAGCCACGAAGCAGACGGCAGCCGGGACGGATCCGGCGATGCCCCTGCCCTGCGCCTGCCCGCGCTGGAGGCGGCCGGCATCCCGCACGGCTTCCTGGGCCGCCGCGGCGGCGTGTCCGGCGGCGACTATGCCTCCCTGAACTGCGGCCAGGGATCGGACGACGATCCCGCATGCGTGGCGGAGAATCGCCGGCGCGCCCTGGCGGCCGCCGGCCTGGCCGATGCGGCGCTGCAGACCCTGTACCAGGTCCATGGCTGCACGGTGGTGACCCTGGCCGCACCGCTGGCGGGGGAGCGCCCGAAGGCCGATGGCATGGCAACCGACCGGCCCGGCCTGGCGCTGGGGATCCTGACCGCCGACTGCGTGCCGGTCCTGTTCGCCGACCCGCAGGCCGGGGTGGTGGGCGCCGCCCATGCCGGATGGCGCGGGGCGCTGGCCGGGGTCGCTGAGGCGACGGTGGCGGCGATGGAAGCCCTGGGCGCCAACCGCGGCGGGATCGTCGCCGCGATCGGGCCGGCCATCGGCCCCGGCGGCTACGAGGTCGGCCCCGACTTCCCCGCCCCCTTCCTGGCCGAGCGGGCCGAGGCCGCCCGCTTCTTCCGCCCGGCGGAGCGGGTCGGCCCGCAGGGGCGGCACTGGCTGTTCGACCTGCCTGGCTATGTCGCCGCCCGGCTGGTTTCTGCCGGTGCGGGCCGGGTGCAGGACCTGCGACAGGATACCCTGGCCGACGAGGCGCGGTTCTTCAGCTATCGTCGCGGCAGCCTGCGCGGCGCCCCGGATTATGGCCGGCAGATTTCCCTGATCGGCCTGCCGGCGACCGGCAGCGCATGACCCTGCAGCGGCCGCGCCCATGCCCCATCTGGTGATCTTCGTCCTGCTCTGTCTCCTCGGCCTGATTGCAAGCTGTGCCCTCACCTGATCGCCCCCATGGCCGCCGGCGCCCGGTCGTCGCCCGCCTGCTGTGCGCCGCCCTGCTGGTCGCCGCCCTCGACCTGGCCGGCTGCCAGCCGCTGCCGCGCCCGTTCCAGCCCGACAGCAAGCAGGTCTCGGCCGCGGACCTGCGCGCGCTGGTCGACAATTCGCTGTTCATCGTGGAGCCGCTGCAGGGCGTGCCCGACCCCATCGGCGCGGCCTTTGCCGAATCCCTGGCGGCGGAACTCCAGCGCCAGGAGGTCCCGGCCACGGCCCGCCACCTCGATACCGGCCGGCCGGCGCGGGCCATCGCCCCGGCCGTCGCCGCGCAGCCTGACGCCGGGACGAGCGGCCCGCTGCAGATCGACTATGCCCTGGTGGAGATTGCCGGCGACAGCCGGCCGGTGGCCTCGGACGGCCTCACCGTATCGGCGGAGGCCTTCGCGGCAGGCGATCCGCAGCTGATCGACAGCCTGGCCCGGCGCGGCGCACGCCGCCTGATGGACAGCCTGTTCCGCCCGGCGCCGCCGGTCCGGCCGAAACCGGCATCGGCAAGGGCACCGGTGCAGGTCCAGGACCTGCCGCAGAGCCGGCCGGGGGAGCAGCCGCAGCCCCGGGCCCAGGGTCCGGCCGAGGGCCGCGCGGCGACGCCGGCCGGCAGCCCGTCGCCGCAGGCGCAGCAGGACGTCGCGCCGGATCTTCCGGCCCGCTTCTTCATCTTCGACGTGTCCGGCGCGCCGGGCGACGGCAATGTCGCGCTGGCCCAGGCGATGAAGCGGATACTGACCGCCTCCGGCGTGCCGTTCGCGCCGGAGCTGACGACAGATGCCTTTGTCCTGGCCGGCGCGGTGGCAATGACGCCGGCTGCGGCCCGGCGCGAGATGGTCACCATCGACTGGACGCTGTTCGCGCCGGATGGCGAGGCCGTCGGGACGGTGACCGTGGAGAACATGGTGCCGGCCGGCAGCCTGGACGAGCGCTGGGGCCCGATCGCCAATGCCGCATCCGCCGGCAGCGCAGAGGGCATGATCCAGCTGATCAACGCCGTCCTGCAATCGCTGCCGGCGGATGCGGGAACCAAGGCGGGCGGCCAGTGAGCCATGCCGCAGGCAAGGGGAGCAGGACAATGGCGGTCGCCGGGAGCAATGACGCCGGGAGCAACGACGCCGGGAGCAACGACAGGGAGCGGTTCGGCCGCGGCCTGCTGCCAGCGTTCGCCCTGGCACCGGATGTCGCGCATCTGAACCATGGCGCCTATGGCGCGCCGCCGCTGGCGGTGCTGCGGGAGGCGGAGCGGATCCGGGCCGAGGTCGAGCGCGACCCGACCGCCTTCATGGAGCGGCGCTACCGCCCGCTGCTGCGCGAGGCCGCCGCCCGGATCGGCGGCCTGATCGGCGCCGCCGGGCCGAACATCGCCATGGTGGAGAACGCGACCCTCGGCGTGAATGCGGTGCTGCGCAACCTGGATTTCGCGCCCGGCGACGAGATCCTGCTGACCGACCAGACCTATGGCGCGGTGCGCAACACGGTGCGCTATGTCGCCGCCCGCAGCGGCGCCACCGTCGTGACGGTCGCCGTCCCCTTCCCGGCGGCCGATCCGGAGGCGATCCGCGCCGCCTTCGCGCCGCATATCGGGCCGCGGCTGAAGCTCGCCGTGATCGACCATGCCACCTCGCCCACGGCGCTGGTCCTGCCGGTGGCGGACCTGGTGCGCATGGTGCGCGCGGGCTCCGATGCCCTGATCCTGGTGGATGGCGCCCATGCGCCGGGCATGCTGCCGATCGACGTGGGCGCGATCGGCGCGGACTGGTACACCGGCAATTGTCACAAATGGCTGTTCGCGGCGAAGGGCTGCGCGTTCCTCTGGGCCTCCGACGGGGTCCGCGAAGCCACCCACCCGCTGGTGATCAGCCACGGGTTCGAGCAGGGCTTCGAGGCGGAGTTCGACTGGGTCGGCACCCGCGACGCCGCGGCGCAGTTCGCGCTGGGCACCGCCCTGGATTTCCGCGAGCGCTTCGGCGACCTGGCGATCCGCAGCCACAACCATGACCTGGTCACCGCCGGCGGCGACCTGCTGGCGCAGGCATGGGGCACGGAGTGCGGCGCTTCGCACGCGCTGTGCGGCGCCATGCAGACCGTGCGGTTGCCAGACGGCTTCGACCCGGATCCCGATGCGGTGCTGGCCCTGCGCCAGGCGCTGCTGGACCGCTTCGCCGTGCAGGTGCCGATCCGGCTGCTGGCGGGGGCGCTGCGGGCGCGGATCTCCGCCCAGATCTACAACGGGATCGACGACTACGAACGCCTGGCCGAGGCTGTCCTGCAGCTGGCCGCGGAACGCCGGGCGGGGCGCCGTTTCTGACTTGAGGCTTCGACTGGCGGCGGCCCCTCCATCGTCATTCCCGCCCAGAGCGGGAATCCAGTCCGCTGGCGGTCCTGCAAGGCCGGCGGAATGGATGGTCGGCTCGGGGGCCGACCATGACGGCAGGGCGCAGGGGTGTCAGGCGCCGGCCGATCCGGCCGGCCGCTGCTCCGCCCCCTCCAGCGTCATTCCCGCCTTGAGCGGGAATCCAGTCCGCTGGCGGTCCTGCAAGGCCGGCGGAATGGCTGGTCGGCTCGGGGGCCGACCATGGCGGCAGGGCGCGGGGGTGCCAGGCGCCGGCCGATCCGGCCGGTCGCTGCTCCGCCCCTCCATCGTCATTCCCGCCCTGAGCGGGAATCCAGTCCGCTGGCGGTCCTGCAAGGCTGGCGGAATGGATGGTCGGCTCGCGGGCCGACCATGACGGCAGGAGCCGGTGCTGCAAGGCGCACCGGCTTCGGAGCCGGCCACGACCGGACGACCAGGTGGTTCAGGCCGGAGCGGGGCCGGCCTGGCCTTCCGGCGTGCCGCCCAGATAGGCGGCGCGGATCCGCGGGTCGTGGCGGACCTCGGCGGCCGGCCCTTCCAGGAACTTCCGGCCCAGTTCGAGCACGATGGCGGTGTCGGAGATCTCCAGCGCGCCATGGACGTTCTGCTCGACGACGATAACCGTGACCCCCTGCTCGCGGATCGCCAGGACGGTGCGGAAGACCTGCTGCAGGTTCAGCGGCGACAGGCCGAGGGACGGCTCGTCCAGCAGAAGCAGTTTCGGCCGGGACTGCAGCACCATCGCCATTTCCAGGATCTGCTGCTCGCCGCCGCTCAGGTTGCCGGCCTGCACCTTCCACTTGTCGCGCAGCACCGGGAACAGCCCGACCACGCGGTCCATCGCCTCCGCCATCGCCGAGCGCGGCAGCGAATAGGTCCCCAGTTCCAGGTTCTCGCGGACGCTCATCAGCGGGAAGTTGCAGCGCCCCTGCGGCACGAAGCCCAGGCCGCGGGCCAGCCGGTCGACCGGCGTCAGGGCCTGGATCTCCTGCCCGTCGAGCAGGATGCGCCCGCCGAAATGCCGGTTGAGGCCGTAGATCGCGCGCAGCAGGGTCGACTTGCCGGCGCCGTTGGCGCCGATCAGGGTGGTGATCGAGCCGGGCAGGACCTGCATGGAGAAATCGCGCACCACCGGCTCGTCGGTATAGCCGGTGGCGACCGCGTCGAGTTCCAGGACGAAACCGCCCCCTGCCGGACCGGGCTCAGCCATGTCCGGCCCCGTCGGTCGCCGCATCCACCGGCGCCCCCAGATAGGCATCCAGAACCCGCTGGTCGCGATGGATCAGGTCCGGCGGCCCCTCCGCCAGGACCCGGCCGCCATCCAGCACGATGACCCGGTGCGACAGGTTCATCACGAACTCGACGTTATGCTCCACGAACAGGACGGTGACGCCGGCGCCGTTGATCTCGCGCACGATCTCCTCGATGCCGCGGATCATCGTCGGGTTCACGCCGGCCACCGGCTCGTCCAGGATGACGATCTTCGGCCGGGTCATCATCACCGCCGCGATCGCCAGCAGCTTGCGCTGGCCATAGGACAGGATCGCCGCCGGCGCCTCGGCGTACTGCGCCATCTTGACGATCGACAGCAGCTCCAGCGCACGTTCGGTCGCCGCCGCCTCGGCCGCCCGGGTCCGTGCCCCGCCGCGCAGCGCGTGCCACCAGTTCAGCCCGTCATGCTCCTGCCGGGCGACCCGCAGATTGTCGATCAGCGGCAGGTCGTCATAGGCGCGCACGGTCTGGAAGGTGCGGCACAGGCCGGCCAGGGCATGGGCATGCGGCGTGCGTCCGGTCAGGTCCTTGCCGTCCAGGCTCCACTGCCCCCGGTTGGCCCGCTGGAAGCCGCTGATGCAGTCGATCGTGGTCGACTTGCCGGAGCCGTTCGGCCCGATGATGCTGGTGATCGAGCCGCGCTCGACGTCGAAGCTGACATCGTCCACCGCGGTCAGGCCGTAATAGGCCTTGGTCAGGTTGCGCACCTGCAGGACCGGCTCCGCGGCGCTCATTCCGCCGGCCCCGCCTGGGTCTGCGCGCGGCGCCAGCGGGCCAGCGCCCGGTCGCGCAGCAGGCCGCCGACCCCGCGCGGGAAGGCCAGCATCGCCACGATCAGCACCGCCCCGTACATCACCATGCGCAGGTCGGTGGAGAACCGCAGCAGTTCCGGCAGCACCGAGAAGACCAGGCTGGCGGCCAGCACCGCCCAGAAGCTGCCCGGCCCGCCGGCGATCACCATGATCAGGATCGTCTCGGTGTAGTAGAAGTCGAAGATCGAGGGATCGACGATCGTCAGGTAGAAGACATAGAGCCCGCCGGTCACCCCGCTCAGGAAGGCGGAGACGCCGATCGTCAGCAGCTTGTAGCGCAGCGGGTTGATGCCCTGCGACTGCGCCAGGGGCTCGTTCAGCTTGATGGCGCGCAGCGCCCGGCCGATCCGCGAATGGATGATCCGGTGCATGATCGCCAGGGCGACGACGGCGTTCGCCAGCATCAGGCCGTAGAACGCCTCCGGCCGGTCGAAGCGGACATCGCCCAGGATCGGGAACCAGGCCTCCGGGATCGGCAGGCCCGGCATGCCCGCCGGCCCGCGGGTCAGCGACACCCAGTCCCGCGCCACGATCAGGCAGAGCAGCCCGAAGCTGAGGGTCACGATGGCGAAGGCATGGCGCGACAGGCGCAGCGAGGAATAGGCCACCACGAGGCCGGCCAGCAATGCCAGCCCGCCGCCCGCCAGGCTGCCGGTCCAGATCGACCAGCCGCGATCGACGACCAGGATCGCGCTGGCATAGCCGCCGATCCCGAAGAAGCCGATCTGCGCGAAGGACAGCAGCCCGACATAGCCGTAGACGAGGTTGAGCCCGGTGGAGAGCACGGCGAAGGTCGCCACCGCGATGCCGATGGTCAGGTAGTACTCGCCGGAGGTCAGCAGCGGCAGCACACAGAGCAGCACCACGACGACCGGCAGGCCGAAGCGCCGGAGCGCCTCCCCCGCCGTCATATCCGCACCCCGCTGCCGAACAGGCCATGCGGGCGGAACAGCAGGATCCCGATCATGAAGACGAAGACCGTGGTGTCGACATAGCCCAGCGGCAGGAAGCCGCCCACGAAGCTTTCCAGGATGCCGATCAGGATGGCGGCAAGGGCGGCGCCGGAGACATTGCCCAGTCCGCCGATGATGATGATCGCGAAGGCCTTGAAGACGAAGGCGAAGCCCATCGTCGGATGCACCGAATAGACCGGTGCGAGCGCCGCGCCGGCGAGGCCCGACAGGCCGATGCCGATCACCACCGCAAGGCGCGAAATGGCATGCGGCCGGATGCCGACCATCAGCGCCGCCTCGCGGTTCTGCGCCACGCCCCGCATCGCCATGCCCATGCGGGTGCGGTACAGCACGAAATACAGCCCGGCGAAGGCGAGGCAGGCCAGCACCAGTGCCAGCACCCGCAGGAGCGAGACCCGAACATCGCCGATCGACAGGTTTACATAGGCGTACTGGGTGTTCACGATCCGCGGCGTTGCGGTGAAAAGGAACAGCGCGCCGTTCTGCAGCACCATCGAGACCCCGAGGGTGAGCAGGATGGAGCGTTCGAAATTCTTGCCGCGCATCGATGCCAGCAGCGCCTCGAACAGCACATAGCCGATGCAGCAGGAGACGATCACCACGACGACGATCGTCGACCAGTAGTCGAGATGCAGGTTGCTGACCGCGAAATAGGCCAGCATCGCGCCGATCATGTAGAACTCGCCATGGGCGAAGTTCACGATCTCGAGCACGCCGAAGATCAGCGACAGGCCGGTGGCCAGCAGGGCGTAGATCACGCCCAGCACGATGCCGTTCACCAGAAGCTGTATCAGGAAAGTGGAATCCATGGGCAGGCCCGGCTCCCGCATTGGCGGGCCCGCGATGCCGGTTCCCCGGCACCGCGGGCTGCGCCGGCGATCAGGTCTTGCTGAGACCCAGGATCTGCACCTTGCCGTCGACGATGCGCATGATCACCGCATTGTTGTGGGCGAGGTTGTTGTCGTCGAACTCGATCGTCGTGCCCAGGATCGAGGGCAGGCTGGTGGTTTCCAGCGCGTCCCGGACCGCCGCCGGGTCCGCCTTGCCGGCGCGCTTCAGCGCGTCGAGCACGACCTTCGTGGTCTCATAGGATTCGAAGCTCAGCAGGTTCGGGTTCTCGCCGAACTTGGCCATGAACTTCTCCTTGAAGGCGGCATTCTCCGGCGTATCGACCTCCGGCGTGTAGGGCTGCACGGCGGTGGTGCCGTCCAGCGAGCCGCTGGCCAGGATCTCTTCCGGGATATGGTCGGTCACCAGCCGGCCGGTCAGCGGGATGCCGACCTCGTTGGCATGGAACTGGCGGATCAGGTTCTGGAAATCCGCGCCCACCGAATAGAGCGCGATGGAATCGGGCTTCTTCGCCCGCAGCTTGGTGAACACGCCGGTGAAGTCGGCGGTGCCCTGCTGGTAGAAATCCTCCGACATCGCATCGAGGCCGCGCCGCTTCAGGGCCGCCGTGAAACCGTCCGCACCGCCACGGCCGAAGTCGCTGTCCTCCGCCAGGATCGCGATATTGCCGGCCTTGCCCTCCTTGTTGAGCCAGTCGACCATCGCCTCGGCCAGCCCGGCATCGGCCGGGTTCACCTTGAAGGTCCACTTGTTGCCGCCGACCCCGGACTTCTCCGCGATCGCCGAGGCCGAGCCATTGGCCACGACCAGCGGCACGCCGGCACGCTCCATCAGCGGCATGATCGCCAGCACGACGGAGCTGCACAGACCGTCCAGCATGGCGACATACTTCTTGTCGGCGAGCATCTGGCTGACGCTCTTCACGCCTTCCGAAGGATTGCAGCGATTGTCCTCATGCTCGACCACGATCTGGCGCCCGAGGACACCGCCGGCGGCGTTGGCCTCCTCGACCGCGAGGTCGGTGCCCCAGCGGGCATGCTGGCCGAAAAAGGCCAGGTTCCCGGTGATCGGAATCGACGAGCCGATATAGATCGGGTCCTCGGCGTGACCCGGGCCGCTCCAGGCGGCGGCCAGCACGGCCGCGATCGCCAGGCTCTTCAAGCCAGCTTTTTTCATAGCTCTCCCTTTCTCCGGATTGCGGGCGCTCCAGCACCCGCATCCACCCTGTCGCTCCGCCCCCCCAGTCGGGCCGGAGGCATGAGCTGCCCAGTGACACGCAATGCGACGCGCGATGTCACGTGCGGTTCGCCCCGGAGGTGGCAGCTTCCTGCCGGGTCGTCGAAGTTGCGGCGATATCCACGTCGCCGGCGGCGTTCAGCACCGCGCCATAGTCGCGGACCGCCGCCTCGGCGGAGATCAGTCCCAGATGCAGGTCGGCGGCAATGCTGGCCGGATCCCGTGCGGCCGGGTCGCCATAGCCGCCGCCGCCCGGCAGCCGCATGGTCAGGCGCCCCTCGGCCGGGATGACATGCTTGCCCTTGCCCTGGAAGAATTCGCCCGATGCCAGCCCATAGCTGCCGTTCTGCCCGGGCAGGCCGCCATCGCGGCCGCGCGCCGGGTAGAGCACCCTGTCGCAGGTTGCCGCCGACATGGTGAAGGAACTGCCATCGACGGTGCCGACCTCGAGCTCCTGCCCCAGGCCGCCGCGATGCCGGCCCGGCCCGCCGGAATCCGGCGCCAGTTCCTTGCGCCAGAACACCACGGGGGAAATCGTCTCGGTGATCTCGATCGGGATGCTGCGCACCCGGCTGGGGAAGGCGGTGACCGACAGCCCGTCCTTGTTGGGGCGGGCGCCGACCCCGCCGGCCAGGATCTGCATCACCGTGAAGGGCTGCGCGTTCTTGCCCGGGCCGGCCACGTCGCCGCCCATGCCATGCCCGCCGAACAGCGGCATGCCCCAGAGGCTGGCGGTGCTCTCGGCCGGCGCGCCGCCCGGCACGACCTGCGCCAGGCAGCCGAACATCAGGTCCGGCAGCATCTGGCCGACCGCATGGCGGGCGGTGACCGCGCAGGGGCGCGGCGCATTGACGATGGAGCCTTCCGGGGCGATCACGGTCACGGCGGACAGCGAGCCGTGATTGTTCACCACGTCCGGGCCGATGATGCAGCGCACGCCGAAGCCGGTATAGGCCTGGGTGTAGCAGAACGGCACGTTGATGCCGAAGCCGGAGGTCGGCGAGGTGCCCTCGTAGTCCACCACGATGCCGTCCTCGCCGATGGTCAGGGCGGCGACCAGCTCGACCGGCCGCTCATAGCCGTCGACGGTCATGCTGTGGCGCCAGGTGCCGCGCGGCAGCGCCCGGATCTTCGCCAGCATGGCATCGCGCGAGCGGGTGATGACGGCCTCGGCCAGGTCCTGCAGGTCGGCCAGGCCGAACTCGGTCATCATCTCGTCCAGCCGCCGGCAGCCGATCTCGTTGCAGGCGGCGAGCGAGTAGAGATCGCCCTTCACCTGCACCGGCTCGCGCACATTGGCGGTCACGATGTCCAGCAGCGACTGGTTCACCTCTCCGCCGCGCGCGAAGGCCATGACCGGGATGCAGAGCCCTTCCTCGTAGACCTGCCTGCCGTCGGCGCTGAAGCCGATCCCGCCGATATCCACGACATGCGCGGTGCAGGCGAACATCGCCACCAGGCGCCCGCCATGGAAGGCCGGCGTCACGACGGTGAAGTCGTACAGATGGCCGGAGCTCATCCACGGGTCGTTGGTCAGGAAGACATCGCCCTCGCGCATCTCCGCCACCGGATAGCGCGCCAGGAAATGGCCGATCGCCAGCGCCATCGAATTGACATGGCCCGGCGTGCCGGTCACCGCCTGGGCGATCATCCGCCCGTCGACATCGAACACGCCGGCAGACAGGTCGCCGGCCTCGCGCACGGCGGTGCTGAAGGCGGTCCGGATCAGGGTCTGGGCCTGTTCCTCGACCACAGCGACCAGCCGGTTCCACATGATCTGCAGATCGATGCTGTCCAGTGCTGCCTCGGTCATCGGCGTCCTCCCGGCGCCGGCCTGCGGCGCTCCATGACGATATAGCCAAGTTCGTTGACGGCCACGTCGAACGGCGGGGTGACGATCGTCGTGGTCTGGTCCTCGGTAATCACCGCCGGCCCTTCCAGCCGCATGCCGGGCCGCAGGGCGGCGCGGGGATATTCGCGATACGTCTCGAACCGCTTGGAAACGGCATCGTACACCTGCCGGCGTCCCGCCGGCGGCGGCGCGGCACCCTCCGCGGCGGCCTGCGCCGGTGCCGGCGCCTCCCCCGCCGCGGTGGAAACGGTCAGCGACCAGCCCATGATCTCCACATCCACGCCGGTCACGGCGCGGCCGTACTGGCGCGCATACTGCGCCTCGAAGCCGTCCCGCAGGGCCTCGCGGTCCCCTGCCGCCAGCTGCCCGTCCGGCACCGGCACGGCGATCTCGTGACCCTGGCCGATATAGCGCATGGCCGCCAGCCGGGTTTCAACCAGGGGCCGGCCCATCGCGCCCTTCTCCACGACGTCGCGTGCCTCCCCCGACATCTCGGCAAGGGTGGCATTTGCGGTCTCCGCATCGAAGCCGGACAGCCGCATGTACCGGCTGCGCACCACCTCGTAGGCCACCGGCGCCCGCAGGAAGCCGACGGCGGAGCCCACGCCGGCATTGGTGGGCACGATCACCCGGTCGATGCCAAGCTTCTCGGCGATCCGCGCGGCGTGCAGCGGCGCCGCGCCGCCGAACGCCACCATGGCGCGGTCGCCAAGGGTCTTGCCGCGCTCGATGGAGTGGATGCGCGCCGCGCTGGCCATGTTCTCGTCGACGATCTCGGCCACCCCCAGGGCAGCCTTCTGGGCGAGGTCCTGCCCGTCCTGGGCGCCACCCGGCTCCAGCGCCGCGCCGACGGCCCGGACGACGGCCGCGCGCGCGGCCGCGCCGTCCAGCCGGATCGAGCCGCCGGCAAAGCCCTGCGCATCGATCTTGCCCAGCACCAGGTCGGCATCGGTGACCGTTGCCGCGGTGCCGCCGCGGCCGTAGCAGGACGGGCCGGGATCGGAGCCCGCGCTCTGCGGTCCCACGGCGATCCGTCCCAGGCTGTCGATCGATGCGATCGAGCCGCCGCCCGCACCGATCTCCACCAGCTCGATCACCGGCACCCTCAGCGGCAGGCCGCTGCCCTTCATGTAATGGTACACGCGCGCCACCTCGAAGCTGGGCGAGGTCTGCGGCGCGGCGTCGTCGATCAGGCAGATCTTGGCGGTCGTCCCGCCCATGTCGAAGGACAGCAGCCGGTCGATCGCGCATTCGCGTGCCACCGACGCGGCGAGGATGGCACCGCCCGCCGGCCCGGATTCCACCAGGCGCACGGGGAAGCGCTTCGCCGTGTCCAGGGTCGCCAGGCCGCCGCCGGACAGCATCAGATAGAGGCCCGCGTCGAAACCGTCTGCCGCCAGCGCGGTGGCCAGCCGTTCCAGATAGCCGGCCATCAGGGGCTGCACATAGGCATTGGCCGCGGCGGTGGAGAACCGGTCATATTCGCGGATCTCCGGGCAGACCTCCGACGAGAGGGTAATCCACAGGCCGGGCATCTCGGCTGCCAGGATCTCCGCCGCGCGGCGTTCGTGCTCGCCGTTCGCATAGGCGTGCAGGAAGCCGATCGCCAGGCTCTCGATGCCGGCTGCCCGCAGCTGCGGCACCAGCTGCCGCACCCCCTCCTCGTGCAGCGGCAGCAGGACATCGCCGCGGGCGGTGATCCGCTCCGCCGCCGTGAAGCGCAGGTTGCGGGGCACCAGCGGTTCCGGCTTGTCGATATAGACGTCGTATTCGGCGAAGCGGTCCTCGTAGGCCAGGTCCAGGGTGTCGCGATGCCCCTGCGTGGCCAGCAGGGCGGTGCGGGCGCCCTTGCGCTCGATCAGCGCGTTGGTGGCCAGGGTGGTGCCATGCACCAGCATGTCGACCCGGGAGGCAGCCATCCCGGCCTCGGACAGCACGGCACGGATCCCCGCCATGACGCCGCGTTCCGGCGCCCTGGTCTCGGTCAGCACCTTGGTGCTGGTCTGCGCCGCGCCGATCTCCAGCACCACGTCGGTGAAGGTGCCGCCGATATCGACGGCCAGCTTCACATGCGGGGTCCCGCCACCGGCCGTCATGCGGTCGCCCGCCGACCCCGGTAGGGCCGCCTTCGCGGACCCGGCCGGGCCGGTCCGCCACCTTTTCCTGATACACGCATGGAACAGCCTCGAAACGCTCGCGAACCCGATGCCGCGACCTGTCGGAATTGCCGGCGGCAGTGCGAGGCTAACCCAATTCCAGCCTACGGGGACAATTATGTGACACGCGGGTATGCAGCCGCGCGGCCGGTCAGATGGATGCGAATACGCAGTCACGCAATATTGCACCCCCGCCGGGCCATTGCTAGATTGCGCCCGGCCCGGCGTCGTCGCGCCGGCAGCCCTTCCCATTCGTCCCCCGCCTGCGGGTTGCTCGAACGGCGGTGCCTCTACGACCGGTTTCCCTGTCCGGCATCGCAGTACCTCGCCAACCGCAGATGCAGGACACCATGCAGATCCAGACCGAACAGCAAGAACCGGGGCCCATGTCGATCCCGACGATGCACATATGAAGATCCTCGCCGGCAACAGCAATCGTCCCCTGGCGGAGGCGATTTCGGCCTATCTGGGCGTACCGCTCACCAAGGCCAGCGTGCGCCGCTTCTCGGACATGGAAGTGTTCGTGGAGGTGCAGGAGAATGTCCGGGGCGAGGATGTCTTCGTCATCCAGAGCACCTCCTACCCGGCAAACGACAACCTGCTCGAGCTGCTGGTTTGCATGGATGCGCTGCGGCGTGCCTCGGCCCGGCGCATCACGGCAGTCCTGCCCTATTTCGGCTATGCCCGGCAGGACCGGAAGCCGGGGCCACGGACGCCGATCTCCGCCAAGCTGGTCGCCAACCTGATCACCGTGGCAGGCGCGAACCGGGTGCTCACCCTCGACCTGCATGCCGGCCAGATCCAGGGCTTCTTCGACATCCCGACGGACAACCTGTTCGCCGCCCCGGTGATCGTGCGCGACGTGAAGGAACGCCTGGACCGCGACAGCCTGATGATCGTCTCGCCCGATGTCGGCGGCGTGGTGCGGGCGCGCGCGATCGCCCGGCGCCTTGACGCCGATCTGGCGATCGTGGATAAGCGCCGCGAACGGGCTGGCGTGTCCGAGGTGATGAACATCATCGGCGAGGTCGACGGCCGGCACTGCATCCTGGTGGACGATATCGTCGATTCGGCCGGGACCCTGTGCAACGCCGCCAACGCGCTGATGGAGAAGGGCGCCAGGTCGGTTTCCGCCTATGTGACTCACGGAGTGCTCTCCGGCGGCGCGGTCTCCCGCGTTGCATCCTCTGCCCTTGAGGAACTGGTCACGACGGATTCCATCCTGGCCACCGAGGCGGTGCGGGTCTCCCGCAATCTCCGCCAGATCACCATCGCTCCGCTGATCGGCGAGGCGATGAAGCGGATCTCGGAAGAGAGTTCGGTCTCCAGCCTGTTCGACTGAGGCGGCAGGGGCGGTCCCCAGGGACGCGGCCCCCGTCGGTATGTGCGGACTGCCTGTCGGCGTATGCGGCACCCCTGGAGGCCGGCGCCGTCATGGCAAGCAGGAGAGAACGACTATGTCAGAAGCAGCACAGATGGCTGCGCAGGCGCGCTCGAAGGCCGGCAAGGGGACCGCTCGGGCGTTGCGTCGCGAGGGCCGCATCCCGGCCGTGATCTACGGCGACAAGAAGGACCCGGAATCGATCTCGGTCGATTTCCGCGAGATCCAGAAGATGATCGAGCAGGGTCATGTCAACAACCAGATCTACGAGATCAATCTGGACAGCGGCAAGCATGTGGTGCTCGCCCGCGACGTGCAGCTCGACCCGGTCACGGACTGGCCGATCCATGTCGATTTCCTGCGCGTCGGCGCCAGCTCGCGGATCCAGGTCGACGTGCCGGTGCACTTCCTGAACCATGAGAAATCGCCCGGCCTGAAGCGCGGCGGCGTGCTGAACGTCGTGCGCCATGAGCTGGAGCTGTACTGCCCGGCGATGTCGATCCCGCACCAGATCGACATCGACCTGAGCAAGGCCGAGATCGGCGATTCCATCCATATCTCGTCGGTCAGCCTGCCGGATGGCGTGGATTCGGTCATCACCGATCGCGACTTCACCATTGCCACGATCGCCGCCCCGAGCGTGATGCCCGAAGGTGCGGACGACGTCGACGACGAGGCGGCGGAGAAGGTTGCACCGGAGCCCGACGACGAGGACTGACCCCTCCCGTCGCCGTCCCGGTCCATCGATGCGGTACTGCCGGCGCGTTTGCGCCGGCAGTGCCCGTCCCGCTGGAAGGTTGGCCGATGCTGCTCTTCGCCGGCTTGGGCAATCCCGAGCGCAAGCACGAGAACGACCGGCACAATATCGGCTTCATGGCAGTCGACGCGCTCGCCGCCATGCACCGCTTTTCCCCCTGGCGCAGCCGGTTCCACGGTGCCGTCGCGGAAGGCCAGCTGGCCGGCCGCAAGGTCATTGCCCTGAAACCGGCAACCTACATGAACCGCTCCGGCCAGTCGGTCGGCGAGGCCGTGCGCTTCTACAAGCTGGGCCTGGATGCGGTGTTCGTGTTCCACGACGAGCTGGACCTGGAGCCGGGCAAGGTCCGGGTGAAGCTGGGCGGCGGCCTGGCGGGCCATAACGGCCTGCGCTCCATCGCGCCGGCGATCGGGCCGGATTTCTGGCGGATCCGCCTGGGCATCGGCCATCCCGGCGACAAGGCGCTGGTGCTGGGCCATGTCCTGGGCGCCTTCTCCCGCAGCGATCGCGACTGGCTGGACCCGCTGCTGGACGGCATAGCCGATGCAGCGCCGCTGCTCGCCAGGGGCGACGCCCCGGGTTTCATGTCGCGCGTCGCCCTGAAGGCCCCGCCGCCGGCCGCGCCGGTCGCGGCCCGCGGCCGCATCACCGAAGAGGATCGAAGCTAGATGGGTTTCAAGTGCGGCATCGTGGGCCTGCCGAATGTCGGCAAGTCGACCCTGTTCAATGCGCTGACGCAGACCGCTGCGGCGCAGGCGGCAAACTATCCGTTCTGCACCATCGAGCCGAATACCGGGCAGGTCGCGGTGCCGGACCCGCGGCTGCAGAAGCTGGCCGCGATCGCGAAGTCCAAGGAGATCCTGCCCACGCAGATCACCTTCGTCGACATTGCCGGCCTGGTCCGCGGCGCGGCCAGCGGCGAAGGCCTGGGCAACCAGTTCCTCGCCCATATCCGCGAGGTCGACGCGATCTGCCACGTGCTGCGCTGCTTCGAGGATGACGATATCTCCCATGTCGAGGGCAAGGTCGACCCGATCGCCGATGCCGAGACGGTGGAGACCGAGCTGATGCTCGCCGACCTGGAGAGCCTGGAGAAGCGGGTGCCGCAGCAGGTCAAGCGCGCCCGCGGCGGCGAGGAGGAGGCGAAGGCCCTGCTGGCGCTGATGGAGCGCGCGCTGGCGCACCTGCAGACCGGCGCGCCGGCGCGCATCCTGGATGTCGGCGAGGCGGAGCGCCCGCTGTTCCACAGCCTGCAACTGATCACCGCCAAGCCGGTCCTGTACATCTGCAACGTGGCCGAGGGCGATGCCGCCGCCGGCAACGCCCAGACCGCCCGCGTCGCGGAGAAGGCCGCGGCGGAAGGCGCCGGCGTCGTCACGATCTCCGCCGCCATCGAGGCGGAGGTCGCCCTGCTGGAGGCCGAGGAGCGCGCTGCCTTCCTGGACGACCTGAACCTGGAGGAGCCGGGGCTCGACCGGCTGATCCGCGCCGGCTACGACCTGCTGGGCCTGATCACCTTCTTCACCGTGGGCCCGAAGGAGGCCCGCGCCTGGACCGTCCGCACCGGCGCCCATGCGCCGCAGGCCGCCGGCGAGATCCATACCGACTTCGAGAAGGGCTTCATCCGCGCCGAGACCATCGACTATGACAGCTATATCGCCGGCAACGGCGAGGCCGGCGCACGCGACGCCGGCAAGCTGCGCCTGGAGGGGCGCGACTATGTGGTGCAGGACGGCGACGTGATGCATTTCCGCTTCAACACCTGAGGGCGGCGCTTGCAACGGGGCCTCGCCCCGCTGCCCTCCCCCCGCTGCCCTCACCCCGCTGCCGTCATATTGCCGATGACGAAGCCGCTTTCGGGCAAGGCCGGCCTGCGGTCCAGCCGCAGGCTCAGGTCCTGGGCCGGCACGTCGTAGCGCACCGCGCCGGCCAGCAGCCCTGCGCGGCGGCCGGTCAGCGCGATGACCGCCCATTCGCCGGGGCAGAGATGCCCCGTCGCGTGGTGCCCGGCTCCCTGCGGGATCAGCCGCGCCTGCTGACAGGCCGCGCCACCTGGAACCCGGAAGGCCGATGCCCGGTTCCGGCAGCCGGAGGCTCAAACCCACCCGGTCAATGGGCCAGGAGCACAGCCCGACAGGCCTGCTTGCGCGGCCGGATATAGCGGTCCAGCGCCTCGACCAGGCCGGTATTGGCCTTGCGGACGACATCCACGAACTCTGTGATCTCGAACCCGCCATCCGCCTTCAGGGAGGGGCCCGACAGGTTCCTGTTCCGGCAGAGCCTGCCGCTGCGCATCGGCCCGCTCGCCGCACGGCTGAACCGCCGGATGCTGGATGCCGTCCGGCGCCACATGGCCGAGGAAGGCGAGAACCTCAAGGCGATTCCGGAGACCGGTCAGCCCCTGCATGTCCGCCCGGGAAGCGATGCATGGCGACGGTCGCACCGGGCGGCTATTCTTCGGCCATGCTGTACTTCGAGGACCTGACCGTCGGCCGCAGCTTCACCGCCGGCCCCAAGAGCGTGAGCGAGGCCGAGATCATCGCCTATGCGCGGCGCTTCGACCCGCAGCCCTTCCATGTGGACCCGGAGGCCGGCCGCGCCGCCGGCCTGGGCGGGGTGATCGCCAGCGGCTGGCATACCGGCGCCATGACCATGCGCCTGATCTGCGAGGCGTTCGTGCTGGACACCGCGTCGCTGGGCGCCTCCTCGGTGCCGGCCGGCACCTGGCACCTGCCGGTGAAGCCGGGCGATGCGCTGACCCTGACCGCCGAGATCCTGGAGGCGCGCCGGTCCGCCTCCCGCCCCGACCGCGGGATCGTCCACTGCGGCTATGTGCTGCACAACCAGGCGGCGGAGAAGGTCTTCACCATGGATGCGGTCCACTTCGTCCGCTGCCGCGGCGCCCTCGGCAGCCGGCAGGAAGGCTAGGCCGATGCGGTATTTCGAGGATATCGGGATCGGCGACCGGGAAGAGACCGGCAGCTACCTGGTCACGGAGGCGGAGATTCTGGATTTCGCCGGCCAGTTCGACCCGCAACCCTTCCACCTGGACCCCGTCGCCGCCGCCGAGGGCCCGTTCGGCCAGCTGGCCGCCAGCGGATGGCACACCCTGGGCATCATGATGCACCTGCTGGTGTCGGGCCGCGAGGCAGGCATGCCGGGCCTGCCCTCGCCCGGCTTCGAGAAGCTGGAATGGCGCCGCCCGGTCTTTGCCGGCGACCGGTTGCGGGTGGTCTCGGTCACGGCGGAGAAGCGGCCCTCGCGCAGCAAGCCGATCGGCATCGTGAAGTTCGCGACCCAGGTGCTGAACCAGGACGATGCCGTGGTGTTGGAGATCGTCACGATCGGCCGCTATCGTCTGCGCGCCGCGGCCGGCGGGAGCGGCTGAGCCGCCGCCCCCGATCGGGGCAGGGGACGGAACAACCAGACGGAGGAGATGCGACATGGCCGGAAAATGGACCGAACTGAAGGCTGCCGACGGCCACAACCTGGATGCCTGGCTGGCGGAGCCGGTGGCCAGGCCGCGCGGCGCCGTCGTGGTGATCCAGGAGATCTTCGGCGTGAACCACCATATCCGCGGCCTGGCGGAGGCCTTTGCGGCCGAGGGCTACCTGGCGGTGGCGCCGGCGGTCTATGACCGGGTCGAGCGCAAGGTGGAACTCGGCTATGGCGAGGCCGATGTCGCACGCGGGCGCGACATCCGCGGCAAGGTCGACTGGGATGGCTGCATGAAGGATGTCGCCGCGGCGGTCGAACTGGCCGCCAAGGGCGGCAAGGTCGGCATTACCGGCTTCTGCTATGGCGGCGGCGTGGCATGGGTCGCGGCGGCGCGGGTCCCCGGCGTGGCGGCCGCGAGCTGCTATTACGGCGGGCCCTGGAACGAGTTCAAGGACGAGCGGGTGGCCTGCCCGACCCTGCTGCATTTCGGGACGAAGGACCAGATGATCCCGCTGTCGCTGGCAGAGGAAATGCCGGCGCGCAATCCGGCCGCGGTCGCCCATATCTACGAGGCCGAGCACGGCTTCGTCTGCGACCAGCGGGTGAAGAACTACGATGCGACGGCAACCACCCTGGCGCGCCGGCGCACCATGGGCCTGTTCGCCGCCTGCCTGGACGCCTTCTGAGCCCTGCCGCGCGCACCCGTCGCCGCGACATGCCGGGCAGGCGCGGCGACGGGGCCAGAGCTTGTGAACCGAACGCTGACAGCCCCTCGATGCGATCCGGCGGGCAGGCCCCTTCATCCGTCGTCGCCACCGGGCTTGTCCCGGTGGCCCATGCAGACGGCCGCCTCAATCGATCGGACAGGGCGGCACCATGGACCCGCGGGTCGGGCCCACTGCTGTCCGGTTCCCCTGCGGCTGCTCAGCCGGAGGTCCTTGTTCCGTCTGACCTTCCCACGGAACGCGTTGAACTGAGACAGCGATTTGGCAGCTGCTCACCCCATCTCGTCACCGCCGGGCTCGACCCACTGGTGTCCGGTTCGGCCCGGGCGGTGCGGCCCGTAGGCCTTGCACCGCCTGGCCGTTGATGGAAGGCACCGAGCCGAGACAGGGAGGTGTCGGCCGTCTTTCCTTTCTCGTCACCGCCGGGCGCGTCCCGGCGGTCCATCCCGAGGCGAGGCTCAATAGCGGCAGAACGTGACGGAAACCATTGGGCAGCGGCACCATGGACTCGCGGGACAAGCCCGCGAGTGACGAGCTTTTGGGGGGCAGGTCGCGCCATATCGCACAGCAGCCGACCTGAACCGGACACCAGTGGGCTCGACCCGGCAGTCCATCTGGGAGCGAGGCTCAATAGCCCCGGAACCTGTTGGAAACCGTTGGGCAGCGGCACCATGGACTCGCGGGACGAGCCCGCGAGTGACGAGCTTTTGGGGGCAGGTCGCGCCATATCGCATAGCAGCCGACCTGAACCGGACACCAGTGGGTCGGCCCGCGGGTGACGAGGGGGGGCGGCAGGGGCCCGGCAGTCGCGGTCCGCGCATCGGGCATTTCAACTCCCAGGCGCTCAGGCCTGGACGAACTCGAACAGGACGCCGTGCGCCTCCGACGGCGCGACCCGCAGGGTGCCGCCTTCCGCGTCGTGCACGTGGAACGGCACATTGCCCTCCGCCAGCGCCGTGCGGCAGGCGGTCAGGTCGCGCACCGCCACCTGCACCGCGGCGAAGAACGGCACCGGCGGCGTCTTCGCCGGATAGGTGTTCGGGAACATCACTTCCATGTCGGTGGGCGAGACGATCAGCAGGCGCTGGCTTCCCAGATGCACCGCGATGGCATGATCCGTCGGCGTCACGGTGGACATGCCGAACAGCTTGATGATCTGGTCCTGCAGGTGCGGCGGATGGTCCGCGACCAGGATAACGCCGCGCAGCGCCACTGCCGTGTTGCGATGGTCCTTCCACTGCGGCTGCCAGGTCCGCTCCGGCGTCAGGTGGTGGCAGAGGAACAGCGATTTCAGTGGCGGCGGCTCGTCCAGCAGGACCAGCTCGAAGCCGATCTTGCCGCCGCCCGCCTCCGCCGACAGCACGCGCTCCAGCGCCTGCGCCGGCAGGGCCTTGAGACCGGTTGCGTTGATGTCGGACTGGGCGGCCACCGCGCTGTCCGTGGCGAGCGCCAGGCGCTCGATTCCGTCGCCCCGCGCGGCGATGTTGGCGCCGATGCCGAACCGATCCTGCGACGGATCGATCACGCCGAGCAGTTCCAGGTAGCCGGTCTCGAACATGTAGCAGTAGTTGGCGGTGCCACGACCGGTATGCTCACCCCGCGGCGTGGCGTCGAAGCCCAGCCTGTCGTAGCTCCGCCGCGCGGCTTCCAGATCGGTGACGCCGATCAAGGCATGATCGAGCCCATTGATATGGTTTGCCATGCTGCACCTCCCCCCAAAGACCTGTACCTGGCGTGCCGGAGCGTGAAGGGTCGGCGCGACCGCCGGCTCCAAGGCACCGGCACTGCGGAACACCGGTCGTTTCAACGCGGTTCCGGGCCCTGGGGCGCGAAACCGCCGGCACTATATCGCGAAGTCCTGTCCTATTCTCCCTCGAAGGCGCAGAGCGTCTGGACCCTTTGCCCCATCGCTTCCAGCCGCCGCCGGCCGCCGAGGTCCGGCAGGTCGACGATGAAGGAACAGCCGATCACGGTCGCGCCTGCACGCTCCAGCAGGCGGATCGATGCGGCCGCCGTGCCGCCAGTCGCCACCAGGTCGTCGACCAGCAGGATCTGCGCCCCGGCCTGGACCGCGTCGGCATGGATCTCCACCGTGTCGGTGCCGTATTCGAGCTCGTAGGTTTCCGACACCGTCGTGTGCGGCAGCTTGCCCTTCTTGCGGATCGGCAGGAAGCCGGCGCCGATCTGGTGGGCCACCGCCCCGCCCAGGATGAAGCCGCGCGCCTCGATGCCGGCGACGATGTCGATGCGGCTGCCCAGGTGGATCTGGACCAGTTCGTCCACGGTCTTGCGGAAGCCCTGCGGGTCCAGCAGCAATGTCGTGATGTCGCGAAACATCACGCCCGGCTTCGGGAAATCCGGGATCGTGCGAATCCTGTCCTTGATACCCTGCATCTGACTCCCTCGGCGCGCGTTCAGCCTGCGGCCAGCACCCGCCCGGCAACCGCATCCAGCCGCGCAGCCAGGCTGGGGTCGCGGGCATCCGGGGCGGTGATGATGGCGGTATCCAGCGACCGGTCGCAACCATTGCCGCAGGCCGTCGGGCGGCCGGCAAGCCGCGGCACCAGCGCACGCACCAGATCCTTCGCCCGCGCGGCATTGTCCTGCAGCACCTGGATGATCGCCGAGACATCGACATGGTCATGGCCCGGGTGCCAGCAATCGTAGTCGGTGACCATGGCGACCGTTGCGTAGCAGAGCTCCGCCTCGCGCGCGAGCTTCGCCTCCGGCATGTTGGTCATGCCGATCACGTCGCAGCCCCAGCCGCGGTACAGGTTGCTTTCCGCCCTGGTCGAGAATTGCGGCCCTTCCATCACCAGATAGGTGCCGCCGCGACGGGCCGCGATGCCGGTCTCCGCGGCCGCCGCCTGCAGGGCGTCGCCCAGGCGGGCGCAGACCGGGTCGCCGAAACCGACATGGGCCACCAGCCCCTTGCCGAAGAAGCTCTTCTCCCGCGCGAAGGTGCGGTCGATGAACTGGTCGACGATGACGAAGGTGCCCGGCGCCAGGTCTTCGCGGAAGCTGCCGCAGGCGCTGAGCGAGATGATGTCGGTACAGCCCACCCGCTTCAGCGCATCGATGTTCGCGCGGTAGTTGATCGAGGTTGGGCTTTCGCGATGCCCGCGGCCGTGCCGCGGCAGGAAGACCAGTTCCGTCTCACCCAGGCGCCCGCAGAGCAGGTCGTCGGACGGCGCGCCCCAAGGTGTGGTGACCGCTTCCCACCGGGTCTCCGTCAGGCCGCTGATCTCGTACAGCCCGCTGCCGCCAATGATGCCAAGCTTCGTCATGCCCAGTGCCCCGCCGCCCCCTGTGACCGCCGCCCCGTATCATCGCGATCCCGCCGGCTGCGCCCCCTCCGCCGACATGCAAAGCGGCAGAAACGAAACCGGACCGGTCCACGCAATCGGGAACCGGTCCGGAGAGGCCGCGATGGGCGGGAGGCCGGCTCAGTGGACGTCGCGCCAGACCTTCCGCTTCGCCATGTAGAAGACGATCGTCATGATCGCCACGAAGATCAGGATCTTCACGCCCAGGCGCTTGCGGGATTCCATCTGCGGCTCGGCCGCCCAGGTCAGGAACTGGGTCACGTCACGCGACATCTGTTCCACGCTGGCCGGCGTGCCGTCGCCGAACTCCACCTGGCCCTCGCTCAGCGGCGGCGGCATGGCAAGCCGGTGCCCCGGGAAGTACAGGTTGTAGTACTGGCCCGGCGGCACTTCCTCGCCGGCGGGCGGCTCGCGATAACCGGTCAGGACGCCGTGCACGTAGTTCGCGCCGTTCTCCCGCGCCTTGACGATCAGCGACAGGTCCACCGGCAGGGCGCCGCCATTGGCGACCCGCGCTGCCTGGGGGTTCGGGAACGGCGACACGAACCGGTCCGACGGCTGCGCCGGCCGGTCGTACATCTCGCCATCGTCGTTGGGCCCGTCGGTCACCGAATATTCGGCGGCGATCGCCTTGACCTCGGCCTCGTTGAAGCCGAGGGCCTGCAGGTTGCGATAGGCCAGGTAGTTCAGGCCGTGGCAGGAGGCGCAGACCTCCTTGTAGACCTGGAAGCCCCGCTGCATCGCGGCCCGGTCATAGGTGCCGAACGGCCCGGAGAACGACCAGTCGATATTCGGCGGCGGTGCGGCATCCGTCGCTGCCCGGGCAGGGCCGGCAGGGGCCGCGAGGGCGGCCAGCGCCAGGGTCGCGGCGGCGACCAGGGCCAGGACGGTGCGGGCCGGGGCGGTGCGGGGCACCGGAGCGCAGCGGCGGACGGAGATTGTCGAACGCATGTCTGTCACCTTCCTCACGCTCACTCTGCCGGTCCGGCGGCCACGGAGCCCGCCCCCTTGGCATCGACCGCCTCGGAGATCGAATTGGGCAATGGTCTGGGTTTTTCGAACCAGCCGACAAGCGGAAGCAGGATCAGGAAGTGGAGGAAATAATAGGCCGTCGCAAGGCGGCCGATGACGATCCAGATCCCCTCCGGCGGCTGCGCGCCGACATAGCCCAGCACCAGGCAGTCGATCGCGAAGATCCAGTAGATCTGCTTGTAGATCGGGCGGAACTTCGCCGAGCGGACCCGCGAGGTATCGAGCCAGGGCAGCACGAACAGCACCAGGATGGCGCCGAACATCAGGATCACGCCGCCCAGCTTGTCGGGCACGGCACGCAGGATCGCGTAGAACGGCAGGAAGTACCATTCCGGCACGATGTGCGGCGGCGTCACCAGCGGGTTCGCCTCGATATAATTGTCCGGATGGCCCATGTAGTTGGGCAGGAAGAAGACGAAGATGAAGAACAGGAAGAAGAACGTCCCGAACCCGACCATGTCCTTGATGGTGTAGTACGGGTGGAACGGGATCTGGTCCTGCGGCCCCTTCACCTTGATGCCCAGCGGGTTGTTGGAGCCATGCTGGTGCAGCGCGACCAGGTGGAGTATCACCACGCCGACGATCACGAAGGGCAGCAGGTAGTGCAGGCTGAAGAAGCGCTGCAGGGTCGGGTTGTCGACCGAGAAGCCGCCCCACAGCCAGGTCACGATCCCCTCGCCCACCCAGGGGATGGCGGAGAACAGGTTGGTGATCACCGTCGCGCCCCAGAAGCTCATCTGGCCCCAGGGCAGCACATAGCCCATGAAGGCCGTCGCCATCATCAAGAGCAGGATGATCACGCCGAGGAACCAGAGGATCTCGCGCGGCGACTTGTAGGAGCCGTAGTACAGGCCGCGGAAGATGTGGATGTAGACGACGATGAAGAAGAACGAGGCGCCGTTGGCATGCACGTAGCGCAGCAGCCAGCCGTAGTTCACGTCGCGCATGATATGCTCGACGGACGCGAAGGCCAGGTCGGTATGCGGCGTGTAGTGCATCGCCAGGACGATGCCCGTCACGATCTGGATGACGAGACAGATCCCGGCCAGCGACCCGAAATTCCACCAGTAGCTGAGGTTTTTCGGAGTCGGATAGTCATGCAGCGAGTGCTGCATGAAGGTGAAGACCGGCAAGCGGTAGTCGATCCACTTCACCAGTCCGTTGTTCGTCTTCAAGCTCATACCCCTAAAACCCTGCCGCTAGCACCTTTGCCTGCCCCGGGGCGCCGCGCAGCAAGGCTGCGGGAACCCGTCACCCCCGTCAGCCGATGCGGATCTGTGTGTCGTTGAGAAACTCGTAGGGCGGGACCTCCAGGTTGTACGGTGCAGGGCCCTTCCGGATCCGCCCCGATCCGTCGTAGTGCGACCCGTGGCAGGGGCAGAACCAGCCGTCGAAATCGCCCTGGTCGGCCAGCGGGATGCAGCCCAGATGCGTGCAGACCCCCACCATCACCAGCCATTCCGGCTTCTGCACGCGATTCTCGTCCAGTTCCGGGTCGGGCAGGTCGTCCAACGGGACGGCGCGCGCCTCGTCGATATCCGCCTCGGTACGGTGGCGGATGAAGACCGGCTTGCCGCGCCAGGACACCGTGATCTGCGCACCCAGCGGCACCTTGGAAATATCCACCTCGGTCGAGGCCAGGGCCAGCACGCTTGCAGAGGGGTTCATCTGGTCGACGAACGGCCACAACGCCAAGAGCCCGCCCACGCCCGCGAAGGCTGCGGTGGAAATGTAAAGAAAATCGCGGCGCGTGGCCCCGTGCTCGGACCCCGGCGTGTTATCCGCAGTCGTTCCCGACATCGATATTCCTATTTGCTGCAGGCTGCGCTTCGAACTTCGTTTTTTGTCACTATACCGAAGGGAAGTCCAGAACGCCCCCGATTCCATGCGACAGCGTGACGCATCGCACAATCCTCTGATATCATTCGACTTTTCCCGAACCGGGCGGCCCCTCCACCCGTCTCCGGACCAGCTGTCGGAGGACCCGGCAATCATCAGGCTCGCACTTTACCAACCGGACATGCCCCCCAATGTCGGCACCATCCTGCGGCTTGGCGCCTGCCTGGGCACACCGGTCGACATCATCGACCCCTGCGGCTTCCCCTTTTCGCACCGCAGCCTGCGGCGCGCCGGCATCGATTATCTCGACAAGGTCGCGCTGGCAAGGCACCGGGACTGGCAGGCCTTCGACGAGGCCATGGCCGGGACCCGCCTGCTGCTGCTTACCACGGCCGCGACGCAGACCTACAGCGGCTTCGCGTACCGGCCGGGCGACTGCCTGCTGCTGGGCAGCGAGAGCGCAGGCGTGCCCGCGGAGGTGCATGCACGGGCCGATGCGCGGCTGCGAATCCCGATGCGCCCGGGCCTGCGGTCGCTGAATGTGGCGGTCGCAGCCGCCATGGCCCTGGGCGAGGCGCTGCGACAGACGGCCGGCTTCCCTGCCGGCGACGAGCCTGTCATATCCAACAGCCCGCCCGGACCCGACTCGTCCTGACCGCCCCTGCCAGCCGAAGGCCAGCCATGCCCAGCCACACAGACAGCGCCCCCGCAGCAGAGCCAGGCCGGCTGCCGGACCCGGCGGTTCTCGCCGAGCGCCAGGCACAGGCCAGGGGCTGGTTCGAGGATCTGCGGGACAGGATCTGCCAGGCCTTCGAACAGCTGGAGGACGACCTTGCCGGCCCGCTTGCCGACCAGGCCCCGGGCCGGTTCCAGCGGAGCGCCTGGAACCGGCGGGACACGGCAGCCGGTTCCGGCGGCGGCACCGGCGGCGACCTGGATGGCGGCGGCGTGATGTCGGTGATGCGCGGCCGGGTGTTCGAGAAGGTCGGCGTCAACGTCTCGACGGTCTTCGGCACCTTCAGCCCGGACTTCAGCAGGCAGGTGCCCGGCGCGGATCAGGATCCGCATTTCTGGGCCAGCGGCATCTCGCTGGTCGCGCATATGCAGTCGCCGCACGTCCCGGCCGTGCATATGAACACCCGCCATATCGTGACGACCAAGGCATGGTTCGGCGGCGGCGCCGACCTGACGCCGATGCGGCCGGAGCGGCACGACGCCGACCGGGAGGCCTTCCACGCCGCCCTCAAGGGAGCCTGCGACCGCTACGAGCCGGATTGCTATGCGCGCTTCAAGAAGTGGTGCGACGAGTATTTTTTCCTGCCGCACCGCAACGAGGCCAGGGGGGTCGGCGGCATCTTCTACGACTATCTCGACAGCGCCGACTGGGCCCGCGACTTCGCCTTCACGCAGGATGTCGGCCGGGCTTTCCTGGAGGTCTATCCCGCCATCGTCCGCCGCCACATGGACCGCGACTGGACGGCGGAGGACCGGGCCTACCAGCTGCGCCGGCGCGGGCGTTACGTGGAATTCAATCTGCTCTACGATCGCGGCACGCAGTTCGGCCTGAAGACCGGCGGCAATACGGAGGCGATCCTGATGTCCATGCCCCCGACCGTCACCTGGCCATGACCGGCCCTGCCGGCGACAAGAGGAAGGACCTGCCATGACCCGACAAGCGAGTTCGATGCGCCCTGCCCCCGAATCCGGCTACCGCCTGCGCCGGTTCGCGGCGCAGCCCCTGCTGGCGGTCATCGTCGCCGCGCTGCTCTGGGCCGGCGGCGCGGCCGCGGTGCAGGCGCGCGACCTGAACCTCGCCGCCTTTTTCGGGCATTGGCAGGGCACCGGCATTTCCGAGACCGAGGACAGCCTGTACTTCCGTGTCACCAGCCGCGACATGGACGTGCGGGTCTCCGCCGCCGACCCGGGCGGCTTCCGCATCGTCTGGACCACGGTGCAACGCCAGAGCGGGGCCGCCGACGATCCCAAGGCAGAGCGCAAGACGACCGAGATGGTCTTCATGCCGACCGGCCGGAAGAATGTCTGGAAGGCGCAGGATTCCGCCGACCCGATGGCCGGCACCTATTCCTGGGCGACCCTGAAAGGCGCGACCCTGGCGATCAACACCTTCGTCATCCAGCCCAGCGGCGCCTTCCGCCTGCATGTCTACAAGCGGACGATCTCCGGCCTGGGCATGGAACTGGCCTTCATCGCCTTTGCCGATGGCGAAGAGGCACGGACGGTCAACGCAAGGCTGGTCAAGGTCGGCAACTAGGGACGTCCGCGCGCTGCCGTGGCAACAGCGTAGGGCGAACGGAAACGGCGGCCGCGTGCCGGCATGGCAAGACCGGCAGCTGCAGATCGCGATGCGGCCCGGGCCCGGCCCTGGCACGGCGCCTGACGGAGCTGCCGGACGGCCGTTTCGACCTGGCCGGCGAGGCCGCAGCGGAGCGCCACGCGGCCGTCAGGCCCCTTCGCCGGCCGCCAGCAGCCGGTCCAGCTCGCCCAGGCAGGCGGCGCGATCCGCCCGGTAGTCGCCTTCCTCCCACCACAGCCGCACTGCCGCCAGCAGGCGCCCGACCGCCGGTCCCGCGGGCACGCCACGCGCCAGGAGGTCCGCGCCGCGCAGGGGAAAGCCGATCGGCTGCCAGTCGCGGGACGCCCGGATCAGGCCGCCGCCATCTTCCGTCAGGCCGCCGGCCTCGGCGAGCAGCGCCAGGCCGGCCATGGCAGCGGCGCCGTGCCGCTGCAGCAGGCGGCGCGCCGCGCTGCCGCCGGGCGCCTCCGCCGCCTGTGCCAGTTCCGCCGCCTGCGCCCGCGGCAGGCCGACAAGAAGGGCCAGCTGCGCCGCGTCGCGGTTCGACAGCCGCAGGCGATCGGCCAGGGAGGCCGCTGCCGGCCGGTCGGGCAGCAGCGCCGCCAGCCGCAGCTGGGGTGCCGGCGCGCAGCCGTGCCGCGCCTCCGCCGCCACCAGGGCGTCCAGCCTGTCGAGCGCCGGCGCCGGGCCGATCAGCGGCTCCGCCACGCCGCATTCCGCCATCAGCCGGAATGCCGCCGCCGCCCTTGCCGTCCGCAGGATGCCGAGGCATTCCTCGCGCAGGCGCTCGCCCGACAGCCCCCGGAGAAGGTGCCGGTCCGCCGCACAGGCGGCCAGCGCCGCCGGATCGGGCGGCCCCGGATCGAACCGGGCAAAGAAGCGGAAGAAGCGCAGGATGCGCAGCGCATCCTCCGCGATGCGCTGCCGCGCCTCGCCGATGAACCGCACCTTGCGCGCATCCAGGTCCGGCAGGCCGCCGATCGGGTCGTAGATCGCGCCGTCGGAATCGGCATAGAGGGCGTTCATGGTGAAGTCCCGGCGCGCGGCATCCGCCCGCCAGTCGTCGGTGAAGGCGACCCGCGCATGGCGGCCGAAGGTCTCCGCATCCACGCGCAGGCTGGTCACCTCGAAGGTCCTGCGATCGACGAAGGCGCTGACCGTGCCATGGGCGATCCCGGTCGGCTCCGCCCGCAAGCCCGCCATGCGCAGCAGGCGCAACGTCACCTCGGGTCGCATCGCGACCGCGATATCGACATCCTTCGCCGCGATGCCCATCAGGGCGTCGCGCACGCAGCCGCCGACGAACCGCACCGCGGCGCCGTCCGCCGCCAGGGCCTGCACCACCCGGGCCGTCGCCGGGTCGGTCATCCAGTCCGGCGGCGCGATCCGCCGCGCGGGCAGCAGCGCCGCCTGGCCGGTCATCGCCGGTCAGTCATCGGGCTGCGGCGGACCGGTCCGGTCCGGCTCGGGCCGGGCGGGAACCGGCTGCTTGCCCGCGGGCACGATCTCGCCGTCGACATAGGCCGGGGGACGGTAGTCCAGGTCCTTCGCCTCGTTGGACTCGAACCGCAGCACGACGAAGCTGGCGATCACCAGCACGAACCCGGCCACGAACAGCCAGGTCAAGGGCGCATCGCGCCAGGCCTGGGCCGCGCCGCGCCTGTGCTGCAGCCACAGATAGGCCGCGTACATGGCGAACGGCACGGCCATCGGCAGGACATGATAGAGGATCTGGCGCAACATCAGCCGGCCAGCCGTTCGCGGAGATTGCGCAGCATGCCGGCCGTGGCGCCCCAGATGTAATGCTCGCCATAGGGGATCGCCCACCAGTGCCGCTCGCGCCCCTGGAAATGGCCGCTGTCCTGCCGGTGATTGCCTTCGTCCAGCAGGAAGTCCAGCGGCACCTCGAAGCTGGAGGCCACCTCGCGCTGGTCCAGGCGCAGGTCGAAGCCCGGCGCCACCAGCCCGACGATCGGGGCGACCACATAGCCGGTCGCCGTCAGGTAGGGGTCCAGCGCCCCCAGGACCTCGATGCGGTCGCGCGGCAGGCCGATCTCCTCCTCCGTCTCCCGCAGCGCGCAGGCGACGAGGTCGATATCCTCCGGATCCACGCGGCCGCCGGGGAAGGCGATCTGGCCGGCATGCCGGGCCAGGGTCTTGGCCCGGTGGGTCAGGAGCACCTGCAGCGCGTCCGGATAGGTCACCAGCGGCACCAGCACCGCGGCGGCCTTCAGCGGCCCGCTGGCAAAGATCGCCCGGTCCGGGTTCATCATGTGGTCGCCGCGGTCGAACGCCTCGATCTCGAGCGGCAGGTCGTCCAGGCGCGGCGGCCTGTCGAGCGCGCGGGCAATCGTCCGGGCCGACAGGCCGGCCGCCTGCACAGGGCCCGTTGCCGCCTGTCCTGCCACCCGGGCCCCGCCCGGCCCTGCCTGCCCGTCCGCCATCGCCCTGCCTATCCCTCCTGCATGTCGTCCGGCACCGGCCCCAGGACGAACCGGCTGCCTGCCGAGCGGACGACCAGCATCTCGCCCTCCCCGGTCGCCTCCGCCCCGGCCAGTTCGACCAGGTCATAGAAGACGCTGCGCGCGATCAATGCCTGAAGCCGGCCCCGGACCGCAATGTAGGGCGCCGGCTCAGCCGTCACAGGATCCACCTCCACCCGGATCGGATGCTCTGCATCGGCGGTCACCACCTCGTTCACGTTGGTGCGGAACACCAGGCGCTGCGCCTCGCCTTCACCCTCCACCGCCATCTCGACGGCCACGAAGGGGGCATCCTCCACCTGGATCCGCAGCTTCTCGGCGGGTGTCACGAGGTAGAATTCATCGTCCTCGTCGCGCCGCAGGATCGTCGAGAACAGGCGGACCATGCGCTGGCGGCCGATCGGCGAGCCGCGATAGGTCCAGCTGCCGTCGCGGGCGATCCGGATGTCGATCTCGCCTTCCCGCGCGGGATGCCAGCTGTCCACCGGCGGCGGGTTGCGGGACCAGTCCTCGCCCCGCAGCGCCTCGAACAGGCCCTCGGCGTCGGGCGTGCCGGCGGGGCCGCCCGCTGTCGCGCCGGCCGCGGGATGATTTTTCGCATCGCTCCTCGTCATCACGTCCTCGTGCACCATGTTTTCCATGACTCGGTAACACCGCGACCGCTAGAGTGGACCCATCAACGACAGACAGCCGCCCGAGGTGCAAGACCGACATATACGAGCCGTCCCGCAGGCCGCCACCCGATCCGGTGCGGCGGCAGGGGGCGCGGCGCCAGTCCCGGGACCATCCGCCGTCGGGGGACAGCGGATGGGCGACGCAAGGGCGGCGCCCGCTGCGGGAGCGACAGTGCGGATGCCCGAACGGTCGGCAGATAGGCAGTAGACGCATATACAGGACCCCCGCAGGTATGCAGAACCTCCACGAAGCCGGCCTCTCGACAGCCGGTTCGGCAGACACATTGTCGGCCGAGATCGACCTCGCCGCCCAGCAGATCAACGCGATCCAGACCGAGGTCCACAAGGTGATCTTCGGGCAGGAGCGCGTTGTCACCGAGACCCTGATCACCCTGCTTTCGGGCGGCCATGCCCTGCTGATCGGGGTACCGGGGCTGGCCAAGACCCTGCTGGTGGAAACGCTGGGCAAGGTCCTGGGGCTGGATGAACGCCGCGTGCAGTTCACGCCGGACCTGATGCCGGCGGACATCCTGGGCTCCGAGGTGCTGGACGAGAGCGAGAGCGGGCGCCGCTCGTTCCGCTTCATCCCCGGCCCGATCTTCACCCAGCTGTTCATGGCCGACGAGATCAACCGCGCCAGCCCGCGCACCCAGTCCGCGCTGCTGCAGGCGATGCAGGAGAAGGAGGTCTCCGTCGCCGGCCAGCGCCACGCCGTGCCGCGCCCGTTCCATGTGCTGGCGACCCAGAACCCGATCGAGCAGGAAGGCACCTATCCGCTGCCGGAGGCGCAGCTGGACCGCTTCCTGCTGCAGATCGACGTCGACTATCCGGACCGCAGCTCGGAACGGCGCATGCTGTTCGCGACCACCGGGGCCGAGGCGGCGCCGGCGCGCGCCGCGGTGACCGCGGACCAGCTGATGTCGATGCAGCGCCTGGTCCGGCGGATCCCGGTCAGCGAGGCCGTCGTCGACGCCATCCTGGACCTGGTGCGGGACAGCCGCCCGACCGAGAGCCAGGTGCCGGAGGTGCGCGAAAGGCTCGCCTGGGGGCCCGGCCCGCGCGCCAGCCAGTCGCTGATGCTGGCGGTGCGCGCCCGCGCCCTGATCGACGGCCGCCTGGTGCCGTCGGTGGACGATGTCGTCGCGCTGGCCGCCCCGGTCCTGCGGCACAGGATCGCCCTGACCTTCGGCGCCAGGGCCGACGGCGTGACGATCGACCGGGTCATCGACGACCTGCTGCAGCGATTCGCATGACATGACGTCGGACCGGGCAACCGGGGGGACGAACAGGACGGCGGAGGCTGCCCCCGCGGGCAGCGGCGGCGCCCGGTCGTCGCGGGCGGAACTGCGCCGCCTGGCGGAGCAGGCCGCCGGTGCCTTCCCGCGCCTTCTGGTGGAATCGGAGCGCATCGCCGCGACGGTGACACCCGGCATTCACGGCCGGCGGCGGGTCGGGTCGGGCGACGCCTTCTGGCAGTACCGCCGCTACCAATTCGGCGATCCGGTCTCGCTCATCGACTGGCGGCAATCCGCCAAGCGCATGCGCAGCTATGTGCGCCAGAACGAATGGGAAGCCGCCGAAAGCATCTGGCTGTGGCGGGACAATTCGCCCTCGATGCACTGGCATTCGCTGCCCGGCCTGCCCAGCAAGGTGCACCGGGCGTCGGTGCTGCTGGTCGCGATCGCCTCGCTGCTGGTCCGCGGCGGCGAGCGGGTGGGACTGCTGCACGAACCCGACCCGCCGACCACGGGGCGCGCCACCCTCGATCGCCTGGCCGTCTATCTGACACGCACCGGGCAGACGCCGGACATGCCGGCGCAGGAGGCACCAGCCACCGCCAGGCCCGCCGCCAAGGGTGCCGCGATGGGCGCGGAGGGCGACTGGCCGGCCAGCCTGCCCTATCAGCGCGACCTGCCGCGCTTTGCCCGGGCGATCTGGTTCAGCGACTTCCTGTCGCCGCTGGCCCGCATCGAGGCCGCCGTGCGCCGCGACGCGGCGCGTGGCGTGGGCGGCCACCTCGTCCAGATCCTGGACCCCGCGGAGGCGGACCTGCCGTTTTCCGGGCGGGTCCGCTTCGGCGGGCTGGAGGGCGAGGGCCGCCATACCGTCGACCGGGTCGAGGCGATCCGGCCGCAATGGCTGGAGCGGCTGCAGGCGCGCCACGAGGCGTTGCGCCGGATCGCGGCGGGTGCCGGCTGGACCTTCGCGGTGCATCGCACCGACCATCCCCCGCAGACCGCCCTGCTGGCCCTCTATGCGGCCCTGTCGGGCGATCCCTCGGTCGGCGCCAGGACGGTGCAGCGCAGCCCCGATCCTGACGCCGGCACGGGAGCCGGCTGATGCTGAACCTCGGCGCCTTTGCCTTCGCCGCCCCCTGGCTGCTGCTGGCGCTCGCGGCGCTGCCGATCCTGTGGTGGCTGCTGCGGGTCACCCCGCCGGCCCCGCGGGAGCAGAGCTTCCCGGCGCTGCGCCTGCTGCTGGGCATGACCGCGCCCGAGCGCACGCCGGCCCATACGCCGCTCTGGCTGCTGCTGCTGCGGATGCTGGCAGCCGCGCTGGCGATCGTCGCCCTGGCGCAGCCGCTGGTGAACCCGGACCGGCTGTCCGCCGGCAATGCCACCCTGACCCTGGTCGTCGACGACGGCTGGAGCGCCGCGCCCGCCTGGTCGTCGCGGATCGCCGCCGCCGACGCGACCCTGGCGGCGGCGGAGCGCGAAGGCCGGCCGGCACGCCTGATCACCACCGCCCCGGCGGCCGATGGCAGTCCCGCCGCCCTGCCCGACCTGGCGCCGGCGTCCGAGGCCCGCAGCCGCCTGGCGGCGCTGCAGCCGAAGCCCTGGCCGGCGGACCACGCCGCCGTCCTGAAGACCCTCGGCAGCGGCGCCGCGCCCGATGCGGGCGAGGTGGTCTGGTACAGCGACGGCATCGAGAGCGAAGCCCGCTTCGACCTGGCGGAGCGGCTGCAATGGCTGGGTCCGGTGCGGGTCGTCCTGCCGGAGGGCGGCACCGGCGCGCTGCTGCTGCAACCCCCGACCTTCAGCGGCCAGGAGATGCAGGTCGCCGCGCAACGCCCGCAGGCCGGGCCGGAACAGGCGATCTGGCTGCGCGCCCTGGGGGAGCGCGGCCAGCTGCTGGGCCGCGCGCCGCTCGCCTTCGCCGCCGGGCAGCGGACCGGCACCGCCCGGCTGAACATGCCGGGCCCGGTGCGGAACCAGCTCAGCCGGCTGGAGCTGGAGGCGCCGCCCGGCGCCGGCGCGGCCTTCCTGCTCGACGAACGGTTCCGCCGCCGCACCATCGGCATCGTGACCGACAGCGGCGGCGACATCCCGCAGCCGCTGCTGTCGGAAGTGTTCTATGTCGACCGCGCCCTGCAGCCCCATGCCGAAATCCGGATCGCCGGCCTGGACGAGCTGATCCAGGCGCAGCCCGCCATCATGGTCCTGGCGGATGTCGGCCAGGTGGTCGGCCCGGACCGTGCCGCCCTGGCCGACTGGCTGGAGCGCGGCGGCATGCTGGTGCGGTTCGCCGGCCCGCGGCTGGCGGCGCAGAGCGACGACCTGACCCCGGTGCGGCTGCGCAGCGGCGGCCGCGACATCGGCGGCGCGCTATCCTGGGCGGAGCCGGCGCGGCTGGCGCCGTTCGACGAGGCATCGCCGTTCTTCGGCCTGCCGGTGCCGGACGATGTCAGCATCCGCCGGCAGGTCCTGGCCGAGCCGGACCTCAACCTGGCGGAGAAGACCTGGGCGCGGCTGACGGATGGCACGCCGCTGGTCACCGCGGAACAGCGCGGCGAAGGCTGGCTGGTCCTGTTCCACACCACGGCAAATACGGAATGGTCCAACCTGCCCCTGTCCGGCCTGTTCGTGCAGATGTTGCTGCGCCTGGTGGAACTGAGCCAGGGCATGACAGGGGCGCAGAATGCCGAAGCCCTGCCGCCGCTGTCGCTGCTCGACGGCTTCGGCCGGGCCGTGCCCCCGGGCGACACCGCCGACCCGGTGGACTCGGCGTCATTGGCCAGCCTGGTCCCCGGCCCGCAGCACCCGCCGGGCCTCTATGGCACCCGGACCGCGGCCAGCGCGGTGAACCTGGGTGGCCGCGTGCCCGACCTGGCGGAAGCCGACCGCTGGCCCGTCGATGTCGAGGTGCAGCAGATGCGCAGCGGCGGGACGATCGACCTGCTGCCCTGGCTGCTGCTCGCCGCCCTGCTGCTGCTGGTCGCCGATCTCTGGATCGCGCTCTGGTTGCGCGGCGCCCTGGCCCGGCCGGCGGCGCGCCGGGCGGCGCTGGCGCTGGGCCTTGCTGGCGTGCTGTCGGCCCTCGCCCTGGCGCAGCCGGCGCCGGCCAGTGCCCAGGGCATCGAGAACCCGACAACGCCGGAGGAACTCGCCCTGGCGGCGACCCTGGACCTGCGCCTGGCCTATGTGGAGACCGGCGATGCGGCCGTCGACGACATGAGTGCGGCGGGCATGCGCGGGCTGAGCCAGACCCTGCTGCGGCGCTCGTCGGTGGAGCCGGCCACGCCGCTCGCCGTCAACCTGGAATCCGACGAGATCGCCTATTTTCCCTTCCTCTACTGGCCGATGTCGCCGGGCCAGCCCGACCTGTCGGAGGCCGCCCTCGCAAAGGTCGACCAGTTCATGAAGAGCGGCGGCCTGATCCTGTTCGACACCCGCGACCATGGCAGCTTCGAAAGGGGCGGCGCCGGCCCCGGCACCCAGGCGTTGCGGCGGCTGCTGTCGCGGCTGGACGTGCCGCCGCTGACACCGGTGCCGCCCGACCATGTGCTGACCAAGGCGTTCTACCTGCTGCAGGAATTTCCCGGCCGCTATGCCGGCGGCAAGGTCTGGGTGGAACGGGCCAGCGGCGGCAGCAACGACGGTGTCTCGCCGCTGGTGATCGGCGGCCATGACTGGGCCGCGGCCTGGGCCGTCGACGAGTTCCTCGACCCGGTCGCGGCGATCGTGCCCGGCGACGAGTCGCAGCGCGAATACGCCTTCCGCTTCGGGGTCAACCTGATCATGTACGCGCTGACCGGCAATTATAAGGCGGACCAGGTGCATGTCCCTGCCCTGCTGGAACGGCTCGGGCAGTAGGCGGCGATGACCAGCATCAGTTTCGCGCCGCTCCTGCCATGGTGGCTGCTGGCCGCCGTCGCGGCCTTTGCCCTGCTGCCGATCCTCGTCGGGCTGTGGCGGCGCAGCGGTGGCATCTTCCTGCGCCTGGCCACCTTTGCCCTGGTGCTCGCCACCCTGACCAATCCCTCCCTGGTCGAGGAAGAGCGTGAATATCTCGACGATATCGCCGTGGTGGTGATCGACGAGAGCCGCTCGACCGGCTTCGGCGACCGCCGTGCCGCGGTCGAGGCGGCCGCCGGCGAGCTGCAGTCCCAGCTGTCCGGCCAGAAGCGGCTGCAGGTGCGGACGGTCCGCGCCGGCGCCGCCGACAGCGCCACGGCGGATACCGGCACCGAGCTGTTCCAGGCCCTGTCGGTGGCCCTGGCCGATATTCCGGCAGACCGTTTTGCCGGCGCGATCATGGTGACCGACGGCCAGGTCCATGACGTCCCGCAGGGGGCGCTGGCGGCACGGCTGCCCGGGCCGATCCACGGCCTGATCGCCGGCAACCCGGATGCGTTCGACCGGCGCCTGACCGTGGTCCAGGCCCCTGGCTACGGCATCGTCGGCAACGAGGTCTCGGTCACCCTGCGGGTCGACCAGACCGGTTCGGTCCCCGCCGAGGCCCGCCTGCCCCGGGTGCGGGTCCGCCTGCCCGACGGCAGCGAGCGGAGCATCGACCTGCCGCTGGGCGTGGAGCGCAGCCTGACCTTCACGATCGACCGCGGCGGCGCGAATGTCGCCGAGTTCTCGATCCCCGCGGTGCCGGGGGAGCTGACCGCCCAGAACAACACGGCGGTTGCCGTGATCAACGGCGTGCGGGACCGCCTGCGCGTGCTGCTGGTCACCGGCGAGCCGCATGCCGGCGAGCGCGTCTGGCGCAACCTGCTGAAGGCCGACCCCTCGGTCGACCTGGTCCATTTCACGATCCTGCGCCCGCCGGAGAAGCAGGACGGCACGCCGATCATGGAACTGTCGCTGATCGCCTTCCCGATCCGCGAGCTGTTCGAGGTCAAGGTCGACGAGTTCGACCTGATCATCTTCGACCGCTATCGCCGCCGCGGCATCCTGCCGGCGACCTACCTGGAGAATATCGCGGACTATGTCCGCGACGGGGGCGCGCTGCTGGATGCGTCGGGCCCGGCCTATGCCTTCCCGCTCAGCCTCTGGCGCACCCCGCTGTCGCAGGTCCTGCCCGGCGAGCCGACCGGCGGCGTCATCGTCGAGGGGTTCCGCCCGGAGCTGAGCGAGCTGGGCCGGCGCCACCCGGTCACCGCCGGCCTGCCCGGCGCCGGGGAGCCCGGCGGCCTGCCCGGCTGGGGGCGCTGGTTCCGGCTGATCGACGTGCTGCCCAACAGCGGCGAGACCCTGATGACCGGCCCGGGCAAGGCGCCGGTGCTGCAGTTGCGCAGGGTCGGCGAGGGCCGGGTGGCGCAGATCTATTCCGATCATGCCTGGCTCTGGGCCCGCGGCTTCGAGGGCGGCGGCCCGCAGGCGGAGCTGTTGCGCCGGGCCGCGCATTGGCTGATGAAGGAACCGGACCTGGAGGAGGAGGCGCTGCACGCCGAACTGCAGGGCCAGTCCCTGACGGTCACCCGGCAATCCCTGGAGCCGGACGAGGCGCCGGTCACAATCACCTTTCCGGACGGCCGGACGGAGCAGGTTCGCCTGGAGGCGCGGCGCGACGGCAAGGCCGTGGGGCGGTTGCCGGTCGACGAGCCGGGCATCTACACCCTGTCCGACGGGCGGCGCGACGCCATCGCCGCGGTCGGCGAGATCAATCCCCGTGAGCTGGGCGAGGTCCAGGCGACCGATGCCCGGTTGCGCCCGGTGACCCAGGCCACGGGCGGCGGCCTGCTCTGGCTGAACGACGGGCCATTCCGCCTGCGCCGGGTGGACGCGGATGCCGGAAAGGCCGGCACGGACTGGCTGGGGCTGACCGACAACAACCGGTTCCTGGTCACCGGGCTGCGCCAGATCGCCCTCCTGCCGGGCCTTCTGGTGCTGGCCCTGCTGCTGGCCGGACTGCTTCTCGCATGGCGCCAGGAAGGCCGCTAGACTCCCGCCGGCTTCGGGCATCCATCCTGCGAGGGAGACGGGCAATGGCGCATTCAATCCATGCCGGGGACAGGCCGGGTCGGGCGATCCGCCGGACCCTGCGGGCCGTGGCGGGCGGGCTGGCCGCACTGGCCGCCGCGACGATCTTCTGGACCGCACCGGCGCTGGCACGGAACCAGCCGGTGATCTGCGAGAGCCAGAACTACGGCTACAAGCATTGCTCGATGAAGACCAGCTACGGCGTGCTGCTGGTGACCCAGCTCTCGCGCGGCCGCGGCGCGTGCATCGAGGGGCAGAGCTGGGGCTGGGATTCCGGCGGTGTCTGGGTAACGCAGGGCTGCCGCGGCTCCTTCATCCAGGGCAACTGGGCCGGCGACTATCCCCAGGTCAACCGGGGCCAGGTGAACCAGGGTGCGTCCGCGGCGACACCCGCCATCGCCGCCGCCGCGGGCACGGATTTCGGCGGCGGCCGCTGCTACCGGCCCAACGATGCCGTGACCTGCGCCAGCCAGAACTACCGCTATACCCGCTGCCCGATGAAGACCTCCTACGGGGTGAAGATCGTCGCGCAGCTGTCGGCCGGCCGCGGCGAATGCGTCGAGGGGCGGACCTGGGGCTGGGATTCCGGCGGGGTATGGGTGGATGGCGGCTGCCGCGGCCGCTTCATCCAGGGCAACTGGGATGCCTGCGGCCCGACCCCGGGGGTGCCCCGCCAGGCCGACCGGCAAGCGGCAGCCGCGGGCATCCCGGTCACCGGCATGCCCTGGCAGTCCGGCGGGCAGGCGGACCAGCCACCGTCCGGCGGCTGGCGGCCCTCCGAAGCGGCCGGGCCGGCGGCCTCCAGCCGCGACCTGACCGCATGCCGCGATTCGCTGAACACCTACGTCCAGCAGCAGGCATCGCGGGCCCGCCATGTCTCGATCGACGTGGAGCGCACCGATGCGCGGCGCCAGGGGAACAATGTCGTGGTGGAGGAGACCGCGATGGTGTCGACCGATTTCGGCCGGGGCCGGGTCAACTACCGGTGCACCCTGTCGTCGTCCGGCCGCGTGATCGCTTTCGACGCACAGGATTCCTGACCATCAGGGTCTTCCCGCTCCCCATTCCTGAATATCGGGGCCACGTTGCGTTCATCCCGGGTTCAACCTGCCTCCGCCACGCTTGGCGATGGATGGGGGCATCCGGGAGGACCAACGATGCGTCATGGACATGCACTTGCAAGAATGGCGGCCTGCGCCATCGCAGTCTTCGCCTGGTCGGCGCAGCCCGAAGCGGCGCGGGCGGCCGGCTCGGTGACCTGCCAGAGCACCAACCACCACTACACCTTCTGCCCGATGGACACGCGCGGCGGCGTCGCCCTGGCGACCCAGCTGTCGCGGGGCAGCGGACGCTGCATCGCCGGCCGGAGTTGGGGCTGGGACGCGCGCGGCGTCTGGGTCAATGACGGCTGTCGCGCCGTCTTCACCAGTGCGGCCGCCGGGTACCGGGATGGCGGCTACCGGGATGGCGGCCATCGCCACGGCGGCCGCCGGGACGAAAGGCGCGATCCGCCACGGGCGGAGCACGGTCATCGTGGGCCGCCGGGCTTCTGGCCCGGTGGCGGGATGCTCGGCCAGATGGGCGGGCGGGACCGCGGCGGCGTCACCGTCGATTGCGCAAGCCAGGGCTACCGGCGCGCGGAATGCCCGGTGGATACCAGCGGCGGGGTCGTGCTGGTGCAGCAATTCTCCAGCGGCAGCGGCGCCTGTGTGGAGGGCAGCAGCTGGGGCTGGACGCGCTACGGCATCTGGGTGGACGACGGCTGCCGCGCACGCTTCCGGATCTGGCCGCACCGGCAGGCCGGCCGCGGCCGGCGCTGAGTCGCAGGAACGGCCGGGGCGGGCGGCGGCGATGCCGGCCACCTGCCCCGGCCGGTCAGGCTGCGATCAGGCGCGGGCGCCGGTGATCAGGCCGGCAACGCCGAGCCGGGCGCGATCCTGCAGGCTCAGCGCCAGCAACCGCTTCGGGTCGGGATTACCGGGCATCACCATGCCGCTGCCGGCCGTCGGCCGGAAGCCGAAGGGCATGTAGTAGGCGGGGTCGCCGACCAGGATGCAGAGCCTGTGCCCCAGGTCATGCGCCCGCTGCAGGCCGGCGGCGATCAGCGCCTTGCCGATGCCCAGGCCCTGGCGCCCCGGTTCGACCGCGAGCGGGCCCAGCAGGACGGCGGCATTGCCGCCGACCTGGATCGGCCAGAACGCGATCGAGCCGATCAGCCGGCCCTCGTTGCGGACGCACAGGCCCAGGTTCGGCAGCATCTCCAGGCCATTGCGCAGCCTGGCGGCGGCCTTCTCGTGCCGGCCCGGCCCGAAGGCCGCGTTCAGAAGGTATTCGTTGGATACCGCATCCTGCGGCAGAAGGGTGTCGATCGTCACCTGCGTTGATCCCAAACAGTGCCAGTCCAAAAACCGATGGCCTGGCCGGGACCGCGAGGGCTATACCGGACAGGCCGCGGGGCAGCGGTGCATCTGCACCACCCCGCTCAGTCGTCGTCGTTGCACGTCCGGCCTGCATGCCTGCATGGCAGCTCTTCTTTCTTCCGGGCCCGGTCCATATTCTCAGTCGGATGCGCCGACTGCGACCGGGATCCCCTCAGACCCCGTTTCCGTGATCAGCTGGGCGCCCGCTTCCACATTGGAAGCCACTTGCGTCCATAAACGGGCTGCTCTTTATCATGAGCCGCCCTTCAGCGCCACACATATCGGAGCCCCTGCATGTTTTACAAGCCCGGCGATCCGCCGCCGATGCCGCACCGGCCGTTCAAGTCCCTGGTGGTCCCGCGGCCGATCGGCTGGATCAGCACGATCAGCCTCGATGGCAAGGTGAACCTGGCGCCCTATTCGTTCTACAACGCCGTCGGCGACGACCCGCCGATGGTCATGTTCTGCACCAACGGCCCGCACAAGGAAGGGCCGATGAAGGACAGCCGGATCAATGCCGAGGAGACCGGCGAGTTCGTCGTGAACCTGGTGAGCTACGACCTGCGCGAACAGATGAACCAGAGCGCCATCCATGCCGATCGCGATGTCGACGAAATGGCCCTCGCCGGCCTGGAAGCGGCCCCCTGCAACATCGTCAAGGCGCCGCGCGTGCGCGCGGCGGCGGCGAACCTGGAATGCCGCTATCTGCAGACGGTGGAGCTGCCCTCCTGGAATCCGCAGGACGTGAACTCGGCGATCTTCGGCGAGGTGGTCGGCATCCATATCCGCGACGACGTGATCACCGGCGACCGTGTCGACATCGCCAAGATCCGCCCCCTCGCGCGAATGGGCTATCTGGACTATGCGGTGGTGAACGAGGTGTTCACCATGAAACGCCCGCGCTGATACCGGCGCGGGCTTTCCCGGGGGAAACCCCGACGAAACTGGGAGTCAGCCATGCATTTTCTGCAACGAGGGCGGCTTGGCCGCATGGCCCTGCTGGCCGCCCTCGCCCTGCCGCTTGCGACGGCGGCGACCGCCCAGATCGCCGAGCGGCTCGACCGCAACGGCGACGGCTTCATGGACCTGCAGGAGGCACAGCAATCCGGGCTGACGAAGTTCCAGGCGCTGGACACCGACAGGGACGGCGCCCTCAGCCCGCCCGAGCTCGGCCTCGCCCAGGGCGCCGCCAACCCGCTGGACAGCAACAAGGACCGCCTGGTCAGCTTCGACGAATACTGGCTCTATTTCAGCGGGATCTTCACCACCGCCGACACAAACCGGGACGGCAGGCTGTCGCCCGCCGAACTGGAAGCCATGCGGCAGGGCGACAGCCGATAGCGCCCGACAGGCGCCGGGCGGGCGACGGCCGGGTCGGTTGACGAAGCGGCCCGGTCAGTTGGCGAAGCGGTAGGGGCCGCCGCGCTCCAGCGCCGCGCGATAGGCGGGCCGCGCCTGGATGCGCGCCAGGTAGGCCGCCACGGCGGGATACTTGCCGAGCAGGCCATAGGCGTTCGCGATCTCCGCCACGAAGCTCATCAGGAAATCGGGCGCCGTCGGCTGTGCCCCCATCAGGTAGTCCGTGCCCTTCAGGGCACCGTCCAGATAGCCCAGATGGTTCGCCAGCTCGGCCTGGATCCGTGGCTGCAGCGGCGCGCCGGCCTCGCCGAGCCGGCTGACATAGAGGTTCAGCAGGAACGGCAGCATCGCCGAGCCCTCGGCGAAGTGCATCCAGTGCAGGTGGCGCGGATAATCGGCGGAGTCCGGCGTCGGCGCATAGCGCCCGTTGCCGTACTTGTGCGCGAGATATTCCACGATCGCCCCGGATTCGGCGATCACCTGGCCGTCGTCGGTGATCACCGGCGACTTGCCCAGCGGGTGGATCTGCTTCAGTTCGGGCGGCGCCAGGTTGGTCTCGGAATTGCGCTTGTACTGCACCAGGCCGTAGGACTGCCCGAGTTCCTCCAGAAGCCAGAGGATCCGCTGCGAACGGGAATCGTTCAGGTGATGGACGGTGATCATCTGTGCCTCCGGGGCGGTGGGGTGGGTGCGAGCGGGCGGCATATCACCATGGCGCCCTCCGGCAGCGCAACGCCGGCCGGCGCCCCGTGCTGGACAGGTGTCGCGAACGGGCGCCAAACTCCGGCAGGATCGCCATGGGGAGCCGCCGGATGCTCAAGGAATTCAAGGAATTCGCCCTCAAGGGCAGCGTTGTCGACCTGGCTGTCGGCATCATCATCGGGGCCGCATTCACCGCCATCGTCACCTCGCTGGTGAACGACATCATCATGCCCCCCTTCGGCGTGCTGCTGGGCGGGCTCGACTTCACCGACTATTTCATTGTCCTGGCCGGAGACCAGCAGCCCGCCTCCCTCGCCGACGCCAAGGAGGCCGGCGTGCCGGTCTGGGCCTATGGCACGTTCGTCAATGCGACGATCAAGTTCCTGATCGTGTCGGCCGTGCTCTTCCTGCTAATCCGGCAGATGAACCGGCTGCGCCGGCGTTTCGAAAGCGGCGAGGAGGTGGTGGCCCCGCCCCCGCCGCCGCCGCGTCAGGAACAGTTGCTGGCAGAGATCCGCGACCTGCTGAAGAACGGCCCGCCGGAGCGGCCCTGAACCGCCGAGCCTGCCCCGCAAGGTCAAGTCAGGCAGGGTCGAGACGGCGGTCAGAAGCAGGAAATGCCGAAATTGACGGCGGCGATCAGCGGCGCCAGCAGGTAGTCGCCGGCCGTCTCGCCCAGCCCGCCCAGCGCCGGCCGGTCGATGCTGAGGCCCAGCAGCACGCCGCCGCCCGCCCCGATCGCCAGGATCAGGGCGTCGGTCCGCCGCGCCGTCCATCTGGGATGCCGGGTCATGGCGATGAGCTAGGGCATTGCGGGACGTTCGGCAATCGGAGCCTCGATTGGACGCAAATCGTGAACAATGCGTCGTCGCCGCGACGCTTTACCATTCCCCCTGGATGCATATATCGCGCTGACAGGCACTGCACCCGTCGCGAAGGCGATGTGAAGGGGTCCGGATGACAAAGGTTCTCGTTCTCTACTATTCCACCTATGGCCATATCGAGACCATGGCGAAGGCCATCGCGGAGGGCGCCCGCCAGGTCGAGGGCGCCGAGGTCACCATCAAGCGGGTGCCGGAGTTGATGCCGCGCGAGGTCGCGGAAAAGGCGGGCGCGAAGCTCGACCAGGCCGCGCCGATCGCGGAGCCTTCGGAACTGCCGGACTATGACGCGATCATCGTCGGCACCCCGACCCGCTTCGGCAACATGGCGTCGCAGATGCGGAATTTCTGGGACCAGACCGGCGGCCATTGGATGAGCGGCGCGCTGATCGGCAAGGCCGGCAGCGTGTTCACCTCCACCGCCACCGGCGGCGGCAACGAGACCACCATCCTGTCCACCCAGGTCACCCTGATGCACCACGGCATGGTCATCGTCGGCCTGCCCTATTCCGCCAAGGAACTGCTGGAGATCGACGAGCGTCGCGGCGGCTCGCCCTACGGTGCGGGCACCATGGCGCTGGGCGATGGCAGCCGCCAGCCGGGCGAGAAGGAACTCGCGCTGGCCCGCTTCCAGGGCCGGCATGTGACGCAGATCGCCAGGAAGCTGGCGGCGGCCTGACCACCCCACGGGGCAACAGAGCGAGGACGCCATGGGATTGCTGGTCGACGGCACGTGGCAGGACAAATGGTACGACACCAGGAAGACCGACGGCCATTTCGTGCGCCAGGAATCGTCGTTCCGGGAGACCGTCGGCGGCACGCGCTTCCCCGCGGAAGCCGGGCGCTACCATCTCTATGTCTCGCTGGCCTGTCCCTGGGCGCATCGCGCCCTGATCTTCCGCCGCCTGAAGCGGTTGGAAGATGCCATCTCGCTGTCGGTGGTCGACTGGCTGATGCTGGAGAACGGCTGGCAGTTCTCGACGCGCGAGGGCTGCATCCCCGACCCGGTGCGCGGCGCCGCCTATCTGCACGAGGTCTATACGACGGCGCGCCCCGACTATACGGGGCGGGTCACCGTCCCCGTCCTGTGGGACAAGAAGGCCGGCACCATCGTCAACAACGAGAGCGCGGAGATCATCCGCATCTTCAACAGCGCCTTCGACGGGCTGGGCGGCGGCATCGGCAATCCGGACCTGGATTTCTATCCCCGCGACCTGCGCGACACGATCGATGCGGTCAACGAGCGCGTCTACCACGCCATCAACAACGGCGTGTACAAGTGCGGCTTCGCCACCACCCAGGCGGCCTATGAGGAGGCCTTCGCCGCGCTGTTCGCCGCGCTCGACGAAATGGAGGAGCGGCTCGCCGCGCAGCGCTACCTGGCCGGCGACCGGCTGACGGAGGCGGACTGGCGCCTGTTCACCACCCTGGTGCGCTTCGATCCGGTCTATGCCGGCCATTTCAAGTGCAACCTGCGCCGCATCGCCGACTATCCGAACCTGCAGAACTACCTGCGCGAGCTTTACCAGCATCCCGGCATTGCCGGGACGGTGAACATGCGGCACATCAAGGGCCACTATTACGAGAGCCACCGCACCGTCAATCCGGCCGGCATCGTGCCCGTCGGGCCGGTGCTGACCCTGGATGCGCCACACGATCGCGACCGGCTGAAAGCCGCCGCCTGATCCCCCGTCGCGGGTTCGCCCGTCGCCGGCCCTGACGCGGCCGGCCGGAGCGGTGGCCGGAACCGACCGGCCGGCTGGGCGGTTGTCGTCCCGACCCCCGCTGCGGGACAGTGGCGGCCGGAGGTATCGCATGATCCAAGGCAGTCCGCGCAGATCCCCGGCCGCGGCGCGACGTCGCGCGGCGGCCCTGGCCATGGCGGCCGTTGGCGCGCTGCTCGCCCCGGCTCCGCCTGCAGCCGCGGCCGGGCCCTGCGGCGACACAGTCACCGTGACCAGCGGCGACACCCTGGCGGGCATCGCGCGCCGGTGCGACAGCTCCGTCGCGGCGCTGCTGCAGGCCAATCCACAGATCACCGACCCGCGGCGCCTGCAGCTCGGCTGGGCGCTGCGCCTGCCCGGGTCGGACCGGCCGCAGGCCGCCGGCACGGCGCCGGCGCCGGCCGCGGCGACGGCGGAGAAGCGTCCCGCGCCCGCCCCGTCCGACATAGAGACCGTCACCGGCCGGCCGGCGAACCGCGACGGCCTGACCGACGACGGCTACCGGCCGCCCCGGCGGACCGTGCAGAGCATGGGGATTGCGCCACGCAGCGGCACTGTCGGGTCCACCGTGACGGTGACCGCCACCGGGCTGCCGCCGGGCCCGGCGGCGATCGGCGTCGGGCTGCCGGGCGCCGACATGCAGCAGCTCGCCACCGCCGCGATCGGCACCGCGGGCAGCCTGGAGCAGGCTGTCGCCGTGCCCGAATGGGCCGGGCCCGGCGACGATCTGGTGTTCACCGTGAAGGCCAGCGACGGTCCCGGCCTGACCAGCGGCCGCTTCCTGGTCACCGGCACCGGCGGCCAGGCGCCGGTCTGGCAGATCGCCGAAGGCGTCCTGACCGTCGGCGGCACCCTGCGGCAGGGCAGCGACTGCATGCTGCTGGAGACGGCCGGGGGCCACCGCTATGCCCTGGTCAGCGACAGCTGGACCTTCACACCGGGGGCACGGGTGATGCTGACCGCACGGCCGGCGCGATGGCTGCCCTGCAGCGAAGGCCGGGGCACCATCGAGGTGCTGGCCCTGCGCGGCGCCGCGGGCGACAACTGAGCGGTCAGAACGACGAGTTGGGTTCCAGCAGGAAGGCCTCCTCCTCCGCGGTCGAGACCCGGCCCAGCACCGCGTTGCGGTGCGGAAAACGACCGAAGCGGGCGACGATGCGCTGGTGCGCCTTGGCATAGTCCACGAAGTTCTGGTCGCCGGTGCGGCTGCGCATCAGTTCGACGCAGCGGTCCTGATGCGCGGGATCCTCGGAATGTTCCAGCGGCAGGTAGAAGAAATGCCGGCGGTCCTGCGCCACCTTCAGGTCCAGGCCACGCGCCAGGGCGTCGAAGGCGATCTGGCGGGCCTCCGCATCGCAGGCATAGGCCTTCGGGCTGTCGCGGAACAGGTTGCGGCTGAACTGGTCCAGCAGGATCAGCAGCGCCAGCGCGCCGTCTGCCGTCGACCGCCAATGGTCCAGGCGCCCCGCCGCGGCATCCGCATGTGCGGCACCGAAGCGCGCGCGGATCCGCTCGTCGAAATCCGGATCCTTCTTCCAATGCAATGCGACCACATCCGGCGCGAACCAGAAGTCGAGGACATCCTGCGGTTCTGTCATTTCAGGCCTTCTGCGTTGGTTTGCAACGAAACGGCGGCCCCCGCGCCGCGACAGGTCCGGTTATGGTCCCGTCGGGGCTGCGGGATCAATCCCCGATTGCCCGCCCCGGGGCGAACGGGGCGGCGACCGTCGCGCTCGACCCGTCGGCGGCATGATGCTCTAACACACCTGCTTGCCTGCCCGTCCCGCCCGCTCGAGGTCCCCGATGCCCGATCATGCCTTTGTCGACGCACCGCTGCCGCTGGTGCCGCGGCCGGCAGTGGCCGCCCTGGTGCGGCTGCCCGATGCCCGCTACCTGCTGCAGTTGCGGGACGACATCCCGGGCATCTGGTACCCGGACCATTGGGGGCTGTTCGGCGGCGCCATCGAGGCCGGCGAGACGCCGGAGCAGGCGCTGGTTCGCGAACTGACCGAGGAACTGGGGACGCCGCCGGCCAGCTATCGCTATTTCATGCGGCTGACCTTCGACTTCGCCTTTGCCGGACTCGAGACGATGCCGCGCGACTTCTACGAGGTCACCCTGCCGACCGACGATCCCGCCGATCTGGTCCTGGGCGAGGGGCGCGCGGTGGCCGCCCACAGCCCCCAGGCGATCCTGCAGGACCTGCGTGTCGTGCCCTACGACGCTTTTGCCCTTTTCCTGCACATCAACAACGCCAAGATTACCGGTGACGCCGATCACGCCCATGCCCGCTGAGGCGGCATCCTGACAGGAGGCACCCATGGTCAATCGCATCCACCGTTCCGACGAGGAGTGGCGCGCGCTGCTCACCCCGGAGCAGTACAAGGTCGCCCGCAAGCACGGCACCGAACGGGCCTTCACCGGGCCGAACTGGGACAGCAAGGCACCCGGCGTCTATCGCTGCATCTGCTGCGGCACGCCGCTCTTCGCCTCGGACACGAAGTTCGATTCCGGCACCGGATGGCCCAGCTTCACCGCGCCGATCGCCGAGGAGAATGTGGCGACCAAGAGCGACCGCAGCTTCTTCATGACCCGCACCGAGGTCCTCTGTGCCGCCTGCGACGCCCATCTGGGCCATGTCTTCGAGGACGGCCCGGCACCGACCGGGCTGCGCTACTGCATGAACGGCACGGCGATGCAGCTGGACCAGGACGTCACCCCGGAACAGGCCCTGAAGGAAAGCGCGGAGGACGCCGCCGAATAGGCCCGCTCACTTCACGCCGGCCCGCATGAAGCTCTGCACGAACTGGCGCTGGAACAGCAGGAAGGCGACCAGCAGCGGGCCGGCCGTCATCAATGTGGCGGAGGTGATCACCGACCAGTCGACCCCCTGGTCGGTCGCGGCGAAGACCGACAGGCCGACAGTGACCGGGCGGGTCTCCACCGAGTTGGTGATGATCAGCGGCCACAGGAAGTTGTTCCAGTGGTGGCTGACCGAAACCAGGCCATAGGCCAGGTAGGTCGGCGCCGCCAGCGGGACATAGACCTTCCACAGGAGCTGCAGGAAGCCCGCGCCCTCCACCCGGGCGGCATCGTCCAGTTCCCGCGGGACGGTCAGGAAGGTCTGGCGCAGCAGGAAGATGCCGAACGCCGAGGCCATGTAGGGCAGGCCGATCGCCAGGATCGTGTCGACCAGGCCCAGGGCGCGCATGGTCTGGTAGTTTTCCACGATCAGAATGTCCGGCAGGATCATCAGCTGCAGCAGCACCGCGACGAACAGCAGGTCGCGGCCCGGGAAGCGGAACCGCGCGAAGGCGAAGGCGGCCAGGGTGCAGAGCACGAACTGCCCCACGAGGATCGACGTGACCAGCAGGACGGAGTTCAGGAAATAGCGGGCGAAGGGCGCCGCCTGCCAGGCATGGACGAAGTTCTCCAGGGTGAGCGGCGCCATCGGGTCGAAGCGGGTCGACCAGGCGCCCGGATGAAACGCGGTCCAGACCGCATAGGCGAGCGGCGCGACCCAGAGCAGGGCCAGCAGCCAGGCGCCCGCGAGGTTCAGCGCCCGGTCGATGTCGAAGCGGGCGCGGTTCATGACAAGTGATCGCCTGCCGCCCGTGCGTCACCCGCGGGCTTGTCCCGCGGGTCCATCGCCGGGCCTGTTTCAATGGTGCAGCAACGTGCCTGCGACTGCTGGGCAACTGCACGATGGACTCGCGGAACAAGTCCGCGAGTGACGAGGGGGGACGGTCGATGCCAGCCGCCAGCCCCGAGGCGCTGCGCGGCTTGCGGAATGGATTCCAGGCTCAAGGCCCGGAATGACGGCTGGGGGAGCGGCGCCTCCCCCCTCACCGGTAATGCACCCGCCGGTCCAGCACCACGAACTGGCCGATCGCGGTGACCCCCAGGATCGCCAGGATGACCACCGTCAGGGTTGCGGCATAGGCGGTGTCCCAGAACCGGAACGCCGTCTCGTAGACATAGAACAGCAGCAGCGCGGTGGCATTGTCGGGCCCGCCCTCGGTCATCACGAAGACATGGTCCACCAGCCGGATCGCATTGATCATCGCGTTGACCAGGACGAACAGGGTGGTCGGCATCAGCAGCGGAAAGGTCACCCGCCGGAAGAAGGTCCAGCGGCTGGCCCCCTCGATCGCCGCGGCCGCGCGCAGGTCGGGCGGCATGGTCTGCAATGCGGCCAGGTAGAAGATCATGAAGAAGCCGGCCTCCTTCCACACCGCCACGACGATCAGGGCGTTGAGGGCCGTCGCCGGATCGCCGAGCCAGTTCCACTGCGCCAGGCCGAACAGGCCGCGCAGCTGGTCGATCAGCCCGAAGCCGGGCGTGTAGAAGAACATCCAGATGTTCGCCACCGCGATCAGCGGCAGCACGGTCGGGGTGAAATAGGCCATGCGCAGGAAGCCGCGGCCCCGCAGCCGGCCGTTCACCCACAGCGCCATGGCCAGGGCCAGCCCGATCGACAGCGGAATGGTCAGCAGCGCGTACCAGGCATTATTGCCCAGCACCTGCCAGAACACCCCGTCGGACAGCAGCCTGTCGTAGTTCTCCAGCCCCACGAACTCCGCCGGGCGGCGCCCCCGCGGGGTGGAGAAGAAGCTGTCCCACAGGGTGATCGCCGCCGGATAATGGGTGAAGGCGATCAGCGGGATCAGCGCCGGGCCGAGGAACAGCCAGGCGTAGACCCATGCGCGGCGCGCGGTCATGGGACTGCCTCGGCAACGAACCGCCGTCGTCCTCGGGCCTGACCCGAGGACCCATTCCGCAAGTGGCGGGGCGCCGCGGAGATGGCGGAATGGATCCTCGGCCCGGGGGCCGAGGATGACGCTGTGGAGGGTGCGAACGGCATTGTCATCCAGCATTGCCGGGCCGGCGGCGGGTGCCGCCGGCCCGCACCTGCTTCAGCGATAGGCCTTCAGGATCGCCTCGGCCTTTGCCTGCGCCTCCTGCAGCGCCGCCTCCGGCGTCTTGCCGCCGGTGATCGCCGCCTCCAGCGCGTCGTTCAGGATCTGCGTGATGCGCTGGTTCTGGTAGGTGGAGAGCTCCGCCACCGCGAATTCGAGCTGGTCGCGGGCGACCAGCGCGGGCGGGAAGTCCTTCACATAGGCCTGCATCTCCGGCGTCTCCCAGGCGTCGGGCCGCGGCGCGACATAGCCGGTCGCGATGGTCCATTTCGCCGCCTGCTCCGGCGCGGTGATCCACCGGATGAAGTCCAGCGAGGCCTTCTTCTGTTCGTCGCTGGATTCGTTGAAGATGTAGAAATTGCCGCCGCCGGTCGGCGCGCCGCGGCGCTCATGGGCCGGCAGCATGGCGACACCGAACGGGAAGGGCGCATTGGCGCGCACGTTCGTCAGGTTGCCGGTCGTGGTCCACATCATCGCCGTCTCGCCCTCGAAGAAGGCCTTCGGCGTGGTGCCCCATTCGATGATGCCCGGCGCCATCACCTCGTACTTGCCGGACAGGTCGACCAGGAACTGCAGCGCCTCGACCACCTTCGGGTCGTCGAAATTGGTCCTGTTGCCCGCATCGTTGGCCAGGATCACGCCGTTCTGCGTGGTCAGGCCCTGGAACAGCCAGTACGGGAAGCCGGAGGACGGGATCCGCACGCCCCACTGCGTGACGTTGCCGGAGGCATCGCGCTTCGTCAGCTTCTTGCCGAACGCCACCATCTCGTCCCAGGTGGCCGGCGGCACCTCGGGGTCCAGGCCGGCCGCCTCGAAGGCCGCCTTGTTCCAGTACAGCACGGGCGTGGAGCGCTGGAACGGGATGCCATAGGTCTTGCCCCCGGTGCGGCTGTTCTCCATGAAGGCCGGATAGAACGAGGTCAGCCAGGCCTTCTCCGCCTCGCTGGTCGCCAGGTCCTCGAACGCCGCAATGGCGTCCTCCTCGATCAGGGTGAACATGTCGACCGCCAGGATCACCGAAAGCTGCGGCGGCTCGCCGCCGCGCACCGCCGTCAGGGTCTTGGTGATGGTGTCCTGGTAGCTGCCGGCATAGACCGCATCGATCTTCACCTCCGGATGCTGCGCCAGATAGGCGTCGGTCAGCCCCTGGATCGTCTCGGCCGCCTTGCCGCCGACGGCCACGGGAAAGAAGAACTGCAGGTCGGTCGCCTGGGCCGTGCCGGACAACCCGCCGGACATCGCCAATGCCAGGCCGGCCGCCAGGGCGCCCTGCCCCAGCCGCTTGCTGAAATGCCTCATCGGTCTCGATCCTCTCTCAACCCTGTCGTTTCGCCGCCGGCACTGCCGGCGGCCTCCATCGCGCCGGCCGGTCAGCCGGCGCATTCCTCCCAGGCGGCCGCCATGCCGGCGGCCGCGTCGGAAAGCGCGTGCAGCCGTTCGCCTGTCGTCTCGTCGAACAGGTGCATTGCCGCCGGCGGCCAGCCCAGCCGCACCGTTCCGCCCGGCGGCAGCGGCGCCGCGCCAGGCAGGCGCAGGGTCAGCCGCTCGCTGCCCAGGCGGCAGTCGACCAGGCTGTCGGCGCCGAGATATTCCAGGCCCTCGACCGTGGCCGGCAGGCCGCCGACGGCGACCGGCGCGACCTCCTCCGGCCGCAAACCCAGGATCAGCGGCCCCGCCACCGGCAGGCGCAGGACCGGCTGCGTCATGCCGCGGATCGCATGCCCCCCGGGGCCCGGCGCCAGGTGGAGCAGGTTCATCGGCGGCGTGCCGATGAAGCGCGCGACGGTCAGGCTGGCCGGGGCGCCATAGATCTGCTGCGGGGCCGCGTCCTGCGCGATCCGCCCGTCATGCAGCAGCACGATGCGGTCGGCCATGGCGATCGCCTCGGCCTGGTCGTGGGTCACGTAGAGCATCGTGATGCCCAGCTTGCGCTGCAGCGCCCGGATCTCGATCCGCATCTCGTGCCGCAGCTTGGCATCGAGGTTCGACAGCGGTTCGTCCATCAGGCAGACCGGCTGCTCGGCGATGATCGCCCGGCCCAGCGCCACCCGCTGCTGCTGCCCGCCGGAGAGCTGCGACGGCTTTCGTCCCAGCAGCCCTTCCAGTCCCAGGAGCGTTGCGGTGCGTGCCAGCCGCGCCTGGCGCTCCGCCCGGGGCGTGCCGCGCACCTTCAGCCCGAACAGGATGTTCTCCGCCACGTCCAGATGGGGGAACAGGGCATAGGACTGGAACACCATGGCGATGCCGCGCGCCGCCGGCGGCGCGGCGGTCACGTCGCGGCCGCCGATGCGGATGCTGCCTGCGCTGGCCGTGTCGATGCCGGCCACCAGCCGCAGGGTGGTCGACTTGCCGCAGCCGGAGGGGCCGAGCAGCACGGTGAAGCGGCCCGCCTCCGCGGTGAAGGAGATACCGTCCAGCGCGGCGGTATCGCCCCAGCGCCGCGCCAGCTCCCGCACTTCGACCTCGCCGCCGCCGATGCGGCCCGCAGGCATGCCGTTCATGCCATCCCCCCGGCAGCGTCGGCGACCAGGAGCGCGCGCCCCGCCGCCGCAAGCTGCGCCACGATCGGCTGCGGCGGGCTGCGATCGCAGAACACCAGGTCGGCATCGGCGATGGTGCCGCCGCGGACATGGGCGGGCCGGCCGAACTTGCTGTGATCCAGCACCAGGAAGCGGGTCCGGCAATTGGCGGCGATCGCCGCACGGACACGGATCTCCTCCTCCGCGAAATCCAGGAGGCAGCCGTCGCCATCCACGCCGCCGACGCCGAACAGGCCGATATCCACCTTGTGCGCGGCGAACATCCGCTCCGCCTGGTCGCCCAGCACGTCCCAGCCCTCGGGCCGGACCCGCCCGCCCGCCATGGTGACCTCCGCTTCCGGCAGTCCCAGGGCGGTCATCGCGGCCGCCATGCTGTTGGTCACCACGCGCAGGCCGCGACAATGCTTCAGGTGGCGCAGGACGATCTCCGGCGTGGTGCCGATGCTGACCGCCAGCGAGGCACCCTGCGGGATCTGCGATGCCGCGAGCCTGGCGACCCTGTCCTTTGCCGCGAACTGCAGGATGCGGCGCTGCTCGATCCCCAGGTTCAGGTTCGGCGCGGGCAGCTCCACGCCGCCATGCCGCCGGCGCAGCAGGCCGTGCCGGCACAGGTCGTTGACGTCGCGCCGGATCGTCTGCTCGGTGACGGCGAAGCGCACCGCCAGGGCGGCAGTGGACTGGAAGCCCAGGGTGCGTACCCGCTCGACGATGTCGACCTGTCTGGGGGAGAGAGAAGTGGCCTGCACGGCGGTTCCGCGTCCGATCGATCCAGGCCGCGGTTCTAGGTGCGGTTTGTTACAGCCCTGGGTACCGATCGGTGACGGTTTTCTGACATTCGAATGTTCGAACGCACATCCGGCCGGTATGGACGACGGCCGCCCCTTTATGTAAGTATTCACTGATATTCTGGGGAGCGCGATGCCGGCAGGCAAGGCAGCAGCACAGGCAGGGCGGGCGACGAAGCCCCGCAGGAAGGGCGAGCGGGCCCCGGCGGTGACCCGCGCGGCCCTGCTGGAAGCCGGCATCCAGGAATTCGCCAGCGCCGGCTTCGGCGGCGCACGGACCGACCGGATCGCACAGCGCGCCAATTCCAACGAACGCAGCCTGTACTATTATTTCGGCAGCAAGCAGGGGCTCTATGTGGCGGCGCTGGAGCATCTGTACCAGCGCCAGGCGGAGGCGGAGCAGGCGCTGGAACTCGACCGGCTGGACCCGCGGGACGCCCTGAAAGCCCTGATCAGCTTCACCTGGCACTACTATCAGGACAATCCGGAATTCCTGGGCCTGCTGGCGACGGAAAACCTCTACAAGGCTGCCCATCTGCGCGAGTCCGAGGCGATCCGCAGCATCGCCTCGCCGAAGATGCGGATCCTGGAGGACCTGCTGCAGCGCGGCATCGCCGCGGGGCTGTTCCGCCGGGACGTGACGGCCGGCGACCTGTTCCTGACCTTTTCCGGGCTGCTCTATTTCTATCTGTCCAACCGCTGGACCCTGTCGAACTACCTGGCCCGCGACCTGGACACCGTCACCGCACGCGACGGTTGGCTGGCCCATGTCACGCAGCTGGTCCTGGAATATGCCCTGCGGCGGTGAGAACCTGGGAACGGATGGGCGATGCGCTGACGACCGCTGAGAGGCCGGTCGCCCCTCGCCACCCGCGGGCCTGTCCCACGGTTGTCCGGTTGAGCATGGCCGGCATTCGCTCAAGGCCGCGACTTTGCCGGGCTTGCGGGACCAACCGCTGACGCTGGACACGGATGTCCTTGCGTTCCCGCAATCGTCACCACCGCGCGCGTCGCGGTGGTCCATGGTGCCGCCAGGTTCAATAATGGCCTGATCTTATTGAGGTGCGGCGCGATGGGTTGCCGGGCATCGCCCGGCGACCGGGACAAGCCCGCGCATGACGAAGCTATAGAACGCATGAGGCCGGAGAAC
>JAVJON010000005.1:0-38804 GCA_040216765.1 Sneathiellaceae bacterium | reverse complement strand
TATTGCCTGTGGCCCGCTTCTCCTCCTCGATATAGGGGATCAGGTGGGCCACCGCCTTCTTCATGACGCGGGCGGACTTCACCACCTGCGGCAGGAACATCTGGCCGGAGCCGAACAGGTCGCCGACCACGTTCATGCCGTCCATCAGCGGCCCCTCGATTACCTCCAGCGGCTTGTCGGCCTGCAGCCTGGCCTCCTCGGTATCCTCCACGATCCAGTCGGCGATGCCCTGCACCAGCGCATGGGTCAGGCGGCCGTTGACGTCCTGCTCGCGCCAGGAGAGGTCCTGTTCCTTCGCCGCCTGGCCGTCCCCCTTGAAGCGCTCGGCAATCTCCAGCAGCCGGTCGGTGGCATCCTCGCGGCGGTTGAGGATGACATCCTCCACCCGCTCGCGCAGCTCCGCCGGGATCTGCGCATAGACCGCCAGCTGGCCGGCATTGACGATGCCCATGTCCATGCCGGCGGCGATGGCGTGATAGAGGAACACCGAGTGCATCGCCTCGCGCACCGGGTTGTTGCCCCGGAACGAGAAGGAGACGTTGGAGACGCCGCCGGAGATATGGCAGTACGGCAGGCGCTTCTTGATCTCGCGCGTCGCCTCGATGAAGTCGACCGCGTAGTTGTTGTGCTCCTCGATGCCGGTCGCGACCGCGAAGATGTTCGGGTCGAAGATGATATCCTCCGGCGGGAAGCCGACGGACTCCGTCAGAAGCTTGTAGGAGCGCTCGCAGATCTCGATCTTGCGTGCCGCCGTGTCGGCCTGGCCCTGCTCGTCGAAGGCCATCACGACCACCGCGGCGCCGTAGCGGCGCAGCAGGCGTGCCTGCTCGAGGAACGGCGCCTCGCCCTCCTTCATGCTGATCGAGTTCACGATGCCCTTGCCCTGCAGGCATTTCAGGCCGGCCTCGATCACCGTCCACTTCGAGGAATCGACCATCACCGGCACGCGGGCGATATCGGGCTCGGCGGAGATCAGGTTCAGGAAGGTCGTCATCGCCTTCTCGGAATCCAGCATCGCCTCGTCCATGTTGACGTCGATGATCTGGGCGCCGTTCTGCACCTGCTGGCGCGCCACCTCGACGGCGGCCTCGTAGTCGCCGTCCAGGATCAGCTTCTTGAACTTCGCCGAGCCGGTGACGTTCGTGCGCTCGCCGATATTGATGAAGCGCTGCGATGCCTTGCTCGCCGTCATGATGCCTCCGATACGCGTTTTGGGCGGCATGCCGCCCGGAATGGGATGTCCCGCCTCAGTCGCGGAACGCGGGAGCCATAGGCTCAGCCGGTCAGGACGAAGGGCTCCAGTCCGGACAGCCGCATGACCCGCGACACTTCCGGGATCGGTCGCGGCGCCAGCCCGGCGACCGCATCGGCGATCGCCCGGATATGCGCCGGCGTGGTGCCGCAGCAGCCCCCGACCATGTTGATCAGCCCGTCCTCGGCCCAGCCCCGCAGGAAGCCGGCCGTGGTCTCCGGCGTCTCGTCATACTCGCCCAGCTCGTTGGGCAGGCCGGCATTGGGATAGGCGCAGATCGGCACGTCGGCGATCTTGGACAGCTCCACGATGGCCGGCCGCAGCTGCTCGGCGCCGAAGCTGCAGTTCATGCCCATGCTGAACGGGCCAGCATGGCGGATCGAGTTCCACAGCGCCTCGGCCGTCTGGCCGGACAGGTTGCGCCCCGACATGTCGGTGATCGTTCCGGAGACCATGACCGGCACCGTCTCGTCGGTATCGTCCTGCAGCCGGCTGATGCCGAACAAGGCCGCCTTGGCGTTCAGGGTGTCGAAGATGGTTTCCACCAGCAGGAGGTCGGCGCCACCCTGCCACAGCGCGCGGGCCGATTCCTCGTAGGCATCCGCCAGTTCGTCGAAGCTGGTGTTGCGGAAGCCGGGATTGTTCACGTCGGGCGAGACGCTGGCGGTCCGATTGGTCGGGCCCAGCGCGCCGATCACGAAGCGCGGCCGGTCCGGATCGCGGGCCGTCACCGCATCCGCGGCCTCGCGCGCCAGCTTCGCGGCGGCGAAGGAGATCTCGGCGGCAAGATCCTCCATGCCGTAATCGGCCTGGCTGATGCGGGTGCCGTTGAAGCTGTTGGAGGATGCGAAATCGGCGCCTGCCTCGAAATAGGCCTCGTGGATCTCGCGGATCACTTCCGGCCGGCTCAGCACCAGCAGGTCGTTGTTGCCCTTCAGGTCGGAGGCCCAGTCGGCGAAGCGTTCGCCACGATAATCCTCCTCCGACAGGCTATAGCCCTGGATCGCCGTGCCCATCGCGCCGTCGAGCACCAGGATCCGCTGCGCCAGCAGCTCCGCCAGCTTTGCCTGGCGCGCCGCGCGGGCGGTCTTCAGGTCGTCGTTCATGCCGATGCTCCCTGGGGGGCCGCCGCCTGCGCACCCTTGCCCGCAGCCGCAGCCGCATCTGTCGCATCCGCCGGCGCCGGCATGTCCGGCCGCGGCCGGATCCCCAGCATGTGGCAGATCGCATAGGTCAGGTCGGCCCGGTTCAATGTGTAGAAATGGATGTCGTTGATGCCCTCGGCCTGCAGCCGGCGGCACTGCTCGACCGCGATCGAGGCGGCGACCAGCTTCGCCGTCTCCGGGTCGCCATCGAGCCCGTCGAACATGTCCGCCATCCAGGCCGGAATGCTGGCGCCGCAGGCCTGCGAGAAGCGCCTGACCTGCTTGAAGCTGACCACCGGCAGGATGCCGGGCACCACCGGCACTTCGATGCCAACGCCGCGCACCCGCTCCAGGAAGCGCAGGAAACAGTCGGTGTCGAAGAAGTACTGCGAGACCGCCCGCTCCGCGCCGGCCTCGACCTTCTGGCGCAGATATTCCAGCTCCATCCGGCTGGACACGCTCTCCGGATGGATCTCCGGATAGCAGCCGACGCTGATCTCGAAATCGGCAATCCGCTTCAGGCCGGCCACCAGCTCCGTGGAGGTGGCATAGCCCTCGGGATGGGCGCTGAAGCCGTCGGCACCGGGCGGCGCATCGCCGCGCAACGCCACGACATGCCGGATGCCGGCATCCCAGTAGGCGCGGGCGACCGCATCCACCTCGTCGCGGCTGGCATCGACGCAGGTCAGGTGTGCGGCGGGCTGCAGGTTCGTCTCGCGCCGGATGCGGGCGACCGTGGCATGCGTCCGCTCCCGGGTGGACCCGCCGGCCCCGTAGGTGACGGAGACGAAGCGCGGCGCCAGCGGCGCCAGGCGCTGCACCGACCGCCACAAGGTGGCCTCCATCTCCTCCGTCTTCGGCGGGAAGAACTCGAACGACACGGCAAGGCGCCGGCGCGGCCCGATCTCGGCCAGCGCGGCATTGTCCTGCAGGGCGGCGCGCGCCGCCTCGATGGTCCGTTCTGCTCCAGCCTTCATGACGCGGCCTCCCGTACTTTGTCTTCGGTCAGGTAGGTGACGGGCCTGCCGGCGCTCTCCGCTGCCGGCCGGGCCGTCTCCCCGTGATTGGTGTCCCCGCGATCGGTGTCGTCGCGATCGGTGTCGTCGTGACCGGCTTCGCCCTGGCCCGCCCCGGCTGCCGCCGGCGCGGCGGCGCGGGCCGTCCAGATGCCGACCGTCAGCGGCTTGCCCGGCAGGTGCCGGCCGCCCTCCGGATCCAGCCCGACGGCGCGGAACCAGCGCGCCACCTCCTGGTCGGAAAAGCCGAGCCTGCGATGGGCATGGGCGTCGCGCAGCTGCTCCTGGTCGTGCGGCAGGAAATCCACGACGATCAGCCGCCCGCCGGGGCGCAGCAGGCGCGCGCCCTCGGCAATGCCGGCGGCCGGGTCGTCGGCGAAATGCAGCACCTGGTGGTACATGATCGTGTCGGCACTCGCCGCCGCGAGCGGCAGGCCGTACATGTCGCCCAACCGCACCTGGCAGTTCACCAGGCCGGCCTGCTCCAGGGTGGAGCGCGCATAGCCGAGCATCTCCCGGCTCATGTCGAAGCCGAAGGCGCGACGCGCACCGGCTGCGAAGATCTCCAGCATCCGGCCGGTGCCGGTGCCGATGTCGAGGAAGTCGCCGATCGGCTCCTGGCCGATGATCTCCCGCAGGGCGCCCTCGACCACGGCCTCGTCGACATAGAGCGATCGGATCTGGCTCCAATGCGCGGCATTGGCGCGGAAATAGTCGCCGGCCGCTTCCGCCCGGCCCTGCCGCACCGATTCCAGGCGGGCCATGTCGCGCTGCACGACCGCGTCGTCGGACGGCACGAGCTGCACCAGGGACCGTGTCAGGACGGACCCCGGCAGGTCGCCCTCGCCGTCCGGGCGATCGGCCAGGCGATAGAACACCCAGGCGCCTTCCGGATGGCGCGAGAGCAGGCCGGCCGCGACGAGCAGCTTCAGATGGCGCGAGACGCGCGGCTGGCTCTGGCCCAGCACCAGGGTGAGTTCCGAGACGGTCAGCTCCGCCCGCGCGCAGATCGCCAGGATCCGCAGCCGGGTCGGCTCGGCTGCCGCCTTCAACGCTGCGAGGAGCTGGTCCATGGCCCTGCCGCCGGTTCGATCGAGATTTCAACAGTCACATTGTTCATAGACGCATATAAACATATCTTTATATCTCATTTCAAGTCGCGCCGCGCCGTGCATGAGCCGCCCCGGCCGGGCGGCCGCCCCCGGCGTCGCGGCATTTGAGCAACAGCACCGTCCTATCGGCGCAACGGCCATCCCGATTTCTCGCCTAGCGCGGGCCGCTGTGCTAGGGATTCGCACTCTGCGGCCTTCCCGGTCGCGGAGCGGGGTTTGGTTTGGCCAGCCGGCCGCCCTGGCGCGGAGGCGATCAACGATGCGGACCGGCAGCAGCCGGGAGCCTGCGGATCGGTCCCTGCAGCCGGGCCAATGGCGGGCCTTGTCCCGGGGACAGCCGGTCCAGTGGCAGCTGTTCGAGGGGCGCAGGCGGTAGATGGGGAGACATGTCGATCGGACGGGGAATCCAGGGCTGCCGGGCGGCAGCACCCCGGCAGGCGGCATCGGCTCCGAGGCATTGCCAAGACCGGGTCATTCTCTGTCGACAGGCAAGGGTACAGGTCCAAGAATGTGTTGATACTGACGGTCGAATCGACGGGCGGACGGGATCCGGCGGCCCCTGCTGAGCAGCGCCGGCGGGTCGGGCCGATACCGGCCCTGCGCCATGTCATGCGCGGCGCCGCGCTGCTGACGTTTCTTGCCCTGGCGGCCTGTGCGTCCAGCGGCGATCGCGGCGACGGGGGCGAGGGCAATGCCGATTCCGGCATCCCCAGCGACCCCTATGCCAGGCAGGACCCGCTGGAGCCGGTGAACCGCTTCGTCTTCTCGATCAACAAGGGTATCGATTTCTGGCTTCTGCGCCCGGCCGCCACGGTCTATCACGACGTGCTTCCGGTGGGCGTTCAGCACGCCGTCAACAACGTGCTGGTCAATCTCAACCAGCCGATCGTCTTTGCGAACTCCATCCTGCAGGGCGATATCGACAATGCCGGCAAGGCGATGGGCAAGTTCGCGGCCAACTCCTTCATGGGCATGGCCGGCCTGATGGACGTGACCCCCGATATCCAGGTCCGCGATGCCGATTTCGGCGAGACCCTCGCGGTCTGGGGGGTCGGCGACACCGCCTATCTGGTGCTGCCGCTGATCGGCCCCTCCACGGTGCGCGACGGCCTGGGCTATGCCGTCGACGCCCTGGCCGACCCGTTCAACCGGATCGCCCTGAATCGCGACATGATCGCCTTCCCGATCGCCCGCGGCGTCGCCACCGCCGTGAACGCCCGTTCGCAGGCGCTGGGCGTGCTCGACGAGCTCGAGGCGACATCGGTCGACTTCTATGCCTCGATGCGCAGCCTGTATCTCCAGCGGCGTGCGGCGGACATACGCGCCGCGAAGGGCGAAAGCGGCGCCGCCCAGACGAGCCTGCCGAAGTTCGAGTGACGGCGGCCAGGCATAGCGCAGGCACCGGTCCCGCCCTCGCCCCCCTGCGTCCGCCCCCGCGGCCCGCGGTCCTGCAGCCGGGCGGTCGTCCGCCCGCGACGCGGCGCGGATCGCCCATCTCCCCAGCAGCGTGGAACATGAAGATGACGATCTCAGCCCTCTCCAGCCGATCCCGCGCCGCCGCAGCCGGGTCGCTTGGTGCCCTGGCCGCAATCGCGGTCATCGCCGTCCTGATCGTCGCGGGGCTGCCATCCCAGGCACGGGCGCAGGACGATGCGGCAACCGCCCAGGGCAAGGCCTTCGTGGTGAAGCTGGGCGACGAGGCGATCTCGTTCCTGGCGGACAAGTCGCTGTCTCCGGAGCAACGGGCCAGCCGCTTTGCCGAGCTTTTCCGCGACAAGTTCGCCGTGGAATCGATCGCCCGCTTCGTCGCGGGTGCCGCCTGGCGGGCCGGGACCGAGGCACAGCAGACCGAATATGTCGACCTGTTCACCAACTTCGTGGTGAACACCTATGCCCAGCGGCTCAGCCAGTATTCCGGGGAGAAGCTCAAGGTCGGCACGGCCCGGAAGATCGATGACAGCGTGGTGGTCGGCTCCGAGATCGTGCAGGTCACCGGCCCGGCGACCAAGGTGGATTGGCGGCTGCGCGAGTCGGGCGGCAGTTTCAAGATCCTCGACGTGATCATCGAGGGAATCAGCATGGCCATCACCCAGCGTTCGGAATTCGCGTCGGTGATGCGCAGCGGCGGCGGCGGCCTGGACTCGCTGATCGCCGCGCTCAAGCGCAACCGCTTCTCGCAATAGCCAGCCGCGCGGTCAGGCGCCGGCATCGTTGTCCGTCGCCGCCGTCCCGCCATCGCCGTCCGGGATACTGGCCGCCGGCAGCACCACGGTGAAGGTCGTCCCGATCCCCAGGATGCTGTGGATCGACAGGATGCCACGGTGCCGGTTGACGATATGCTTGACGATGGCCAGGCCCAGGCCGGTTCCGCCGAGCGCCCGGCTGCGCGCCTGGTCCACGCGATAGAATCGCTCGGTCAGGCGCGACAGGAACTCCCGCGGTATGCCCTCGCCCTGGTCGGACACCGCGATCATCACCCCGTCGCGCAGCCGCGCAGGCACCTGGCTGCTCCCCACCGGCCCGGCCCGCTGCACCACCAGGTCGACGCGGCCGCCCTCGTGGCCGTACTTGATCGCATTGTCGACCAGGTTCAGCAGGATCTGCTCGATCTGGTCGCGATCGCCGACCACGGCAGGCAGCCCCGGCGCGGCCGTCGCCGTCAGGGTCACCTCCCTGGCGGCCGCCGGCGGCTGCAGGGCATGCGCCACATGCCGCGCCAGGTCGGCGAGGTCGACCCGCCCGTCCGGCGGCGAATGCTCGTTCAGCTCGATCTGCGACAGCGACAGCAGGTCCCGCACCAGGCGTGACATCCGGTCGGCCTGTTCCGCCATGATGGCGAGGAAACGCTCATGCGCGTCCCGGTCGTCGCGCGCCGGGCCCTGCAAGGTCTCGATGAAGCCGATCAGCGACGCCAGCGGCGTCTTCAGTTCGTGGCTGGCATTGGCGACGAAATCGGCGCGCATCTGTTCCACCCGCTTCACGGCGGTCAGGTCGTGCAGCAGGAGCATTGCGACCGCGGTTCCGCCGCGCGCCGGCACCGTGCCGCCGCGGCCGTAGCGGACGCACTGCGCCCTGATGGTGCGCTCGGAATCCGCCAGCACGAATTCCGTCTCGGCGCGGTCGAGATCCTGCGCCAGCACGGTGTCCACCATGTCGAGGACCTGCGGGTGACGGATCGAAAAGGCCAGGTCATGGCCCGCCAGCGGCCCGAACATCTCGCTGGCGCGGTGATTGGCACGCAGCACCCGCCGCTCCCCGTCGAGAATGAGCAGCGGATCGGGCAGCGCGTCGAGGATCCGTTCCGCCGACTGCAGTGCGCGGGCCAGCCCCTGCCGGCGGCCGGCCTGCGCCTGGCGCAGGCTGTCGATCGCGGCGATCAGCCGGGACAGGCCGGTGGCGGGGGATCGCGGCAGCCGCGCCGACTCGTCGACACCGGGCCGGTCGGCGGCCAGCATCCCCGCCTCGTCCCGCAGGGCCCAGGTGAGGCGCAGCAGCCCGATCATGTGCCGCCCCAGGCACAGGAAGACCAGGACCACCAGCACCAGGCCCGCGGCCAGCGCCACGTCGGCGGCCAGGAATCCCGCCAGTGCCAGGCCGGCAAAGACCAGCCCGACCGGCAGGGCCAAGAGCAGCGCCAGCGGCAGCAGCGGCGCGAGACGCGCAGTCCGCGCCTGCTCCGGCGGCCGGGCGGCCCCCGGCAGGGCTGTCCCGGCAGGCTCGCCGGCGGCGCTCCGCGACGGCGTGTCCCGAACGGCGGTCTCGTCCTGCAGCGTCATGTCCCCAGCCTGCCTCTATCCGCTTCCGGGCGACGGCCCGGGGCGCGGGCGGAACCCCTAGAGTTCCACCTCACCGGCATCGGCCTCCGCGCCGGCACCGCGCCGCTCGACCTCGAAGGACTTCACCTGGCGGCGCCGGTCGGGACCGAAGAAGCTTCCGGTTCGCACGAACGGGCGGGGATTCTCGATCACCTCGACCAACCGGTCGTACATCGACGCAACGGAGACCGGCTTGGCCAGGAACTCCGTCACGCCGACCCCGCGCGCCGCCGCGACGACCTTCTTCGTGGCATGCCCGGTCATCAGGATGATCGGGATGAAGGGCGAGGGGTTCTGTGCGGGGTCGCGCAGCATCCGGGTGAAGGCAAGCCCGTCCACGGGCTCCATGTTGTAGTCGGTCAGGACGATGTCGACAGGCACGTCCTTCAGCACCTCCAGGGCGGCGGGAACGCTGTGCGCCCAGTGGATCTGGGTCACCCCGATCGCATTGAGAACGGCCCCGACCAGGCGCCGCATGTTCGGATTGTCTTCCACCACGAGGAGCGATATGCGATCGAATCGATAGGCCATCGGCGGTGACAGTCCCGGCCCTGCGGGCGCATGCCTACGGGCGCATGAAGGTGAAGTCCTGATCGTCGTCGAGATTCTCCGCGGCGGCGAGCAGTTCCTGCCGGATATCCTCAGCGGACCTGGACTGCTTGTAAATCGCCAGCACGCGGCTGAACAGACCGCGTGCGACGGCATCCTCGCCGATCCCGTCCCGCCCGGCCTCTTCGATCGCGGCGGCGACATGGCGTGCGACAATCGTATGGACGCTTGCCATTTCACTCCTCCCCCTGCTTCCCGCCCGTCTGGCGCCCCGCCGGACAGGCTTGCCCTTGGCTGGACAGCGGGACTATAGAAACGCCCGGATCGTGGCGCGAGGATCGCATTGCCGCAGTGCCGGCGCTTGACGCGCCGGCACCGGCCTGCCATCGATGCGCCGCGGCCATCGCCCCGTTTCCGCGGCCCGGCGCCGGGGCCAAAGCGGCCCGGCATCCTCCGCGACCGGCCGGACCGCCTCCCTGAAGGCAGAAGTGCAATGAACGGTTCGCTCGCCGACGCCGTGTCGCGACGGCGCACATTCGCAATCATCTCGCATCCCGATGCGGGCAAGACGACCTTGACCGAAAAGCTGCTGCTGCATGGCGGCGCGATCCAGCTGGCCGGCGAGGTGAAGGCCCGTGGCGACCGGCGGCGCGCACGCTCCGACTGGATGAAGGTCGAGCGCGAGCGCGGCATCTCGGTCGCCTCGTCGGTGATGACCTACACCTATGGCGGCTGCACCTTCAACCTGCTGGACACCCCCGGCCACGAGGATTTCAGCGAGGATACCTACCGGACCCTCACGGCGGTGGATTCCGCGGTCATGGTGCTCGACGCGGCGAAGGGCATCGAGCCGCAGACCCGCAAGCTGTTCGAGGTCTGCCGGCTGCGGGACGTCCCGATCGCGACCTTCATCAACAAGCTGGACCGCGAGAGCCAGGACCCGTTCAACCTGCTGGACGAGATCGAGCAGACCCTGGCGCTGAACGTCACCCCGGCGAACTGGCCGATCGGCATGGGCCGGGCGTTCCGCGGCGTCCTGGACCTGTTCGACCCCGCGCTGGTCCTGGTGGACCGCGAAGACAAGGGCCGGGCGGCGGGTGGCGGCGGTCTGCGGATCCCGGTCTCCGGCCCGGAGGATCCTGTCCTGGCCGAGCATCTGACCGGCGCCGAGCTGGCGGAACTGCGCGAGCAGCTGGAAATGGTGCAGGGCCTCTGCCCGGCATTCGACCGGGCGGAGTATCTCGCCGGGGCGCTGACCCCGGTGTTTTTCGGCAGCGCCCTGCGCAATTTCGGCGTCCTGGAGCTGCTGGAGGGCCTGTCCCGCGTGGCGCCGCCGCCGCGGGCGCAATCCACGACCGAACGCACGATCGTGCCGGACGAGGACAAGGTCACCGCCTTCGTCTTCAAGATCCAGGCGAACATGGATCCCAAGCACCGCGACCGGATCGCCTTCGTCCGGCTCTGCTCGGGCCATTTCCGCCGCGGCATGCGCCTGAAGCATGTGCGTTCGGGCAAGCCCATGGTGATGCACAACCCCCTGCTGTTCCTGGCGCAGGACCGCGAACGGGCGGAGGAGGCCTGGCCCGGCGACATCATCGGCATCCCGAACCACGGCAACCTGCATATCGGCGACGCCCTGACCGATGGCGAGGACCTGCACTTCACCGGGATTCCCAGTTTCGCGCCGGAACTGCTGCAGCGGGTCCGGCCGGACGATCCGATGAAGGCCAAGCATCTGGGCCGGGCCCTGACGCAGCTGGCGGAAGAAGGTGCGGCGCGCGCCTTCCGCACGCGGCTGGGCAGCCAGTGGGTGGTCGGGGTCGTCGGTGCCCTGCAGTTCGACGTTCTGGCCGACCGGATCCGCACCGAGTACGAGATCCCGATCCGCTTCGAACCGGTCGAATTGCTGACCGCGCGCTGGCTCGCCAGCCCCGACCCGGCGCGGCTCAAGGCGTTCGTCGACGGCAACAGCGCCAGCATCGCCGACGACCATGCCGGCGACCCGGTGTTCATGGCGCGCAATGCCTGGCACCTGGAACGCGCCCAGACCGACTGGCCCGAACTGGAGTTCCGGGCCACGAAGGAGCAGCTGCATTGATGCCGGGCATGCCCCCGGCACCGGTGCGCTGAGCCGGGGCGCGGCGCGGGATGGGCAGCGCGGGCGACGGCGCCGGCGGCGGGCAGGTGCCGCCCGGGCAGGCGCCGCCGGAGGGCCGCTACTACGCCCCGGAATCGCTCAGCGTCCTGACCTACGACCTGCAGACCCTGATCTTTCCCACGGTGATCGACGGCGACCTGGCGTTCTATGCGGATCATGCCCGGCATCGCGGCGGCGAGGTCCTCGAACTCGGCGTCGGTACCGGGCGCATTGCCTATGGCCTGGCCGAGGCCGGCTGCACGGTGGTCGGCCTGGACAATTCCGTTGCCATGCTCAGCCTGGCGGAGGAGAAGCGCGCCGATTATCCGGAGGCCGTGCAGCAGCGCCTCCGCCTGTCGCTCGGCGACATGTCGGATTTCGGCATCGACCTCTGGTTCGACCTGGCGATCGCGCCGTTCCGGGCACTCAACCACCTGGAGGGGCGGGAGCGATGGCAGCGATGCCTGACGGCCATGCACACCCATCTCCGCGACGGCGGCCGGGGGATCGTTCACATTTTCGTGCCCGACGAGGCGGTCCTGCGGCGCAGCGGCGAGGCGCCGGAAGGCCCGCCGGTCCATATCGACCTGCCCGCCAGCGAGGCGGCGGTCGAGTTCTTCGTCGTGCGCCGCCTGGTCGACCGGGCCAGGCGGTGCCTGTCGCAACTGGTTGAGTTCCGCCTGCTGGACAGTGCCGGGCAGACGCAGCGGCACAGCAGGGAATGGCTGACCTACCACTGGCAGAGTCGCGAGGAGATGGCCGAGATGGTGGCCCTGGCAGGCTTTGCCGAGATGGCGGTGTTCGGCGATTTCCATGCCTCCCCGCCCCGGCCCGGCACCGACCAGATCTGGGTGCTGGACAAGCGGAAATAGCAGCCGGGCCCGCGGCGGCGCATAAATGGATAAGCCAAGCCGTGTTGGCTATAGTCTGGCGGGATGACGCAGGCGGCTCGCCGTGGCATCCCGCCGTCTGCCCGACAATGAGATCGAGATCGCCCGGCGGGAGTCGACGCCGGGCCTGGAGCCTGAGTGCAATGTCGAAACCGAGTTTCATTGCGGCCCTCAAGGAAGCGGCCGGCCGGCATTGGACGGACTATGTACAACATCGTTTCGTCAGGGAATTGGGCACGGGGCGGCTACCGGAAAGCGCGTTCCGGTACTATCTGGTGCAGGATTATCTGTTTCTGCTGCAATTCGCCCGCGCCTACGCCCTTGCCGCGGCGAAGGCGGACGACCTGGCCGACATGCGCTATGCGGCGCGTGGCATTGCGGCCATCCTGGATTCGGAGATCGACCTGCATATCGCCTATTGCCAGGGCTGGGGCATCGGCCAGGACGAAATGGCCGCGACGCCGGAAGATCCGGCCAACCTGGCCTATACCCGTTTCGTCATGGACCGCGGGTTCGCCGGCGATCTCTTGGACCTGCATGTCGCGTTGACACCCTGCATCCTGGGCTATGGCGAGATCGGCGCCATGCTGGCCGCCTCCCCCGACACGGTGCGGCAGGGCAATCCCTACGAGGCCTGGATCGCGGTCTATGCCGGGCCGGACTATCAGGGGCTGGTGCAGGGCCATCTGGAGTTCCTGGAGGATCTCGCCGGCCGCCGGGGGGCGGCGGCCCGGATGCCGTCGCTGGCACGCAGCTTCACCACCGCCACCCGGCTCGAGGCCGACTTCTGGCAGATGGGCCTGGACGCGGCGCCGCAGGGCGCCCCGCCATGATACGCGACGCAACCGGGGCCTGGGAGGTGCCACAGGGCGATTCCGACCTGGAGCTCAAGGTCGAGAATGTCCGCACCCTGTTCGAAATCACCCGCTCGACCAGCCTGGTGCCGGTCCTTGCCTTCCTGGCCCTGCTGGCCCCGTTCGTCGGGGTCGTGGACTGGATCTGGCCGGTCGCGCTGCTGATCCCCTATGCGCTGAACGTGATCGCCTTCGAGGTCCTGCGCGACCAGTACCGGCGCCACCGCGACGACGTACGGCGGGTGCTGCGCTACGCCGATATCTTTACCGTCCTGAACGGCATCGCGGGATGTCTCTGGGCGGCCATGTCGACCGTGCTGATCCTGCAGGGCGACCTGCTGTCATCGGTCTATGTCGGCACGATCATCGTCGCCCTGGGGGTCTCGTCGGCGATCTCGCGGGCCGCCCTGCTGCCGGCTGTCTATGCCTTCGTGACGCCGCTGAGCGTGCCGTTGATCATCTTTATCGCGACGTCCGACGACAGCCGCATGCAGCTCCTCGGCCTGCTCGCCCTGATGGTGCTGGGCAATGCCTTCGCCTTTGCCCATGCCATGTATCGCCGGCATTGCCGCCTGCTGCGCCTCAAGCTGGAGAATGTCGCCCTGGTCGACGGCCTGGCGAAGGCCCGCGATGCGGCCGAACGCGCCCGCCGCGAGGCCCGCGAGAGCGAGCACCAGCTTCGCCTGCTGTCGGACAACCTGCCGGGCGTGATCATCCGCCTGGTGCGCGAGACCGACGGCACCTTCGCCATCCCCTTCGTCAGCGCCGGGGTGAAGCCGCTGCTGGGGATCACGGCCGACGACGTCGTCGCCACGCCGCAGGCGCTGATCCGCCGGATCATGCCGGAGGACCGGGCCAAGGTGATCCGGGCCCTGCGGCAGTCGGCCGACAACCTGCGCATCCTCAACGTCACGGCCCGCGCCCAGGATGCCGACGAGGACGAGCGCTGGCTGTCCTGGACGGCGCAGCCGCGGCCCCGCGCGGATGGCGCGGTGGTCTGGGAGGGCGCGATCGTCGACATCACCGAGCGCCACCAGCTGGAGCAGGAACTGCGGCGCCTGGCGATGATCGACAGCCTGACCGGGGTCGCCAACCGGCGCCATTTCGAGGAGATGGGCGAGCGCGAACTGTCCCGCCTGAGCCGGGTCAAGGACCCGCTCTGCGTTCTCCTGCTCGATGCCGATCACTTCAAGCGGGTGAACGACCGCTATGGCCATCATGTCGGCGACATCGTGCTGCGCCGGGTTGCGGAAGTCTGCACCCGCCAGATCCGCACGGTCGACGCCATCGGGCGCCTGGGCGGGGAGGAATTCGGCCTGCTGCTGCCGAACACGGCGATGGAGGGGGCGCGCATCATGGCCGAACGGATCCGCCGGGCCATCGCGGCAGAGCGCATCGTCGTGGATGGCGAGACGATCCGGGTGACCGTCAGCATCGGCGGCACCCAGGTCGACCCCTGCGAGTCCACCATCAAGGCCGCCATGCAGCGGGCCGACGAGGCGATGTACCGGGCGAAGCAGGAAGGCCGGAACAGGATCGCCATGGAGGGCCCGAGCTTCACCGGGCCTCCCGGCGGCTCGGCCCTGGCCGAGCTGCCGGCGCCGCGCGGCCCTTCGCGCATCGCAAACCCCTGAAACGTCACCCCTGAAACGTCACCCCTGGACGTCACAATCCCCTGAGGGCATGGGCCACCGGGGTTCGGGCGCTGCAGGTGGGGTGTCAGTGCCCACGATCGATTGGGTCGCGATCGCCTGGGATGTCGCGCGCTGCCGCCTCGCACGCCGCTGCCTTGCGCCGGCTGCCGTCAGGACGGCAGCCCGAACTGACACAGGCGCAGGATCGTCAGGCGCGGAATCGTCAGGTGCAGGATCGTCAGGTGCAGGGCACAGATACGCAGACGGCTCGCGTCATACGCGAGCCGTCCTTGTCGGTATCCGCCCCGGCGGGCTCAGCCGTGCGCTCTGCACGGCCGCGGCGCCGCCAAGGGTCCGGGCCGGAGGCCCGGCCGGAGATTACTTGCAGTTGGCCGCATTCACATCGAGGCCGTCGTAGTTGCCCTGGCTGTTCGGACGCTCGTACCACACGATCGAGCCGTCCTGGGCGCATTTGTCGAAACCAACGAAGCGACCCTCGCCGCAATTTGCGAGCCCAAGAGCCACGACCGCCAACAGGCCCAAACGAATCAACATACGCGCAACCTCTCTCTGAAAGAGCCCCAATGAAACGGGATCTTAGCGATGGATGGAGCAGAAATCCACCATCTAAACGTAGCGGCTGACCGCGCCGCGCGACCGGCCGGTCGGGCCTGTCTCAATCCCTCGGCGGACGCCGGCTCGCGCCGATGATCTCCCCGAAGCCGAACAGCAGCAGAAGCAGTCCCAGCACCACCTCGATGGCCACCAGGGCCTGCACCGCCGCCGACGCCGGCACGATATCACCATATCCAAGGGTCGACAGGGTTACGATCGAGAAATACAGCGCTTCGGCGAAGTCGATCCGCGCCGTCGCCCCGGCGACCTGGAACAGCGGCGCCTCGGCGAACCGGTCCATCACGCGGTACAGGGCGGCGAAAACGATCACGATCGTCGAATAGAGAGTCAGGAAGGCGAAGATCGGCTGCGCCAGGCGCGCGAACCTGGCGAACAGGTCGGCGAACAGGATGCTGGCCTCGACCAGGAAGGCTGCGACCTGGACGCTGACAAGCAGGACCTGGACGCTGATCGCGACCATGGCGAGGGCGAAGATCGCCACCTGGCCGGCCGGACTGCCGTGCAGGTTGGGCAGGACCAGCGCGACGGCGCCGATCCCGGCCAGCGGCAGCAGCCAGGTGAAATGCTGCCCCGCCGGCGGCTGACGGGCCGGGCCGCCTTCGCTTCCGGCAGCGGCCGCCCGCCGCATATGCAGCTCGACCGTCTGGCGCACCCGGTTGCCGCGCAGCACGGTCCCGGCAACGAAGGACAGCAGCGGCAGAACATAGCCGAGCGCCGCCAGCCAGGACGGCAGATGCGGAAAGCTGACTTCGAGATAGAGCGCGAAGATGCAGGTATAGACCGCCACGAGATTCGCGAAGGTCAGCAGGAAGAGGCGGTTGCCCGGAAACACCAGGTAGAAGATTGCGGCGGCGACAAGCCCCGCCAGCGTGAAGGCGAAGAATGTCGGCGCCGGCACCGGCGCCAGCGCGGCGCCGACCAGCAGGAACATCGATGCAGTCAGCCCGATTCCCAGGGCCAGCCGCAGGGCCTTGCGGCCAGGCGGCCTGTGCTGCCGCCGATGCGGCGGCATCGCTTCGCCCGGGACATCCCCCATCGCCGGCCCGTCCCCCTATTTCCACTGCGGCACCGAACCGGCCGGCAGCTTAACAAAGCGCAGGCCTGCCGGCATGATGGCACGGTATCGGCCGCCAGCCCGCGGATCTCGGCCCGGGCAGGGCCCTGCATCCGCCGGGGGCGCGCCGTCAGCGTTTCTGCCGCGGCCCGTGCCGCGCCACCAGGCCAGGCGAGGCATATTGCACCCTGACATCCGCCTCCCGACTGCCGCACCGGCTGCAGCGCAGACGGCCCTTCAACCGGGGCACCGGGAAATCGTAGCCGAGCCTGTCGGCCAGATCGCCAGCGTTCATCTCCACATTATGCGAGCAGGCCTCGCAGCAGATCCAGAGCGGCACGCCGCGCCGGATCGCGTCGCCCAGGACGGTCGCGGTCAGCGGCCCCGGCGCTCCGCCGCCGCCGGCACCGCCCGTCGGCCTGCCGCCGCCGCGCCCCGTGCGGGGCGGGTCGTCTCGCGGATTCCGTCGCTGGTCCTTGCGCGTCACCGCGGCCCCCGATGCATTGCCCTGAAAGAGAACAAATTAGGAACAAACATGGCGACGGTCAATCCTTCCGGACGGGTCGGACCGGCCCCATGAGCATGGCGGCACTGATCGTCCTGGACCTGGAGTTCACCGCCTGGGCGGGCTCGCAGGCCCGGAACTGGACCGGCCCGGGCGAGCATCGGGAGATCGTGCAGATCGGCGCCGTGCGCCTGGACTGGCCCTCGGGGGAGGAGCGCGCCGCGTTCGAGGCATTGGTCCGGCCCGCCCGCAACACCGAACTGTCGGACTATTTCACCGCGCTCACCGGGATCGGCCAGGACCGGATCGACCGCGAGGGCCGGAGCTTCCCGGAGGCCTGGCGCGCGTTCCGGCGGTTCGCCGGGACGGTGCCGCTCTGTGCCTGGGGCCGCGATGGCGAGGTGCTGGCGGAGAACCTCGTGCTGCACGGCCTGCCCCTGCGCGGCCTGCAGCCGGTGCGCGACCTGCGGCCGGCCCTGGTGCGCATCGCGCCCTCCGTCGCCGGCCTGTCATCGGGCGAACTGGCGGCGCATCTCGGCGGCCGGGCGGGCCGGCGGCACGATGCGCTGCACGATGCCCGGTCGGTGGCCGACGCGCTCCGCCGTCTGGGCCCGCCGCTTGTGACCCGGGCCATGGCGGAGGGCGGGCCGCGCGGCGGCTGACGGCGAACGGCGCCGGTTCAGCCCTGCCCGGCCGCAATGTCCGGTCGCCAGCGCAGCTTGAACACCGCGCTCGCGTTCAACAGGATGCGGTCGCCGGCATGGATCTGGCCCCGGACGAAGGCCAGCGAACGCCCGTGACGCACGACCTCGCCGCGGGCTTCGGCCAGGTCGCCGCACCGCCCGGCATCGGCGAATTCCGAGGTCATCGACACGGTGAACACATAGTCGATCGCCGGATCGTTGCGGGCGGTCTGTGCCAGGCACAGGTCCATCATCGTCATCAGCAGCCCGCCATGGGCGACGCCGCCGCTGTTGCAGTGCCGCTCCTCGATGCGCAGCGCCAGGCGGGAGCCGCCGCTGCCATCGGGGTCCCGGAAGAACGGCCCGGCCCGCATCTCAAACGGATCGTCCGGGTCGGCCGGCACATAGCCGGGCAATGGCGGTGCTTGCGCCGCCCCCTCCGCCATCGTCAATTGACCTGCACCACGGCACCCAGGGTCGGCCCGATCTCGCGGTGCAGCACAAGGTCGGCGGACTCGTCCTGGTCGGTCGGGTCGCGGTTCAGGATCACCAGCGCCGCGCCGTTCTGCTTCGCCAGCATCGGAAAGCCCGCCGCCGGATAGACCACAAGCGAGGAGCCGACCGCCAGGAACAGGTCGCAGGCGAGGGTTTCCACCTGGGCGCGACGCATTTCCGCTTCCGGCATCGCCTGACCGAAGGATATTGTGGCGGTCTTCAGGATGCCGTCGCATGCGACGCAGGCTGGCGGCATGCCCGTGGCCTCGAAATAGACCCGGATCGGTTCGAGCTCATGGCGTTTGCCGCAGTGGAGACATGTCGCATAGGTGGCATTGCCGTGCAGTTCGATGACCTGCCGCGGATCCAGGCCGGAGGCCTGGTGCAGGCCATCCACGTTCTGGGTGATCACGCAGGACAGCTTGCCGCGGCGTGCCAGCGCGGCCAGGGCCCGATGCCCCAGGTTGGGCTTCGCCTTGCGCATCACCTCGTCGGTGGCGAACTTCCGGCGCCAGCTCTCGATCCGCATCTCTTCCGACGCCATGAAGTCGCGGAAGTCGATCGGCTGGTTCTTGCTCCAGATGCCGCCGGGGCTGCGGAAGTCGGGGATCCCGGATTCCGTGCTGATCCCGGCGCCGGTGAAGGCCACCACGGACTCCGCCGCCTCCACCATCCCGCGCAGGAGATCGATCGCGTCGCCCGCCGGACCGCCTCCGTCATCGCTCCCGTCGCTGCCATAGCCGGAACCGTCATTCATCCTGCCGCCTCCGCTGTCGTGAAGCCCGCACGGCGCCGGGGTGAAGCGTGAACCTTCTGCGCCTGCGGCGTTTGTACTTGGCAAGCGGCCTGTTGGGCAATGCGTCGGAATGGGCGGACATGGCCGCCATTGCGGTGCTGGCCCCCCTGCTCGGCCGCCTCTATTTCGGCGGCGAGGATGTCGGCGGCGCCACGGCGGTGGTGTTCGGCGCGCTGGCCGGCGGCTATGCGACCCGGCTGGTCGGCGCCATGCTCTACGGCCATGTCGCCGACCGTTCGCCGCTGAAGGGGCCGCTGCTGCTGTCCGCCGCGGCGATCTGCGCGACCACCCTGTGCATCGCCGTGCTGCCCACGCAGGACATCCTGGGCAGCAGCGCCGGGCTGCTGTTCATCGGCCTGCGCCTGCTGCAGGGCATGGCGGCGGCGGGCGAGCAGGCGCTCTATGCCAATGTCCGCGCCACCCTGCCGCACGGCGCCGCGCCGCCGCTGCTGGCCATGCTGTCGGACGCCGCGCCGGCGGCCGGGGTTCTGACCGTGCTGGGCCTGGCCGCGCTGACCGGGGTGGCCGGCGGCAGCGCCGACGAAAGCGGGCTGTGGCGGGTCCTGCTGTTCGTGGCGCCTCTGCTGTCGCTGTGCGCCCTCGGCCTGCGCCTGGCCCTGCCCCGCACCACCTGGCAGGCCGACAGCGCCCTGCCCCAGCGGCCCGCCCTGACGGCCCTGACCGGGCATCTGCCGGCAACCCTGCGGGTGGCGGCGATCCTGGCGCCACTGGCCGCGCGCATCGCCCTGATCGCCCTGCTCGGCCTCGCCGTGCTCGAGCTCGGCCCCGGCGGCGACGGGCGCAACCTGTCGCAGCTCCTCACCCTGATGGTGATCTGGCTGGGCAGCGCCATGCTCTGCGCCATGGGCATTTCCGCGATCGCCTCCGCCCGCGGCCTCACGGCGACATTGCGCCTCGTCCTGCTGCTGGTCGCCGCCCTCGCCCTGGCCTGCCTTGCCTGCCTGCTGCTGGACCTGCAGGCCGCCATCCTGTTCGGCATCGCGCTGCTGCCGGCCCTGGCAGCGGCGGACCCGCTGCTGCCCTGGCGGGCCTGCATCGCCGCACCGGACCGGACCCTGATCTCCTCCCAGGCACTGGCCCAGGCGCTGGTCTTCCTGCCGGCCGGCCTGCTGCTGCCGGTGCTGACGCAGCCCGGCGGCCTGAGCCGCGCCGCCGGCGAAGGCCTGGCCGGCGGCATCGCGGTGCTGGCCCTGCTTGCCCTGGCCGCGATCCGGGTGCGGCGACGCCCGGGCTGACTTCCCGGGCTGACTTCCCCGTCTGACTTCCCTGGGACCACCTGCATCTGGCCGAACGGAAAGTTGGACAACGCCGACGGCCAGTGGACAGGTGCCGCCCGCGGCCCACAGGATCGATCCTCGTCAGCGGGACCAGGAGGGGACAGACCATGGCCGAAGCCGCCGCGCGCAAGAACATCCTCGACCCCGCGCTGGTCATCGGATTCAGCAACCTGCGCGAGATGCGCACGACCGGGCCGCACCGGATCGCCTCGGGCCGCGGCATCTATGTCACCGACACCGACGGCAAGGACTATATCGAGGGCGCCTCCTGCTTCTACTGCTCCGCCCTGGGGTTCAGCGAGGAGGAGCTGATCGAGGCCGCCATCCGCCAGTTCCGCGAGCTGCCGTTCTATTCCTCCGGCCTGCATCGTGCGGTGCCGGCTGTGATGGAGCTGGCCGAGAAGCTGCGCGACCTGACCCCGATCAAGAACGCCAAGGTGGCACTGGGCGCGACCGGGTCGGAGGCCAACGATTTCCTGCTGAAGTTCGTCCGCGCCGCGGACCGCATGACCGGCCGCGAGGGACGCTGGAAGGTGATCTCGCGCATGCGCAGCTATCACGGCGGCACCCTGGCCACGGCCAGCATGACCGGCGTGCCGGAAAGCCATGCCCAGTTCGGCCTGCCCCTGCCCGGCTTCCTGCACACCCACCAGCCGGACTATTTCAACATGGCCAAGCCCGGCGAGGACGAGCCTGCCTTCACGGCCCGCATGCTGGCGGACCTGCGCAGCATGATCGAGGCGGAGGGGCCGGAGACGATCGCCTGCATGGTGGCGGAGCCGGTGTCGCTCTCCGCCGGCCTGGTGCCGCCGCCGGAGGGCTACTGGGCCGGGTTGCAGGCCCTGCTGGCGGAGTACGAGATCCGCCTGTTCGCCGACGAGGTGATCACCGGGTTCGGCCGCACCGGCCCGATGTTCGGCAGCGAGACCTACGGCATCGACCCGGAATGCATCACCCTGGCCAAGGGCATGTCGGGGGCCTACCTGCCGATTTCCGCCGTGGTGATGCAGCCGGCATTCTACGATGCTTTGGAACTGGCCAGCGACCAGACCGGCGCCTTCACCCATGCCGGGACCTATGCCGGCCACCCGGTCTGTGCCGCAGTGGCGTTGCGCACCATCGAGCTGTTCGAGGAGCGCAACATCCTCGGCCATATCGCGACGGTCGCGCCGCGTTTTGCCGCCGGGCTCGCCGCCTTCGACGATCACCCCCTGGTCGGCCAGACCCGCAGCGTGGGCCTCTGCGGTGCGATGGAGTTCGTCGCCGCCAAGGCCCCGCGCCGGGCGCCCCGGCCGGAGGGCATCCTGGCGAAGAAGTTCGCCGGTTTCGCCAAGGATCGCGGCCTGATCGTGCGCATGCCCTATGACAGCGTCTGCCTGGCCCCGCCGCTGATCATCACGGCGGCGGAGATCGACGAGATGTTCGCCCGTTTCGGGGCCGCGCTGGGCGACCTGGAGGCCTGGGCCGCGGCGAACCCGGACGAGTTCTAGCCGGCGGCCCCCGGGCTGCGGCCCCCGGGCTGCGGTCTGGCGGGCTGCGGTCTGGCGGGCTGCAGTCCCCGGGGGCGTCAGGCATCCGCGCCGGTTGCCGCCCAGTGCAGGGCCTCGTCCAAGTCGAAGCAGATCTTGCGGCTCTGCCGCACCGCCAGGCCCAGGAACTCCGACCAGAGCTCCATCAGCGGCCGCTCCCAGTCATGGCCGATGACCATCGCCACCCGGGCATCGCCCCGCCCGCCCAGGTCCTTGAGATAGGCCGCCAGCTTCTGCATCTCGGCCAGGTCGAAGCCGCTCAGATCGGCCTCCCTCAGGTCCCAGACGGCGGGGATGCCGCCGGCGAAGCGCGGCTCCCGCATCAGTTCCGGCAAGACCTCGATCAGCCGCGCATGGTCCACCCGGCCAGCGAAACGGATCAGGATGACCGGCACCCCGCGCACTTCGGTGAAGCTGTACGTCATTCGCTGTTGCTGTTGCCGCCGGTTTCCGTTTCCCCATGCTAGCGCGCCCGGCGCCCCGGCGCATCAGGCCCTGGCCGCCTGCGTCCGACCGTTCGGCAATGACCCGGCGCCGACCCGAGATGGTCCGCCGCCTGCAGGTTCGCGGTGACCCCGCCAGGCGCCTCCTGCCGGCGGATCCCCGCGGCCGGATCCCGCTGCAGTCCACGACGATCCCGGTCCCGCGGGGCAGGCCCCCGGGGCGGCCACCCCGGGGGCCCGCGGCCGTCAGGCGCGCATGGGTTCCGGCGTGCGGCCGGCCCGCAGGAAGCGCGCCTGCAGCCAGGCGAAGACCGCCACCATGTCGGCGACCAGGATCACGAGGATCCAGGCCGGCCAGGAGAGCGCCGCGCCGGCGAACAGCAGCAGCAGGGCGGAGCCCGCGACCCAGGCGATATCCGCCGAGACGATCGCGGTCACCAGGCCGCCGCGCGGACGGGCCGGCATGGCGATGACTGCCACCAGCGCGGCGAAGGCGACCAGGCCCAGGCCGACGACCTGCAGCCAGCCGGCCGGGGAGAGCCCCAGCAGGGTGCCGCCGTCGGGCACCAGCAGCGCCGCGAGGGGCTGCGGCAGGATAGCCAGCACCAGGCCGGCCGCGCCGGAGGTGGCGGCGTTGGTGAACAGCACGCGGCGCAGGTTCCGCGCGGCACGGTCGCCCCCGGCCGCGACGGTCGGGGCCCCTGCGAAGGTCGAGCTCTGGATGGTCATGGCATGTTCCTTTCGGTTGCCGATGCCCTTCCGATATCTGCGATGGCGTCCCGCCGGCCAATTACGCGGCAGGTAGCCCCGCTGCCCCGCCCGGCCGCATTACGTGCGGGGTAATTGGGTTGCCGCGGGACCGGGTTATGATCGGCCCATGACCAGGAACGCGGCGGCATCGCATCAGGCCCCCCGCACGGAGCGGCAGGGCAACCGGCACCCCCCCGGGCGGGCGCGCAGCTCGTTCGGCGACCTGCTGCGCTACTGGCGCGGCAAGCGGCGGATGAGCCAGCTGGAGCTGGCGCTGGCGGGCGAGATCTCGCAGCGCCATGTCAGCTTCCTGGAATCGGGCCGCGCCAATCCCAGCCGCACCATGGTGTTCCTGCTGGGCAACCTGATGGACGTGCCGCTGCGCCACCAGAACCTGATGCTGCAGGCAGCCGGCTTCGCGCCGGCGTTTCGGGAGAGCGACCTGGAAGAGGACGAACTTGCCGCCGTGCGGCAGGCCCTGGCCTTCATCCTGAAGAGCCAGGAGCCCTATCCCGCGATCGTGGTCGACCGCGGCTGGAACCTCTTGATGCAGAACGCCGCCTCCACGCGGCTGCTGGCCGGCCTGCTGGGCCCGCCGGCGCCCGGCAGCGAGCCGCCGAACGTGTTCCGCCTGACCCTCGACCCCGCCGGCCTGCGCCGCTTCATCACCAACTGGGAGGAGGTCGCCGCCCACCTGGCGCACCGCATCCACCAGGAACTGGACGCGATGGGGCCGCACGACCCCGGCGCGGCGGAGCTGGAAGACCTGCTCTCCGCCGAGGGCATGCCGGAGAAGGGCCGCGTGCTGGACTGGGCGGAGCTGCCCGGACCCACCCTGAACGTCGGCCTGGAGATCAACGGCGTCCGGGCCGCCTTCTTCACCACCATCACGACTCTGGGCACCGCGGTGGACGTGACCCTGCAGGACCTGCGCATCGAGACCTGGTACCCCGCCGACGAGGCGACGGCTGCCCTGTTCCAGCCCGGCGGCCCGTTCGCCGGCAGCTGACGGCCTGCAAAGGCAGCGCCCGACGCGGGGCGCGCTCCGCGAGGACCCCGCCTACTCCGAAAGGTGGCTGGTCCGGCCTTCGTCATCCGGTCTAAACCGAACCTGCCAAGCCCCGCATGCGTCAGCGAGCCGGGCCAGACAGGAGGTATGTTCCGGCATGAGGCCCTGGTCGTTCCCGCTGGTCGTTCATCTGTCGGCCTTGTTCGGCCTGCTCACCATCGTCTCCCTGGGGGTCCTCTGCTGGGTCGGCTATCAGCGGACGATCGAGCTGATCGCCACGAACGGCGAACAGATTGCCGAGCGGTCCGCGGAGCAGATCCGCAACGAGATCGATGCCATATTCGCCCCCGTCGAACTCGGCATCGCGCTGGTCGGCGAACATCAGGTCAACGAGGCCGCGACCTGGCCGGAGCGCCTTGCCGACTTCCCCGTGTTCGAACGGGCCCTGGACGTCAGTTCGCCGGTGAACGCCTTCTATATCGGCTATCCGGACGGCGATTTCTTCATGATCCGGACCCGGCTGTCCGAGATCGACCGCCAGGCCTTCGGCACCGACGGGGATGTCCGCTATGTCGCCCAGAGCATCGACCGCGAGGACGGCAGGGCCGACGGCCGCTTCCTGTTCCTGGACGCGGCCGGCAATGTGACGGGCCAGCGCGTGCAGCCCGGCTACCCCGACAGCTACGATCCGCGGGTCCGGCCGTGGTACCGGCGCGCCCTGGCCGGCGGCGGCCTGGTGCGGACCGATCCCTACCTGTTCGCCACCAGGGGCGATCTGGGGCTCACCTTCGCCAAGCGCAGCGACTGGTCGAACACGGTGGTGGGCGCGGACCTGAACCTCGACGCGCTCTCCGAAGTCGTCAGGCGGCAGAAGCCGACGCCCGGCTCCAGCCTGGCCCTGGCGGATGCGAGCGGCCGCATCATCGCCGCCGATGACAGCGACGTCCTGGTCCGCCGGGACGGCGACGGCCCGCCGGCGATCGTCACGATCGAGACGATCGGCGCAGAGGCGCTGCGGATCCTCGCAGGCCTGCCCGATGCCAATGACAGGCTGCTCCGCTATGCGGTGGGCGACCGGGAGTTCTTTGGCCGGATGGTTCCGGTCGACCTGCGCAGCGGCGATTCGCTGACCCTCCTGGTCAGCATTCCGGAAAGCGAGCTGCTCGCCGCGGCCTACAGCATCCGGCGCGAGATGCTCGTCCTGTCCGTCATCGTCTTTCTCGTCGCCCTCGCCCTGACCGTGGCGACGGCCTATTCGATCAGCCGGTCCCTGGCCCGCCTGACCCGGACCGCCGGGCGCTTCCGCGAGTTCGATTTCGGCGCGGTGCCGGCCGCGCGATCCGCCGTGTCCGAGGTGCGGGCGCTGACCGAAGGCTTCCAGGTGCTGGATGGCACCTTGAGCCGGTTCCAGCATCTGCTCGCGCGATTCTCGCAGGAACCGGACCTGACCGCCCTGCTGCCCGCCATTCTTGGCGAACTGTCGGCCATCCTGGAGGTCGAGCGTGCGCTGCTCTACGTCGTACCGGAGACCGCCGACGGGCTCACCGTCGCTGCCGTGAAGAACGGCAGCAGCATCGAGCTCATGCCGCCGGCCCTGGCGGAGGGCGATGCCGTGCCTGCGCTCGTCGCGGCCTGCATCGCCCGCGGCGGGCGGCAGGCGCTGGCCGGGCGCATCGACCGCACCGAGACGGCGCTGCCGGGGCTGGCGGCGATGGCCCTGCCGGGGGAGACCTTCGACAGGGCGCTGTGCTATCCGTTGCGCGACCGGAAGAACAACGTGATCGGCGCAATCCTGTTCCTGGAGGGTGCCGGGGCCGGCAAGGGCGCCCGCGCCCTGGTCGATGCATTGACTGGCATCGCCGCGGTCTCGCTGGAGACCCGGCAGCTGATCGCCTCTGAGAAGGCGCTGTTCAACGCCTTCATCGCGCTGATCGCCTCTGCCATCGATGCAAAGAGCGCCCATACCAGCGGTCATTGCGAGCGGGTGCCGGAGCTTACCAAGATGCTGGCGGAGGCTGCGGCAGCCGCGACGGACGGGCCGCTGCGGGACTTCACCCTCACCGAGGACGACCGGGAGGCGGTGCATGTCGCGGCCTGGCTGCACGATTGCGGGAAGATCACCTCGCCGGAATATGTCGTCGACAAGGCCACCAAGCTCGAGACCATCTACGACCGGCTGCACGAGGTGCGGATGCGCTTCGAGGTGTTGAAGCGCGATGCGGAAATCGCCTGCCTCCGCGCGCAGCTGGCGGGCGCGGAGGCCACACAGGCGGAGGCCGCGCGCGACCGGGCCTGGCAGAAGCTCGATGCGGACTTCGCCTTCGTCGCCGCCTGCAACGAGGGCGGCGAATTCCTGTCGCCGGCCGATGTCGAGCGGCTGCGCCGCATTGGCGGCAGGACCTGGCAGCGCAGCCTGGACGACAGGATCGGCATTTCGCAGGCCGAGGCGGGCCGCAAGGCGGCGCAGCCCGCGGCCCCGCTTCCGGCCACCGAGCGGCTGCTTGCCGACCTGCCGGAGCATGTCATCGAGCGACCGCCGCGGGAGGTGATCGCGCCCGACAATCCCTGGGGGCTGCGGGTCGACCAGCCGCGTCACCTCTACAATCGCGGGGAGCTGCACAACCTGTCGGTCAGCCGCGGCACCCTGACCGAGGAGGAGCGCTACAAGATCAACGAGCATATCGTGCAGACGATCGTCATGCTGTCGAAGCTGCCCTATCCCCGGCACCTGCGCGTCGTGCCGGAGCTGGCGGGCGGCCATCACGAGAAGATCGACGGCACCGGCTATCCGAAACGCCTGCATGGCGCCGAAATGAGCCCGGTCGCCCGGATCATGGCGATTGCCGATATCTTCGAGGCGCTGACCGCGGTCGACCGGCCCTACAAGAAGCCCAAGGCCCTGTCGGAGGCGATGCGGATCATGTCCGCCATGGCGCAGGGCGGCCATATCGACCCGGACCTGTTCGCGCTGTTCCTGACCTCCGGCGTCTACCGCGTCTATGCCGAGCGCTACATGCCGCCGGACCTGGTCGACCGGATCGACATCGCGGCGTTCCTGCCGGCCGGCGCCGCATAGGGCCGTTGCATGGGACCGGAGGGCGGCGCCCTCAGGGGGCCAGGTGCCGGCGCGACTCCGCCCGTCCGCGCAGTTCTCCGGCGAAACGGCCCAGGATCTTCGCCGTGCGCTCCGGCGCGAAGCGCAGCTGCGCGAAGGCCGGGCCGGTATTCGCCACCTCGTGATATTCCGCGATCAGCCCGTCGCGCAGTCTCATCAGCGCCACCCCTTCGAACATCACCCGTTCGCCCTTCGCCTCCGGCAGCTTCGTCGCATAGCTGAAGACATAGCGCGCCATGCCGAAATCCGGTCCCGCGACACGCTCCTTCATGTCCCAGCGGAAGCCTTCCGCGGTGCGGTGGAACCAGTCGTCGATCAGTTCCGCGATCTTCGCCCGGCCGGCGAAGGCGCCGTAGAACACGTCGTGATAGACGCCGTCCTCGGTGAACAGGGCCGCCAGGCCGGCGCCGTCATGCGCCTCCACCCGGGCGGTAAAGGTGTCGAGCAGTTCGTCGAAGGTCATGTCCATCCCCTCCCCTATTCCGCAGCGTCCGCGACGCCGGTCCCGGATACCCCGTCCCCGGATACCCCGTCCCTGGGCGCCCCGCTCTTGGGCACCCCGCTGTTGGGCACCTCCGGCACTTCGCAGCCGGTGACGCAGCAGCGGCCCGGCTGCTTCGACACCCGCTGGCCATCGTCGACGATGCCGCGGTCCAGCAGGCTCTCCATCAGCGCCGCCTTTTCCGCCACCGGATAGTTGCGCCAGATCTCGCGTTTCATCGCTTCCGGCGACCCGCCGCCATGCAGCGAGATCACCGAGTACCAGCCCGCCTGGTAGGACGCGGTCAGGTCCTCCATCACCCGGGCCAGGTCCAGCCGGCGCTCCGCCGGGATGTCCGGCCGGCCGGCCAGGATCGCCGACAGCGATGCCGCGGTCTCCGGGTTATGGTCCTCCTCCGGCCCCGGCAGGGCCACCACCAGCCCGCCGGAGACGTAATGCGCCAGCCGCTGCATGTCGTAGATCTTCGTCGCCAGCAGCAGCTTGCCGATATTGGCGAAGACCGCATCCGGCATCGCCGCGCCGGACGGGTCCTTCACGCAGTAGGTCGAGGCCGCGACCCCGCAGGCGAAGAAGCTCTCCACGATGGTGATCAGCTCCACCATCGCGTCGCGGATATGGCCGTGGCGGTCCGGGTCCAGGCCGTTCGCCTCGATCATCATGGCGCCGGCGCCGATCAGCAGGTCGCCGAAGCCGGCGCGCGCGCCGATGCAGGAATGCCGGTGGTGGCTGGCATAGCTGGTGGTCAGGAAGCCGGCCTCCTCGGTCCGGCCGTCCAGGAAGACCCGGTCGTGCGGCACGAACACGTCGTCGAACATCACCACCCCGACGGACTGGCCGTAGGTGCCGGAGAACTTTGCCGCCGCCTCCCCCGGCCGGCCGGCCGGGCGCGCCACGATGGTCACGCCGGGCGCGTCGACCGGCACGGCGCAGCAGATCGCGAAATCGGCATCCTCCGGCCGGTGGGTGCGGCAGGGCATCACCAGGAATTCGTGCATGTAGGGCGCGCCGGTGACGATCGCCTTGGTGCCGCGGATGACGATGCCGTCGGGCCGCCGCTCCGTGACATGGACATAGACATCCGGGTTGGCCTGCTGCCCCGGCCGCTGCGAGCGGTCGCCCTTGGCATCCGTCATCGCCACGCCCAGGGTCAAGTCCTCGTCCTGCACCCGGTGCAGATAGGCCAGGAAGCGGTCGTGCAACTCGCCCCCGCCCCCAGCGCCCCCAGCGCCGGTGGCATCGGGGCCGGTGGCATCGGGGCCGGCTGCATCCGCCCGCGCCGTCGCCTGGAAGATCGCGTTCAGCGCGTCATGGGTCAGGTAGCGCTGCGCGCAGCCCGAGCGCTGGCAGACCAGGCGCACCGCCTCCAGCTTCCAGAGCAGGTCGGTGGAATTCTCGTTGATGTGCAGCATGCGGTTGACGATGCGCCCCGTGGTGCCCTGCCGCGCGGTCATCAGGGGGCGCTGCCTGTCCTCCAGCGCCGCATCGTAGGTCACCCCGACGGCGGCGATGCCCGGCGCCAGCAGCGGCTCGTCGGCCACGCTTTCGACCGCCTGGCCATTGACGAAGACCCGCGGGCTGTAGCGGCGCAGGGACTCGCGATAGTCGGCGGCTGTCATCAGCATGGGGGCCTCCTGTTTCGGTGTTGTTCGGATTTTTGAACGCTGTTAGAATTTTGTCAATGAACAGCACAGCCCAGAGGCGTCGGGCGGTCACCGCCCTCAAGCGCGACCTGATCCTGGCCGCCGCCCGCGCCGTCTTCGAGGCCGAGGGGCTGGAAGGCGCGAGCCTGCGCGCCATCGCCGCCCGTGCCGGCTATACCCCGGCGGCGCTCTACTTCCACTTCGAGTCCAAGGAGGCGATCTACGCCGAGGTCCTGCAGGACTCGCTGGCCCGCCTGGGCGCGGCGGTGGACGATGCCCTCGCGGCGGCGCCGGCAGAGGATCCGGCCGCGCGGCTGCGGGCGGCCGCCATGGCCTTCTTCGCCTTCTATGCCGATCATCCGCGCGACCTGGACCTGGGCTTCTACCTGTTCCGCGGCGGCATGAAATCGGCCGGGCTGGGGCGGCAGCGCGACACGTCCCTGAACGCTGCGCTGGAAGCCGCATTGCGGCCGATCGCCGAGGAAGCGGAGGCGCTCGGCGCCAGCCGCGCGGAGGCCAGCCGGATCATGGTCGACTGCTTCGCCCATGCCGCCGGCCTGCTGCTGCTCGCCCATACCGGCCGGATCCGCATGTTCGGCGCCTCGGCCGCCGGCCTGATGGCGGATCATGTCGAGCATCAGCTCGCGCGGCTGAGCGACATGACGCGGCAGGTCATTGGCTCCGGCCGTCCGGCCTCCTAGCTTCCCCCCGCAAATTCCATTCAAGGGCCTTCATTCGATGACCAGGACCGCGACCCAGGCTGCGCCCGACCGGGCGGAGGACCATCCCTTCGACCTTGCCACCGCCCTGCAGCCCGACGGCGCGGGCGGCTGCCTCGCGCAGGCGGCGGCCAGCTACTGGGGCTTCGTCGGGCCGTTCGGCGGGGCGACGGCGGGCACCCTGATGCGGGCGCTGCTGCAGCATCCCGGCCGGCGCGGCGACCCGATCGCCTTCACCGTGAACTATGCCGCGCCGGTCGAGGCCGGCGCCTACCGCATCGCCCTGCGGCTGGCCCGGGCCACCCGGTCGACCCAGCACTGGAGCCTGGAGGTCCTGCAGGGCGACGACCCGGCACCGCGGGCCACGGCGACGGCGATCCTGGCCGAGCGGCGCCGGACCTGGAGCCACCAGGTCGCCGCCCCGCCCGCGATGCAGCCGCGCGAGGCGCTGCCCGAATACCGCATGGACCCGGCGATGCCCTGGGTCGACCGCTACCGCTTCCACTTCGACACCGGCGCGCCGATCAGCGGCCCCGAGCCGCTGGCAGAGCCGGCGCCGGCCTTCTCCCAGATGTGGCTGTCCGACGCCCCGGAGCGGGTCGTCGACTTGTGCAGCCTGGCGGCGATGGCCGATGCCTTTTTCGGCCGGATCTTCCATGTGCTGGGCACCATCGTGCCGTTCGGCACGGTGTCGATGACGAGCTACATGCATGTCAGCGCGGCGGAGCTGGCCGACCTCGCCTGCGACCGGGTGATCGGCCGCGTGGACTCGCGGCGCTTCCATCTCTCCTATGGCGACCATTCCGCCGAGCACTGGAGCCCCGACGGCCAGCTGCTCGCCACCAGCCACCAGATCGCCTGTTTCAAGGCGTGACGAGGGAGGCATCGCCACCATGACCGCCACACACGTGATCGACCCCGCGACCTCCGCCCTGCTGGTGATCGACTTCCAGGCCCGGCTGATGCCGGTGATCCACGAGGCCGAGGCCGTCATGGCCAATGCCCGCCGCCTGCTCGACGCCGCCGCCCTGTTCGGGATCCCCACCCTGTTCACCGAGCAGAACGCCAAGGGCCTGGGAGGCACCGTCCCGGACCTCGCCCCGCCGCCGGAGCTGGTCGCCCACAAGATGAGCTTCGACGCCTGCCGCGCGCCGGGCTTCCTCGACCGCCTGCCTGGCGGCCGCGCCCTGGTCGTCGCCGGCTGCGAGGCCCATGTCTGCGTGCTGCAGACCGTGCTCGGCCTGCTCGCCCATGGCCGCCGGGTCTACCTGGTCACCGACGCCATCGCCTCCCGCCGCCCCGCAAGCCGCGACACCGGCATCCGCCGCATGGAACGCCACGGCGCGGAGCCGGTGACGACCGAGATGGTGATCTTCGAGTGGCTGCAGACCGCGGAGCATCCGCGGTTCCGGGAGGGGATCGACCTGATCCGGTGAGGCGGGCGGCTTTCGGCGCGAACTGACATGATAGTCTTGCTGCCCACGGCCACGAAGCGAGGAAACAGAGATGGCCAAGATCTGGCCGGTCTATGAAGGCAGGCAACCGACGCTTGGCGAGCCCTGGGCGGACATCCCCCCGGGTGTGGCGAACCGCCCGACAGGCTCGCTTGCTCAGCCGGCCACGGGCAGCGGATCCGTCCCCTCGCCCAGGATTGCGAGATAGCGGCGATAGCCGAACACACGGCCGCGCCGACGTCCGGTGACCTCCTCCACGATGCCCAGCCGTGCAAGATCGGCAAGCGCAGCATTGACCGTGGGCGCCGACAATCCCGTCCGTTCGACGAGCAGGTTGGGGTTGTGTCCCGGGAGGCGCTGGGATGGAGCCCGGAAGATCTGGACCGGCTGGTCGCGTCGGGCGCGTTGGTGGAGATCGAGAATGGGCAGGACGGTGAAGAATAGGGGCTATCGCAGCGAGATCGCGGGCGCGGTCCACGAGATGATGAGCGATGCGCATGATGCGGGCCTGGTGTCGCGGGCGACATTGCGCACTTTCGACGAAGCCTGCCTCGCCCCGGCACCGATGCTGGCGGGCCACGAAATCCGCGCCATTCGCGAGCGCGAGCAGGTCTCGCAGCCGGTGTTCGCCGCCTATCTCAACGTGTCGCGCAACCTGGTGTCCGATTGGGAGCGTGGCGTGAAGCGCCCGGGCGGCCCTGCCCTGCGCCTACTGTCCATCATCCAGCGGAAGGGGCTGCAGGCGGTTGCTTGAGAGCCAGGCGCGATGGGCTGGATTGCCGCAACTGGCGGGCCGGGCCTGCCGACCCATGCCCGCCGGCCCCGCCCGGTCGCCAATGTCATCGGCTTCCGCGCCCGGAGGCAGTATCCTTCCGGCGGGGTCGGATGACGGCCCCCGGTCGGGCCGGCGCCCGGCCGGCTCGGAGCAGGGACGCCCATGGACGTTCAGGTTTGGCTGCGGGAACTCGGCCTGGAACAGTACGGTGCGGCGTTCCGCGACAACGCCATCGACGGCAGCGTGCTGCCCGACCTGACTGGCGACGACCTGAAGGAGCTCGGGGTCGGCGCCATCGGGCATCGTCGCAAGCTGCTGACCGCGATCGCCGCCCTTGGGGCCGATGCACAGGCCCCGGCACCGGGCGACCGTGCCGCCCTGCCATCGGCAGCCGCCGAGCGCCGCCAGGTCACCGTCATGTTCAGCGACCTGGCCGGGTCGACGGCGCTGTCCGCGCGGATGGACCCGGAGGACCTGCGCGAGATCATCTCCGGCTATCAGCGATGCGTCGCGGAAAGCGTCGGCCGGTTCGGCGGCTATGTCGCAAAATACATGGGCGACGGCGTGCTGATCTATTTCGGCTACCCGCAGGCACAGGAAGACGATGCCGAGCGCGCCGTCCGTGCGGGCCTCGACATCGTCGCCAGGGTTGCCGGCCTGGATGCCGGCACGGCGCTGCACAGCCGCGTCGGGATCGCGACCGGGCTCGTCGTCGTCGGCGACCTGATCGGATCGGGCGAATCGCGGGAGCGCGGCATCGTCGGCGAGACGCCCAACCTGGCCGCACGCCTGCAGGGGATCGCCGAGCCCGACACGGTCGTCCTCGCCGACAGCACGCGCAGGCTGCTCGGCGGGCTCTTCGCGCTTTCCGACCTCGGGGCGACCGCGCTGAAAGGCATCGGCGAACCGGTCCGCGCCTGGCAGGCGATGCACGAGAATGCGACGGAGAGCCGCTTCGAAGCGATGCGCGGAACGGCCCGCACGGCCCTGATCGGCCGGGAGGCGGAATGCCGGGCCCTGCTGGAGCGCTGGTCGCAGGCACGAGACGGCCTGGGACAGGCGGTGCTTCTGTCGGGCGAGGCGGGCATCGGCAAGTCGCGGCTGACCGCCTTCCTGATGGAAGAGCTCCGCACCGAGAGGCAGCTGCGCTATTTCTGCTCGCCGCAGCACACGGACAGCCCGCTCCACCCCTTCATCCGGCAGCTGGAGCATGCGGCAGGGTTCGCGCGCGAGGACCCGCCGCAGCGGAAGCTCGACAAGCTGGACGCGCTGCTGCGCGACAGCGCCGCACCGGCCGCCGAAACGGCACTCTTTGCCGGGATGCTTTCGCTGCCGAGCGACGGGCGGCATCCGGCCCCGCCGCTGACGGCGCAGCAGCGGCGGCAAGCGACATTCGGCGCGATCGTCAGGCTGCTCGAGGCGCGCGCCGCCGGCGGCCCGGTGCTGATCGTCTTCGAGGATGCACACTGGATCGACCCGACGAGCCTGGAGCTGCTCGGCCGGGTGATCGAGCGGATCCCGAACCTGCCGGCGCTGCTCCTGGTGACCGCGCGCCCGGAATTCGAGGCACCCTGGGCCGGACGGAAGCAGGCGATAGCGATAGCCCTGGGGCGCCTGGCACGGCAGGATATCGAAGCGATGGTCGACCGGCTGGCCGGCGGCGGCATGCCTGCCAAGGTCCGCCGGGAGATCATGGACCGCACCGATGGGATACCGCTGTTCGTCGAGGAAATGACGAAGGCGGTCCTGGAGGCCGGGCGCGAAGACCGGGGCGCCCGATCGGCCAGCCCGGCCCGCGCCGCTCCGCTCGAGGTTCCGGCAAGCCTGCACGCTTCGCTGATGGCGCGCCTCGACCGTCTCGGGCCGGCCAAGGAGGTCGCGCAGATCGGCGCCGCGATCGGGCGGGAGGTCTCGCAGGCGCTGCTCGCCCGCGTCTCGCCGATGCCGCCGGCAGCCCTGCAGTCCGCGCTGGACCGCCTCACCGCGGCGGGCCTCCTGTTTCGCCAGGGCGAGGGGCCGGGCACGACCTATCTGTTCAATCACGCGCTGGTCCAGGATGCGGCCTATGGAACGCTTCTCCGCGAGCCGAGGCGCGCCCTGCATGCCCGCATCGTCGAAGCCCTCGAGACCGCGTTCCCGGCGGTCGCCGGGAACCAGCCGGAACTTCTGGCGCGCCATGCAACGGCGGCCGGGCTGGTCGAGAAGGCCGCCGCCTTCTGGGGCAGGGCCGGAGAGAAGTCGCTTGCGCAATCCGCCCTGCAAGAGGCGGCCGAGCAGCTCGCGCGCGCCCTGGAGCAGCTCGGCGCGCTACCGCCAAGCGCGGCGCGCCGCCGCGAGGCGATCCGGCTGCAGATCCAGCTTGCGAATGCGCTGATCCACACCAGCGGCCATGCCTCGCCGGAGGCAAAGGCGGCTTTCGACAGGGCGCGCAGGCTTGTCGAGCAGGTCAAGGCCATGGGAGAGGAGCCGGAGGATCCGCTTGTGCCCTTCTCGGTCCTCTACGGCTTCTGGGTCGCCAGCCGCATGGCCTTCCAGGGCGAGGTGGTGCGCGAACTGGCCGCGCAGTTCCTCGCGCTCGCAGACCGGCAGCAGGGATCGGTGCCGCGCATGGTCGGGCATCTGCTGCTGGGCATCTCCCTCGCCCTCACCGGCGAGGCCGAAGCGGGGCGCAGCCATCTCGACCGCACGGTCGCGCTCTACGAGCCCGGCGCGCACCGCTCCCTGGGCACGCGTTTCGGCCATGACGTGAGGGTCACCGCCTTCTCCTGGCGGTCGCTCGCCAGCTGGATGCTCGACGAGCCGGACGCCGCCCGCGAGGATGCGGCCCATGCGCTCGCGGATGCGCGCGAGATCGGCCATGCCGCCAGCCTGATGTTCGCGCTTTCCCACACGTCGCTGGCGCTTGCGCAATGCGGCGATCGCGAAGCCGCCTGCGCCCTCGCTGACGAACTGGCCGTCCTTGCCGGTGAGAAGGGTGCCACCTATTGGCAGGCCTATGGCGACCTGGTGCGGGCCTCCCTGCTGGCGCTCGAGGGGCAGCATGCCGGCTCTCTCGACCTTGCCGCACCGGCCATTGCCGCCATGCGGGCGACCGGTGCGACCGCCTATGCGCCCTGGTACCTGTCCTGTTGCGCGAGGTCCCATGCGCAGACCGGGCAATTGCAGGATGCCAGGCGCTGCCTCGACGAGGCCTTCGCTGCCCTGGACGCGACGGGGGAGACCTGGTGGGCGCCGGAGGTCCATCGGATCGCCGGCGAGATCGCCCTGCTCTCCGCCCGGCCCGATCGCACCGAAGCGGAGGGGCATTTCCAGCGCGCCCTGTCGGTTGCGCGCGACCAGGGCGCGAGATCGCTCGAACGCCGGGCGGCGGAGAGCCTGGCACGGCTTCACGACGGTGCGGCAGGGCATGTCATCGCCGAGAGCGGAGGGCGAGATGCATGACGGGGCGCCGGCCGGCAATCGCTTCCGGCGCCTCGCCGTCGTTCCGGCAGCGCCCCGCTGCTACGCCACCTGGTCTTCGCGATCCAGGCAATGCCGCAGGGCGTCGCTCACCACGGTGTTGAGGTTGAGGCCCTTGCGGCGCGCGAAAATCATGGCGCGGCGATGCAGGTCGCGGCCCGGCCGCACGTTGAAGCTTCCCTTGAGGGGGAGGTCGGGCTTGCGCCCCTCCTCCGCACAGAGCTCCAGGTAGTCGTCCACGGCCTCGTGGAAGGCGCGCTTCAGTCTCCTGGCGTCGGCGCCCTCGTAGGTCACCGGGTCGCGGATGAATTCCAGGCGGCCATGGAAGATCTCGTCATCGTCCTTGTACTCGACGGAGCCGCAATAGCCCCCGTACTCGAGCATCGTCGTCATATCAGGCCTTCCTCTGTCAGCACACGCAGGACGGCGTCGATGACATACAGTTTCACGATATGGCCGGGATGCGGCTTGTGCAGGGCGATGACCGGCGCCGTCGGGTGAACGAAGCGCCGCCGGGAGCCGCCGGCCTTGCCCCGCTTCGCCTCGCTATAACTCAGCCCTTCGAGCAACGCGGCCAGCTCCTCCCTCCGCTGCGACGATTTGGGATAAGGGGCGGATTTTGCAACTGCATTCAGTTGCGCACACAGGGCCGGATGGCACCCCAACCGCATGACATACCATCGTCTCCCGTCCTATCCTCCGTCATCGACCGACCGGACCGGGGGAGCCGCCGCCATGACGACCGACCGCCAGTTCTTCACACCGGATGCCAATGCCTGGTGCCGGGGCCTGCCGGCCTCGTCGGCCGTGCGCTGCGGCGAGCTGCTGTTCATCGCGGGCCAGGTGGCGGCGGATGCGAAGCTGCGGCCGCAGGCGCGCGGCGATGTGCGGCGGCAGGCGCGGGCCGCGTTCGACCGGATCGCGGAGATCCTGGAGATGGCGGGCGGCGGCATGGACGACGTGCTGGAGGTGATCGCCTTCGTGGCCGACCCGCGCGACATGGATGCGGTGCTGGCGGTGGGGGCGGAGCGGTTCGCGGGCGAATACCCGGCCTGGACCCTGGCGGGGATGACCGGGACCTGGCAGCCCGGCCTGCTGGTCAGCATCCGCGCCATCGCCCATCTGGGCGGGGGTGCGAAGACCTGCGTCACGCCGCATACCCTGTCCTGGATGGACGGCCTGCCGATGTCGGCGGCGGCGGGGCGCGGGGACTACCTGTTCACCTCCGGCCTGGTGGCGGCGGACCGCACCGGCCGGGCGGTCTGTGCCGGCGATCATTTCGCGCAGGCGCGCTATGTCTACGACCGGCTGAAGGAGGTGATGGCGGCGGCGGGCTCGTCGCTGGACGATATCGTCGACATCATCGCCTTCAACCACGATGCCCGCGGCATGGACGCAGCGGTCGACACCTGGTGCAACGAGGTGCTGTTCGACCTGCCGGTGGAGCAGGGCCCGGCCTATACCGCGATCGCGATGACCGGGCTCATGCGCATCGGCATGGTCGGCGCCTACCGCTTCGTCGCGGACCGCAGCGCGGGGCCGCGGATCGCCACCAACCTGCCCAGCATCCACTGGAACGGGCAGCGCAATTCCGGCGCCACGCGCAAGGCCGGCGGCCGGCTGATCGGCATTGCCGGGGAGGTCGCCTCGGACGGCAACCGCAACATCATCGGCCGCGGCGACCCGGCGGCGCAGGCGCATTACTGCTTCAGCCAGATCCAGGGCGTGCTGGAACGCCATGGCGCGGGCCTGGAGCATGTCGTGGAGATCACCTCGTTCCACAAGGATATCCGCGCCTGGGAGGCGGTGATGGAGGCCGCAAGCGGCCTGTTCGCAGAAGGGCGCGGTCCTGCCTGGACCCCGATCGGCTGCACCGGGCTCTACCTGGAGGGCTACCAGCACGAGATCCACGCGCTGGCCATGCTGCCGGCCTGACCGCCGCCGCGCCCGGCGCGATCGCGGTCGCGCCCGGCCGGCCGCAGATGCTAGCCTAGCGCCGACACTGCCCGGCATCCGAGCCGACGGGCAGCGATCCATTTGGGGGCATACGTATGCAGGTCTATCCGAACGCATTCTCGTCTTACCGGCTGGGGTCCCACACCCTGAAGAACCGGATCGTCATGGCGCCGCTGACCCGGCAATCGGCCGAGGATGACGGCACGCCGACCGACGAGATGGCGGCCTATTACGCCCGCCGGGCGCGCGGCGGCGTGGCGATGATCATCACCGAGGGGACGTTCGAGGAGGATGCGCTGGGCTGCTGGGCCTACCTGAACCAGCCCGGCATCGCCAACGAGAAGCATATCGCCGGCTGGCGCAAGACGGTGGACGCGGTCCATGCCTGCAACGTGCCGATCATCCTGCAGCTGATGCATGGCGGGCGGGTGACGGACCCGCGCTGCCTCTACGCCGGCGATGCGCCGGTCAGCGCCAGCGACACGCAAAGCCCCGGCTGGGTGCTCTATACCGACAGCGACCGGGAGAAGATCGACCGCCAGGTCGTCGGCCATTGGCCGAAGGTGACCTTCCCGCCGGCCCGCGCGCTGACCCGCGACGAGACCTTCCGCATTGCCGACGGCTTCGCCGAGGGCGCCGCGCGCGGCATGCAGGCCGGCTTCGACGGGGTGGAGATCCACGGCGCCAACGGCTACCTGCTCTACCAGTTCATCGACCCCAAGCAGAACCACCGCACCGACGAGTTCGGCGGCAGCCCGGAGAACAATGTCCGCTTCGCCAGGCTGGTCTGCGAGCGGGTGCGCGCCGCGATCGGCCCCGACAAGCTGATCACCCTGCGCCTGTCGCAGGACGGGGTGGACGATTTCACCGGCGCCTGGCCGGACGGCGTGCGCTATGCCGAGGCGCTGGGCCGGGCGCTCGCCGGCGCGCCGATCGACGCGCTGCACTGGTCCAGCTTCGACTGGACCGACAACCGCGACCCGAATTCCGGCGACCCGATGCCGCTGGTGCTGTACCGCGCCAGCGGGATCCCGGTGATCGTCAATGGCGGGATCTCCGAGGGCGCCCATGCCGAACAGGTGGTGACCTCCGGCGCCGGCGCGCTCTGCGCGGTCGGCCGGCCGCTTTTCGCCCATCCGGACTGGCCCTATATCGTGCGCGCGGGCGAGCCCTACGACTGGATCCCGTTCGACCGGAAATACGTGATCAAGCCGTCCTACGACTATTCCTGCGGCTATCCGCTCGACCTGAAGCGGAGCGTCTGGCCGGGCGACCTGAACCTGCGCCGGCGCCGGCCGGAGGGCTGAGGCCGGGGCGCGGCGACCGTCCGGCTGCGGTCGCCGGCGGTTCGCAATGACCCGGCGCCCGGCAGCCATCGAGACCCGCCGCGCGATGGACCGCCGGGTGGCGCCCACTGGTGTCCGGTTCAGGTCGGCTGCTGTGCGATATGGCGCGGCCTGCCCCCGGAAAGTCGTCACTCGCGGGCTTGGCCCGCGAGTCCATGGTGCCGCTGCGCAACGGTTTCCGACAGGTTCCGGCGCGATTGAGCCTCGCGCAGGGATGGACCGCCGGGTCGCGCCCA
>JAVJON010000053.1:0-73506 GCA_040216765.1 Sneathiellaceae bacterium | reverse complement strand
GGCTTGTCCCGGTCGCCGGGCGATGCCCGGCAACCCATCGCGCCGCACCTCAATAAAATCGGGCCATTATTGAACCTGGCGGCACCATGGACCACCGCGACGAGCGCGGTGGTGACGATTGGGGGAACGCAAGGACATCCGGTCCAGCGTCAGCGGTTGGCCCCGCAAGCCCGGCAAAGTCGCGGCCTTGAGCGAATGCCGGCCATGCTCAACCGGACAGCCGTGGGTCGAGCCCGGCGGTCACGAGAAAAGGAGGATAGCTGTCAGTTCCCTGTCCCGGTTCTGTGCGTTCCGTGAGAAGGTCGGACGGAACAAGGTCCTCCGGCCGAGCAGCCGCAGGGGAACCGGACAGCAGCGGACCAAGTCCGCGCATGACGAGAAACTCAGATGTTCCAGGGCGTTTCAAGGTCGTGCGGGTGCCGAATCGGACCGCCGTGGATCAGCTCCGCGGCGACGGAGGGGTGAAGAGGGTTCGGGTCCTACTTTGCTCCCGTCCGCGCCTGTATCGCCAGGCAGAGGTCGTTCCAGACCTGCTGGTCGGCGATCTTTCCGTCCGCGATCACGAAGCGGTCGATATAGCGGACCCCTTCGAACGGCGCGCCGTCGGCCCACTGGCCGAACAGGGTGCCATGGCAATAGACGATGGTGCCGTCGGCGGCCGGCAGTTCGTCGATCCGGTCGAAGACCTTCTTCACCCAGCGATAGGTCGCCGCCGCCTGCTGCGGCACCTCCGTGCAGTCGGTCATGACCTTGCCGCCGGGGAACAGCATGCGGCAGCCCGGCGCCAGGAAGGGATTGGCCTCGGCATAGCGGCGTTCCGCGAACAGGGTCAGGAAGTCCCACACCAGGCGGCCCGCCGGCCCCAGCGGCGCGCGCGTCGCGACATGCGGGGCAGGCCCGGTCCGCCGCCGCTCCAGGTCGTCCGCCAATGCGCTTTCGGGCATCCTCGCCTCCGGTTCGGTCAGGGTTTGCGGGCTGCGAACAGCATCCAGGGAAAGCGCCAGTAGGGATAATCCGGGTCGGTGGCGCCCTCGCGCTCCGCGAACGGGATTTCCTGGTAGTCGGTGAAGCCGGCGCGGGCAAAGGCCGCCGCCACGTCCATGCGGTCGAAGGCCGCCATGAAGCCCTCGTTGTTGCGCCGCGCATGGCCCGCCGTCAGGAAACCCTGGAAGGCACCCTGCGAGCGGAAGTCCAGGTGCAGCACCTGGCCGCCGGGCTGCAGCAAACGGAAGCTCTCCGCCAGCACATTGTGGATCTCCGTCACCGGCAGTTCGTGCAGCAGCTGGGTGGAGGTGACGAGGTCGAAGCTCTCGTCGGCCAGGGCGCTGCGCAGGCAGTCCGCCTGCCGGTAGGCGAGGTTGCGCAGCTGCAGCTCCACGCCCTCGACCGCGGCGAGCTTCAGGCAGGGCGCCGACAGTTCGATGCCCAGCACCCGTGCGTCGGGAAATTCCCGCGCCAGCGGCGTCGTGCTCTTCCCGAAGCCGCAGCCCATGTCGAGGATCCGGCGGAAAACGCCGCGCGCCCGCACCAGGCCGGCGAAGCGGTCATGCACCTCGAACCGCTTCGTGTTCGGATGGATGCTGAGCGCGCTGGCCTGGTAGACATAGCCGTCGATGATGTCGCCGGCGAGGTTGCCCGGATGCTGGTGGATATCGACGTCGCGATAGTATTGCGGGATCTCCAGGTCGGGGGCGAGCTCCAGCATGCCGCCGGCCGCCGCCGCCGCCCCGTCGAGATGCGCCGCGATCTCCGGCCGCAGGCGCCCATAGGCGGCCTTCAGGCCATAGGCCGGATGGGAATATTTCATCCGCTGGATATGGCGCTCCAGCCAGGCGTAATAGGCATAGAGCGTGTCGTCCCGCATCTCCCCGGCGATCGCGTCAGGGCTGTCGGCCGGCTTGTCCGCCAGGCGGTCGCGGCCCAGGCGGTCGCGGCAATGGGCGGCGAATGCCGGGTAGAGGTCCTTCGCCCAGTAGTTCCGCATGTCGCCGATCAGTCCCTGAAAGGCCGTCGTCGACCGGTCGGTCCGCATTCGCCCACTCCTTCATGAACAGTCGCCGGATGGCCTGCGCCCCGGCACGGATCACCTCGCCACGGTACTCCATCCCCGGATCATGACAACAAGCCGGGCGCCCCATTTGTTGTTTCGCGCCGTTGTTTCGCCCCGGTGGCGCCGCTACCCTGGCCGCCTTCAGCCCGCCAGGACTCCAGGGAGACAGATCGATGGGTGCGCAGGACGAGCCGGGTCCGGAACAGTCCTATTTCGAGGACCCTGCCGTCGACCGGCTGCTCGCCATGGTCATGACCCTGGCCTCGGATCTCTGGGTGCACAAGGACCGGCTGTTCGCCCTGGAAGCGATGCTGGCGGACCAGGGTGTCCTGGCCCCCGGCAGCCTGGACCGCTACGAGCTGAAGGAGGCCGACGCGCAGCGCCTGGCCGAGGCGCGGCAGGCCTATGTGAAAGCCCTTCTGGACAATGTGCGCGGACGGGAACAGTCGAAATCCGGGCCGCGGGACGCGCCGGGCAGTTAGCGCGGCCCCGGTTGCATCGCCGCCGGTGTCATGGACCCCGGATCGATGTCCGGGGTGACGGGGCAGTGGGGATCTCGCGGCAAGCCGCACCCTCCGGGTCATCCCGGCCTCGAGCCGGGATCCATGGCTGGCCGGTGCCGCCGCGCTGCATCGCGGTCCACGCCATGGGTCCCGGGTCAGGCCCGGGACGACGGGAAAGTGGGGATCTGGCGGCACCCTAATCGTCTCGGTCACCCCGGCCTCCGAGCCGGGATCCATGGCTGTCCGGGACCGCCGGCCGCCTATTCGTCCTCGGGCAGGCCGTCGCCGGTATAGTGATCCGTCGGCTGCGGCGTGGCCGTCATCAGGCGGACGCCCTCGGTCTCGAACCGGTGCCAGGTGCCCTGCGGCACGACGATCAGTTCGCCCTGCCGCAGCCGGTGCCGCACCTCCTGCCCATCCTGCAGCAGGACGAGGTCGGTCTCCCCTTCCAGGGCATGGACCAGCTCGTCGCCGACGCTGTGGCGTTCCCAGGCACTGCGCCCGGCAAAGGCGGCGATGAACAGCCCGCCGTCCCGATAGGGCGCGATCCTGGCGAAGGCGCCCTCGCGCTCCGCGTCGCTGGTCTGCGGCGTCCGGTTGCGCAGCGGCGTCAGCGCGCCCAGCGCCTTCGCCAGATCGATCGGTATCGCCTTGGCCATGATCCTCAATCCCGGTCTGTCATGCCGGGAGAGGATGCCTCAAGGAGCCGCCCCCGTCATGCCCGCAGGCGCGCATTCTCCGGGTCGTAGGGGCTTTCCGGCACCACCGTCGCCGGGTGCCGGCGACCGAGGATCTCCAGTTCCAGGGCGGTGCCCGGCGCGGCCAGGCCGGGGTCGATCATGGCCAGCGCCAGCGCCCGGTCCAGGCGGAAGCCGTAGCCGCCGCTGGTGGCGCGGCCGGCCATCTCGCCATTGGCGAAGACCGGGGCATTGGCCAGGGGGTCGGCATCGTTGCCGGCCTGCACCTCCAGGGTGACGAAGGCATTGCGGAACCCGCGGTCGCGCCAGGCAAGCAGCGCATCGCGGCCGATGAACTCGCCCTTGTCGGGATGCACGAAGCGGTCCAGGCCGGATTCCCAGGCGGCATATTCGATCGACAGCTCCGCGCCCACCATCCGGTAGGATTTCTCCAGCCGCATGGCGTCCATCGCGCGGATCCCGAAGGGCCTGAGCTGCAGGTCGGCGCCGGCCTCCAGCAGCGCGTCGAACAGACGGTTCTGCATCTCGATCGGGTGGTGCAGCTCCCAGCCCAGCTCGCCCACGAAGTTCACCCGCAGCGCCTTCACCGGCACCCTGCCGATGTCGATTTCCTGCCCGGACAGCCAGGGGAAGGCGGCGGCCGTCAGGTCCGCGCGGGTCAGCCGCGCCAGCAGGGTGCGCGCCTTCGGCCCTGCCACCACCAGCACGCCGGTCGACGTGGTCAGGTCGTCGAACCGGACCGAGCCGTCGCCGGGCAGGTGGCGCCAGAGCCAGTCATGGTCGAGCCGGGTATAGCCGCCGGCGGAGACCAGGTAGAAAGACTCCGGCCCCTCTCGCTGGACGGTGAACTCCGAATGCACGCCGCCGCCGGGCGCCAGCGCATGGCAGAGCGCAACCCGCCCGGCCTTGCGCGGCAGCCGGTTCGCCACCAGCCGGTCCAGGAACGCCTCCGCGCCCGGGCCGGAGAGCCGCGCCTTGGCGAATGGCGTCATGTCCAGCAGGCCGACATGCTCCATCACATGCCGGCATTCCGCGCCGACGGGATCGAACCAGGACGAGCGGCGGAACGACCAATGGTCCTGCGCCGCGATGCCGGCGGGGGCGAACCAGTTCGCCCGCTCCCAGCCGTACTTCTGGCCGAACACCGCGCCCATCGCCTTCAGCCGGTCGTAGCAGGGCGCGGTCCTCAGCGGCCGCGCCGCCGGCCGCTCCTCGTCCGGATAGTGGATCGTGAAGACATTGGCATAGGCTTCCTCGGTCTTGGCCCGCAGCCAGCCGCCGGTGGCATAGGGGCCGAACCGCCGCGGGTCGACGCCCAGCATGTCGATGCCGGGCTCGCCCTCCACGATCCATTCGGCGAGCTGCCAGCCCGCGCCGCCGGCCGCCGTGATGCCGAAGCTGTGGCCCTCGTTGAGCCAGAAATTGCGCAGGCCCGGCGCCGGGCCGACCAGCGGGCTGCCGTCGGGGGTATAGGGGATCGCGCCGTTATAGACCTGCTTCACACCCGCTTCGCCGAACGCCGGCACCCGGCGGATCGCACTCTCGATATGGGGCGCCAGCCGGTCCAGATCCTCCTGGAACAGCTCGTATTCCGACCGTTCGTCCGGGCCGTCCAGGTAGCAGGCCGGCGCGCCGGCCTCGTAGGGGCCGAGCAGCAGGCCGCCTGCCTCTTCCCGCATGTACCAGGAGCCGTCGGAGTCCCGCAGCACGCCCATCTCCGGCAGGCCGGCGCGGCGCCGGGCCTGGATCTCCGGATGCGCCTCGGTGACGATGAACTGGTGCTCCACCGGCTGCACCGGCACGTCCAGCCCGACCATCGCGCCGGTGCGCCGGGCGAAGCTGCCGGTGCAGGACACCACATGTTCACAGACGATGGCGCCGCGGTCGGTGGCGACCTGCCAATCGCCGCCCGCGCGCCGCGCGATGCCGGTGACCGCGGTCTGGCGATGGATCTCCGCCCCGCCGGCGCGCGCGCCCGCCGCCAGGGCCTGGGTCAGGTCGGCGGGCTGCACATAGCCGTCCTGCGGATGCCGGATCGCGCCGAGCAGGCCGTCGGTGGCGCAGAGCGGCCAGGCCTCCCGCACCTGGTCCGGGGTCAGGAACTCCACCTCCACACCCAGGGTGGCGGCCACCCCGGCATAGTGGCGGTATTCGTCCATCCGGTCCGAGGTCGTCGCCAGCCGGAGATTGCCGACCCGGCGCAGGCCGATCTCATGCCCTTCCTCCTCCTGCAGGCGGGTGTAGAGCGCGACGGAATACTTGTGGATCTGCCCGACCGAATAGCTGAGGTTGAACAGCGGCAGCAGGCCGGCGGCATGCCAGGTGGAGCCCGACGTGAGCTCCTTGCGCTCCAGCAGCACGACGTCGCGCCAGCCCTTCTGCACCAGGTGATAGAGGGTCGCGACACCGACCGCGCCGCCCCCGATCACCACGACACGCGCATGGCTCTTCATCCCGTCCCTCCTGCCCCCGCGGCCTGTTCCGCGGCCTGTTCCGCATCCAGGCCTGCGCCGCGCGCCGCGCGCCAGGCCGCCAGCCAGTCCAGACTCTGCCCGACCCCGCCGAACGGGAACAGGTGCAGCCCGGCCAGCGGGCTTTCGGGGCGCGCCGCGCAATGCCGCGCCAGATCCTCCGCCATCGCCTGCGGCGACCAATGCCCTGCCAGCCGCCGCAGGGACCCGCCATGCCGCCGCAGGCCGCGGGCCGAAGCGGCGACCCCGCATTGCAGGGCGAAGCGCGCCAGGGTCCGGGGCCGCGCCGGGCCGGGCAGGCCGACCCGCACCGGCAGGTCGCAGCCCGAAGCGGCAAGCGCGTCGAGCCATGCGCCAACGGGGCCGGCCGCGAAGGCGAACTGCCCGACGATCCAGAGGCTGCTGCCGGTGGCGGCGGCATAGGCGCGCTTCGCCGCCAGGGCGGCCTGCAGGTCGGGCGGCTGGATGCGGGGATGGCCGTCCGGATAGCCGGCGACCCCCAGCCGGCGAAAGCCGTGGCGCAACAGCGCGCCATCGGCCAGCAGGGCCGGCACGTCCGCGAAGGGCCCGGCCGGGCGGTCCCGGTCGCCGCCGACCAGCATCAGCCGGTCGACCCGCCGGGCGGCCAGCGCCGCCAGCCATTGCGCCAGCCAATCGCCATCGGGCACGGCCCGCGCCGCCAGGTGCGGCACCGGCACATGGCCCCAGTCGCGCAGGCGGTCGACCGCCGCCAGGGTCAGCGCGACCTGCGCGGGCGCCGCGGCACCGGGCAGGAACGGCAGGTAGACCTCGCATCCCCCGAGGCATCCCGCCGACAGGCCGGCCGGCGGGGCGGCCATCGCCGCCACCGCCCGCGGCATCATCTCAAGCGAGACGCTGCCGTACAGCCGGTCCAACGCCGTGCGCATGGCGCCCTGCCGCCGCTCTCCGGTCGCGGCGCTTCAGTACGCGAAGTCGCGGCCATGGGCCTTCGCGACCTCCCGCGCATTGGCATTGACGGACGGACGGAACGGCACCTCCACCACCTCGGCATCGACCGGCACGCCCGGCACGGAGGCATATTCGTCCGGCAGCCAGACCTTCAGCCGGGTGCCCGGCGCCTTCATCGCGAAGGGCACGATGCCGAGCGCGATGTTGCAGCCCAGCTCCGGCGAGTACCAGGGCGAGGTGACATAGCCCACCGGCGGGCCGGCATCGCCGTCGGAGATCAGCCAGAAGTCCGGCGCATAGTCGGTGACCGGCTGGCCGCCCATGGTCATGCCGACCAGGATGCTGCGGAACGGCGCCCGGCCTGCCTCCAGCTCCGCCCGCACGGCCTCCAGCCGGGCCTTGCCGATATAGTCGGCCGTCTTCCTGCGCGGCACCTGGTAGCCGAGATTGCACTGGAAGGGCAGCATCTCCTGGTCCATGTCCTGGCCCCAGGACAGGATGCCGGCGGCGATCCGCCGGTGATGGGCCGGCGCGATCACCTGCAGGCTGTGCACCCGCCCGGCCTCCAGCACGTGCCGCCACATCGCCTCGGCATGCAGGGTCGCGTCGCGCAGATAGATTTCATAGCCCTTCTCGCCCGAAAAGCCGGTCTGCGAGATCACCACCGGATGGCCGGCGATCTCGGCCTCCATCAGCCCGTAGAAGGGGATGTCGAGCACGGCCGGGCCCGCCAGGTCGGTCATCAGGGCGGCGGATTTCGGGCCCTGGATCTGCACCGGGCAGACGTCGATCTCGCCGATCTCGACATCGTAGCCCAGGCCGACATTGACGCCGCGCAGCCACCATTCGATGTCGCTGTCCGACAGCGAGAACCAGAACTCGTCCGCCGCGATCCGCAGCAGGACGGGATCGTTCAGGATGCCGCCGGCCTCGTTGCACAGGATCACGTACTTCGCCTGCATCGGCGCGATGCGGGTGGCGTCGCGGGTGATCACCCGGTTCACGAAGGCCTCGGCATCCGGCCCCTTCACGCGGATCTGGCGTTCCACCGCCACGTTCCACATGGTCACGTGGTTCACCAGCGCGTCGTACTCCGCCATCGCCCCGCCATCTTCCGGGCGGACATAGCCGCGCGGGTGGTAGACGCGGTTGTAGACGGTCGCCCGCCAGCAGCCCGCCTCGTGCGACAGGTGCCAGTAGGGCGATTTGCGCACCCGGGTGGAGATCAGCATCTCCACCGGCGTGCGCCCGGACTGGCGCAGGTTGATCGGCACCTTGCGGTCGGACTGGTCGACCGAGCGGCATTGCAGGTCCGGGCCGAAGGCCGGCGCCGCGCCGCCTGCGGCGAAGGGCCCGCTGGCCCCGTCCTGCTGCTGGAAGACTTCGCTCATCGGGGCAACTCCATCGCGAGAAAGGCTGCTTGACGAAGAAAAGCGTGATCCTTTCCGGGCCCCGGTTTTCACGCAGAAGCGACGGAGAATGTCGCAGGAGCGTCACGTGTTGCGGTTTTCGCCCGCCAGGGGAAAACTGTCGGATCGAGGCGCAGGAGGAGCGCCGCAGGAGGGCCGCCGATGACCGCCGACAGCCGTCCGGAACTGCGGGCAGGCAGGCGCGCGCCGGGCGCGGCCGCACCGCAGACGGTGCTGTTCCTGCTGGTCCCCGATTTCTCGATGATCTCCTTCACCTCCTGCATCGAGCCCCTGCGCCTTGCCAATCGCATGTCCGGCCGGCGGCTCTATGCCTGGGCCACGGCCGGCATCGACGACAGCCCGGTGCGGGCCAGCAACGGGGTGCCGGTGCTGCCGGACACCGCCATCGGCGATGCCGCGCCGCCCGCGGTGGCCATCGTCTGCGCCGGCCTGAACGCGGAGCGCTTCCGCCATCCGCCGGTGCTGTCCCGGCTGCGCCAGATGGCGCGTGCCGGCATCACCCTGGGCGGGGTCTGCACCGGCTCGCTGATCCTGGCGCGGGCCGGGCTGCTGGACGGCTATCGCTGCACCATCCACTGGGAGAACATGGAAGGCTTCGTCGAGGAGTTTCCGGAGCAGGAGATCACCGCGACGATGTTCGAGATCGACCGCGACCGCTTCACCTGCTCGGGCGGCACGGCACCGCTGGACATGATGGTGCACCTGATCGCGCGCGATCATGGCGAGCCGCTGGCGATCCAGGTGGCGGAGCAGATGCTGCACACCCCGGTGCGCCACCAGGGCGACCCGCAGCGCATGTCGCTGCAGTACCGCACCGGCATCAGCCATCCGAAGCTGCTGGCCGCGATCGCGGCCATGGAGGCGCATCTGGAGGCGCCGCTCGGGGTGGACGGCCTGGCCGCAAGGGTCGCCCTGTCGCCGCGCCAGCTGGAGCGGCTATTCCGCGACCATGTCGGCCGGCCGCCGGGGCGCTACTACCTGGAACTGCGGCTGAAGCGCGCCCGCCTGCTGCTGCTGCAGACCTCTATGCCGGTGATCCAGGTCGCGGTGGCCTGCGGCTTCACCTCGGCCTCGCATTTCGCGCAGGCCTATCACGCGCTGTTCGGCCATGCCCCCAGGGAGGAGCGGCGGCAGGAGGAGAGGCGGCTTGAGGAGAAGGCAGACGCCGGGCGACGGTAGCGGGTACCGCTCGTTTCGACGATCCTGTTTGCGGGATTCGCACTGCAAGGGGGATCGATGACCCGACCCGATTCCGCGATCGGCGACCGGTCGCTGCCGCTGCTGCTGTCGTTTGCGACGGCCTTCGTCGACGTCGTCTGCTTTCTCGGCCTGTACCGGACCTTCGTTTCCTTCATCAGCGGCTCGGTCATCATGATCGGCGTGGACATCGCCCACGAAACCGATGCCGGGATCTCGTTCAACGACAGCACGGTGCCGATCAAGGTCTTCGTCGTGCTGAGCTTCCTGGGCTGCCTGGCGCTCTGGGTGCCCCTGGTGCGGCGATTGCGCGGCTGGCCCTGGCTGCGGCCGGCCCTGCTTGCGGCAGAGGCGGTGCTGCTGGCCGGGCTGACCGTCGGCGGCTGGGCGGCCACGCCGTTCACCGGGCCGGAGGAACCCGCCACCCTGGCGATCGCCTTCGTCGCGGTGCTGGCAATGTCGCTGCAGACCGCCACCCTGACGTTCCTGCAGCTGGGCAAGGTGCCGACCGCGCTGTCGTCCGGCCACCTGATCCAGTTCGTCCTGGTGTCCCTGGAGACCCGGCGGTCCGGCCGGCGCGGCGAGGGCCTGGCGCGAGCCGGCCACGCAGCCATCCATATGCTGGCCCTGCTCGGCTTTCTTGCCGGCGGGGTCGCGGGCGCATTCGGCTTCGTTGCCTACGGCTTCCTGGCGCTGGCCTGCCCGACGGCCCTGGTGCTGGTCGCGGCCCTGTTGTCGCTGCGGAAACGGCCGCTCGCCGCCCCCGGGAGCTGAGGCCCCGGGACCTGGCGGCCCGGCTCATTCCTGCATCAGCCGCGGCACCCAGAGCGGGATGTCGGGGAAGAACAGGAAGATCAGCAGCACGACGATCTGCGCGAACACAAAGGGAACAGAGCCGCGGAAGATGCTGCTCAGGGGGATCTGCGGCACCACGCCCTTGATGACATAGACGATCATCCCGACAGGGGGCGTGATCAGGCCCATCTCCATGACCATGACGATCATCACGCCGAACCAGATCGGGTCGTAGCCCATCGCCTTGATCGCAGGCAGCAGGATCGGCACCGTCAGCACGATCATCGCCAGGGTGTCCAGGAAACAGCCCAGCACCACATAGCCGGCGAAGATCACCAGCATGATCAGGATCGGGCTCGCCTCCAGGCCGACCAGATAGTCGGTCAGGAAGGTGGGCAGGCGGCTCAGCGCCAGGAAGACGGCGAAGACATGCGCGCCGATCAGGATCAGGAACACCATCGCGGTGACGCCGACCGTCTCGTTCAGCGAATCCCTGATCGCCGGGAAGCTCCAGCCCTTGCGCACGACCAGCAGGATCAGGGAGCCGCTGGCGCCGATCGCAGCGGCCTCCGTCGGGGTCATGTAGCCGATATAGATGCCGCCCATCACGAGGAAGAACAGCACCAGGATGCCCCAGACGCCGAGCAGCGAGCGGAACCGCTCGCCCCATGTCGCCGGTGCCTCGCGCGGCGCGACCTCGGGCTTCCACAAGGCCCAGGCCATGGCAACCAGCATGAAGGCGCCGGCCAGTATGATGCCGGGCAGCAGGCCGGCGATCAGCAGGGTGCCGATCGATTCCTCGGCGATCAGCCCATAGATGATCATGCCCAGGCTGGGCGGGATCATGATGCCGAGGGTGCCGCCGGCGGCGACCACGCCGCTGGCCAGCTTGGGGTCGATCTTGCGGCGCAGCATCTCCGGGATCGCGATCGCGCCCATGGAGGCCGCGGCCGCCAGGCTGGAGCCGGAGACCGCGGAGAACAGGGCGCAGGCACCGACCGTGGCCACCGCCAGCCCGCCCGGCAGGTGGCGCATCCAGGTCGAGGCCGTGGCGTAGAGGTCCTTGCTGATCCCGGAATGGAAGGCGAAGCGGCCCATCAGGGTGAACAGCGGCACCGCGATCAGCAGGAAGGTCGCCACGCTGGAATAGGGCACGACGCCGATGGTGTTGAAGGCGATGAACCAGTCGTCGGTCAGCACCAGGATGCCGCCGAAGCCGACGATCGCCATGGCGAAGCCGATATGCATCCGCAACGCCATCAGCACGAGCAGGATGGCGAGGCCGATCACGCCGATCATCAGGGAGCTCATCGCCGGATCCTCATGGCCGGAAGCCGGAGAGCAGCAGCACGATCCAGCGCCGGATCATCGCCAGGCTGAGCAGCGCCAGGCCGATCCCGGCCAGGGTCTTGAACAGCCCGACGGGCAGGGCCAGCGCGAAGGATTCGTCGCCCTCCTCCCAGGTCTGCAGCCCGGTATCGATGGTGGCGAGGGCGATCAGCACGACGATGCCGATCGACAGGGTCAGCATCACGAACTCCAGCACCAGGGTGGTGCGGGGCGAGGTCTTCTGCAGGAAGAAGTCGATCATGATGTGCCGCCCCTCGGTATAGGCGGCGGCCTGCGCGAAGAAGGCGATCAGCACCAGCGCGAATTCCGCGAGCTCGATGGTGCCGAAGATCGACCAGTTGATGGTGGCGCGCAGGATGACGTCGACGGTCACCAGCGCCATCACGCCGAAGCAGAGGACGGAGCCAGCCAGCGCACCGACCCGGCTGGCGCCGTCCAGTCCCCAGATCAGGGTCTCGCCGAGTTTCATGGGCGGGTTCCGGAAAGAAGCCTGGCCTGGCGCCGCCGGGACGCCGTTGCCGGATGAGGGGAGCGGCAGGCAAGCGCCTGCGCCGGGACGGCGCCCGCCCCGCCGGGCGGCGGAGCGGGCGGTCCGGCGGGACTGTCGCCCAGCTCAGTTGGTGGCGGGGGCCTTGTTGGCCTCGATCGCCTTCTTGAAGTCCGTCATGAAGGCCTCGCCGTCGATACCGTCTTCCTTGGCATCCACGACCCACTTGTCCCACAGCGGAACCACCGCGGCGCGGAAGCGCTCCTGCTCGGCGGGGGACATATCCACGATGGTGACCCCGTCCTTCTCCAGGATGGCATCGGCCTCCAGCGCCACCCGCTCATAGGCGGCGGCGGTGCGCTCGGCCGCCGACGCGGCGGCCTCCATCACGATCTTCTGCTGTTCCGGCGTCAGCTTCCCGAAGCTGCGCTTGTTCATGCCGATCGCCGCGACCACCGTCGACACCCGCACCGGCGAGAAATGGGTCGCGGGCTCGTGCAGCTTGTAGGTCGTGGCGGTGACCAGGTCCATGATGGTGCCCTGCACCGTGCCGCGCTCCAGCGCGACATAGATCTCCGGCAGGGGCACCGTGATGATGTTGGCGCCGCCCAGCCGCAGCATCTCGGTCGCCGCCGCACCGGCGCTGCGCATCTTCAGCCCGTCCAGCTTGTCGATGCTGTCGATCGCCACGCCATTGGTCAGGAAGCCGCCGGGCACGGTGGCGAACATGAACAGCAGCTTGACGTCCTTCTGCTCCTTGGCGAGGTAGTCGTCGACCAGCGCGTTCAGGACCCGCGTGCCCTGCGTCGAGCTTTCGAAGGCGAAGGGCAGCATGCCGGCGCCGGCCATCGGGAAGCGGCCCTTGGAATAGGACGGGATGTACATCGACATGTCCGCCAGGCCGTTCCGCAGCAGGTCCAGCTGCTCCGTCATCTTGCCCAGCGCACCGGCGGGATACTCCTCGAACTTGATCTCGCCGTTCGTCTTCTCCTCGATCTCACGCAGCATCGGCGTGAACACATCCACGTAGAGGAAATTGTCCTTCGGGAAGTAGGCCGAGAATTTCAGGACCGTTTCCGCCCGGGCGGTGCCGGCCGTCGCGATGGCCATCGCACCGCAGGCGCCCAGGGTTGCCCCGAAAGTCAGGGCCAGCGCAAGTTTCCGTATCCCGATCCGCACCACGTTTCCTCCTGCTTTTGTCGATTTCCGTGTCGGGCACCCCGATTGCCGATGGCCGGAGCCGGTCCTGGGGCATCCTTTATCCTTGGTTGAAAAATATCGACGGTTTCCCTGTTTGTCACGGAATTTCGCTTTTTTGCGAAGCATTCCTGCTTCCCGGCACTGCGCCAGGCAGAAGCATCAGGGCCCGCGATCCATTCCCGGCGTCCGGTCGCACGGCTAATGGATCAATGGGCGGACCATAACCTGTCTGCCCGCGTTTGTCCCGCCTTTCGGGCCGCGTCCGGGCCCGGCGAAGTCAAGTCGGCGGGGGTGTCGCGCGGCGGTCACGCAAGGGCTGTGCAACGGGCCCGATGCAGGCATAATCCCGGCAACCAGAACACCGGGAGGACCGATAATGAAACGCAGCCTGATCCTGATTGCCGCCGCCGCAGCCCTGGCCCTTGCCGGCACCGCCGCCCAGGCAGCCGAGACCACGATGCGGATCACCCTGCAGCTGCCGCTGAAGAGCCATCTCGGCCAGAACCTCGTCCTGTTCAAGGACGAGGTGGAGAAGACGTCGAACGGCGAGATCGAGGTGCAGATCTACGATTCCGCGCAGCTCTACAAGGACAACGAGGTGCCGCAGGCGGTGGGCTCCGGCTCGATCGAGGCCGGCGTCGCCTCGCTCACCCGCTATGTCGGCGACGCGCCGATCGTCGACATCTTCTACCAGCCCTTCCTGTTCGATTCCGAGGAGAAGGTGCGCAAGGCGGTCGCGCCGGGCTCGGCGGTCCGCGCGCCGATCGACGCGGCGATCGCCGACACCGGCTCCACGGTCCTGTGGTGGCAGGCCTATGGCGGCGCGGTGATGCTGTCCAACGGCGGCCCGATCAAGACGCCGGCCGACATGAAGGGCAAGAAGGTGCGTGTCTTCGGCAAGACCCTCGGCGATTTCGTGGAGGCGGCCGGCGGCTCCCCCACGATCATTTCCGGTTCCGAGCAGTACCTCGCCTATCAGCGCGGCACCGTCGACATCGGCATGACGGGTGTCAGCGGCGTGAAGAGCCGCAAGCTGTGGGAGGTGATGGACACCATCACCAACACCAACAATGCGGTGATCGAGTTCATCGTGGTGGCCAATACCGACTGGTGGAACAAGCTGCCGGAGAAGCACCGGGCGATCCTGCAGGCCGCCGCGCTGAAGGCCGAGGACAGCGTGCGCAACGAGATGTCCTCGATCGAGGCCGATGCCTATGCCGCCGCGAAGGAGAACGGCATGTCCGCCTACACCCCGAATGCGGCCGAGATCGCGGAGTGGAAGGCTGTGTCCAAGCCGGTCTACGAGAAGTTCCTGGCGACCACCGGCGCCACCGGCAAGGCGATGATGGACGCCGCGGCGGGGATGTGAGAGGCGCCATGTAGGGTCCGGCCTCCGGAGCCCGGCCCGCGCCGCCAGCCTGCGCGGGCCGGCAGGAGCCGAGATGCACGCCTTCCATCGGGTCGAGGCCGGCTGCGCCTGGCTGGCCGCCCTCATGTTCGTCGCCGCGGGCTTCCTGCTGACCTGGGAAGTCGTGGCCCGCTACATCTTTGCCGCGCCGACGATCTGGGCGGCGGAAATCAGCCAGCTCTGCCTGATCTGGGGCAGCCTGCTGGCGATGGCGCGGGTGCTGACCACGGGCGGCCATATCCGGGTGACGGCCTTGACCGACAGGCTCGGCCGCTCCGGCCGCCAGGCCGCGGAGCTGCTCTCGCTGCTCGTCGTCACCGGCTTCAGCCTGGCCACCTTGTGGTACGGCTTCGCGATCTTCCGGGACAGCTTCGTGCGGGGCCGCACCTCCGGCACCATGCTGGACCTGCCTGCCGCACTGATGGAAGCCGCGGTGCCCGCGGGCTTCGTGCTGCTCACCATCGCCGCCCTGGCCGGCCTGGTCCGCACCCTGCGCGGGCATCTGCCGGAGCGGCCGGCGGAAGGGCAGCCGCACGGATGAACTGCGCCCCCGCCGCACCCTCCGCACCGCGTCATCCTCGGCCCCCGAGCCGAGGATCCATTCCGCCGGCTCTGCGGCTCTGCGACGGTTGTGGAATGGATCCTCGGGTCAGGCCCGAGGATGACGGTGGAGGAGAGGACGGTGGCGGCGGCAGCGGCGGCACCGGGAACCGGTCGCCCCGCGAGCGGCCCGCATGACCGTCGCCCTGATCCTGCTGGGGCTGTTCGGCCTGCTGCTGGCTGGCGTGCCCGTGGCCTTTGCGCTGGGCGCGCTGGGGCTGGGCATGCTGACCCTGGGGGGCTTCTCGCCGCTGATGGCGCCGCAATCGGTGCTGTCCACCCTGGATGGCTTCGTGCTGCTGTCGGTGCCGCTGTTCCTGCTGATGTCCAACGTCCTGTTAAAGGGCGGGGTCGGCGGCGACCTGTTCGCCGCGGTGCAGTCCTGGGTCGGGCACTGGCCCGGCGGGCTCGCCGTGGCGACCATCCTGTCCTGCGGCATCTTCGCGGCGATTTCCGGCTCTTCGGTCGCCACCGCCGCGACGATCGGTACCGTGGCGATCCCGGAGATGATCGCCCGCGGCTACGACCGGCGCTTCGTCTATGGCCTGCTGGCGGCCGGCGGCACCCTGGGCATCCTGATCCCGCCCTCGATCCCGCTGATCGTCTATGGCTTCGTCACCGAGGAATCTGTGGGCGCGCTGTTCCTCGCCGGCATCGGCCCGGGCATCGCGCTGATGCTGCTCTTCATCCTGTTCGCCCTGGTCTATGCCAAGGCGTTCGGCGGCTATACACCTTCGCCCGCAGCGGGCTGGCCGGAACGCTTCAGGTCCAGCCGCCGGGCCCTGCCGGCCGTGGCGCTGGCCGTGCTGATCGTGGGGGGGATCTATTCCGGCGCCTTCACGCCGACCGAGGCCGCGGCCATCGGCTTCGCCGCCGCGCTGGTGATCACCGGGGCGATCCTGCGCACCCTGACCTGGGCGAAGCTGAAGGAAGCCGCCTGGGAATCCATGGTGACCACCGTCGCGATCCTGCTGATCGTCGCCTGCGCCAAGATCTTCGGCAAGGCGATCACCCTCTACCGCATCCCGCAGGAGATCTCGTTCTGGCTCGGCCATGCGGTGGAAACGCCGCTGGGCCTGATCATCCTGATCGGGCTGGTGCTGCTCGCCTTCGGCATGGTGTTCGAGGCGCTGTCGATGATCCTGGTGATGACGCCGGTGCTGCTGCCCGCGGTGCTGGCGATGGGCATGGACCCGATCTGGTTCGGCATCTTCATGGCGATCATGGTGGAATGCGCTCTGATCACCCCGCCGGTGGGCCTGAACCTCTATGTCATCCAGTCCGTCGGGCGCGCCAGCCTCGCCGAGGTCTCCCGCGGGGCGCTGCCCTTCCTCGCCCTGATGCTGGTGACCGTCGTGCTGCTCTACCTCTGGCCCGACCTGGCGCTGTACCTGGCATTCAAGCTGTAGCGGTACGCTGCGCAGCGGCAGGGCATGCAGGCCGGTGCGCCCGACGTTATGCTATCCGACCCGATCACATACCGGGCAGGCGGCGCGGCGCAGGCACGACCGCAAGAAACAGACGACGGGAGGCCCTTGCAATGGGTGAGACGGGTGGAATCCGCCGGCGCGATTTCCTGGCGGGGATGGGCGCTGCCGCTGGCCTTGCCGGGGCGGGCTTCCCGTTCCTGTCGAAGCTTGCGGTCTCTCCGGCCGCCGCCGCGGAGGCCGCCCCCGGCGGCGCCCGGATCGCGCGTGTCGGCATCTACCCCGCCATCGGCATCAGCCGCGTCGGCGGCAGCGCCAAATGGTTCTATGCGCCCGAACTGCCCGGGGTTCCGCCCCGGCCCGAGGGCGGCTTCAAGGACGGCACCGCGCTGATCAAGAAGCAGGTGCAGCGCTTCCGCGTCTATGCCTTCGACGATCGGGACCGGGTGATCGGCGAACTGACCGCGGCCGATGCGAAGATCGACTGGCAGGTGCATGTCGCGAACAGCAAGGCGGCCTGGTACGGCTTCGCCAACCCGCTGGACAATGGCGAACATGCGCCGGGCCTTGCGGGGAAGATGCGCAACCAGTACTTCCGCAACGACAGCCAGCGCGAGCGGATGCTGGTCATCGACCCCGGCCCCGTCGGAATCGGCGGCCAATCGGTCAACTGGCAGGGCGACAGCCCGCAGCACGCCATGACCGGCCGGTTCTGGGACAATGTCGACGTGGCGCTGGGCCAGGTGCGCACCGACGACAAGGGGCGGCTCCTGGTGGTGCCCGCCGACGGCATCGCGGACTCGCCGCGCGGCGCGCCGATCACCAGCTTTGCCGACAATGACGGCTGGTACGACGATTGGTGCGACGGGCCGGTGGACGCCAGGGTCACCCTGCCGGACGGCCGCGTGCTGCAGGCCGATGGCGCCTGGATCGCCTGTGTCGGCCCCAACTACGCGCCCGAGATCCCGCCGATCAGCACCCTGTACGACGTGATCCAGAGCATGAACGACGAAGCGGGCTGGATCGCGCCGCCCGCGACGCCGCTGTCGTTCCGCCGGGACATCTACCCGACCTTCCGGCGGCTGGCGCTGATGGAATGGGTGTCGGCGGCGGCCAACCTGCGCGCCGGCTGGCTGGATATCGGCGATTTCTCCAGCCCGGCCTACCTGGCGCGGCTGGCCGATCCGGGCGCGGCCAACGCCGCGTTCCGGCAATCCGTCTTCGCCGCATTCCGCAACCCCCACAACATGAGCGACAGCGCGTTCAGGGACGAGCATCTGAAGCTGCCGATGATGCCGGGCGACGGGATCGACCATAACGGCAGCCCCCTGCAATGGTTCCAGTTCCCGAAGCTGCAGTACGAGCATCTCCGCCTCTGGGCGGAGGGCAGGTTCGTGAACGATTTCGACGATGCCGCCCTGGATGGGGTGCAGGAGCTCGACCAGCTGCCCGTCGCGCAGCAGCCCCATGCGCTGACCGAGGCGGCGCTGGAGCCCTGTTCCGGCGGGGCGTTCCACCCCGGCGTGGAACTGTCGTACTACCTTCGCCTGCCGCCGCTCTATGCGCGGCATGCCGACCCGAAGGCGGAGCCGTTCCGCATTGCCCGCGGCGATCGCGCCTCGCTGATCCAGGATGTCGGGCGGGTGCTGACCTTTGCGGCGGCCACCACCGGCGGCACCGGCGGCAGCGCGCCGATCGGCCCGCAGATGCCGGGCGACCTGACCCGCTGGATGGGCCTGCCCTGGCAGCCCGATGCCTTCAGCTGCCAGCGGGTCTACATGCAGGACGACTTTCCGGTGCCGGTCTGGTGGCCGGCCCTGCTGCCGGTCGACGTCCTGCCGGAGGATTTCTACAGGCAGCTGATGCGGCCCGACCTGTCGGCGGAGGACCGGGTGAAGTTCTTCCAGAACAGGGTCTGGTGGGCCCGCGGCGCGCCGGGCATCGGCTATCATGCCAATGCCAGCTATTGGGACGGCATCCAGAACATGATCGGCGTCTGGCAGGAGATGGGCTTCGTGGTGAAGCGCCCCGGGCCGACCGACCCGCAACGGCCGCAGGCGATCCCGGCGGAAGTCTTCGTCGAAACCGGGCGCGGGACCGTGGAAACCCGCTTCGACTGGGAACCGGGCCACGGGCAGCTGCCCTAGCAGCCCCCGGCGATGGACCCGACCGCCACGATTGCCGGCGGCGGCATGGCAGCGGTCGCGGCCTGCCTGGCCCTGGCGGCACGGGGCGTCCCGGTGACCTGGATCGCCCCGCCCGCCACGGCCGGCGACAGGCCGGGCGAAAGCCTGGCCGCAGCCGCGCGCCCGCTGCTGCAGCGCCTCGGGCTGGACGACCTGCTGGACGACCCGGCGCATCGCCCGGTCGCCGCCAGCTTCACCTCCTGGGGCAGCGATGCGCTGCTTGAAAGCGACGCCCTCGCCCGCCCGGGCGGGATGGGCCATGTCGTCCACAGGGGCAGGCTGGAGGCCGCGATGGTGGCCCGTCTGCGCCGGCAGCCCCGTGTGACCGGCATCGCCGGCCAGGTCACCGGCATCGCCCGGCGCGCGGGTGGCTGGACGGTGTCGACCGATACCGGGGAAACGCTACAGGCGGGGGTGCTGATCGACGCGACCGGGCGCGCCTGCCGGATCGGGCGCCGGCTGGCGAAGCTGCAGCGCGGCGACCGGCTGATGGCAGCCTATGCCTTCCTCGAGCAGGTCGACCGGGAGGTCGAGCCGACCCCGGCGACCCTGGTCGAGGCCGTCGCCACCGGCTGGTGGTATGCGACCCTGCTGGCCGACGGGCGCCTGGCCCTGAACCATTATTCCGACCCGGACCTGTTGCCGCGCGGCCTCGGCCGCGACCCGGCCGCCTGGCAGGCCCTGGCAGCGGACAGCCGCTACATCTCCCGCTGGATCGAGAGCGCGGGCTTCGCCCTGGCCGGCGCGCCACGCCTGGCCAGCGCCGGGACCGCCTGGCTGTCCCGCGCCGCCGGGCCGGACTGGGCCGCCGTCGGCGATGCGGCGGCCGCGTTCGACCCGCTCTCCGCCCATGGCATGACGACGGCGCTGTGGACCGGCATCGAGGCCGGGGAGGCCGCATGCAGGGCGCTCGACGGCGATCCCGGGCCGCTGCGGCACTATGCCGACCGGGTCGACCAGGGGATCGCCCGCTATCGCGACGAGCGGCAGCGGATCTATCGCCGTGAGGGCCGGTTCGCCGGCCAGCCGTTCTGGCAGCGCCGCCGCACCGCCGCGGAGGGGGTGCAGGATGTCAGCACCGAGCCCCGCCGATCCTCGATCGGCCGGGCCTTCACCCAGAGGAGGAAATCATGACCAGTCAATCCCGTATCTCCCGCAAGGCCGTTGCTTTCGCTGCGGCGCTCGGCCTGTCGGCTTTGGCGCTGGCAACGAACGGGGCGGCGGCAGGCGAGCGTATCGCCTACCCCTCGCCGGTCCTGGACGGCCTGCCCTATTCCGCCGCGGTCAAGGCCGGCGACACCGTCTATGTCGGCGGCGTGCTGGGCACCGTCAGGGGCAAGGCGGAGCTGGTGCCCGGCGGCATCACGCCCGAGGCGCGGCAGGCCTTCGCCCATGTGAAGGAGATCCTCGAGCTGGCCGGCAGTTCGCTGCAACAGACGGTCAAATGCGTCGTTCTGCTAGCCGATATCGACGATTTCAAGCCGATGAACGCCGTCTACAAGGAGTATTTCCCGAAGGACCCGCCGACCCGCTCGACCATCGTCGTCCCGGCGATCCCGCTGGGCGCCGCGATCGAGGTCGAATGCAACGCCTTGGCCGGCGACTGAGGGCCTGGGCATGACGGCGCGATGCGCAGGCCCCGACTGCCGAGACCCGGCCGCACCGCCGGTCAGCCGCGGGCCCATCGCGCCGTCGGCCTCAATCGATCGAGACGGGCATCGCCATAGCCCACCGGGTCGAGCCCGATGCTGGTAATCGGTGACAGTTTACTCAATTCCGCTTTTTTGGGATTGAGTAAACTGTCACCGGATATCCGGATATCGTCACATCGATCTGAGCCGCAGCCAGGGCGGCAGGTGGAAGAGGCTCATCAGCAGGTACATCGGCACCATGCCGGCGAGCGGCAGGGCACCGCCCGTCGCCACGCAGAGCGCATCCGACGCACCGCCGCCCGCCGCAACCGTCAGCAGCGCCATGGCGGCGAAGGCCGGCGCGGCCGCGAGCGAAAGCCAGTTGGCCGCGCCGGCCATGCCCTGCCCTCCCGGCCGCGCCCTGCCCCGCCCCGCCCCGCCCCGCCCTCAATATTCGTCGTGCCGGCGCAGCCAGGCCATGGAGAAGTCCAGGCCCGCCTCGTCGCGCCCCTTCGGCACCAGGTCCAGGTAGTGGTAGGCGCCATTGAGAGCCTCCACGCCGCGGGCATAGCAGGAATAGGTGTGGAAGATCTCGCCGGCCCCGGCCTCGCCGTCCGGGATCCGGTAGAACACGCTGATCGCGACCAGCTCGGTCACCGCGCCCGTCTTGGGGCCGTAGTTGTAGGTCGCACGGCCCGCCGCGATCTGCTCCGGGGTGAAGGAGGCGTCATAGTCGAAGTTGAAGTCGCTGCCATGGCACGAGACCCAGGGGAAGCTCCAGCCCATGCGGGACCGATAGGACTCGATCTCCGGCAGCGGCGCGCGCGACACGGCGGTGAAGGTCACGTCGCGATGGGCGAGGTGAACCGGAATGCCGTTGAAATTGTCCGCCCAGAACGAGCAGGAGGTGCAGCCCTCCTTCCAGTCGGGGCCGAGCATGAAGTGATAGACGATCAGCTGCGAGCGCCCGTCGAAGAGCTCGCCCAGGGTCAGTGCGCCGCCCGGTCCCTCGAAGCGATAATCCTTGTCGACCCGCTCCCACGGCATCGCCATCCGGCGGCGGGTCAGCGCATCGCGCTGGCGGGTGAATGCCTTCTCGGCCTCGAGCAGCTCGAGGCGGGCCTTCAGCCAATCCTCGCGGGAAACGACCTGATTCTGCATAGTGGCTCTCCTGTCTCTGTGCCGGGCCGGCCTGCCCGGGCCCGTCGACAGGGAAGGTAGGCAGGGGGCTGGGCGGGCGAGAGTGACAAGTCTGGCGGGATTCCGATGGACTCGCTGATCAATGCCGCAGGCCGCGCGCTTGCCGCCGGCGACCCGCTGGGCGCCCTGAACCGCATCGCGCTGCGCGAGGATGCGGCGGCACTCGCGCTGCGCGGCATCGCGATGGCGCAGCTCGGCGACCTGGAGCGTGCGCGCAGCCTGCTCCGCGGCGCCGCGCGCGCGTTCGGCCCGCGGGAGGCGGTGGCCCGTGCGCGCTGCACCGTGGCGGCCGCCGAGATCGCCCTGGTCAGCCGCGACCTGGCCGGGCCCGCCGACATGTTGGACAAGGCCGCCGACCTGCTCGCAGCGCGCGGCGACCGGACGAACGCGGCACATGCCCGCTATCTCGCGGCCCGGCGCCTGCTGCTGATTGGCCGGCTGGACGCGGCCGAGAGCCGGCTCGACGGCCTCGACCCGGTGGCGCTCCCGCCGGCCTCGCGGGCCGGCCTGGAGCTGGTGATCGCCGGCATCGCGATGCGCCGCCTGCGGGCGGAAGCGGCCCGCGAAGCGCTGGACCGCGCCGCGCAGGCGGCACGGTCGGCGGCGATCCCCGCGCTGGGCGAGGAGGTCGCGGCGGCGTCCCGCCGGCTTCGGGCACCGGCGGCGCGCCTGCTCGCCCCCGGCGTGGCACGCCTCCTGGACCTGGCGGAGGTGGAGGCGCTGCTGGCCACGGATGCGCTGGTCGTCGATGCCTGTCGCCGTGCCGTCCGCGGCGCCGGCCGGACCGTGGCGCTCGACCGCCGGCCGGTGCTGTTCGCGCTGGCCCGCGCGCTGGCCGAGGCCTGGCCCGGCGACATGGCGCGCGGGGCATTGCTGGCCCGGGCCTTCGGCGCGAAGGAGGCCGACGAGTCGCATCGCGCGCGCCTGCGGGTGGAAGTCGGGCGCCTGCGGGCGGCCCTGAAGGGCCTGGCCGGGGTGACGGCGACGCGGCGCGGCTTCGCGCTGGTGCCAGCCGGCGGGTCCGGGGTCGCGGTGCTGGCGCCGCCGGTGGAGGAAGCCCATGCCGGGCTGCTGGCCTGCCTCGCCGATGGCGAGGCCTGGTCGAGCTCTGCCCTGGCGCTGGCGCTGGGATCGAGCCAGCGCAGCGTGCAGCGGGCGCTGGAGGCGCTGTCGGCGGCGGGCAAGGTGCAAGCCCTGGGCCGCGGGCGGGCGCGCCGCTGGATGAGCCCGCCGGTTCCCGGCTTCCCGAGCAGCGCCGGTTTCCCGTCAGTCTTGTTACTCCCCGCCCTGCCGGGGCGCGGCTAGCATGGCGCCATGAAACACGCAGCAGCAGAGATCATCGGCGAGTTCGGGCCTTTCCCCGGGATCGCCTCCGTGCATGGGCTCACCTGGGACGGCCGGCATGTCTGGTTCGGCTCCGATATCGGGCTGAGCGCCCTCGACCCCGCGAGCGGTGCGGTCCTGCGCACGATCGCCATGCCGGCGGATGCCGGCACCGCCTTCGACGGCAGCCACCTGTTCCAGATCGCCGAGGACCGCATCCAGAAGATCGATCCCGCGACGGGCGAGGTGCTGTCGACGATCCCCGCGCCGGGCGGTGGCGCGGATTCCGGCATGGCCTGGGCGGAGGGCTCGCTCTGGGTCGGCCGCTACCGCGAGCGGAAGATCCACCAGGTCGACCCCGCCACCGGCGCTGTGCTGCGCACCATCCAGTCCGACCGCTTCGTCACCGGGGTGACCTGGGTCGAGGACGAGCTGTGGCACGGCATCTGGGAAGGCGAGGAAAGCGGCCTGCGCCGCATCGATCCGGCGGACGGCCGGGTGCTGGAACAGCTCGACCTGCCGGCCGGCATGGGTGTGTCCGGCCTGGAATCCGACGGCGGCGACCGCTTCTTCTGCGGCGGCGGCCCCAGCGGCAGGGTGCGGGTGGTCCGCCGGCCACGGCGGGGGTGAAACCGGCGACGCTCGATCTGTTCCTCCGGGACGCCTATTCTGGGGCGTCCTTTCTGCGGCGCCAACTCTGGCGGATTGGAGGATTCCGATGCCATCGGACATAAGGGACGACGACGTTCATCGTCAGGCCCGCGATCCGGCCGGCAAGAGCGCCACGACCGCAATCGGGCCGCGCCGGGCCGATGCCGCAGAACTGCTCGCCATCGCCCGGCATTGTGCGGAACAGTGCGGAGGGCGCGGACTTACCTCCGATCACGGCGACCTGTACGACGCGCAGGGTCTGCCCCGCTGAACGTGGAGAAGATTGCCCTCCGGCGGCCCGCGCCTTAGCCCCGCGCCGGAACCTCCGCTGCGCTTCGCCGGTTCCCTACGCGTGAGGGTGCCGGGCCATCCGGGCCCCGCCATGCCTTGCCGAGACCTCGGGACCGAAACACGCCCATGACCTGGCCTGCCATCCTTTCCGGGATCCACGAGCGGATCCTCGGCCATCTGCACGGCCTGCTCGCCGCCTCGCCGCGCATCCTCGGCGCGCTGCTGGCCGTGGTGCTGACCGGGCTGGCCGCCTGGGCGGTCCGGCGGCTGATCGAGCAGGGCGGCGGGCGGCTGCGCTTCCGCACCGCGCTGGTCGAGGTGATCGGCATGCTTGCCGCGGCGCTGGTCTGGGTGCTGGGCCTCCTGACCGCGTCGGCCATCGCCTTCCCCTCGGTCACCCCGGCCGACGTGCTGACCGCGCTGGGGCTCGGCTCGATCGCCATCGGCTTCGCCTTCAAGGACATCTTCGAGAACTTCTTCGCCGGCATCCTGATCCTGCTGCGCGAGCCCTTCGCGATCGGGGACCATGTGGAATGCGACGAGATCGAGGGCGCGGTCGAGCGCATCTCGGTCCGCGACACCCATGTGCGCCAGACCGACGGCCAGCTCGTCGTCGTGCCGAATGCCAAGCTGTTCCAGAACCCGGTGACGGTGCGGACCAACCTGTCCTTCCGCCGCGCGCGGATCATCTGCGGCATCGCCTATGGCGAGGATGCCGACCGGGCGCGCGAGGTGATCCACGACGCCGTGACCGCCGTGGACAGCGTGCGCGACGATATCCGCGACGTGCAGGTCTTCGCCCATGGCTTCGGCGAGTCCTCGATCGACTTCGAGGTCGCCTGGTGGACCGGCTCCCGCCCGGTGGACATCCGCACCTCGCGCGACCAGGTGGTCCGCGCGGTCAAGCGCGCGCTGGACGCGGCCGGGATCGAGATCCCCTTCCCGCAGCGGGTGGTGACCCTGCGGCAGGACGGCCGGGACCGGGAAGACGAGGCCGGCTGACGGCCGCTCAGGCCGTGGGCGCCGCGCCCGCGATCACCGTCCAGGGGAAACGCCAGGTCGGGCTGTCGGCAGTGTCGACCCCCTCGGCCTCGGCGAACGGCTCCACCGCGACGTTGCGGAAGCCGCGGGCCTGCAGTTCCGCCGCCACGTCCATCTCCGCGAAGGGCGGCATGAAGGGCTCGTTGTTGCGCCGCGCATGGCCGTAATGGATGAACCGCGCGAAGGCATCCGGCAGCAGCCAGAAATCCAGGTGCACCATGCGCCCGCCGGGCGCCAGCAGGCGCTTCGCCTCGTCCAGCAGCCGGCCGATCTCCCGCGGCGGCATCTCGTGCAGCAGCATGGTGGAGGTCACCAGGTCGAAGCTGCCGTCCGGATAGTCGGTGGTGCAGGCATCCATCTGGCGGAACCGCACATGGCGCGCCTGCGCCGCCGCGGCATCGGCAGCGGCCAGCTCCACGCAAGGGGCCGACAGGTCGATGCCATGGACCTCCGCGGCGCGGAACGCTTCCCAGAACGGCCCGGTCGACTTCCCGAAACCGCAGCCCATGTCGAGGATCCGCGCCGGTGCGGGGCCACCGGCCGCGACCAGGTCGGTGAAGCGGCCGTGCAGGTCGCGATGCCGGGTGCCCAGCATCGGGGTCGTCGACCGCGCGCCGCGCTCGTAGACGAAGGCGGCGAAGGGGTCGCGCCAGACGCCGCCCGGATGCTGGTGGATGTCGACCGCGGTGTAGTATTTCGGGAAGGCCAGATCCGGGTCGGTCTCCGCCCTGGCGTCGGCCGGCACTGCCGCGACCTGCGCCGCCAGCGCCGCCTGCCGCTCCGCGTGATAGGGCACCAGGCCGTAGCGGCCGCTGTATTTCATCCGCTGCAGGTGCCGCTCCAGCCAGGCATAGCCGCGATAGAGCGGGGTGTCGGCGACCAGGTCGGCGACCCCGGCCACGTCCTGCGGCTCCGCGCCGGACGCCTCGGCGCGGGCGCGATATTCTGCCTTCAGCGCCGGATAGAGCCGGGTCGTCCAGTGCCGCTTGATGTCCAGGATGACATCCTGCGCGGCGGTGAAGCTGCGATCGTCCATGCCGGTTGCCCTATGACGCGCCGACCGAGGCCTGCCGGCCCAGCATATTGTCCATCAGGTGCGCGACAAAGGCCTCGCGCTCCGCCGCCATGGCGCTGCGTTCCGCCGCGTCCGGCTCGGCATCCAGCAGCTCCCGCAGCGCGATGCCACGCGCCTCCAGCCCGCGTTCCAGCGCCGCCTGCCGGTCCTTCAGCACCCAGACCTCGGTGGCCAGCGCCATCACCACGCCGAACACCCGGTCCAGCGCCGGGTCGGCGAAGAAGCTCTGCTCGGGCCGAGGCCTGTCGCGGTTGTCTGCTGTCTCGGTCATCCTCGGCTCCCCATTCGGTGGTCGCGGGCTCTGCGGGGCGTCCAGGGTCGCGGAATGGGTCCCCGGGTCAAGCCCGGGGACGACGGCCGGGTGAATTGGCCGGCAGGAAAGCGACGCCCGGGCTCCGCCCTCCCCTCCTCTGTCATGGCCCGCCCGTCAACTGTGGTGACAACCCCTGGAATGCCGACCCGAACCACCATATTTGTGCTATCAAATCGTGGAACATTCGTGGAGCCCATGATGGAAAGCTTTTCGATCCGGGACCTGCGCGAACGCACGGGCGAGCTGGTGCGCGAGGCGGAGGCCGGCCGGCTGTCGGTCGTGGCAAAGCACGGCCGGCCGCTCTTCGTCGCCGTCCCGCTCGACGCGCACCTCCTTGAACAGGGCGTTGCCGTCGCCCTGGCCTGCCGCCTGTTCGCCGACCGGGTCGTGAGCCTTGGCAAGGCGGCGAAGCTTGCCGGCCTGCCCGTCGAGCTCTTCATCGAGCGGCTGGGGGCCATGGGCATCCCGGCGGTGGATTATCCGGCCGAAGACATCGAGGGGGAGCTGGCGGCGCTCGCCCGATGAGCCTGATCGTCTCCGACGCCTCGCCGTTGATTGTCCTGGCGCGCAGCGACCTGCTGGGCGTCCTGGCCGCGGTGGCAGGGCAGGTGATCCTGCCCGACACGGTCATGACGGAATGCACCGCCGCCCGGCACCGGCCAGGTGCACAAGCGATCCTGCGTGCCAGCGATGACGGCCTGATCGATGTGAGGCCGGACATTCCGCTCGCATGGCCGGGAGGACTGCCCCCCATGCTCGACGCCGGCGAACTGGCGGCGATCGCTCTTGCCCGCCAACTGGAGTGCGGCGTCCTGAAGGATGAGCGGATCGGGCGCCGGGTGGCCAGGCAGATCGGCATTCCGGTGATCGGCAGCGCCGGCATCCTGCTTGCCGCCAAGGCCCAGGGGCATGTCGTGGCCATCGCCCCGATCCTCGCCGCATGGCAGGGCTGGGGCCATTTCCTCGGCCCCGACCTTCTGAAGGCCGTCCTGGCGCGTGCGGGCGAAGGGGCGTAGCGCCCCCGTCAGCCCGCCGGCGCCACCGCCCCCTTGCGCTCGACGATCAGGCGGTAGGCGTCGGGCTCGCGATGGGCGGCGAAGTTGAAGATGGTCTCCTTGTACTTGCGGCCCATCTCCAGGTCGCAGGCGAAGGTGACGACCTCGTCCTCCATGGTGGCGGCGAGCGCGACGATCTCGCCGGACGGCGCGAAGATCGCGGAATGGGCGATCATCTCCGAGCCTTCCTCCACGCCGCCCTTGGCGACGCCGACCACCCAGGTGGCGTTCTGGTAGGCGCCGGCCTGCATCGACAGGTGGTTGTGGAAATCCGACAGCCGGTTGATCGCCGGGTCCTGCACATGGTCGGTCGGCGTGTTGTAGCCGCAGAGCACCATCTCGACATCCTGCAGGCCCATCACCCGGTAGGTCTCCGGCCAGCGGCGGTCGTTGCAGATGCAGATCCCCATGTTCGCGCCCATCGTGCGCTTTACCGGGAAGCCCAGGTTGCCGGGCTCGAAATAGCGCTTCTCCAGGTGCTGGAAGCGGCGGCCCTCCTGCGGCTCGGCATGGCCGGGCAGGTGCACCTTGCGGTATTTCAGGCTGACCTTGCCGGCCTTGTCGACCAGGATCGCGGTGTTGAAGCGCCTTGTGCGGCCCTCCTCCTCCGCCAGCTCGGCATAGCCGAAGGAGAAGCCGATCTCTGCCGCCCGCGCGGCCTCGAACAGCGGGTGGACCGCCGGGTTGGGCATGCTGCGCTCGAACCAGCTGTCGACCTCGTCCTGGTCCCCGATCATCCAGCGCGGAAAGAAGGTGGTCAGGCAGAGCTCCGGATAGACCACCAGGTCCGCGCCGCGGTCCTTCGCCTGGCGCAGCATGTCGATCAGGCGCGCGACCACGGCCTGGCGGCTCTCGTCGCGGGCGATCGGGCCCATCTGGGCGGCGGCAACGGTCAGGATGCGGGACATGTGCGGGCTCCCCTGTCGGTCATCATCGGGCTTGACCCGAGGATCCATTCCGCCGGCTCTGCGGTCCTTCAGGGCTTGCGGAATGGATCCCGGCTCAGGGCCGGGATGACGCGAGTTGAAAAGGTTGGCGTCGCGGCCCCTACCGGTTGGCGAGCGCAACCAGGGTGTCGGCGAGGACCTGGGCGCCGGCGGCGCAGTCGGCGGCATTGGCGTCCTCGGCCTCGTTGTGGCTGACCCCGGCGCGGCAGGGGATGAAGATCATCGTGGTCGGCGCGACCTTGGCGACATAGCCGGCATCGTGGAAGGCGCCGGAGGGCAGGTGCATGTAGGACAGGCCCAGATTGCGGGTCGCCGCCTCCACCACGTTGGTCAGGTCTTCCGGGAAGATCGTCGGCTCCATATGCATCATCTCGTTCATCTCGACCGTGCAGGGCGCGGCCAGCTCGGCCGCCAGGCCGGGCAGCTTGTCGCCGCGCTCGGTCAGCACGGCCTGGTCGGGATGCCGGAAGTCGACGGTGAACTCCACCTCGTTGGCGACCGAGGAGGGCGCGTTGGGGCGCACGAACATCCGCGCCACGGTGAAGCGCAGCACGTCGTCGGGGTCGTGCATCAGCTCGTTGAAGCCCTGGATCACCCTTAAGGTCGCCTGCATCGCATCCTTGCGCTTGCGCAGCGGCGTGGTGCCGGCATGGTCGGTGCGGCCATAGACCTTGGTCAGGTACCAGCGGATGCCCTGGATGCCGGTGACGACGCCGATCCTGCGGCCATCGCTCTCCAGCCGCGGGCCCTGCTCGATATGCGCCTCGACGCAGGCCGCGATCGGGAAATTGAACGGCCGCTCCTGCAGGTCGCCGGCGAAATCCTTCATCGCGGCCATGGTCTCGGCCAGCGCATCGCGCAGCTCGATCCCGTCGCCGTCGCGGGCGGCCTGCATCTGCTCCAGGGTATAGCCGCCGACGAAGGTGTTGCTGCCCATGGTGCCGGGCTGGTAGCGGCCGCCCTCCTCGTTCGACCAGGCGACCAGGTCGATCGGGCGGGTGGTGACGATGCCCGCCTCGTCCATCGCCTCCATCGCCTCCAGGCCGGCCAGCACGCCGTAGATGCCGTCGAAGCGGCCGCCGCGCGGCTGCGTATCCATATGGCTGCCGGTCAGCACCGGCGCGGCCTCCGGGTCGCTGCCCGGGCGGCGGATGAAGATATTGCCGATCGGATCGCTGGCGATGCGCCAGCCGCGCGCCTTCGCCCAGCCGATCAGCAGGCGGCGGGAGGCGATATCCTCGCCCGAGAAGGCGGCGCGGTTGACGCCGCGATGGCCCTGGTCGTTCACGAAGCCGCCGATCGCGGCCATCTGCTCGTGGCGGTCCCAGAGGCGGCCCTCATTGACCGCGCTGGAGGCAAGCCGGTTGGAGCGCATGGTCCCGCCCCGTCCTAGCGCGCGCCGGCGCGCAGGGCGTCGGTGGCGGCCCGGTCGAGCGCGCCGCCGGCGATCACCACGCCATAGTCGCGCTTCGCCGTCTCCGGCGTGATCAGCTCGTCCAGCACGTCGTCCAGCACCTTCTGCGGATCGCGCTCCAGCGGGTTGCCATAGCCGCCGCCGGACGGGCCGACCGCGACCAGCACCGCATCCTCCTGCGCCGCCTTGTAGGGCAGCTTCGACGGCAGCTCCGTGGTCTGGTTGCCCTGCTTCATCATGAGGCCCGCGGTATGGCCGTCCTGGCCGCCCTCCAACCCCCAGGGCTTGTGGGCATGGCCCTCGCCTTCCACCGACACGCCGCCATTGCCCAGCATCTGGAATTCGCGGATCGAGCCCATGCCGCCGCGCCACTTGCCGGCGCCGCAGACATCCTCGCGCAGCTCGTATTTCAGGATGCGCAAGGGAAGGTGGCTCTCGATATCCTCGATCGGGTTGTTGCGGGTATTGGCGTAGAGCGTGTCGACGGCGTCCATGCCGTCCATCCCCCAGCGGCCGCCATAGGCGCCCTCGCAGATCTCCATATGCACCCAGTGCGTGTTGTTGCGATAGCCGGAGAAGGCCAGCACCTTCAGGTTGCCGATGCCGGCCGAGGTCTGCTTCGGCACCGCCTGGGACAGCGCCTTCATCACCGTGTCGGACAGCGCATTGCCCGGGCAGAAGCGCGCGATCACCGGCACCGGGAAGATCGGGTTGCACATCAGCCCTTCGGGCGAGGTGATGGTGATCGGCCGGGTCAGGCCGGAATTCTGCGGGATCTCGCCCACGACGGCGGAGTCGAGCAGGACCGAGCGGATCGCCAGCCAGACCGCCACGTCGACCGTGCCCACATAGGGCATGTTGATCGCCTTGGTCTCCAGCTGCTTCGCCGTGCCCGACAGGTCGACGATCATCTCGTCGCCCTTGATCGTGATGGTGGCGGCGATCTTCAGGTTCTTCACGTTCTCGTCTTCCTCGTCCAGGAAGCCGTCGATGAAGGTATGCGCAGGGTAGGTGCCGTCGGGCAGGTCGCTGATCGCCTTGCGCATCATGCGCTCCGAATAGGCCATCAGCTCCCCGGAGGCCGCGCGGACCTTGTCCAGGCCGTAGCGCTCGATCAGGTCCAGGTAGCGCTGCGCGCCGATGCGGCTGGCCGCGACCTGCGCCTCCATGTCGCCGACCACCATGTCGGGCGCGCGCAGGTTGTCGCGCAGCATCTGCCAGACCGGCTCCACCTTCTGGCCGCGGTCATAGACCTTGATCGACTTGAACTGCAGGCCCTCGGCATAGACGTCCACCGCATCGACGATGCCGGCGGAGCCCGGGCTGTGCGCGCCGATATCCAGGTGATGCGCGGTGGTGCAGGCAAAGCCGACCAGTTCGTCCTTGTGGAAGCAGGGCACGATGAACGCGACATCCGGCCCGTGGCTCGCCCCGCCATAGGGGTCGTTGTGCATGATCACGTCGCCGGGGTTGATCTTGTGGCCCCGCTCGGCGAACTGTCGCAGCACGCCCTGGACATAGCCCGGGATCGGGCCGGATTGCAGCGGCGTGGACTGGATCGATTCCGACAGCTGGCGGCCCTGCTCGTCGACCACCGCGGCGCCGAAATCCTCCGACTCCCGGATGATCGAGGAATAGGACATCCGCATCAGCTTGTAGCCCATCTCGATCGCGATGTTGCGGAGCGCGCCCTGGATCACCGAGGCGGTGATCGGGTCGATGCCGGCGGTGTCGGCGGCGGCCGCCCTGCCCTGCGCGCCCCGGGACTCGCTGATTTCGTTGCTGACCATGGTCTTGTCTCCCTGCGGCGTGCCGCTTTCCGGAGGATCGCCGGCCCTACAGGCCGACCTTGATGAGGATATTGCCGCCGCGCTCGGCGATAAAGCGGTCCTGCGGCCGCACCACCGTGGTGGTGTCCATCTGCAGGATCACCGCCGGCCCGTCGATCCAGCTGTCGAGCGGCAGGCGGTCGCGCCGGTAATAGGCGGTGTCGAACTCCCGCAGGGCCCCGGCCCCGTCGCTGCCCTCGCGGAACACGCAGGCGCCCTTGTGCACCAGGGCGTCCTCCAGGCTGCCGCCGTCGGTCACCTGCGGCTTGCCGATCTTCGGCATGATGCCCTTGCCGGTCATCCGCAGGTTCACGATCTCGATCGGGCTGTCCGGGAACAGATGGCCATATTCCGCCTCGTGCCGGTCCTCGAAGGCCTTGAACACGGCTTTCAGGGCCGCATCGTCCACCTTGCCCGGCGGGAAGGCGACCCGCAGCTCGTAGCCCTGGCCGACATAGCGCAGGTCGGCGCCGCGCTCGAACGCGATCTCAGCTTCCTGGATGCCGTCCTTGGCGAACTGTTCCGCCAGGGTCTTCTGCATCGTGCCGAAATCGCCGTCGATGCGGCCGGGATCCGGCTGGGTGGAGATCTGGAAGGCGGTCTTCAGCAGGTCGTATTTCATGTCGGTGGTGATCAGGCCGACGGCTGAGGTGATGCCCGGATGCGGCGGCACGATGACCTCCGGGATGCCCAGCATCGCCGCCACGTCCACCGCCTGCATCGGCCCGCCGCCGCCGAACGCCACCAGGGAGAAGTCGCGCGGGTCCAGCCCCTTCTGGATCGTCCGCGACCGGATCGCGTTGGCCATGTTGGCGTTGACCACGGTCAGGACGCCTTCCGCCGTCTCCATCTCGCTGAGGTTGAGCTGCCCGGCCAGGCGGGCGATCACCCGCCGTGCCGCGACCTCGTCCAGCCCCATCTCGCCGCCCAGGAACGCCTTGGTGTCCAGCCGGCCCAGCACCACATTGGCGTCGGTCACCGTCGGCTCCGTCCCGCCATGGCCATAGGCCGCGGGGCCGGGCCGCGCGCCGGCCGATTTCGGGCCGACCCGGAAGGCGCCGCCATCGTCGACATGGGCGATGGAGCCGCCGCCGGCGCCGATGGTGTGGATATCGATCATCGGCACCATCAGCGGATAGCCGGCGATCCAGGTGTCGCGCGCCGTCGCCTCGGCAAAGCGGCCGTCGGCGACGATGCCGATATCGGCCGAGGTGCCGCCGATATCGAAGGTGATCAGGTTGTCGCGGCCGGACAGTTCGCCCGCCCAGGCACCGCCCAGCACGCCGGCCGCCGGGCCGGACAGCAGGGTCAGGACCGGCCGCTCCGCCACCATGCTGGCGGTGGCGACGCCGCCGTTGGACCCCATGATGTGCAGGTCGGCCTTCAGCCCCTTGGCGCGCAGCTGCTCGTCCAGCCGGCTGACATAGCGGCGCACCTTCGGGCCGACGAAGGCGTTCATCGCGGTGGTGGTGAAGCGCTCGAACTCGCGGAACTGCGGCGTCACGTTGGACGAGGTGGTGACGAAGATGCCGGGCGCCTCCTCCTCGACGATGGCACGCGCGCGCTCCTCGTGCGCCGGATCCAGGTAGGAGAACAGGAAGCAGATCGCGATCGCCTCCACCCCGTCGTCCTTCAGCCGGCGGGCCGCGGTACGCACCGCATCCTCGTCCAGCGGGGTCAGGACATCGCCCTTCGGCGCGGTGATCCGCTCCGGCACCGTCAGGCGATAGCGGCGGCGCACCAGGGGGCGGTCCTGCCAGGGGATCTCCTGCCGGATGGAATAGTGCTGCGGCCGCTGGTGGCGGCCGATATGGATGATGTCGCGATAGTTCTCCGAGGTGATCATGCCGGTGCGCGCGCCGTCATATTCCAGCACCGCATTGGTCGCGGTGGTGGTGCCGTGCAGCACATGGTCGATATCGCCCGGCGCCACGCCCGCCCGCTCGCAGAGCTGCAGGATACCGTTCAGCACGCCCTCGGACGGGTCCTCGGGCGTCGTCGGCACCTTGTGGATGGTGGAGGTGCCGCTATCGGTATCCGCAAAAACCACGTCGGTGAAAGTGCCGCCGACATCCACGCCGATCAGTCGCATGCTGCTAGATCCGTCCTGTTTCCATAGCCAAGCCTGGGTGTCGCGGGAGTGTTGACCAGCCGGTCAGGTTCCGCAACAGCCGGCCGGCGATTGCCGGCCCATACGATGGTATATCGGAATGTCGCCGTCCATGGCACCAGGGCGATCGCCGCGGACCGGCACCGGCGCAGCGGTGTGTCCGTCGCCGGGAATGTGCTAGGTCTGGGCGGTATCGTGCTGCCGCCGGGCAGCCGGGCCGGGAGAAACAGGCGTGATCCGATTTGGCAGTGCCGACTTCCTGGCGCATCTCAGCGGCAATGCCTATTCGGACGATGCCGATTTCCGCTTCACCTTCGCGCCGCCGCGGCAGAACCGCCTGTCCTTCCTGCGGGACCGCTGCGCGGGCAGGCGGGTGCTGCATATCGGCTGCTGCGACCATCTCCCGCATGTCCCGGAAAAGCTGGCCGCCGGCACCTGGACGCACGGCATCCTGACCGATGTGGCTTCCGCCTGCCTGGGGGTGGATATCGATTCGCATGCGGTGGCCGAGGTCACGCGGCAGTCCGGGCTGGACAACATCCTCGCCGGCGACGTCACGCAGCCCGGCCTGGATGCGGTGCTGCAGCACGACTGGGACGTCGCGGTGTTCGGCGAGGTCCTGGAGCATATCGGCAACCCGGTCGCCTTCCTCTCCGGTTTCGCCGCCCATTACGGCGCGGTCGTGCCGGAAATCCTGGTCACCGTCCCCAATGCGCGGCGCCTGCGCAACCAGATCGACACCCTGCGCCAGCGGGAACGGATCAACAGCGACCATCGTTTCGATTTCTCCCCCTTCACCCTGTCGAAGGTGCTTCACGACGGCGGCTATCGGGTGGAAAGGCTGGACCTCGTCACGGCCGGCCGGCCGGGGCCGGCGAAGCGCCTGCTGCTGCGGCTCTTCCCGATGCTCGGCGACACCCTGATTGCCACCGCCCGGCAAACGGGCGGCCAGGCGCCGGCGCAGGCATCGCCCGCGCCCTGACCTGCGGCGGGCCTGCCACGAAACGGCCTTGCCAGGGCCTCTCAAGGGCCCGTTTCCGTGCCTAACCCGGCACCATCCCTATAATCTGCGTGGCGCCCCGTGCCGTTGGTGCGGCAGGGGCCCGGTGCAGCAGCGGAGCCGCGTGCCATGGCAATCACCAACCTCGCCGCCGCCATAGCCAGGGGCAAGGCGCATCTCGACAGCGGCCGGCCGGACCTGGCCGCCTTCCTGTTCGGCCAGGTGCTGGAGGCGGACCCGACCCATCCGGACGGGGTCAGCGGCATGGTCACGGTGCTGATGCAGCTCGGCCGCGCCGACGAGGCGATGGCCCTGCTGCGCCGCGGGCTGGACGCCAATCCGCGTCATCCCGACATGCGGATGAACCGCGGCGCGCTCTACCTGATGACGAAGGACTACGAGTCCGCGCTGACCACCTATGACGCCCTGTTGCGGGACTCCCCCGACGACCCGGCGCTGCTGGTCAACCGGGGCGGGGCCCTGCTGGGCCTGGGCGATCACGGGGCGGCGCTGGAATGCTTCGCGCAGGCCGCCGCGGCGGATCCGGCCCATGCCGGCGCGCATCTGAACCTCGGCATGCTGCGGATGGCGATGGACCCGGAGGGAAATGCCGCGGCGGCGGAGGCGGATTTCCGCCGCGCCCTGGACTGCGACCCCGACATGCATGGCGCCTGGACCAACATCTGTGTCCTGCGCAGCGTTGCCGGCGACCACGCGGGCGCGCGGGATGCCGCGGAGCAGGCGCTGATCATCGCCCCCCATATCCTGGACCACCACCAGAACTTCGCCCAGTGCCTGCTGGCGCTGGGCCAGCGCGACGATGCCCGCCGCATCCTGGAGAAGCTGCTGCAGGTGAACCCGGACTTCCTGGCCGCGGAACTGCTGCTGGCGGAGATCGCCGTGCACGACGACCGGCCGGCGGGCGCCATCGCCCATCTGCACCGGGCGACCGAGCTGCGGCCGCAGGACCCCGACATCTGGGCGAACCTGGCGGCCCTGCTGCACCGGCAGGGGCGTATCGAGCAGGCGGATGCCGCCCTGGACCGGGCACTGACCCTGGCGCCGGGCAATGCCGCCGCGCGCATGCACAAGGGGCGCATCCAGCTGGCCGGCGGCCGCCTGGCGGAGGGCCTGGAGAATCTGGGCGCGATGTACGGCCTGCCCACGGTGGCGGAGCAGGCGCCCTTTGCCCAGCTGGAGGGCGGCGAGCCGGCCTGGGACGGCGCGGCGCTGCCGGCCGGCCTGCCGCAGGGCGGCTGCCTGGCCCTGGCGCCGGAGCCCGACGAAGGCCTGACCATCCTGCTGCTGCGCTTTGCCGCCGCCGCGCGCGCGCGGGTCGATCGGATCGTCTTCCTGGATTTCCGCGGCATGGCCGAGCTGGCGGAACGGGTGCCCGGGATCGACCGGGCGGTGCCCATGCAGCCCGACCTGGACGTCCCCTGCGACGCCATCCAGCGCCTGGGCGCGCTGCCCGGGCTGCTGCCGGGCTGCCTGGACGCGCCCGCCGCCGCCATCCCCTACCTGACCCCGCCGCCGGCGCAGGCCCGGGCATGGCGCGACCGGGTATCGGCGCAGGCCGGCCTCGCCAACCTGCCGACCGTCGGGCTGCTGTGGCGGCCCGACGGCCGGTCGGACACCGACGGCGACGAACGCGCATTGCCCCTGAAGCAGGCCGAGCGCCTGCTGCAGGTGCCCAATACCCGCTTTCTCAGCCTGCAGTTCGGCAGCGCCGAGGACGAGATCGACCTTCTGGCGCAGGGCAACCTGATCGCCCGCATGGGGCAGCAGGTCGACGGCATGGCAGCGCTGGCCGGCGCGCTTGCCGCCGTCGACCTGGTGATCGCCGTCGACAGCATCGCCGCCGACCTGGCCGGCGCGATGGGGCTGCGCGCCTGGGTGCTGCTGCCGCATGTCGCGGAATGGCGCTGGGCGGAGATGGACGGGACCGGGATCTGGTACCCCAGTGTCACCGCGTTCCGCCAGGCGCGGCCCGGCGACTGGGAGAGCGCGGTCGCCGCCGCCGCACGGTCGCTGGAGCGGCTCGTCGCCGGATAGACCAGGGCCCGATGGGGCCGGTCAGCCGATATTGATCCGCTTCGCGTTGACCCGGACATCCTCGCCGGCATTCAGGCTGGCGCTCTCGCCATAGAGGCTGACGCCCCGATGGCCGCGGATCTCGACGACCGGCGCGTTCGTCTTGTCGAGGCTCTCCGCCGACCGGAAGCTGACCTTGGCCCGGGTCAGGATCTGGCCGGCCCGCACCATCATGCTGTCCGCGGCGGTCATCAGGCGCCCGACCAGGGCATGGGCCGAGGCGGCCCGGCAGACCGCCAGGCCCAGCTCGGCGAAGGCGCGGCCCGCACGCAGGTCGACGCTCTCGCCTGCCACCGCGACCATGCGGTCGCTGGCCAGCACGGCGCCGGCGCGGGGGTCCAGGTCGAGGCTGGTGCCGCCGACCCGGAGGGTCAGGCCCTCCGCCGTCGTCACCGCAAGCGGGCCGCCGCCGGGGCGGCGCAGGACGGCCTGGACGATCGCCCGGCCCTCGCCATCGACCAGGGCCGAGACCTCGTCGCCGGCCGCGGGGCGGACCAGGCAGCTGACCGCCACCTCCGCCGGCCGCGGGCCGTCCGGCGTCTCGATGGCGACCGCACCGGCCGCGCCTCCGGCCCCCGTCACGCGGGCAATGTAGAGCCCACCGACCAGGGCCGGGCCGGTCCGGTTCCTGTGGTGCCGTGCAGGATGTTCCATCGCATTGCCTCCCGGGACCGGCGCTGCCGGCCGTCAGACCGCCTTCGCGGCCGTCTTGAACGCGGCGGCCGGCAGATGGGTCTCCGCCTGCTCGCGCTCCCTGTTCGTCGGCCGCACGCCCTTGGTCCTGGCATCGTCCCAGCGGGCGCCCTCGGCCTGGAGCCGGTGATGGTCCGCCCAGCGGAAGTCCGCCTTGCGCAGATCGCTGTCCGTCAGGTCGGCATTGGCCATCCGCGCATAGCGGAAATCGACACTGCCCAGGTCGGCGCCCTTCGCCGTCGCGCCTTCCAGGAAGGCGGTGTGCAGGCTGCCGCCCTTGAGCTGTGCGCCGGTCAGGTCGGCGGCGGCGAAGGAGGCCTGCTGTGCCTTGATGCCCTGCATCGCCGCACCGGCCAGCACCGCGCCGGCGAAGTTGCAGCCCGCCGCCATCGCGCCGCTGAGATTGCCGCCGGTCAGGTCGGCCTTGGCGAAGCCGCAATTGGGCATCGTCGCGCCGCTGAGGTCGATGCCCTTCATGCTGCAGTCCAGGAACTGCAGCTGCCGCAGCTCGCGGCCGGCGAAGTCCATCTCGTCCAGGATGCAGTCCTGGAAGGCGACCGTGTTCAGAACGGTCCCGCCCAGCTTCAGTGGCCGGATATCCGTCTGCTGCACGATGCAGCGCTCCAGTTCGGCATCGCCGAGGTCCAGCCCGGTGCTGTCGCCCTTGGCCAGGATCGTGCAGTACAGCGTCGCGCCGCGCCACGACTGGTCCTGCAGCTCGCAATCCTGCCAGACGGTGCACCACTGGTCGGAGCGCTCGAACCGGCAGCCCCGGAAGCTGGAGCCGGTCAGCGCATCCACCTTGAAGCGCGTGCCGCGGAAGTCGCAGCCCTCGAAACGGCAGGAGACGAAGGTGAAGACCTCCAGCAGGCAGTCGCGGAAGTCGCAGCCGGTGAAGCTGCAGTCGCTGAAGGCCAGGCTCAGCAGTTTCGCATTGCCGAAGCGGCAGTCCACGAAACGGCATTCGCTGAACGCGACCGCCGTCATCTCGGTGCCGGAGAGGTCGACCCGCTCCAGCACGACCTCGCCGAACGCCGCCGCACGGAACTGCAGCCCGTCCAGCCGGCAGTCGCGGATGGTCATGCCGGAGAACATCGGCGCGATGGCCAGCTGCCCCTCGACCTCCGCCCGGCCGAAGACTTCCGGCGGCTTGAGGAAGTCGAACGGCTGGGATTTGCCCTGGCCGTCCGCCGACGGCCCTTCGGTGTTCCCGGTCATGCCTTGTCGAACCCCGCGAGGCTGGAGGTGGCGAGATTGGCGCCCTTGAGGCTGCTTTCCGTCAGGGTCGCGTGCAGGAAATTGCCGCCATACAGGATAGCGCCGGCAAAATCGGTCCGGCTGACCTGCGCCTCCACCCAGATCGCATCGCGGAAATTGCCGCGCGCGAAACTGGACCTGGCGATCCGCGCCTTGGTGAAGATCGCGCCGCGGGCGACCGCATCGTCGAACCGGGTGCCGTCCATCCGGGTCTCCGAGAAATCCACCCCGTCCGCCAGCACCGCGCTGAAATCGGCGCCGGACAGATCGGCGGTGCGCAGCGAGCATGTCGCGATCGTCGCACCGGCCAGCCGGGCCTTCCTGAGGGTCGCCCCCTCGCCCTGCACGCCGAACTGATCCAATGACGCGCCCTCGAAACAGGCCTCCTCCAGGCTGCCGTTCTGGACCAGCACGGTCTTCAGCTTCGCACCGGCGAAATCCGCACGTGGCAATGGGGTTGCCGAAAAGATCACCTGCTGCAGCGCCGCGCCTCGGAACGAGGCACCGGTCAGGTCGCCATCCTCGAACACCATGTCCTGCAGGCGCGCGGCGGTGAAATCCGCCCCCGGCAGGCCGGCCTTGGCAAAGCCGGTATCCTTCAGGACCGCCCCGGCAAAGACCGCCTTCGCCCCGGCCATCTCCGCGCAGTTCGCCTGGGTCAGGTCGGCGCTGGCGAATACCGCCCCGGCGGCCGAGGTCCTGCCCAGGTTCGCCTGGGTCAGGTCGGCGCCGGTGAAATCCGCCCGCGCGATATCGGCCTGCGCGAAGCTCGACCGCGCCAGCCTGGCCTTGCGGAAATCGGCGCCGCGCAGGTTGGCGCCGCGGAAATCGACCTCCTCCAGGGTCTTGCCGGCAAAGTCCATGCCGGCCAGGTCGACACCCGCCAGGCTGCCGGACGGCACTTCGCCGCGCGCCATGGCCTCCTCCAGCGCAGCCCGGGCGAAAGCGGCCTTCTCCGGCGAGGGTGCGGCCGGCAACGGCAGGTAGTGGCCGATCGCCCGTTCCGCCTCGCGCTGGTCGGCATCCAGCTCCGTCATCTGGGCATCGACCTTGTCAGCCTCCTTGCGCAGGTCGGCGAACAGCTGGCGATATTCGTCGCTCTCCTGCTCGAACGGCTTGTTGGCCGCGAAATACTTCTCCTTGTTCTCGGCCCAGATCTCCGAGGCCGGGCGCCTGGCCTTCTCCGTCAGCTCCTTCTCGAAGGCGTCGTAGTCATAGCCTTCGGCCGCGGACCGCTCGCGCAGTTCCGCCACCAGGGCATCGCGGGTCTGCACATGTTCCGCGATCTGGCCCTCGGCCTGCGCCTTCAGCGCGCCGGAGGCGGCATCGATCTTCTGCATGATCGCCTCGCGGTCGATCATCTCGGGCCGGTTGAAATCCAGCACGATATCGTCCAGGGCGGCGACCTCTGCCGGGACGGCAAGCTGTGCCGCGGCCTGGTCCTGCGCTGCGGACAGGCCGGCACGCACGGCCTCCGGCATCCCGGCCAGCAGGCTGTCCTGCGCGGCAAGCAGGCCGGCCAGCGCCGGCATGGGGTCCCGCCGGTAGTCCTTCATGCGCACCACCAGGCGCGGGTCCGGCGGCGGGTCGCCTTCGTCCTCCGGCTTCAGGCCGCGGTCGTAGGTCAGCATCGTGGCGCTGGCCTCCGGGTTCACCCGCAGGTCCAGTTCGGCGGCGTAATGCTCCAGGCTGCGCTTCGGGCTGCCCAGCCGCTCGTAGGCGAACAGCATATGCGCGATCTCGTCGCCCATCGGCGAGGCCAGCGCCATCGCGCCGCGATACACCACGATGCCGCGCAGGTCGCCCGGGAACAGCCAGACGGTGTCCAGGTTCTGCGGCACCTCCGCCAGACGGTGCCCGCCCTTGCCGTCCGTCAGGTTCAGGAAACTGCGCGCGCGGATCTCCGGCAGCCGGCTGCGGATCCGCGGGCGGGCCGGGTGCATGTTGTCGATGGCGAAGCTCTCGTCGCCGGCGAACCAACCCTTCTGCCACTGGTCCGCGGGCGCGAGGTTGAACGCCTTGAAGTCGGTATCGGCGGCCAGCCCCGGGAACTGCCCGCTGTCCAGGTAGGCCGCATCGTAGTTGCCATAGCGCTTGCGGCGCTGCGGCCAGTCGGCGGCGATCGGCCCGAACGACGCCGGCCGCGGCCGGCTGTCGGGATCGGCCGCCGGATCGCCGGGATATTCCACCAGCGGCAGGGCGCAGCCATCCGCGGACGCGTCCTCCGGCACGAAGCCGCGGCCCAGCGGGTTGGCCTCGAACCCCTTGCCGCCGAAGGCGCTCTGCCAGCCCAGCGGGATCGCCTCGAACGGCTCCGCCGCGCTGGCCTGGTAGAGATTGTCCCAGCGCTGGCGCCAGATGCGCGGGCCGGTGACCTTCAACTGCTTGGCGATCCTGCCAAGGCTGAAGCCGGCCATCGCCTCGCGCACCGGCTTGCCGGCCGGCGCATGGCAGGCGCCGATCGCGAGCACCTCGGCCGCGCCCTTGGGCAGCGATTCCTCCAGCGGCAGGGGCGCCAGCCTGGCCGTTGCATAGGGCCACATCTCCTGCTCCGTCTCGATGTCGCGCGGCGAATCGAAGGGGAAGAAGAACAGCGAGCAGACACAGATATAGGGCTTCCTGCGATGCTCGAAGAACCGGTAGGACACTGCCTGCTTGGTCGGCTTCCGGATCAGCATCGCCCCTCCCCGCTCCTCGATCCGCACTGGCCGCTGCCGGCCACGATTTCAACGCATTCTGCAGCCATGTTCCGCTGCGAAGCGCAGCCGCGCTCGGCAGCCCATTCTATGGCAGAATATGGCCGAAGCGGGGCTGGCAGAAGGAATTCCCGGATGCGGGGCAGGGTTGGACATGGCCGATGACAAGGGCTGGCAGGCCAGCGGCTTCGACGAGACGTCGCTGGGCTGGAACTACGTCAAGCTGAGCCTCACCCTGCTGGAGGTGAGCGCCAAGATGTCCGCGGACCTGGCGATCGAGGCCGGCACGAAGTTCAGCGTCGCCCTGGCCGGCAGCTACTCCCTCAAGCTGCCGTCGATTTCCGGCACCGTCTGGATGGGCACCCTCGGCACGGTCGACTATTCGGGCTCGGGCAGCGAATCGGTCACCATCGATGGCAACCCGATCACCCTGCAGACCGCGCTGGTGAAGCACGAGAACGTGGCATCGACCATCAGTGCCGCCGGCGCGAAGCTCTATGCCACCGGTGCCAAGAAGCTGCGCAGCGCGAGCAAGACGAACGCCAAGGCGACCCGGGCGGTGACCTCGGGCAACCGGAACCGGCTGGGCGGGCGGGTGTCGACCGGCGGCAGTTCCTGACCTCGCATCGGACAGGAGCGGAACCGTGGCCCAGTTGAAGACGAACGACGCCTTGAAGACGGACAAGCCTGCGGAGTCCAAGGACAAGCCGAAGGACTGGTATACCTTCGAAGGGCCGAAGATCGCCTTCGAGGCGACCCTGGGAACCAGCAAGAACATGAAGGTCCTGGGTTTCCAGGCATCGACGAAGATCAACCACGAGCAGAGCATTTCCTGGGGCACCGCGTCGCTGGACGTGAAGGGCCCCGCCGTCTTCGAGCTGTCGATCAAGGGCGCCCGCAAGACGCTCAAGATGGACCTGTCCAGCAGCCTGGAGATCGCGCCGGTCGCCCTGATCTACAAGGCCAAGGACCGTCTTTCCGCCCGGGCGCTGGATTCCGAACAGGACGGCGCCCAGGACAAGGAAGACCTCATCTCCAGTTCGGCACTGGTCGTTGAGTCCGAGAGCAATGGCAACAAGAACGAAAACAGCCTGAACACGACCGCCAACGTCACGACCACCGAGTGACCGTCGCAAAGCATCGGATGGCAGCGCCATGGTGAAGGTAACAGGATCCCAGGCTTTCCGTTTCAGCGACAAGGCGACCCTGCCGTCGGACGGCGTCTATGCGCGGGACAAGGAGACCGGCCGCCGCTTCGAATGGAAAACGGACAACAAGAAGGACAAGGCCTCCGCCAGCATGGGGCCGTTCTCCTTCAAGGCGGAAAAGAAGTCCGAGAGCAAGTTCACCTGGACCCCGCTGAGCGCGGAGTTCGAGGCCGCCGCAAGCTTCAGCCTGAAGGTCTCGACGAAGCTGAGCGTGCTGCCCGCCGCGATCCAGGTGAAATGGACGCCGGCCCTGTTCGGCAAGGACGGGCGGATCATCGCGGCGACCATTGCCGGCATAGGCGGCGCGATCGCCGGCGCGATGGCCGTGGGCGCCCTCGCCGGCGAGGGCAAGTCGTCGGACAACCTGGCAGATATCAGTGCCTACCAGGGCCTGATCGCGGCCTCGGCGGCACTGCTGGCACTGCAGCAGAACATGGATCTCAAGCTGACCCTGTCGCCGTCCCTGGGGGTCACCATGCACCCGGTGATGGCCTTCAAGAAGACCGCCGGCAAGGACTGGGAGGCCGGCGGGATCAAGAACAAGTCCCAGCTCTACGAGATGAAGAAGAACAAGACCGACCTGCTGGTGGCCGTCGGCCAGCTGCGCGGCAACGCCTCCGACAACGACACCACCGTCGCCGACGTCAGTGCCATCGCCAACCAGAACAACCTGTCCGGCAACGGCAACCAGTCCTGACCGGGCGGCGATCCCCGGCGGCGGTTCAGCGCAGGAACAGGACGAACGGCTGGCAGGGCACCGCGCCGGTGACGCCCGGGGCGTTGATGTTGTTCTGCATCGTGGGCTTCATGCTGTTGCGCGCCGGCATGAAGTTCACATTGAGTCCGACGCAGCCCAGCACCGAGCGGCTGGGCATGGAAATCCCGCCGCCGGCGACTGCCCCGCCGCCGGAGGCGCCCGCCTGGTCGCCGTTCGTCACCGGCTCGGAGCTGGCGATGGTATGGGCCGGCGCGACGGCGATCACCACGTTCGGCGAGGGCGGCATGGCCGTCGTCGCGGTCGCCATGTTCGGATAGGGCACCGGCACGGTCGCCGTGCCGACGAAGGTGTTGCAGGTGTCGGGAAAGGCCGTGTGCTGGCCGGGCAGGCTGTTGCAGGCGAATACCATTGCCGTCTCCGATCGGGGCGGGCGGGCGAAGGCCGGTCACCCCTCCTTGTTGCCAGGGTCCTTGGAATCGCCCGGATTGTCCAGCAGGGTCGGCTGTTCGACGCTGCCCTCCTTGACGGTCGTGTGGATGCCGTTGTTGGACCGGATGAAGCCGCCGTCGAACATCTCGATGGTGACGGTGCCGCCGACCGTGATGTTGAAATTCCCCATCACCTTGAGGTCCAGGTCGCCGCCCACACGGATATTGCGGCTGCCGACGGTAAGATCCTCGAAATTGCCGCCGGTGAAGTCGCCGCGCTGCCGGTTGGCGCTGAGCAGAACCAGGTCGTCGTCGCGCTTGTCGTAGAGCAGCATGCCGTTGCCGTGACGGTCGGTCAGACCGGTCATCAGCCGGTTCTGCACCGGCCGCGGCAGCATGTCCTGGCTCTGTGCCGCCGGCTGGTAGGCGGGGCGCGCCTTGCTGTTGTACAGCGAGCCCACGATGCAGGGCCGGTCCGGATCGCCGTCGATGAAGTCGATCATTACCTCGTCGCCTGCGCGCGGCCAGAACATGCTGCCCCAGCGCCCGCCGGCCCAGGGCTGCGCGATGCGGGCGCGCACCGGGGTGGGGTTCGCCTGATCGTCCCACTTGAAGACGATCATGGCAAAGAACTCCCGGTCGATATCGACCAGCTCGTCCTCGGCCTCGGCGACGATGCTGGCCAGCTGCGGCGCGGAGACCGGCGCCCGGCGCGTCAGCTGCGACGGGCTGTAGTCGATGTCGATGCGCAGGCCCTCGAACACGTTGCGGAAGATCGCGGCGCCGTCGGGACGCCGGCGGCGCAGTTCGTGCCGCACCAGCGCGACCATGAAGCGGTCCGTCGGCCCGACGCCGGGCAGCCGCTCCGCCCCCTCCAGCGGCAGGCTGAGCACGGCGCCGGGCATGATGTCCGGGCAGATGCTCTCGACCCGCAGGAACCATTTCTGGTGCGCATAGGCGTTCATCCGCCGTCGCGCCATCACGTCCACGCCGCTGGTCAGCTTCTGGAAGCCGCCCGGATAGTCGAACACCGGATGGGCCCCGGCATCCGCCGGATACTGCGCGGCCAGCCGTGCGACAGCGTTCCGCGGATTGTAGTCGCGCATCCGGTACTGGTCGGGAACCTTGCGGCTGCGCATGCCGACATCGGTGAGCATGTCGTCCATCAGCTCCACGATGTCGTCGCGGTTGTGCGACAGGCGGAAGGGCCGGCCCTCCAGGACCTCCAGCTTGGCATCGTCGTTGCGCTGGCACAGGTGGATATGCGTGCCCTGCGCATCGTGGGAATGGTTGAGGAAGATGTTGTCGCGCTCGAGGATCCGCATGATGAAGCTGAGGTCGGATTCGTCGACCTGCACGGTGAAATCGCGCTGGGTCGGTTCGGTGACCTCGCCGCCGGTGGTCGGTGCGCCGCCGTAGATGTCGGCATATTCCTGGACCAGCCGGTCGAAGATCTCGGCCGACGTGCCGGTCCAGATGCGCCGGCGCCGGGAATAGCCCATCAGGGAGATCCAGGGACCGATCAGCACCTCCAGGGTACGGCGGTCGCCGACACCTTCGTCCTTGTAGGCGGAGAACAGCACGACGCCATGGACCAGCCGGTCGCCCAGCTTCAGGGTGGCCGGCGAATCGATCAGGTCCGCGGTGGTGCTGTTGCCCATCATCAGCGCGAACTTGTAGGCATCCATGCCGACCTGCGCCCAGATGTAGTAGGGCTGCGGCGTCTCCGGCGTGTCATGCAGGCCATGCGGCCAGGCCAGGTGGTTCAGCGGCCCGGGCTGTGGATTGGTGATGTCCATCCGCGCCTGGTCGACGAAATCCTCCGGCTCCTGGAAGGCGCCATCCAACCGGATCGGCTGGCCGGAGAAGCCTTCGACGAAGGTCAGCGAATGCATGCGGTCGCCGGCAAATACCAGTTCGCCGCCGGCAACGCCCTTGCGGGGCCGTAGCGTCAGTTGCAGACCTTCCATGGCGTCTTCCCCCTGGCTCTCGGTAGTGCGGCGGCCGCGGTGCGAGCGACACAGGATAAGCGGACCGGCGAAGCGGATGCACCTGTGCCGGCCGGCCCGCGTTCCGGCGACCAGGGATGCCACGACATTGTGGCAACAAGAGGTTTGCCGGCCGCCGTTTCGCTGCATTCCGTGGCATCTGTCATGCTATGTCGCGGTCGCGCCTCGATGGCGCGGCTGGCGTCGATTCCGGAGCGACCTTCGATGGCGATCACGAATTTTTCCGCAGCCATTGCGGCCGGCAAGGAGCATCTCGACGGCGGGCGGGCCGACCTTGCCGCCTTCCTGTTCGGCCAGGTGCTGGAGGCGGACCCGACCCATCCCGGCGCGATCAGCGGCATGGCCTCGGTGATGATGCATCTGGGCCGCACCGGCGAGGCCGCCGACCTGCTGCGCATCGGCATCGAGGCCCATCCGGAGGATTCCGACATGCGCGCCAACCGCGGCGCGCTCTACCTGCTGATGAAGGATTTCGACGGCGCGCTGCGGTGCTACGACGCGATGCTGGAGGAAGCGCCGGGCCATGCCGGCCATCTCCTGAGCCGGGGCTCCGCCCTGATGGGCCTGGGCCGCCACGACGAGGCCTTTGCGAGTTTCGAGGCCGCCGCCGCGGGCGCGCCGGCGGCGGCGCACCTGAACATGGGGATGCTGCACATGGTGCTGAACCCCACCGGCGGCGCGGCCAGGGCGGAGGCGCATCTGCGCCGGGCGCTCGACGCCGACCCCAGGCTGCACGGGGCCTGGACCAACATCTATGCGCTGCGCGCCATGGCCGGCGACCATGAGGCCGCGCGCGAGGCGGCCGAGCATGCCTTGATCCTGGCGCCGCACCTGATGGAAAGCCATCAGAACTTCGCCCAGAGCCTGCTCGCCCTGGGCCGGCGGGCGGATGCCCGCAAGGTGCTGGAGAAGCTGCGCAATGTGAATGCCGATTTCGTGCCCGCCGAACTGCTGCTGGCGCAGATCGCGGTGGACGACGACCGCCCGCTGGCGGCCATCGCCCATCTGCACCGCGCCTCCGAACTGAAGCCCCAGGACCCCGCGATCTGGGCCAACATGGCGGCGTTGCTGCACCTGCAGGGGCGGGTGGAGCAGGCCGATGCCGCGCTCGACCGGGCGCTTGCGCTCGACCCCGGCAGCACGCCGGCGCGACTGCACAAGGGGCGGATCCAGCTTGCCGGCGGCCGCCTGGCGGACGGCTTCGTCAACCTGGCCGCGATGTACGACCTGCCGGCGATCGCGGCGGAAGCCCCCTATGCGCGGCTGAAGGGCGAGGAGCCGGAATGGGACGGCGCCCCCCTGGGCCCGGATCTGCCGCAGGGCGGGCATCTGGTGCTGGCGCCGGAGCCCGACGATTCCCTGACCATCCTGATGCTGCGCTTCGCCGCCGCGGCACGCGCCCAGGTGGGCCGCATCACCTTCCTGGATTTCCGCGCCATGGCCCCGCTGATCGAGCGCGTGCCCGGCATCGACGCGGTCGTGCCGGTGGCGCCCGCGGCCGACGTGCCCTGCGACAGGATCCAGCGGCTGGGCGCCCTGCCGGGCCTGCTGCCCGGCTGCCTGGACGCGCCATCGGCGGCGGTCCCCTATCTGAGCCTGCCGCCGCGTGCGGAACGGTCCTGGCGCGCGCGCACCGCTGGCACGGATGCCGCGGCCGCCGACCGCAACCGCCTGACGGTCGGGCTGATCTGGCGGCCGCATGGCCATGAGGCGCCGGGCGACGAGCGCGCGATCGCGTTGAAGCAGGCGGCGCGGCTGCTGCAGGTCCCGCATATCCGCTTCGTCAGCCTGCAATACGGCGCGGCGCAGGCGGAGATCGAGGGCCTTGCCCAGCCCAACCTGCTGGCCCCGCTGGGGCAGCATATCCGCGGGCCGGTCGACCTGGCCGCCGCACTGGCCAGTGTCGACCTGGCCATTACGGTGGACTGCCCCGCCGCCGACATGGCGGGCGCGATGGGCCTGCGCTGCTGGGTCCTGCTGCCGCATGTCGCGGAATGGCGCTGGGCGGAACGGGACGGCGCCTGCCTCTGGTACCCGACCGTGACGCCGTTCCGGCAGGCCCGGCCCGGCGACTGGGACAGCGCGATCGCCGCCGCCGCCCGAAGCCTGGAACGTCTGGCCGATACCTGACGGCCGGTCAGTCCCCGCGGCCCAGGACCGGCACGGACCGGGGCGGCCTGTTCACCAGCCAGATCCCGACGGCGATCAGCGCCAGCGCGACAAGCACGCCCAGTGTCAGCGGCTCGCCCAGCAGCACCACACCGAACAGCACCGCGAAGACCGGGGTCAGGAAGGTGAAGGCGGACAGGTGGGAGGCCGGGTAGCTGCGCATCAGCCAGAACCAGGCCAGGTAGCCGGCGAAGGCCACCAGGACGATCTGGTAGGCCAGGGCGGCCAGCACCAGCGGGGTGGCCGCGAAGATCCCGGGCTCGCCCATCGCCAGCGAGACCAGCGGCAGCGCCAGCGCCGAGATCGCCAGCTGGTAGAACAGGATCTTCTCCGCCCGGGTCGCCCCCAGCGGCGAGCCCTTGATCAGCACGGTCGTCGCGCCCCAGGCAATGGCGCCGCCCAGGCACATCGCGTCGCCGATCCATTCGTCCCCCTGCGCCAGGCGCAGCCCGTCGGCGAAGGCCAGGGCCACGCCGGCAAAGGCCGCGCCCAGCCCCAGCAGCTTGCCCAGCCCGAGCCGTTCGCCCGGGATGAACCAATGCGCCCCCAGCGCCACCACGAAGGGCGACATGTAGACGAACAGGACGCCGCGCGAGGCATAGGTGTAGGTCAGCCCCAGATAGATCAGCAGGAACTCCACCGCGAACAGGGCGCCGGCGGCCAGCCCCCACCACAGGCTGCCGTCGCGGTCGAACAGCGGGATCCGCCGGTGCCAGGCCCAGAGCAGCAGCAAGAGCGTGCTGCCGGCCGACCGCAGGCCCGCCTGCAGGACCGGCGAGATCCCCTCGATCGCGACCTTCACCGAGACCTGGTAGAGCCCCCAGCTGGCGCAGAGCAGCACCAGCAGCAGCACCGCATTGCGGTCCAGCCGGTCGTGCTTCGGGAACGGTGCCGCCGTCACGATGGCGATGCCGCGGGCCTAACCGATATTCACCCGCTTGGCGTTGATGCGGACATCCTCGCCGGCATTGAAGCTGGCGGTCTCGCCATAGACGCTGACCCCGCGATGGCCGCGGATCTCCACCAGCGGCGCGTCGGTCTTGTCCAGGGTTTCGGCGCTGCGCAGGCTGACCTTGGCCTTGACCATGAGCTGGCCGACCTGGGTCACCAGGCTGTCGGCGGCGGTCATCATGCGGCCGACCAGGGCATAGGCGGTCTTCGCCCGCCAGACCAGGTCGCCGAACTCGGCAAAGGCGCGGCTGGCGCGGACATCCACGGTTTCGCCGGCCAGCGCCACCATGCGGTCGCTGGACAGGAAGGCACCGTGGCGCGGGTCCAGGTGCAGGCTGCTGCCGGCCACCTGCAGGGTCAGGCCCTCGTCCGTCGTCACGGTCAGCGGGCCGCCGCCCGGCCGGCGCAGAATGGCCTGGACGATCGCCCGGCTGTCGCCGTCGATCAGCACCGACACCTCGTCGCCCGGCTTCGGGCGCACCAGGCAGCTCACCGCGACCTCGGCATCGCGCAGGCCGTCCGGCGTCTCGATCGCAACCCGCCCGGCCGGCGCCTCGCCCGGCGCAACCCTGGCGACATAGACCGCGCCGACCAGTGCGAGGCCGCCCCTGTCCCTGTGTTCCATCCGATCCTCCTGTTGCCGCCGGCGGCGGCCGAAAGTGATGAATTTCAGCTCACGCCTTGCCCGCTGCTGCCGTCTTCGGCTGCAGGGCCGCCGCCGGCAGGAATGTCTCCGCCTTCAGCCTGTCCTTGTCGGTGCGTCGCACGCCCTTCGTCTTCGCGTCCGTCCAGGTCGCGCCCTCGGCCTGCATCCGGTGATGGTCGGCCCAGGTGAAATCGGTGCCACGCAGGTTCGCCCCGTCCAGCACCGCATTGGCCATCAGCGCATGGCGCATGTCGGCGCCGGCCAGCATCGCATCCGGTGCCTTCGCGCCCTCCATGAAGGCGGTGTGCAGGTTGGCGCCCCTGGCCTGCACCCCGGTCATGTCGGCATCGGCGAAATTGGCCTGCGGCGCGACAATGCCGCCCATTTCGGCCCCGGCCAGGGTGGCGCCGGCGAAGCTGCAGGACGGCACGACGGCCTTGCCCATCTGCGCCCCGCTCAGGTCCGACTTGCCGAAGCCGCAATATGTCAGCCTGGCGCCGCTGAGATCGATGCCCTGCATCCTGCATTCCACGAACTGGATCTGCTCCAGTTCGCGGCCGGCGAAATCCATGCCCGTGAAGTCGCATTTCTGGAACGCCACGGTCTTCAGCCTGGTGCCGGCCATGCCGATCGGCCGCATGTCGGTCTCCTGCACGATGCAGCGTTCGAGGGTGGCACGCGCCAGGTCCAGCCCGGCCAGCTGGCCTTTGGCGAGGATCGTGCAGTACAAGGTGGCGCCGACCCAGGACTGCCCTTCCAGGCCGCAGTCCTGCCAGACATTGCACCACTGGTCGACGCCGCGGAAGGTGCAGTCCTCGAAACTGCACTTGGTCAGGACGTCGACCTTGAACCGGGTGCCGTCGAAATTGCAGCCGCGGAACGCGCAATCGGCGAAGGTCGCGACCTCCAGCAGGCAGGACCGGAAGTCGCTGCCCTCGAAGCTGCATTCGCTGAACGCCAGGCTCAGCAGGCGGGCATCGCCGAACTGGCAGTCGCGGAAGATGCAGCTGCCGAACACCGCGGCGGACATCTCCACGCCGGCGAAGTCGACCCGTTCGAACAGCACCGTGTCGAACAGGACGGAGGTCATCTGCAGCCCCGACAGGCTGCAGTCGCGGATCGCCACCGACAGGAACATCGGCGCCACCGCCAGCTGGCTCTCGACATCGGCCCGGCCGAAGACCTCCGGCGGGTTGATGAAATCGAACGGGCGGATTTCGGGCTCCGCCGGACCGGCCTGATCCGTCATCGCTAGCTGAACCCTGCAAGGGTGGAGCGGGCCAGGTTGGCCTCGCTGAAATCGTTCTCGTCCAGGGCGGCATGCAGGAAGTTGCTGCCGTAGAGCACGCTGCCGGCGAAGCTGGTGCGGCTCACCCTGGCATCGACCCACACCGAATTGGCGAAATTGCCGCCGGCGAAGCTGCTGCGGCTGATCCGCGCCTTGGCGAAGACCGCGCCGCGCGCGACCGCCGCGTCGAACCGTGTCGCGTCCATCACCGCGCCGGTCAGGTCGACTTTGTCGAGCAGGGCGCCGGTGAAGTCCGCGCGGGTCAGGTCAAGGCCGGCCAGCGAGCTGCTGGAGATCGTCGCGCGCGCGAAATGCGTCCCCTTCAGGGTCGCGCCCTCGCCCTGCACGCCGAACTGATCGAGTTTCGCATCGTCGAACACCGCCCCCTCCAGGCTGGCATTCTGCACCATGACGGCCGTCAGGCCGGCGCCGGTGAAGTCCGCGCCGACCAGCGGCACGCCGGAAAAGGTGACCTGCTTCAGCCCGGCGCCGGTCAGGCGCGCGCCGGTCAGGTCGCCCTCCATCATCACCACATCCTCCAGCGCGGCACCTTCGAAGCCGGCCTTTGGCAGGCCCGCCTTGGCCAGCGCGGTGCGCTGCAGCTTCGCCCTGGCGAACGAGGCCTGCGGCCCCGCCATCCCGCCGCAATTGGCATCGGTCAGGTCGGCATTCACGAACAGGGTGCGGGCGGCCGAGGTCCTGGCGAGGTTGGCCTCGGTCAGGTTCGTGTCGCTGAAGTTCGCACCGGCGATGTCGGCCTGCGCGAAACTGGCCTTCGTCAGGTCCGACTTGCGGAAATCGGCATTGCGCAGGTTGGCGCCGCGGAAATCCGCTTCCCTCAGGTCGCGGTTGGAAAAGTCCATGCCCGACAGGTCGAGCCCGGCCAGGGACTGGCTGTTCAGCGGCTCGCCCTTGGCCATCGCCTCTTCCAGCGCGCTGCGGGCAAGCGCCGCCTGCTGCGGCGAGGGTGCCGCCGGCAGCGGCAGGACATGGCCCATCGCACGCTCGCCCTCGCGCCGGGTCGCATCCAGCGCGGCCATCTGGGGATCGACCTTGTCGGCCTCCACCTTCAATTTGGCGAAGAAGTCCTGATACTCCTCGCCATAGGACTCGAAGGGCTTGTTCGCCTCGAAATACTTCGCCTTGCCCTCCGCCCAGATCTCCGATGCGGAGCGGTTCGCCTTCTCGCCCATCGTCCGGGTGAAGGCGTCATAGTCCTGGCCGTTCGCGGCGGCCACCGAACGGGCCTCCGCGATCAGTTCCTCGCGCTGCGCCAGCTGCGTGGCAAAGGCCGCATCGCCCTTCGCCTTCAGCGCGGCGGTCGCGGCATCGACCTGCGCCTGCACCGCCTTGCCGTCGATCAGCTCGGGCCGGTTGAAGTCCAGCACCATGTTCTCCAGCGCCGCCACCTCCGGCGGCATCTGGTTCCCTGCCGCCGCGGCGGCCTTCACGGCGTTCATGGCAACGCCGGCATCCTTCGCCGCGGCGGCCACCACGCCGGCCTGCGCCGCCATCAGGGCCGCGATCGCCGGTGCGGGGTCCTTCCGGAAATCCTTCAGCTTCACGACCAGCCGCGGATCCGGCGGCGGGTCGCCCTCGTCCTCGGGCTTCAGCCCGGTGTCGTAGGTCAGCAGCGCCGCGCTCGCTTCCGGATCGACCCGCCGATCCAGTTCCGCCTCGTAATGCGCCAGGCTGCGCGGCGCGCTGCCCAGACGCTCATAGGCGAACAGGATGTGCAGGATGTCGTCGCCCAGCGGCGTCGCCAGTTCGGCGGAGCCGCGGAACGCCACGATGCCCCGCAGGTCGCCCGGGAACAGCCAGACCGTGTCCAGGTTCTGCGGCACCTCCTGGAACCGGATGCCGCCCTTGCCGTCGCGCCGGCGCAGGAAGCAGCGGGCGCGGATTTCCGGCAGGCGCCCCTGCAGGCGCGGCCGGTCCGGGTGCATGTTCTCGATCAGGAAGCGTTCGTCACCGGCGAACCAGTCCTTCTGCCACTGGTCGGCCGGCGCCAGGTTGAACGCCTTGAAGTCGATATCGGCCGCCAGGCCAGGGAACTGGCCGCTCTTCTGGTAGGCCGCATCGTAGCTGCCGGCGCGGCGGATGCGCTGCGGCCAGTCCTGCGGCATCGGCGCGAAGCCTGCGGGGCGCGGCCGGCTGTCGGGATCGACAACCGGGTCGCCGGGATATTCCACCAGCGGCAGGCCGGCACCCTCGGCCGCCAGGTCGTCGGGGACGAAGCCGCGGCCGAGCGGGTTCGCCGCGTAGCCCGGCCCGCCGAATGCGGTGGCCCAGGATACCGGCACGGCATCGAAGGGTTCCGGCGCGCCGGCCTGGTAGAGATTGTCCCAGCGGCGGCGCCATGTGCGCGGGCCGCTGACCCGCAGCTTCTTGTCGACGGCGCCTATCCGCAGCCCCACCTGGCATTCGCGTGCCGGCTTGCCGCCCGGCGCGTAGCAGTCGCCGACCAGCAGCACCTCGGCCGCGCCCTTGGGCAGGCCTTCCTCCAGCGCCAGCGGCGCCAGCTTGCCGGCGGCATAGGGCCACATCTCCTGCTCGGTCTCGATGTCGCGGGGCCTGTCGAACGGGAAGAAGAACAGCGAACAGAGCGACAGGTAGGGCCGCCGGCGATGTTCGAAGAAGCGATAGGCGATGGCCTGCTTGGTCGGCTTCCTGATCAGCATCCCGTCCCGCTCCAACCGCCGCCTTGCCCGGTTGCCGCCGCCGCCCTCGCCGCAGCATCCCCGCCGCCCCGATACTGCCCCATTCCCGGGGTTGGATGATCCAGTCTGGGCAGAATGTCGCCCAGGCAGCATAGTAGATATTAGCGTGAAATGTGGCAGCAGAAGGACCGACATTCGGTGCTTCGGCGTCTCGGCTGGATGCAACGGGAGCAGTGCAGGAATGGCGGACAGCGAGCCCACGATTTCCGGCTTCGAGACCGTATCGGTCGGCTACAGCTATATCCAGTTGAGCCTGACGATCCTGGAGCTGAAGGCCGAGATGGCGGCAAGTCTGAAGGTGACGTCCGGTTTCGGGGTCACGGTGACGATCGGCGGCGACTACACCACCAATTTCGGCCCGGCGTTCAACGGCACGGCCTGGCTCGCCGGCATCGCCACATTGGAATACACGGCGACCGGCGCGTCCGACGTCACGGTCGACGGCGCCCCGCTCACCCTCTCGACCGCGATGGCGGAGAATGGCGGCGCCGCCGCCAAGCTGCATGCCGCCGGCGCCAAGGTGCTGGTGGCCGGCATCAAGGGGCGCAACGCCCTGTCGAAGTTGCGGGCCCGGGCGACCCGCACGAACACCACCGGCAGCCGGAACAGCGTCGGCGGCAACATCTCCACCGGCGGCTCCGAATAGGGGCCGGACCAGAAGATCCGGAGGGCTTCCATGGTTCAGGCCACGACCGACGGCGCGATGGCGACCGACAGTTCGAGCGACGACAGCAGCAGCAGTTCGTCTGAAGCGGTGTCCTGGTTCACCTATGAGGGCCCGAAGATCAGCGCCGCGGTCAGCCTGGGCGCGTCGAAGGCCATGACCTTCTACGGCTTCCAGGCGATCACCAACATCACCCACTCGCAGAGCATCGCCTGGGGCTCGGCGACCGTGGCCGCCAACGGGCCGCTGCAGACCGAGATCGCCATCAAGGGCGCGCGCAAGACCGTGACGATGGACCTGGCCGCGACGCTGACCCTTGCGCCCGGAGGCTATATCCATCGCTATCGCGCAAAGTCCACGGCCCAGGGCGTGACGGTGCAGGCCAATGGCACGGAGAACAACAGCAATGGCACCGACGCATCCGCACAGGTCGTCGGTGTCCAGAGCACCGGCACGCAGAACAGCACCGGCCCCAACCTCAACGCCAACGTGAATCACAACCAGGGCTGAGGTCCGCAGCAGGGAGCGCCGCCATGGTTCAAGCATTCCGCTTCGGCGGGTATACGGGACCGACCGATTCCGGCTCCTACTTCCCGGTTTCGACCTCGAACAAGGATGGCGAAGCCAAGGCGTCGGCCGGGCCGTTCAGCGTTTCGGCGTCGATGTCGAGTACGAGCACCTTTACCTGGACGCCGTTGACCGCCCAGCTGAATGTCGGGTCGTCCTTCGGCCTCAGTCTCTCGACCGGGCTGACCGTCGTGCCGGCCGGCGTCGCCCTGACCTGGACACCCGCCCTGCCGGCCAGCACCGGCCTGATCGCCGGCGCAGCGGCCGCATTGGTGGCTATGCCTGCCATAATCCTCGGGTCGGTCGGCATGTCGGCCGGGTCGGGCGGCAAGAATGCCGTCGACATGAGCGCCTATCTGGCCCTGATCTCCGCCGCCCTGGCGATGGTCGCGATCCAGAAGAACATCACCTTCGAATTGAACCTGCCGCTGCTCCTGAAGGTCGACCTGAACCCCCTGCTGGTGGTGAAGAAGAACGAGGGCGAGGCAGCAACATTCACCGGCATGGACGCAGCGACCGACGTCTTCAAGTGGGAGAACAACACCGCGAACACCGGCGCGGCGCTGGGCATCGTGGACACGGCGGGCAGCCAGAACGACACCAATGCGGTGAATGCCGGCGCCAACGCGCAGCAGAACCGCCTGGCGGGGACCGACAATTCCAGCTGAGGCCGCCTTCAGCGCAGGAACAGCACGAAGGGCTGGCAGGGGGTCAGCGCGGTGGCGCCGGGGCAGTTGAGGTTGTTCTGCATGGTCGGCTTGAAGCTGTTGCGGGCCGGCAGGAAGTTGATGTTGATGCCCACGCAGCCCATCACCGACCGGCAGGGCAGCGAGACGCCGCCGCCGACGATGGCGCCGCCGCCGGAGATGCCCGTCTGGTCGCCGTTGGTCATCGGCTCCATGGTCATCATCGTGTGGGCCGGCAGCACCCCCACGAAGACGTTGACCGAAGGCGGGACGGCGGTGGTCGCGGTCGCCATGTTCGGATAGGGGATCGGCACGGGCGCCGGCCCGACCATGGTGTTGCAGGTGTCGGGAAAGCCCAGGCTCATCCCGGGCCCGGCATTGCAGGCAAAGACCATGACTTCCTCCGCCGCCCTCAGGTCGAGCCGTCGCCCGACGAGGACTCGTCCTGCGACGGCGAGCCGCTGTTCAGCAATGTCGGCTGGTCCACGCTGCCCTCCTTGATGGTGGTGTGGATGCCGTTGTTGCTGCGCACGAAGCCGCCGTCGAACATCTCCACGGTCAGGGTCCCGCCGATCGTGACGTTCAGGTTGCCCATGACCTTCAGGTCCAGGTTGCCGCCGACCCGCAGGCTGCGATTGCCGTAGGTGATATCCTCGAAATTGCCGCCGGTGAAATCGCCGCGCTGCTTCTTGGCGCTGAGGACGACCATCTCGTCCTCGGGCTTGTCGTACAAGAGCAAGCTGTTGCCGCCGCGGTCGGAGATCCCCGCCATCAGGCGGTTCTGCACCGGCCGCGGCAGCATGTTGCTGGTCTGCGCCGCCGGCGCATAGGCCGGCCTGGCCTTGCTGTTGTAGAGCGAGCCGATGATGCAGGGCCTGTCGGGATCCTCGTCGATGAACTCGATCAGCACCTCGTCCTCGCTGCGCGGCCAGTGCAGCGAGCCCCAGCGCCCGCCCGCCCAGGGCTGCGCGATCCGCGCGCGCACCGGCGTCGGATTCGCCTGGTCGTCCCACTTGAAGACGATCATGGCGTAGAAATCCTGATCGACATCGACCAGTTCGCTCTCGGCCTCCGCCACGATGTTGGCGATCTGCGGCGTGTGCAGCCGCGGCCGCTCGGGCAGCGGCGCGGGGCTGTAGGGGATGTCGTGGCGCAGCGCCTCGAACACGTTGCGGAAGATGCCGGCGCCGTCGGGCCGGCGGCGGCGCAGCTCGTGGCGCACGATCGCGACCATGAAGCGGTCCGTCGGCGCGATGCCGGGCAGGCGCTCGGCGCCCTGGACCGGCAGGCTCAGCACCGCGCCCGGCATGATGTCGGGACAGATGCTCTCCACCCGCAGGAACCATTTCTGGTGCGAGAAGGCGTTCATCCGGCGCTTCGCCATGACATCGACGCCGCTGGTCAGCTTCTGGAAGCCGCCGGGATAGTCGTAGACGCGATGCACCCCGGCATCCGCCGGGTACTGCGCCACCAGCCGGGCCGCCGCGTTCTTCGGGTTGTAGTCCCGCATCTGGTACTGGTCGGGCACCAGGCGGGAGCGCATGCCCACGTCGGTCACCACGTCGTCCATCAATTCGACGATGTCGTCGCGACTGGCTGACAGGCGGAAGGCCCGGCCGTCCAGGACATCCAGTTTCGCATGGTCGTTGTCCTGGCAGAGCAGGATCTGCGTTCCCTGGGAATCGTGCTTGAAGTTCAGGAAGATGTTGTCGCGCTCCAGCAGCCGCATCAGGAAGCGCAGGTCGGATTCGTCCATCTGCACGCTGAAGTCGCGCTGCGTCAGGTCGCTGACGGAGCCGCTGGCGGACGGCGCGCCGCCATAGGCATCGCCATATTCCTGGATCAGCTGGTCCAGGATCTCCGGCGTCGTCCCATGCCATACCCGGCGCCGCAGGTTGTAGGCCATCAGGGCGATCCAGGGGCCGATCAGCACCTCCAGGGTGCGGCGATCGCCGACGCCTTCGTCCTTGTAGGCCGCCGCCAGCACGATGCCATGGACCAGGCGGTCGCCCATCTTCAGGGTCGCCGGCGCGTTGGTCAGGGCGCCGGTCGTGTTGCTGCCCATCAAGAGGGTGAAGCTGTAGGCGTCCATCCCCACCTGCGCCCAGATGTAATAGGGCTGCGGCGTGTCGGTGGTGCCGTGCAGGCCGTGCGGGAAGGCCAGGTGCTTCAGCGATCCAGGATCGGGATTGGTCATGTCGATCCGCGGCTCGTCGATATAGTCCTCCGGCTCCTGGAAGGCGCCGTCCAGTTTCGTCGGCTGGCCGGACAGGCTCTCGACGAAGGTCAGCGCATGCAGCCGGTCGCCGTCGAAGACGAGCTCGCCGCCGGCAACGCCCTTCCGCGGTCGTAGCGTGAGTTGCAGACCTTCCATCGCATCCTTCCCTCGACACCATCCGCCGTCCGTCCGGGCGACAGGGGCGCGCAGACGTCTTCGCAGGGGCCGTCCATGTGGCGGGAACCGAACCCACTCTAAACCTGCGCGACAATACGGGCAGCAATGCGGCCATTGTCGGGCCGAAGCAGCGCCTCACCTGTTTGTTCGATGCAAGGTACACGCACCGAATCGGTCGCGAAACTGTCTTGCCGGCAGCCGGAGATGCCGGCCGCGCGGCAGGGCCGCCGCGGCGTCCACCCAGGTCCTGCTGTACCGCGCGGCGACATGCTATGTGCCCTCCGCCCGCCCGGGCAGGTTCGGACTGGAGCAGCGCTGGATGGCGATCACCGATTTCGCCGCCGCCATTGCGGCGGGGCTTGCGCATCTCGACCAGGGTCGGCCCGAGATGGCGGCTTTCCTGTTCGGCGAGGTGCTGGAGGCACAGCCGACCCTGCCCGACGCGATCAACGGGATGGCGAGCGCGATGATGCGGCTGGGCCGCACGCCGGACGCCATGACCCTGCTGCAGCACGGGCTGGACGCGCATCCCGACCATCCCGACATGCGCGCCAACCGCGGCGCGCTCTGCCTGCTGATGAAGGATTATGACGGCGCGCTGCGCTGCTTCGACACATTGCTGCAGGCAGAGCCGGGCAATGCCGGATTCCTGGCGAACCGCGGCAGCGCCCTGATGGCGATGGGCCGGATGGAGGAGGCGATGGCCGCCTTCGGTGCCGCCGTCGCCGCGGCGCCGGACCATGCCGGCGCCTGGCTGAACATGGGCCTGCTGCACATCGCCATGGACCCGCTGGGCAATGCCGCGGCGGCGGAGGCCGACCTGCAGCAGGCGCTGGCCGCCGACCCGATGCTGCATGGCGCCTGGTCGAACCTTTTCGCGCTGCGCACCCTGAACGGCGACCTGGAGGGCGCGCGGATGGCCGCCGAACGGGCGCTGATCCTCGCCCCGCACTTGCTGGAGAACCACCAGAACTTCGCCCAGAGCCTCTATGCCCTGGGCCACCTCGCCGATGCCCGCAGGGTGCTGGAAAAGCTGCGCCGGGTGGATGACGGGCTGGTGCAGGCGGAACTGCTGCTGGCGCAGATCTCGGTGGACGAGGACCGCCCGGCGGCCGCGTCCGCCCATCTGCATCGCGCGGCCGAACTGCGCCCCGACGATGCCGATCTCTGGTGCAATCTCGCTGCGCTGCAGCACCTGCAGGGCCAGGTGGAGCAGGCCGGTGCCGCGCTCGACCGGGCGCTGGCCCTGGAGCCGGGCAACGCCGCCGCGCGCCTGCTGAAGGGCCGCATCGACCTTGCCGGCGGACGCCTGGCGCAGGGCATGGCCAACCTGTCGGCGATGTACGACCTGCCGCAGGTGGCGCGGCACGCCCCGTTCCTGAAACTGGCCGGCAGCGAGCCGAGCTGGGACGGGACCCCGCTGGGGCCGGACCTGCCGCATGGCGGCCATCTGGTGCTGGCGCCGGAAGCCGACGATTCGCTGACCTACCTGATGCTGCGCTTCGCCCGGGCCGCGCGCGGCAGGGTGGCCCGTGTCACCTTCCTGGACTTTCGCGGCATGGCGCCGCTGCTGGACCGGGTGCCCGGGATCGACGCCGTCGTCGCGGCGTCCCGCGACCCCGACCTGCCCTGCGATGCCATCCAGCGGCTCGGCGCCCTGCCCGGCCTGCTGCCGCAGGTCCTGGAGGCGCCGGCGGCGGGCATCCCCTATATGAGCCCGCCGCCGCGCGCCGCCCGGCAGTGGCAGGAGCGGGTCGCGGCCCTGGACGGCCCCCCGAACGGGTCCGCCAACTTGCCGACCGTCGGGCTGCTCTGGCGCCCCTATGGCGACGACCGGCCGGGCGACGAGCGCGCCCTGCCGCTGAAGCAGGCGGAGCGCCTGTTGCAGGTGCCCGGCCTGCGATTCGTCAGCCTGCAGTTCGGGCCGGCAGAGGCTGAGGTCGAGGGGCTGGCCCAGGCCTGCTCGATCCTGCCGCTGGGCCGGCATATCAACGGGCCGGCCGACCTGGCGGCCGCGCTCGCGGCTGTCGACCTGGCGATCCTGGTGGACGGGCCGGCGGCGGACCTGGCCGGCGCCATGGGCCTGCCTGCCTGGATCCTGCTGCCGCACGTGCCGGAATGGCGCTGGGCGCAGAAGGCCGGTAGCTGCATCTGGTACCCGACGGTGACCGCCTATCGCCAGGCCCGCGCAGGGGACTGGGAGAGCGCGGTGGCCGCCGCAGCCCGCGGACTGGAACGGCTGACCGGCGGCTGAGCGGCGGTCAGCCGATTTTCACCCGGCAGGCGATGCGGCCCGGCAAGTCGGGGCGACCGAAAGCATCGGTGAGAACCGAGGTTCGCACCGGACCCCACCCGGGTCGGGTTGGTGTGGCGGCCATCCGCATCGGGAAAATGGTGGACCCTTCCGAGGGGAGTTCGAACCACCAGTTGCTAACGGGGTTAGAGTTAAGTTCAATATTCGATACATTAGCGGATTGGGAAAATCACCTAAAGCCTATAAAGAATGAGTTGTTTCTGGGAAACAGGGAATCTGACGCAGGCGGGCCGGATTTATGAGCCCGTCCCCGTCTGTGCAATTCGCCGATGCTTCTAAGCCTGAAGCGCAAAGCGGGCAAGCGCTCCATCGGGGCCTATGTCCGCGATGCGGCCCTTCATCGGCAGCGGTTAGGAAGGCCGCGAGATTGACCTGGTTCAGCCCCCAGGCTTCCGCCAACGCGGCGTCCGGATTCTCACCATCGATGAACTGGATTTCGAACTCCTCAACCCTCTGGCCGTAGTCGTTCACGGCCTTGGCCGCCTGAGCGGCGTATTGCTCCGCCGTCTCAAAATAGAATCCGGTTGCGGTGATGTCGTAGGGTTGTGCGTAGAGGGTGGTCATGGTCTCGGCTCCATTGGATTAGGGGTTGCGCATGCAACCCCTGGCCTTCGCCGAGAACGGGGTGTGCAAGCGGAGCGAAGAATCGACGGCGGGCGCAGGCGCAGCCGAGCCTCGGGAGACCGTCTATTTTTTGCGAAGCCGCGCCGAGGGGCTCGCCCCTAAGCAGCGCGAAGGATCGCTACCGGATGGCCGAGACGCCCAGAGGGCGGCTCGGGGAACGCCGGGCACCGGCGTGAGTAGAGCCCGCCCCGAGAGGGTGCGCCCAAAACCGCTTTGAAAATTCGGTGATTGGTAAAGTCTGCCTGTGCGTTTTCCGGCTTCGTCAAAGCACTGCCTGACGAACGCTCCAGTATGGATATTTATGGGTCTTTTTCTGGATAACTGCCCCAAACTTGTGTTTATGGGTATTTTTGGGTATAAATACGGGTATGACTCTCAAGACCGATTCCCTCTCCATCACCCCGCAAATCCTTTCTCTCATCGCCGAGCTGGACGAGTTCAAGGGCGCATGGCGGGCACTGGGCACACTGGCCCCCGAGCGCCTGTCGGCGCTGCGCCGCGTAGCCACAATCGAAAGCATCGGCTCGTCCACCCGCATCGAGGGGGCAAAGCTCTCTGACCGCGAGGTGGAACGCCTGCTCTCGAACCTCGAGATCAGGCAGTTCGAGACGCGTGACGAACAGGAAGTGGCGGGCTACGCGCAGGCCATGGAGACGGTGTTTGCCCATGCGGGCTCAATCGAGCTGACCGAGAACCACATCAAGCAGCTTCACCGCGACCTGCTGCGCCACAGCGCGAAGGATGAGCGCCACCGGGGCGAGTACAAAACCAACTCCAACCATGTGAGCGCCTTCGATGCGGACGGGCGCGAGATCGGGGTCGTGTTTGAAACCGCCACACCCTTCGATACGCCCCACAGGATGCGCGAGTTGGTCGGATGGACGCGCGCAGCCCTCGAAGAGAGGGCGCTTCACCCGCTGCTGGTGATCGGCCTCTTCACGGTGACCTTCCTTGAGATTCACCCGTTTCAGGACGGGAACGGCCGCCTCTCACGCATCCTGACCACGCTGCTCCTTCTCAGGGCGGGCTACAGCTATGTGCCCTACTCCTCGCTGGAAAGCGTGATCGAGCAGAGCAAGGAGGGTTACTATCTGGCGCTGCGCCAAACGCAGACGACCATCCGCACCGACGCCCCTGATTGGCAACCATGGACGCTGTATTTCCTGCGCAGCCTGCAGCAGCAGAAGCAAAGGCTGGAGCGGAAGCTGGAGCGCGAGCGCATCACAGCTACGTCCCTGCCGCCACTCTCGACGCAAATCCTCAAACTCGCCAAGGAGCACGGCCAGTTGAGCATCGGTCAGATCGTCACGCTCACAGGGGCCAACCGCAACACGGTGAAGAAGCACCTGCAGGGCCTCGTGGCAGCCAACCATCTCTCCCAGCACGGAAGGGGTAAGGGAACTTGGTACGGGCGATCTTAAAGATAAAGCAGCAGGCAATGAAAAGCACAGTCTGACAAAATTCATAGCGTACGAAGTACAGATTAGATTGTAGAATTATTGCATTATTATCTGATATTGTTTGTTGATTTTAGCCTGATCTGTTGTGTCTAGTGTTTAAGATTGGAGTCAATTCATTGGCTGAGTCACGTAATGCCATTTTTGCGGGAGGCTGGGGTCATTGGGAAAAATAATTCGACCATTTAGCCCAGAGGTCACGCTAAAGCGCTCTTTGCGTGCGCATTTGCGTGGCTTGGGATTTGTCAAAGATGATCAGGGTGATCTTGTTCTGCCGGGTGACGGTGGAAAGGATATAATTCGCCGAGTACATCGCATCCAGAGACGCGAACGTTTGCAGGCTGCTCAACAATTTCTAGGACGTGCTCTCCCATCTACTCTCCCAAGTTTCGCCAACGGCGATGAACTCGATCCGCGACGAATTAAATTTGCACTCCGAACGGTCCGAAGCGGAACCCCTGAGGCGGATCTCTTCCGCGTTGCGACTCTCACATGGTCGGTACCGGTCTCAGCGGGTTTTGGTCGGCGGATGCGGTATCTAGTGTGGGACGAAGGACACGATCGCCTTGCGGGCATAATCGCTCTCGGTGACCCAGTTTATAATCTTTCTGTACGTGACAACCTGATCGATTGGACCGTTCATGATCGCGCAGAGCGTCTGGTTGGTATCCTTGACGCATACGTTCTAGGCGCGGTACCGCCGTACAATCTTCTTCTTGGCGGCAAGGCCGTCGCTTGCCTGATCCGCTCGCGGGACGTCTATGACGATTTCCGTCGCTTATATGGAGAAACCGTTGGTGTGATCTCAGGTAAGGCAAAAAGCGCAAACCTCGTAGCTGTAACCACGACCTCTTCTATGGGACGGTCGTCAGTCTATAACCGACTTCGTCTGGAAAACATTAGATACTTCGAGAGCATTGGCTTTACCGAGGGATGGGGGCACTTCCATATTACAGATTCAATATTTGAGAAGATGCGGTTATATCTTCGAGATAACAACCACAGTTATGCTGATCAGCACAAATTCGGCGAGGGTCCGAACTGGCGATTGCGGACAATCCGGGCGGCATTGAGTGCCCTTGAGTTCAATGAAAACATTCTACGCCACGGGATTAAGAGAGAGGTCTTTATATCCAAGTTGGCGGCAAATGCGTTCGATGTCCTTCGCTCGGGTGGTCTGGAACCAGATATCTCTAATCTTAAATCCGTTTCGGAGATTTCAGACGCCTCGCTTGCTCGTTGGACAATTCCGCGAGCAGATCGCGGTGAGATCGATTATCGGTCTTGGCAGCGGGAGATGATTCCTCAACTAATAAAGGGTGTCGTTGAGATGCCGCGCGCCGTGCGGCATCGCACGGGATAGGGGTGCGCATGTTGACCTCCGCACAGCAGCAGATCGAGCGTCACTTTGCGGAGTTGGCAACTGTCCGAAGGCCGTTCGGCTTTCCTGTCTATGCCCTCGAACACGGACTCACAGCTGACGAGATTTCGTCGTTAGCACAGTCGGCCAGCAATGACCTCCAGCGCTACGGGGTACGGGACGATATCTGGCTAGTCTGGGTCATCCTCGCCGCAGAGGCAGGCTATCGATACGGCGGCGAGGAGTTCTGGTCTGAGCTGGAGATCATTCCTCATGAATGGCGAAACAACCAAAACCGGACGTGGCTTCGGCACCGGTTCAAGCACTTTTCTGAGCGTTTTGCGGGACCGGTTCCCGTAGGTCGCTGGGCAAGGCACTTTTCGATCATTGCCTGGCCGATCGCCAACGCAATTTTGCCGCGCTACCTACAGGCACATTTTGCTGAACATCTTTTTGCTCACAGCTATTCCTTGGCAGAACTCTTTTCATCGAATGATGATCAAATCGGAAAATTTTTTTCTGAACATTATTATGGGTCATCCACTCGGTTTTCGGATTTTCTTCAGCAGACTCACTTAACGACCACCATCGTCGTTGCGTTGCGTGAAGAGGAAGAGACAGACGCTCCGACACCCAGGATTGTACCGACTGTCCTCCGACGCATAGTCGACGATTTGGAGAAGAGGCGAACCTCCAAGGACTACTTGCGTGCAGCACGTAAGGTTATCAATACGCGACGTGCCTCCGTCAGTGCGTCCCTAAGAGAAGAGGAGTCGAACCAGACAACTGGAGCGTCCGGCTCCCAGACCATAGCGGGTGCTCGGTTAGTGGCACGGCGCATGGGAGAACAGTCTCTTCTGATCGGAGCGATATTTCCTGACACTGCTGCGGCGTTGAGTAAGACAGGGTTGCCCACAGCGCGGCTGAATCCAGCGACGATCCGACTGGTGGGTCCTGAGGCAAGGCCTGAACCGGCGCTCAGTCTCCTGACATTTTCTCGCCGGGACCGCGAACTGTCGGCTTTCCCAAAGTTCGGAGAACCTATTGCCAAACTGGAAGGGGCAGACCCGGAAGCCAGTGAGATCCTGGAACCGCTGCTCCATCTTCGAGAGTATGTGAATTGGGTCTTACGGCGGCACGCCGATGGCCTCTATCGGGAGGTGCTGGGCGGTCACGTTCGGCCAGGTCATGCTTACGTCATCGTGTCCAGAACGGACTGGCCAGTTGACGCCACAGAGGCTGCTGGACTGACCCCACTCATCGCGCGGACGTCCAACGTGACGGCCTATGCGCTGGAACTCGGACCGACGCTCAGCGAGCGCCAACGACTCGCTCTGGCGAAGCTCAAGATCGGAACGGTAACCGGCTCACGCGTTGAGCCTCTTGGCCTCGCCCCGCTCTATCGATCGACAGATAGCCCAACTTGGCTGGCGAATGAAACTGTGACCCTTCGCATCATTGCGGACTTCGAGGTGGCGGGTTTCACAGTTCAATTGGATCAGCGGCAGCCCGAGGTGCTGCCGACCGAGGGAGCGGAGTTGCTGCTCGGACTGGGCCCGCTCTCCCTCGGAATGCATAGATTGCGTATTCAAGCCGTGGAGCACGCACAGGAGTCCCGCCGCGGAGTCGCGGAAGCCGCCGAGTACGAGTTTGCGGTCGCTGTTCCGCGACCTTGGCTGGAGACAATGCGTGAGAGGGCAGGATTCCGACTGATTGTCGAGCCGAACAGCACGAGTCTCGAACATCTTTTCTCCCGACGCGCAAGGCTCAGAATCCTTGGCCCGGTCGGCCGTACTGTTCATTGGTCGCTTGAAACCTTTGACGCTTCCGGACACCGCGTCGTCTCAGGGTCGGGAGGTGAAACTGTTGTCGGTGAAAAATCTGAAAATGTAGCAACGGTTCTCGACCGCCTTCGGCAGTCGAATTCAGACGCGATCGATATTGCGCACCGCGTAGATGTCGTAGCAAGTATGGGCGAACTTGGAAGGCAGGCGATCGCTTTTCCTCACAAAGTCGATCCACTTCGCTGGCACTACGAGGTGTCCGAGCAGCGAGTGCGTCTTATTGATGAAAGTGCGCACAGCGCACCGGTTAAAATTCGCAGCTACCCTCTTTCGCAGCCGGTTTCCCCGCAAACAGTTGCGTACGACGCTGCCATTGCCGGGATCAAGGTTTCGTCTCCAGGCTTGCTGGTGGTTGCGATCTTAGAGCGCCGTATCTATTCGACATTTATAAGTGCCCCGGCGAGAACGAAGCTGAATAGACTTGCAGATCTTGGGGTGCGACAATCTTTGGAGACAGAAAAATCAGATCGGGATGCGATCCTGATGTTTCTGGTAAGCTTGCGGCGCTGGGAAAAAGCTCGACCGGTAGGTCCACAGGCTCTCCTTCGTAAGTTGATGACAATTGAAAAAATTGAGAATGAGATCGGAATAAGACTCTGCGGGCATGATTTCATGAAGATCATTAACGGGAGAAATGAGAGATCATTCCTTATGGCACAAACAATGGTAGGCGGATCTCCGGGGTTTGGGGTGAAAATGAGAACGTTTCCAACCGCGGATATCGGAGAGGGATCGGTAGAGAATTTTATCTATAGCGCCAAACTATATTCGATTTCAGGCGACCAAGAGCAATGCCGGACAGCCTTTGAAATAGCCTTTAATCCATCCAAGCTCAGAACCGGAGGGGGCGATGATGCACGAAAATTAATTGACCGTATTTTGGCGAACCGGACTCTCTTGCGCGGTGCATTCTTGGCACGCGCGACGACTCGGTACGCCGAACTGAACGCTGAAATGGAGGCATGTTGATGCGGGGGGTGTCGCGCGATGAGGCTCTGAAGATCACCGCGGAATCGCTCGGTGTGACCGGAAGCGATGATCTCCATGCGATCACTAAAGGCGCTTTGCGTCGTGCGCTATTTGCTCTCGCGCCTACCTCTCAGGCGGATGTCGTGCGTTCTGTCTTCGAGCCGCTGGCGCCCCTGGGAGCAGATCGAGAATGGGTCGAAGAAGCTCTGGAGGATCTGGTCGTCTACGGCGACGCGCTTGAAATGCGCAAGAGCCGGGACGATCCATGGGATGCGCCTGGGATCGTGCTTCGCCCGGCTCCACCGAGCTTCGTAGAGCGGGATGATGGCACGCTCATGATCCTTGGAGTCGCCGGGGAACTACCGACGGCTCTTCCGGCTGAGCTGGACAACCGGGTCACAAGCCATGGCCCGGTCCGCACTCTGTCAGCACAGAAATCGGAGAACCTAGCCTCCTATCTGAAACTCCTTGGTTTCGTGCAACTGTCGGAGCAGGCTTGGCTCTGCCTTCCGACGGCGGAGACGGCGAGCACGCACTGTCAGAGATGGGAGGACGCGCTGCACGATGTTGATGTGTCGCAGACAGACGTTGAAGGCATCGAAATTCTCGATCCAGCGAAGCCGGTCAGTTACTACCGTGGCCGGTGGCGAACCCCGACACGCGACACAAATGGAACATTTGTAGCCAGGCGTCCCCAATTGTACGGGGCGCGACTGTGGTCATTACTGGAGTTGCGAGACGGCCTTTGTTATCGCGTTCTCGACCTATACGGAGATGAAAACCGTCAAAGACCGTGTGACTTGGCATGGCGCTTACAGGCGGCCAAAGATGCGGTAGCGGGCAAACCTCAGGAAATTCGCATTTGCGAAAGCTCGGACGGTTGCACACTGGACTTCTTCGGACCCATCCCCGCATTCGCTGAGCGACGGCTTCTTCTCGTTGGCACCAAGCGTAAGGCGGAAAACTGCCTATTCAGTTTCTCGCTTGAGGCCGCGCAGCTGAAGGATGAAATTGCAGCCCTCGAACGGTATTTATGGATGCGCCCGGTGCATCAGGGGGAATGCGGATGACAAGCACGATCCAAGAGACAATCGCAGTGCTCCACCAGACCTTGAAGGGCTACATCGAGGCCACCTATCATATTGCCGATCCTGGCATTGTTGCGCAGCGGCGGGCATTGCTTGACCAAGCGACCGGGATTTTTCAAACCCCCTATCTGGAGTCGACGCCGCGCTACACGCTCGGTGACCCCTATGCCAAAATGGCAGATATTCCAGCGTCCGCGCGTGTGGCATTTGAGCGTCTAGCTCATCCGGACGCCGGGAAACCGTTGATCTTCGATCCCCCGTATGACCATCAGGCCAGGTCAATCCGAGGCATTCTGCGGGATCATAAGAACCTCATGATCATGACCGGGACCGGTTCCGGCAAAACCGAGTCCTTCCTGCTGCCGATTCTCGGCAAGCTCGCGATCGAGGCGAACGCTAAGAGCGAACAGTTTGCCGCGCACCGCGCGGTGCGAGCGATGGTTCTGTACCCCATGAACGCTCTTGTTAACGATCAGCTTGGGCGATTGCGTCTGCTGTTCGGCGATCAGCGGGTCGTCGAGATGTTTCAGGAGTGGGGCGGCAGGGCCGCCACATTCGCGCGCTATACGAGCCGGACACCGTATGCCGGTGTTCGCGACAGCAAGAAGGATAGGACGCGCCTGAGGTCAATTGGCGACTTCTTCGTTGATATTGAAGAAGCAGCGCGACGGTATGAGGCCGGATCACCGATCGTGGAATCCGAGGACAAGCGCGCCCATGAACTCTTCTCAACACTTGAGAAGAAAGGCAAGTGGCCCGCCAAGAAGAGTGTCGCCGAATGGTATGGTACCGGGAGATGGTTCAAGGATGGTGCTCCCCGGCGCGCTGTTTGGCTCGAAGACGATGCTGAGTTGATGACTCGTGACGAGGCCCAGCGTGCAGCGCCGGATCTCTTGATTACGAACTATTCGATGCTTGAGTATATGATGCTCAGGCCCATAGAGCGTTCAATATTTGAGTCGACTAGGGCGTGGTTGGCCGCATGTCCCGACGAACGGTTTCTGATCGTCTTGGACGAAGCCCATCTCTATAGGGGGGCGCAGGGTGCCGAGGTGGGGCTGCTGCTCCGGCGGCTTCGCGAGCGTCTCGATATTCCTCCAGAGCGGTTCCAGGTCATCTGTGCGACCGCGAGCTTCTCCGACGAAGGAAAAGCCAAAGCCGGGGATTTTGGCGCCCAACTGAGCGGCGTTGATCCGAGTTCGTTTATGCCGATTCCCGGAACTTACAGATTGCGTTCAGGTGAGGCGGCCGGAACGTCGGGCGATCTTTCCGTATTGGCGGGGATGGATCTAGCGGCGTTCTTTTCAGAGGATGAGGCAGCGCGACTATCCGCTATAGCGCCCTTCCTTCAGTACCGCGGCATCACACCGGGCACCGATCAGAGTGCTGACCTGTATCACGCACTTGAGAGTTTCGGGCCCTTTTCCAAGCTCGTGAATGAGACGATGCACGCAGCGCGGACCTTCGATGAGATCCGCGATCTTGTCTTCAATACCGTCGATCACGCTGCTGGAGATCAGGCAATCAATGCCTTGTTGGCAATGGGTACCCGCGCACGCCTGAAGAACGACGACCCGAGCCTGTTACCCTGCCGCGTGCATGCCTTCTATCGAGGTTTGCCGGGTCTCTGGGCTTGCATGAATCCGGACTGTACCGAACTACCGGCTTCGATGCGGGGCGGACCGGTCGGCAAGCTTTATGCTCAACCGCGGGATCGCTGCAACTGCAACTCTCCGGTGCTTCAATACTTCACTTGTAGGTATTGCGGAACGTCTTATGCGCGCGCGTATGTCAAAGACGTCGGAAATCCCCATCATCTCTTTGCGGAACCGGGGCAGACCCTCCGGACGTCAGGTGGATTGGCAGTTGCTTTCCAGCCGCTTGACCTGTTGTTGGAGACTCCTACTGACCCGACCAAGGGACTGCCTAAGAATTACGACCTAATGACCGGGCTACTCGATCCAGAGTCGCCTAGCGAGAGCAAGCGGCTGGTCTATCTGCGCCCGGACATTTTCGGGTTAGCGGCCGCGGCGGTTCCAGACGACGAAATCGCGGATGACGACGAGGAAGACGACGGGGACGCGGATGCAGGTCCGGGACAATTTGTCCCGTGCGGATGCTGCGGGAGGTCTGTGCGCGGGAAGTCAAGTGTGCAGGATCATGTAACGAAGGGAGACCAGCCGTTTCAGGCGCTGGTATCGGCACAGATCCGTGTGCAACCGCCGAGCCCCAAATCGGCGACAGAGTTTGCTCCGCTGCGTGGACGCAAGGTTCTTGCGTTTTCCGATTCTCGTCAGGTCGCCGCTCGACTGGCCCCGGCACTGCAAGTCTATTCTCTAAGGGACACTCTGCGAGCTTTACTGCCGCTCGGTTATCGGATGCTCGGTGAGAAGACCAGCTTTGCGAAATCACTAGTCCTTGACCATGCTTGGATTGCGGTTGTGGTGGCGGCGCACCGTCTCGGGGTTCGCCTTCGCCCCGAACCTGAGGGCGCTGAGGTGATGCCGCGAATTGTAGACGCTGATCCGGGCACGGCCGTCGATGCCTCGGTGCTGTTCGGATTGATGAATCAGCAGCCGCCCCAGAATCTCACCCGTGCGCTTGTTGACGTGCTGCGTGACAACATCCTCGGACTGGAGGCCCTGGCTGTCGGATCGATCACAGAGCGGGAGGCGTTGACTGACAAACTTGTAGGTTTGCCTCCACTGAGCGGCCTGGCGGAAACACCCGAAGATAAGGTCGCTGTTGCCCGCGCATGGCTCCGGGCCTGGTCACGTAAGAGCGGTATCTGGTTCAAGGACATGCCGCCCGGCTGGTGGGGAACCGGGGCTCTGGTCCGGTCGCACAAGGGCGACTTCAGGGCGATGAAGTTCATTCTGAGTACGCCTGCCATGAAGAAGGCATTCAAGAATGAGTGGATACCGAGGCTGATTCCTTGGTTCACGGACACCGCTCCCGGCGGAAATCGGCTTGTGGCGCGGAATCTTTCGCTCTCCCTGAACGGCTCTTGGGTTCGTTGCGGGCGCTGTACATCAGTCCACCGTCCAATCTCTACAGTGCATGTTTGTGTTGATTGCGGATCTCCCGATGTAAAGACGTTCGACCCCGAACAGGATGACGTCTTTCGGGCGAGAAAGGGCTTCTACCGTGATCCGGTGATCGACGCGCTCACCAGTGATAGCCCTTCACTAATGTCATTGATCGCGGCGGAGCACACAGCTCAGTTGAACGCTGCGAGGGCTGATACCGCATTCTCGCAGGCGGAATACCATGAGATGCAGTTTCAAGACATCGATCTAGCTTGGCGTGACGTCGATCAATCGAACAGCACGAGCATCGATGTGCTCAGCAGCACGACGACCATGGAGGTCGGGATCGACATTGGAGACCTCTCCGGAGTTGCGTTGCGGAATATGCCTCCAGGCCGAGCCAACTACCAGCAGCGCGCAGGTCGTGCCGGACGCAGGGGCAATGCCGTCGCGACTGTTGTGGCGTTCGGAAGCTCCGACAGCCATGATGACCACTACTTCACTCGCCCGCAGGAGATGATCCGCGGCCAGGTTCTCGATCCGCGGCTCACGCTCGAAAATCCTGACATTGCTAAGCGGCACATCCGGGCGTTCCTCCTGCAGCGGTACCATGAGGCGAAGCTGCCGAGCTTGAACGCAGCCGACCCTGGGCATGCAAATTTGTTTTCGGTGCTGGGAACTGTCGGGAGTTTCCTAAGCGATGGTCCGCTCAATCGGTCGGATTTACAGACGTGGCTACGGGCGCAGGAGGGGCCACTACGTACTGCTATAGATCGATGGCTGCCGTCGGAACTCGCGTCGACTGCCCGGGGCAAATTACTGGACAATTTCGTCAAGGATTTGCTGTCGGCGATCGACGTGGCGCTTACAGGCAAGCATGACGCTCCGATGCCTGGGAGTGATGAGACCGATGCAGATCAGTCGACGCCCGAAGTCGCTTGGGTTGCCGCGGGTTCGCCGGATGATGCCGAGGATGAGGACGATCCACCGTCCGTCGAGGCTGATCCAGAGCCGGACAACGATGGGACGGTAGACGCAGCTGCTGACAATCTTCTGGACCGGCTGCTGTACTGGGGGGTGCTACCGCGGTACGCCTTTCCTACAGACGTCGCACCATTCTACGTGTTCAGTGCAAACTCGACTGGTTATCGTGCCGAGATGGAGTTCGCGCCCAGCCAGGGCCTCAACATCGCTCTCTCGCAGTACGCCCCCAACAAACAAATCTGGATTAAGGGAAAGCAGTATACGTCCAAGGCAATCTTCTCACCATTTCCCGATGTCCGGCGTTCGGCGTGGGGTAGAAGACGACTTTACTACGAGTGTGAACGTTGCGGCCACGCCAAGACCGACATTGCCTATGACCCGGAAAAACGGGGCGAACGATTAACCTGCGAGGCGTGCCATACTCCGAACAGCTTCGGACCTGCTAAGCCATGGTTTCGACCGCCGGGCTTCGCGCACGTTTGGAATGATCCAGCCCCGTCCGTGCCTGACGAACCCAATGAGACGGCGTATGCCACCCGCGCCAAGCTAGTAATGACAGCCGATGGCGCGCAGGTGGGTGAGTCAATTACATCTCACCTTTGGGGACTGGCGACGCGTGAGCATCTCCTTGTTTCCAACTCTGGCCCGGAGGGTGAAGGGTACGATTATTGTACGCGCTGCGGACGCATCGAGTCGTCGTCATCGCCAGAAATCCTCCTGAGCCAACTTCACAGCCTGCCGTACCCCAACGACAATGATCCTCCGTGCCCCGGCCGTGTTTCGCGTGGGGTCGTGCTTGGAACGGACTTTCCAACTGACATTGCGTTGTTTTCGCTCCGGTTCGATGGACCTTTCCGACTGCCACCTGCGAATTCAGAGACGGCCTCAGCCATGCGGACGATATGTGAGGCATTGGCAAAAGCAGCCTGCCGTTTGCTTGAGATCGAACCCGGTGAAATCTTGGCCGAGTACCGGCCTGCCTTAAACGAAAGCGGCGCCGCTGGGACACTCGTGGAAGTATTCCTCTATGATACCTTAGCGGGAGGAGCTGGATTTTCGCCTCAACTTGCGCCTCGTGGCAAGGAATTATTCGAGACTGCCCTTGCGATACTCGAAGAGTGCCCTGAGAACTGCGATACGTCTTGTTACCGATGCCTGCGTAGTTTTCGGAACAAGCTCGATCACGGTCTTCTTGACCGCTTTGTAGGTGCCCAGTTGCTCCGCCATGTGCTTACAGGGGCAGTCGCATCGTTTGACCGGGGGCGTGCCCGTCGCTCGCTATCGCTTCTGGCAAACGATCTGGAGCATCAGTTGTCTGGCAGCTTCGAAGTTATCCGGAACTTCGATGCCGGAGACAGCGATTCACCCCTGATCCTTCGGCGGAAGTCCGATGGAGGGGAGACACGGCTCGACATTCAATCTCCCGTCGCCCCAGGACTTCCGGTGTTCGGAAAACCTGACCCGACGGTGATCTTGGTCGACGATCTTCGCGTGCGTCGGCACCTTGGGGATGAGGTAGAGAGTATCAGGAGCGTGATCAACTAAGTCGGTCTCGGATTGATAGCTCTACGCCATATCTCGGCGGCGGGTCTGCGAGTGATGAAACGGCGATACGGTTCGCTGGCGCGGGAGCGGGTTCGATCCCCTGAGCGTGCCAATCAGACGCGTGATCAAACGGCGCGGATCGTTTGCCGGGATGAAACGCCGGGCACGTTTCGATGGCCTCACCAGAGGCCACCAGTAGGGGGTTGCACGGGGGTCACGTCACCGGGGCAAATCAGTTCGCAAGGAGAAGGTTGAGGGAGATTTCGAAGCTTTCCTCAAGCGCCTTACCCCGGCTCCCTCGCTTCTCAAGCTGGCACGAGCAATGTTCGCCGACCGTTGGGAGCAGGAGGCTAGAGCGTTTTGTGATCGTATTTACGCGTATCCGGCATGGCGAATGTAGTTCTGACACTCCTGGGGTTGGAAGGTATCGATCAGCTGACCGATGCGATGCCATAGGGTGTCGCGGCTGCGCTCTGCGGCGGATCTGAGGG
>JAVJON010000052.1:0-34470 GCA_040216765.1 Sneathiellaceae bacterium | reverse complement strand
CCGCGCTCGTCGCGGTGGTCCATGGTGCCGCCAGGTTCAATAATGGCCTGATCTTATTGAGCTGCGGCGCGATGGGTTGCCGGGCATCGCCCGGCGACCGGGACAAGCCCGCGCATGACAAAGCTATAAAACGCATGAGGCCGCAGAACAGCACTTAACCGGACAGCAGTGGCACAAGCCCGGTGGTGACGATGAGAGGGCGTTCGGTATGCCGGTCGACTGCTTCACAAGCTGCAAGCAGTGCAAGATCGCGCAGGCAACGCCTGCTTTGATTGAGAACGAGCGACACTTGAAAAAACGGCCAGGGCCGTCCTCGCGCTCCCGCTACAGGATGAAGCTCAGCTTGCCGTGCGGCCGCAGCGCCTCCATGTCCATCACCGTCCGGCGCTCGCGGAACAGCAGGCCCTGTGGACCGCGCACCAGCAGGTGGATGTAGCGGCCGACATAGACGTCGGTATCGCCATGCTGGAACCGCCAGACGGCGAAATTCGCGGTCGCCTTCACCGCATCGCCGTCGCTGCCGAGGATGCGGACATTGGTCACCAGCCGCCGGGTGCGCGAGCGCGGATTCTCCGACCAGGCGGTCTTGCCCAGCAGCTGCCGCACCCGCGAGGCGAGGTTGCGGCGGTCGTCGGCGATCAGGAACAGGGCCGTGCGATGGTCGGAGTCCGGGCTGTCCAGGGAGGGCACCAGATAGCGGCCGTCCTCGGCCACCAGCTCCAGCCACTCCTCCAGCCGCCATTCGTCGAGCAACGCCGCCTCCTCCACCAGGAAGCGCTCGACCTCCGCCAGGGCGATCGCGCCCTGCCCGGCAGCGGGGGTCATCTCGTGGGCCTCGGCCATGCCTGCCTCCTCACTCCGCCGCCACGCTCTGCTCCGGCCGGTCCCGGCAGTCGGTCGGGCCGCTGCGCCCCTCCATCAGGGCGTTCCAGCGCCGCCAGAAGGCGCGCATCTGCAATTCGTCGGTGGTCGTCGGCGCCGCCTCGCCCATGCCGCGGGAGATGTCCGACCAGGGGAATTCCTGTTGCGTGGCGAAGCCGCGCTGGCAGCCCTCCAGCCCGGTCACGTCGTCCGGCGTCCCGAAGCCGGCCGGCCCCAGGAAGGAGATGAAATTCTCGTACCGCTTCTGCCGCAACTCCGGCGAATCGTTCTTCGGCAGCAGGGCCCAGGCGTTGATCTCCATATAGTCGGGCGCCACCGGATAGAAGGTCCGCACCGTGTGCCACAGCGAGATCAGGATCAGGTTCGGGAAGATGAACAGGTTGCGGGTATAGTCCGCGATCCGGTGCGCGCGGTCCGGGCCGAACTTGTCCACCAGGTTGGCGCGGATCTGTTCCAGCTCCGCCTTCGCGCTGCCGCGCAGCGGCGTCGGCCGCTGCGGCGCCTGGACCATGGAATGGCCGTTGCCCAGCGCCGCGCCGATGCCCATGATCCGCTTCGGGCCGGACCAGCCGGCGGCATCCATGCCGATATCCGGCAGGTATTGCCGGAAATAGCGGTTGTGGGTCGACATGGCGTGGTAGCCGTCGATGCTGTTCTCCACCAGCAGCTTCCAGTTGGCCTTCATGCTGTAGGCCTGGGCGCCCTGCGCGATCTCCACCTCGGCGCCGCCGAAGTCGATCATGTAGTCGAGATATTCCTGCGCCTCCCCCAGATAGTCGGGCAGGCTGCAGATGCCGGAATCGTAGCTGATGAAGATCATGCCGCGGTAGTTCTCGAGCTTCGGCACCTGGCGCAGGCCCATTGCCGAGCGGTCGAAGGCGGCGGTGTAGGATTCCGCACCCGGCAGGCCGACCAGTTCGCCGGCCGTGTTGAACGACCAGGCATGGTAGAAGCAGGTGAAGGTCCGCGCGGTGCCATGCCCCTCGCGGCAGACGATATTGCCGCGATGCGGGCAGGTGTTCAGGAAGCCGCGGATCCGGTCGTCGGCACCGCGCGCCACGATCACCGGGCGGCCGCCGACCTGGCGGGTGAAGAACGCACCGGGACCGGCCAGTTCCGATTCATGGCCGGCATAGAGCCAGCACTTGTCGAAGACCTCCCGCCGTTCCTTCTCCAGGATCTCCGGATCGGTGAAGGCCCGCCGGTTGACGCGGAACACGCCGCGCGCGCGGTCGTCCAGGATCAGGTCTGCGCTGCTGTCCATCCGGCGTTCCCTCCTGCCGTCCCGGCCCGGCCGCTCGACGGCTTCTTCCGGGCTTCGTCCGGGTACATTGTCGGCCTTCCCGCGACCGATGCAACCTTGAAATCGATACTATCGCAACATTCTCAGAAAAATCGATAATTCCCCCGGCCGCTCAGTCGGCCAGCGGGGTACTGCCGTCCGGCACCTCGACCCCGAACACGTTCAGGGTCAGCGACACCAGGCAGTAATAGCCAATGATCCCCACCAGCTCGACGGCGGCCACCTCGCCCAGGGTCTCGACCACCCTGGCGTAGGTCGCATCGTCGACCCGGCCCTGGCCCAGCGCGGCGGCGCAGTAGTCGTGGACGGCGGCCTCGTCCGCCTGCATCGCCTCCGGCCGGCGGCGATCGCGGATCGCCTCGATCACCGGTTCGGCCAGGCCGCCCTCGCGCGCCATGCGGGCATGCGCCCACCATTCGAACTGCGCCGTCCAGTGACGCGCGGTGACGAGGATCGCGAGCTCCGACAGGCGCGGCGGCAGGGAGCTGCCGAAGCGACAGAACGCGCCGAGCTGTTGCGCCCGGTCCGCCAGCTCCGGGCTGCGCAGCCAGGGCCCGAACGGGCCGGCGATCGCGCCGCGGGGGCCGCTGACGATCGCGTCGTGGACACGCTTCTGGTCCGGTGTCATGGCATCGGCCGGCAGGGGCGGCAGGCGGGTCATCGAAGGGCCTTTCGTGGGGCGGCGCGGCAGCGCCGGCAGGGTTCCGGTACGGCCTCAGATCATCGCCATTCCGCCGCTGACGCCAAGATGCTGGCCGGTGACGAAGGAGGCCTCCGGCGCGCCGAAATAGGCGACGGCGCCGGCGATCTCGCTGGGATGCGCCAGGCGGCCCATGCCCACGGCGCGGCCGGCGCTCATCTGCCGCAGTTCCTCCAGTACCTCCGGCGGGGTCCAGCCCGGCTCCCGGAAGCCCGGCGGCTTCGGCTCCGGATTGCCGTCGGCATCGGTCTCGATGCCGCCGGGCGAGACGCAGTTGACGGTGATGCCGTCGCGGATCGTCTCGCCCGCCAGGGTCACGGTCAGCCCCACCATGGAGCCCTTGCCGATCCCGGCCAGCAGGGTGTGGAACGGCGCGCCGGTCCGCCAGGCCTCGCCGCCGATATTCACGATGCGGCCGTACTTCCGCTCCAGCATGTGCGGCAGCACCGCCTTGCAGCAGCGCAGGGTGGTCCAGACATTGCAGTCGACCGCCTTCTGCAGCAGCTCCTCGGTGAAGTCGACGAGGCGGATCCGGATCAGCGCGGCGGCATTGTTCACCAGGGTGTCGACCCGGCCGAAGCGGTCCAGGGTGCGGGCCACCATGTCGTCGGCCACCCCGGCGACACTGAGGTCGCCGCTGACCGCCAGGAAGTCGCGCCCGGTTTCCGCCTGCAGCTGTTCGGCGGCGCGGGCCACCCGGTCGGCTTGCACATCGGCCACCACGACCCTGGCACCCTCCTCCGCCAGGCGACGGGCGATCACCCGGCCCAGGCCCTGGGCCGCGCCCGTGACGATGGCGACCCGCCCGTCATAGCGCCGGCATTCGGTCGCCACCGCATAGGGCAGGCTGGTCAGGGCGCGTGGCGCCGGCTGCTGTTCGGTCATGGTCCTTGCAGATCCTCTCCGGTTTTCGGTATCGGCCGGCGCCCTATTCCGCCGCGACGGCGTCCTGCGGGCGGTCGGCGCAATCGGTCGGGCCGGTCTGCCCCCGCACCAGCGCATGCCAGCGGCGCCAGAAGGCGCGCATCTGCAGCTCGTCGATCAGGGTGGGGCGGGCACGGCCCATGCCGCGGGAGATGTCGGAATAGGGCATTTCCTTCACCGTCGCGAAGCCGCGCTGGCAGCCTTCCAGCCCGCTCACATCGTCCGGCGTGCCGAAGCCCGCCGGGCCGAGGAAGCCGATGAAGTTCTGGAAGCGCTTCTGCCGCATCTCCGCGGAATCCGAGCGCGGCAGCAGGGCCCAGGAGTCGATCTCCATATAGTCGGGCGCCACCGGGTAGAAGGTGCGCAGGGTCCGCCAGGTGGAGATCAGGATCAGGTTCGGGAAGATGAACAGGTTGCGGTCGAAATCCGCGATCATGCGGGTCCGCTCCGGGCCGAACCTGCGCTCCAGGTCGGCACGGATCGCCGCCAGCTCTTCCTTCGCATTGGTCATCAGCGGTGCCGGCAGCTTCGGCTTCTCGGTCACCGCATGGCCATTGCCCAGCTCGACCCCCTGCGTGTCGTGGCGCGGCATCACGGCGGCGGCGGAATCCATGCCCAGGTCAGGCAGGTACTGCCGGAAATAGCGCTGGTGGGTGGCCATGGCGTGGTAGCCGTCGATGCTGTTCTCCACCAGCAGCTTCCAGTTCGCGCGCATGCTGTAGGCCTGGGCGCCCTGCACGATCTCCACATCCTGGTCGCCGAAATCGAGGATCCAGTCGAGCCGCTCGCGCGCCCGGCCCAGATAGGTCGCCAGGTCGACCGCATCGGCATCGAAGCAGACGAAGACCAGGCCGCGATAGCTCTCCATCCGCGGCACCGGCCGCAGCCCCATGGCCGCGCGGTCGAACGACGCCGTGTAGGACTCCTCTCCCGGCAGCCCGGCCAGCCCGCCGTCCAGGTTGAACGACCAGGCATGGTAGAAGCAGGTGAAGACCCGGGCGGTGCCGCGCCCCTCGCGGCAGACGAGGTTGCCGCGATGCGGGCAGCTGTTCAGGAAGGCCCGGACCGCGCCCTGGCGGTCGCGCACCAGGATGAGCGGGCGGCCGCCGATCTTGCGGGTGACGAAATCGCCCGGTGCGGCGAACTCCGATTCATGACCGGCATAGAGCCAGCAGCGGTCGAACACCGCACGCCGCTCCAGTTCCAGGATCGCCGGGTCGACGAAGGCCTGCCGGTGCACCCGGAAGCTGCCCTGCGCACGGTCGTCCAGCACCAGCCGGTCCAGGGTCTCGCTGTCCATGGCCTGTGCCGCCCCTTGCTATTCGGCCGCCGCCGCGGCGCCCAGGTCGAGGCGCTCGATCTCGCCCACGCTCGCCTTGCGCTTGTCGGAATAGCTGCCCCAATAGTCGAAGCTCTCGGGGATCGGCTCGAACTCGCGCGGCTTGCGGGCGCCTTCGGCCGGGAATTCCTCCATGCCGAAGCTGTACTCCAGGGTCATGCCGTCGGGATCCAGGAAATAGAGGAACATGCTGCCCGACGCCGGATGCCGGCCCGGCCCGTTCACGATGGCCACATCGTTGCGCCCGAACCGGGCGATCGCCTTGCCGATATCGTCGACCTCGGAGACCATGAAGTTGACATGGTGCAGCAGCGGGGCGGCGCCCGCCCCCAGGCCGATGCCGTGATGCCAGGGATTCGGGTGGAACCGCATGAAGGTGACCAGGTCGCCGATGCGGTCCGACACCCGGAACTCCATGGCGTCGGTATAGAAATCGCAGGCCTTGTTCAGGTCCGGCGCCTTCAGCACCAGATGGCCCAGCCGCTGGATCTTCGCCAGGGTCGGCTGGAAGGGCTGGCCGCCGAACTGCCGCATGCTGGCATAGAACTCGAAGGTCGCGCCGGTGAACGGCTCGGTCATCCGCAAGGTGCGTCCCTGGCGCAGCGCCTTGCGCTCCGCCGCACCGACCTCGACCAGCCTGACCCCATGCCCGCCGAGATGCGCCTGCAGCTCGTCGAGCGCCGCCTCGTCCTGCATCTCCACGCCGATCCGCTTCAGGCCCGGCCGCGCCGCCGGGCAAAGCACGATATTGTGGTGGTCGGTGCTGCAGCGGAAGAACGCCTCGCCGCCTTCTCCGCTGCCGCTGAACTGCAGCCCGACCATCTCCTCGTAGAAGATGCGGGAGCGCTCCACATCGGTGACGTTGAGGGCGATGTAGCCCAGCTTCTCGTAGCGCATCGTCCCTGCCCTTCGTTCCGGCCGGCGCCAGCGCGTCACGGCTGGCCGGACCTGTTGTTCCTTGTCTTGCGGGCGCCGCGCAGGCCGGCCTCTTGCGGCTCCGGCCCGGAGGGAGTCCACTTGCGGGGTGCTGGCGACAGAGCGCAGCATAGGGACGATAGATCGCCAATTCAACGAAAACGGCGATATAATCGATATTATCCAACGACTGCGAAGGGCCGCCCGTGACCGCCACAGCCACCGACATCCACACCCATATCGTCCCGGGCGAGGTGCCGCCCTATGCCGGCAGCTGCGGCGAGAAGCGCTGGCCGCAGATGGCGGCGGGGAGCGACTGCCACCATCGCAACGTGATGATCGACGGCAACCTGTTCCGCACCGTCGACGACCGGTCCTGGGACGTGGACCGCCGGCTCGACGCGATGACCGCCTGCGGAATCGCGCGCCAGGTGCTGTCGCCCATGCCGGAACTGCTGTCCTACTGGTTTGCGCCGGAGGATGCGGTCGCGTTCGGCCGCCATGTCAACGAGACCATCGCGCAGATGGTCGACAGGGCGCCGGAGCGCTTTGCCGGGCTGGGGATGGTGCCGCTGCAGGATCCCGATTTGGCGGCACGTGAGCTGGAGAGCCTGATGGCCACCGGGCGCTTCCGCGGGGTGGAGATCGGCACCAATGTCAACGGCGTGCCGATCGGCGATGCCCGCTTCGATCCCTTCTGGGCAGCGGCCGAGCAGCTCGGCGCATCGGTCTTCGTGCATGCCCTGCACCCGACCGGGGCGGAGCGCCTGATCGGGCCGAAATCGCTGATGGCGCTGGTCGGCTTCCCCTGCGAGACATCCTTCGCCATCGTCTCGCTGATCACCGGCGGCACCCTGGGCCGCTTCCCGCGTCTCCGGCTGGCCTTCAGCCATGGCGGCGGCGTGTTCGGCCTGGTGCTGCCGCGGCTGATGCAGGGCTGGGGCATGATGCCGAAGCTCGCCGAGCAGGCCGGCGGCACACCGGTCGAGCTTGCGCGGAAGCTGTTCTACGACACCCTGGTCTACGACGCGCCGACCCTGCGCTTCCTGCTCGACCGGTTCGGCGAGACGCAGCTCTGCATCGGCACCGACTTCCCCTTCACCATCGAGGAGAAGGACCCGGTCGGCGCGATCGACGCGATCGGCCCGGACGCGCGTCTGCGCGCCCTGCTCATGGGCGAGAATGCGGAGCGGTTCCTGACAGGATCGCGCTGACCCCGCCGGTGGGCGCGGCTCAACCCGCGGCTGCGGAGAACATCCCCTCCTGGCTGCCCTCGTCCTGCTCCTGCCGGTCCCAATGCTGCTTGATGCGCAGGACCTCTGGCAGGTTCTCGATGAACAGCGCCGTCAGGCGCGGATCGAAATGGGCGCCCGATCCCTCGCGCAGCACCGCCAGCGCCCGGTCTACATTCCAAGGCGGCTTGTAGGGCCGCTGCATCGTCAGCGCATCGAAGACATCGGCGATCGCCACGATGCGGGCGCTCTCCGGGATGGCTTCCCCCTTCAGGCCCGCTGGGTAGCCGGACCCGTCCCATTTCTCGTGATGGCTCAGCGCGATCTCGGCAGCGAGGTGGAACAGCGGCGACCGGCCGACCGACAGGATGCCATGCCCGATCTCGCAATGCGTGCGCATGATCTCCCATTCGGCGGGGTCGAGGCTCCCCGGCTTCTTGAGGATCGCATCCGGGATGCCGATCTTGCCCATGTCGTGCATCGGCGCCGCCTGCATCAGGTCGTTGGCCTGGGCGACCGGCCAGCCCGCCGCCTGCGCCAGGGCCCGTGCATAATCGGCCATGCGCCAGATGTGCAGGCCGGTATCGGTGTCGTTGAAATGGCCGGCCCGGCCCAGCATGTGGATCGCGTCGTTCTGCGCCTGCTGCAGTTCCTGCGTCCGCTCGAAGACCTGGCGCGCGGTTGCCTTCTGCTGGTGCGCCAGGGCCAGGTGGGTCTTCGTCCGCGCCAGGACCAGGTTGCGCACCACCGGCTTGTGCAGATAGTCGACGGCCCCGACGCCGAAGCCTGCTTCCTCGTCGCCTTCGTCGATCATCGCGGTGACGAAGATCACCGGGATCGCAGCCGTCGCGGGATCGGCCTTCAGGCGACGGCAGACCTCATGACCGTCCATGTCCGGCATCATGACGTCCAGCAGGATCAGGTCCGGCTGGTGCCGGACCACGGCCTCCAGCGCGGCAGGGCCGGAACGCGCGAAGCACAGGTCGACATGATCCTGCAGGATCGACCGCATCAGGCTCAGATTGCTTGGCTCGTCGTCGACGACGAGCACCTTCCAGTGAGGATAGATCTCTCCACCCGTCATGCCACGCAGCTCCGTTTCGCTTTGCACGCCGGTCAGGACGCCGCGGCCGCGGACTCTGCCGCCATCAGCCGTCGCACCTGCTCCCTCGCGCGGTCGAAGTCGAACTCCTCGACTGCCCGCGCGATGCCGTCCAGCTTGGCGGGCGGAATGACGCCGCCGATGCGCCGGATCTCGCGTTCGACCGGATCGGGATTGTCGCTGCCCAGGGCCGACAGCAGCCCGTTCAGGGCATCGAGGATCTCGTCGCGACCGGCAGTGGGCTGCTGGACCGCCTCGGTCTCGACCTCCGGCAGTCCGGCCAGAGCGCGCGCCGTGGCGGTGAGGGCAAGCTGCAGTTCCTCCAGCATCGGTGCCGTCTGCTCCGGCGCGGGCCCGTCCGGCGGAATGCCCTTCAGCAGGGCCCCGAACCGCGCCGCGGCATCCGCAACCGGCACCAGCGCAAGATTCCCCGCCAGGCCCTTCAGGGTATGCAGGACCGCGCGCGCGGAGCGGATATCCCCCTCATCCAGGGCGGCGGCGACCAGCTTCCAGTCGTCGACCCTGGTAGCGAAGCCGCGCAACGCCTTGGCATAGGCCGCCTCGTCCTGCCAGGCCGTCAGGCCGGCCCGCAGGTCGGCGACCTCCTCCAGCACGAGCAGACCAGGCGGCGCCTCCGCCTGCTCGCCGATGCGGGGCGCTTGCCATGCCGCGCCATCGACCGCGCCGCCTTCCGGAGCGATCAGGCGGTCCATCAGGGGCATGAGCTGCAGGAAGTCGACGGGCTTGGCGACGACCGCATCCATGCCGGCGCCGATGCACCGGCGCCGGTCGGATTCCATCACCGACGCCGTCAGCGCAATGATCGGTGTCCGTCGGGCGGCCTCTCCCGCGGCAGGATGCTGCCCGGCCGCTTCCCCGGCGAGCGCCGCTTCCGCCGCGCGGATCGCAGCGGTCGCCGCAAGGCCGTCCATGACCGGCATATGCACGTCCATCAGGACAATGTCCGGCGACAGGCGGCGGAACATCGACAGGCCCTCGGCGCCGTCGGCAGCCTGAAACACCTGATGCCCCTGGCGCCGCAGCCGCAGTTCCAGCAGCAGGCGGTTCTCCGGGATATCCTCGACGACCAGCACCGCATAGGTGCGATGGCGCCACGGCTCCGCCAGGTCCCAATTGCCCTCTTCCGGCGGGCTGCAGGCCTTCAGCGGCAGGGTAAAGGTGAAGGTGGAGCCCTTGCCGGGCCGGCTTTCGGCCCAGATCCGCCCGCCCATCAGGTCCACGAGCTGCCGGCAGATGGTGGTGCCCAGGCCCGAGCCGCCGAAGCGGCGTGTCGTGCTGGCATCCTCCTGGGAGAACGGCTCGAAGATCGTCTCCAAACGGTCCTGGGCGATCCCTATCCCGGTGTCGCTAACCTCGAAGCGCAGCGCCCCGGCATGTTGCGCGTCCGGCGCGACCCGCACGTTCACGCGGCCTTCCTCGGTGAACTTGACGGCATTGCCGACAAGGTTGAGCAGGATCTGCCGCAGCCGGGTCGGGTCGCCGACCACCCAGGCCGGCACGTCCGGGGAGAGCTCGACGGTCAGGCTGATGCCCTTCTCCTTCGCCTTCAGGGACATGATGTCGAGTATGCCGCGGACGCATTCGGAGACCGACAGCGGCAACTGCTCCAGCGAGACGGCGCCGCTCTCCAGCTTGGAGACATCGAGGATGTCGTTGATGATCTGCAACAGCGAACGCGCCGAGCGATCGGCGACGCGCAGGTGGCGGCGAAGCTCCGCGGGCAGGTCCGGCTCCTCCAGCGACAGCGAGAGGAATCCCAGAACCGAGTTCATCGGCGTGCGGATCTCATGGCTCATGTTCGCCAGGAAGGCGCTCTTCGCCTGGGTCGCCGTCTCCGCGCGGTCCTTTGCCGCACGCAGGTCTTCCTCGGTCTGCCGGCGATGGGTGACGTCATGCGCCAGCAGGACATAGCCGCCATCGTCGGTGCGGTTGAACTGGATCTCGATCGAGCGGTCGCCGATCCGCCGTTCCAGGGTGCCGTCGCGCTGCTGCGCGATGCTGGCGGGAAGGACGCTGTCCGCCCCGGGCGCCAGCATCTCGTCGGGAATCCCCATCAACTGGCCGAACTTGCCGTTTGCCACCACCACCCGGCAATCGGCGTCCACCATGCAGAGGCCGTCGGCCATGCTGTCCAGGGCGACGCGGAGCTGCTTCTCCTTGGTCCGAAGTTCCGCCTGCGCCGCCTCCTCGACGGACAGGTCGCGCAGGATCCCGGTGAAGATCGTGCCGGTTTCCAGCTCCGCCTCGCCGACCGCGAGATAGAGCGGGAAGACCGAGCCATCCTTGCGCCGGCCGACGACCTTGCGCCCCACGCCAATGATGCTGGCAATCCCGGTATCCCGGTAGGCGGCCAGGTAGCCGTCATGGGCGCTGGCATAGGGCTCCGGCATCAGGCAGGAGACGTTGCGGCCCTCGACCTCCGCCGAGGTATAGCCGAACAGGCGTTCCGCCGAGGGGCTCCAGTGCAGGATCGTGCCGTCCGGCGAGATCGTGACGATGCCCTCTGCCAGGTTGTCGAGCATTGCCTGCAGGCGCCGGCCGCGCTCGTCGGCGGCCTTCTCGGCGGCTTCGCGCTGGCGCACCGCCTCGCGCAGGAACGTCGCGGTCTCGCGCTGCACGCTGCCGAAAACGATCGCCAGGGTCGCCGCGATTACCGCCGTGGTCACGATGGTGATCAGCAATGCCAGCAGGTTGGGCGAGATCCACAGGCCGTCGACGGTCAGCGAAAAATCCGGCACGAAGATCGCCGCGGCCATCGCCGTGTAATGCATGCCCGCCACCGCCACGCCCATGAAGAGGGCTGCGGGAAGGCGCCGGAGGTTGAACACCCGGGTGCCCGACGAGCCTGACATCAGGCGGAGATTGAGCGCCAGCGAAGCCCAGGCGAGCCCGCCCGCCACCCCCACCGACAGGAGGACGAGGCTGGGGTCGTAGAGCAGTTCGGCCTCGAGCCGCATGGCGGCCATGCCGGTATAGTGCATCATCCCGATGCCGAGGCCCATGACCAGGCCGCCGAGCAGGACCCGCCAGCTGCCCGGCCTGGTGCCGCGACTGCTGACTTCCAGGGCCGCGAAACTCGCGACCAGCGCCGGCAGGGTCGACAGCAGGGTGACGGGCAGGTTGTAGCTGATGCCGCAGGGCAGCGAAAAAGCCAGCATCCCGATGAAATGCATCGACCAGATGCCACCGGCCATCACGACACTGCCGGCGCCGAGCCACAACCGTCGGGACACCCGTCCTTCCACCCGCGACAGGCGTGCGGCGATGGTCAGCGCAACCATGCCCGCCAGGGTCGCGACGATCACGGACAATGCCACCAGGTTCAAGTCATAGCTGGCGACATAGAAGCCGCGCCCCACCAGATAGTCGGACGGCAGGGGCTGGAACATGTTGTCGAGCAGGAAATTCATGAAAGCATTCTGTCTTGACCGCGGCTCCGGCCGAACGCGGGCGGCACGTTGCTTGTTCCGCCTTGCCGGCAAGTTGCTCGACACTCCGCCGTCAGCAATACCATTTCGACAGCGCGACAGCCCAGATGTTATTTCGAAGAAGTAAACAAATTGCTACTGCGGAGCGCCCTCCGAGGCGCTGTCGCCGGCCGGCTCCCGAGCTTCCCGTCCCCCGCTGTCTTGGCTAGCCTGCGCGCACGCAGATGCCGGGCGGAGCAGCCCGGCCGCAGAACCGGGAGGCAACAGGTGCGGGAACAGGGCGAACGGCCGATCCTCGCCGGAATCCGGGTCGTCGACACGGCGAGCTTCGTGGCCGGCCCGGCGGCGGCGCTGGTGCTGGCCGAGTTCGGCGCGGAGGTGATCAAGGTCGAGCCCCCCGGCGGCGACGGCTATCGCCGGCTGCATGCCCTGCCCGGCCTGCCCGAGGCCGGGCGCGACTATCTCTGGGAACTGGACAGCCGCGGAAAGCGGAGCCTGGTGCTGGACCTGAAGGATCCCGGCGAGCGGCGCCTGCTGGACCGGCTGGTGGCGACCGCGGACATCTTCGTGACCAACCAGCCGCTGCCCGCGCGCCGGCGCATGGGGCTCACCTGGGAGGCGCTGTCCGCCGGCAACCCGCGGCTGATCTATGCCTCGCTCACCGCTTTCGGCGAAAGCGGGCCGGACAGCGACGGCACGGCCTTCGATGCCTCCAGCTACTGGTCGCGGTCCGGATTGATGCACCAGGTACGCTCATCGCCGGATGCCGCGCCCGCCATGTCGCTGCCCGGCCAGGGCGACCATCCCACCTCCCTGGCGCTGTTCGGCGCCATCATGCTCGCCCTGTTCGAGCGGCAGCGGACCGGCCGCGGCCGCCATGTCCATACCTCGCTGCTGGCGAACGGCCTCTGGTCGAACGCCATGCTGTCGCAGGGCGCCCTGGCCGGCGCGCCGGTGCCGGCGCGGCGGCCGCGGACCGAACCCTTCACTGTGATGGTCAATGTCTACCGCAGCAGCGACGAGAACTGGTTCATGCTGGCGGGCGTGGAGCCGGACCGCGACTGGGAACGCCTGCTGCAGGTCATCGAACGGCCGGACTGGGCAGCGGATCCCCGCTTCGCGACCGCCGAGGCCCGCAAGCAGAACAGCGCGGACCTGACCGCGCTGCTGGACCGGGTCTTCGCAACCCGCAGCTGGGCGGACTGGTCGGCGCGGCTGCGCGCCGCGCAGCTCTCCGCCGGCCCGGTGCTCAGCACAGAGGATGCGGTCGGCTCCGCCCAGGCCGCCGCCTGCGGGGCGATCGCCCCGGCACCTCCCGGCGCAGTCACAGAGCGCAGCGTCAACGCCCCGATATGGGTCGATGGCGCGGCGAAGGCCCGGCCGCGGCCGGCCCCGGCGCTGGATGCCGACGGCCCGGCAATCCGCGCGGCGCTGGCCGACGGGGACTCGCCATGGCATGCCGACGACCCGCCGGCGGGCAGCGGATCCCGATAGCCGGCGGCCGGGCTCAGTCCTCCGTCAAGGTCTCGCGCAGGGTCGCCCCGCCATAGGCGGTGCGGAAACGGCCGCGACGCTGCAGTTCCGGGACCAGCAGCTCGACCACATCGGTCACGCTGCCGGGCAGTTCGCCGCAGCGGAACATGAAGCCGTCGCCGCCACCGGCCTCGAAGGCCTCCTCGAGCCGGTCGGCGACCTGCGCGGCGCTGCCGACCACGCGCAATCCGCCCATGCCGTTGCCATAGATCCGGGCGACTTCCGCCAGGGTCAGGCCGGGGAAGTCGCGCAGCAGCATGTTGGCCACCCCTTGCATGCCCGGCGTTTCCTGCAGGCCCAGTTCCTCCAGCGGCCGGTCCGGCGGCACGGCGGAGAAGTCGACGCCGAAATGGCCCGACATCAGCGCCAGTCCCCCCTCTGCCGGCACCGCGTCGCGCAGCGCGGCCTCCTTCGCCCGCGCCTCCGCCTCGGTCTCGCCGACATGGATGGAGGTCGCCCAGAGCACCCGCACGGCGGCCGGGTCGCGGCCGGCCTCGGCGACCGTTCGCGCCACCTCGGCACGATAGCGGCTCATGCTGGCGGGGCTGGCGGCAGTGGCGAAGTGGATCTCCGCATGGCGCCCGGCGAAGGCCATGCCGGGGCCGGAGGCGCCCGCCTGGATGATCACCGGCCGGCCCTGCGGCGAAGGTGCGACGTCCAGCGGCCCCTCGACCTGGAAATAGCGCCCGTCGTGATGGATCTTCCGCACCTTCGCCGGATCGGCGAAGACCTTGGCGGCGCGGTCCATCACCAGGGCGTCGGGATCCCAGCTGTCCCAGAGCTTGTAGCAGACCTGCATATATTCCTCGGCGCGGGCATAGCGTTCCGCCTTGGACAGCTCCTGTGCCATGGAGAACTGCGCCGCCGCGCTGCGGCCATAGGAGGCGACGACGTTCCACGCCACCCGGCCCTCCGTCAGATGGTCCAGGGTGGCGAACAGGCGCGCCGTGTAATAGGGCGGCAGGTAGGTGGTGGAGACCGAGATGCCGACCCCCAGGCCCCGTGTCGCCCGGGTGATCAGGGGCACCAGGGGGCCCGGGTCGTGCAGCGGGAACTGGATGCCGTAGCGGATCGCCGCGTCCGGGCTGCCTTCGAACACATCGTAGACGCCATAGACGTCGGCGAAGAACAGCATGTCGATGCAGCCGCGCTCCAGGATGCGGCCGAGATCCTCCCAATAGGCCGGCTGCGCATAGCTGTAGCCGCGATAGGCACGCGGCAATGTCCAGGCGGCGACCGAATGCTGGCTGGGGCCATGCCCCAGGATGAAGGCCAGGTGCATCTTGCGGCTCATGACGGTTCCTCCGTGCTGCTGCCGGCGCAGCATAGGCCGGCAGCCTTGCGGCGCACCGTGAGGCGTTTCGCGCTGCGCCCTAGCCAGTGTCGCGCAGCGTCCGCTTGTGCAGCAGCTGCGCCATCGCCACCAGGCCGAAGGCAGGCCCCAGCGCCAGGCCCGCCAGGGCCAGCGGCCAGCCGATGGCGGCCGCCGCCATTGGCAGCAGCTGCACGGTGAACAGGGTCAGCAGGAAACCAAGGGCGGTCTGCAGGGTGAGCAGGGTGCCGGCTTCCTCGGGCGGCGCATAGTCCGCGACCAGGGCGGAGAACTGTGCGGAATCGGGGATCACCGTGATGCCCCAGACCAGCACGAGCAGGACCACCAGCCAGACCGGCCCGCCGAAGGCCAGCCCGGTCAGGATGGCGGCCGTGCCGCTGAGCGCCATCGCCCAGATCGTGACCTGGACCTTGCCGATCCGGTCGGCCAGCAGCCCGGCGGCGACGCAGGCCAGGCCGCCCAGGCCGATCGCCAGGAAGGTGACCAGCCGCGACAGGGGCAGCGCCTCGTCGGGCTCCATCCGGACGGCGAAGGATGCGGTCAGCGCCGCGCCCAGCCAGGCCCAGAGCGCGAACAGCTCCCACATATGGCCGAGATAGCCGAGGATCGCGATGCGGATCCGCCGGTCGGTCCAGGCCTTCAGCAGGGCGCGCGGCCGGAAAGCCGCGCCGCGGCCATGCCAGGGGCCCAGGCCGCAGGCCAGAACCGCCAGCCCGCCAAGGGCGGCGATAATGGAGCTGGCGGCGATCGTGACCCGCCAGTCGGCCCCGCCCAGGAAGGCGATGAGATGCGGGCTGGCGGTCCCGATGGTCAGCGCGCCGACCAGCAGCCCGACCAGGAAGCCGCGATCCTTCAGGCCCCAGCCGGCGGCGATCTTCATGCCCACCGGATAGGCGCCGGCCAGCGCCGCCCCGGTCACCGCCCGCAAGGCCACCGCCAGGTCGCCGCCGACCGGCACGGCAAGCAGCAGGGCATTGGCGCCGGCGGCCAGCAGGGTCGACAGCGCCACCACCCGGCGGGGGTCGAAGCGGTCGGCCAGGCCGAGCACGGCGATCGCCACCGCGCCGACGACGAAGCCGCCCTGCACCACGCTGGACAGCATCGCCGCCCGGCCCGGCGACAGGCCGGCCTCGGCCGTCCAATCCGCGAGCACCGCGGCGGAGGTGAACCAGAGCCCCATGGCGGCGATCTCCGCCACCACCAGGATGGTGATCGACGCCGCCTTGGATCGCTCGGTCATCGCGACCGGGCGCGCCGGGAATGCCCCCCGGCGCCCCCGGACCCGCTTTCGGTCAGGCGGCCGCCGGCGGCAGGGTCGGCCAGGCGGCCGCGTCCTGATAGGCCTTGCCGGCGCGGAACAGCAGGGATTCCGACATCTGCGGCCCGGCGATCTGGAAGCCGAGCACCTCGCCCTTGCCGTCGAAGCCGGCGGGCAGGGTGATGGTCGGCGTGCCGGCATGGTCGTGCACGCCGGTGAAGTAGATCAGCTGCGCCAGCCCGTCGGGCGCGTCGAGGATCTCCATGAAGGCGGCATGGGTCGGCACCGCCATCGACATCACCGGGCCGATCATCAGGTCCACCTTGTCGAAGAGGGCCCGGAACGCCCCGCTGAAGCGCAGGCGGGCAAGATGCGCCGCGGCATAGTCCCGCGCGCTCAGCTCGTGGCCGACCGCCAGAAAGCCGCCGAAGGCCTCGGAATAGATCTCCTTGCGGGCGGGATAGGTCTCCTTGTGGGCGAGTGCGGCCTCGGTGGCGCAGATCGCCACCCAGTTGGCGATCGCCTCGTCGCCCGACGGCATCGTGGCCGGCACGATCTCCGCGCCGGCATCCCTCAGGATATCCAGCGCGCGGCTGATGGCGCCGCCGATCGCCGCCGTCGAGCGGCCGGCGCAATAGGCCTCGTCATAGCCGATCCTGAGACCCTTCGCGCCTTTCGCCATGTCCGCCAGATAGTCCGGCACGGCCTCCGGCCGGGTGGTCGGGTCGTTCGGGTCCAAACCGGAGATCGCGCCCATCATGGCGGCGGCATCCTCCACCCGGCGGGTCAGCGGGCCGACATGGTCCAGGCTCTCCGACAGCGGGAAGACGCCGTAGCGGCTGACCCGGCCCCAGGTCGGCTTCAACCCGACGCAATGATTGGCGAAGGCGGGAAAGCGGATCGATCCGCCGGTGTCGCTGCCCAGGGTGCCGAAGGCCAGGCCGGCCGCCGTGGCAACGCCGGACCCCGACGAGGAGGCGCCGGACCAGAGCTTGGCATTCCAGGGGTTCACCGGGATCGTGACATCGGGATGATGGGTGCCCAGCGCGCCCTCGGTCAGCTGCAGCTTGCCCAGGATCACCGCGCCGGCCTCGCGCAGCCTGGTCACCACCGTGGCATCGTGGTCGGGGATGAAGGACATCAGGTCGGGGATGCCCGAGGCGGTCGGCACGCCCTTGGTGTTGCACAGGTCCTTCACCGCGACCGGCACGCCGTGCAGCGGCCCGCGGCTCTTGCCGCTCGCCAGCTCGGCCTCGGCCCGCTTCGCATCGGCCATCGCCTGGTCGGCCATCACGGTGGCATAGGCGTGCAGCTTCGGCTGGAAGGCCTCGACCCGCTCCAGCATCGCGCGGGTCACCTCGACCGGCGACAGCTCCTTTTTCGCGATCCGCTTGCCGGTCTCGACGAGGCCGGCCATGGCGAGGTCCTGGTGAGTCATTTGGGCGCTCCTTCTGCGAATGGGCCGGACACGGCCGGGCGAAGGATCGTCCGTCGGGCCGGGAAGCGCAACCGGTGAGTCGCGCAGAGGCTACTCCATGCCCAGCAGGCGGTAGATCCGGCTGGTATAGGTGCCGAAGGCTTCCGTCTGCTTCAGCGCCAGCTTGCGCGGATAGGGCAGGTCGATCGGGAAGAAATCCGCCATCCGCGCCGGGCCCGCGGTCAGCACCGCGCAGTGGGAGCCCAGGAAGACGGCCTCCTGGATGGAGTGGGTGACGAAGACGATGGTCTTGCGCGCCTGTTCCCAGATCTGCAGCAGTTCCAGGTTCATCTTCTCGCGGGTCAGCGCGTCCAGCGCACCGAACGGCTCGTCCATCAGCACCAGCTTGGGGTCGTGCACCAGGGCGCGCGCGATCGCCACCCGCTGCTGCATGCCGCCGGACAGCTCGTAGGGATATTTCCCCTCCGCCCCGCCAAGGCCGACCATGCGGATCAGGTCGCGGGCCCGGTCGCGGGATTCGGCCCGCGGCAGGCCCAGGATCTCCGCCGGCAGCATCACATTGTCCAGCACCCGGCGCCATTTCAGCAGCAGCGCCTGCTGGAACACCATGCCGACATCGCGGCCCGGCGCGAAGGGCTCGCCCGGCACGCCGATCTCCACCCGCCCCTCGTCCGCGTCGTGCAGGTCGGCGAGGATCTTCAGCACCGTGGTCTTGCCGCAGCCCGACGGCCCCACCAGCGAGACCAGCGCCCCCTTCTCCACCACCATGTCGACATCGGACACCGCGACATGGGCCGGCTGGCCGCGCGAGCGGTAGGTCTTGCGCACGCCTTCCAGGCGGATCATCGGCGGCGGCAGCGCGCCTGCCTCGGCCCCGGCGGTCATGACAGCCAGCGGTCCAGGTTGCGGGCGACGAAGGCATCGTCGACCAGGCCGGGATACTCGGCACAGACCCGGTCGATCTCGGCCATCTGGCCCGGGCCCAGATCCTCCGCCGGGTCGAGGCACCAGCGCCCTTCCAGCAGGCCCTGCCGGCGCAGCACCTCGTGACAGCCGGCGATCACGCCGAGGAAGTCGTTGGCGCTGTCGAACACCGCCGCGTTCATGTCGGTCACGGCAGCCTCCAGCGCCAGCATGTCGCGGTCCAGGCGGCCCGCCATGCGGGCGGCGCGGCAGCGGTCCAGCACCTCGACCGCCCCGCGGGTCCAGACGCTCCAATGGCCCAGCAGGCCGCCGGCGATGCCGACCTCCACCTTCTCGTCGCCGCGCCGGATGCGGTACAGGCTGACCAGGTCCAGCACGATATGGTCGTCATTGCCGGTATAGAGGGTGACCCGGTCCTCCGCGCCGGCGGCCACCAGGCCGCGCACCACGTCCTGCGTGGCATAGCGGTTGAAGGGCGCCATCTTGATGCCGGCCAGGTTCTCGATGCCGCAGAGCTTCCGCCAGAAGTCGCGGGACAGCCGCTGCCCGCCCACCGCCTTCTGCAGGTAGAAGCCGACGATCGGCATCACCTTCGCAACCTCGCGGCAATGCTCGACCAGCTCGTCGTCGCTGGCCTCCCGCAACGCCGCCAGGCCGACCATCGCGGCGTGATAGCCCAGCGCCTTCGCGGTCTCCGCCTCCGCCTTCGCCTGCGCGGTGGGGCCGACCACGCCGGCGACCATCAGCACCGGCCGCTTCGCCCAGCCGGCCACCGTCTCCGCGGCGGTCTCCAGCACCGGCCGGTACAGCCCCGCTTCGCGGATCGCGAACTGGGTGGTATGCACGCCCACGGCCAGCCCGCCGGCCCCGGCATCGACATAGTAGCGCGACAGCGCCTTCTGCCGGCGCAGGTCGAGCTCGCGGTCCGCGTTCAGCGCCAGGGGATGCGCCGGGATCACCATGCCGTTGCGAAAGGCCGTCCGCAGGGCGGGGTCGATGTCGGTCCACTGCATGCTTGCGCCCTCAGCCATATTCCGGGCCGGCGATCACCATCGACCGGCCCTGTCCGTCGAAATCCGGCATCCGCCCCAGCGCCATGCGCAGGAAGCCGCGCTGCCGGGTGAAGCCGCGCGCCTGCAGATGCGCGACCAGCTGCGGCCGCGAATCCAGGACGTCCAGGAAGACCGGGCCGTCGGTCGTGGCCAGCGCCGCATCCAGCAGCGCCGCGGCGCCGGCCTCGTCGGCGGCCAGCAGCGGGCCGACCTGCGCGGCCTGGCGGCCATGGCGGACGATCGCGAAACCCTGCGCCGGGTCGCCGGCAACGATGCCTTGGCTGCCCGGCCGGTCCAGGAAGGCATCGATCAGCGCCTGCCGGTCGGCGCCGAACACGGCCCGGTCGAGGTCCGCCATGGCGGCGCGATCCTCTGCCGCCGCCGCACGCAGACCCGCCCCGGAGCCGCCGCCGGCGGACGCGGCACCGCCCGGCGGCGGGCCTCCCCGGCCCTGCCAGCGGCTGATCCGGATGCCCGGACCGAAGCCGAGCGGCCCATAGACCTTCTCGCCGGCCTCGGTCGCGTCGAGGATCGGCACCATCGCGCGCGCCTGCAGCCAGGCGATGCGGTCCTTCAACAGCCTGGTGGCCAGGCCGCGGCGGCGCATCGCAGCCGTCACCAGCACCATCGAGATCCAGCCGAATGCCCCGGCGCCCGGCCGCAGCCCGTCGCGATAGGGCAGTGCCAGGGCGGTCGCCAGCAGGTCGCCGCTCGGCGTCACCAGGCCGATCGCGGCGCCGCTGCGCCGCATCAGCGCCCAGTCGTCGGCGACCTGGTTCCAGCCGGCCTCGGCCACCAGGTCGGTGGCCGCCGCGAACTGCGCGGGCTGCAGCGTTTCCTGTTGGAAGGCGGCGGCCTCAATAGCGGCCATCGCGCACCTCGAACTTGGTGGGCTTGTTGTGGGTCGCGCCGCCGGCCGCCGCCCAGGCGGCCGTCCAGTCGATCAGCCGCTTCAGCGGCACATCGGGATAGCCGAACAGTCGGTTCGCCTCGGCGGTGTTGGTCAGCCAGCCGGTCGGTGCTTCGGCACCGGTGACCTCGACCGGCACGCCAAGGCGCTCGGCGAACTGGCCCGCCAGCCAGCGGATCGAGATCGTCTCCGGCCCGGAGACGTTGATCGGGCTGGTCGGCGTGGTGGCGGCGGCCAGGCAGCGCAGCGCCAGGGCGTTGGCATCGCCCTGCCAGATCACGTTGACATGGCCCATGGCGACATCGACGGGCTGGCGGTCGCGCACCTTCTGGGCGACGTCCAGGAGGACGCCATAGCGCATGTCGATCGCATAGTTCAGCCGGAACAGCCGGCCCGGCGTGCCGTGGAGGTTGGAGAAATGCTCGAACATGCGCTCCCGCCCGACGCAGGACTGGGCATATTCGCCCGGCGGGTCGGGGGGCAGGTCCTCGGTGGCGCCGCCGGACAGCACCGGCACGAAGGGATAGACGCAGCCGGTGGAGAAGGCGACGATCCGGCTCTCCCGGAACGCCTCCGCCACCAGGGCGGGCAGATGGGCGTTCATCGCCCAGGTCAGCGGCTGCTGGCCGCTGGAGCCGAACTTGCGGCCGGCGAGGAACAGCACGTTCTTCGCCTTCGGCAGGGCCTCGATCGCGCTGCGGTCCAGCAGGTCGGCGGTCAGGCAGTCGACCCCGTCGGCCTCCAGCCCCTCCTTCACGCCGGCCTCGGAGAACCGGGCGACGGCGATGACCTTGCGGTCCGGACAGGCGCGCCGGGCCATCCGGGCCAGCGAAGGGCCGATCTTGCCGCCGGCACCCAGCAGGATGATATCGCCGTCCAGTCCCGCCAGGTCGCGGACCACCGCCGGCGAAGGCCGCGACAGCAGCTCCTCAAGCACATCCAGGTCGGCGATGGTGTCGGGCAACGACCCGGCGGCGATCGGCTGTTCGTTCATTCTGTTTCCTCACTCCACGCTGCCGCGGGACTTCACCCGGCCCCGGGGCGACGGCCTTCTGCCGGCCGTCAGGTCACTGGATCCGGGCATCCTGCACCACGACCAGGCGCTCCAGCGCCATGATCGCGAGATAGAGCGCCACGCCGACGATGGTCAGCAGGATCACCGCCATGAACATCGCGGCGGTGTCGAGCACCGACTGCACCTGGATCATCAGGTAGCCCAGGCCGTTCTCCGAGGCGATGAACTCGCCGACGATGGCGCCCGCCACCGCCAGGATGCTGCCCACCTTCATGCCGGAAAAGATGTAGGGCAGCGCATTGGGGAACTGGATCTTGATGAAGATCTGCCAGCGGGTCGCCTTCAATGCCCGGGCCAGGTCGAGCATGTCGGGCTCTACCTCCCGCAGGCCCCGCCAGGTCGTCAGCAGGATCGGGAAGAAGGAGATCGTGAAGGCGATGAAGACATTGGTGTCCACGCCATAGCCGAACCAGACCACGAACAGCGGCCCCAGCGCGACCTTCGGCACCATCGACAGGGTGACGAACAGCGGGAAGATCGCCAGGCTGGCCCAGCGGAACCAGTAGAACATCAGCGCCAGGCCGACACCGAAGAGCACGGCGAAGGCATAGCCCAGATAGATCTCCACCACGGTGGTGGCGGTGTTCAGGGCCCAGGCATAGCCGGGCGAGAACAGGGTTGCCAGGGTCTCTGCCGGCGACGGCAGGATGAAGCGCGGGATCCCGGCATAGGTCGCCCCCAGCCACCAGACCAGCAGCACGACCAGGTGCGACAGCAGGATCGGCCAGAGCAGGCCCGGCTTCAGCCAGGACGCGACGCCCTCGCGGGCGGCGCCGGCCTCCTCCTCGATCCGCTCTCCGCTTTCGGCCACCACGTCCGGCATGCTCCGCCCAGGCATCAACCAACTGGTTGATAATCACCCCAACCCGGCATGCCGGTCAAGCGCCGCCGCAGCCCTGCGGTGCGCACCGGCGCGCCGGACCGGCGCCCCGGACCGGCGGCCGGCGCTATGCCCGGCGGACCGCGGCCAGGGCGAACTCCACGACATGGGCGCGGCGGTCCGCGATCGCGCTGCGGCGGGCCAGGTCATAGTCGAAGATCTTGGTCAGGGTATGGATGTTGGCGAAGTAGAAATAGGCCAGGCTGGCGACCGAGATATAGACCTGCAGCGGATCCAGCCCCTGCCGGAAATCGCCGCTGGCCGCCCCGCGCTCCAGGGTCTCGCGCATCAGCACGATGATCGGGCGGTTCAGTGCCGCCAGCTTGTCGGAACCGGCGATATGGCGGCCGCGATGGGTGTTCTCGTCGGCGAGCAGGGCGACGAAGTCGCGATGCTCGTCCAGATAGTCGAAGGAGAATTCCACCAGCCGGCGCATCGCCTCGGCGGGCGGCAGTTCGCTGAGGTCCAGTTCCTGCTCGCGCTGGCGGATCTCGTGATAGGCATCCTCCAGCACGGCGGCATAGAGCCCGTCCTTGCTGCCGAAATAGTGGTAGACGAGCTGCTTGTTCACGCCGGCCAGCGTTGCGATCTCGTCCACCCGGGCGCCTTCCAGCCCGCCGCCGGCAAAGGCGGATCGGCCGGCGCGCAGCAGCGCCTCGCGCGAGGATTCCCGCACCGCACCGTCGGCGGGCGCCGCCTTGGCCTGCCCCCCCTTGGCCGGCCCCCCCTTGGCGGATGTCCTGCGGGCGACCGCCCGGGTCTTTCCCGACGTCATTTCCGCGCCCTTCGCAGGGGCGCGGCGCGGCCGGCGCGCCGGCGCATCCACTGCCTTTGTCATGATTCAACCAGATGGTTGGCATTCGTTGACTCGCCCATACCCCCTCCGTACCATCATTTCCGCGACCGGGCACGGCCCGGGGCCGTCCGGCCCGGCAACGGGGACAGCAGGAAAAGGCATAGAGCAATGAACAGGATCAGGACAGCTTTCGCGGCCGTCGCGATGACCGGCGCCGGCCTGCTGGCGGCGACGCCGGCCTCCGCGGCGGAGGAGATCGACTTCATCCTCAACTGGTTCCCCGGCGCCGACCACGCGCCCTACTTCTATGCGCTGGACAAGGGCTGGTATGCCGATGCGGGGCTGGAGGTCGACATCTCCACCGGCAAGGGCTCCGGCGCCTCCTCCACCTCGGTGGCGGCCGGCCAGTCGCAGCTCGGCGTGGCCGACCTGCCGACGGCGATGATCGCCCGCTCCAAGGGCGGCGACATGAAGGCGCTGATGGCGGTCTATGCCAATTCCCCGCAGGGCTTCTACTGGCTGAAGAGCAAGTCGAAGATCGCTGGGCCGAAGGACTTTCCCGGCCACAGCATCGGCAACCCGCCGGCGGATGCCTCCCGCGTGATGTGGCCGGCCTTTGCCCAGGCGGCCGGCATCCCGGTGGATTCCGTGAAGTTCGTGAACGTGGCGCCGCAGGCCAAGATGCCGACCCTGATGTCCGGCCAGATCGACATCATCAGCGACTTCTACAACGGCCATGACCTGAAGATCCGCGAGATGGGCGACGATTTCGGCTATGTCGGCTGGCGCGACCTCGGCGTGAACCCCTACGGCAATTCGATCATCGTGAATGCCGAGTACCTGAAGGAGAACCCGGCGGCCGTCGGCAAGTTCATCGCGGTCACCCAGAAGGCGTTCCGGGCCTGCGCCGACGCCCCCGCGCCCTGCATCGATGCGCTGCTGAACCATGCCAGCGGGCTGGAGCGCAAGGCGCAGGAGGATCAGTGGAACCGGGTCATCGAGCTGATGACGACCGACGCCACGAAGACTGTCGCGCTCGGCTATCTGGAGCCGGAGCGGATGAAGGCCGACTATGCCCTGGTCGACAAGTATTTCGACCTCGCCGACCCGTTCGATGTCGAGACCTTCTACACCAACGAATATCTCAGCAAGGACATCAAGGTGCCGGCGAACTAGCCGCGCGCCGCGATACCGATCCGGCAGGGGCCGGCCGTCCGCGGCCGGCCCCTTTTTCATGACAGGCGGGAAGCGGGCGATGGCGGGGATCAAGGCACTGGCGTTCGACGTCGGCGGCAGCGTGTTCGACTGGAAGGGCGCGGTCAGCGCCGTCGCGCGGCGCCAGGCCGGCCGCGCCGGGGTCGCGGTGGATGCCGAGGCGGTGGCCATGCGGTGGCGGCAGGCGATGTTCGCCACCCTGGGCCGGCTGCACCGGGGCGAGATCGCGCCCTGCAACATGGACGCGATGCTGGCAATGGCGCTGGACGAGGTCGCCGCCGACTTCCCGGCCATGCCGTTCCCGGACGCCGGCCGTGCGGAGCTGCTGCAGGCCTGGCATGAAATGGACGCCTGGGAGGAGTTCCCCGCCGCGCTGGCGCGGATGAAGACGAAGTACGTCACCGCCGTCGTGTCGGTGCTGAGCTTCGCGATCCTGGTGGACAGCTCCAAGCATGCCGGCCTTGCCTGGGACGCGCTGATCTCCTGCGAGTTCCTGGGTGCCTACAAGCCCCGGCCGGAAGCCTATATCGCCGGCGCAAGGCTGCTGGGACTGGCGCCGGAGCAGGTCTGCTTCGTGGCGGTGCATCCCGCGGACCTGCTGGCTGCGAAGGCGACGGGGATGACGACCGCCTATGTGACGCCGAAGTCGGGCGAGCCCGACATGCCCGGCCTGACGGTCCCGCACCGGCCGGCCGAGCACGACTTCAATGCGGGCAGCTATGCGGAGCTGTGCGACCTGCTGGGCTGCTGATCCTCCGCCTGCCGGCGCTCGCGGCGCCGCGCCATCTTCTGGAGCAGCCCCGACGCCACACCGGGCCGGGTCCAGGGGCAGACCGCGATGCACAGGCCGCAGGCGGCGTTCTCCGCGAAATAGGGGATGCAGCGGTCGAAATCGACGTACCACTTCTCCACCCCGCGGACGACCTGCTTCTCCGGCCCGATCGCCCGCGGCGGGCAGGCCTGGGTGCAGACCTGGCAGCCCAGGCAGAAATCGTCGGCGCCGAAGATGTCCGGCCCGGTATGGGCGAGCGGCATGTCGGTGGCGACGCCGGCAAGGCGGAACCCGGACCCGTAGGTGCGGTTGATGATCGAGCCATGCTTGCCCAGCTCGCCCAGGCCCGCATCGATCGCCGGCGGGACCAGCAGCAGCGCGTCCGCCTTGGGGCCCGGATAGGCATGGGCGCTGTAGCCCTGCGCCCGGATCCAGTTGGCGAGCGCGAAGGAGGCACGGGTGCCGCGCGCATACTGCACGCCGACATCCAGCACGCCCGCGACATTGTCCGGGGTCGAGGGCAGCTGCCGGATCTTCTCGTAGTCGTGCGCCACGCCGAGGACGATGACATTGGCTTCGGCGACCTCGAAGCCGTCCACCACGTAATGCGGTTGCAGCGGCACCGCGCCGAACAGGTCGGCCTCGTTGGACAGGGCGAAGGCGCGGGCGGCCTCGGTCCAGTCGGCCGGCGCCCGGTCGATCCGCCGCTCGGCGATCGGCACCAGCTTCGGATGGCGATGCGCATCGGCGAACACCGCACGCACCTCCGGATCCACCCGGACGGACTCGCTGGCCATCTCGCGCACCGCACCGAAGGGGTGCAGGTCGGGGCTGTGCCAGAATGTCGGCGAGGCACGCCGCGGCGCCGTCTCGCCCAGCCCGTTGACGGTATTGCCCGACACCTCCGGCTTGATCGCCAGATAGGCATCGGACGGACGGTACTGCGCCTCCGGCGAACCTGCCATTCCTGCTTCCTCCCTGCGGCGGCATCCGCCGGCCGGTGCATCGCCCCCGCCGGCAGGCGAATCGACTGTCTGGTGTCTTGCACGCCCACAGAGTAAAAGGAACCGTCACATGCCGCCATCTTGGCGGCGAGCCGGCGACAAGGCCCGATGTCATAGAGGCCGACCGGTGGTGCACGGGACGCATGGGAGGCGCCTGGGGTGACAGGAGGAGTACGGGCAGAGACCCTGCCCGGTACGCTGCCGAAACTGTTGTTTCGGAACGCGGAGATTCACGCCGGCAGGCCCGCCTTTCGCGAGAAGCGGTCCGGCATCTGGCGCAGCTGGAGCTGGGCCGAGGCCTGTGCGGAGGTCCAGGCGCTGGCAGCCGGGCTGCAGGCGCTGGGCGTCACCGCCGGGATGCCGGTCGCCATCGTGGGCCGCAACAATCCCCGCCTGTACTGGACGATCCTGGCCAGCCAGATGCTGGGCGCGATCCCCGTCCCGCTGTTCCCCGATGCCCCGCCGGAGGAGGTGGGCCGCATCCTGCGCCATTGCGGCGCCGGGCTGGCGGTGGTGGAGAACCAGGAACAGGTCGACAAGCTGCTGTCGCTGCGCGACGGCCTGCCGGCCATGCGGCAGATCGTGTACCTGAGCGCGCGCGGCCTGCGCGGCTACGGCCGGGACGGCCTGCATGACTTCGGCGCGGTGCTGGCGCAGGGCCGCGAAGCCGGCGCCGGGACGGCGACCCGGCTGGCCGACATGGCCAGGGCACAGGACCCGGGCGATGCCTGCCTGCTCTGCTATACCGCAGGCACCGACGGCGACCCGAAGGGGGTCGTGCTGAGCCATCAGGCGGTGATCGACAGCGCGGCGGCCGCCGCTGTGCTGGACGGGCTGGGCCCCGGCGATTCCGTCCTCAGCTGCCTGCCGATCGCCTGGATCGGCGATTTCATGGTGTCCGTCGCGCAGGCGCTGCTCTGCGGCTTCTCGACCGCCTGCCCCGAAGGCCCCGGCACGGCGACCGCCGACCTGCGCGAACTCGGCCCCAGCTACATGATCGCCCGGCCGCAGGATTTCGATGCGATCCGCGGCGCGGTCATCCTGCGCATGGCCGATGCCGGGCGGCTGCAGCGCTGGTTCTACCGGCGCGCCATGGCGCGGGCCGCGCGCCCGGGCCGGGGGCCGGGACATGCGCTCTGGACCCTCCTGACCCTGGCACCGCTGCGCGACGCGCTGGGCCTGTCCCGGCTGCGCCTGGCCTATGCCGCCGGCGGGGCCCTGGCGCCGGAGACCCTGGCCTGGTTCCGCGACCTGGGGATCAACCTGAAGCAGCTCTACGGCCAGACCGAGGGCGCGCTGTTCCTGACCCAGCAGCGCGACGATGCCGTGCAGGCGGGCCTGTCGGGCGCACCGCTGCCAGGGGTGGAGCTGCGCATCGCCGCCGACGGCATCGTGGAGTATCGCAGCCCCGGCGCCATGACCGGCTATTTCGGCGACGATGCGGCAACCGGCCGGGTGCGGACCGCCGATGGCTGGCTGCGCAGCGGCGATGCCGGGCGGATCGATTCCGCCACCGGGCAGCTGGCGATCCTGGACCGGGCGGAGCATGTCGGCCGGCTGGCCGACGGCACGGTCTTCGCGCCCGGCGCGGTGGAGAACCGGCTGAAGGCCCAGCCGCATATCCTGGAGGCCTATGTCGCCGGCGATGGCGGCGCCTTCTGCACCGCGATGCTGAACATCGACCCCGACGCGGTCGGCAAATGGGCGGAGCGCGGCGACATCGTCACCACCTCCTACCAGGAACTGGCGGCCAACCCGGAGGTCCACGATCTGCTGCGCCAGGAGGTCGAGGCGGTGAACCGCGGCCTCGCCGCCGAGCCCGGCCTGGCCGGCTGCCAGATCAGGCGTTTCCTGGTGCTGCACAAGGAACTCGACCCCGACGATGGCGAGGTGACCCGGACCGGCCGGCTGCGCCGCAAGGTGGTCGCCGGGCGCTATGCCAACCTGATCGAGGCGCTGGGCGGCACCGCGCGGGAGGTCCGTGCCGAGACCGAGGTCGCCTATGACGACGGCCGCAGCGGCATCGTCGCCGCCACCCTGGCGATCCGCGATGCGGCGCAGGTGCCGGCGGCTTCCGCCGGCGCGGGCAGGCAGGCGGCATGAGCGCGGAGAGCCTGGCCATGCCCGGCGGCACCGCCGCCAGCGCCGCCGGCACGGCGGCCCCCGAAGCGGCCCGGCGGCCGATCGGCCCGCCGATCCTGGAGGTGCGCGACATCACCCTGCGGTTCGGCGGGGTCACCGCGATCAGGGGGATCAGCTTCGACATCCGCGAGGGCGAGATCCGCGCGATCATCGGCCCGAACGGTGCGGGCAAGTCGTCGATGCTGAACGTGATCAACGGCTTCTACCATCCCCAGGAAGGCGAGATCCTGTTCCATGGCGAGAAGCGCCGGCAGCTGCGCCCGCACCAGATCGCCCGCCAGGGGATCGCCCGCACCTTCCAGAACATCGCCCTGTTCAAGGGCATGACGGTGCTGGACAACATCATGACCGGGCGGCTGACAAGGATGCACCGCAACCTGTTCTGGCAGGTGCTGTGGAAGGGGCCGGCGGAACGCGAGGAGGTCGCCCATCGCGCGGCGGTGGAACGGGTGATCGACTTCCTGGAGATCCAGCATATCCGCAAGACCCCGGTCGGCCGCCTGCCCTATGGCCTGCAGAAGCGGGTCGAACTGGGCCGGGCGCTCGCGGCCGAACCCACCCTGCTGCTGCTGGACGAGCCGATGGCCGGCATGAATGTCGAGGAGAAGGCGGACATGTGCCGCTTCGTCCTGGACGTGAATGCGGAGTTCGGCACCACCATCGCGCTGATCGAGCATGACATGGGCGTGGTGATGGATATCTCCGACCGGGTCGTGGTGCTGGACTACGGCAAGAAGATCGGCGACGGCACGCCGGACGAGGTGCGGGCCGACCCGGCCGTCATCGACGCCTATCTGGGTGTCGCCCATGACGACGAAGCCCCCGGGGACGGGAATGGTTGAGGGGGCGGGCCGATGCTGTTCTTCATAGAGGCGGTGATCTCCGGCCTGCTGGCCGGCGTGATGTACGCCCTGGTCGCGCTGGGCTTCGTGCTGATCTTCAAGGCGTCGGAGATCTTCAATTTCGCGCAGGGCGTGATGTGCCTGTTCGCGGCGCTGACCCTGGCGGGGCTGATCCTGGGCTACACGCCGTTCGCGGAGATCCTGCACACCCTGGGGCTGCCCTCCACCTGGATGCCGGTCTTCCCGCTCTGGCTGGCGATCCCGCTGACCATCGCGGTGATGATCGGGCTGGCCCTGCTGATCGAACGGCTGATCCTGCGCTACCTGGTGAACCAGGAGCCGATCATCCTGTTCATGGCCACCATCGGGCTGGCCTTCGTTCTGGAGGGCATCGGCGACCTGATGTGGGGGTCGGACGTGAAGCCGTTGGACATCGGCCTGCCCTCCGGCGCCTCGGACTGGATGCTCGACAGCTTCGACATCTATGTCGAGAAGCTGGAGGTCGCCGCGGCGGTGATCGCCGCCATCCTGGTGGTGCTCCTGACCCTGTTCTCGCAATACACCCGCATCGGCCGGGCCCTGCGCGCGGTGGCCGACGACCACCAGGCGGCGCTGTCGGTCGGCATCTCCCTGCGCACCATCTGGGTGATCGTCTGGTCGATCGCGGGCTTCGTCGCGCTGGTCGCCGGCGTGATGTGGGGGGCCAAGTCGGGCGTGCAGTTCTCGCTCTCGCTGATCGCGCTGAAGGCCCTGCCGGTGCTGATCCTGGGCGGCTTCACCTCGATCCCCGGGGCGATCGTCGGCGGCCTGATCATCGGCGTCGGCGAGAAGGTCGCGGAGATCTATCTGGGCCCCTTCATCGGCGGCGCGCTGGAGAACTGGTTCGCCTATGTCCTGGCGCTGGCCTTCCTGCTGGTGCGGCCCCAGGGCCTTTTCGGCGAACGCATCATCGAACGCGTCTAGCCCTGTCACAGGCGGAGTGCTGAAGCCTTGTTCTATCGAGAGACCGGCGACTTCAAGACCTCCTACGCCGCGGATGCGCAGATCTTCCCGATCGCCCTGGACCGCTGGGCGTTCTGGCTGGCGCTCGCCTTCGCCTTCCTGGCGGTGCCCTTCCTGATCGACGACTACTGGGAGAAGTCGGTCCTGCTGCCGTTCATGATCTTCGCCCTGGCGGCGATCGGGCTGAACATCCTGACCGGCTATTGCGGCCTGGTCAGCCTGGGCACCGGCGGCTTCATGGCGGTGGGCGCCTATGCCTCCTACAAGCTGATGACCGAGTTCGAGGGGCTGAACATCTTCGTCATCGTGCTGCTGTCCGGCGGCATCACGGCCGCCGTCGGCGTGCTGTTCGGCCTGCCCTCCCTGCGGATCAAGGGCTTCTACCTGGCGGTGGCGACCCTGGCGGCGCAGTTCTTCCTGGTCTGGCTGTTCAACAAGGTGCCCTGGTTCTACAATTATTCCGCGACCGGGATGATCACCGTGCCGGAGCGCACGATGTTCGGCATCGCGGTGACCGGCCCGGCGGCGCCGCCCTGGGCGACCTACCTGTTCTGCCTGGTGCTGCTGACCCTGCTGGGCTTTGCCGCCAAGAACATGGTGCGCGGCCGCATCGGGCGGTCCTGGATGGCGATCCGCGACATGGACATCGCCGCGCAGATCATCGGGGTGCCGCCGCTGCAGGCGAAGCTGTCGGCCTTCGCGATCTCGTCGTTCTATATCGGCGTGGCCGGCGCGCTCTATTTCTGCGTCTGGTTCGGCGCGGTGGAGCCGACCGAGGCGTTCGGCATCAACCAGTCGTTCCTGGTGCTGTTCATGGTGATCATCGGCGGGCTGGGCTCGATGCTCGGATCGTTCCTGGGCGCGCTGCTGCTGGTGGTGCTGCCGATCCTCCTGAAGAACCTGATGGTGGACGCCGCCGGCATGGCACCGGTGCTGGCGCGGCATTTCGAGATTACCATCGTCGGGGCCCTGATCGTGTTTTTCCTGATCGTCGAGCCGCACGGCCTCGCGCGGCTCTGGGCGATGGCGAAGGAACGCCTTCGCCATTGGCCGTTCTCCTATTGAGGCGGCCCAAGCAAGCAGAAGCAAACCAGGCAACCGGGAGGATAGAATGAGAAAAGCGATACTGGCCGCCGCCGGAGCGGCGGCCCTGGGCCTCGTCGCCGTGCCGACCCTGGCCGCGGCGGCGGAGCTGGTGGTGCCGGCGCTGAGCTACCGCACCGGCCCCTATGCGCCGAACGGCATCCCCTTCGCCGACGGCTTCATCGATTATTTCACCCTGCTGAACGAGCGCGACGGCGGCATCGAAGGCGTGCCGGTGAAGGTCGTGGAATGCGAGACCGGCTACAACACCCAGCGCGGCGTGGAATGCTACGAATCCACCAAGGGCCAGGGCGCGCTGGTCTACCAGCCGCTGTCGACCGGCATCACCTACCAGCTGATCCCGAAGGCGACCGAGGACGGCATCCCGATCCATTCCATGGGCTATGGCCGCACCTCGGCGGCGAACGGCAAGATCTTCCCCTCGGTGTTCAACTTCCCCGGCACCTACTGGGATGCCGCGTCGATCATCGTCAAGCATATCGCCGACCTGGAAGGCGGCGACCTGAAGGGCAAGAAGATCGCGCTGGTCTATCACAACTCCGCCTACGGCAAGGAGCCGATCCGCACCCTGGAGGAGCTGTCGAAGAAGCACGGCTTCGAGCTGATGCTGCTGCCGGTCGACCATCCCGGCCAGGAGCAGAAGGCCACCTGGCTGCAGGTCCGCCGCGAAAAGCCCGACTATGTGACGATGTGGGGCTGGGGCGTGATGAACCAGGTCGCCGTGAAGGAGGCCGCCTCGGTGCGCTTCCCGATGGATCATTTCATCGGCGTCTGGTGGTCGGCCTCGGAGAATGACGTGCTGCCGGCCGGCGAGGATGCGGACGGCTACAAGGCGGTCACCTTCCACGGCGTCGGCGACGATTTCCCGATCTATGGCGACCTGAAGGCCAATGTCTACGACAAGGGCAAGGCCGCCGGCGACGGCAGCCAGGCCGGCACCGTCCTCTACAACCGCGGCATGCTGGCCGCGATGTGGGCGGCGGAGGCGATGCGCAAGGCGATGGAGATCCACGGCACCAAGGACCTCACCCCCGCCATGGTGCGGGACGGCTACGAGGCGCTGGACGTCGACGAGGCGCGGCTGGCCGCACTCGGCCTGCCGAACTTCACCGTGCCGGTGAAGGTGACCTGCGGCAACCATGGCGGCCCCGGGCTGGGCGCGATCCAGCAATGGGATGCCAAGGCGAAGGAGTGGAAGCTGATCACCGACTACATCCCCGCGGACCGCGAGGTGGTGGACCCGCTGATCACCGAGGATTCCGAGGCCTATGCCAAGGAAGCCGCGATCACCCCGCGCGAATGCACCATGTAGTGACTGACGGGGCGCCGCCGGCCGGCGGCGCCCCACCCTTTTTCCTGTCCGGACCCGCCGCATGACCCAGAGCGAGACCCAGCCGCTGCTGTCGGTGAAGAACATCGAGGCGGTCTACAACCATGTCGTCCTGGTGCTGAAAGGCGTCAGCCTGCAGGTGCCCGAGCGCGGCATCACCGCATTGCTGGGGGGCAACGGCGCGGGCAAGTCGACCACCCTGAAGGCGATCTCCAACCTGCTGCGCTCGGAGCGCGGCGAGGTCACCAAGGGCAGCATCGAGTATCGCGGCGACCGCATCGAGGGCCTGTCGCCATCCGACCTGGTGCGCCGCGGCGTGATCCAGGTGATGGAGGGCCGCCACTGCTTCCGCCACCTGACGGTGGAGGAGAACCTGATGACCGGCGCCTATACCCGCGGCGATGGCGGCCGCGCGGTGGCCGCCGACCTGGACAAGGTCTATGCCTATTTCCCGCGCCTGGCGGAGCGCCGCAAGAGCCAGGCCGGCTATACCTCGGGCGGCGAGCAGCAGATGTGCGCGATCGGCCGCGCGCTGATGTCGCGGCCCCAAACGATCCTGCTGGACGAGCCCTCGATGGGCCTGGCGCCGCAGCTGGTGGAGGAGATCTTCCAGATCGTGAAGAACCTCAACGAACAGGAAGGCGTCGCCTTCCTGCTGGCCGAGCAGAACACCAACATCGCCCTGAAATACGCCCATTACGGCTATATCCTGGAGAACGGCCGGGTGGTGATGGAGGGCGAAGCCGCCGCGCTCCGCGAGAACCCGGACGTGAAGGAGTTCTACCTCGGCATGTCCGAACAGGGCCGCCGCTCGTTCCGCGACGTGCGCTCCTACCGCCGCCGGAAGCGCTGGCTGAACTGACAGGCGGGCCGGTCTCCCGAAAGCCGTAGCAAAGCGAGCCTTTCGGAGATTCGGTTTCAGGAGAGGGTTTCGCGAGGTCAATTTTGCAGTGTTGCAGACGCGACTGCCGGCATCCGAAAAACGGTCGTTTTCGAAAGGCGGTCGGCGGCTGCCTGAGACCGCATACGGATGCGGCACTGTCAAGCGAATACCCTCTCTGTACACCCCTACCTCTACTTGGCAGGCATATACTAACATAATAGCGCCAATGCATCGTCTCCGGACAAATGTGTTTCTTTTGTCCATACACGAGACGATTACTATTCTTTGCTTAGATATTTTAGTCCCCAATTGAAGCCGACTCGCAGATCGTCTCTAAGACCATCTAAACCCCCTCCCCCGCTCCCAGTCGCTCCGGCCCTTTGTCCTCTGCCAAGTGTGCTGCATCCCGTCTGCACCCTGACTTGTCCGGCCCTCATGCCCAGCACGTACCCTGCAGTGCGCCCTCGGTTTCCATCTCCCCCTGTGACGCGCCTGGGCGATATGGATATTGCACTTATTGCATATATTGCATTTGAAACCTATATAGGCACCATCTGTATGAGAGGCTCTGAACATGAACCTGCTGGCACATCGCGAGCTTGCCCCTTCTGCCCAGGATGCTGCAATCGCTCGAACCTCAGGGCAGGTTCTGTCCCACTATGTGCGGCGGAAGGATCCCTTGCGGCTGCGGGTACCCGATAGCGATCAGGCGGAGCCCATAGAGCTCCCTGCAGGGGCGGTGCAGCTGCTCATGGATATCCTGGAGGCAATGGCGGCCGGTCGAGGCGTCACGCTGATTCCGGAGAATGCCGAGCTGACCACCGTCCAGGCGGCCGAAGCGCTCAACGTCTCGCGGCCCTTCCTGATCAAGCTCCTTGAGGAGCAGAAGATCCCCTGCCGCAAGGTCGGAAAGCACCGCCGGATCCGCATGGAAGACGTCATGGCCTACAAGGCGGCGATCGATGCCGATCGCGAGGCCGTACTGGACCAGCTCGCTGCAGACGCCCAGGCCCATGATATGGGTTACGACAAGCGGTGAGCCGCTACACGGTCCTGCTCGATGCCAATGTGCTCTACCCGGCCCCGATGCGAGACCTGCTCCTGCAGCTCGCCGTCTCCGATCTGTTCAAG
>JAVJON010000051.1:0-4479 GCA_040216765.1 Sneathiellaceae bacterium | reverse complement strand
GTCGACCTCCAGGCCGCCATCAATCGCTTCGTCCGCGAATACAACGCCGAGAGCCCGAAGCCATTCGTCTGGAAAGCCAATCCCGACGACATCATCGCCGCACGAAACCGAGGGTTCCAAACGTTGGAATCAATCCACTAGGTCCGCGGTGGCGATGATCTCTCGGTGCGCGGCCGACACGGCGCCGATGGTCTGCACTTCTTCGGGCGTGATGGCGCCGGCGGGCCATGGCCTGCAGCAATGCATTGTGCGTCGCCAGCAGCTCGGCCGCATCTGACACCTCGGGCAGGGCGATCGAGACCGGCAGCGTCCGCGCCGGCGGCACGATCTTGTCCATCAGCGCCTAGTGGATTGACTCCAGCGCTTGGAACCCTCGTGCGCGAGCCGCGATGATTTCGGCCGGATCGGCGCGCCAGACGAAGGGCCTCGGGGCTTGGTTGTGCTCGTCGACGAAGCGATTGATGGCAGCCTGGAGGTCGAGCACCGAATGGAACACGCCATATTTCAGCCGCCTGCGGGTGAGTTTGGCGAAGAAGCCTTCGACGGCGTTCAGCCACGAGCTGGATGTGGGCGTGAAGTGGAAGGTCCAGCGCGGGTGGCGCGCGAGCCAGCGGCGGACCTCCGGCGTCTTGTGGGCTGCGTAGTTATCCATGATGGCATGGATGACCTTACCGGCCGGGATGTCGCGCTCGATCGCATTGAGGAAGCGAATGAACTCCTGATGCCTGTGGCGCTGCATGTTCCGGCCGGTGACGGTACCCTCCAGCACGTTCAGCGCGGCGAACAGCGTGGTGGTCCCGTTGCGCTTGTAGTCGTGGGTCATGGTCGCGCCGCGCCCCTTCTTGAGCGGCAGCCCGGGCTGGGTGCGGTCGAGAGCCTGGATCTGGGACTTTTCGTCGATGCTGAGAACCACGGCGTGAGCCGGCGGCGCGACGTACAGACCGACGATGTCCTGGAGCTTCTCGACGAAGGCGGGATCGTTGGAGAGCTTGAAGGCGCGCCACCGATGGGGAGCCAGGCCGTGAGCCTTCCAGATTTTCTGAACCGTCGACACCGCGAGCCCCACCACACTGGCCATCGCTTGCGCTGTCCAATGGGTGGCCTCATGGGGCGGAGGGGCCTGGGTCAGCCGCACAACCTCAGCAACACGATCATCGGCGACCGGGGGCGTGCCGGGCGGACGGGTCTTGTCGCGCAGAAGGCCCTCGACACCGGCTTCCATGAACCGCGCCTGCCACCGCCAGACCGTGGTCTTGGAGGTGCCGGTCGCCGCCATGACGGCATTCGTCCCGACACCATCGGCACTCAGCAGCACGATCCGCGCACGCCAGACGTGCTTCTGCGGCGAGTTGCGGTCTGCGACGACGGCTTCGAGACGCCGACGGTCGGCATTGCTGAGGGTGATCAATATTCCTGTGCGCATGCGCCAGAATCGCATGCCCGACGACTTATGGGAATCCCAAAAGGGATTCCTCTGTCTCGGCTAATCCACTAGGCCGCCTGCAGCCGTTCGGCCGTGGACGGCGTTTCCGCCCCCTCCCGGGCCTTGCCCGCGGCGATGTCCTGCAGGACGGCCATAGGATCCGGCCCGGCCGCGATGCGTTCGCGAATGGCCAGGGTGACCCTGTTCGCGGTGCCCGCCTTCTCCTCAGCGACGATGATCTCTGCTAGATTCGGCTCCGGCGTTGGCCTCAGAACCGGCTCGCCTTCGCACTACAACTCGGCGCCTTCCGGTGCCCAAGGCGTCTATTGTAGCCAAACGAGTTCGGTTCTTCTGCGCCCCGCCATCAGGGTCGACGCTGCATCCTGCAGTGCCAGCAGTGTCGCTCGCTGGAACTCAATCCGACGCGCTGCCGCGCGCTCCTGGCGATCTTCGCGCCGCTTCGCGTGCTCGCGCATCCATATGAGCACTTGCCCCAGGACACCGCCCAACAGTGCCAGCACGCCGCCGGCGACGATCGGACCCCCATTCGGCTCCAATCCATCCGAACCCCCTCCATCGGCGCCCAGGCCCGCGCACGAAACGCGCGCTTCGCGCGGCGCGGTACCGCCGCCCCTGTGGCCTGGGGGCGCTGTCAGCCTCTGTCCGATAGCGCCTGGCTCGCCTGTCGCCCCAGAGATGACCCCCTCCGGCGAGCACTCGCAGACCAGCGCTGGACTTCGCCCGGCGTCTCCCGGCGCAGGCTGCCCAGGCGATCCCTCCATCGAGATTGTCGAACCACCGCCGGTCCTGTTCCAGGAAGTCATTGGCGACGATGTGCCAGAGCTTCATCAGCGGGCACTCTGCTGGAGTTCGATAGACCAGCGCGGCCCGCACACCCTGGCGGCATTCAAAGCTCCGCAGATAGCCGCCCAGCATCCGCATCTCGTCGAACGTGAAGGCCGGGAGTTCCGCCTGCCGGAGATCCCACGCCGCAAACTGCCCGGAACGCCAAGCCCAATCGGGCGCGACAGCGTCGAATGTGTCCCGGAGGGCGGCCGCCGTCGCCGGAGCGCTGTGAGAGATCAGCAGGACCTCGCGGGAACCCACTGGGGCATGTCTGTAGGGCATGGCTGTCCGCAGCCTCCGGACGACACTTGTCTGGAGCAATGGAACCGTACCGGTCCTGCAGGAGTCAAATCTTTAGCGTGTGCTTCCTGGTGTTCGGCAACCCAGGCCCGGGGCAGGGCGACCCCGTCCGGCTTTGCCGGCCGGGGCAACCCGCTCTATTGCGCCAGCCGGCCCGGGCCGGCTCCGCCGACCCGCACCGCCGGGCTCCACCGAGCCCCGTGGCGGGTCTCGGCCCCTTCGGGTGACGATCGGGCGCAGAACGGCGGCCGGGCTGAGGAGCGGGCTTCCGGCGATCCGTACCGGGCACCCCGCCTTGCGGCGGTGCGCCGCCAGCCTGCGGGCCAGGGCCTATGCCGCTTCGACCGTCGCCAGGATTCAGGCCGGCTCCCTCCTCGGCGTGGTCCTGGTTCCAGCGGTTGCCGGCGGGGGGACCATCCGCTCCGCCGCGTCGTGGGGTGCCGGCTGGTCCTGGCGATCTCCCGGGCGGCTCTGCGGGGCACCGCCGGCGGCGATCGGGCCGGGGGCTGCGGCTTGAGTCTGCGGCGGCAGTGTCGATGGCCTTCTGGCAGCTCCGTCGCCTGGCCGTTGTAACGCTGGCATCGCCAGGGCGGGCTCCTGTTGCCTGGGGTCTCCTCGCGGGCCGGTGTCACGCCGCTCCCAGCACGGCCTTGATTGACTTGCGATCTAGCTTCGGGACCGGGCAGCGATGCTGCCCTGCGCTTCAGCCGCAACGGGGCGACAGGGCTTTTTTCCCCGCCGCTGCGCGGCTCCGCGCGGATCAAAAAAGCCCTGTCGCCCCATCCTCCGCTGCGCTGCGGCCCTGGCGGGTGCGGCCCGCTCTCCCTGCGCCCCTCCGATCGCCATCAAGGCCGCGATGGGCGCGGCCGACCTACGAGGAGACAGATCATGGCTACCATCGGCACCTTCACCCTGAAGGACGGCAGCTACACCGGGCAGATCCAGACCCTGGTCCTGAAGGCCAAGGTCAAGCTGGCCCTGCAGGAGAACAAGCCTTCCGACGATGCCCCGGACTACCGGATCTTCGTCGGCGGCACCGAGGTCGGCGCGGCCTGGAAGAAGATCGCCAGGACCAGCGAGCGTCCCTACCTGGCGGTGAAGCTGGACGATCCGACCTTCCCGGCGCCGATCTTCGCCAGCCTGCACCAGGCCGAGGATGGCGGTGACGGCTACAACCTGGTCTGGAGCCGGCCAAAGGGCCGCGGCCGGGACTGATCCCGGCGGCCCGAGGGCGCCCCGCCGCAAGGCGGGGCGCCCTTTCTGCTGCCTGCAGCGTGGGCGGCGGGGCTGGAGGGGCACCGGCCAGCTTGCCGGGACCTGCGTCCCGGCGCGCTGGCGGCGCCGTGTGCAGTGCCTCTTCTTCTTCAGGTCAGTGCTGTGGCTCCAGGTGCTGAAGCTTCAGCTGCGGCTTTGCGGGCAAGATCCGGGGACCTGACCATATGCAATCGGGCAATCGTGGCGCGGCAGGGGCGACCCCGCCTGGCTTCGCCGGGCGGGGCAACCCGCTCTATTGCGCCAGGCGGCCCGGGCCGGCTGCGCCGACCCGCCCCGCCAAGCTCCACCGAGCCCCTGCGGGTCTCGGCCATTCGGTGACGATCGGGCGCATGGGCTGTGGCGTCGCCGGCGGCCAGGTCGCGGCGATCGACGAACTGGCGGCAGGGTAGGGGGGGGGCTGCAGGGCCCTGCCTCCGGGAGCGGGCCCGGCAGAACAGAGGGTCGGCCTCCGGCCGACCCACAGTCCTACATTCAAGGGATTTCCTAAGGGCTCTGCCCTCGCGCGCTTCGATCACAATCGACGGTCTCCCGAGGCTCAGTCGCTGCGCTCCCTGCGCCCGCCGTCGATTCCGACCTCCGCTTGCTACCCCGCTGTTCGCCACGAGGCAGGGGTTCAGGACGGGGCCTGAACCCGT
>JAVJON010000047.1:0-53915 GCA_040216765.1 Sneathiellaceae bacterium | reverse complement strand
ATTGAACCTGGCGGCACCATGGACCACCGCGACGAGCGCGGTGGTGACGATTGGGGGAACGCAAGGACATCCGTGTCCAGCGTCAGCGGTTGGCCCCGCAAGCCCGGCAAAGTCGCGGCCTTGAGCGAATGCCGGCCATGCCCGACCGGACAGCAGTGGGCTTGGCCCGCGAGTCCATGGTGCCGCTGCCCAACGGTTTCCAATAGGTTCCAGGGCGATTGAGCCTCGCTCCGGGATGGACCGGACCATCGCGGTCTGCTTCAGCAACGCCCAGCAGTGGGCCTGACCCGGTTGCCGGGCAGCGCCCGGCAACCCATCGCGCCGCGATGCTCAATCGACTGAGACGGGCATCAACATGGGCCACCGGGACAAACCCGGTGGCGACGATGGAAGTGGGAATTCCGCCCTCCGGCGTCCGGGAGAAAGGCGGACTTGACCTGGGTGGCGTGGCCCTGCCGGGGCTCGCCCTGCTGACGATCCTGTTCCCCCTGATCGAGGGCCGCGAGTTCGGCTGGCGGCCCGCTGGCGGCGCACGCGGATCGCGATCGGCGCGCCGATCCTCTGCGCCGGCATGATCGCGCCGCTGTTCGGCACCATCCTTTCCGGGGTCGAGCTGCACCAGGCGGGCTCCGGCTCCGGCGCGCTGCAATCCTTCCAGCAGATCGGCTCCGCCCTCGGCGTCGCGCTGCCGGGCCAGATCTTCTTCCCGCTCGTTGCTGCCGGCCTTGCCGGGCATCTGGCGCGCGCCGCCTTCGACGACGCGTTCCGGGCGAGCCTGGTGTACGAGATCGCGATCTGCCTGGCGCTGGCCGCGCTCGCGCTCACCCTGCCGGCCCCCCGCCAGGAGCCGCGGCACCCGGCGCCGGCAGGGCTTTGATTTCCCGCACCGCGCGGCCGGGCGCTCCGGCTGGGTTTGCCGGCGGCGCCCCGCTATCCTCCGCGTGACGTCAGCAGGCGGGGGCTGCCGAGGCCCCGCCCGCATGCATCCCTATCCCGTATTGGCCGGAGGCACAGAATGGGCGTGAACAGGTTCGGTTTCCTTGCCGTGCTGCTGGCGGCCCTGGCGGGGTTCACCGCCGCCGCCTGGGGACAGATGCCGCTCGCCATGACGGGCTCCGGCGGGACCGAGACGGCCGACGCGCCGCCGCCGCAGATCGAGCCCGGCGACCTGACACGGCCGGAGATCCGCGAGCTCATGTCGCGGCTGTCCGACGACGATGTCCGCCAGCTGCTGCTGCAGCAGCTCGACAAGAGCGCCGCGGCCGAGGATCCCGCCACCCAGATCAGCCTGGCCGAACAGATCGAGACCGGCACCCACCTGATCCATACCCGGCTGGCGGCCCTGCTGGACTCCACGCCCGAGGTGCCGGGCACCCTGCAGCTGCTGCCGGCCCGGCTGGCCGCGTCCGGCGGCCTGGGCCATGCGCTGCTGATCCTGGCCATCGTCCTGGCGGCGGGCCTGGCGGCGCGCTGGCTGTGGCGCCGGCGGCTGCGCGGCCACCAGGAGCAGCGCGCCCGGCGCAGCGCCGAGGCCGGCGCCACCATGACCTTCGCCGCCCTGGTCGACAGCATCGTCCGGCTGGTACTGGAACTGTCGGGGGTCGCGATCTTCTATGCCGTGGCCAATATCCTGCTCCTGGCGTTCTGGTCCGAGGACCTGGCCCTGCGCCAGTTCCTCGGCACCTATATCGGCGCGCTGGGAATGACCCTGGTGCTGCTGGCGGTCGCCGAGTTCTGCCTGCCGCGCGACCTGCCCGCCTATCGCCTGCTGCCGCTTTCCGACGGTGCGGTGCGGCGGATCAAGATCTTCGTCCTGCTGTTCGCGATCCTCTGGACCTTCGGCTTCTATTCCTGCCAGCTGCTGGAGACCTACGGCGCTGCCGTTGCACCGCATAAGCTCATGCTGAACGTCATCGCCATCCTGCTGATCCTCACCCTGATCGGCATGTTCTTCAGCGTGCGCCGCGAAGTCGCCGGGCTGATCCGGGGCAGCGCGGAGGGCAGCGGCGGCTGGGCCCATCTGCGCGACCTGTTCGCCGGCAGCTGGCATCTTCTTGCCAGCGCCTATGTCCTGCTTCTGCTGGCGCTCGGCGTCAGCAAGGCCCTGCTCGCCGATGCGCCGCCCGGCTCCTCGGATGCCGGCCTGCTTGGCCTGGCGCTGCTGATCGCCGTGCCGATGGTGGATACCGCGATCGGCCGGATGCTCGCCGCCCGGCTGGGCAAGGACAGCGCGCTGGTCGGCGCCATCCGCCGCAGCCTGCGCGTCATGCTGGTGGTCGGCGCGGCGGCGCTGTTCCTGAACATCTGGGGGGTCGACCTCGGCCGCCTGCAGACCGCCGGCTTCACCGGCTGGGTGATCCGCTCGGTGATCGATGTCGGCATCGTCGTGATGCTCGGCTATGCCGGCTGGCAGCTGGCCCGCGCCTATTTCGACAACCTGCTGCAGCGCGAACGGGCCGTGGCGGGCGGCGGGGCGGAGGCTGCCAGCGAGGGCGAGGGCGGCGTCGGGGCGACCCGCACCGCCACCCTGGTGCCGCTGTTGCGGGCCGTCGCCATGGCAACCATCGCGGTGATGGCGGTGCTGACCGTGCTCGCCGGCCTCGGTGTCGATATCGGCCCGCTGCTGGCCGGCGCCGGCGTCGTCGGCATCGCCGTCGGCTTCGGCGCCCAGACCCTGGTGCGGGACGTGGTGTCCGGCATCTTCTTCCTGTTCGACGATGCCTTTCGCAACGGGGAATATGTCGATATCGGCGCCGTGAAGGGCACGGTGGAGAAGATCTCGCTGCGCAGCTTCCAGCTGCGCCACCATCGCGGCGCGGTCCACACCGTGCCGTTCGGCGAGATCAAGACCCTGACCAACTATTCCCGCGACTGGGTGATCATGAAGCTGCCGCTGCGGCTGACCTACGACACCGACCCGCAGCAGGTGAAGAAGATCGTCAAGCAGATCGGCGCGGAGATGGCCGCCGACCCGCTGCTCGGCCCCTCGCTGCTGGACCAGCCGAAATCGCAGGGGGTCATGATGATGGAAGACTCCGCCATGATCCTGCGGGTCAAGTTCATGGCCAAGCCGGGCCAGCAGTTCGTGATCCGCCGCGAACTGCTGCACCGCATCCGCGCCGCCTTCACCGAGGCCGGCATCCAGTTCGCCAACCGCGAGGTGACGGTGCGCGTCTCGGGCCGCCCGCCGGAGGGGATCGACGACGAGACCGCGGAGGTCGCCGGCGGGGTGGCCGCCCGCACCCTGGCGGACGAGGCCGCCCAGGGCCCGGGCGGGTCGCAGACGGCCGCCGACTCCCGGTGATGCGGCCGGCGGCCGGCTGCGCCAGGACCCGGTGCGCTACGCCTGCGCGGAGCGGAAATGCGCCACCATCGCCGCCGCCATGTCCGGCATGTAGCCGGGCGGCAGGTCGTGGCCCATGCCTTCCATGACCTTCAGCTGCGCGCCGGGGATGTTCGCCGCCAGGTGATGCGCATGCTCGATGGGGAAGAGCGGGTCCCTGTCGCCATGCACCACCAGGGTCGGCGCCGCGATCTTCGGCAGCAGCGCGTCGCGGGTGCCGCCCACCATGGCCGCGGCGAACTGCCGGGCCGGGCCGGTCGGGTCGTAGTCGCGCTCCACGTTCATCCGCAGGAAGTCCCGCAGCTTCGCCTCGTCATAGGGAAAGCCGGGCGAGCCGACCATGCGGCGCAGCCAGACCGAATGGCTGACGATGGAGTCCACCGACGACATGTCCTCCGGCAGGGTGCGCAGCGCGGCCATCGCGTCCGGGTCGCCGGGCGGCAGCTCGCGATTGCCGGAGGAGGTGAAGAGCGGCACCAGGCTGAGCACCCGGCCCGGATGCCTGGCGGCCAGGATCTGCGCGATCATGCCGCCCAGCGAGCCGCCCACGACATGCGCGGCCGGGATCGACAGCGCGTCCAGCAGGCCGACCGCATCTTCGGCCATGTCGTCCAGGGTATAGGGCGCCGCCGGCATCCGCCCGGCCTGCAGCTCCTTCACCATCGCGTCCAGGTCCGGCACGCCGGCGGACTGGAAATGCGTGGAGAGCCCGACATCGCGGTTGTCGTGGCGGATCACCCGGAAGCCGGCCGCGGCGATCGGGTCCACCAGGTCCTGCGGCCAGAGGGTGAGCTGTGCCGCCAGCCCCATGATCAGCAGGACCGGCGGCGCATCGGCCGGGCCGGTCTCCTCGTAGGCGATGGTGATGCCATTGGCCTGGACCTTGGGCATGTAGCCTCCTTCCCTGGAAATCTCGCGCCGGATGATGCCTGCCCGGCCCCCCGGCCTCAACGGACCGGGGGACCCGGCAACGCGCCGGGCTATTGCGTGGTGAGCGACAGCGCGATCGGCTTGCCCTTGTCCGTCGCGAACAGGAAGGTCGGCGTGCCGCTGCCCACACTGCTCTTCTCGTCCGGCTTCGCCGGGTCCGCCGGGTCGACGAAGAAGCCGCCCTCCGGCGTGCGCACCAGCACCCAGTCCTGCTCGACCTTCGCGAGTTTCGTGTCGCAGCCTTCCGCGATCGACCGGCTGGACAGGCGGTAGACCGAATTGGAGCCGTCGGCCTGCGGCGGCGCTTCCACCAGCAGACGCGCGACCTGGCCGGCCGGCGCGGCGACCTGGCCCTTGTGCGGCGCGACCGAGAAGGTGATGTCGCAATCGGTACGGTTGTCGATGTCGATCGGCAGGACGGGTTCCGCCAGCGCCCCGACGGACAGCATCGACAGGGCGGCGGCTGCGGCCAGCGCGTGGCGCATGCGGGACAGGATCTGCATCCCTACATGCCCCGCGTACGGCCGCCGTCGATATCGACGATGGCGCCGTGGACGAACCCGGCGGCGGGCGAAGCCAGCCAGGACACCAGGTTGGCGATATCCTCGACCTCGCCGATCCGGGTGGTCTGCGAGTCCCTGGCCATGCCCTGCAGCACCGCCTCTTCCGACAGCCCGTCCTTCTCCATCGCCTGGCGCACCCAGACCATCAGGCGGTCGGTGCGCACCAGGCCGGGATGCACCGCATTCACGCGGACACCATCCTGCGTGCCGATCTGCGCGATCGCACGGGTGAAATTGGCGCAGGCCGAATTCACCGAGCCGCCGATGGTGAAGTCCGGCGAGGGATTGCGCGCGCCGACGCCGATCACGCTGATCATGGCACCGCCTGCGGCCTTGAGATGCGGCCAGGCGGCGCGGGTCATGCGCACGGCGCCGTGGAACTTCAGGGCGAAGCCGTCCAGGAAATCCTCTTCCGTCAGGCTGAAGAAGTCGCCGCGCTTCGTGGCGCCGGCATTGTTGACCAGCAGGTCCAGGCCCCCCAGTGCCTCCACCGCGCCGCCCACCGCCCGGTCGCCGGCATCGGCCTCGCGCAGGTCGATGGCGAGCGGCACCGCGCGCCGGCCCTGCCCGCCGATCTCCTTCGCCACGTCCCGGAGGGTTTCCTCGCTGCGCGCCACCAGCGCCACGTCATAGCCGTCGGCCGCCAGTTTCAGCGCGATGCCGCGCCCGATGCCCCGGCTGGCACCGGTCACGATTGCCGTCTTCGTCACGGGCCGTTCCCCTTTTTCCTGTCAACGCTCGAACCGTTCTCCGGCGCCACCATATCCGCAGCCGCCGTGCAAGGCTAAGGCCCGGCGCCGGGAGGGCGCGCCTGCCCGAATTCGGCCATCGACACGACATGTCCGGTCTCGCGACGGCCGGTTCCAGCCCTTTTCGCAACACAATGCCGCCTTTTCGCTGCCCAATTCCGGCCAGAGCCTATTGACTGCACAGACGCGAAGAATTCACGACTTCGTTTCCTGCGCGACGTCGATGCAGGAAAATCGGATTTCATCCGGCAGACAGGATGCCAGGCCAAATGACGACCGTTTCCCTGATTGCGACCTCCAACGAGGCGATCACCCTCGACGCCAGCCAGACCCAGGTGATCCTCACCAGCCTTGGCGGGGACAATACGATCGTCGTCGGCCCGAACGGCACCACGCTGCAGCTCCGCGGCGAAGGGGCGGGAAACATCTATCTCGGCGGGCCGGGCCTGGATATCGTCACCGCCAGCGGCGCCGGCGCCGTCTACGGCTCCTTCACCGACATCGAGACCCTGATCGGCAACGGCCAGGCCGACTGGACCCTGTCTTCCGCCGGGCCCTGGACGATCGGCGGGGTCTCCGCCCTGCACGGCATTGGCGGCGCCCAGGTGCAGCTGACCGGCAATGCGACCCTGACCGTCGACGGGATCGAGAGCCTGATCGGCTCCGCCAGCCTGGAGCAGGTCTTCCTGTCCCTGCCGGGGGTGCTGTCGGCCAGCGCGCTGGACACCATCGTCGGCACCACCGATCCCGACATCGTCACCCTGCTGACGGCGCAGACCGCGGGCTTCATCAACCTGATGGGCGGCGGCGACACATTGTCCCTGGCCAACGGCGGCAACACCCTCAGCGCCTACAACGTGGATTTCCTGACCGGCGGCAGCGGGCTGGACAATCTGTTCGTGGGCAGCGATTCCGAGCCGGTCAACGTCGCCGGGGTGGAAACCCTGACCGGCATCAACCCCGGCCTGATCGTGACCCTGATGGCCCCCGGCACCATGACGGTATCCGGCGTCGACGACCTGGTCGGCTCTGCCGGCAACGACTGGATCACGCTCAGTGCGCCGGTCGACGGCATGGTCCTGGACCTGGCGGAAGGCGACGACCGCCTGACCCTGGCCGATGGCGGCAATACGCTGACCGCGTTCGACGTCGAAACCATAATCGGCGGCAATGGCGCCGACGAGGTCACCGTGCTGGTCGATTGCGGCTGCAGCGACTCCTCGCTGACGGTCTCCGGCATCGAGACCCTGGTGAACCAGGATTTCTTCGGTGCCGTGACCTTTGCCGGCGGCGCGACCACCACGATTTCGGGCTTCGACATGCTGGTGGGCAGCGCGGCACCGGACTTCATCACCCTGGCGGAAGACAGCGCGGTCAATGTCTCCGGCATCGACACGCTGGTGGGCGCGCCGGGCACCGAATCCCTGGTGCTGATGGAGACCCCCGGCACCATGACGGTGAGCGGGCTGGTGTTCATCGCGGGCTCGACCGGCACCGACCTGGTGACCCTCAGCGGGGCCAACACCCTGCAGGTCGTCGATGTCGAGACCCTGGTGGGGTCCGCGTCGGCCGACGGGGTGGTGCTGGACTGCATGCCGACGATCACGGTCGCGGCGATCGACACCATCCAGGGCTGCTATGACGGCGCCCGGGTCACGGTGAGCGCCGGCGGCACCAGCACCGTCGCCGGCGTCAGCACCATCATCGGCACGGCCAGCGCCGAGATGATCCGGCTCGAGGATGAGGGCGTGACCCTGTCGGCTGCGGCCCTGGACACCCTGGTCGGCACGTCCGGCGCCGACACCGTGACCCTGCTGCAGGGCCAGGACCGCGGCATCATCAACCTGGTCGGCGGGGCGGACAGGCTGCTGCTGGCCGACGGCGGCAATTCCCTGTCGGTCTTCAACGTGGAGACCATCGCCGGCGGCAGCGGCACGGACAGCATCCATCTGGGCGGCGCCGCGGGCCACACCGTCCAGCTGGGCAGCATCGAATCGCTGACCGGCTCCGGCGTGGTCGACGAGGTCACGATCTCCGGCGCCGCCACGATGCAGGCGACCGAGATCGACACCCTGGTCGGGCTCTATGCCGAACAGCGGGTGACCCTGACCGGCGCGGGGCAAAGCCTGCATGCGGCCCATCTGGACACCCTGATCGGCACCCAGTCCGCCGACCAGGTGACCCTGATCCAGGCGCAGGTGGGGGGCACCGTCAACCTGCTGGGCGGCGCCGACCGCCTGGTCCTGGCCAATGGCACGAACCAGCTGTCGACCTACAATATCGAGACCCTCACCGGCGGCACCGGCAGCGACCGGGTGACGGTCGGCGGCGCCGCCGGCAACACGGTGCAGGTGTCCGGCATCGAGACCCTGACCGCGGGCTCGACCCACGAGATGGTGACCCTGTCGGGCACCACCGGCATGCTGGTGGGCGGCATCGACACCCTGATCGGCTCGACCGCCGGCGACCTGGTCACCCTGTCCGGCGCGAACACGATGCTCGCCTCTGCCATCGACACCCTGATCGGCGGCGCGGACGCCGACCGGGTCACCCTTTCGGGGGCCGGGCAGACCCTGTCGACCGCGGCCATCGACACCCTGGTCGGCACCCCCGGCGCGGATACGGTCACCCTGCTGCAGGCGCAGCAGGGCGGTATCGTCAACCTGGTGGCAGGTGCGGACCGGCTGACCCTGGCGGCCGGGGACAACTGGCTGTCCGCCTTCAACATCGAAACGATCGCCGGCAATGCCGGCCTGGACCGGATCGAGGTGGACGGGGTCACGGCGCAGAGCTTCCTGGTCTCCGCCATCGAGACCCTGATCGACATCGAGGGTCCGGGACAGGTGACCCTCAGCGGCCCGTCGACCATCACCCTGGGCGGCTTCGAGACCGTGGTCGGCAGCACCGCGAGCGATGCCGTCACCTTCTCCGGCAACACGACGGCCCGGACCGATGCGATCGACACGATCCTGGGCAGCGCGGCGCTGGACCATGTGACGATCGCGGACCAGGACAACACCGCCACCGTCGGCGCCATCGAGACATTGCTGGGCGGCAGCGGGCGGGAACGGATCTTCCTGACCGGCGCGAACACGCTGTTCGCCGCCAATGTCGATACCCTGATCGGCACCACGGCCGCCGACCGGATCCTGTTGACCGGCACGGCGGCCGTCCTGGTCGCCGGGATCGAGACCCTGATCGGCGCCGACGACGTGAACAGCGTGGCGCTGACGGGCGCGACCACGATAACCGTGGGCAATATCGAGAGCGTGCTGGGCAGCGCCAGCACCGACAATGTCAACCTGCATGGCGGCGGGACCATGTCGATGGCCCATATCGAGTCCCTGCAGGGCAGCCTGTCCGACGAACGGGTGAACATCGCCAGCGACGGGTCGATGCGGGTCAGCGACATCGACACCCTGGTCGGGTCGCAGGGCGCCGACACCTGGACCGTCCGGTTGGAGCCCGAGGGCGGCATCATCAACACCCTGGCGGGAGCCGACCATGTCACCCTGACCAACCAGTTCAACATCCTGTCGGCGTTCAACATCGAGACCCTGGTGGGGGGCGGCGGCGGCGACAACGTGAATGTCGGCGGCCATTTCGGGACGACGATGCAGATCTCCGGCGCGGAGACCCTGACCGGCAATTCCACCACCGAATCCGTCACGCTCTCCGGCGCCGCGACGATGCTGGTCAGCGGCATCGAGTCCCTGGCGGGGTCGACGGCGGCCGACAGCATCACCCTTGGCGCGACCGCCGACCACAGCATGACGGTGTCGCGGATCGACACGATCACCGGCTCCACCGGCCAGGAATGGATCACGATCAGCGGCGGCGGCGACCTGCGGATCGGCAGTGTCGAGACGATCGTCGGCATGGGGGCCGCGGACGACCGGATCACCCTGGCCGGGCCGGAATCCGGGATCATCGTGAACGGCATGGCGGGCAACGACCTGCTGCACCTGGCCGCCGGCGGCAACGACCTGTCGGCCTTCAACGTGGAAACGATCTACGGCGCCGCGGGCGCCGACCGGGTGCAGCTCGGCGGCCAGCTCGGCGGGTCGAGCCTGGTCAGCGCGATCGAGACCGTGACCGGCACCACGGGCGCCGAGCAGATCACCCTCGCCGCGAGTTCCCCGGCACAACTGCAGGCCGCGCTGATCGAGACGATCTACGGCTCCGACGCGGCCGACACCGTCACCCTGACCGGCGGCGGCGCGGTGACCGTCGCGGGAATCGAGACCCTGATGGGCACGGCGGCGCCGGCCGACGACCGGATCACCCTGGCCGCCCCGCAATCGGGCATTGCCGTGAACCCGCTGGCGGGCGCGGACAGCCTGACCCTGGCCAACGGCGGCAACACCCTGTCGGCCTACAACGTGGAGACCGTCCAGGGCGGCGATGGCGCCGATTACGTGCAGCTTGGCGGCCATTTCGGCCTGACCACCCAGGTCGCCAGCGTGGAGACCCTGATGGGCGGCTCCACCGTCGACCATATCAGCCTCACCGCCGGCGACACCCTGGTGGTCGGCGGCACCGGGCCCGACGCGATCGCCCTGCGGGCAGGCGCCGGAACCGACCAGGTCGGCTATGCCAGCCAGTTCGACGGGTCGGGCTTCGGCAGCCCGGCCGGCGCCGACAGCATCGCCAATTTCCAGAGCGGCACCGACCGCGCCCGGGTGATGGCCGGCGGGCTGCTGGAGAGCGCGATATCGAAAGGCACCGACGGCAGCCTCGCCCTGACCGAGCGCGGCCAGGGCCAGGTGAACCTGTCCAGCGACGAGATCGTCTACCTGACCCGGACGGTGCAGTCCGGCGGGCTGGCGCAGACCGGCTTCGCCGACTTCCTGGCCGCCCTGGGCGAGGTCAGCGGCAGCGGGCCGGCCGTCGTCGTGGCGAACGACGGCAGCAGCTCCGGGCTGTTCTACCTGAACGACTTCCAGTCCGGCACGATCGGCGCCGGCAATGTCCGGCTGCTGGGCCTGTTCAGCAACGCCGTGCTGCAGGTCGCCGATATCGGCTTCAACTAGGGCCGCCCGGCCCCCAGCGCCTTGACGATGAAGGCATAGACCAGGGCGACCTCCTTCAGCCGGTCCCAGCGGCCGGCGGCGCCGGCATGGCCGGCCTCCATGTAGGTGCGCAGCAGGTAGGGGCCGGCGCCGGGCGCCCGCTCGCGCAGCCGGGCGATCCACTTCGCCGGCTCCCAATAGGTCACCCGCGGGTCGGTCAGCCCGGCGGTGGCCAGGATCGGCGGATAGGGCCGGTCGGCGACGTTCTCGTAGGGGGCATAGCCGCGGATCGTGTGGAAGGCCGCTGCGTCCTCGATCGGGTTGCCCCATTCCTGCCATTCCGGCGGGGTCAGCGGCAGGCTGTCGTCGAGCATGGTGTTCAGCACGTCGACGAAGGGCACCTCGCCCACCGCGGCGCCGAACAGGTCGGGCCGCATGTTCACCACCGCGCCGACCAGCATGCCGCCGGCGGAGCCGCCCTGCACCGCGATGCGGCCGGCGCCCGTCAACCCCTGCGCGACCAGATGCTCCGCCGCGGCGATGGTGTCGGTGAAGGTGTTCGCCTTCTTCGCCGCCTTGCCGTCCAGGTACCAGCGCCGCCCGCGCGCCTGGCCGCCGCGGACATGGGCGATGGCATAGACCAGGCCGCGATCGGCCAGGCTCAGCGGCAGCGGGGAGAAGCTGGCCGGGATGGTGATGCCGTAGGAGCCATAGCCATAGAGCAGGCAGGGCGTGTCCGGCCCGGGCACGATGTCGGCGCGATGCAGCAGCGAGACCGGCACGGTCTGCCCGTCCGCCGCCGGTGCCAGCAGGCGCCGCGCCACATAGTCCGCCGGGTCGTGGCCGGACGGCACCTCCCGCGTCTTGCGGACCCGGCCAGTGCGCGCGGCCATGTCATAGTCGATCACCTGGTCCGGCGTGGTGGGCGAGGAATAGGTGTAGCGCAGCAGGCAGCCGTCGAACGGCAGGTCGGGGCCGAGGCCGAGGCTGTAGGCCTCCTCCGCCATGGCGATCTCATGCTCGCCGCCATCGGCCATGTCGCGCACCACCAGCTGCGGCAGCGCGTCGACCCGCTGCAGCCAGGCCAGGTGCCGCGCGGTGACCCGCAGGCCGACGATCAGCCGGCCCGGCCGGTGCGGCACCAGGTCGGTCCAGTGCGCCCGGCCCGGCGTCGCCAGCGGGGCGGCCACCAGCTTGAAATCCTCCGCCCCGTCGACGTTGGTGCGGATCACGAACCGGTCGCCCTGGTCCTCCAGGTCGTATTCCACATCCCGCTCGCGCGCTTCCGCCAGCTGCCAGCCGGCGTCCGGCCGGTCGGCCGGGCAGAAGCGGATCTCCGACGTCGTATGGTCGTGGCTGGAGATCAGCAGGAAGCGGCGGCTGGCGGTCTGCCCGACGGACACGAAGAAACCGGGATCGGGCTCGCGATAGACCAGCTCGTCCGCCGCTGGATCGCTGCCCAGCCGGTGCCGCTTCACGCCATAGGGCCGGTGGTTGGCATCCAGGACCGTGTAGAACAGGGTGGCGCCGTCGGTCGCCCAGACGAAGGAGCCGTTGCTGTCGGGCAGCAGGTCGGGCAGGTCGCCGCCGCTCGCCAGGTCGCGGATCCGGATGGTGAAGACTTCCGAGCCGTTCACGTCCAGCGCATAGGCGAACAGCCGGTCGTCGCTGGACGGCTCCCCCCCGGCGATATTGCAATAGGCATGGCCGGCAGCGAGCGCGTCGCCGTCCAGCAGCAGCTCCTCCTCCGCCGCCGGCGCACCGGACGGCGCCCAGCGCTCTGCCGCGGCCAGCGGCAGGCGGCAGAACAGCGGATGCTGACCGCCGCTGCGGAACCGGCTGTAATAGGCAAAGCCGCCTTCCGGCACCGGCACGCCGGCCTCGTCCTCGCGGATGCGGCCGCGGATCTCGGCAAAAATGGCGTCCTGCAACGCGGCGGTATCGGCCAGGGCGGCCCGCGCATAGGCATTCTCCGCCTCGAGATGCGCGCGGATGGCACCGTCGAGCCTGGCCGGGTCGCGCATCACCGCCTGCCAGTCCGCATCCCGCAGCCAGGCATAGGGATCCTCCCAGGCGACGCCATGGGCTTCGTGACGCTGCGGCCGTTGCAAGGCCGGCGGCGCCGGCGGCAGGCCGTTGAATTCCGATTCCCGGCTCATGGCTGCGCCCCCCTGCCTCCCGAATCCCCGTCCCGCGAATCCCTGCTCAACCGGCCTCTGCCGCCGCGTCCCAGGACCCCGACCGCATGCCGGAACTCTGCCCCGGCGAGCTGCCGCTGTGCCCGCCGCCAGGCGGCATCCCGGCGCTGTCGCTCCAGCCCCGCATCGGCGCCCCGGCCCATGCGCAGATCGGCCTCGGCGGCCTCGAGCGCGGGCGCCATGGCGCGGTAGAGCACAAGCCGCGCCCGCTCCGCCGGCCGCGGCGGGCGGCCCAGCACCCGCGCCAGCAGGCGCTCTGCCGCCTGGCGGTCCATGCCCGCCGCCTCCGACAGCAGGGCCGGGTCCCAGACCGGGTCGTTGCGGTCGGCCGCCTGCCAGCCGAGGGCCTGCAGGCCCGTCCCGCTGCGCCGGAGGCGCGCCGGCACCAGCCGGTTATGCGCCGGCGCCAGCGGCACATGCGCCAGGCAGCGCCGCAACGGCCGCAGCCGGCGGTTCAGCGCCCTGAGCGGGCCCGCCAGGGGCCGCTCCGCCAGCATCGGAAAAAGCCGCAGGTTGTAGACCGGGTCGTGCCGGGTTGCGCTCGCCGGCATCTGGCGCTGGATCCGCCGGATCAGCCGCGCCAGCGCGGGCAGCGGCGGCAGGGTGCGATAGCCCCCGCCGCCGGCGCCGCGTTCGGGCAGGCCGCGCAGGCCCGGCGCATGGCGGTCCATCGGCGGGGCCAGGCGCAACCGCGCCGCCGCGTCGTACATCGCCAGCCCGGCGGCATCGGAATCCAGGAAGGCCGCGCCGACCTGCGGCAGGTCGATGCGCGCGAGGATCCCGTCCACCTCGATCCGGAAGCTGCGCGCGGCGGCCTGCGCCGCGCCCTCTCCCGGATTCTCCCCTGTGCGGGCCGGGGCCCGGCCGGCAAAGGCGTCCCGTGCCCAGTCGGGCACGGCCGGCGCCGCCTGCGGGCGGGCACCGGCGAACAGCGCCGCCAGGTCCCGGCCGGTCGTTCCGCCGCTCATGGCTCCGGCCTCCCCTGCTCCAGGCTCCCGGGCAGCGGCCCGTCGTCGTTGGGATGGCCGGCCGCCGCCGGCCGGACGCCGGCGGGCAGGCGGTCCGCCGGGACCAGCGGCTGCGAGGGGATCTTCAGGATGCCGCTGAGCCGCAGCACGGGGCGGTCGCCGGCCGTCACGCGGCCGTCGGCGAAGGCCAGCCTGCGGGTGCGCTTCAGCAGCCGCCCGCTGCCGATCAGGAAGCTGCCGACCGGGGCACCGGACAGGAAGTCGGTGGACATCGACACCGTCGGCATCATGCCCAGCTGCGGTTCCGCATGGCGCACCGTCACGGCCAGAAGAATGTCGGCGAAGGTCAACAGCATGCCGCCATGGCAGACCCCCATCGGATTGCCGTGCCGCGCCTCCACCAGCATCCCCAGCTCGACGCCGCCGGCCGCGTCCTGCCGCATGTAGAGCGGGCCGTTCGTGCCGATGAAGCCGCGCGGCATGGCAAGCCGCTGGAAGCCGGCCGGCGGCGCGGGCGGGGCGGTGTCCGGCGAAGGGGCCGCGGTCGGGGTCGCCTGGCGCGATGCGGGACTGTGCAGGGTCATGCGGCCTCGCATAGCTGCTTCTTGCGGCAAAAAGAAGCCCCTGCCATGCCGCGGTGCAACCGGCTCTATGGCGCGGCGGGGCCGACGCAGGCTATAGCAGGCGGGAGCTCCTGGCAGATGGGACCCGGCGATGACGGATATCCTGGCGCTGGCGGAACAGCTGGACGATGCCGCCCGGCTGGGCCGCGCGGTGCCGCAACTCAGCGCGCGGCACAACCTGACCCTGGACGATGCCCAGGCGATCCAGCATGGCGTGGTCGCACGCCGCCTGGCGCGCGGCGAACGCCCGGCAGGGCTGAAGCTCGGCCCGGCAAGCCCGGCGGGCCTGCGCGCGCTTGGCCTGGACGCGCCGATCGGCGGCAGGCTGACCTCCGCCATGGCGGTGCCCGATGGCGGCGAGATCGACCCGGCAGGCTTCATCGACCTGCGGGTGGAGGTCGAGATCGCCTTCCTGCTGCGCCGCGACCTGCCGCCCGGCGACATTGCGGCCGGGGCGCGCGATGCGGTAGAGGCTGTCGCCCCGGCGCTGGAGCTCGCGGATTCCCGCTATCCGGGCTACCGCTTCACCCTGGCCGACCTGGTGGCCGACAATTGCTGTGCCGCAGGCTATGTCCTCGGCGCCTGGCAGGACCCGGCCGCGCTGGCGGGTCGGGGCCTGTCCCTGGACAATCTGGGCATGACCCTCTGCCTGGACGGACGGCTGGTGCAGACCGCCTCCACCGGCGCGATCATGGGCGATCCCTGGCGCATGGCGGCGCATGGGCTGCGCCATGCGGCCGCGACCGGCCAGGACCTCTCCGGCGGCCAGATCCTGCTGTCCGGCGCGCCCGCCCCGCCCCTGCCCGTCGCCGGCGCCGTTCATGTCTCGGCCGAAGTGCAGGGCCTCGGTTGCGTGGCCGTCTCGCTGCGCGGCCCCAGGTCCGTCTGAAGCCGGGCGGCGGCGGCAGGCGGCCCCTCGCAGCACCATGCCGGCTTACGATTTCGGCAATGTCGCGGCCCTGGTCGTCGATGACGCCTACAACATGCGGCGCCTGCTGGGGACGATCCTGACCTCCCTGGGGATCCGGAAGGTCTATTCCGCCAGCGACGGGGCCGAGGCGCTGACCTTCCTGCAGCAGGACGTCGACGTGGTCTTCCTGGACTACCTGATGGAGCCGATGGACGGCATGACCCTGACCCGGCGCATCCGCGACGAGCAGACCAGCCCCACCCCCTTCGTTCCGATCGTGATGGTGACCGGGCATGCCACGCCGGAGACCGTGCATGCGGCGCGGCAGAACGGGGTGACCGAGTTCCTGGTCAAGCCGGTCTCGGTCAAGACCGTCGCGGCGCGGCTGACCGCGGTGATCGACCATCCGCGCCCCTTCGTGCGACAGACCGGCTTCTTCGGGCCGGACCGCCGCCGCCGGGTCGCCTCCTTCCAGGTCGAGCGCCGCGGCGGCAAGAATGGCTGAGCGGGACGGCCGGCCGCGCGCCCCGCACGCGGCCATGCTGTCGCGCCGGCAGGAGAATCGTTGCGAAGGCCCCCCAGGCGTTCTACGAAATGAGCCGTTGCCGGATCGATCCCCGGGCCGGCGGCCCGCGCCGGCATCCCGTGATACCGGGCGGAGCCGGGCAGGAGGGTTAGGGTGCCGGACAGCAGCGACAAGTTCTTTCCGAGACTGACGGTCCTGGTCGTCGACCCCGACGACAACATGATCCGTCTGATCGGTTCCGTGCTGACCTCGCTCGGTGTCCGCAACGCCGTCAACGCCACCCGGCCGGAGCAGGGCCTGCGGCGCCTCAACGAGGCCCGGGTCGATGTCGTGCTGGCCGGCCACCGTCCGCCGCTGCTGGACGGAATCGCGCTGGCGCGGCGCATGCGGGATGCCACGGTCTGCAACAATCCCTATGTGCCGATCATCATGGTGGCCGGGCGCGCCACGCCGGAAACGGTCGAGGATGCCCGGGTCGCCGGCGTGCACGAGTTCCTGGTCACGCCGATCTCGGTCAAGGCGGTGGCGGACCGGATCAAGGTCGCGGTCGCCCGGCCCCGCCCCTTCGTGAAGGTGCCCGACTATTTCGGCCCCGACCGGCGCCGGCGCACCGCCGCCATCGCCGAGGATCGCCGCACCGGCGATCACGAGGAACTCGAGGAATAGATCGGCTGAAAACGGATGCCCGATGGGCAGACATCGACCGCTGAAACCGCATCCTCGCCCACCCTCGTCACCCGCGGGCTTGTCCCGCGGGTCCATCGCGCCACCATGCTCAATCGATTGAGACGGGCATCGAGATAGACCACCGGGACAAGCCCGGTGGTGACGATGGAAAAGGGCGCGCCCCGTCAATGCGGGATGTCGGTGCCCCGGATCTGCGTGCGCAGCATCACCCGCCGGGCGGAGGCGTCGAAGGCATCGCGGCGGTGCATGGTCGCCCGGTTGTCCCAGATCAGCAGGTCGCCGGCCCGCCATCTGTGGCGATAGACGAAACCGTCCCGGGTCGCGAAGCCGATCAGCCGGTCCATCAGGGCGTCGCTCTCCGCCAGGTCCAGCCCGTCGACCACCGCATTGCGGCGGCGTCCCAGGTACAGCGCCTGCGCCCCGGTCTCCGGGTGGGTGCGCAGCGCCGGGTGCCAGACGCCGGGGCTGGTCAGCGGGTCGGTCACCGGGGCCGCGCCCTTCCGCAGGGTGCCGGCGGAGGTATAGGCGGTGTCGTGCTTGATCCGGCGGCCGGCAATGGCGTCCCGCTCGGCCGCCGGCAGTGCGGCCCAGGCCGCCGTCATGCTGGCCCACCAGGTGTCCCCGCCTTCGGGCGGCACCTCCAGCGCATAGAGGATCGACGCGGTGGGCGGCCGCTCGATATAGGCCATGTCGGTATGCCATTCGGCCTCGCCCGCGCCCAGCGCACCGATCGGCGCGCCGTTCTCGATCACGTTGGAGATGATCCAGACCTCGGGGCTGACCGCGCCGCCGCCCTCGGCCCGGCTCCGCTTCTCGCCCGCCGGCGGCGCTTCCAGCGGCCCGAAGCGGCGGGAGAACCCGACCAGCCCCGCCTCGTCCAGCCGCTGGTCGCGCAGCAGCAGCACGCCGCGCTCCAGCCAGGTGCGATAGAGCAGGCCGAACGTGGCGTCATCGATCCCGGCGGCGACGTCCACGCCGGAGATCTCGGCGCCGATCGCCGGCGCCAGCGGGCGCACCGTGGGTCCAGGCGCTGCCGCCGACCGTTCCGCAGCGGACATCCGGTTCTCCTCGACTGTCAGGACGCCAGGAGCTCTTTCAGCTTGTCGTCCAGGAATTTCACGTCCGCCGGGTTGAGGCCCGGGCCGCCGGCGAAATGGCCCCAGACGGACTCGATCGGCACCAGCCTGGCGTTCGGCATGTTGGCGACCTCGATCTCGCTGTCTTCCGGCGGGAAGTAGAGGTCGGTGCGCCCGGGCATCACATAGGCCTTCGCCTTGATCGCCGCCAGGGCCGCCTTGAAATCGCCGTTGTAGATCTCGTTCGCGCTGAGATCGCCATGCTGCCAGGTCCACAACATGGTCAGCAGGTTGTTGGCGTCGCGGCCCAGGAACAGCCCTTCCCAGAAGCCGACCAGGAAATCCTCCAGCGAGGAATAGCCCATTGCCTTCAGGTCCAGCTCCTGCCGGTAGAAAGCCTGGGAAAAGCCCCAGCCGGCATAGACCCGCGCCATCGCCCGCAGGCCGCGCTCCGGCTTCGCCTTGTACCAGCCTTCGGCAAACGCCGCGTCCGCCGTCAGCGCCGCCTTCACCCCTTCCAGGAAGACGAAGTTGTGGCGCGAGCATTTCGCCGAGCCGCAGAACGGCACGATCAGGTCCATCATGTCCGGGTACATGCAGCCCCAGTGGAAGGTCTGCAGCGCGCCCATCGACCAGCCGAGCACCATGCGCAGATGCTCCACGCCGAACTTCTCGGTCATCAGCCGGTGCTGCGCGCGCACATTGTCGTACGGCGTGACCTTGGGGAAGCGCGACGCGTTGTAGGGCTCCGGCGTGTTGCTGGGGGAGGAGGACAGCCCGTTGCCGAACATGTCGGGAATGACGATGAAGTATTTCTGCGGGTCCAGCGCCATCCCCTCGCCGACCAGCCATTCGTTGTCCATGTGCTGGCCGGAATACCAGGTCGGATAGACGATGGCGTTGTCCTTCGCCGCGTTCAGCGTGCCGAAGGTCTTGTAGGACAGGAAGGCGCCCCGCAGGGTCGCGCCCGACTGGAAGGTGAAATCGCCGAGTTCGAAGATCCCCTGCTCCTGAGACATCGCGCCCCTCTCTGTCTGGCTGTCACGGTGGGGACAAGGGTGGCACGACCTGTCCGCGGCGTCGAGGCGGCCGGCTCCCGCCTTGACCCCGATCCTCCGGATTCCTACCGTGCCGGCCTGTCCAGGATGCAGGAGGGAGCCGGGATGAACCTCGACGTGTTTTCCGCCCATCGGCAGGAGGGCGCGGGCCTGCACCTGGATCCGGCGCGGGCCGCGCTGCTGGTGGTCGACATGATCAACGACTTCTGCACCGACGGCGGCGCCATGTGCCTGCCCGGGGCGGAGCGGCTCTACCCGCCGCAGAACGCGCTGATCGCCGCATCCCGTGCGGCCGGCGTGCCGGTCGTCTTCATCATCGATTCCCATCGCCCCGGCCTGCGCGACGACCGGGAGTTCCGCAAGCGCACGCCGCATGCGGTGGAGGGCAGCTGGGGCGCCGAGGTGGTGGCGGCGCTGGACCGGCGGCCGGAAGATATCAGCGTCCTGAAACGGCGCTATTCGGCGTTCTACAACACCGACCTGCACCTGACCCTGCAGGACATGGGGATCGACACGGTGCTGGTCTGCGGCGTGGTGACCAATATCTGCGTGCGCTCCACCGTGCACGACGCGTTCTTCGCCGGCTACGAGGTGGTGGTGCCGGAGGACTGCGTCGCCGCCACCGGCCCGCGGGAGCAGGCCTCCAGCCTCTACGACATCGCGACGCATTTCGGCACGGTCACGGACTCCGTCGAGCTGATCGGCGCCCTGCGCGACGGCAGCCCGGTCCACAACCGCGAGGTCCCGGCGTGACACTGCCGGCCGGCTCCGGCGATGCCGCCAATCTCTTTCGGTTGCGTCGTCCCGGACCCGATCCGGGGCCCATGGCGCAGGCGGCGATGCAGCCCGCGGCACCGGTCCGTCGCGATCCCGGCTCGGGGTCCTGGATGACGAAGCCGCGGTGCATCGAGGCACCCGCATGACCGCGATCTTCGACGCGCATTTCCACGTCATCGACCCGGGCTTTCCGCTGGTGCCGAACCAGGGCTACCTGCCGCCCGCCTACACGGTCGCGGACTACCGGGCGGAGCTGGCCGGGCTGGGGCTGGACGCGGTGGCCGGGGTCGTCGTGTCCGGTTCCTTCCAGGCGGCGGATACCGGCTACCTGGTGCCGGCGCTGCGGGCGCTGGGGCCGGCCTGGCGGGCGGTGGTCAATCTGGACCCGGGCCTGGACGATGCCGCGATCGGGGGGCTGCACGCGCTGGGGGTGCGGGCGATCCGGGTGAACCTGAAACGCGGTGCCGGCACCGCGCTCGCCGACCTGGAGCGCGAGGCGGCGCGGGTCTGGGACCTGGCCGGCTGGCATGTCGAGTTCTACCTGGATGCCGCCCTGGTCCTGCCGGAGCTGCGCCCGGCCCTGGCCCGCCTGCCGAAGATCGCCATCGACCATCTGGGCCTCAGCGCCGCCGGGCTGGACGACCTGGTGGCGCTCGCCGGCGGCGGCGCGGCGGTGAAGGCCACCGGCTTCAGCCGCTTCGACGGGGATGTGGCCGCGGCCCTGCGGCGCATCCATGCCGCCAACCCGGCCGCCCTGATGTTCGGCAGCGACCTGCCCTCCACCCGCGCGCCGGCCCGCTTCGGCGCCGCCGATATGGACCTGCTGGGCGATGCCTTCGCCGGCCCCGGGCGCGACGCGGTGCTGCGCGGCAACGGCGCGGCGTTCTACGGCCTGGCCCTTTAAGTCGCCGCTTCGTGACGGCCGTTACGGAATTGCAAGGGATTCCCTGCGATCCTGGGGATGTGGAAGCTGCTGCCTGACCGCACCCCGAGAGGCCGTGATGTCCGTCTTTGCGACTACCCTGCGTGCCGCGCTTGCCCTTCTGGCCGTCGGCCTTGCCCTGGGCCAGGTCATCGCCATCGCCGATCTCGCGCTGCTCTGACGGCGCGATCCGGACCGTTTCCCGCGCCCCCGATCCACCGTTGCGCCCGCCCGCCCGGGCTGCCACCTTTGCGCCATGTCTGCCCCCTTCTTCACCGCCGCGGAGCATGACGCACGGGTCGCCGCAGTGCGCGCGCGCATGGCCGCCGCCGGGCTGGACCTGCTGGTGGTCTGCGACCCGGCCAATATCGACTGGCTGACCGGCTATCGCGGCTGGTCCTTCTACACGCCGCAGGCGGTGCTGCTGCACCTGTCGGCCGAGGGGCCGCTCTGGGTCGGGCGGCAGATGGACGCGCCCGCGGCACGGCTGACCACCGACCTGCCGGCGCATGCGGTGATCCCCTATCCCGACAACTATGTGCAGAGCGCGGACCGCCACCCTGCCGACTTCCTGGCCGACCTGATCCGGGCGCGCGGCTGGCAGCGCGCGGCAATCGGGCTGGAGATGGACGGCTATTACTTCTCGCCGCGCGCCTGCGACATCCTGCGCGGCGCCCTGGCGGACGCGCGCTTCGCCGATTCCGGCCAGCTGGTGAACTGGGCGCGGATCGTGAAATCGCCCGCCGAGCTGGTGCTGATGCGCCAGGCGGCCCGGATCACCGAGAACGTGATGGCCGCCGCCATCGCCGGCATCGCGCCCGGCTTGCGGCAATGCGACCTGGTCGCCGACATCTACCATGCGCAGATGACCGGCACCGCGGATTACGGCGGCGACTTCACCGCGATCTGCCCGCTGCTGCCGACCGGCCGCGGCACCGGCACCCCGCACCTGACCTGGACCGACGATCCCTTCGTCGCGGGCGAGGCGACGATCATGGAGCTGGCCGCCGCGCGGCGGCACTATCACTGCCCGATGGCGCGCACCGTCCATCTGGGCCCGCCGCCGCGGCAGCTGGCCGACACCGCGAAGATCGTCGTCGAGGGGCTGAACGCCGCGCTGGAGGCCGCCCGCCCCGGCGCGGTCTGCGAGGAGGTGGAGGCCGCCTGGGCGGCGGTAATCCGCCGCCATGGCCTGGTGAAGGAAAGCCGCATCGGCTACGCGGTCGGCCTGAACTACCCGCCGGACTGGGGCGAGCATACCGCCAGCCTGCGTCCCGGCGACCGCACAATGCTGCAGCCCGACATGTGCTTCCACTGCATCCCCGGCATCTGGGGCGAGGGCTGGGGCGTGGAGATCAGCGAGGCCTTCGTGGTCACACCGGCCGGCGGGGAGCGGCTCTGCGACGTCAGCCAGGACCTGGTCGTGAAGCTCTAGTCTGGCGCGACACTTGCAAATTACTGTTGCTGAATTGCGGGGCGGAAGCCGTCCCGCTCCCGATCCGGGACGCCGCAGCCGGCGGCCCCGGCAGCCCCTGTCAACCAGCGGAGGCCCGATGCGATGAGGATCCTGGTTTCTCTTTTGGCCGGCGGCCTTCTCCTCGCCGCCGCCGCCCCTGCCGCGGCACAGCAGGGACGTTCCTGCAACCTCGAAGTCCGCTTCGCCAACACGGACGGGGTTCAGAGCAAGGGCAGGTTCGTCTACCTGAACGACATGACCGAGAAGACCTCGCTGATGATCGAATATACCGGGCCGGACGACCATACGAAGACCCTGACCCATGACGGCTTCGAGAGCGGCCGCAGCTATGAGGCGGCAGGGCTGCCCGGCACCTTGACGTTCATCTGGCTGAACGAGTCGGGGCAGGACGATCCCGCCCCGCCCTGCACCGCCAGCCTGGACCAGATATGCCGCTTCTCCTGGTCCGCCGAAAGCAGCGGCAGCTGGTGCACCCAGAGCCTGCAGGTGGAGGCTACGCAGGGCGCGGGCTTCCAGTAGGCCGCCGTCGCGTTCCGGCGCCGGGCCCGGTCAGGGCGCGGCGTCGACCGCGGCGAGGTGCCGGTCCTTCGCCGCGTCGGGCAGGAAGGACGCCCGGAAGCTGTTGCGCACCAGCATCCGGCATTCCGCGTCGGTCAGGCCGATGGCCGCCTGCAGCGCCGCGAAATTGTCGCCGACATAGCCGCCGAAATAGGACGGGTCGTCGGAGTGGACGCTCGCCACCAGGCCGGCCTCCAGCATCCGGCGGATCGGGTGGGCGCCCAGGTCGTCGACCACGCAGAGCCGCAGGTTCGACAGCGGGCAGACCGTCAGCGGCATGCGGTCGGCAGCGAGGCGCCGGACCAGCGCCGGATCCTCCAGCGCGCGGTTGCCATGGTCGATGCGGTCCACCCCCAGCACGTCCAGCGCTTCCCAGACATAGGCCGGCGGGCCTTCCTCGCCGGCATGGCAGACCAGGCGGAACCCTTCGTCCCTGGCCCGGCGGAAGACGTTGCGGAACTTCGCCGGCGGATGGCCCAGCTCCGAGGAATCGAGGCCGACACCGGCGATGCCGGGGCCATGCGTTTCATTGTGGGCCAGGGCCAGGTCCAGGATGCGCTCGGCATCCGCCTCGTCCAGGTGGCGCAGGAAGCACATGATCAGCCGGCTGGTGATCCCCAGCTCCCGCTCCGCGCGGGCGGCCGCGGCGGTCAGGCCCTGCATCACGGCATCGAAGGACACCCCGCGCGGCAGATGGCCCTGGGGATCGAAGAAGATCTCGGCATGGCGGACGGTGTCGGCGTCGGCCCGCACGAAATAGGCCCAGGCCAGGTCCTCGAAATCCTGCGCCGTCCGCAGCACCGACATGCCCTGGTAGTAGAGTGCCAGGAAATCGTCGAGCTTCGTGAAGGCATAGGCCGCGCGGATCTCCGCCACCGAGCCGAACGCGAGGGCGACATCGTTGCGCCGCGCCAGCCGGAGCATCATCTCCGGCTCCAGGCTGCCCTCGATATGGATATGCAGTTCCGCCTTCGGCAGGCGGGTCGCCAGGTCGGTCACGGTCGCTCGCCTCCTGCGCGGGATGTGCCGGCGGAGTCTGGGACCGCCGGGCCGCCGGTGCAACAGATGCCGGCGCATCGCCGTTTGGCCCGCGCGCCGCACGGATGCTACAGACCGGGCAGCCGGCAGCGGCCGGAGGTGCGAAAGGACAAACGATGAAGCTCTGTGTGGCAGGCGCGGCGGGCGCCTTCGGGCGCAAGCATCTGGAGGCGCTGGGCCGGATCCCGGAGGTCGAGGTGGTGTCCGTGGTCGGCGGCGCACCCGACGACATCGCCGCCTTTGCCGCGGAGCGCGGCATCCCGCATGCGACGAAGGACCTGGCGGAGGCGCTGGCCCGGCCGGAAGTCGAGGCCGTCATCCTGGCCACCCCGACCCCGGTCCATGCCGCCCAGGCGATGCAGGCCCTGCGCGCCGGCAAGCATGTCCTGGTGGAGATCCCGATGGCCGACAGCCTGGCCGATGCCGAGGCGCTGGTCGCCACCCAGCGGGAGACCGGGCTGGTCGCGATGGCGGGCCATGTGCGGCGCTTCAACCCCAGCCACCAATGGGTGCACCGCCGGATCCGGGCCGGCGCGCTGAAGATCCTGCAGATGGACGTGCAGACCTTCTTCTTCCGGCGCAGCAACCTGAACGCGCTCGGCGAACCGCGGACCTGGACCGACCACCTGCTGTGGCACCATGCCTGCCATACCGTCGACCTGTTCCAGTACCAGGTGGGCGAGACCGTGGCGCAGGCCTTCGGCCTGCAGGGTCCGATCCATCCCGAGCTCGGCATCGCCATGGACATGGCGATCGGCCTGAAGGCGCCGTCGGGCGCGCTCTGCACCCTGTCCCTGTCGTTCAACAACGACGGCCCGCTGGGCAGCTTCACCCGCTATATCTGCGACAACGGCACCTATATCGCCCGCTACGACGACCTGTTCGACGGCCGGGAGCAACCGGTCGACCTGACCGGGGTCGCGGTGTCGAGCAACGGCGTGGAACTGATCGACCGCGAATTCATCGCCGCGATCCGCGAGGGCCGCGAGCCGAACGGCTCGGTGGCGCAATGCCTGCCCGCGATGCAGACCCTCGACCGGATCGAGAGGGGGCTTCGGTAGCATGCGGCGGCCGCTCTCACGACGGCCGCCGCCCCTCCTCCATCGTCTCCACCGGGCTCCAGGGTGCGGCGTACCCGGGACACCGGAAAATCGCTCTTGCGTGGCCGTGCAGGCATGTCGTCCGCCACCTCCCCTCTGACCCGGCCGGCCGGCCGGCGACCGGCGGCCGGCGCGGCCCGCAGATGTCGGCTCATGTCCGCGGGCCGTCCAGGCCCGGTCCTTGCACGCCGGATCGCAACGGCCGCAGGCCGGACCCGGAAGCCAGACCGACATCAGGAGAGACCGAGATGCGTCACCGGACCGCGACAGCCGATCCTGCCCCACGACACCTGCCTGCCGCCAGGGCGCGCAGGCGCAGGCGCGCCCTCTGCGCCATCCTGCCATCGCTCCTGGCGCTGGGCCCGGCCCTGCCGGCGGCGGCAATGGAGCTGGACTGGCAGGTCAGCCTTTCCGGTGCGGTGAAGCTCTCCGAGATCCGCTTCGGCCAGGCGCAGGGCTGGACCTGCAGCACCGGCAGCCAGACGCAGGATGCGGCGAACGGCACCTGCACCGGCACGGCCCAGGGCGCGTTCTCCTGGGTTCCGGGCCCGTCGGACATGGCCCCGCCGCCGTCGCTGGGCTTCATCGTGCAGCCAAGCTTCGCGATCCACCTGCCGGACTCCCCGACCGGGATAGCGGGCGCGCCGCTGGACGTCTCCTGCGGCGTGCCGGCCATGTTGCGGCCGCCGCCGGCGCCGGAGCCGTCGACTGGATGGACGGCGGCGCCGACAGGTTCGCCGACCTCGAGGTCCAGGGCGCGCAGGGAAGCAGCTATTGCAGCGGCCTGCAGCTCCAGTCCGACGGGGGCAATAGCTGGACCCTGACCTATTCCGGGCCGGCCACGTCCGAGGGGGTGATGCAGGACTGACGGGCGCCGCCTGCGGACGGGAGAGGGGACGGGCCCGGGCCTGTCCCCCCGGGCCCGTCCCCCAGGTTGTCCCCCGGTCAGGAACCCTTGCTCGGGGCCGGCAGGAGGTCGGTGACCTCCTCCTGCAGTTCGCCCTGCAGGGCCTTCATGTCGTCATGGTCGCCGACCACGATGCCCTCGATCCCGTCATAGATCACCTGGGTGACCGCCAGGCCATTGTCGCCGGGATAGGCGATCCACTCGCGCAGCAGCGGCAGCTGGCGCACGGCGGTCTCCTTGTTCGGGTTCCGCTTGTAGAAGTCCGCCAGGATGATCTCGTTGGCGGCCTTGTTCGGCGGCATGTAGCCCGTGGTCTCCGCCACCGCGGCCGCACCCAGGCCGGAGGTGATGTACTTCAGGAAGGTCCAGGCCGCCTGCAGCCGCTCCGGATCGTCGGAGGTGGAGACCAGCAGCGCGGCATTGCCGCCGGCGGGCAGGCCCTTCGGCGGGCTGCCGATGCCGGGGAACTCAGCGGTCTTCATCTCGAAATCGCCCTTCGCCCGCTCCACCGCGCCCAGCGCGGAGGTCGACCAGAACATCATGCCGATCTCGCCCGCGGAGAACGAGGCCAGGCCCTCCTTCCAGGACAGGTTCTGCATCCTGCAGCCACGGAACAGCTTCTTCATCACCTCGAGCGAGACCAGCCCCTCGTCGCTGGCCAGAGTGAAGCGGCCATCTTCGACGATCGGCTTGTCCTGGCTCCACATCAGCGCCTGGACGAACCAGTTGCCGGTGATGTTCCAGCCCCAGAACATCGGGTTCTTGACGCCGTTGGCGCTCATCTTCTCGCAGAGCGCGATGACCTCGTCCCAGGTCTTCGGCAGGGTGTCGCTGCCGGACTTCCTGACCAGGTCCATGTTGTAGTAGCCGACCGGCAGGGAGACCGAGAACGGCAGGCCATAGACCTCGCCGCCGAAGGTGCCCAGGTCCAGCATCGCCTTGTGGTAGCCGTCCTTCTCGAAATCGGCCTCCCTGGCGATGAACGGCTCCAGCGAGCGCGCGATGCCCTTTTCCACCAGGATCTGCTGGCGGTTCAGGCCCTGCATGGTGATGTCCGGCAGGTTGCCGGAGACCGCCTCGCGCAGCACCGTGTTGGTGCCGTCCTCGTACTGCTCGTAGGTCGCGCGGAATGTCACGTCGATCCCGGGATGCTCTTTCCGGAAGCTCTCCATGATCTTCTCGTAGGTCACGTCGAACAGGTGGCTGTAGGGATAGGCCACCTCGATCTCGACCGCGCCGGCCGGCGCCGCCCAGAGCATCGCGGCCCCCGCGACGGCCGCCATTTGCCTGCCAAGATGCCTCATTGTCATACTCCCATCCGTTGCGGCGGGCCCGGCTGCTTGCGCCAACAACCGTCCGGGCCGGCCATGCGTGCGGCGGCTCCCGCCCCGGCGGGGGCCGCCCCTCCATGCCCTCCTATTTCATGCCGGAGAGCGTGATCCCCTCGATGAACCGCTTCTGCGCGAGCAGGAAGGCGACGATCAGGGGTGTCACGATGATCGTCGCGGTGGCCATCATCGGCCCCCAGATCGAGCCGTCCGCGCCACCGGAGAATTCCCGCAGGCCCAGTGGCGGCGTGTAGAGGTCGCGATTGCCGGTGATCACCACCCGCGGCCAGAAATAGTCGTTCCAGTGGGCGACGACGGAGAAGATCGCGAAGGCCATCAGCGCCGGGATGGCGGTCGGCAGCATGACCTTCCAGACGATGCCGAACTCGCCCATCCCGTCCATCCGGGCGGCGTCGATCAGGTCGTCGGGCACGGTCTTGAAGAACTGGCGCATCAGGAAGATGCCGAAGACCGAGATCGTCCAGGGGATCACCAGGGCGGCATAGCTGTCGGTCAGCCCGGCCTTGGCCAGCATGATGTAGAGCGGCAGCGCGATGGCATGGACCGGGATCAGCAGGCAGAACAGCACCAGGCCGAACACCGCCTCGCGCCCCCAGAATTTCAGCTTCGCCAGCGCATAGGCGCAGGGCAGCGCCACCGCCACCTGGATCAGGAAGATCGACAGGGTGACGATCACCCCGTTCAGCAGGTAGCGCAGCAGCGGCGCCTGCTTGAAGGCCTCGGTGTAGTTGTAGGCCGCCGGCGTGCGCAGGCAGTCGTCGCGCGCATTGCCCAGCTTCACGCAATACTCGTCGACCATCGGCGCCTGTGCGCCGAACACCCCGCCGGTATTGCTCTCGATTTCCGCCGGCGATTTCAGCGAATAGGTCACCATCACGTAGAACGGCAGGATCACCACCAGGGCACCGAGGATCAGCACCGCATGCTTCAGCGCCTCGGTGAAGGGCGAGCCGGCGAAGGCGGCAGGTGCGGCGCTCATGCGTAGTGCACCCGCTTCTCCACGACATGGCGCTGCACCAGGGTCAGCAGCAGGACGAACAGCAGGAAGACCACGGTGATCGCCGCGCCCATGCCGATGAGGTTCTGCTTGATCGCCTTTTCGTAGATCGCATACATCATCACGAAGGTGGTCTTCGCCGGGCCGCCCTGGGTGATCGATTCCACGGTATCGAAGACCTGGAAGGAGCGGATCGTGGTGATCGTCACGACGAACACCGTGGTCGGCCCCAGCATCGGCCAGGTGACCAGGCGGAAGCGGTCCCAGGCACGCGCCGCGCCGTCCATCTCGGCGGCGTGGTAGAGGTCGCGATGCACGCCCGTCAGGCCGGCCAGGTAGAGCACCATGTTGAAGCCGAAGGCCTGCCAGATGCCGATGAAGCAGACCGCCCAGATCGCATAGTCCTTGTCGCCGAACCAGAGCGGGAAGTTGCGGGCGCAGCCATCCGCGAAGAAGCCGAAGACCTTCTCGATCCCGGTGCCGCAGAACGAGGCGAGGGTGTCGTTGACGATGCCCAGGGTCGGGTGCAGCGAGAATTCCCAGACGATCGCCATCGCCAGCAGCGCCGCCATCACCGGCAGGAAATAGATCGTCTTGTAGACGTCGCCGAAGCGCCGCAGCGAATTGATCAGCAGAGCGGCACCCAGGCCCAGCGCGATCGACACCGGCACCACCACCAGCACATAGGTCGCGGTCGCCCAGAGCATGCGGGTATAGGTCGAGCTGCCGACCATGCGCTCGTAGTTCGCGGTGCCGACCCAGTCCGCCCCGTCATTGCCCAGGCTGTAATCGGTGAAGGACAGCAGCGCCGCGATGCCCACCGGCAGGATCAGGATGACGACCATCAGCAGCACCGCCGGCGCGGCGAACCAGTAGCCGGCCGCGCCCGGCCCGATGCCGCGCGCCCCGATGCCCTGGCGTCCCATGCCGTCGCGGCGGGCTGCCGCCGGCGGTGCCGCGACCTCGGCCAGCGCCACCCTCAGGCCTCCAGGAAGCGGATGCGGCAATCGTCCGCGCCGAACAGCAGGGCGGCGCCGGCCTCCGGCCGGATCCGGATCTCGCGGCCCAGCGGGATGCCCGTCGCCTGTTCGGGGGTGGCGCGCGCCACCATCCGGGTGGCGCCGCCATTGAGATGGCCGTGCAGGAAGAAGTCCGCGCCCAGATTCTCCTTGTGGGTGGGGGTGAAGGGCCAGCCCTCGTTGCCGCGGCCGCAATCCAGGGTCAGATGCTCCGGCCGGATCGCCAGGCTGACCGGCCGCGCCCCACCGGCGATGCGCCGCTGGAACGGCACGCCCTGCGCCACGACACGGCCGTCGCGGTCGGCCTCGGCCGGCATCAGGTTGATGCGCGGGCTGCCGATGAACTCGGCCACCTTGCGATGCTGCGGGTTGCGGTAGATCTCCGACGGCGCGCCGAGCTGCAGGATCGTCCCCTCCATCATCACCGCCATGCGGTCCGACATGGTCAGCGCCTCTGCCTGGTCGTGCGTGACATAGACGAAGGTGGCGCCCAGGCGGCGGTGCAGCTGCGCCAGCTCCGCGCGCATATGCACCCGCAGCGCGGCGTCCAGGTTGGACAGCGGCTCGTCCATCAGGAAGGCGACCGGCTTGCGCACCATGGCGCGGCCCAGCGCCACCCGCTGCCGCTGGCCGCCCGACAGCTGGCCGGGCTTGCGGGCCAGCAGGTGCCCGATCTCCAGCACCTCCGCCACCTCCGCGACGGCGGCGCGCAGGGCCCGCAGCTTCGCCGCCCGCCCCGGCAGCAGCGCACCCAGCAGCGGAAACCGCTCCCAGAAACCGAGATCGCGCAGCCGCAGCGGTGTCTCCATGTTCTCCTGCACGTTCAGGTGCGGATAGAGCGCATAGGACTGGAAGACCATCGCCAGGTCGCGCCGGCTGGGCCGGACCCGGTTGACCACCTGCCCGTCGATCGCGACATCGCCGCCGCTCTGGCCTTCCAGCCCGGCGATGATCCGCAGCAGGGTCGACTTTCCGCAGCCCGAGGGGCCGACCAGGGTCAGGAATTCGCCGTCGGCGATGTCCAGGTCGATCCCCTTCAGGACGGCCGTTTCGCCGAAGCTCTTGGTGATGCCGCCGAGCGCGATACGCGCCATCGTCACTGCTCCGTCCCGCCTCGTCTGCCTGCAGGCTAGGCGCCGGGCGTTGCCGGCATGTGTCATCCGAAGGTCATGGTTATGGCCTATATGAGCCATGGTTGGGCTGCACATCCGGAGGCCGCGATGGGACTGACCGCGGCGCGCCTGCGCGCCTTCAATACGGTGACCGAGGAAGGCAGTTTCTCCGCCGCCGCGCGGCGCCTGGGCATGTCGCAGCCGGCGGTCAGCAAGGCGGTCCGCGAACTGGAACTGGCCTTCGGCGTGCGGCTGTTCGAGGCACGCGGCCGCGCCCTGGTGCCGACCGACCTGGCGCTGGAACTGGCGCCGCTGGCGCTGGAGATCGGCCGGCTGGAAGCCGCCGCCCTGCAGCTGCTGCGGCGGCAGGAGTTGCTGGACTCCGGCACCCTGCGGGTGGGCCTGGGCAATGCCATGCCGGGGATCGCCCTGATCGGCGCCTTTCAGCGCCGCCTGCCGAAGGTCCATGTCCAGGTCGCGTTCGCCAATTCCTCGGGAATCATCGACGCGGTGCTGGAGAACCGGGTCGATGTCGGCCTGCTGCCCAACCTGCCGCAGGACAGCCGCTTCCTGCGCAAGGTCTGCCTGGTGCAGAAGGTGGTCGCGGTGATCCCGCTCGATCACCGCCTGGCGGGTGCTGCTTCCGTCAGCCTGGCCGCGCTGGCGGCCGAGCCGCTGATCTTCCGCTCCACGGGCTCCTCCACCCAGCGGGTGGTCGAGCGCGCCTTTCGTGTGGCCGGCCTGGCGCCGCAGCCGATCATGGTGCTGGACACCCGCGACGGCGTCTGCGAGGCGGTCGCCAACGGCCTGGGCATCGGCTTCATATGGCGCTTCGGGACCAGCCGCACCGACGGCTTCCGCCGGGTGCCGGTGGCCGAGATCGACGACAATTTCGAGGAGGTGCTGTTCCGCCGCGCCGACGCCAGGAACCCGCTGGCGGAGATGTTCGTGCAAAGTGCGGAGATGGTGGCAGACCGGCGGTGAGCATCCCCGCGGCAATATGGTATAGCGGCAAACAAATCCGGTTCGGGACGCCGCCAGGTGACGATTCTGATGCCTCCAACAGAGCATCCCGGCAATGCATCGGCGGTCCAATTGGACCGCTTGATTGGAAACGGATCGGGGGTTTTGGATGCATGAAGGGCATCTCGATGTCGAAGGCGGGACAATCTACTACCGGGTCGACGGGCCGGATGACGACGGGAGCCGGGATGGACCTGCGGACACCATCGTCTGGATGCACGGCCTACCGCTCAACGGGCGCGCCTGGTATGCCCAGGTGGAGCATTTCCGCGGCCGCTTCCGCAATGTGACCTTCGACTTGCGCGGCTATGGGCGCTCTTCCAGGTTGCCGGCCGAGTGCACCGGCGTGACGGATCTTTACGTCAGCGACCTGAAGACGCTTTTCGGCCACCTGGCGCTGGAGCAGCCGGTTCTCGTGGCGCATGCATCCGGCGCGCATGGCGCGCTTCGTTTTGCGGCGGAAGCCCCGGGCCTCCTCGGAAAGCTGGTCGTTATCAACGGCTCGCCGAAATTCCGCCGGGACAGGGACTGGCCGTTCGGCTTCGACCAGCAAGCGGTCGATGCCTTCCTGCATGTCATCGACAGCCAGGACCTGGCGACGATCGCCAAGGCGCTGCTCGATCCGGCGATGCAGGAGCCATGCGACGCGGCCATCCTCGCGCCGCTGCGGGCCTTGTATACGGAAATGACGCAGCAGGCCGGCAGGGACACCATCCGTGCCTTCTTCACCGATATCTCCCTGGACGACGACCGGGAGAGCCTGGCCCGGATCACCGCGCCGACCCTCATCCTGTCCAGCAGCCTGGGCAGGGAAGTGCCCGCCGGCGTGGCGGTCTACATGCGGGAGCGGATCGCCGACGCCCGGCTGGTCGAGCTCCCCGGAACCGACCATTTCGCATTCGCGACCCAGGCGAACCTCGTCAACCGACTGATCGAGCAGTTCATTCGTCCGAGCTGCGACGTCGTCGCACCGCCAGCAGAGGCACGGCCATGAGCGCCTACAAGACTCCGGAAGCCTTCGACGACCTCTACTTCGACTTCACCGGCTATGCCCATCCCGGCTATCCGAAGGGCCGCACCGCCATCGCGCAGGCCCTGTCGCGCACCTTGAGCGGCGGATCCGGCGCGAACGAGCCGGGCCCGGTGGTGGTGGCCACCGCCACCGGCATCTACGTCTACGATCACCGGGACGGCCATGCCCTGCTTGGCGGCGCCACCTTCAGGGCGATACCGGACAGCGGGTTCTACGAGATCACCAGCGTGTCGCATGTCGGCCCGGCGATCGCCTATCTGGCGACCATGCGGGACTGCGGCGATCCGGCCTGGCAGGCGCAGGTCGTCCCGCTGATCGAGCATCTTCGCGCCGTGCGCGAGGTCAACCGGGTGCCCCTCGACGAGCATTGGACGACCCGGCTGGCCTGCCCGGCCTGGGTCGGCCACGAGGCCCGGATCAGGACTCTCGTGGACTATGCCTGCGCGCTTGCGGGGACATATCTCCGCCGGCTTCAGGACGACCCGGACCGGCTGTCACCGGCCGGTGTCGTGGACGGGTTCCTCGCCGTGGAGAGCGAAGAATTTCCGGTCCCTTTCAACACCGTCATGATCGGGACCTTTGCGCTGATCGCACTCAAGAGCGCCTTCGAGATCCATGGCGCCCTTCAGGCGACGGACCTGGATTGGCGACATGCCAAGGTCATCCTGCACAATCTGGCAGGCACCAACTATTCCGCGGGCCTCACCGCGGGGACCAACTGGGTGCATCCGACCGTGCTCGCGGTTGCGGGGCCGGCGCTGGCCCCGGGCCGGGTCATGATCACGCCCTACGCACCGATCCCCGATGCGGTGGGCGGCCCCGCGCTCTCCGACGAGGACTTTGCGTTCCTTGCGGACCGTGTCTGGGGGCAGTTGTTCGCGCGCCCCCAGGTCACCCAGCGAGCGTTCTCGAATGTCGCCGATATCGTCGTCGCCGACCGCCCTGCCATTCCGGGCGATTATGGCTATACCCGCGCCGACCAGATCGACCATTTCGTCATGCGGCTCAAATATGCGACCAGCAACATTGCCGAAATGCAGTCGAACACGATCGGCTTCTGGATGAGCGGCGAGGCTGTCGCCAAGGGCTGGGACCTCTCGAGGATCGACATTCCGGGCCTCACGCATGGCCTGCCCGATGGCCTCGACGGCTACCCGGAGGATGCACCCGAAATCCCCGCGTCATGACGAGCGGACCGTGTCTGCACGAGATCCAGCGGCTGCCGACATCGGGCGCCCGCGCGGCGGTGCCGTTCGACCTGGACGGACAGCTGTTCCTCGCCATTCCCCAGCTTGCGCAGGATATCGCGGGCGACCCGCCGGACATGAACGGGGGGACCAGCGACCTGGACTCCCTGATCTACCGCTGGGAGCCTTCCGGGGAGCCCGCAGGGGTGACAGCCGGAGGCGGCGCGTTCGCGGAATATCAGCGGATCCCCTCGCATGGCGGCGAGAGCATCGCGTTCTTCTCCCTCGACGGCCGCAGCTTTCTTGCCGTGGCCCAGATCCGGTCCGGGACCCGGCCGGACTTCGACTACCGGCCCGCCTCCATGCTCTACGGCTGGGATGGCAGCCGGTTCGTTCCGGTCCAGGGCTTCCCGACATTCGCCGCCAAGCATGTCCATGCCTTCCGGATCGGCAGGCGGCACTTCCTCGCCTTCGCAGAGGCCCTCGCGCCGCCGGGCGCGCCGGAGGCGGATACCTGCTCCCACATCTACAGCTGGAACGGACGCGCATTCGAGCCGTTCCAGGCGCTTCCCTCGAAATGGGGCTACGGCTTCACCCATTTCAGATGCGATGGCCATGACTTCCTCGCCCTGGCCGACCATGCCCAGGCATCGGTTCTCTATCGCTGGACGGACGAGTCCTTCCAGCCCTTTCAGTCATTCGCCGAAGCGGGCGGCGGACGCCATTTCCGGGCGTTCGAGGGCGATGGCGGTGCCTACCTCGCCTTTGCGAACCTGACCGGGGGAAGCGGGCTCTACGAATGGCAGGGCGGGCGCTTTGCGTTGACGCAATCCCTCGAGGGCAAGGGCGCGCGCAACTTCCAGGCCCTGTCCAATGGCGGTGCGCAATACCTGTTCCGGACCAATTACATCACCGGGACCCCGACGGCGCCGACGGCCGCGCTCGACTCGCAACTCTACCGGTTCGAGGGCGGCAGGCTTGCGCTGGCAGCGACCTATCCGACATCCGGCGGGACCGAGGCCGCCCCCTTCCAGGTGGGCAGGACCGCCTATCTGGCTGTCGCCAACAGCCTGAGCGCCGATATCCGGTTCCGGACCGACACCGTCATCTACCGGTTCGACGACCGGGCATGAGCCTTCGCGCGCCTGGACGGACCATGCCTGCAGGGACAAAGTCACGCCGTCTCCCTCGAACATTGCCTACGGCTTCGCCACCACCCCCTCCGGCAGACCGGCGACATGGTCGGCGATCTCGCCGGGGGTGGCGAACCAGACGCGGTCCCGGCGGGCCGTCATATGCGCCAGGATGCGGCGCAGCTGGCGGGCGCGGTGCGGCTGGCCCATCAGGAAGGTGTGCAGCGAGATCGCGCAGACCAGCGGGTATTTCTCCGAATTCTCCAGCTGCTCGTCGAAGGCGTCGAGCACGATCCTGGTGAAATCCTCGTCGCTGGCGCCGCGGTTGATGATCGCCGGGATGTCGTTCAGCTCCATCGACGGATAGGGCACCGCCAGGATCGGCCCGCGGTCGGTGCGGAACCATTGCGGCTGCTCGTCGAAGAACCAGTCCATCATGTAGGTATAGCCGTTCTCCAGCAGCAGCTCCGGCGTCTTCGCGCTCTGCGAGATGAAGGGGCCGAGCCAGCCCTTCGGCGGCTTGCCTTCCTCGGCGGTGAAGCGCTCGCGCACCGCCTTCAGCATGGCGCGCTCCTGCGCCTCCTCCATCTCCGCCTGGCGCTCGGAATTCGTCATGCCATGGCCGACGAACTCGTCGCCGCGGGCGCGGAACGGAGCCAGGATCTCCGGGCAGACGTCGTAGACCGAGGCATTGGCCAGGATCGCCAGCGGCACCTGGAAGGTGTCGAACAGGTCGCGGATCCGCCAGATGCCGACCCGGTTGCCATAGTCGCGATAGGCATAGCCCCGGTGATAGGGAGCCGAGGGCATCGAGGTGAAATCCGAGCCCGGATTGCGGCCGAACTCGAAGGCCTCGACATTCAGCGCGAAATAGACCGCCAGCCGCGCCCCGTTCGGCCAGTCGTAGACCGGGCGGGTCGGCAAAGCGGAAAAGGGATAGCGGTCGAATTTTGTGTCGAACTTGTCCATTTCGTCCCCGGAAACAGGTTTCGGTGGCGCGGGCCGCGGCAGGTCAGCCGCGCGCCGGCAATGCCTTCAGCGCCGTCATGACATCCGCCACCGGCGCCACATCGGCATATTTCGATGCCATGTCGAACAGGTTGACGGCATGGCTGGTGGCGCTGCGGTCGTAGACGCATTCCTGCGGCACCACGACCCGGAAGTTGTAGGCGAAGGCATCGACCACGCTGCCGCGCACGCAGCCGCTGGTGGTGCAGCCGGTGACGACCAGCGTGTCGACACCCAGGTCGATCAGGTAGCTGACCAGCGGGGTGCCGAAGAAGGCGCTGGGATGCTTCTTCGGCAGCAGCACGTCGTTCCCCTGCGGCGCCACCTCCGGCACGAATTCGTAGCCCTTGGCGGCGACCTTCATCAGGGCGGGCACCTTTTCCGCCAGGCGCCCGCTGTCGAACGCCTCCTTCGGCGCGACATAGGGGTAGAGCACCGGGAAGCCCTTCTCGCGGCAGAGCGCCAGCAGCGGCGCGATATGGTCCACCGCGCGCCAGCCGACCTCGCCGCAGGCGGTCTTGAACTCCCCGATGGCGTCCCAGAACGGCTCCCGCTTCGTGCCGACGGTGCGGTACTGGACATCGATGATCAGCAGGGCGGGACGCGCGCCCATGCCCGACGGGCGCCCGAAGCCGGCAGCCTCGTAGGCGCGGATCTCGTCCTCGCCGATGATTCCGTCCCAGGGTTTCATGAGTCGCTCCAGGGGTTCATGCCTCGCTCCGGGGATTCATGGCCTGCTCCGGGGCGTCATGACCCGCTCCGGATGTCATTCGGGTTGGCGGTTGGCTGCAATCGCATGCAAGATGGCCCTGCCGGCAGCCGGGCCAGCGCCATCCGGCCGCCCGGCATTCTACTTGAAAATGACCGGCGCTTGTCTAGAGTAGGAAATGACGCGAGAAAGGCAAACAGAATACCGGATCGCTGACCGTCATTGTGAAAATGATGACGCAGGGAGGCAATTTAACAATAGCTGACGACAGGAGGCTTCACGTTGTTCGCGAAACACTCACTACTCAAAGCGACCATGGTCGGAGCGGTTGCATCCTTCGGGATGCTGCAAGCTGCAGGTGCGGCGGACTATAGCTGGGACATGCCGACACCCTATGCCGATGCCGAGTTCCAGACCCAGAATGTCCGGATGTTCGCAACCGACGTCAAGCGCCTGACGGATGGCAAGATCGACATCACGGTCCACAGCGCCAACTCGCTGATCGCCAACCCGGAGATCAAGCGCGCGGTCCAGTTGCAGCAGGTCCCGATCGCGGAGCTGTTCATCTCCAACCTCAGCCGCGAGGACCCGATCTTCGAGATGGACGCGATCCCGTTCCTGGCCACCAACTACCAGGACGCGCTGAAGCTCTACCAGGTGACCAAGCCGGTGATGCAGGAACGGCTCCTGGAGCAGGGGCTGCGCCTGCTCTATGCCGTGCCCTGGCCGAGCCAGGCGTTCTACACCACCAAGCCGGTCGAGTCGGTGGCCGACCTCAAGGGCCTGAAGATGCGGGCCTATAACGCACAGACCTCCAACCTGGCGGAGCTGCTCGGCGCGATCCCGACCACGGTCCAGGCACCGGAGATCCCGCAGGCCTTCTCCACCGGCATCATCGACACGATGTTCACGTCGGCGCAGACCGGCGTGACGACGAAGGCCTGGGACTATACGAAGTACTACTACGACACCCAGGCCTGGGTACCGAAGAATGTCGTCTTCATCAACGAGAAGGTCTACCAGGAGCTTCCCGACGAGCTGAAGGCGGCGCTTCAGGAAGCGGCGGCGATCGCGGAGACCCGCGGCTGGATGATGAGCACCGCCTCAAACATCCAGAAGCCGATCGAGCTGGAGAAGAACGGCATGGTGGTCGGCGTCATCTCCGAGCAGTTCCAGACGGAACTGAAGGCGATCGGCGACAAGATGATCGAGACCTGGCTCGAGAGGGCCGGCGACGACGGCAAGAAGATCATCGAGGAATACAGGTCGATCCAGTACTGATCGACCCGTATCGCGACAAGCGACCTTTCCGAGGACAGGAGGTCCCGGCCGGCAGTGCGCGCCACCGCCGGCCGGGACCTTGCTTTTGCCCTGTCGCCCGACCTGAAGGGTAACCGCACGTGCGCCCCATTCTCGAGCAGTTCTACCGGTTGAGCGGCGCCGCCGGCGCCCTGTGCTTCGTCCTGATGGGCCTGCTGATCGTCGCCCAGATCGTCAGCAGGCTGCTCGGCGTCTATATCCCGTCCTCCGACGATATCGCGGCGATGTTCCTGGCCGCCGGCTCCTTCCTCGCCCTGGCCTATACCCTGCGCCATGGCGGCCATATCCGTGTCACCCTGCTGCTGCACCGGCTGCCCGTGTCGCTGCACCATCCGGCCGAGCTGCTGTGCCTGGCCACGGCCACCTTCGTGACCGGCTGGCTCGCCTATGAATCGGTCTGGTCGGTCTACTATTCCTGGTTCCTGAACGACTACACCATCGGCGCCTGGCCGATCCCGAAATGGATCCCGCAGGTCTGGATGGCCGTCGGCCTGGTCGCCCTTTTCATCGCCTTCCTGGACGACCTGGTGATGGCGCTGCGCGGCCGCGCCCCGTCCTATGCCGCCTACGAGCATGACCCGCGCAGTGGCGCCGGCGAGGTTCCGAATGAATAGGAGATCCGCGCCGTGGACCCGGTAACGGTCGGCATCGTCCTCACCGTCGTGCTCCTGGTGGCCCTGGCCGCCGGGATCTGGGTTGCCGTCTCGCTGGTGATCGTCGGCGCGGTCGGCATGATGATGTTCTCGTCGGCGCCGGTCGGCTCGATCGCCGCCACCAAGTTCTGGGAGCTCTCCTCCTCCATCGCGCTGACGGCGCTGCCGCTGTTCATCTGGATGGGCGAGATCCTGTTCCGGACCCAGCTCTCGGCGAACATGTTCTCCGGCCTGGCGCCCTGGCTGACCCGGCTGCCGGGCCGGCTCATGCACACCAACGTGCTGGGCTGCGGCATCTTCGCCGCCGTCTCGGGCTCCTCCACCGCGACCTGCGTCACCATCGGCCGGATGAGCCTGCCGGAGCTGAAGAAGCGCGGCTATGACGAGAAGATGTCGATCGGCAGCCTGGCGAGCGCCGGCGCGCTGGGCCTGATGATCCCGCCGTCGATCATCATGATCGTCTATGGCGTCGCGGCCGAGGTCTCGATCGCGCGGCTGTTCATCGCCGGCATCCTGCCGGGCCTGCTGATGATGTTCCTGTTCATGGGCTATATCGCGATCATGTCGGTTCTGCAGCCGTCGCGCACGCCGGCCAGCGACATCGCGATGTCCTTCGTGGACAAGGTCCGCAATTCCTGGCAGCTGCTGCCGGTGGTGATCCTGATCCTGGGCGTGATCGGCTCGATCTATGGCGGGCTCGCCACGGCCACGGAATCGGCCGCCGTCGGCGTGGTCGGCGCGCTGCTGATCGCGGCCGGCAGCCGGACCCTGACCTGGGCGTCCTTCACCGAAAGCCTGATGGCGGCGACCCGCACCAGCTGCATGCTGGCGCTGATCCTCTCGGCTTCCGCCTTCCTGTCCACCGCGATGGGCTTCACCGGGATCCCGCGCTTCCTGGCGACGACCGTGTCGGACATGCAGCTCGACCCGGCGATGCTGCTGGTGGTGCTGACCCTGCTGTTCATCGTGCTGGGCTGTTTCCTGGACGGCGTCTCGGTGATCGTGCTGACCACCTCGGTGGTGATGCCGATGATCGCGGCGGCCGGCATCGACCCGATCTGGTTCGGCATCTACCTCGTCATCGTGGTCGAGATGTCGGTGATCACCCCACCGGTCGGCTTCAACCTCTATGTGCTGCAGAGCCTGACGGGACGGGACATCTTCTTCATCGCGGCCGGCTGCCTGCCGTTCTTCCTGCTGATGGTGCTGACGGTGGTGATCCTGATCCTGGTGCCGGAGGTCGCGACCTTCCTGCCCGACCAGATGTACAGCAACTAGCGGGGTCGGCCTGCTCCACCGCGCAGGCGGGGACGCTGCGCTGCCGCACCGTCGTGCCGGGTCCCGGCTCGGGGGCCGGGATGACGGACCGGGTGGGGGCCGCCCGGATTCGCCGAGGTTTCGGCGCCCGGGCGTCGATCCGCCCGGCGCTCAGAACGTCCCGAGCCGATGGCTGAGCTGCGGCAGGTCGATGCCATGGGCGGCGAGCTTTGCCCTGGACTGCGCCACGGCGCCGCCGAACGCCGCCAGGGCCGCGTCGCGCGGTGCCGCGCCGAGGCCGGCTTCGGCGACCGACTCGTAGGCCGCCGCCAGCTCGTCCGCGATGCCCGGCTCCGCCAGGGCCGGGAGCTGCAGGCCCGCCAGCTCCAGCCGGCAGAGCCCGGCGAGCTGTGCTGCGGCCGCTTCGCGCATCGGATCGGTCAGCCGGTCCTGCCGCGCCTCGAGATAGAGCCAGCCGAACGCGGCATGACGGCGGCGGTCGGCGACCAGGAAATCCAGGATGCGCAAGGCCACCGGGTCCCGCGTCCGCGCCCGTGCGGCGTCCAGCAGGGCCAGGTCCAGGTCGAGCCGGAACGCCACCTGCGCGGCGACGAACCCCTCCAGCACGACATCGCCGTCCAGCGCCTGGGCATAGGCGGAATCGTTGAACAGCTCCGCGTAGGCGGGCGTGTCGGGGCCGCCGATCGCGCCGCCAAGCCGGTCGAGGAAGCGCGACACGGCGTCGACATGCCAGGCTTCCTCCGTGCCGCGCACCGACAGGAAGTATTTCGGGTCGCTTTCGCGCCGGTGTTCCAGGCAGAAGCGGACCAGCAGCGCCGGGGTCGAGGCGAGATGGCCATAGGCGAGCCAGAGCCGGTGGCTCCAGACCCGCCGCGCAGCGGCGATCTGGCCCGGGTCGTAGGGGCCCGCGTCCCATTCGCCCCAGGGGATCGAGCGGCTGGGGTCCCAATGGGCGGACTTCGCTTCGCTGTACAGGGTCCAGACGGTGTCGAGGCTGGGCTTCAGATCGAGCGGGAAACGCTTCTCAACCAACTGACGGGGCAAGGGGGGCTCCTAGAACTCGCCGATCCGGGGATGATGGAACATCGGCAGGTCGATCCCGAGCCCCATGAACTGGCGCCGGACCCGCTTCACGCAATTGACGAAGACCGGCTTCTCCGCCTCCTCGACCGTGGCGCCGAGGCCGCCCTCCCAGGTCAGGCGGTCGATCTCGTTCTCGATCCGGGTGGCCTCGGAATCCGCCGCCATCCAGGGGACGCGATAGCCGGTCAGCTCGACCTGCTCGGTGGAGGTGATGGCGGCCTGGCGCACGCGCGCGACCTCTTCCGGCGTCAGGTGCGGCATGCGCTGTTCCATGTAGTGCCAGCCGAAGGCGCAATGGCGCACCTCGTCCCGCATGATCAGGCGCAGCACGCGGTTCGCCACCGGGTTCGTCGCCGTCTCCACCATCAGCCGGAACCAGTCGAAGGCATATTCCTCCAGGGTCAGGATCAGTGCGCTGAAGATCATCTCCACCGAGGTGTCGGGATCGAGCGCCATCTTGCGCACGCCGTGGGTCGACACCGCGTTCTGGAAATCCTTGACCTGGGGCTCCTCGACCCAGCCGCCCAGATGCTCCGCCATCAGGTAGCAGGCCTCTGCATGGCGGGCCTCCTCCTGGCTGCGGATCGCGAAGAACAGCGACATCTCCGGCGGCAGGCGGTCGCGGTAGAAGCGGACGATCATCGCGGGGCTTTCGGACACCGCGCCATATTCGCCCCAGCCGCGGCGGCTCCACCACAGCCGCGCCGCCTCGCGCTGCTCGTCCGGGATCTTCTCCGGCTGCAGCAGGCTCCAGTCCACGTCGGTGCGCGGGTCCCACTGGTTGCGCGTGGCCGACAGGTAGAGATCGCGGATCTTCGGGATCGCCGTCGACATGTCGATGGGGAAGCGCTGCTCGGGCTTCTCGAGGATCGTCGGTGCGTTCATGGCCTGGTGCCGCTCCTGTCGCGTTGGAAACCCCGCGGATGATCGCTATCGTAGTCACCGCCCAGTGCCGCGTAAACGTAAGACCATATTGGGGAGCGCTATGCCGCAGGTCCGCCAGAGTAGCGGTGACCGATGAATATTGCCGGTCTTTCCTGCGATCTCCACGACGCCCGGTACCGCGATCTTCCGTTCAGCGGGCCGGGCCACATCTTCCCGGCGAATGTGGTTCTCTGGTCTCCCGCAGGGAGCGTGGCGGAATACCGGATGCGCTTCGAGGCCATGGCCGGCCAGGGCGAGGCACCGCTGCTCGACCTTGCCGGCACCGAGGCCTTCCTGCGGGACGAGCGGCGGCGGCGGGACGAGTTGCTGGCGCTGCTCGACCGCGGCGGCCTGGCGATCGTCGACCTGGCCGGCGATGCCCGCCTGCGCATCCATACGGTCGAGACCATCTTCGAAGTCGACCTGGCGACCGGCCTGCCCCATCCCGGCGCCGGCCAGGCCGAACCCGTCGACCTGCCGGTGACGCGCGAGGACTGCGTCTCGGGCGAGCCGTTCCGCAGTTTCGCGCGGGCCGCCGCCGGCCCGACCGGCCGCTGGCGGCTCTCGCGCCATCCCGGCACGGCGCTCCTGCGCAGCGCCGACGGCGCGGTCCTGGGCTTCCATGCCAGCATCGGCACCGGGCATCTGGTCGCGCTGCCGCTGGATGTCGCCCACGCCCCGCCCGCCCGGCTGGCGGAGCTGCTGCACCGGATCGAACGTCTTGCCGGATCGCTGGGCGGCGTGCTGCACGGCGCGCTGCCGCCCTGGGCCGACATCGTCCTGACGGCCGAGGAGCAGGCCCTGCGGGCGGAGGCCCGGCGGCTGGCCGATGAGATGGCCCGCCTGCGGGCGGCGCAGGCGGCACTCGCCCGGCAGCAGGCGCGCCTGCGCGCCGGTCGCGCGCTGGTCTTCGCCAATGGTCGCCTCCTCGCCGAAGCCGCGGCCGATGCCTTCCGGGCCTCCGGCGGGTCGGTCCTGCAGGCCCGCGAAGGCGAAGGCGAGCTGGTGGTGGAACGGGCCGACCGGCTGCATCTCGTCGCGATCGCCGGCGCGCAGGCCGGGAACCTGCCCGCCGAAATGTCGCGCCTCGCCGGCCTGGCGCGGCAGGAGGGCGCGCGGGCCGGCCTGCCGGCCGGCGCGATCCTGCTGCTGGCCGGCGAGCAGGACCTGCCACCGGACGCGCGGGCGGCCCCGCCGGTCGACCCGGCCCTGCTGCAGGAAGCGGCGGCCCACGGGGTCACATTGCTCACCACGATGGAGCTGTTCGCCATGGTGCGGGACGGCGCCGCTGCGGACGCGCAGGCGCGCTGGCGCGCCTGGCTCGATGCCCCGCCCCGCCCCGCCGGCCTGCCGGACTGGCGGCGCTACCTTTCCGCCGACGAGGGCGATGCGGCGAACCAAGACGGGTGATCGGCGATCCAGCGGGCGAAACTGTCGAGCGCCGCGGAAGGCGACAGCTCCGCCCCCGGCCAGAGGTCGCGCAGGCGGCCGATATCCGCAGGCTGCCGGGTGCGGCCCAGATCGTCCATGAAGGCGATCGTCGCCGCCGCCTCGTCGTCGACCAGCGCCCAGTCGAGCGCGGGCCAGACCGCCTGCAACGCCTCGCAGAAGCGCGCCGGATGCCAGGTCACCCCGGGCGAGACGTTGTAGGCGAAATGCGGCAGCTCGGCTGCGTCCAGCAGCCGCACCAGCGCCGCCGCCACGTCGGGGGCATGGACCCAGTCGCGCAGGCCGCCCTTCGGCAGGCGGACCGGCCGCCCTTCCGCCGCCAGGCAGGCGATCTGGAACATCGGGCTCAACGTGTCGCGCAGGCCGGTGTCGCGCTCCCACGGCCCCATCGCGGCGGTGATCCGCGCCGCCGCGACCGACAGGCCATGCAGCGCGGCCAGCCGGCGCCCCATCAGCTCCGTCGCCAGCTTGGAAATGCCATAGAGGTTGCGCGGCACGGGCTGCACCGTCTCGGGCACCGGCCCGGCGCCGAAGAACGCCTCGCCATAGACCGCCGAGGAGGAGGCGAGCACGACCCGCGCCACCCCGGACCGCGCCGCGGCCTCCACCACCCGGGTCGCGCCGACGATGTTGACCTCCAGGATGCGTGCGGCCGCCTCGCGCTCCCGCGCCTCGCCCGCCGTGATCACCGCACCGTGGAACAGCCGGCGGATGCCATGCGCCGCGAGGAGCCGCGCCACCGCGTCGCCGTCGGTGACATCCGCGACCGCATCGACGACCCGGCCGGGCAGCCGGGCGAACTCCGCCGCCGCAACCGCGGGAAAGCCGTCGAGGCTGATCGACAGGACCGTCTCGCCGCGGCGCAGCAGTGCCTCGACCAGGTTGAGGCCGATGAAGCCGCTGCCGCCGGTGACCGCGTACATGCCCCGCCCTCCGCTACAGCCCGCGCCCGGCGCGGTGGCCCTCGAACACCGCCTCCAGGGCGGTGCGGGGCGACAGGCAGTCGCCGGCCAGGACCGGCGCCAGGCCCAGGGCGCGCAGCGGCGCCTCCAGGGGGTTGGCGATCAGGTTGTGCTGGCAGCCGACCAGGCTGTCGAAGCCCGACAGGCTCTCGATCTCCCCGGTGGAGACATCCTCGACGGTCAGCACCGGCGCGGCGAAGCCGGTGACGGCACGCAGCGTGCGGATCGCCACGCCTTTCTCCCGCAGCCGCTTGCGGGTCGAGGTGGTGGAATAGATCGTCGTGCGCCAGGCGAAGCCCGCAACCGGCGTGAACACCGTCACCCTGCGGCCCAGGTCGGCGACATGCTCGATGAAGCTGAGCGCCGCCCAGTCGCCGGTGGTGTCGTAGACCGCGACCCGCCCGCCCAGCAGGCCGGGATCGGCCAGCGCCGCCTCCATCGTCAGGGCCGTGCCGCCATCGGCAAGGGCGACCGGATGCGGGGTCGAGCCGGTGGCCAGCACGATCGCATCGGCGCCGAACGCCGCGACGGCCTCCGCACTTGCGTCCCGCGACAGGTCCAGCGCGACACCGGTGGCCGCCAGCCGCCGCGCCTGGTGGTCCAGCAGGCCCTGGAAGTCGCCGCGCAGCGACATCGCCGGCACCGGGACAAGCTGCCCGCCCAGCCGGCCGGAGCGTTCCCACAGGGTCACGTCATGCCCCCGCGCCGCGGCGACCCAGGCCGCCTCGCAGCCGCCCGGCCCGCCGCCGACCACCAGCACCCGCCGCGGCTGCGCCGCGCGGTCCGCCTCAGGCTCCGGCCACTCGGCCTCGCGGCCCGCCATCGGGTTGACCAGGCAGGTGATCGCGATGTTCAGCTCCAGCCGCTGGGCGCAGCCCTGGTTGCAGCCGATGCAGGGGCGCAGCGCGTCCTCGCGGCCGTCGCGATGCTTGGCGACCAGCGCGGGGTCCGCCACATGGGCGCGCGCCATGCCGACCATGTCGGCGTCGCCGGAGGCCAGCATCCGCTCGGCCTCGTCCAGGCCGCGATACTTGCACACGGTCAGCACGGGCAGGTCGCTGCCGGCCTCGCGCACCACCGCCTTGATGGCGCCGGGCAAGGCGCGGAACGGCGCGGGGTCCTGCGCCATGTCGGCCATCTGGGTGCCCAGCGAATGGCTCATGTGATAGGCGGAATGGCTGACATGCAGGAAGTCGACCAGCCCCTCCGGCAGCAGGGCCCGCACGATCGCGCGCGCCTCCTCCAGGTCCAGGCCGCCCGGGACGAACTCCTCGGCGCTGATGCGGATGCCCAGGCAGGTCTGCGCCCCCACGGCCCGGCGCAGTGCGGCCAGCACCTCCAGCGGAAAGCGCATCCGGTTTTCCGTCGAGCCGCCATAGGCATCGCTGCGGACGTTCGACAGCGGCGACAGGAACTGCTGCAGCAGATGGCCATGGCCCCAGTGCAGCTCGATGCCGTCGAGGCCCGCCTCCAGCAGGTTCAGGGTGGTGCGCACATGGTCGTCGCGCACCTGCTCCATCTCCCAGCGCGCCATCTCGCGCGGGAGATAGGCGGTCGGCGACCAGCGCAGGCGGGAGGCCGAGAACGACACCGTGCGCTCGAAATCCCCCTCGATCTGCCGGCCCATGTGACAGACCTGGCCCAGCAGCAGGCCGCCTTCCTCATGCACCGCGTCGGCGACCCGGCGGAACGCGTCCACCGCGCCGGGCAGGAAGCCGGCGACCCCCTGCGGCCGGCCCAGGCTGTTCTCCGACACGCGGACCGCCTCGAAGATGTTCAGGCCGACGCCGCCGCGCGCGCGCATCCGGTGATAGGTGGCGTGGCGTTCGCTCGGCAGGTGCCGTTCGCCGTAGTTGGTGGTATGGGCGGGCATGAAGATCCGGTTCCGCGGCACAAGGCCGTTGATCCGGAGCGGACGGAAGACGTTGGGATAGCGCGGATGGTCGGACATGGGCGCGGCTGGCTCTGGTACTCGTGCAGGGCCGATCAGCCTACAATAGCCCCGGCCCGGCCGCCATTTGCGCGACGGTGCCTTTGGACGACGAGGAGAGTGCAGTGAGCGAGCCCCTTTGGCTGGAACGCGACGACCGGGCAAGGCCGCCCGCAGGCGAGCGCCTGGCGCAGCTGATCGGCCATGGCCGGATCCTCGGCGTGCCCGGTGCGCATAACGGCATGGCCGCCCTGCTGGCGAAGCGGGCGGGGTTCGAGGCGCTGTACCTGTCGGGCGCCGCGCTGACCGCATCGATGGGCCTGCCGGACCTCGGCATCGTCACGCCGGAGGAACTGGCCCATGCCACCCGCGAGATCGTGCGCGCCAGCGACCTGCCGCTGATCGTCGACGGCGATACCGGCTATGGCGAGGCGCTGAACGTCATGCGCCTGGTGCGCGACCTGGAGGATGCCGGCGCGGCCGCCGTGCAGATCGAGGACCAGCAGCTGCCGAAGAAATGCGGCCACCTGAACGACAAGAAGCTGGTGCCGGCGGAGGACATGGCCGCGAAGATCGCCGCCGCGCGGAAGGCGCGCCGCCACCTGCGGATCATCGCCCGCAGCGATGCCGCCGCCGAGAGCCTGGACGAGGCGATCCGCCGGATGAAGCTCTATGTCGAGGCCGGGGCCGACATCATCTTCCCCGAGGCGATGACCGGCATCGACGCCATGCGGAAGGTGCGGGCGGCGATCGACGTGCCGCTGCTGGGCAACATGACGGAGTTCGGCCGCACCCCCTACATGGCGGCGGCGGAATGGCAGCGGCTGGGCTTCGACATCGTGATCTGGCCGGTCTCCTCCCTGCGGGTCGCGGCCAAGGCGATGACCGGCCTGTACGACCATATCCGCAGCGAGGGCGGCACCGCCGGCATGCTGGACGCGATGCAGACCCGCGCCGAGCTCTACGAGACGATCTCCTACTACGACTACGAGGAGCTGGACGGCAGCGTCGCCCGCAGCGTGCTGCCGACGATGGGGAAGAACGCGGGGTAGGCCGCCGGCAACCTGCAGCCATGGATCCCGGCGCAAGGCCGGGAGGACGGCGAAGCCGGAGCGGCCCGCCCCCTAAAGCCGGATGCTCGTCATCACCGTGCGCCAGGGTTCGCGGTCGCCGTGCATGCTGTCGGGATTGGTATCGCGCAGGCGCGCCAGTTCCGCCGTCAGCCGCTGGAACGGCACGATGCCCGTCACCGGGCGCAGCAGCGGGTGCGGCGCGACGAAGGCCAGGTCCAGGCCGGGATCGGCGCCGGCCCGGATGCACCGGATGCCGAGACGGCCGAGGACCGACAGCAGCAGTTCGCTGCGCCCGCCATCGGGCTCCTCCGGCAGGATCACGGCGGCGGCCATCCCCGGATGGTAGCTCGCCGGCGTCCCGTGCAGGGCGAATTCCGGCGACATCGCCTCGGTCCATTGCCAGGCGCCTTCCTTGATCTTCAGCGCCGCCTCCTGCGCCGTGGGCAGGTCCAGGCCGAAACCGACGATCAGGAGGGTGCCGGCCTCCACGACCTGCGCCGCGGCGGCTGCCGGGTCGCCGAGGAGAAGCGTCTGCGCCACCGCCTCGGGCAGCGCCTCCACCGCGCGGGCGAAATCCCGCCCCGGAGAGCGGTCGAACTGTGCCGCCAGCTGCGCCAGCACGGCGAGCGAGCTGAGGTAGGACACCGTGAAGGTGCCCGCGGTCTCGTTGGCACAGGTGCGCAGGACATGGTCGGCGACCTGGTCCGGCGCGACCTGGCCGACGATCGCGATGGTGCTGGCGCCCGCGTCCCGGGCGCGTGCCAGGGAGGCGGTGGGAAAGATCTTGGTGCCGCGATGGCTGATCACCACCACCTGGTCGTCGGGCCGGATCGGCATCCAGGTGCCCATGTCGTGCGCGTCGAACGCCTGCGCCCGGTTGCGGCCCCCGGTGAGCATGGTGACCCAGCCGGCCGCGACCCGCGCGGCCGCCAGGGAGGTGCCGATGCCGGTGAACAGGATCGGCCGGTCCGGGTCGAGCGCGGGCACCCCCGCGGCGAGGATCGCGCGCATCGCCTCCGGCGCGGAGGCGATCTGGCGGTCCAGGTTGAAGCCGTTGGTCATGCCGCACCTTCCGCGACCGGCTGCCACCCGCGCAGCGTGCGCTGCCGGAACATCCGGCGATATTCCTGCGTGGTCTTGGGCAACAGCTCGCCGGTCCCCCAGTCGAGGATCACCGCGTATTGCCGCACCAGGTCCAGCACATTCAGCTCGCCCGCCCGGAACCGCTCCGCCACCTGCTCGGGATCCTCCTCGACCCAGCCGGCGCGGCTGGCGCGGATCGACTTCCGTGCCGCGACGGTGGCGTCCCGGTCGATCTCGAACAGGTCGAGCTCGCGGTCGATCTCCCGGATGACGACGCCGTAATCCTTGCGGGCGCGGTCCACGCTCACATATTCGTCGATCACGTCTTCCAGCACGGCCTCGGGCGCGCGCTCCAGGGGATCCCCCAGGCCGCCGCCGCCGGCGGAGGGCCGGGTGAACCGGTCGCCCTCGCCGACCGGCACGTTGGAGAAGATCGCGCCCATATATTTCGGCTTGCCGCCCGACGGGGTGAGCCAGACGCCATGCGGGATCGACGGCAGCCCGCCGTTCATGCCCCAGGTGATCGACCGCGAGCGGTCGCAGCAATAGGACATGACCGAGTTGCGGACCTGGGTCAGGGTGCCGCCCTTGCGCACGCCGCAGCCGCCGCGGAACCGTCCCGGCCCGCCGGAATCGGTCGCGATCTGGTGTTCGCTCGTCACCACCGGGCAGAGCCGCTCCTGGCCCTCCAGCGGCTGCACCGCCTCGCCCACACCGAACACCGCCGAGGTGGCGCTGGAGCCGTCCCTGCCGTTGCGCCCGCCCCAGCCGCCGACCATCCAGTCGTACCACATGAACACCTCGCCGCCGGCGCCGCGGTTGTCCCGGCCGCCGACCAGCAGGTATTCGATATCGACGCAGCAGGCCATCGCGCGCTTCGGCTGCACCTGCGACCAGAGCTCGAAGACGGCGTTGACGACCTTGCCGTAGGAGCCGGAGCAGAAGCCGGTGACCGCGGTCGGCCAGACCGCGTTGACCACGGTGCCGGGCGGCCCGAGCTCCACGTCCAGCACCCGGTAGAATCCCGAGTTCAGCGGCAGGTCGGGGAAGAACATCTTGGTCCCGGTGACCAGGCCCGAGAAGGACGATCCGAAGGTCCCGTTGAGGAAGGTGGCGACGACCTCGGCGGAGCCGGACAGGTCGTACTGGATCCTGTCGCCGCTGATCGTCATCTTCACCTTGACCGGCACCAGCCCCTCGCCCTTCGCCGGGTCGAAGTCCAGGTAGTCGGTGGTCTCCCAGCTGCCGTCGGGCATGTCGGCGACCCGCTGCCGGGTCAGCCGCTCGACATAGTTCTGCACCTCCTCCATCGCGGTGACGACAATGTCCTGGCCGTACTTCTCGATCAGCCGCAGCATCTCGATCTCGGCGATGCGCGTCGCCTCCAGCTGGGCATGAAGATCGCCCTCGGCGGCTTCCGGTGCGCGGGTGTTGGAGACGATCAGCCGCACCACGTCGCCGAGCATGCGGCCCCGGTGGACGAAGCGGACCGGCGGGATCCGCAGGCCCTCGCCGAAATGCTCCTTCGCGTTCACGTCGAAGGAGCCCGGCACGCTGCCGCCGATATCGGCCCAGTGGCCGTTGGACTGCGCGAAGCCGACAAGTTCGCCATTCGCGAAGATCGGGCGCACGATCCGCACGTCGCAGAAATGCGTGCCCCCCAGATAGGGATCGTTGATGGCGAAGACGTCGCCCGGGCCGATATCCTCGCCGAAGGCGTCCAGCACGGCCTTGGCGGTGAAATGCAGGGTGCCGACATGGACGGCGATATCCGCGCTGCCCTGCATCACGGTATTGCCTTCGCGATCGCACAGGGCGGAGGAGAAGTCGCGGGCATACATGACGAACGAGTGGCAGGTGCGCAGGATCTGCTCCGCCATCTGGTCGACGATGGTGGTGAAGGAGTTCTTCAGCACCTCGAAGGTCACGGGGTCGAGGGTGTAGACGCGCTCGTCCGTGCTGGGCTTGGTTTGAATCGTCATCAGACCGATATCCTCAGATTGTGCCAGGCATCGACTTCCGCGACCGAACCGGGCGGGACGGGTGTGGTGGAATCCAGCTGCTCGATGATCGCCGGGCCGCGTATCGTGGTGCCGGCAGTCAGGGTCGCGCGGTCGAAGACCGGCGTCTCGACCGGATCCGGGTCGGCCTGGAACCAGACCCGGCGGGTGGCGATCGGCACCGGCTCGGTGCCGGCGAGGTCGTGCATCGGCAGGGCGGGCTTGGGCACCTTCCCGATGGCCACCACGTTCAGGCGATAGACCTCGACCTTGGCATCCGCGCGGCTGAAATTGTGCTCGCGGGCATGCTCGGCGTGGAACTGCTCCACGATCGGCACAAGGTCGGTGACCGTGCCGGTCGTCGGGATCGACATGGAGCGCCACTGCCCGACATAGCGCATGTCGATATGGCGCAGCAGCTGCATGTCCGCCGGCGCCACGCCTTCCGCGACCAGCCGCTGCCTGGCCTCGTCCTCCAGCGCCTTGAACTCGGCCTCGACATCGGCCGCCTCGACCTCGTCGACCCGGCCGAGGAACATCGAGGACAGGTCGTGCTGGATGTCGACCAGCAGGCAGCCCAGCGCGGAGGTGACGCCGGGATGCGGCGGGACGAGAACCGTGGGGATCGACAGCTCGCGGGCCAGGTCGACGCCGTGCAGCGGGCCCGCGCCGCCGAACACCACGAGGACGAATTCCCGCGGGTCGTAGCCGCGCCGTATCGAGATCAGCCGCACCGCGTCCGCCATATTGGCATTGGCCACGCGCAGCACCGAATTGGCGGCCTCTTCCACACCCAGCCCCAGCGGCTCGGCGACACCCTGCCGGATCGCCGCGGTGGCCGCCTCCCGGTCCAGCGGCAATCCGCCGGCGATCAGCTCGTTGCCCAGCCGGCCGAGGACGAGGTTGGCGTCGGTATTGGTCGGCTGCGTGCCGCCCCGGCCATAGGCGGCGGGGCCGGGATTGGCGCCCGCGGATTGCGGGCCGTTGCGCAGGCCCCCGGCATCGTCCAGCCAGGCCAGCGAGCCGCCGCCGGCGCCGATCGTCAGCACCTCGATGCTGGGCAGGCAGATCGGGTAGCCGTACTCGACGAACCATTCCTTGGTGGTGCGCAGCTCCCCGTCGGCGACCAGCGAGATATCCGTGCTGGTGCCGCCCATGTCCAGGCCGATGGCGTTCCGGAAGCCGGCCAGCGCGGCGATATGGCGGCTGGCGATGGCGCCGGCGGCGATGCCCGATGCCGCCAGGCGCACACCCATGGTCTCGACGGTCTTCGGCGTCATCACGCCGCCGCCGGAATGCAGGATCAGCAGGTCGCCGTCATAGCCGCCCTGCTTCAGGCGGTCCCCCAGGCGGTTGACATAGCCGCTGACCAGCGGCGCCAGCACGGCATTGGCGGCCGTCGTGGAGAAGCGCTCATGCTCGAAGATCTCGGGCAGGATCTCGCTGGAGCAGGACACCCTGGCGCCGGGCATCTCCTCCACCAGGATGTCGCGCATGCGGCGCTCGTTCGCCGGATTGGCATGGGCGTTGATGAAGCAGACCGCGATGGTCTCCACCCCCTTGCGGCGGAGGATGCCGGCCACCCGGCGGGCGTCATCCTCGTCCAGCGCCTCGAGGATCGCGCCGGCATAGTCCGTCCGTTCCGTGACCTCGATGCGGTCGCGGCGGCGGATATAGGGCGGTGCGACATCCTTGTAGGCGTCCCACAGATCCTCCTTGGTACCGCGGCGGATCTCGATGATGTCGCGGAAGCCGCGCGAGGTAACCATCGCCGCGCGCGGCAGGCGGCGGGTGATCAGCGCGTTCGTCGCAACCGTCGTGCCATGGGAGAACAGGGCGACGTCCTTCAGGTCGACCCCGGCATCGGCCACACCTTGCAGGACCGCCTCGATCGGATCGACGCTGGACGGCAGCTTCTCGACCTCCATCGCGCCCGACCGGTCGTCGAAGATGCAGATGTCGGTGAACGTGCCTCCCACATCCACGGCGACCCTTATGCTGGCTGCGCTCATGATCCCTCTCTTCGATGCGGTGCCCGGTGGCGGGTTCGAAATCCAATACCGGCATCTAGCGCCGTAATTGGCATCTCATCAAGACGCCAATCTGAGAAATTGGACTTCATTCGGATTGGCGCCGTTGACACCCCGGGCGAGCGCGCCGCATGACGGCGGAAACGTCCCCGCCCCTGCCGGATCGAGACCTGCCGCCTTGCTCCAGAAACCGCGATCGCTTCAGAAACTGCTCGGCAACTGGCAGCAGGGCAGCGGGCCGCTCTACGCCCGGCTGGCGGCCGCATTGCGCGCCGCCCTGGCGCATGGCGACATCGCGCCGGGTGTCATGCTCCCGCCCGAGCGCACCCTGGCCGACACCCTGCGGGTCAGCCGCACCACCGTGGTCCGCTCGTTCCGGATCCTGCGCGACGAAGGCTGGCTGGACAGCCGCCAGGGCAGCGGCCACCTGGTCCGCCATCCGCGGCACGGCATTCCCTCGCCCTATGTGAACCAGGACGTCGTCCGTTCGATGGCGCGCAATCCGATGCTGCGCCCCTCTGCGCCGGAGCTGACCGGGACGGTCGATTTCTCGGCATCGCAGCAGGCGAGCATCGGCACGCTGCTGCGGCAGGTCACCGCCGCCCGGATGGCCGTCCTGCAGGCCCTGCCCGAAAGCAGCGGCTACCAGCCGCTGGGGCTGCTGGCGCTGCGGGAGGCGGTCTCCCGCTACATGCAGGAGGTCAGCGGCCTGCCCACCGCGCCCGACCAGGTCCTCATCACCTCGGGCGCGCAGCAGGCGCTCTGGCTGATCGGGCAGCTCTACGCGCCGCACGGCGAGCATGTCGTCCTGGAGAACCCGACCTATCCGGGCGCGATCAGCGCCCTGCGCATGATCGGCGCCACCCTGGAGCCCCTGCCGGTGGAGCCGGAGGGATTCGCCCTGGACGGCCTGGCCACGCTGCTGAAGTCGGTGCGCCCGCGGCTGGTCATGGTCTCCCCCACCTGCCACGCGCCCACCGGCACGGTCATGCCCTATGTCCAGCGCAAGGCGCTTGTCGAGCTGGTGGATGCGCACCAGGTGGCGACGGTCGAGGACCAGACCATGCTCGACCTGCTGGTCGGCAAGGAGCGCCCGACCTCGCTGGCGGAGATCTCGCCGACGGCGCCGCTGCTGACCGTCGGATCGCTGAGCAAGCTGTTCTGGCCCGGCCTGCGGATCGGCTGGATCCGGGCGCCGCAACCGATCATCGAGCATCTGTCGCGGCTGAAGGCCGTCGTCGACATGGGCACCTCGCCGCTGGTCCAGGTCCTGGCGGTGGACCTGCTGGCCCATGCCGGCGAGGTGCGGCAGCTGCGCCGCGACGAGATCGCCCGCAGCCTCGACGTGCTGTGCGAGGCGATGACCCGCCTGCTGCCGGACTGGTCCTGGCAGCGGCCCGCGGGCGGGCTGTCCTTCTGGGCGCGCCTGCCGGCCGGCACGGCCACGGAATTCGCCCAGGTCGCGCTGCTGCACGGGGTCACGGTCGTTGCGGGGTCCGCCCTGACCAGCGACGGCAGCGGCGACGATTTCGTCCGCCTGCAGTTCGTCCAGGACAGCGAGACCATCGCGCTGGGCGTGCGCCGCCTGGCCCAGGCCTGGGAATCCTATGCCGTCCACCGGCCCGGCAAGGGATAGCGGCGGGGCCTTTCCGGGTCTCCGCACAGAACCGCGCTTCGACTCCACCGGTCCTTCCGGTTTCGTCGCCACCGCACTTGTTGCGGTGGTCCATGGTCCTGCCAAACGCAATCCTCGTCAGCAAGCCACCAATCTATTGAGGCACGGCACGATGGGTTGCCGGGCGATGCCCGGCAACCGGACCAAGTCCACTGGTGTCCGGTTCAGGTCGGCTGCTGTGCGATATGGCGCGACCTGCCCCCAAAAGCTCGTCACTCGCGGGCCTGGCCCGCGAGTCCATGGTGCCGCTGCCTAACGGTTTCCAACAGGTCCCGGGGCGATTGAGCCTCGCTCCGGGATGGAGCGCCGGGTCGCGCCCGCTGCTGTCCGGTTGAGTGCCGTTCTCCGGCCTCATGCGTTTTATAGCTTCGTCATGCGCGGGCTTGTCCCGGTCGCCGGGCGATGCCCGGCAACCCATCGCGCCGCACCTCAATAAGATCAGGCCATTATTGAACCTGGCGGC
>JAVJON010000040.1:0-21035 GCA_040216765.1 Sneathiellaceae bacterium | reverse complement strand
GGTGGTCCATGGTGCCGCCAGGTTCAATAATGGCCTGATCTTATTGAGGTGCGGCGCGATGGATGCGCGGGACAAGCCCGCGCATGACGAAGCTATAAAACGCATGAGGCCGGAGAACGGCACTCAACCGGACAGCAGTGGATCAGGTCCGGGACGGCGGATCGGGTGGGATCTCGCGGCAGCGCCGCGGGCCACTCAGTCCAGGCTGTCGGCCAGGGCCTCGATGCAGTCGCCGGCCAGGCGCCGGCAGGCCGCCGGGTCGTAGCCGGTGCGCGGGTCGGGCGCGGCCTTGTTGTCCTTGAACGGCTGCTCCAGGGTCATCGACAGGCAGCCGAAGGTATGCGCCAGGTAGCTGGTGCAGATGTTCAGGTTGGCCCGCCCGGGCGGTGCCGCGGGATAGCCATGCTCGGTCTGGAACAGGGCGGAGCCCGCCGCCAGCCGCTGCCTGAAGGCCGCCAGGCGCTCCAGCTGGCCGGGCAGGGGATGGGCCAGGCCCTCATAGCCGGCGATGAAGGCGTAGGGCAGGGCTTCGTCGCCATGCACGTCCAGGCAGATATCCACACCGCTGGCGAACATCGCCTGCCGCACGGCATGGACCTCCGGCGTGGTCTCCGGGTCCGGCTTCAGCCAGGCGCGGTTCAGGTCCATGCCGGCGGCGTTGGTCCGGATATTGCCGCGGAAGCTGCCATCGGGGTTCATGTTCGGCACGGCATGGATGACGGCCTGCCGGCGCAGCCGCGCCACGGCCGGATCGTCGGTCCGGGCCAGGCGGTCCAGGAACCCCTCCATCCACCATTCGGCCATGGTCTCGCCCGGATGCTGGCGGGCGATCGCCCAGATCTGCGTCTTGCCCGGCGCCGGCGTGCCGATGCGCAGGGCATCCAGGTCGCGCCCGTCGCAGGTGCGGCCCAGCGGCAGCAGGATCGTGTCGGGCATCATCTGGGCACGGGCCAGCAGCCGCGCATGCCGCTCCAGCGAATAGGGGGCGAAATAGGCATACCAGACGGCATTGCGCTCCGGCCGGTGGCTGATCGTCAGCCGGCTCCCGTCATAGGCGGTCGGCACCCGGAACCAGTCCTCGCGGTCGTAGGAGGCGCAGGCCTGGTAACCGTCGTAGCCGCGGGCGAAGGCGGCTTCCGATGCATTGACCAGATGCAGCCGGCACTCCTGCCCCGCCGCGCCCGACAGCCGGAAATAGAACCATTGCAGATGGCCGCTGGCATTGTCGGCGCGGATGCGCAGCCGGATATCGTCCGCCCGCGAGGCATCGTCGACCAGGATATTGCCGCCGTCGAAGCTGTCGCTGACCTGCAGGGCGCCGGCCGGGCGCGCGGATGCGTACTGGAATGTCATGCTATTGCTGGGAGGTCCGCCGAAGCTTCTTGCGCCGGCCATGCACGCGGACCAGGCGAAGCTTGCCCGCCTGCAGGGCGCGCGACCGGGCCAGCCAGATCTGCGCCTCGCGCATCAGGGCATTCACATAGGTCCGCGACAGGTCGGGATCCTGCGCCAGGCTTTCCTGCAGGGCCTGCCAGCCTTGCAGGATCATTTCGTTGTAGCGGTCGGAATCGTCCTTCAGGACGTGGACCTCCATCCGCATCTCCTGCAGCACCTTGCGGTAGCGGTCCTCGCTCCACAGGGCTTCCAGCCCGGGCTCCTGCGCCCTGCAGGCGGCAAGCTCGGCGGAGTTCAGGTCGCCCGGCTCGGCGATGATGTCGGTGAACACCATATGGCCGCCCGGCTTCAGTGTGCCGACCAGGGATCCCATCAGCTTGTGCTTGTCGTCGATCCGGTAGAACGCCTCGCGGGCAAACACCAGGTCATGGGTCTTGTCCGGCAGGGCCAGGCCGGCGAAGTCCATCTTGGTGAGGGCGATGCGCTGATGCATCCCGGCCTGCCGGTTCAGCTCGGCCGCTGCCGCGAACAGGTCCGGCTCGTCCTCCATGGCCGTGAGCCAGAGGTCGAAGCGCTTCACCAGATGGCGCAGGCCGCCGCAGAGGCCGGGGCAGAGCGCCAGCACGGTCATCGTGCCGTTCGGGCCGGCCGGTACCAGGATCTCGTCCCAATACTCGTAGCCGCCCGGTTCGCTCAGCCCCTGCCCCCACAGGCGGCCGGAGATGTTGATTCCGATATCCGACCAGCGTGCGACCTGGGCCGGCTCGCTTTCGACCGCGATATCGACCTTGCGATCGGTCTGGCCGCGGACGATCCGCGGACCCGGCTCGCCACGCCACCAGGCGGACAGGCGCTGCGAGAAGGGGACATAGCCATCGGCCTCGGGCTTCATGCCCGAGGCCGGTTTCGTCCCTGTTTCCTTGCCGGCCGGGCCCTTGCCAGTCGGGGGCTTCGGCTTGGCGGCGGGCGTCTGTGGCTTTGCCATCGGCGGCTGACGGTTGCCCGTCAGAGAACCTCGCCGGTCGCCGCCGTGAAGCCGCTCAGGGAGATCGGGATGCCGATCTGCTTGTTGCGCAGGTCGACCACCGACATCTTGCCCTGGGCGCCCGCGCGCATGGCAGCCAGCAGCCCGGAATCGAGCCGGGTCTCGACGATGCAGCCGAACGGCAGGCAGGTGGTGGCGGCGAGGTCGCGCGGGGCGCCGCCGTCGATGCTGAGCTTGAAGCCGCGCTGCAACTGCGCGCCGAGCGGCACGATGAACTGCAGGACGGCCGGCCCGTTGCCGGGCGCCTTGCCGACGGCGATGCGCAGCAGGGGCTGCTGCGAGCCCTCCTGCGCGACGACCTGCACCGCCTCGCAATGGCGCTGTCCGCTCTGGTCCGGCGGGAAGCACTGCACGCTCCAGTCGCCGTGGCGCGAGATCTCCTCCGACTGGGGAGCCTGGGCGGGCGGCTTCATGGCGGCGGCCGGCTGTTGTGCCGGCTGCTCCGTGGCCTGCTGGGCCAGGGCCGGACCGGCCGGCAGGGCGAAGGCCAGCACCAGGGCGGCGATGGCGGCCAGCGCCACTGGCCGCCCGGTCTTCGCCCCGGGCTGCCGGCCGCTTCTGCCAAGCGGCCACCCGGCATGCCGGGGCCGCAGAACGTCGTGGAAATCTGTCATCGCAACAAACCTATTTCAGATACTCTATCGGGCCGTCCCGATGTAGCGCGCGCGAAAATACCAGTTACTGCCGTTCCGGTCTGCGTCTTTATGCTCGAAACCCGCAGCCTGCATCGCGCCCTTGAAGCTGCCATTGTAGATATAGAAACCGCGGCGGCCCCGCATGAACAGGTAGCGCAGTTCCGCACTATGGTCTTCCGTCCAATCCAGGCTTGGCTCGAAGCTCTCCTCGATCCATTCCAAGAGCGCCTTCCGGTCGCGTTCGCGCAGTTCATCGAACTGCTCCGGCGAATCGTGGGTCAGGGCGACTTCGTCGCTGCCGCTCCGACCGGCCATGTCGGTGCCTGTCATTGCCGTTTCCATTCCCTATCATGGTGTCGTCTTCCGAACAGCCCCGATGCCGATCATAACGCCATACGGCATGACGGATAAGCGCGATCCTTGTCACGTCGAAGCATCGGGCGCCCGCCGCGCCGGATCGCCCGCCGATGCATGACATCGTGCTGCTGGGCGGCGGCCATGCCCATGTCGAGGTGCTGCGGGCCTTCGGCATGCGGCCGGAGCCGGGCCTGCGCCTGACCGTGATCAGCCGGGACGTGCACACGCCCTATTCCGGCATGCTGCCGGGCCTGATCGCCGGCCATTACGATTTCGACGAGGCGCATATCGACCTGGCCCCGCTGTGCCGCTTCGCCGGGGCGCGGCTCTATCGCGACAGCGCCGTGCGGATCGATCCCGCCGCCCGCCTGGTGCATTGCGCCGAGCGGCCGCCGGTGCGCTTCGACACCCTGTCGATCGATACCGGCGCGACACCGTCCTTCGCCGGCGCGGCCGGGGCCATGGAATTCGCCATCCCGGTGAAGCCGATCGACCGCTTCGCCGCCCGCTGGGCCGCCTTGCGCAAGGCGGTGCTGGGCAGCAGCCGCGCAACCGCGATCGGCGTTGCCGGCGCCGGCGCCGGCGGGGTCGAACTGCTGCTGTCGGCCCGCCACGCCCTGCGCACCGCCCTGCTGGCCGATGGCGGCGATCCCGACCGGCTCGCCTTCCACCTGTTTTCCGCCGGCGCGGATGTGCTGCCGGCGACGAACCGCGCGGCCCGCCGGATCTTTCGCGGCCGGCTGGAGGCGGACGGCGTCGCGCTGCACGACCGCTTCCAGGTGGCGCAGGTGCAGCGCGACGGGGTCGTGGCGGCGGATGGCCGCAGGGTCGCGGTCGACCATCTGCTGTGGGTGACCAGCGCCGCGGCGGCCGCCTGGCCGCGGGACAGCGGCCTGGCCTGCACCGCCGACGGGTTCATCCGGGTCGACGACCGGCTGCGCTCGCTATCCCATCCCGGCATCTTTGCCGCCGGCGATATCGCCACGATGGACGATGCCCCGCGGCCCAAGGCCGGCGTGTTCGCGGTGCGCCAGGGGCCGCCGCTGGCGGAGAACCTGCGCGCCGCCGCGACGGGACGGCCGCTGCGCCGCTTCCGGCCGCAGCGGCACCATCTGGGGCTGATCTCGACCGGGCCGCGCCACGCGGTTGCCGTGCGCGGCCCGTTCGCGATCCATGGCGATTGGGTCTGGCGCTGGAAGGACCGCATCGACCGCCGCTTCATGCGCCGCTACGGCGACCTGCCGGCGATGCCGGAGGCGGAGGGCGAGGCGGAGATGCGCTGTGCCGGCTGCGGCGCAAAGATCGGCCATGCCGCCCTTGTCGAGGGATTGTCCGTGCCGCCGGGCGGCGATCCGGCCGACTGGGATGCGGCTGCCTGGGAGGACGCCGCCCGGCTGCCCGGAGGGGCGGCTGCCCGGGGCGACGGCGCCGGCGGGACCTGGGCCAGCATCGACGGCTTCCGCCTGCCGGTGGACGATCCCTGGCGGTCCGGCCGCATCGCCGTCCACCACGCGATGTCCGACCTTCATGCGATGGGGGTGGTGCCGTCCGCCGCCCTGGTCTTTGCCGTCCTGCCGCACATGCCCGCGGACAAGCAGGCGGAGGAGCTGCGCCAGCTGATGGCCGGCGTGCGCGCCGCGCTGGCGGAGGAGGGCGCCGAGCTGGCCGGCGGGCATACCGCCGAAGGCCTGGAGCCGATGCTGGCCCTGACCGTCACCGGGTCCCTGCCGGCGGGCGCCGCGCCCTGGCGCAAGACCGGGCTGCGCCCGGGCGACAGCCTGCTGCTGACCCGGCCGATCGGCACCGGGATCCTGCTGGCGGCCGCCATGCGGGGGCGGGCGAAGGGCCGCTGGTGGCTGGGCGCGCTGGAGGCGATGAGCCAGTCGCAGTCCCGCGCGGCCGGCGTATTGCGCCGCTTCGAGCCCTCGGCCGTGACCGACGTGACGGGCTATGGCCTGGGCGGCCACCTGGCCGACCTGCTGCAGGCCTCGGGCATGGCGGCGGAGCTGCGGCTGGCCGAGGTCCCGCTGCTGCCCGGCGCGGCCGAGATGGCTGCCTCGGGGATCGCCAGCAGCGCCCTGCCGGCCGGGCGCGCCGGCTTTCCGGCCGTCGCGCTGGCCCTGGAGGACGCGCTGTCCCGGGACCCGGCCGATGGGCCCCGGCCGCCGGCCTGGTGGCGGAACCTGCTGTTCGACCCGCAGACCGGGGGCGGGCTGCTGGTCGGCCTGGCGCCGGATCGGGTGCCGCCCGCCCTGGCGGCGCTGCGTGCGGTCGGCTGCGACGCGGCGGCGATCGGCCGGGTCATCGACCCGGGGGCGGAGGGCCTGCCGGGGCCGAACTGGGGCTTGAGGATCAGGTGAGCGGCCCCGATACCCTGCCGGCCCCCCGTGCCCTGCCGGCGGTCGACCGCCTTGCCGCCGCGCCGGGCCTTGCCGGGCTGACCGAGCGCTGCGGCCGGCGGCTGGTCGTGGCGGCGGCGCGCGAGGTGCTGGCGGAGTGCCGCGCGGCACTGCGGGACGGCGCGGCCGCGCCGCTGCAGGAAGACCTGGCCGGCGCCGTGGCGGCCCGCTTGCAGGCCTGGACGGCGCCCCCGCTGAAGCCGGTGTTCAACCTGACCGGCATCCTGCTGCACACCAACCTGGGCCGGGCACAGCTGTCGGACGCCGCCGTCGCGGCCCTGCAGGCAGCGGCGACCGGCGCGGTGAACCTGGAATACGACCTGGCGAGCGGGCGGCGCGGCGACCGCGACTCCCACCTGTCCGGCTGGCTCTGCCGGCTGACCGGGGCGGAGGCGGCGGTCGCGGTGAACAACAACGCCGCCGCGGTGATGCTGGCGCTGAACAGCCTGGCGTCCCGCCGCGAGGTGCCGGTGAGCCGTGGCGAACTGGTGGAGATCGGCGGGTCGTTCCGCCTGCCCGCGATCATGGCGAAGGCCGGCTGCCGGCTGCGCGAGGTCGGCACCACCAACCGCACCCATGCCCGCGACTTCGAGGAGGCGATCGGGCCGCGCACCGCCCTGCTGCTGCAGGTCCATCGCAGCAATTTCGCGATCACCGGCTTCACCCATACGGTGCCGCTGGCGGAGCTCGCCGACCTGGCCCACCGCGCCGGCCTGCCGCTGATGGTCGACCTGGGCAGCGGGACCCTGCTGGACCTGGCGCGCTTCGGCCTGCCGCCGGAGCCGACGGTGCAGGCGGTGCTGGCCGCCGGCGCGGACCTGGTGACCTTTTCCGGCGACAAGATGCTGGGCGGGCCGCAGGCCGGCCTGATCGTCGGCCGCGCCGCGCCGATCGCGCGGATCCGGCGCAACCCGATGCTGCGGGCGCTGCGCCTGGACAAGCTGCGCATCGCCGCGCTGGCGGCGAGCCTGCCGCCCCATGCGGATCCGGACGTGCTGGTCCGCGAGCTGCCGTTCTACCGCGCCCTGGCCCGGCGGCCGGCCGCGATCGGGGCCCAGGCGCAGGCCCTGGCCCCGGCGCTGCAGGCCGCCCTGGGGCCCGGCTTCCGGGTCGCCGTTGCCGCGACGGACTGCGAGGTCGGCAGCGGCGCGGCGCCGACCGCGACCCTGCCCAGCTTCGCGCTGCGGATCGAGCGCGCCGGGCGGGCCGGCAGCTCGCCGGCCAAACTGGCGGCCCGCCTGCGCGGCCTTCCCCGCCCGGTGATCGGCCGCCTGCGCCGCGATGGCCTGGACCTGGACCTGCGGGCGCTGGAGGAGGATGCGGCCCTGGCGTCCGCCTTCGCGGCCCTGATGGCGGATGGGCCGCCGGCATGATCCTGGCCATCGCCGGCCATGTCGATCACGGCAAGACCGCCATGGTGGCAGCGCTGACCGGCACCGACACCGACCGCCTGCCGGAGGAAAAGGCGCGCGGGATGAGCATCGACATCGGCTTCGCCTATGCCGACCTGGCGGGCGGGCGGCGCATCGGCCTGGTCGACATGCCGGGGCATGAACGCTTCCTGGGCAACCTGATCGCGGGGCTTGCGGCGGTGGACGGCGTGCTGCTGGTGGTTGCCGCCGACAGCGGGCCGCAGGCGCAGACCCATGCCCAGCTGGCGATCCTGTCCCTGCTGGACCTGCCGCCGTCCCTGGTGGTGCTCAGCAAGGTCGACCGGGTCGACGATGCGCGGCGCGCCGCCGCTTCCGCCGAAGCGCAGGCCGCGCTGCGCGCCGCCGGCATGGCCGACCGGCCGCTGCAGCCCTTCTCGGCGGCCAGCGGCGAGGGGCGCGCGGCCCTGCTGTCGCGCCTGCACGAACTTGCCGGGCGGCAGGGCGCCGGCAACGGCCCCTGGGCGCGCGACGGCCGCTTCCGGCTGTCGGTGGACCGGGCCTTCCTGCGGCCCGGCGCCGGGCCGGTGGTGACCGGCGGGGTCACGGCGGGGCGCCTGGCCGCCGGCGATGCCGCGATGCTGAGCCCGGCGGGGATCGCGGTCCGTGCCCGCGAGATCCGCGCCATGGACCGGCCGGCCGAGGTTGCGCTGGCCGGGCAGCGCTGTGCCATCGGCCTTTCGGCACGCGCGCTCGACCGGGCGGGGGTCGGCCGCAGCGGCGGCATCGGGCGCGGGCAATGGCTGCTGCATCCGGACCTGCACCGGCCGAGCCAGCGCCTGGACGTGCTGCTGCGCCCAGGCGCCGGGCTGCCCACCGGCCTGCCCGACGGCCGGCAGGTGACCCTGCATCTGGGGGCGGCCCGGCTGCAGGCCCGGCTGGCGCTTCATGACCTGCCGCCGGGCGCCGCGAACGATGCCGTGGCGGGGCATCTGCGCCTGGACCGGCCGGTCGCCGCGCTGGCGGGCGACCGGCTGCTGCTGCGCGACCCGGCCAGTGGCGCGGCGCTGGCGGCCGGCCGGGTGCTCGACCCCTGGCCGCCCGACCGCGGCATGATGCGGCCAGCCCGGGCGGCGCAGGTGGCCGCGCTGGCGATGCCCGATGGCAGCCGGCAGGCCGCGGCCCTGCTGGCGGCAAGCCCGGACGGGGTGGACCTGGCGCGGCTGGCCCTGTCGCGCAATGCCGAGCCGGCGGCGCTGGCCGGCCTGTATGAGGGGGTCGGTGCGGTGCAGCCGGTGCCCGGGCTGGCCCTTGCGCCGGCCGAATGGCGGAACCTGCAGGCCGCCCTCGCAGACGCCGTTGCCGCGGCCCATGCCGCCGCGCCGGAAGCCTCCGGCATCGGCCGGGGCCAGATCGTGCGTGCCGTTTCGCCGCGCCGCCCCGCGGCGCTGGCCGCCGCCGGGCTGGACGCCCTGGTGGCCGCCGGGCGGCTGGCCGAACGGGGCGACCGGGTTGCGCGGCCCGGCCATGTGCCGCGCCTGCGGGCAGCGGACGAGGCGCTCTGGCTGCGGCTGGCACCGCTGCTGGCGGAGCGCCCGCCGCCGACCGTGCCGGTGCTGGGCAAGCGCCTGGGCCTGTCCGCCGGCAGCCTGGACCGGGCGCTCGGCCGCCTGGCGACCTTCGGCCATCTGGTGCGGATCGCCGGCAACCGGGTCGTCGCCGCGGCGGACCTGGCGGTCTGGCAGGCCGCCCTGCGCGACCTGGCGGCGCGCAACCCTGTCGGGATCCGCGACTTCTGCGATGCGACCGGGCTGGGACGGAACTTTGCCGTCGCCCTGCTGGAGCATTGCGACCGCACCGGCATGACCCGGCCGGACGGGGCCGGTGGCCGGGTGCTGGCGACAGAGCCGGACGGGGCAGAGGATGGACCATCCCGGCCGGATGTAATAAAACTGAGCGATACGTCGTTCACCTGAAATCTGCGCCATGCAGTCGCAGTCCACAGATAGACCATTTTCCAGGAATCGATCAGGGGAAGCGTGAATTGAATATTCACAGGCTCCGCCTGCATTTTCTTTCCGGACACGCAGATTTGTTTCGCAATTTTTTATTGGAGAGTATTGTCGAATGACACCTTTCGCCATTGCCGGCGTCCAGATGCATGTCGCGGCGCTGCAGCCCAATGTCGAGGGGATGCGCCAGCGCCTCGACGTGCTGATGGCCCGCTTTCCCTGGACGCAGATGGTGCTGTTCAGCGAACTGGCGCCCTATGGGCCGCTTCCCCGGTTCGCCCAGCCGCTGCGGAACGAGGCGCTCGAGCTGTTCTGCGAGGATGCCCGCCGGCACCATGTCTGGCTGCTGCCCGGGTCGATGTTCGAGGTCCAGGAGGATGGCCGGATCTTCAACACCGCGGCCGTGATCAACCCGGACGGGGAGGTCGTCGCCTATTACCGCAAGATGTTTCCGTTCCGCCCCTACGAGGCCGGTATTGCTGCCGGGACCGAGTTCTGCACTTTCGACGTGCCGCAGGTGGGCCGCTTCGGCCTGTCGATCTGCTACGACATCTGGTTCCCGGAAACCACGCGGGAACTGACCAGCCGCGGGGCGGAGGTGCTGCTGCACCCGGTGCTGACCGGCACCACCGACAGGGATGCGGAGCTGGCGATCGCCCGCGCCACCGCGGCGCAGTTCCAATGCTACGTGATCGACGTGAACGGGCTGGGGGCGGGCGGGTCCGGCCGGTCCTGCATCGTCGATCCGTCGGCGACGGTCCTGCACCAGTCCGCCGGGCAGGAGGACATGTTCCCGATCGAGATCGACCTGGACCAGGTCCGCCGGCAGCGGGAGACCGGGATGAAGGGGCTCGGCCAGGTCCTGAAGAGCTTCCGCGACCGGTCGACGGACTTCCCCGTCTACGACCGGGCGAGCGGCAGCGACGCCTACCTCCACACCCTGGGCGCGCTGGAAATGCCGCGCCAGGGGACGGTCGGCGCGCTGCGGCCGGCGCCGGTCCGCGCGGATGTGGACGGCCTGCCGGCGAACCTGGACAGCCCCGGCCAGGGCGAGGCCGACCTTGCCGGGCCGCCGATCGCGGGCCGGACGGTCAGCGGGTGATCGGGGCCGACCGTCGGCAATGACAGGCCCGCGGCACCGTTCGTGCCGCATTCGAGGGAGATCGCGACACCGACACCGAAAACCGAACAGGGCAGGAGGCAGCGTCCATGCAGTCCATGAGCGACTATTACAGCGCGGTGCAGTTGCGCGCGGACCGGTGGAGTGCGCTGCGCGAGGCCGCCAGCGCGCTGGCCGCCGGACCCGGCGCCAGATCGGCGACCGCGCTGGCCAAACGGCTGGAGACGCAGTTCGACGCCCTGGCGCCCATCGAATCCTACTGGGCCTTTCCCGGCAATGCCGCGTTCGACCATCTTCGCCGGCAGCTGGACCATCGCAACCATGACGACCTGGCCGCGGCGATCCGCAGGATCCAGCGGGCGCTGTCCTCCGGCGCCTATCGGCGGCGGTCGATCCCGCTGGAGCGCGACGACAGCGATGCCGAGGAGCTGGAGGACGAGGCGCTGCTGTCGCCCGAGGCGCGGGCGCTCGCCAGGCCCTATTTCGAGGTCCTTGTCGTGGACGACCTGGGGGAGCAGCAGGAGCGCTGGCTGCGCAACTCCATCCTGCGGATGCGGCGGCCGGAGGATCCCTTCCTCTACGAGACGGTGGTGGTGCCGAGCCTGGAAGACGCGCTGATCGGCATCCTGTTCAACCACAATATCCAGGCGGTCGTCGTCCGCCCGGGCCTGCGGCTGAAGTCCAAGAACGAGCTGCCGATCCTCAAGCGCTACCTCAACCGGGTCGGCGATTCGGAGGATGTGGATGCCCTGCGGCCGGAGAATTACGGCCCCGAACTCTGCCGCCTGATCGCCAAGGTGCGCCCCGAACTGGACACCTACCTGATCACCGACCGGTCGGTGGAGGCGATCGCCGGGCTGGACCTGGGGCTCTGCCGGCGGGTGTTCTACAACCAGGAGGATTTCCAGGAGCTGCACCTGAACATCCTGCGCGGCGTGCAGGCGAAGTTCCGCACCCCGTTCTTCACCGCGCTGAAGGACTATTCGCGGCAGCCGACCGGCGTGTTCCACGCCATGCCGATCAGCCGCGGCAAGTCGATCTACCGGTCCCACTGGATCCAGGACATGGGGGCCTTCTACGGCCCCAACATCTTCCTGGCCGAGACCTCGGCGACCTCCGGCGGGCTGGACAGCCTGCTGGAGCCGCATGGCCCGATCAAGGAGGCGCAGGAGCTGGCGTCACGCGCCTTCGGCTCCAGGCAGACCTTCTTCGCCACCAACGGCACCTCGACCTGCAACAAGATCGTGGTGCAGGCGCTGGTGCGGCCCGGCGACATCGTCCTGGTCGACCGCGACTGCCACAAGTCGCACCATTACGGGATGGTGCTGGCCGGCGCGCAGGTGGTCTACCTGGACAGCTACCCGCTCAACGAATACTCGATGTACGGCGCGGTGCCGATCCGCGAGATCAAGCACCAGCTGCTGCAGCTGAAGGCCGCCGGAAAGCTGGACCGGGTGCGGATGCTGCTGCTGACCAACTGCACCTTCGACGGCATCGTCTACAATGTCGAACGGGTGATGGAGGAATGCCTCGCCATCAAGCGGGACCTGATCTTCCTGTGGGACGAGGCCTGGTTCGCCTTCGCCCGGTTCGGACCGACCTATCGCCAGCGCACCGCGATGAACGCCGCCGCCACCCTGCGCGCGCGCCTGAAGCAGCCGGAACTGGCGAAGGCCCATGCCGCGCAGCAGAAGGCGCTGGCGAAGGCCGGCGACGCGGCGCTGCTGGACGCCCGGCTGATCCCGCCGCCGGACGCGCGGGTGCGGGTCTATGCCACGCAGTCGACGCACAAGACCCTGACCGCGCTGCGGCAGGGCTCGATGATCCATGTGCACGACCAGGACTTCAAGGGCGAGGTCGAGCAGACCTTCCACGAAGCCTACATGACCCACACCTCGACCTCGCCCAACTACCAGATCATCGCCAGCCTGGATGTCGGCCGCCGCCAGGTGGAGCTGGAGGGCTTCGAGTTCGTGCAGCGCCAGGTCGAGGCGGCGATGTCGATGCGCCGGGCGATCTCCACCCATCCGCTGCTGAAGAAGTATTTCCGCGTGCTGACGGCCGGCGACATGATCCCGGAGAGCCATCGCGAGAGCGGCATCACCTCCTATTACGACCCGGACCAGGGCTGGAACGACATCTGGGAGGCCTGGGCGCATGACGAGTTCGTGCTGGACGCCACCCGCGTGACCCTGGCGGTCGGCGGCACCGGCTGGGACGGCGACACCTTCAAGACCCGCATCCTGATGGACAAGTACGGGATCCAGATCAACAAGACCTCCCGCAACACCGTCCTGTTCATGACCAATATCGGCACCACGCGCTCGTCGGTGGCCTACCTGATCGAGGTCCTGGTGAAGATCGCCCAGGACCTGGACGACCTGCTCGACGAAGCCTCCAAGATGGAGAAGCTGAGCTTCGCGAAGCGGGTGAAGAACCTGATGGTCGACGTGCCGCCGCTGCCCGACTTCAGCCGGTTCCACGATGCCTTCCGGTCCGACGACGGCACGCCCGAGGGCGATATACGCAGCGCCTTCTTCCTCAGTTACGACGAGAACAACTGCGACTATCTGGACCTGGACGATGCGCTTGCGGCCACGGTCGACGGGGGGCGGGAGCTGGTCTCCGCCTCCTTCGTGATCCCCTATCCGCCGGGCTTCCCGATCCTGGTGCCGGGGCAGGTGGTCTCCGTGGAGATCCTCTCCTTCATGCTGGCGCTCGACGTCAACGAGATCCACGGCTACCGGCCCGACCTGGGCCTGCGCATCTTCACCGGGGCCGCCCTGGCCGGCCGCCCGCAGATGCAGAAGAAGATTGCCGCCGAATAAAATGAAAAGACAGGAGGTTTCCATGCCGAAGCAGACACTGAAAAACATTTCCGAGATCCGCCGCTTTTTTCACCGTAACGAGGATCCCGTCTATTTCGTATCGGCGACGAACTTCAATCTTCTCGGCCTCGACGAATGGTGCAAGAACTTCAAGTATATCTGCTATATCGATTGCTACGATGGCCGGCATCCCAATGTCTTTTCCCCGTCGGAGCAGCCGCATGCCGAGTTCCAGTCGATCGAGGACATCAACAACTACCTGCTGCAGCACAAGGAGGTCATCGACCTGGTGAAGCGGCGCGGCGGCAAGCCGAAATTCGTCTTCCTGATGTTCGACGAGGAGACCGAGCGCCTGGCAAAGGAGCTCGGCGGCCAGGTCTGGTTCCCCAAGGCATCCCTGCGCACCCGCTGCGACAACAAGATCGAGACCGTGCGGATCGGCGACAAGGCCGGCGTGCCGTCGGTGCCCAACACCCTTGCCGAGGTCACCGGCTACGACCAGCTGCGCAAGCTCTGCGAGAAGGCGAAGATCGGCCACGACCTGGTGCTGCAATCCGCCTTCGGCGATTCCGGCCACACCACCTTCTTCATCAAGTCGGAGGCCGATTTCCGCCGCCACGAGCATGAGATCGTCGGCCAGGGCGAGATCAAGATCATGAAGCGGATCGATTGCCGCGGCTCGGCGATCGAGGCCTGCGCGACCTCGCAGGGCACCATCGTCGGCCCCCTGATGACCGAGCTGGTCGGGTTCTCGGAGCTGACCCCCTATCGCGGCGGCTGGTGCGGCAACGAGATCCTCGCCACCGCCTTCCCGCCGAAGACCCGCCAGCGCGCGCGGGAGCTGACCTTCAAGTTCGGCGAGCAGCTGCGCAAGGAAGGCTATCGCGGCTATTTCGAGCTGGATTTCCTGATCGAGAAGAAGTCCGGCGAGATCTGGCTGGGGGAACTGAATCCGCGGATCACAGGTTGTTCGTCGATGACGAACCATGCCGCCTTCGCGCATGCGGATGCACCCCTGTTCCTGTTCCACCTGCTGGAATTCTCCAAGAAGCCGTTCAAGCTCGACGTCGACGAGCTGAATGCCCGCTGGGCGGATCCCGACATGATCGACAGCTGGTCGCAGATGGTCATCAAGCATACCGACGACAGCGTGGACATCATCACCAAGGCGCCGGAATCGGGGATCTACCGGATGCTGGAGGACGGCCGCGTGGTGTTCGACCGCTTCGACTATCACCGGCGTGCGGTGGAGAGCGAGAACGAGGCCTTTTTCCTGCGCATCCAGGATGCCGGGGATTACCGCTACGAGGGCGCCGACCTGGGCATCCTGGTGACGCGCGGCCGGTCGATGACCAACGGCTTCAGGCTGAACGAGCGGGCGAAGAAGTGGATCCATGGCATCAAGTCGAACTTCGTGGCGCGGCCGCTGCCCACGGCCGAAGTGCTCGCCGAGCCGGCGTTCAAGATCCTCTAGGACCCGCGATGGACGCGGTCTGGCGGGCCCTGTCGGAAGCGGAGCCCGGCCCGGTCTGGGCCGGGCTCTTCGCCGAATACTGGCCGGACTATCGCCGCTGGTGGCTGCGCGAGGGCGAGACGGCGCGACCGACCTGGCTGCAGTGCCGGCAGGCCCTGCAGCGCCACATGCCGGAGCTGGTCGGCCTCTATGACCGGCTCTGCGCGCTGGCCGGCGGCGGCGACCGGGAATCCCGCTTCCTCAGCTTCTTCTGCCCGCCGCCCTACCTGTCGGGCTGCTCCCAGGCGATCTGGCCGGGCGCGGAGCCGGTGCTGGTGCGCAACTACGACTACAGCCCCGCCGCCTTCGACAGCCTGATCCTGCACACCGGCTGGCTGGGCCGGCGGGTGATGGGGGTCAGCGACGGGCTCTGGGGCCTGGTCGACGGCGTGAACGATGCCGGGCTGGCGCTTTCGCTGACCTTCGGTGGGCGCGCAGCCGTGGGCGAGGGCTTCGGCGTGCCGCTGATCCTGCGCTATGTCCTGCAGACCTGCGAGACGGCGGAGCAGGCGGGCGCGGCCCTGGCGCGGCTGCCGACCCATATGAGCTACAACGTCACCGTCCTGGATGCCGAGCGCCGCTACCTCACCGCCATGCTGGCGCCGGACCGGCCCGCCGTGCTGACCCATGCCGCGGTCGCGACCAACCACCAGGAGGCGGTGGAATGGGTCAGCCATGCGCGGTTCACCGCGACGGTGGAGCGCGAGCGCTTCCTGCTGCAGCGGCTGACCCTGCATGTCGATCCGGAGGAGAAGTTCATCGGCGCCTTCCTGAAGCCGCCGCTCTATTCCACCGCCTTTTCGGCCGGCTTCGGCACCCTCTACACCGCCGTCTACCGGCCGCGCCGGCGGCAGATGGAAATCCGCTGGCCGCGCACGGCCTGGTCCTTCGCGCTGGACGATTTCGCCGCCGGCAGCCGCCGGGTGCAGATCCCGGAGGGCCTGCCGCACGGCGCCTGAACGGGCGCGGCGCGGCGGGGGGGCCGTCGGTGGCGCCGCCCCGGGCGTGACCCGGGCCCCAAGTCGCCGGCGGCGATGCCGGGCCGCAGGTCACATCATTTCCACGTTTCGGGACGAACCGAATACCCCCTACACTGCGCCTCCGCATTCCGGAAGAGACCCGTTCCCGGTGGGGCGCGCAGGCTTCAAACCTGTCGGGGGGCGCCGCAGGCGTGTCCGGTGGGTTCGACTCCCACTCTCTTCCGCCATCCATTCGATCCGCGCCGCCCTTCGTGCCGGGAGACCCTCCGTCGATGCCGATGTTCACGACCCGCCTGCTGACCGACCATTTCCCGCCCGAACTGCTGGAGCATGGCGACGGCTACGCCCTGCTGGGCTTCACCCTGGGCCACGAGCACATGAATGCCGGGCAGTCCTGCCATGGCGGGCTGGTGGCGACGATGCTGGACACGGCGCTGACCGTGGCGGCGTCGATGGGCGCGGACCCGACGGAGCGGCGCTACGGCATCACCCTGTCGATGACCGTCAACTATGTCGCGCCGGCGCGGGTCGGGCCGGTGCGCTGTACCGGACGCCGGATCGGCGGCGGGCGCAGGACGGTGTTCACGGAGGGCGAGCTGCGCGACCTGGACGGCACCCTGCTGGCGACCGCAAGCGCGCCGGTGAAGGTGATCGACTATCCGCAGGACAGCCTGCGGGAGCTGCAGGGCAAGATGGACGGCGGCGCGGGCTGAGACGGCCTGCTCGCTTTCAGGCCAGCGCGCCGGCGGCCGCCAGTTCCGCGATCCGCGCCTCGTCATAGCCGAGGATGCCGCGCAGCACCTGGACATTGTCGCCGCCGACGGTCGGCGCCGGGCGCGCGGGCGCGGCCGGGGTGGCCGAGAGCGCGATGCGGCAGGCCTCGACCGTCATCGGGCCGAGCGGATGCGCCTGGTGGACGAAATGCCCCAGATGCTGCAGCTGCGGGTCCGCCCAGAGATCCTCGGAGTTCGCGGCGATATGGGCCGCCAGGCCAAGGGCCTGCAGCCGGTCCTGCAGGGCAAGCGCCTCCTGGCCCCGGGTCCAGCCGGCGACCAGCGCCTCCAGCGCGGCGACATGCGCCTGGCGGTCCGGCAGCGCGGCGAAACGGGCATCCCCGGCCAGCGCCGCGCCGCCCATCGCCTGCGCCAGGCGCTGCCATTCGGCATCGTCGCGGACGGCGAGCGCCAGCCAGCGCGGGTTGCCATTGGCGTCCGGCAGGCAGGGGAAGACGCCGTGCGGCGCCATGTCGGGATCGCGGTTGGCGTTCGCCCTGGCGATCCGGCCGGTCGCGCTGAAATCGGCGAAGGCCGAGGCGAGGAACTGCATCCCGGCTTCCGACTGCGACATGTCCAGGCGGCAGCCCCGGCCGGTGCGCCGCCGCGCGTCCAGGGCTGCCAGCAGGACGACAAGCCCGAAGCGCGGGGCGATATAGTCGGTATAGGGCCCGAACGGGCCGATCGGCAGGTCGTCCAGCGCGCCCACCAGCCCCTGGAAGCCGGCCATCGCGGCGCCGATATTGCCGTAGCCGGCGAGCGCGCTCCACGGCCCGTCATGGCCCATCAGCGAGGTGCTGAGCATCACCAGGTCGGGATTGCCCGCGCGCAGCACGTCATAGCCGATCTCCCAGCGGTCCATCTGGCCGGGCGCGAAGGATTCCACCACCACGTCGGCCCAGGCCGCCAGGTCGCGCACCACGGCGCGGGCCTCGGGCCGGCCAAGGTCGAGCGAGAGGCCGAGCTTGCCGGTGTTGCAATTGTCGAACAGCGCCGAGCGCGCCGGTTCGAAGGTGCCGCCGGGGAACGGCCCCATGTTGCGCGCGGTATCGACCCGCTTCGCGGTCTCCATCCGCACCACCGTGGCGCCGAAATCCGCCAGGTTGCGGCCGATCATCGGCCCGGCGACGACCCAGGCCAGGTCCAGCACCTTCAGGCCGGCGAGCGGTGCGGCCGGCGCCGGCGCGACGGCCGCCGGCCGCGGCGGGGCGGCCCCGGCCGGCGCCTCCGCCAGCCAGTCCCGGCGCACCGCCGCGCCAGCGCCGTCCAGCGCCGGGGCGGCAGGGATGTCGGCGAAACCCGCCGCGGCGGTCCGGGCGAAGGGGCCGGGCAGGGCGAGGCTGCGGCCGCCGGCATCCGTGGCGGTGCGGAAGAAGCCGCGTGCGGCCAGGTGCCGGCTCGCGGCCAGGTCGGCGACCGTGGTCACCGGCGCCAGCAGCAGCTTGCGGCTGATCGCCAGCTCCACCGCCTCCTCGTGGCCGATGTTCAGCAGGAAGGCGCCGACCTCGGCGCGCATCGCCTCCATCGCCTCCTGCGTCACCTCGTCGGCCATGATGCGGTGATGGATGCTCATCCAGTCCCAGCCGGCGAAGTCCTCGCTGAGCGCGCCGCGCTCGCGCATCACGGCGAAGAAATTGTTGGTGAACCGGCCCGCGGCCGGGCCGATGGCCAGGTGCAGTTCCAGCAGGCCGTCGCGCGACGGCCATTTCGACCGCTGCGTGCGGGCGCCGCTGCCGCTCATGTCGACGGATTTCGTCTTGGTGCCCTTGTATTGCGGCCGGATCGAATAGTCGGCATGGCCGATCGGCGGGGCCAGGCTGGCGGACAGGGTGCATTGCGTGGTGGACCGCTGCACGGCCGTCTCCACCCGCTGGCCGCGCCCGCTGGCTTGGCGCGCAATATGGGCGACCAGGGCACCGCCGACGGCATCCATCGCGGCATGATGCCAGGCCTGCGGCACCGCGATGCGCATCGGCGGGCGGTCCCCCAGGGTGGTCGGCAGCAGCGGGCCGCCGGCCGCCCAGAGGGTCAGGTCGGTCGCCGCCCAGTCCGCCTTCGGCCCGGTCATGCCGAACGGGCTGATCAGCAGGTGGATCGCCCAGGGATTGGCGGCCGCGATCTCCGCCGGGCTCAGCCGGGCGGGCTCCGCCGGCCCGCGCGATTCGACGATGAAATCCGCTGCCGCGACCAGGGCCAGCAGGGTCCGGCGGTCGCCCGGATCGGCATCGTCCAGGCAGATGCTGCGCTTGCCCGCGGCATAGGCCGCCCAGTACATCGACCGCCCGCCATCGTCGAACGGCCCGATGCGCCGGCCGTTGCTGCCGCCGGGCGGTTCCACCTGCACGACGTCGGCGCCCAGCTGGGCAAAGGTCCGGCCCGCGATCTGGCCGCGATGGTCGCTGAGGTCGAGCACACGATAGGGCGCCAGGAAGCCCGCACCCGGGGAGGTCGCGGGCTGTGAGCCGGCGGGCGGCGTGTCGCTGTCGGTCATGGAGGGTCCGGGATCTGGTGATGGCGTGGGCGGTTTCTGGTTCCCGCAACTATCCCCCGTCGGGGCGCGGCGCGATACCCCCGCGGCTCCCTGACCCGATCAGGTGAGGCCGCGCGCGGCCGCCTGCGCCAGGTCGAGCAGGTCGAACAGGCGTGCCAGATAGCGCGACCGGGTCGCCATGCGGGGATCGGCCGCGCCGCGCAGGCCGGTGCCGATCGCGGCGACCAGCTTGCGCAGGCGGCGGCGGTGGCCGCCGGTCAGCGATTCCACCGGGTCGGCGACGATGCCGGCGAAGGCCGCGGCCACCGCGAACAGGGCGGTCAGCCAGGCCGCGGTCACCGCGGTCACGAACCAGGGCGTCTCCACGCCGAACAGGCCGTACCAGACCTGGCCCAGGCCGTCGCCCAGCGGGAAACCGGACACCGCCTCCCGCAGGCTCAGCGCGTCGGCCAGCGGGCCCGCGAGCCCCAGGGCCCCCGGCGCCGCCGCGCCGACCAGCCACCAGCTCAGCACGGTGGAGATCAGGGCCACGGTGATCTCCGCCACCGCGGTCCGGTCGGCCAGGTAGTGGGCGATCAGCCGGTCGACCAGGCGGGCCGCCGCCGCATCGACATGCGGCCGGGGCAGGGGCAGGGTGGGGTCGCCGCCCTGCAGGCGGGGATCGGCCAGCAGGGCCTCGGTCAGCCCGTCGACACCGGTGGGCCGCCCCTGCGCATCCAGCGGCCAGTGCAGCAGTTCGACCCGCAGCAGCCGGTCCAGCCGGTGCATCACCCTGGTCTGCAGCACCCAGTGGCGTTGCCGCAGCCAGCCGCCGGCACGCGGCAGGCCGGCGCGCTGCACCAGCCGGCCCAGCAGCTCGCAGGCCAGGTTGACGATGCCCAGGATGATGTTGATCGGCGCCTTCACCACGTCCCAGCCGGCGGCATGGCGGTGCAGGCGCAGGCTGCCGAGCAGCCCCAGATGCCGCCGCGCGAAGCCCGGCACGCGTTCCTCGCAGGCGGCGAGGTAGCGCGCCAGGGAGGCCTCGGCGATCGCGACGGCGAGGCTGTCCGCCTGGCCTGGGTCTGGGTCGTCGGGTCGGGTCATGGCTGCGGGACGGTTGCTGGCGCGCTTGCGCATCCGACCTGCCCCCCGGCATATGTGGGGGCAGATCCGGGACAATGTGCTGCAGCGGAGGACAGAAGGAAATGGACCGCAACGACGCGCCGTGGATGAACGAGGAACTGCGGCTTCTGCGGGACTCCGCCGGCAAGTTCTTTACCCGCGAGTTCGCGCCCCGGATGGAGCGCTGGATCGACCAGGGCATGGTCGACCGCGACGCCTGGACGACGGCCGGCGCGGCGGGACTGCTCTGCGCCTCGATCCCGGAGGAATATGGCGGCGGCGGCGGCACCTACGCGCATGAGGCGGTGATCGTGCAGGAGCAGGTCTGCGCCGGCGTGGTCGGCTTCGGCAACTCGGTGCATTCCGGCATCGTGGCGCATTACCTGCTGTCCTTCGGCACCGAGGAGCAGAAGCGCCACTGGCTGCCGCGCATGGCCTCGGGCGAGACGGTGGCGGCGATCGCCATGTCGGAGCCGGGCGCCGGGTCGGACCTGCAGAACATCAAGACGACGGCGCGCAAGGACGGCAACCATTATGTGATCAACGGCCAGAAGACCTTCATCTCGAACGGCCAGCATGCCGACCTGGTGGTCACGGTCTGCAAGACCGACCCCAGCCTGGGCGCCAAGGGCACCTCGCTGATCCTGGTGGACACCAACGCGGTCGACGGCTTCCGCCGCGGCCGCAACCTGGCGAAGCTGGGGCAAAAGGCGGCCGACACCTCGGAGCTGTTCTTCGACGATGTGCGGGTGCCGCAGACCAGCCTGCTCGGCCTGGAGGAGGGCAGGGGCTTCGGCCAGCTGATGAACCAGCTGCCCTGGGAGCGGCTGATCATCGCGCTGCGCTGCGCCACCCAGATGCAGCATGCGGTGGACCTGACCCTGGACTATGTCCGCGACCGCAAGGCCTTCGGCAAGGCGATCTTCGAGTTCCAGAATACCCGCTTCAAGCTGGCGGAATGCCAGACCGTCGCGACGGTGGCGAAGACCTTCACCGACGATTGCATGGTCAAG
>JAVJON010000031.1:0-210298 GCA_040216765.1 Sneathiellaceae bacterium | reverse complement strand
GCGCTCGTCGCGGTGGTCCATGGTGCCGCCAGGTTCGATAATGGCCTGATCTTATTGAGCTGCGGCGCGATGGGTTGCCGGGCATCGCCCGGCGACCGGGACAAGCCCGCGCATGACGAAGCTATAAAACGCATGAGGCCGCAGAACGGCACTCAACCGGACACCAGTGGGCGCGACCCGGCGGTCCATCTGGGCGCGAGGCTCAATCGCCCCGGAACCTGTTGGAAACCGTTGCGCAGCGGCACCATGGACTCGCGGGACAAGCCCGCGAGTGACGAGCTTTTGGGGGGCAGGCCGCGCCATATCGCACAGCAGCCGACCTGAACCGGACAGCATCGGGCGCGTCCCGGTGGTCCATGTTGATGTCCGTCCCAGTTTGTTGAGGGTAACGGCGCCATGGGCCCGCGGGATGAGCCCGCGGGCGGCGCTCAGGCCTGGCTCGCGCGCATCCGCTCGACCTGCTGCCAGCCCATCTCCGCCATCGGCCGGGCGCGCTTGCCCTGCTGGATGGCATGCTCGCTGGCGGCGGTGCCGTCGACCACCCGGCCCATGATGCCCTGCAGGATGCCGGCCAGGCGGAACATGTTGTAGGCCAGGTAGAAGTCCCAATGGGGAATGTCCGGGCGGCCCACGCGCCGGCAATAGGCCTGCCGGTAGGCGGTTTCCGACGGGATGCCGAGCGACCCCAGGTCCAGGCCGCCGATGCCCCGGAACTGCCCCGGCTGCAGGCGCCAGGACATGCAGTGATAGGCGAAGTCGGCATTGGTATCGCCCAGGGTCGACAATTCCCAGTCCAGCACCGCCAGCACCCGCGGCTCCGTCGGGTGGAAGATCATGTTGTCCAGGCGATAGTCGCCATGCACCACGCCGATCTGCTCGTCGGCGGGCATGTTCTCCGGCAGCCAGGCGATCAGGTTGTCCATCGCCTCGATCGACTCGGTCTCCGAGGCCTTGTACTGCTTGGTCCAGCGGCTGATCTGGCGGGCGATGTAGTTGCCCGGCTTGCCGAAATCCTCCAGCCCGACCGCCTTGTAGTCGACCTTGTGAAGCGCGGCGATGACCCTGTTCATGCCGTCGTAGGTGGCGGCCCGCTCCGCCGGCGTCATGCCGGGCAGGCTCTGGTCCCACAGGATCCGGCCGTCGACGCAGTCCATGATGTAGAACATCGTGCCGATGACGCTCTCGTCCTCGCACAGCGCATAGGGGCGCGCGACGGGGACGTCGGTGGGATGCAGCGCGGAGATCACCTTGAACTCTCGATCGACCGCATGGGCCGAGGGCAGGAGCTTGCCGGGCGGCTTGCGCCGCAGGACGTAGCTGCCGCTCTTCGCGTTCAGGCGGAAGGTCGGGTTCGACTGACCGCCCTTGAACTGGGCGACCTCCAGCGGGCCCTCGAAGCCTTCCACATGGGCATGCATCCATGCCTCCAGCCGGGCCATGTCGAAGCTGTGCCGCTCCTGCACCGGCATGGTCCCGCTGAACTTGTCCGTGTCACTCATCGGCGCGCCTCCCGGGCAGCATTGGGGCAGTTGTTTCTGGGGGCCGTCGGCGTGACGCCGACAGCCAGGGTCATGATCGCGGTCCGGCAGGGGAGTTTATGGGGCTTTCCCGCGGGCAGGCCAGCCTGCAATCCGGTGACGGGGGCGGTCACAGGGGCGGTCACCGGGGCGGCGGCTTGGTCCGCTGCACCGCGCGCCAGCCGATATCGCGCCGGCAGAACCCGCCGGGCCAGTCGACCCGGTCGACCGCCGCATAGGCGCGCGACTGGGATTCGCGGATATTGGCCCCCAGGGCGGTGATGCCCAGCACCCGGCCGCCGCTGCTGACCAGCTGCCGATCGGAGGCGACGGTGGTGCCGGCATGGAACACCAGCACATCGTCCATGCCCTCGACCGCCGCCAGGTTGCGGATCGGCTCGCCGCTGCGATAGCGGCCGGGATAGCCCTTCGCGGCCATCACCACGCAGAGCGCCGTCTCCGGGTACCAGCGCAGGTCCAGGGATTTCAGGGCGCCGTCGCGGGCGGCGATCAGCGCGGGCATCAGGTCCGACATCAGCCGCGCCAGGACCACCTGTGCCTCCGGGTCGCCGAACCGCGTGTTGAACTCGATCAGCTTCGGGCCCTCGCCGTCCAGCATCAGGCCGCAGTACAGGATGCCCTTGAACGGGCGGCCTTCCGCAGCCATGCCGGCGACCACCGGCCGGACGATCCGCTCCATCACCGCGGACTGGATGCCCGGGGTCAGGATCGGCGCCGGCGAATAGGCGCCCATGCCGCCGGTATTGGGGCCGGTGTCGCGGTCGCCGACCCGCTTGTGGTCCTGCGCGCCGGCCAGCGGCAGCGCGGTCCTGCCGTCGCAGATCGCGAAGAAGCTCGCCTCCTCGCCTGTCAGGCATTCCTCGACGATGACGGTGCGGCCGGCATTGCCCATGGCGCCGCCGAACAGCGCCTGCGCGGCGGCCATCGCCTCGGCCTCGCTCGCTGCCACCGTGACGCCTTTGCCGGCCGCCAGGCCATCGGCCTTGACCACGACCGGGCTGCCGAAGCGTGCGATGGCATTGCGCGCCTGCTCGATGGTCTGGCAGGCGACCCAGGCCGCGGTCGGGATGTTGAAGCGGTCGCAGAAATCCTTGGCAAAGGCCTTGGAGGATTCCAGCTGCGCGGCAGCCTTGCTGGGCCCGAAGGTGGCGACGCCATGCTCCTCCAGATAGTCGACGATGCCCTTGGCCAGCGGGCCTTCCGGCCCGATCACGACGAATTCGATGCCCTGCTCGCGCACCGCCGCCAGGATCGCGGGGAAGTCCATCGGGTCGATCGGCAGGCAGGTGGCGATGTCGGCGATGCCGCCATTGCCCGGCGCGCAGAACAGCTCCGTCACCAGGGAGGAACCCGACAGCGACCAGCACAGGGCATGCTCTCGGCCGCCGGAGCCGATGATCAATACGCGCATAGCATCCTTGTCCGGTACGTCACGATGGGGCCATTCGAGGTATCGGGACGGCGCCGCGGACGGGCCGCCGCTGCGGCGGAACCCGCGCCGGACACCGTCGCGCACGGTTCCCCGGCCCGGCCGACACCCCTATCATGGCGGCTTGATAGCATGTCGGTCGCGGTTTCCAAAACAGGCGGAAACCGGCGCTCCGGCGCAACGGAGCCCGGGCGCAGCCATGTCGGAAAATGCCAGCAACCTGCAGGAATGGACGGTGGGGGAGATCTCCCTCCGGCTGAAGCGCAGTGTCGAGGATGCTTTCGGCCTGGTGCGGGTGCGCGGCGAGATCTCCGGCTTCAAGCGCGCCGGGTCGGGGCATCTCTATCTCACCCTGAAGGACGACCAGGCGGTGCTGGACGCGGTCTGCTGGCGCGGCACCGCGGCCAGGCTCGGCGTCATGCCGGAAGACGGCATGGAGGTGGTCTGCATCGGCAAGCTGACGACCTTCCCCGGCCGCTCGAAGTACCAGATGGTCATCGAGCGCATGGAGCTGGCGGGTCTGGGCGCGCTGATGGCGCTGCTGGAGCAGCGCCGCCAGGCGCTGGCCGCCGAGGGCCTGTTCGCGGCGGAGCGCAAGCGCCCGCTGCCCTACCTGCCGGCGGTGATCGGCGTGGTGACCTCGCCCACCGGCGCGGTGATCCGCGACATCCTGCATCGCCTGCGGGAACGCTTTCCCTGCCACGTGCTGGTCTGGCCGGTGCTGGTGCAGGGCGATGCGGCGGCCGGTCAGGTCGCCGCCGCCATCCGCGGCTTCGACGCGATCGCTCCCGGCGGGCCGGTGCCGCGGCCCGACGTGCTGATCGTTGCCCGCGGCGGCGGCAGCCTGGAAGACCTCTGGGCGTTCAACGAGGAGATCGTGGTGCGGGCGGCGGCAGACTGCCGGATCCCGCTGATCTCTGCGGTCGGGCACGAGACCGACACCACCCTGATCGACCATGCGTCCGACCGCCGCGCGCCCACCCCGACCGCGGCGGCGGAGATCGCGGTGCCGGTCCGGCTGGACCTGGCCGAGGACCTCGCCTCGCTCGGCAGCCGGGGCGATGCGGCGGTGCGCCGCCGCGCCCAGGGCGCGCGGCAGCGGCTGGCCGACCTGGCGCGCGGCCTGCGGGGACCGCGCGAACTGCTGGCCCTGGCACAGCAGCGTCACGACGAACTTGCCGAACGCCTGCCGCGCGCGGCGCGCGCGGCCCTGGCGGAGCGGCGGGCCGCCCTGGCGGCCGGGAGCGCCGGCCTGCGCCCGGCGATTCTGTCCCGCGAGGTGGCGCGCCTGGACGATCGCCTGCAGGCCACGGCGCGCCGCCTCGACGGCGCCGCCTCGCGGCTGCTGCCGCCGCGCCGGGACGCGCTGGTGCGCCAGCTGCGCCTGCTGGACAGCCTGTCCTATCGCTCCGTGCTGGCGCGCGGCTTCGCGCTGGTGCATGGCCCGGACGGCCCGGTGCACCGGGCCGCCGGGATCGAACCGGGCGGCCGGCTGGTGCTGGAATTCGCCGATGGGCGGCGCGATGTCCGTGCCGAAGGCCCGGCAGCTTCCCCCGGGACGGCCGGCGCGCCGGAGGATGCGGCGGCGACCGGTCCCCGCCCGCGGCGGCCGGCGCCGGCCGGCGGCGCGGCCCCCCCGCCGGCCCCGAAGGCCGGCGGCGGCAGGCAGCAGGGCGAACTGTTCTGACCGTCCGCCTTGATCTCGGCCGGGGAAACTGGTTTGAACCTGCTGACGAAGCCGACAACCCTGTCCAGCGATCCGGGAGAGACCTGAGCCATGTTCGGAAGCAGCGAGTCCTCGGGCGGCGAGGCCCGGATCGTCTATCGCGACGCGGCGTTCGATGTCATCGCGCCCGGCAGCTTCGTGATCTGCGCGGTCACCGGCCAGCAGATCCCGTTGGCCGACCTGAAATACTGGAGCGTCGACCGGCAGGAACCCTATGCCACGCCGGATGCAGCGACCGAGGTTTTCTCCAGGGCAGACTACGCCGGCTAGGCGCATATTCGCCCGGGGCCGGCGCATGCGCCGGACGGGGCCGCAGGGAGCCAGAATGACCCTTTCACGCCTTCGCCTTGCCGGCGCGGCGGCGATTGCCGCTGCAACCCTGCTCGCCGCGCTGCCGCCGGCCCGGGCGGCGGGACCCGCGATCCAGGCCGATGGCCCGCCGGCGCAGACGGTGGGCATCGCGGTTCCCGCGGGGCGGATCGACGCCGCGCTCGGACGCCTCGACGACCTGGTCGCGGCGATCCTCGACCGCAGCAAGGTGCCGGGCCTGGCCGTCGCCGTGGTGCGCGACGGCAGGACCGTCTACGCGAAGGGATTCGGGGTGCGGCGCGTCGGCGCGCCGGAGACGGTGGATTCCGAGACCGTATTCCAGATCGCCTCGCTGTCGAAGGCGGTCGGCGCGACCGTGGTGGCCGCCCAGGTCACGGCCGGGCAGGTTGCCTGGGACATGCCGGTGACGACCGCGCTGCCCTGGTTCGCCCTGGCGGATCCCTGGGTCACCCGGCATGTCACCGTCGGCGATCTCTATGCCCATCGCTCCGGGCTGCCCGACCATGCCGGCGACGACCTGGAGGATCTCGGCTTCGGCCGCCAGGCGATCCTGGAGCGGCTCCGGCTGCTGCCCCTCGCGCCGTTCCGCGCCAGCTACGCCTATACCAATTTCGGCCTGACGGCCGCGGCCGAGGCGGTCGCCGCCGCGTCCGGCATGGACTGGGCCACCCTGTCCGAAACGGCGCTCTATGCCCCGCTGGGCATGACCCGGACCAGTTCGCGCTTCGCCGATTTCGCCGGCCGGGACAACCGGGCGGACGGGCATACCCTGACGCCGGAGGGTTTCCGGCCGCTGTTCGTGCGACAGCCCGATGCGCAATCGCCTGCCGGCGGGGTCAGCGCCTCGGTGCGCGACATGGCGACCTGGATGAGCCTGGTGCTGCAGGGCGGCGAAGCCGGGGGCCGTCAGCTGATCGACACCCAGGCGCTGCTGCCGGCGATCACTGCGGAGGTGATCGCATCGCCGACGCCCGCCGCCACTGCCAGGACGGAGCTCTATGGCTTCGGCTTCGGCGTCGGCAGCGATCCGTCCGGCCGCACGGTGCTGACCCATTCCGGCGGCTTCTACCAGGGCACCGGCACCAACTTCCTGATGATCCCGTCGCTGGGCCTGGGCATCGTCGTGCTGAGCAACGGTTCGCCCGTCGGCGCCGTCGAGGCGCTGGGCCGCGAGTTCGCCGACCTGGTGCAGTATGGCGAGATCACGCGGGACTGGTACGCCGGCTACAACCCCCGGATCATGCCGATGTCGGCGCCTGCCGGCAGCCTGGCGGACATGGCTGCGCCGGCATCGCCGGCACCCCCGCTGCCGCTGGCGGACTATGCCGGCGACTATGAGAATGCCTATTTCGGCACCTTGCAGGTCGTTGAGCAGGATGGCGGCCTGGCGGCCATCCTCGGGCCCAAGGGAATGACCTTTCCGCTGCGGCACTGGGACGGCAACCGCTTCGCCTTCGTGCCGGCGGGCGAGAACGCGCCGCTGGGCTCGCTCTCGGCGGTCGATTTCGGGCAGGACGCTGCCGGCCGTATCGCGTCGGTGACGGTCGAGCATCTGAACGCGGCCGGGCAGGGCCGTTTCCTGCGGCCCTGAACCGCGCCGGCGCATGCCTGCAGCCGGCCAGCCTCAGCCGCCGGCCGGGTCGAGCCGTGCCGCCCGGCGGATCAGGTCGACGAGCCCGGCACGGCGGCCGTCGGGGTCGGGGCCCCTGGCATTGTCGGCCAGCCGGATGAGTGCGGCCCAGCCGCCGCCGGCCGCCTTGCCGTCGCCCAGGGAATCGCCGCGCAGCTTGCGGGCGAACCATGCCACCGCAGCCGCGAAGCGCCGGTCGTGGGGGAGCGCGGCCGGGTCCGTGACAAGGTCGGCTGCGGCGACGGTCCGCACCACCTCCCGCGCCGCGCCGCCATCGCCCGGCACGAAGCGCAGGGCGATCCGGGCGAATTCCGCTTCGGCCGCCGCCGGCGGCGCCGGCTGTGGGCCGTAGCGCAGCGGCGGGAAGGGGGAGGGGTCCAGGCCGGCCAGGGTGACCTCGTAGAGCGCGGTCACCGTATGGCCGGACCCGATCTCGCCGGCATCCACCGCATCGTCGCGGAAGTCCGCCACCTCCAGCGCGCGGGTCTCGTAGCCGATCAGGCGCCAGCTGGTGACCCGGGCGGGGTTGAATTCCACCTGGATCTTCACGTCGCGGGCCACGGTGACCAGTGACCCGGTGAGGTCCCGCACGAAGACCCGCTCTGCCTCCTCGATGCCGTCCAGCTGCACCGCGATGCCGTTGCCGTTCTGGGCCAGCGCCTGCATCAGGTCGTCGCGGACATTGCCGTTGCCGACGCCGACCAGGTTCAGGTCGATGCCGTCGGCGGCCTGCCGGCGGATCAGCGCGGTCAGCGCGGCGGTATCGCTGGGCCCGATGTTGAAATCGCCATCGGTGGCGACGATCACGCGATCGGCCGCGCCGGGCCGCCGGGCCATCCGTGCGGCGGCATAGGCGAGCTCCAGCCCGCTGGCGCCGGCCGTGCTGCCGCCGGCCGACAGGGCCTCCAGGGCCGCCAGCACCTTCTCCCGCTCCGCGGCGGAGGTCGGCGGCAGCGCGGTGCCGGTGCCGGAGGCATAGGTCACGATCGACACCGTGTCGCGGGCCTCCAGGCCGTGGAGCAGCAGGCAGAACGCCTGCTTCACCAGCGGCAGCTTCTCCGCCGCCCGCATCGAGCCGGAGACGTCCAGCAGCAGCACCAGGTTGGCGTCCGGCCGTTCGGCATCGGGCATCGTCCAGCCCTTGATGCCGATGGCCAGCAGGTGGCGGTCGTCGCGCCAGGGCGCGGGGAACAGGGCGGCGGTGGGACGGAATCCTTCGGCCCGGCTGCCGGGCGCCGGATAGGCATAGTCGAAGGCATTGACCAGTTCCTCCGGCCGGACTGCGTCCGGCGGCGGCAACCGGCCGCCGCGCAACCAGCGGCGGACGTTGGACAGCGAGGCGGTGTCGACATCGGCCGCGAAGGTGGAGCGCGGCTGCCGGGCGGTTTCCACCACGCCGGAAGGCTGCGTGGCGGGATAGCGTTCGCCCCAGCCCGGCGCCTCCTCCCGCTCCCGCAGGATCCCCGGGGCAGGCGGCACCGGTGCCGCGGGGGCGGGTTCGGCCATCTGCCGCATGACAGTGCCGGCGGCGATGTCGGCCGCGGGCTTGCCCAGCAGCACGGGCCGGTTGGCCGACCCCCGGGGCAGGTCGCCGCGCTCCGGCAGCGCCTGCGGCGCAAAGCGGGAAGCACAGTATTGCCGGGTGGCCGGGTCCGGCATGGCCGCCAGGGCGGTCCCGCCCAGGGTCAGCATGGCCAGCAGGGCGGCTGCCGCGCCGCCTGCGATGCCGGTGACTGCCGATCTGTCCATCTCGCCCTCGCTGTGCCGTCGGTCGGGATGGCCATTTCGCGGCGCGAATGGGGCGAAAACCGTGTCGGAATGCGGCGATTCCAGGGCAGGCGGAGTTCGGTGCGCCCGCTCAGTCTTCCGCCGGCCAGCGGCGGTGCACCCAGAACCACTGCTCCGGATGCGCGCGGATCCAGTCTTCCAGCACGGCGTTCATCCGTGCCAGCAGCGCGGCGACATCGGCGCGGTCGCGCTCGCTGCCCTCCGCCCGGATCGGCGGCAGGACGGTGATCCGGAAGCGGGCGCCGCCCAGGCGCTCCGCGAAGGCGGGCAGCAGGGGGCGGCCGAAGCGCAGGGCGAACTCCGCGGGCATCGTCGCGGTCATCGCCGGGCGGCCCATAAACGGCACCGCCATGCCGTCGTTCATCTTCTGGTCGACCAGCAGGGCGATGGTCTCGCCGTCGCGGGCGGCCTGCAGCAGCGGCCGCACCGAACGGGCGCCCTTGGGCAGCTGCCGCCCCGCCGCCGGCGCCCGCAGCTTCTGCAGCAGGCGCTCGGTCAGCGGGTTGTTGGCGGCGCGGTAGATCACCGTCGGCGGGGTGCCGAGCTGCGCGGCGGTCAGGCCGAGGATCTCCCAGTTGCCGATATGGCCGGAGAAGTAGATCACCTCCAGCCGGCCGTCGCGCGGCGTCGCATGCTCCAGGCCGACGACCTCGATCCTGGGGTCGGGCCCGTCGATGGCGAAGGCATCCAGGTGCGGATACTCGAAGGCGGTGCGCCCCAGATTGTCCCACATGCCGCGCAGCACCCGGCGCCGTGTCGCCGCGTCGAGCTCCGGCATCATGCGCTGCAGGTTGCCGCGCGCCGTGCGATGCGCGCGGCTCAACGGCCCCAGGCCGCGGCCCAGGGCGCCGCCCAGTGCCGAGGCCCAGTCCACCGGCAGGCGCCGGATCAGCCAGACCAGGGCCCAGGCCAGCGCGCCGACCGGATAGTCCAGGGGGCGCGCCCTGCGGCTGCCATAGGGCGGCGGGCTCATGACGTCCCGGCCGTCCGGCGGGCGGCCGCAAGGACCGGCGCCAGCTGGCGGTCCAGGGCCTCGGGGTCGGCGAGCTGCAGGCGCACCGGCACCGGCGTGACCAGGGCCTGGGCCTCGCGCGGCAGGCGCACATGGTCCTTCTCGGTGGTCACCGGGATGGCCTCTGCGGCGGCGGCGGCCTCCAGCAGGCGTGCCACCTGGTCGACGCCATAGGGGGCATGGTCGGCGAAGGCGATCTCCGCCACCGGCAGGGCGCCGATCCCGCGCAGGCTGGCGAAGAACTTGGCCGGCCGGCCGATCCCGGCAAAGGCGAAGACGGCCTGGCCGCGCAGCGCCCCGGCCGCCGCTGGCGGCACCGTGAACTGCGCGGGGTGGTGGGGCAGGCGGGCGAGGACCTTGGGCTCCGGCGCCGCCGCCTCGCCCGGATCGGCCACCACGACCAGCGCATCGGCGCGCCGCAGGGCCGGGCCCAGGGGTTCGCGCAGCGGGCCGGCCGGCATGACCCGGCCATTGCCCAGCCAGAAGCCGGCATCGACCACCAGCAGCGAGACATCCCGCCGCAGCCGGTAGTGCTGGTGGCCGTCGTCCAGCAGCAGGACCTGGGCGCCGGCCAGGGCCGCGGCACGCGCGGCGGCGAAGCGGTCGCGGGCCACCCAGGTCGGCGCGGCGCGGGCCAGCAGCAGCGGCTCGTCGCCGACATCGGCCGCGTCATGGGCCGCGGGGTCGACCCGGACCGGCCCGGCCAGGCGCCCGCCATAGCCGCGGCTCAGCAGGTGCACCGACAGGCCCTGGGCGCCCAGCCGCTCGGCCAGGGCAATGGCGAGCGGCGTCTTCCCGGTGCCGCCGGCCGTGACATTGCCGATCGAGATCACCGGCACCGGCGCGCTGCGGCGCCATGTGGTCGCGTGGTCCAGCCGGGCCCCCAGGCCGTAGAGCCAGCCGAGCGGCGCCAGCAGGGCGGCCAGCCCGCCGTCGCGCCGCCAGAACTCAGGGGTTCGCATGGTCTGTGCCGGCCGGCGGTTCGGCCGGCGCCACCGGCTCCAGGCCGCAGGACCGGTCGGCCTGCTCGGCAATCCGGTTCAGCTCCGCCTCCAGGGCCAGTCGCAGGACCTCCAGCGCGGCGGAATCGGCATCGGCCGGGACGTATAGCGGGCGACCCCAGATCGCGGTGCCGCGGCAGAACGGCAGCGGCAACAGGAACCGGTCCCAGGACCGCAGGATGCGGTGGCGGCCGGTGGCATAGCAGCAGGGCAGGATCGGTACGCCCGACATGCGGGCCAGCAGCACCGCGCCGAGTTGTGCGCGCATCCGCGGGCCGCGGGGTCCGTCCGGCGTGATGCCGATGCGGCCGCCCTGGCGCAGGATCGCCAGCATGCGGCGGAAGGCCTGGCCGCCGCCCTTGGATTGCCGGCCCGGGCGATGGCTGGAGCCGCGCACCGGCTCCACGCCGAAGCTGGCGGCCGCGCGGGCGATGATCGTGCCGTCGCGGTGCTGCGAGATCAGGCTGTGCCAGACCGGCCGCATCGGCCAGAGCATGGGCATCATCAGCAGCCGGCCATGCCAGGCCGCGGCGATCACCGGGCGGCCGTCCTCGACCAGGGGCGCGACCGCGTCCCAGCCGATGCGCTGCCAGCGGATGGTGCGATGGACCGCCCGGATGTAGCAGGCGATCAGCACGCCAATCGCGGCCTGGACCGAGGGATGCCGCAGGCCCCGTTTCAGAAGCGGGCCCCGGCCGGGGCGCGGCTCGATGCGTCCTGTCATCGCTCCGGCGGCCCGGCAGTCAGCCGGCCCGGCCCGGCCCCGCCGCCGGCAGCTCCCGGTCGGCCAGAGTCCCCTCGGGCGGATCGCCGACCGCCAGGTCGCGGTCGGGGGCATTGTCCAGGAATTGCGTGCGATAGAGCCGCGCATAGAGCCCGCCCTGGGCCAGCAGGGCCGCGTGATTGCCCTGCTCGACGACCCGGCCCTGGTCCATGACATAGATGATGTCGGCGTCCAGGACGGTGGACAGCCGGTGCGCGATGGTCACGGTCGTCCGCCCCTGCATCAGGCGCTTCAGCGCATGCTGCACCTTGCGCTCCGATTCGCTGTCCAGGGCGCTGGTTGCCTCGTCCAGCAGCAGGATCGGCGCGTCGCGCAGCATGGCGCGCGCGATCGCGATGCGCTGGCGCTGCCCACCGGAGAGCTTCACGCCGTTCTCACCGACCATGGTGTCATAGCCCTGGGCGAGCGCCGGGATGAACTCGTCCGCCGCGGCCGCCGCCGCCGCGGCCTGGATCTCCGCCTCCGTGGCGCCCGGCCGGCCATAGGCGATATTGGCCCGCACGCTGTCGTCGAACAGGGTCATTTCCTGCGACACCAGGGCGATGCCGGCGCGCAGGCTGGCCAGGGTCAGGCCGCGCACGTCCTGGCCGTCGACCAGCACCTGCCCGGTGGAGGCATCGTAGAAGCGGGGAATCAGGTTCAGCACGGTGCTCTTCCCCGCACCGGACGGGCCGACAAGCGCCACATGGCAGCCGGCCGGGACGTCCAGGCTGACGCCGCGCAGCGCCCGGGTCCCGTCCTGGTAGCGGAAGGCCACATCGGTCAGGCGGATCGCGCCGCCGCGCGGCTCGAACGGCACCGCATCGGCGGCGTCGCGGATCGTGGGCTCGACATCCAGCACCGCGAACAGGCGCTGGGCGGCGGACAGCCCTTCCTGCAGCGCGGTGTTCAGGTTGGCCAGGCTTTTCAGCGGCTGGTAGGCCAGCAGCAGGGCGGTGATGAACGACGCGAAGGCGCCGAGGGTCATCTCGCCCTCCGACGCCTGCAGCCCGCCGTAGAAGATCGCCGCCCCGACGGCGATGCCGCCCAGCGCCTCGGTGGCCGGCGATGCGGCGGAGCGGGCGCGGATCACCTTCGTCAGGTGGTGCAGCCGGTCCTCCACCACGCGGCGGGCACGGGCGGTCTCGACCTCCTCCATGCCATAGGCCTGGACCATCCGGGCGCCGTCGAAATTCTCGTTCAGCAGGGCGGACAGGCGGCCGGTCTCCTCCTGGCTGCGGGCCGCGCCCTTGCGGGTCTTGCGGCCCAGCTTGCCCGACGCCAGGCCCACCAGCGGAAAGACCAGGCAGACGATCAGCGACAGTTCCCATTCCTGGTAGAACATCACCGCGGCCAGGAAGACCAGGCTCAGGAAGTCCTTGACCATGCCGGTAAGCGCCCGGCTGACCGCGTCGCGCAGCAGCATGGCGTCGTACAGGAAGCTGGAGATCAGCTTGCCGGTATGCATCTGGTGCAGCCAGGCCAGGTCGGCGCGCATCAGGTGGGCATGCATGCGCACCTGGGTCTCCGCGATGATGCGCTGGCCGACCTCGGCCATGATCGTGTTCTGCAGGTAGCTGGCGAAGCCCTTGACCACCGCCAGCAGGATCACCGCCGCCGGCACCAGGTAGAGGAAGCGCAGGTCCTGGTCGATGAACACCTTGTCCAGCGCCGGCTCCATCAGCCAGGCATTGCCGGCCGTGGCCGCCGCGACGACCGCCATGAAGGAGACCGCCACCACCAGCCGCCACAGATAGGGCCGGATATGGTCGCGCAGCAGCCGCTTGATCAGGACATGGCTGGGCAGGTGCCGGTTCGCCTGTGCGGCTGCGGCGGCAGCAGCTGCGGCTTCGGGCGTGGCTGGAGACGGGCCGTGGTCGGGCGCGGACACTGGGATTTCCTGGAGTTTCGCTGCCCATCCGGGCGTCCGGTTGTGGTACAGGGCGGGGCGGAGCGAGTAAAGCGGATTGCCGCCTCAGATGGCGTCGGGGGGACTCGCCGCAAGGATCTCGTCGATGAATCCGGCCAGAAAGGCCACCCTGCCCGAGGCATCGGCCAGGGGCAGGAGCAGCCGCCGGATCCGGAAGATCTCCCGCCCGGGCCGGCGCAGCTCCGATGCCAGGTAGTGCGGCACCGGGTCCGCGACCATGTCCCGGCAGACCGCCATCATCTCCGCATGGTCCGCCGGCAGGTAGAGCTCGCGGAAGTAGCGCCCGGTGAGGCTGACGCCGTTCAGCTCCTCGAACCGGGTGCCGACCAGCCGGAAGCGGGGGTCGAGAACGCCATCGGGGTACAGTTCCACCAGCACGAAGCGGGACAGGAGCAGGCGGAAGTCCTGCGGGCGAAGGTCCGACTTGCGGGCCAGTCCGCCGGCCTGCGCGCAGAGTGCCTGCCAGTAGTCGTAGCCCTGCAGGATGATCGCGCCGCAGGCCGCGAGATCGTCGCGCCCCGCGATCGCAACCGCCGGCCCGCCGGTCCGGTCCGGGTCCGCCGCGGTCATCCGCGTCCCCGGTAGGGCGGCACGCCCTGGTCCGGGATCCAGAGGCCCGCCGGCGGTGGCCCGCTCTGGAAGAAGATGTCGATCGGCATGCCGCCGCGCGGATACCAGTAGCCGCCGATCCGCAGCCAGCCCGGTGCCAGGAGATCGATCAGGCGCCGCGCGATGCCGATCGTGCAGCTTTCGTGAAATGCGCCGTGGTTGCGAAAGGCGGCGAGGTAGAGCTTCAGCGACTTGCTCTCCACCAGCCAGGCGCCGGGCTGGTAGTCGATCACCAGATGCGCGAAATCCGGCTGGCCGGTAACCGGGCAGAGCGAGGTGAATTCCGGCGCCGTGAAGCGCACCACATAGGGCATATCGGACGCCTCGTTGGGTATCCGCTCCAGCACCGCGGCCTCGGGGCTCTCCGGCAGGGCACTCGGCCGGCCCAGCTGCTGCAGTCGCGGTGCCACCGGCTCCGTCATTTCCGTCCTCCGTTCTTTCCTGACCGCCGGCTTTCGTGACCGCTGGAAAGCTGCCGCATGCGGCCCTATTCTCACGGTCATGAACGCACCCCTTGAAAAGGGCAGCGCGCGCTTCGTCGCCAGCGTCTGTCCGCATGACTGCCCGTCGACCTGCGCACTCGAGGTCGAGCGGCTGGACACTGGCACCATCGGCCGCGTCCGCGGCGCTGCGGACAACAGCTACACCGCCGGGGTGATCTGCGCCAAGGTCGCCCGCTATGCCGAGCGGGTGCACCATCCCGGCCGGCTGCTGCAGCCGTTGCAGCGCACCGGGCCGAAAGGCTCCGGCGGCTATCGCCCGATCTCGTGGGACGCGGCGCTGGACGAGGTGGCGGAGGCCTTCCTGAAGGCCGAGCGGCAGCACGGCCCGGAGGCGGTCTGGCCCTATCACTATGCCGGCACGATGGGGCTGGTGCAGCGCAAGGGCATCTACCGCCTTGCGCATGCGAAGCGCTATTCCCGCTTTCAGGAGACGATCTGCGTGCCGATCTCGGTGGCGGGCTACAAGGCCGGCTGCGGCCGGGTCACCGGCACCGATCCGCGGGAGATGGCGAAATCCGACCTGATCGTGATCTGGGGCACCAATGCCGTGCACACCCAGGTCAACGTGATGACCCATGTGGCGCGTGCCCGGAAGGAGCGCGGTGCCAAGGTCGTGGTGATCGACCCCTACCGGAACGCCACCGCAGAGTTCGGCGATACCCACCTGATGCTGCGCCCGGGCACCGACGGCGCGCTGGCCGTCGGCGTGATGCACGTGCTGTTCGCGGAAGGGTTTGCGGACCTGGACTATCTGCGCCGCTATACCGACCTGCCGGCGGACCTGGAAGCCCATCTGAAGGACCGGCCGCCGGAATGGGCGGCTGAGGTGACCGGCCTGACGGTGGCGGAGATCGTCGATTTCGCGCGCCTCTATGGCCGCACGCAGCGGTCCTATCTGCGGCTGGGCTATGGCTTCGCGCGCCAGCGGAACGGCGCTGCCAACATGCATGCCGCCACCTGCCTGCCGGCGATCACCGGCGCCTGGCGGCACGAGGGCGGCGGCGCGTTCTATACCAATGGCGATATCTACAAGTTCGACATGTCCCTGATCGAGGGCCATGACATGCGCGACGAGAGCATCCGCGCCCTGGACCAGAGCCGCATCGGGGCGGTCCTGACCGGTGCGGCGGATGCCCTGTACGGCGGGCCGCCGGTCACCGCGATGCTGATCCAGAACACCAACCCGATGATGGTCGCGCCGGACCTGAACGTCGTGCATCGCGGCTTCCTGCGCGACGACCTGTTCACCTGCGTGCACGAGCAGTTCATGACGGAAACGGCGCAGGTCGCCGATATCGTTCTGCCGGCGACCACCTTCCTGGAGCATGACGATATCTACAAGGGCGGCGGCCACCAGCATATCATGATGGGGCCGAAGGTGATCGACCCGCCGGGCGAGGCGCGGGAGAACCACTATGTCTTCCGGGAACTGGCGCGGCGGCTGGGGGTCAGCCATCCCGGCTTCGAGATGAGCGCCTGGCAGATGGTCGACGAGACCTTGAAGCGGTCCGGCTATCCCGGCGCGAAGGAACTGACCGAGATGCGCTGGCTGGACTGCCAGCCGGGCTTCGAGGAGGCGCATTTCCTCAATGGCTTCGGCCATGCCGACGGGCGCTTCCGTTTCGCGCCGGACTGGGCGGCGATCGGGCCGGATCATGCCGTCATGCCGCGCCTGCCCGACCATCTGAACATCATCGATGTGGCGACGCCGGAGCATCCGTTCCGGCTGGTCACCGCACCTGCCCGCAATTTCCTGAATTCCACTTTCACCGAGACGCCGACCTCGACGAAGAAGGAGAAGCGGCCGGTCGTCATGGTCCATCCCGCCGATGCCGGGCGCCTGAGCATCGACGAGGGGGCGCCGGTCAGCCTGGGCAATAGCCGCGGCGAGGTGGCGCTGCATGCCACCCTGTTCGACGGCCTGCAGCCCGGCGTGCTGGTGGTCGAGAGCGTCTGGCCGAACAGCGCCTTCGAAGGCGGCATCGGCATCAATGCCGTTACCGGTGCGGATGCGGTGCCGCCGAACGGCGGGGCTGCGTTCCACGACACCGCCGTCTGGCTGCGCCCGCGAAACTGAGTCCTGGCCGTTACGGACCCGGGCCGCAACGGAAAGGTCGGCGATGGCGGAGGAGGGCGCACCCGGCACGGCAAGCCAGGAACCGGACCCGGCCGACGAGCGCCGCAGGCGGCGCGATGCGGCGCGCCTGCTGGAGGCGCAGGGCTGGCAGGCCCTGCAGCAGGCCCATGACATGCTTGCGGGCTGTATCGAACCGGACGGCACGACCGGCCGCACGCGCGAGACCGGCGATGTCCTGCCGGACCTCTGGCGGCTCGCGCGCAGCCTGGAGGCACGCCAACAGGCGCCGCGGCATTTCTCCCAGCACGGGCAGGATGCCTGGCTGGACCGGCATGTCTTCAAGGGCAAGCGGGACGGTGTGTTCCTCGATATCGGCGGCTATGACGGGGTGACCGGCAGCCGCACCCTGTTCTTCGAACTGTTCCAGGGCTGGACCGGCCTGTTCTTCGAGGCCGTGCCCAGCTACCACGCCAGGGCCGCGCGGACGCGGCGCTGTCCGTGTCACTGCGTCACCATCGGCGGCGCCGATGGCAGTTCGGCCTTCCTGACGCCGAACCGCGACCGTGTGGAGCGGCGCAGGGAAGCCCGTCCGCCGCCGCACAACCGGGAGCGGCGGACCAACGTCCCGGTCCGACCGGTCGCGCCTTTTCTGCGGGAGGCCGGGATCCGGCAGGTCGACCTGGTCTCGCTGGATATCGAGGGCAGCGAGGTCGAGGTGCTGGACAGCTATCCCTTCGCCGAGATCCCGGTCACCGCCTGGTCGATCGAGAACACCTACGCCTCGCCGGCGATCGGTGCGGCGCTGGCCCGCCACGGCTATACGCGGATCGCCACGATCGGGATCGACGAGATCTACGTGATCGCCTGACGCCCCGGGCGGGCGTCGCGCAGGAGGCCGCCGGACCGGCCCAGGACTTTTGTCCGGGGCCGGGCAAGGATCCGCCATACCCGAGGTGCAGTTTTTGCCGGGTATTGCTGTGCAACTGTACCGAACCGGGATAAACCTAGCGGCACGGCATTTGCTTAAGACAACGGATTATGGGGAGAGGCATTGCCGGGGCTGCGAGCGGCAATGTGACATCTCAACCGGCTTGCCTGGCGCGGGGGTGCAGCTTGTCCACATACCAGTTCCAGAGAAAACAGACCGACGACCGGGTCGAATGGACACCGGAGGGCAACGGCGAGACCCTGCTGCGAACGAAACTGCGCCTCGGCACGGCGATCGGCCTGATCGACCGGTCGCATCTGTGCGACTGGCTGTCCGGCGACCGGGTGCCCCGGCTGACCCTGGTCACGGCGCCGGCCGGCTATGGCAAGTCCTCCCTGCTCAGCGCCCTGGGCCTGCGGATGACCGAAGCGGGACGCGCCTTCGGCTGGCTCAGCCTGGACCAGGACGACAACGACCCGATTCGCCTGCTGGTCTATCTGGCTGCAGCCATCGACGAGGCCGCCCCTGGCACCGGGCGCCACGCCCTGGAGATCCTGCGCTCCGGACAGCAGCCGGCAGAAGTCCTGGCGACCCGCAGCCTGCTGTCGGCGATCGAGCGCATCGCGACGCCGATCACCCTGTTCGTCGACGATGCCCACCTGCTGACCGGCAATGCCACGCCCGGAATCCTCTGCCGGATGATCCTCTCTGCGCCGACGAACCTCCACTTCGTGGTGGCCAGCCGCGAGGACCTGCCGATGGACCTGTCGCCGCTGCGGCTGTCGCAGAACCTGCGCGAGATCGGCGCGGTGTCTCTCGCGCTGCGGCCCGACGAGATCCAGATGCTGGCCGAACGCAACGGCCTGGCCCCGATCGGCGCGCGTGTCCTGCGCGCCCTGGTCGACAGCACCGAAGGCTGGGCGGCCGGAATCCAGCTGTTCCTGCTGGCAAGCGCCCATGGCGAGGACCCGCAGGCCCTGCTCGACCAGTTCGACGGCCGGGACCGCCAGCTGTCCGACTATCTCGGCCAGGCCGTGCTGCGCGCGCTGCGGCCGGAACTGCGCGACTTCCTGCTGCAGACGGCGGCACTGGACCGGTTCAGCGACGAGGTCTGCCAGGCAGTGCTGCCGGATGTGCCCTGCAAGGCCATGATCGAGGAGCTCGATCGCGCCAACCTGTTCGTCATCCCGCTCGACCGGCAACGCAAGTGGTATCGCTATCATCACCTGTTCGGCGACTTCCTGCGCGACCGGCTGGAAACCGAGCAGCCCGGCAGGCTGGCGGTCAACTATGCCGCCGCCGCCCGATGGTGTGCCGCCAACGGCTCGGTCGGCGAGGCGATCAGCTATGCCAAGCGGGGCGGGGACTACGACTTCGCCGCAGAACTGATCGCCGCGGCCTCCGAGCAGACCGGGCAGTATCAGGGCGATCACGGGTCGCTCCTGCACTGGATCCAGGACCTGCCCGACGAGGGTCTGGACCGGCTGCCGCAGATCCGCCTCGGCAAGGCCTGGTCGCTCTGCTTCAACAACGGCCATGCCGAGGCATTGGCGGAACTGGACAGGGTGGAACGGCTCTGCGCGGGCGCGCCCGCGGACCAGGCCGCGATCCTGCGGCAATCCGCCGGCATGATCCGCTGCGTCAGTGCCTGCCTCAGCGGGGATGCCGACACCGCCCGGCTGTCCGGCGCCGAATGGCTTGCCGCCTGGCCGGATGCCCGCGATTTCAATCGCGGCGCGGTAACCAATGCCATGGCCTATGCCTGCATTGCGCGGCGCGAATACGACTTCGGTCTCGCTGCCGTCGAGGAGGCGATCGTCGCGCATAGCCGCTGCCGCGCCGATTACGGCGTGATCTGCGCGCTGGCCGTGAAGGGGCTCCTGCTGACCGCCCTCGGCCGGATGGACGATGCCGAGCGCGTGGTGCGCGGCGCGCTCGACGATGCCTTGCGGCTATGGGGCGAGCATTCCCAGGCCGCCGGGCAGATGTCGGCCCTGCTGGCGGAGATCATGTACGAGACCGATCGCATCGAGGAGGCCCGGCACCATCTTGGCGAGGGCGAGCTTGCCGCCCGGCAGATCGCATCGCCGGAACTCAAGCTGATCCAGCATGGCATCGGCGCGCGGCTGGCCCGCCTGGGCAATCCCGCTGCGGCGCTGGCCATTCTGCGGGCCGGCATCGCGGAGGCGCGGGCCCAGAAGCGGCCCGCTCTCGCCGCCCAGCTGGGCGCCGGCGAAGTGGCCTTGCTGCTGGCGGAAGGGCGCGGCGTGGAGGCCGAGGAGGTCGCCCGCCGCAACGCGACCGATCCGCTGGCGGCCGGAGGGCGCGATGCCGCGTCGGATCGGGACGAGCCGCAATGGGTTGCGGCGCAGCGGGTCGAGGCGCAGCGCGACAGCGCGATCCGCCTCGCCCTGTCGCTTGGCGACTATCGCCCGGCCCTGGCGGAAGCGAGCCAGCAGATCGCCGACCTGCGCCTGGACGGGCGGCCCGCCGCTCTGATCACGGCCCTGATGCTGAAGGCGGTGGCCCTGCTGGGCACCGGCGCCGAACTCGCGGCGCTGCGCGCGGTGGACGAGGCCGCGCGCCTGGCCGCGGAGAGCGGCCTGATCCGGCGGATTGCCGATGAGGAGCCGGTCGCGCGGGCCGTTCTGCAGCGCTATGTCGAGGTGCGCGAGACGGTCGCGCCGACCGACCTTGCCGGGGCACCGATGGCCCTGGTCCGGCGCCTGGCGGCGCTCTGCAGCCTGCCCGCGGCCCGGGGGCAGGCGGCGGCACGGGACCAGTGCGGGCCGGCGCCGGGGGAGCCGGAGATCGACCTCCGCCCCAAGGAACGGCAGATCCTGTCCCTGGTGGCGCAGGGACTGAGCAACCGGGCGATCGCCGACAGCCTGTTCCTGTCGGAGAAGACCGTGAAGTGGCATCTCTACAATGCCTATTCGAAGCTCGACGTGAAGAACCGCACGGCCGCCGCGCTGAAGGCCAGGACGGCGGGACTGCTGGACTGAGCGCGGGCGCCGGGGGCCGTCCGGACGTCCCTCTCGCCGGCCGCCGGCTGGTGCGCCGGCCTTCGCCCCATAGCCGAACGCGGGTCAGCGCCTGCCCCGGATCGTGCCGAATCCGTTGAAATCCATACTTAAGACTGGCGGTTAACGCTTCTGAATCTGCTCCGCTTGCCGCCATGGACGACGGTTCCGTGGGGAGGTTCCGGCAGGTGACACTCATCGACACAGCGGCGTTCCAGGCACCCCTGGGCGCCGAGGGAGGCGGGCGTGACGGCGGCGGGAACGCGCCGTTCCTTCGCCCGCGCGACCTGATGGCGCTGGTTTGCCAGCCCAGGCCGCCGGACCATGATTCGGTGGTCGTCGCGGGCAATGGCATCGGCGCGCTGACCTTCGCGGCGCGGCTGGCGCGAAGCCCGGAATATGCCGGGAAGGTGGTGGTCGCCGCACCGCCGATATCGGAGACCAGGCGGCTGATCAGCGGCGTCTCGCTGCGCGGCCGGGCCGCCGACTTCATCGGCGATGCGATCGGCATCGGCACGCAAGAGCTTCTTGCGTCGGTCTGCGGTGCCGGCAGGCCGCTTCCGACGGTGCATCGGCGAAGCTCGTCGCTTGCACAGCGCAATGCGGATGGCAGCTGGCAGTTCGCCCCGGCACGGCCCTGGCGCGAGCGCCGGTGGCGGATCCGGCCGGGCGCGCAGCGCGGCGCCACCGGCGAGCCGGCGCTCCCCCCCGCGCTCGCCTATGGCCTGCGCAACTCCCAGATCGTCGCGACGATCTGGGACCTGGTCTCGGGCCTGGGCATCCAGCGCATCGAGGAGATGCCGCGCTCCGCGGCCGAGATGCGGGCCATGGCGCCCGGGTCCCGGCCCCTGCTGGTGAATGCGTCCTCGGATGCCAGGTTGCTCGGCGCCGCGCCGAAGCAGCCGGCGCAGATGATACTGGCCAGCCAGGTGCCGTTCCTGGAGCAGCCCGTGGGTGCGGTCCATCCGCTGCAGCCCGGCACCGCCTATGCGCCGCTGGTGCGCCGCCAGGGCGCCATAGATGTCGGCTATTTCACGCCGTTCGCCGATCCGCTCTCGCCGAACGCCAGCTGGTACGGGCTGGTGACGCGCGTCCTGCCGTCGGACTCCTCTTTCGACCCCTATCGGGAGCTGGAGGCGATGACCGAGGCCCTGTTCGGTATCGGCGAGGCGCTGGGGCTGACCCCCGACGACCCGGCGAACACCCTGGGCTGTGCCCTGGTGCCCTCCGCGCCGGACTGGGGATCGATCCGCGCCGCGCCGGGTACGCTGGAACTCCGGCGGGCCTATTTCGGCGGCGCGCCGGGATTCTACATGGACGGCATGCTGTCGGCTGCGGCCGGCGGCCTGCTTGCCGCCCGCGCGGTGCTGAGCGGGACCGACCCGGACCTGGTCGTGCGCCGGGCGCTGCGGAGGCTGCACTGGCAGATCCTTCTGCGGCGGCTGGAGGCGACGCGCGTGCCGCTGCTGAGCGATCGCCTGGCGCAGGTGAACCGGGCCCTGGCAATGGCCTTTCCGCACCGTTCCGTGCGCCGGGCCTGGTCCGAGGCGGCGGAGGCGGACCGGATCATGGCCCCCTGACGGCAAGGCCGGCGATCCGGTTCGCCGGAAGGGCCGGGGCTCGCGGCGCCCTGTCGCGGCTTTCCGGCGCCGTTGCCCGGCGGCTTCCGGCAGGTTCGGCGTCGGAAGCGGAGGGCAATGGTGGAACCGCGGCCCGCGGCGCCGATGCGAGGTGGCTTGCCCGCTGTTCGCGATTCGCGCAACAATCCCGGAATAATCGAAACGATCGTGCGCTGCGCTGCGCGGCGTGACGGTCGCGTCAGGCCCAGAAATCGACTGACACCAGAAATCAACTGACAGGGGTGCTCCATGCTGAAACGCGCCATTTCCGCCGTCGCCATCGTCACGGCGGTCGGCTTCGCGGCGCCGGCCTTCGCCGGCGAGACCGTGGATGCCACCAAGCAGCGCGATTCCGTGCTGTGCGGTGTGAATGTCGGCCTTGCGGGGTTTTCCGAGGCCAGCGACCAGGGGCAATGGTCCGGCATCGACGTCGATGTCTGCCGCGCCGTTGCGGCGGCGCTGCTGGGCGATGCCTCGAAGGTGAGATTCACGCCGCTCACCGCGCAGCAGCGGTTCACCACCCTGCAGTCGGGCGAGATCGACATCCTGTCGCGCAACACGACCTGGACCCTGACCCGCGACACCAAGCTCGGCCTGAACTTTGCCGGGGTGAACTATTATGACGGCCAGGGCTTCATGGTGGCCAAGAAGCTCGGCGTGAAAAGCGCGAAGGAAATGGCGGGCGCCACCATCTGCGTGGAGCCCGGCACGACCACCGAACTGAACCTGGCCGACTATTTCCGCGCCAACAACATGCCGTTCGAGCCGGTGGTGATCGAGAACATCAACGAGGCGACCTCCGCCTTCTTCGAGGGGCGCTGCGACGTCTACACCACCGATGCATCGGGCCTCGCCTCGATCCGGCAGACCAAGGCGCCGAACCCGGCGGACTACGTGATCCTGCCGGAGATCATCTCCAAGGAGCCGCTGGGCCCGGTGGTGCGCCATGGCGACGACCAGTGGCTGGACATCGTGAAATGGTCGCTGATCGCGATGCTCGAGGCCGAGGAAAAAGGCGTCACCTCGGCGAATGTCGACCAGATGAAGGAGTCCAAGGACCCCACCATCATGCGCCTGCTCGGCACCACCCCGGGCATGGGCGAAGCGCTGGGCCTGGACGAGGAATGGGCCTATCGGATCATCAAGCAGGTGGGCAATTACGGCGAGAGCTACCAGCGCAACCTGACCGAGCGGCTGGGTCTGGAGCGTGGCCTGAACGCCCTGTGGACGAATGGCGGGCTGATGTACGGCTATCCGATCCGCTGACCCGCAAGTCGAGCTGACCTCCCGAAGCCAGGTGCCCCGCCCGCCGGCCATGCGATCCGGTCGCCGGGCGGGGCCAGCGGCATGTCCAGACCGTTCCCCATCCGGCCGCCTGCATGACCTCACCGTCTGACAGCGGACGCGGCGCCGGGCCGTCATCCCGGCAGGGCCGTCTCACCGCGCTCCTGATGAGCGCGGCTTTCCGCAATATCCTGTACCAGATCCTCGCCGCGATCATCGTGGCGGGGATCGCCTGGTACCTGGTCGGCAATACCCTCGACAACCTGGCACGCCAGAACATCGCCACCGGCTTCGGCTATCTCGACCTGGAGGCCGCCTACGGCATCAGCGAGTCGATGATCGACTACGCGCCGACCGACGATTATGCGCGCGCCCTGCTGGTGGGCATCCTCAATACCGTCAAGGTCGCCGTGCTGGGGGTGTTCCTGGCGACGATCATCGGCCTGATCGTCGGGATTCTCCGGCTGTCCCCGAACTGGCTCCTGGCCCGGCTCGCCGCCGTCTACATCCACGCCTTCCGGAACGTGCCGGTGCTGTTGCAGCTGGTGTTCTGGGCGGCCTTCATCCGGGCGTCGCTGCCCAGCCCGCGGCAGGTCGGGGAGGATGCCGGCGACATCATCCTCAGCAATCGCGGCTTCTATTTTCCCTGGCCCGAACTGGGCCCGTCGGGCCCCTTCCTGCTGGTCGGCCTGGCGCTGGGCCTGCTGGGCTGGTTCTTCCTGCGCCGCTGGGCGCTGGCCCGCCAGGCGGCGACCGGGCGGCCCTTCCCGCATGCGCTTGTCGGGCTTGGCGTGACCCTGGCAGTGGCCTTCATCGCCTGGCTCGCCGGCGGTGCCACCCTGCACTTCGACGCCCCGGTGCTGACCGGCTTCAACTTCCAGGGCGGCGCGCGGATGACGCCGGAATTCGCCGCCGTTCTGCTGGGCCTGACGATCTACACCTCAGCGTTCATCGCCGAGGTGGTGCGGTCCGGCATCATGGCGGTGCCGCGCGGGCAGTGGGAGGCGGCCAACAGCCTGGGGCTCCGGCGCAGCCTGGTGATGCGCCTGATCATCCTGCCGCAGGCCATGCGGGTGATCATTCCGCCGCTGACCAACCAGTACCTGAACCTGACCAAGAACAGCAGCCTGGCGGTGGCGGTGGGCTATCCGGACCTGGTGTCGATCTCCAACACGACGATGAACCAGACCGGGCAGGCGATCGAGGCGATCGCCATCTTCATGGCGATCTACCTGGCGCTGAGCATCGTCACCTCGCTGTTCATGAACTGGTTCAACGCCCGCATGGCGCTGGTGGAACGATGAACGCGGCGCAGAAGGACGGCCTGCCCGTCACCGGCCCGCTGACATCCGATGCCTCGGTCGCCACCGTGGAGATGGCGGCCGACCCGGGCGCCGGCCGGCGGGCCACGAAGTGGCTGCGCGACAACCTGTTCTCCGGCTGGGTGAACAGCCTGCTCACGATCCTGGCGCTGGCCTTCCTGGCCTGGGTCGTGCCGCCGATGCTGAACTGGGTGCTGTTCGAGGCGGTCTGGTCGGGAACCCCGGAAGACTGCCAGGCCTCCGATGGGGCCTGCTGGGCCTTCATCGGCGAGAAGATGCGGCTCATCCTGTTCGGGCAGTACCCGCCGACGGAGCAGTGGCGGCCGCAGCTGTCCGTGCTGCTGCTGCTGGCAGTGATCGCCGTCTCCCTGGTGCGGCGCTTCTGGAAACTCTGGCTGGTCGGCTTCTGGATCCTGAGCTTCGTGGTGCTGGGCCTCCTGATGTGGGGCGGCTTCGCGGGCATGACCTTTGTGCCGAACCACCTCTGGGGCGGGCTGCCGCTGACCCTGGGGCTGGCGACGGTCGGCGTGATCGGCGCCTTCCCGCTGGGCCTGGCGCTGGCCCTCGGGCGGCAGTCCCGGCTGCCGTTCATCCGCACCCTCAGCGTCACCTATATCGAGCTGATCCGCGGCGTGCCGCTGATCACCGTCCTGTTCATGGCCTCGGTGATGTTCCCGCTGTTCCTGCCGGAAGGGGTGAGTATCGACAAGCTCCTGCGGGCGCAGATCGGCATCATCCTGTTCACCGCCGCCTACCTGGCGGAGGTGTTCCGTGGCGGCCTGCAGGCGATCCCCAAGGGCCAGTACGAGGCCGCGGCCGACCTGGGCCTGGGCTACTGGCGCGCCATGGGGCTGGTGATCCTGCCGCAGGCGCTGCGCCTGGTGATCCCGCCGACGGTGAACAGCTTCATCTCGATGTTCAAGGACACCTCGCTGGTGATCATCATCGGGCTGTTCGACCTGCTGGGCACGGTCCGCCTGGCGCTGACCGACCCGCCCTGGAGCCGCTTCCACACCGAAGGCTATGTCTTCGTCGGCGCGATCTTCTTCCTGTTCTGCTTCGCGATGGCCCGCTATGCGGGCTATCTGGAGAAAGAGATGGGCAAGTCCGATGCGCGCTGACCCCGCGTCCGACGCCGCCACCGGAGGGTATTGACCATGTCCCAGGCCAACGACCCGATCGATCATGTCGCCACGCCGGCCCCCTCGGCCGAGGTGGTGATCGAGGTCGCCCATGTCGACAAGTTCTTCGGCGCCTTCCAGGCGCTGCGCGACATCAACCTGACGGTGCGCCGCGGCGAGCGGATCGTGATCTGCGGGCCCTCGGGGTCCGGCAAGTCGACCCTGATCCGCTGCCTCAACCGGCTGGAGGTGCACCAGGCCGGCCGCATCGTGGTGGACGGGGTGGAACTGACCGACAACATCAAGAACATCGAGGCGGTGCGCCGCGAGGTCTGCATGGTGTTCCAGCATTTCAACCTGTTTCCGCACAAGACGGTGCTGGAGAACCTGACCCTGGCGCCGATCTGGGTGCGCAAGATGCCGCGCCGCGATGCCGAGGCGCTGGCGATGAAATACCTGCAGCGCGTGCGCATCGCCGAGCAGGCGAACAAGTATCCCGGGCCGCTCTCCGGCGGCCAGCAGCAGCGGGTGGCGATCGCCCGCTCGCTCTGCATGGAGCCGCGCATCATGCTGTTCGACGAGCCGACCTCCGCCCTGGACCCGGAAATGGTCAAGGAGGTGCTGGACGTGATGGTGGAACTGGCCACCGAGGGCATGACCATGCTGGTGGTCACCCACGAAATGGGCTTCGCCAAGCAGGTCGCGGACCGGGTGATCTTCATGGACGAAGGCCAGATCATCGAGCAGAACGAGCCGCACGCCTTCTTCGACAATCCGCAGAACGAGCGCACCAAGCTGTTCCTCAGCCAGATCCTGTAAGGGCGGGCTCCCACCCTTCCGTCGTCCCCGGCTCGACCTGGGGTCCATGGCGCTGTCGCCGTCCGAGCCTGCCCCACCACATCCGTCGTTCTCGGCCCCCGAGCCGAGAACCCATTCCGCAAGCTGCGAGGCCAGGCACTGAGGCCGTCGGAATGGATGCTCGGCTCGGGGGCCGAGCATGACGTGTATGCTCCGCGAGCGACCGGGATGACGGCGAAAGACTGCGGCGCCGCAGGGCCTGGAACCGACCCGCCTTACGCGCCGGCCAGGGCCGCGGCGCTGCCGTCGCGGGCATATTTGCCGGCGGGTGCGTTGACCACCGGCAGCAGGGGGGCGGCCTGCAGCGCGCGGTCGCGCTGGCCGGCGGGCGCCTCGCCATAGAGGGTGCTGCGCTGGCGCGGGGTGCGGCCGCAGCTGCGCGCGATCTCGATCATGCGCTGCGGCGGCAGCTCCTGGCCGTGGTCCGCGCCGGCTGCCCGGCTGATCGATTCGTCCATCAGGGTGCCGCCCAGGTCGTTCGCGCCGCTCTGCAGGGCCGCGACCAGCCCCGCCTCGCCCAGCTTCACCCATGACCCCTGGATATTGTCGAGCACGGGGTTGAGGGCGAGCCGCGCGACGGCGTGCATGGCGATCGCCTCGCGCTGGCTCGGCCCCTGGCGGGCGCCGTCGCCGCTGAGATAGATCGGCGCCTCCATATGCACGAAGGGCAGGGGGACCAGCTCGGTGAAGCCGCCGGTGCGCTCCTGCAGGCGCCGGATGCGCAGCAGGTGCCGGGCCCAATGTTCGTAGCGCTCGATATGGCCGAACATGATCGTCGCGGTCGTGCGCAGGCCCAGGCGATGCGCGACCTCCACGACCTCGAGCCAGGGGTCGGTGCGGATCTTGTCGGGGCAGAGGCGTGCGCGCACCTCGTCGTCGAGGATCTCCGCGGCCGTGCCCGGCAGGGAGCCGAGCCCGGCCTCGCGCAGCGCGATGAGGAACTCCTCCACCGACAGGCCCAGGGTGCGGGCGCCCTGGGTGACCTCCAGCGGGGAGAAGGCATGGACGTGGATCTCCGGCACCGCCGCCTTCACGGCACGGCAGATCGCCAGGTAGGTCTCCCCGGTATAGTCCGGGTGGATGCCGCCCTGCATGCAGACCTCGGTGCCGCCGCGCGCCCAGGCCTCGACGGCGCGGCGCTGGATCTCCTCCAGGGTGATGTCGTAGGGGCGGCCGCGCAGGTTCTCCGCCAGCTTGCCCTTGGAAAAGGCGCAGAAGCGGCAGCGATAGCCGCAGACATTGGTGTAGTTGATGTTGCGCGTGACGACATAGCCGACATCGTCACCGACCCGTTCCCGGCGCAGGCTGTCGGCCGCGTCGCGCACGGCCGCGGCCTCCGGCCCGCGGGCGCGGAACAGGGTGACGATCTCGCCCTCGTCCAGGCTGCGCCCGGCCATCGCCCTGTCGATCGCCGCGGACAGGGCAGCGGAGCGGGGCAGTGCCGGTGCCGGGGCCTCCAGCGGGGCGAAGTCGCGCGCATGGCCGACCCGCCAGCGGGTCTCGTGCGCGAAGCCCTCGGTGTCGGCGCGGGCGATCGCGGGGGCGCGCATTGCCGGGTCGAGCCAGATGCCGGAATCGCGCAGATAGGCCGGATAGACGGTCAGGCGCGGCGTCAGGATCTTGCCCGCGGCGGCGGTATCGGCGGCGAGCCGCGCCAGGGCCGGCCAGGGCGCCTCCGGGTTGACATGGTCCGGGGTCACGGGGGAGACGCCGCCCCAGTCGTTGATGCCGGCGCCGATCAGCTCGCCCAGCCCGTCGTCGCGCAGGTTCGGCGGTGCCTGGATCGACATGCCCGGGCCGAAGACGAAGCGGGCAAGCGCGATCGTCCAGAGCTGGTCGTCCAGGCCGGGTTCCGGCGCTGCGGCCATGCGGGTGCCCGGCTTGGCGCGGAAATTCTGGACGATGATCTCCTGGATATGGCCATGACGGTCATGCAGGTCGCGCAGCGCCAGCAGGGCGGCGAGGCGTTCGGCCCGGGTCTCGCCGATGCCGATCAGGATGCCGCTGGTGAACGGCACCTTCGCCCGCCCGGCTGCCTCGATCGTGGCGAGGCGGGCGGCGGGCCGCTTGTCGGGCGAGCCGAAATGCGGCCCGCCGCGCTGGCCGAGCCGCTCCGCGGCGGTCTCGAGCATGAGCCCCTGGGAGGCGGAGACGCTGCGCAGGCGGGCGATCTCGGCCTCGCCCATCACGCCGGCATTGATATGCGGCAGCAGCCCGGTCTCGCGCAGCACCGCGCCTGCCATCTCGGCCAGATAGTCCAGGGTTGTCCGGTGGCCGAGCGCCTCGAGGGCCGCCCGCGCCGCGCTGTAGCGCAGTTCCGGCTTGTCGCCCAGGGTGAACAGCACTTCGTCGCAGCCGGCCTGTGCCCCGGCGCGCGCGATCGCCAGCACCGCCTCGCGGTCGAGATAGGCCGGCTCCCCGCGCTTCGGCGGATGGGCGAAGGTGCAGTAGCCGCAGACGTCGCGGCAGAGCTGGGTGAGCGGCACGAAGACCTTGCGCGACACCGACACCAGCGCGCCGTGGCCGGCATCGCGGATTGCCGCGGCCCCGGCGAGCAGCGGCGCAAGGTTGGCCCGCGCCGCCAGGGCCTCGAGCTCGGCCGGTTCCAGACGGCCGCCATCGACGAGCCGGCGGGTCCAGGCATCGATCGGCAGCTCGCTCATGACAGGGACTCCAGACTGGGGATGGACGCATGCAGCGCCGCGAGGTCCTCGAGACGGTCGAGATCGCGGGCGAGGGAGGCGAGCGGGAAGGCCCGCGCGCCCGGTTCCGCCAGGTGACGGCGATAGCTGTCGGGCCCGAAGGCGAAGCGCGGCGGGCGCTCCGCCGGGAAGACCAGCCCGTTGGTGCCGATGCCGGCCCGGTCGGGAACCACCAGGATATCGCCGCATGCCCGGGCTTCGGCAAGGGCGGCGGCCACGTCGCCCGCGACAAGCTCCGGCAGGTCGGCCGGGACGATGGCAATGAACCGGGCGCCGAGTCCGGCGAGGGCGGCGCTGCCCTCGACCAGGGCCGGGTTCAGGCCGGTCGCGTTCTCCGGCACGTGGCGGGCGCCGAACCGGGCGGCCAGCGCAGCGGCTTCCGCATCGGCGGTGACGATGGCGATGGCATCGAGGCCGGGGGTGCGGGCCAGTTCGCCGAGGACATGCGCGAGCATCGACCGCTGCAGCGCCTGCCGTGCGGGGGGCGAGAGGTGCGGCGCAAGCCGGCTCTTCGCGCGATCCAGGCGCTTCACCGGCACCAGGGCCCAGGTGGCGGCCATGCTCATCCGCGCGCCCCCGGGCCTGCCGTCGAGGCGGTCTCCAGGACGCTGCGCGCCAGCGCGATGCGGTCGTCGAGCGATGTCATCAGGGTCTGCGCGAGGCGCATGCGCGGGTCCCTGGCATGAGCCGCGTCCTGCCGGTCGACGAGCAGCACATCCACCAGGCCGTCGTAATGGTCGAGGATCGATGCCGGCACCAGGTCGCGCCCCAGTTCGCCCATGATCTTGGCTAGCGGCCCCTTGACCGCCTGGCCGCCGACCAGCGGCGAGACGGCCACCACGGGTGCGGCGCTGCCCGCGACCAGGTTGCGCATGCCGGGGATCGCCAGGATCGGGTCGATCGACAGGTAGGGGTTCGACGGGCAGATCACGATCGCGGCGAGGTCGGGCGCGGCGAGAGCGGAGCGGACCTCTTCCGTGGGAACCGCCCCGGGCGCGCCGGCAAAGCGGATCGCGCGGATCCTGGGCGCGCATCGCCGCTCCACGAAATAGCGCTGGAAGGGCAGGCTGCCCTCGTCGGTGTCGACGATCGTCGCGACCGGCTGGTCGGTGGCGGGCAGGATGCCGGCCGCGATGCCGAACCTCGCGGCAATGTCCCTGGTGATGGCCGTCAGGCTGTCGCCGGCGGCGAGCCGGGCGGTTCGCGCCGCATGCAGTGCCAGATCGGTATCGCCGAGCGCGAACCAGGTCTCGCCGCCGACCTCGGCCATCGCCGCCATGAAGCGCCAGCTCTCGTTCGCCCGGCCCCAGCCGGTCTCCTGGTTCGCCCGGCCGGACAATGTGTAGAGGACGGTGTCGATATCGGGGCTGACATGCAGCCCGCAATGCCGGAAATCGTCGCCCGTATTGACGACGATCGTCAGCCTGTCCGACGGCACGACATGGGTCAGGCCGAGAGCGAGCTTGGCGCCGCCGACACCGCCGCACAGCGCAACGATCCTGCCGCCGCCATCCGCCATGCCGCGTTCGCTCATCGAAACAGGTCCTCGCCGGCCGTCCGCAGGCCGTCGGCGGCGCGTCCCGCCGTCTCGGCCCATTGCAGGCCGCGGGCGCGGACGGCCGGGCGGCCCTCGTCGCCTTCGCCCATGACGAGGACGCAGGCCGCCGCGACGGCGTCGGCGAAGCCGATCTCGGTGACCTGCAGGGCGCGGCCGTCGCGGTCCGGCGTGCCGCGCCTGTCGATCACCATGGCGGGCCCGGCGGTGCCGATGGCGACCCCGGTGGTGCCGTGGCGCCAGGGCCGGCCGAAGCTGTCGGACACGATCACCCCGATTCGCGCGCCGGTCGCGGCACCGATGCGGTCCCGGACGGCATGCGCGCTGGCATCCGGATCCTGCGGCAGGAGCAGGATCGCATCCTCGCCGCCGCCGATGTTCGACCGGTCGATGCCGGCATTCGCCATGATATGGCCGAGCCGGTGCTCGGTGATGATCACGCCGGGCCGGGCCCGCAGGACAGTGGCGCTCTCCGACAGCACGGCCTCGATCAGGCGCGGATCCTTTCCGGTTTCCCCGGCGAGGGCATGGGCACGGTCCGACGGCCCATAGTGCGACAGCGGCACCAGCCGGCCCTCGGCCTTGGAGACGATCTTCTGTGCGATGACGAGGATGTCGCCATCGCGGAAATCCAGCCCCTCGCGTCCGGCAGCCGCCAGGATCTCCGCGGCAAGGTCGTCGCCGGCCGCGATCGACGGCAGCGTCTCCAACGCCGTCAGGGTCAGGGAGGAAGCGGTCATGGCGAGGTCAATCCGGCCCTGCCTCGCCGAGCCCGGTGATGCGGATGCCTGCCCCCTCGGCGATCTTGTAGCGCTTGTTGATGGCGATCAGGACCGATGTCATGGCCTCCGCGGCGGCGGCATTGTCGAGCACCCCGCCATGGACGCCGCGCAGTCCCATCCGGCCGGCGATCTCGATGACCGCCTGCCGTGCCTCAGGCTCGTCGCCGAAGACCAGGACATCGCAGCCGACAGGGCCGTCGCCCTGCAGCTTTGCGGCCGAGACGTTGTGGAAGCCGGTGACCAGCCGCACCTGCGGCCCCAGCGCGGCGGCCGCGCGGGCGGCCGCGGAGCCCTCGGTCGGCAGCTGCACCCGGGCGACCTTCGGCGGGACCAGGGGGACCGTGGTGTCCACGACGATCTTGCCGGCGACATGGGGGGCGATCGCGGCGAGGGTGGCGGCCTGGCTTTCGAACGGCACCGTGACGAGGACGATATCGCCCGCCCGGGCGGCGTCGAGGTTCCCGGCGCCGCGGATGGCGGCGCCCGGGATTTTTTCCGCGACCGCCGCCGCGGCCGCCGCCGCCTTGTCGGCGGTGCGCGAGCCGATGACCACGGTAAGGCCGGCGCGGGCGGCGCGCAGGGCGAGCCCGCTGCCGAGCGCGCCGCTGCCGCCCACGACGGCGATGATCGGACTGTCGGTGCTCATCGGCGCAATGTCTCTCTGATGTGGTGCCCGGCCGGGCATGGCATGCCGGCCGGGCCCGTGCAACCGGCCCGTCCTGTGCCGCGCCGGCCGGTGCATCCTCCGGCGAGCGGCATGGCTCTGTCCATCTATGATTCAGGGGCCGTCCTGGCAATCGGTCCAGGGGCGCCTGTCGGGGCGGGCGTCGACCCGCGCGCGGGCAAGGCGGAAGCGGCCCGGCCAGACCCGGCCGGGCCGCTTCCTGCCTTGCGGCAGCGCTTCCGGCTACCTGGCGTCGACCACGTCCAGGATCGTGACCTTCCGGTCCTTCACGCCGAGGATCAGGACCACGCGGCCCGCCTGGTTGTGGTCGTCGAACGACACGACCGGGCCCATGACGGTGCGGAACTCGATCTTCTGCAGCGCGTCGCGGATCGCCGCAGGGTCGGCGCTGCCGGCTTCGGTGATCGCCTGGGCGACCATGCGCATGGTGTCGTAGCCGGCCCAGGTCTGCAGCACGGGCGACAGGCCGTGCTCGGCCATGATGGCCTCGGAGAAGGCCTTGTTGTTCGGATCGTCGATCTCGCTGGAATAGGTCCAGGCGCTGACCGAGTTCTCCATGCCGCCCGCCTCGAGGATCTGCATGTTCTCGCCGCCGAGCTCGACGCGGCCGGTATAGGGGATCTCAAGCCCCAGCTGCATCGCGTTGCGCAGCATGCTGAGCTGGTCGCCGGCCAGCAGGAAGGCCGCGATCCCGTCCGGCTTGGCACGGGAGATGCGGGTCAGGACCGGCGTATAGTCGGGCGTGTTCTGCGCCACGAAGTCGGTCGAGACGATCTCGATCCCCGCTGCCTCGGCCAGCGGGGTGAAGGCGGCAACGCCGCCGCGACCGAAATCGGTATCCTCGGCGACGATCGCCACCTTCGGGAACAGCTTCTTGTCGCCCACATAGCCGACGAGGGTGCTCATCATCGCCGAATCCGACGGGTTGAGCCGGAAGGTCCATTTGTTGCCGCCGACGCCGCTGAGCTCGGTGATCTTCGGGCTGGAGGACACGCCCGTCAGGATCGGGATGCCCGCCTTCTCGATGATCGGCATGCTGGCCAGGGTGGCCGACGAGCAATGGGCGCCCAGGATCGCGACCACGCCTTCGGAGACCAGCTTGTTCGCGGCATTGGCCGCCTCGGAGGGGTTGCAGCGGTTGTCCGCGGGCACGATCTCGACCGGCCGGCCGAGCAGGCCGCCCTTCTCGTTGATCTCCTTCACCGCCAGGTCGATGCCCCATTTCTCGCGCTCCGCCGGTCCGGCGGCCGGGCCGGAATAGGGCGAACTGACGCCGACCCTGATCGGATCGGCGGCCTGGGCTGCCGCAAGCGGAATGCCCAATGCACAAGCAATGGTCAACAAGTTTGCCAGTATTTTCATCTGTTCCTCCTATCGGAACACAGGGGAAATCCGTTCCGGGTGAATTATCTTGCCAAAAAAAACGCAGAGTCTCCATTTTTTCTGTTGGCATGTGCTTTGCGTTGCGCCACAAATATGCATTCCAGGGACGGCGTGGCGGTGGCTCGTTGCGACGATTAAATAATCGCAAAGAACGAGTGTCAATGATATGGATAGATGTTTGATCTCGCCAACAGGCCGTGCGCCGCTCTGCAATACATCGTTTGCCTTGTCTGAATGATGTCTTGGGAATTCGTCTGGCCGTGCGTGTGATCCCATGGATTGGATATATTTTCTTCAGCTGACCGCCAACGGCCTTACCCTGGGGCTGATCTACGCCCTGATCGCGGCCGGGCTCGCCCTGATGTTCGGGGTGCTGGAGATCGTCAATTTCGCCCATGGCGAGTTCCTGATGGTCGGCGCCTATGCCATGGCCTTCGTGCTGCCGGGCCTGGGCCTCAGCTACCTGCCCGGCGTCGTCGTCGCCATGCTGGCCGCCACCGCCGTCGGACTGGTGTCCTACGAGATCTTCCTGTCCAGGCTCGAGCGCGGGGAGTTCGAACGCAGCATCCTGATCACGATGGGCCTGTCGATCGTGATCCTGTACGGCGTCCAGTACGCCTTCAGCGCGACCCCGATGATGGTGCAGACCCAGTTCGGCTTCGGCGGCGTCCAGGTCGGGGATATCCGGCTCGCCTGGACGCGCGTCGCCGCGGCGGTCCTGGCCGTGCTCTCGTTCATCCTGCTCTTCGTGGTCCTCAACCACACCCAGCTGGGGCGGTCGATGCGGGCCGTGGCGCAGAACCGGGAGGCGGCCCTGATGGTCGGCCTGAAGCCGGTGCGGGTCGCCCGCAATGCCGTCGTGCTCGCCACCGCGCTCTGCGGCATCGCGGGCGCGGCGGTGGCCCCGGTGCAGCTGGTGCAGCCGCATATGGGGCAGTTCCTGGTGATCAAGGCGCTGGCGATCATCATCATCGGCGGCATGGGCAGCATCGGCGGCGCCATCGCCGCCGCGATCGGCCTGGGCATCCTGGAGAGCTGGATCGGCGGCTTCTTCCCGGCGATCTGGCAGGAAGCGGCCGGCTTCATCGTCATGATCCTGGTGCTGATCCTGCGGCCCAACGGGCTGTTCAGCCGCGGCGGGATGCGGGTGGGATGAAGGGGCTCGCCTTGCCGCCTGTCCTGGCAGTCCCGCCGGTGCTCGCCCTGCTGGTGGCGCTGCCGCTGCTGGGCGCGTCCAACTATGTCACCGGGGTGGGTGTGACGGTCTTCGTCTATATCGTCGCCGCCCTGTCGCTCAACCTGGTCTACGGGCTGCTGGGGCTGCTCTCGCTGGCCCATACCGCGTTCTGGGGGATCGGCGGCTATTTCGCCGCCGTCACGGTGATGGACCTGGGCTGGAGCTTCTGGCTCGCCGTGCCGGCAGGGGGCCTGTTCGCCGGCATCGTGGCGCTGGCGATCGGCTATCCGGCGCTGCGGCTCAACCGGCATTCCTTCGTGGTGGTCACCCTGGTCTTCTCGCTGCTGACCTTCCTGGTGGCGCGCGACTGGATGTCGGTGACCCGCGGGCCGATGGGCATTCCCGGGTTGCCCTCGCCGGGCTTCTTCGGCACGCCCATCGACGACCCGGCCGACTTCTACTACCTCGCCCTGGCCTTCATGGTGCTGGCCCTGGCGCTGCTCCATGTCTTCTTCACCTCCCGCATCGCGGACACGATGCGGGCGATCTGCCAGAACGAGCCGCTGGTCCGCTCGCAGGGGATCAACCCGACGCCGTACAAGCTGTTCGGCTTCTTCCTCTCGGCATTGTTCACCGGCATGGCCGGCGCGATCCTGGTGTTCAACCTCAGGATCATCGACCCGCTGATCTTCGACTTCTACTACATGCAGGCCTTCCTGATCATGGTGATCGTCGGCGGCCGCGGCAGCTTCTGGGGCGTGGTGATCGCCGGCGCCGCGATGTCGGTGCTGCCGGAGCTGCTCCGCGTCTCCGGCGACCTGCGCATGGTGATCTACGGCCTGATCCTGCTTGCGGTGGTGACGGTCGCCCCCACCGGCTTCGCCGGCTGGCTGCGGGAGCGGCGCAACGCGCGGCTGCGCCTGGAGCTGCGCCAATGACCGCGGACCCCATGGCCGGCCGCGGACCGCTGCTGTCGGTGGACGGGCTGTCCAAGAGCTTTGCCGGGCTCAAGGCCGTCGACGGCATCTCCTTCGAGATTGCGGACGGCAGCATCACCGGCATCATCGGGCCGAACGGCTCGGGCAAGAGCACCATGATCGACTGCATCTCCGGTTTCCAGCGGCCGGATGCCGGGCGGGTCCTGCTCGACGGTGCCGATATCACCGGCCGGCCGCCCGACACGATCGCCCGCGCGGGCCTGATCCGCACCTTCCAGACGGTCCGCCTGTACGACGACATGACGATCCGCCAGAACCTGCTGCAGGCCGCGCGGCCGTTCCAGGCGGTCGGCTGGGTCGCCGACTTCTTCCGGACCGCCGCGATGCACCGGGCGGTCGAGGCAGCGGAGGCGCGGGCCGCGGAGCTGATCGCGATGATCGGGCTGCAGCGCTACCGCGACGCACCGGCGGCGATCCTGTCCTACGGCCAGAAGAAGCTGGTGGCGCTGGCCGCTGCGCTGATGCCGCGGCCGCGCCTGGTGGTGCTCGACGAGCCGGTGGCCGGGGTCAACCCGAGCCGGATCCGCGAGGTCGAGGAGGTGATCCTGCGCCTGCATGCCGCCGGCGAGAGCTTCGTGATCGTGGAGCATAACGTCGAGTTCATCATGCGGCTCTGCTCGCGCGTCATCGTCTTCGCCCAGGGCACCAAGATGATGGAGGGCGACCCCGCGGAAGTGCAGTCCGACCAACGCGTGCTGGAGGCCTATCTTGGCATCCGCCCCTGACGATCGCTATGTCCTGGAGGCAGCGGGGCTGACGGCGGGCTATCGCGGGAACGCGATCGTGCACGACATCTCCTTCGTGCTAGCGGGCGGCACGATCACCACCCTGATCGGCGGCAACGGCGCCGGCAAGTCGACCCTGATGCGCGCCGTCTACGGCTCCTGCCAGCATCTGGGCGGCACGCTCTCGTTCAACGGCGAGCGGATCGAGGCCCTGGACCCCTGGCTGCGCTTCCAGCGCGGCATCGGCTTCGTGCCGCAGGGGCGCTGCAATTTCCCGCTGATGAGCGTCGCGGAGAACCTGAAGCTCGGCTGCGTCACCCTGCCGAAGGCCGTCCATGCCGAGCGCATGGACAAGGTGATGGAGGCCTTCCCGGTGCTTCGGCCGAAATACGGGGAGCGCGCCGGGAACCTGTCGGGCGGCGAGCAGCAGGTGCTGGAAACCGCGATGGTCCTGCTGTCGGAGCCGTCGCTGCTGCTGCTCGACGAGCCCTCGCTGGGCCTGTCGCCGCTGATGCAGGACGAGGTGTTCGCTGAGGTGCGGCGCATTGCCGGCAGCGGCGTCACGGTGCTGATCGTCGAACAGAACGTCCACGGCGCCTTGCTCATTTCCGACACCGCGATCGTGCTGGAGACCGGGCGCAAGTTCATGGAGGGGCCGGCCCGCGCGGTCGCGGGCGACCCGCGCATCCGCCACGCCTATCTCGGCGGCAACCTGACCGAAGAAACCCCTGGGGAAACGGAATGAGCGGAACGGCACGCCTGGCGGTCGATATCGGCGGGACCTTCACGGACCTCGCCCTGCAGGACGGCGAGCGGAATGTCACTGCCAAGATCCTGACGACCCCGGAGGCGCCGGAGCGCGGGGTGCTGGAGGGGATCGACCTGATCCTGCAGCGGGCGGGAATCGGCCCGCGGGACCTGTCGATCATCATTCACGGCACGACCCTGGCCACCAATGCCATCATCGAGCGCAAGGGCGCGCGCACCGCGATGCTGGTGACCGAGGGGTTCCGCGATTCCATCGCCATGGCCTACGAGGACCGGTTCGAGCAGTACGACATCATGATGGAGCGGCCCGCGCCGCTGGTCCCGCGGGAACTGCGCCTGCCGGTGGCCGAGCGCATGGACGCCCGCGGCAATATCGTCGTGCCGCTCGACGAGGCTGCCCTGGCGGCCGCCATCGACAGCCTGAAGGCGGCGGAGGTCGGCGCCGTCGCCATCTGCTTCCTGCACTCCTATGCCAATGCCGCCCACGAGATCCGCGCGCGCGCGGTCCTGCAGCAGGCCCTGCCCGACCTGTCGGTCACCCTGTCCAGCGAGGTCTGCCCGGAGATCCGCGAGTATGAGCGCTGGTCGACGGCCTCGGCCAATGCCTATATCCAGCCGGTGATGGCGCGCTACCTGAAGCGGCTGGTCGACGAGATCCGCGCCCGCGACATCGCCTGCCCGTTCTACATGATCACCTCCGCCGGCGGCCTGACCGAGGTCGAGACCGCCCGCAGGTTCCCGATCCGGCTGGTGGAATCGGGGCCGGCCGGCGGCGCCATCCTGTCCGCCCATGTGGCACGGCAATGCGGCTATGACCGGATCCTGTCCTTCGACATGGGCGGCACCACGGCGAAGATCTGCCTGATCGACGGCGGCGAGCCGCATTATTCCCGCAATTTCGAGGTCGCGCGCGAGTACCGGTTCCTCAAGGGCAGCGGCCTGCCGATCCGCATCCCGGTGATCGACATGGTGGAGATCGGCGCGGGCGGCGGCTCGGTGGCGTCGATCGATGGGCTGTCGCGCATCCAGATCGGGCCGCAGAGCATGGGCTCGCAGCCGGGCCCCGCCTGCTACGGGCGTGGCGGCACGGCCGCCACGGTCACCGACGCCGACGTCGTGCTCGGGCGGATCGACCCGGACCATTTCGCCGGCGGCAGTTTCGCGCTGCAGGGCGAGGCCGCCGCCGGGGCGGTCCAGGCGGCGATCGGCACGCCGCTCGACCTGCCGCTGGTCGAGGCCGCGCTCGGGATTTCCGAAGTGGTCGAGGAGAACATGGCGAACGCGGCCCGCGTCCATGCCATCGAGCTGGGCAAGGCGCTGGGGGAGCGTACCCTGGTCGCGTTCGGCGGGGCGGCGCCGCTGCACGCCACCCGCCTCGCCGAGAAGCTCGCCATCGACCGGGTCGTCATCCCGCGCGGCGCAGGTGTCGGCTCGGCGGTCGGCTTCCTGATCGCACCCGTCGCCTACGAGATCGCGCGGAGCCGCTTTATGCCGATCGACGAACGCTTCGCGGCGGATGCCATGAATGCCCTGCGCGCGGAGATGTATGCCGCCGCCGAGGCGGTGGTGCGCGCCGGCGCGCCGGATGCGCCGCTCGTCGCGACCTGGACCGCCGACATGCGCTATACCGGGCAGGGGCACGAGATCGCGGTGCCGATTCCCGCCACGCCGTTCGCGCCCGGCGACCAGACGGACCTCGCCGCCCTGTTCGTCGCCCGCTATGGAGAGCAGTTCGGCCGCTCCATCCCCGGCCTTGCGGTCGAGGCGATCGGCTGGTCGCTGCGGCTGGCGACGCAGACCCCTGCGCCCGAACCCTGCCCGGCGACCCGCGCCGTTGCGGCGCCGGCACCGCTGCGGATGACGAGGCTGGTCGACCCGGCCTCCGCCGAACGCGGCGAAGTGCCGGTCTATGCCCGCCAGGCGCTGGCGCAGGGCGCAGCGGTCGCGGGGCCCTGCCTCATCGTGGAAGACGAGACCACCACCGTGGTCGGCCCGCGATTCACCGCCTCCATCAACGGCCTCGGCCATATCGTCCTTGAACGGGGAGCTCCGTCATGAGCATCGCCAACAATCCCCCAGCCAATAATCCGCTGGCCATGATCCACCAGCAGATCATGTGGGACCGCCTGATCTCCGTCGTGGAGGAACAGGCGCAGACCCTGATCCGCACCGGCTTCAGCACGTCGACCCGCGAGGCCGGCGACGTCTCCGCCGGTGTCTTCAACGTGCGCGGCGAGATGCTCGCGCAGGCGGTGACCGGCACGCCGGGCCATGTGAATTCGATGGCCCGCGCGGTGGTCCATTTCCTCGACCGCTTCCCGCTGGAGACGATGCGCGACGGGGATGCCTTCATCACCAACGATCCCTGGAAGGGGACGGGGCATCTGCACGACTTCACCGTGGTGACGCCGACCTTCCGCAACGGGGTGCCTGTCGCGCTGTTCGCCTGCACCTGCCATGTGGTCGATATCGGCGGCCGCGGCATGGGGCCGGACGGCCGCCAGGTCTTCGAGGAGGGGATCTATATCCCGCTGCTGCGCTTCGCGGATGCCGGCACGGTCAACGAGACGATGATCGAGATCATCCGCGGCAATGTGCGCGAGCCGATCCAGGTGATCGGCGACCTCTATTCGCTGGCCTCCTGCAACGATATCGGCGGGCGGCGGCTGGTCGCGATGATGGACGAGTTCGAGATCGACGACCTGGAGGGCCTCGGCGGCCATATCCTGGAGCGCACGCACGAGGCGACGATGGAGGCGATCGCCGCGATCGAGCCCGGCATCTACGAGAACCGCATGCGGGTCGACGGCTATGACCGCCCGATCGACATCGTCGCGCGCCTGACGGTCGCGGAGGACCATATCGCCGTCGACTTCACCGGCACGTCCGGCCCGTCCTCGTTCGGCATCAACGTGCCGTTCTGCTACACCGAGGCCTATACCAGCTTCGGCGTGAAATGCATCGTCGCGCCCACCGTCCCGAACAATGCCGCCCTGCTGGCGGCGATCCGGGTCACGGCGCCGCCCGGCACGATCCTGAGTGCCGAGCACCCGCTGCCGGTCGCGACCCGCCACATCACCGGCCAGCTGCTCCCGGACGTGACCTTCGGCTGCCTGTCGCAGGCCCGCTACCGCGACGGCAGGCCCCTGCCGGTGCCGGCCGAGGGCACCTCCTGCCTGTGGAACCTGTTCGCCATGGGCGGCCCCGGCCGGGTCGACGCCCCGCCGGAGGAGCTGGCCGGTGCGCAGAGCTTCAACGTCATGTCCTTCCATTCCGGCGGCACGGGCGCGCGGCCCGGCAAGGACGGCCTGTCGGCGACGGCCTTCCCCTCCGGCGTGCGCAACGTGCCGATCGAGATCACCGAGGCCGGCTCGCCGATCATCGTGCTGCGCAAGGAATACCGGGCGGATTCCGGCGGCGCCGGCCTGCATCGCGGCGGCCTTGGCCAGGTGATGGAGGTCGACACCCTGGACATCGCGCCCTTCGCGATCAGCGCGAACTACGACCGGGTGGACTTTCCGCCGCGCGGCCGCGATGGCGGCCGCGACGGCGCCAGGGGCGTCCTGCGGCTGGCGTCCGGCGCGCGGCTGCGCGGCAAGGGCCAGCAGACGGTGCCGAAGGGCGAGCGCCTGATCATCGAGATGCCGGGCGGCGGCGGGATCGGCGATCCGCGGCTGCGCGACCCGGCGCGGGTGGCCGACGATGTGCGCGCCGGCATGGTGTCGCGCGACGCGGCCCGCAGCGACTATGGCGTCGCGCTGCACGACGACCTGAGCCTCGACATCGATGCGACGGCGGCCCTGCGGGCCGCTGCCGCCCGACAGACTGCCCCGTCAACTCCAGCACATGAGGAACCTGCCCGATGATCGTCAGCGCCGGCCTGCCCACCGGGATGGAAGGCCTCACCTATCCCATCCCGTTCTCGTCCCCCGAAACCCTGGTGCAGATCGCCCAGCATGCCGAGGCGCTGGGCTATCACTCGGTCTGGGGCAACGACCATATGACCACGCAGCACTATGTGCGCGAGGAATTCCCGGTGCCGCCGCGCTTCTGGGAGCCGCTGATCACCTATGCCTACCTGGCGGCGAAGACGAAGACCCTGCGCTTCGGCACCGGCATCCTGGTGCTGCCGATGCGCCGCGACATCGTCGTGACCGCCAAGCAGATCGCCACCCTGGACCATTTCAGCGGCGGCCGGCTGGAGATCGGCGTCGGCGTCGGCGCCTATCGCGAGGAGTTCGACGCGCTCTGGCCGGACTCCGGCGCGCATCGCGGCGACATGGTCGAGGAAGGGGTGCGGGCGCTGAACGTCCTGTTCTCCGAGCGGGTCGCCAGCTTCGACGGCAAGTACTACCAGTTCCGCGATGTGGAGCTCTATCCGAAGACCGCGCAGAAGAAGCTGCCGATCTATTTCGGCGGCAACAATGCCAACCACCTGCGCCGGGTTGCGAAACATGCCGATGGCTGGATCCCGGCCGGCATGCAGACCTCGCGGCTCGCCGGCATGGTCACCCAGCTGCGCGACATGATGCAGGAGGAGGGGCGCGACCCGGCGACAGTCGAAGTGGCGCCGCAGTTCGTCGTCCATGTCGGCAAGACGCACGAGGAAGCCGTCGCGCGGTTCCAGCAGAGCCAGATGAACGCGCACCTGATCTCGCTGGGCAAGTCGACCCTGAAGGGCCAGGGCGCGGTCAAGCACGAGGACATCAACCTGATCGGCAGCCCCGACGAGGTGGTGGAGAAGGCGAAGCGGCTGCAGGAAGCCGGCGTGACCCACCTGCTGGGGCTCTACTTCGCGGTCAATACCGTGCAGGAGCTGCTCGACCAGATGCAGCTCTTTGCCGAGGATGTCATGCCGCACCTGGCATCATGACGGGGCCTGCCGACAATCCGGCGGGCGGGGCCGCGGGCAGCCTCGCGACCGGCCAGCGCTCGCTGGCCGATCCGAGCCTGCTGTTTCCGCTCCTGCCGGTGCTGACGGAAGGCTGCCCGCGCAGCTCGACGGCGGAGATGCAGTATCCGCTGGAGATCGACTACGACTATGGCCGGGTCGACCGGCGCCTGTTCGACCAGGCGCCGCTGCCCGGGCTGGCGCGCTGGGCGCCGCTGCTGCCGCCGCTGGTGCCGGGACTCGACCTGGGCGAGGGCGGCACCGCGCTCCTGCCGGCCCACGACCTTGGCCGCGCGCTGGGCTTCACCGGCGAGCTGTTCCTGAAGGACGAGAGCCGCAATCCGACCTGGAGCCACAAGGACCGGCTGAACCTCTGCACCGTGTCCGCCGCGCAGCTGTCCGGCGCGCCGGGGATCGCCGTCGCCTCCTCCGGCAATCACGGTGCCGCCGCCGCGGCGTTCGCGGCCAGGATCGGCCTGCCCTGCGTCGTCGTGACCTCCGAGGGGCCGCAGCCGTCGTTCCGGCGCTTCCTGGCGGCGCTCGGCGCCCATGTCGTGCTGACCGGGCCGGACGACCGCTGGCCGGTGCTGCGGCGGATCGTCGAGGCGACCGGCTTCATGCCCGCCAGCAACCTGACCCGCTTCCATACCGGCAACCCCTATGGCCCGGAGGGCTACAAGACCATCGCCTACGAGCTGTTCCTGCAGCTCGATCGGCGGGTGCCGGACATCGTGCTGGTGCCGACCGGCTATGCCGAGCTGCTGTTCGGCCTGTTCAAGGGATTCCGGGAGCTGCGCCTGCTCGGCCTCGCCGACCGCCTGCCGCGCCTGATGTCGGCCGAGCCGGCGGCGCGCGGGCCGCTGGCGCGGGCGGTCGGTTCCAATGCGGCGGCGGTGGAGGTGCCGGCGGCGCCGTCGGCCGCTGCCGGCATCGCCTGCACCGTCGGCGGCTATCGCGGCGTCGTGGCGCTGAAGGAAAGCGGCGGCGCCGCGCTGACCTGTTCCGAGGCGGCCCTCGCCGGGATGCAGGCAAGGCTTGCGCATCGCGGGCTGTACCAGGAGATTTCCGGGGCGGCCGGCCTGGCGGCCGGAGCGGAAGCCGTGGCCGGCGGCACGGTGCTGGACGGCCTTGTGGTGGCGATCCTCACCTCGACCGGCCTGAAGGACGGGCCGATGGAGGTCTCCGACGTGCCGGTCCATACCGCAGCGACGGTCGACAGCCTGATCGCGCAGCTCCGCGCGGCAGCAGGAGCGGGGGAGCGATGATCGACATCAGTCTCGAGGGCAAGGAGCCCTGGCCGGAGGTCCTGTCGATGATTCCGGTGCTGGAGCGCAACGGGGTCGGCACCGCATGGCTGGCCTGCCACCTGTTCCAGCGCGAGCCGGTCGCGCGGGCGGCGGCGATGCTGGCGGCGAGCAGCCGGCTGAAGGTCGCCCTGATGGCGATGAGCCCCTACACCGTCCACCCGGTCTATGCCGCGATGGCGGCGTCGACCCTGGAGGAGATGTTTCCCGGGCGGGTGACGCTCTGTCTGGGCGTCGGCGCGCCGCGCGACCTCGAGGCCGCGGGGGTGGCGGCGCCGCACCCGCTGGCGACCCTGCGCGACGCGATCGCGGTGACCCGCGCCCTGTTCTCGGGCGAGACGGTGCGCCATGACGGCGAAGCCTTCAGGATTCTGGGCCGCAGGCTGGCTTCCGGCCCCTGCGACGTGCCGATCGCGCTGGCCGCGTCCGGCCCGAAGATGCTGGAACTCGCGGGCGAGGCGGCCGATGCGGTCCTGATCAGCGCCGCTGCGTCGGTGCCGTTCCTCCGCAGCTGCCTGGACACCGTCGCCGCGGGCGAGGCGCGCAGCGGCCGCCGGATCCGCCGCATCGGGCTGCTCTATGCCGCCGTGGACCGGGACGAGGCGGCGGCCCATGCCGGCCTGAAGCGCATGCTGGGCTTCATCCTGCGGGGCGCCCATCACGCCCGCAATATCGAGCTCGGCGGCTCTGTCCTGGACCAGGCCGCGCTCGCCGCCGCCTATGCGGCGGAGGACTGGGCCGCCGTCGAGCGGCTGATCGGCGACGATATCGTCGCCCGTCACGCTGCCAGCGGGCGTCCCGATCAGGTCCGCGCCCGCCTGCGCGAGTACCAGGCGGCGGGGCTGGACCAGCTCGTGCTGTCCGGCCTGACCGAAGCCGCGGCGCTGGAGCCCCTGCTCCGCGATATCGCCGGGCCGGGCTGAGCGGAGTTGCCATGCGACACCCCCGTATGATGCAATAGCCGATCCGGGCGCGAGAATCCGGTGCCTCCCGACCGCGTCCCGGACGCGGCGGGGCGGGCGAGGACATGCGATCACTGCGGTGGATATTTCAGGGTGAGCAATCGAACGCGGGATTGAGAGGGCGCCGATGGCAGATTCCACGAAGGATCGCGACTTCGCGCTGGACGCCAATCAGTCGCTGTCCAAGGCGCTCGGCATCATCGAGACCTTGGGCGCGAGCCAGGGCGATATGGGGGTCCGTGAACTGGGCCGCAGCCTCGGCGTGGCGCCGAGCATCGTCCACCGCCTGCTGGCCACCCTGCGCAACCACGGCTTTGTCGAGCAGGACCCGCGGACCATGCGCTACCGCATCGGCTTCGGCCTGTTCGAGGCCGGCCAGTCGTATCTCGCGCAGCGCACCCTTGCGGATTCCGCCTTCGAGGAACTGCAGCAGGCAAGCCGGGACTACGACATGGCGGCCTATCTGGGCGTCATCCATGACGACCAGTTCGTCTACATCCTGTCCTTCCCCGGCCGCAACATCACCACCAACCCGCAGCCGGGCAATCGCGCGCACCTGCACTCGACCGCATTGGGGAAATCCGTGCTCGCCGCCTTCTCCGACGAGGATCTGGTGCCGCTGATCGAGAGCCTGCCGATGCCGCGGCTGACCCGGGCCACCATCACCGAACCGGCCCGCCTGGCCGAGGACGTCCGGACCGCGCGCACCGAGGGCTGGGCGACCTGCCTGGCGGAGAATATCGACGATATCTTCGCCATCGGGGTGCCGGTGCGGGACCGGCGCGGCGACGTGATCGCCGCGATCAGCCTCGCCTCGCAGGGGGAGGCCCAGTTCAGCTCCGTCCGCGACCGCGCCCGCGACGAGCTGTCCCGCGTCTCCGCGCGGATCTCCGCCCGCCTCAACGGACCGGCCGCGCGGTCCTTGCAGAACGCGCTGTAGCAGGTTCCCCCATTACCGTCATGGTCGGCCCCCGAGCCGACCATGACGGAGGATGAGGAGCGCCTCCCTACACCTCCGGTATCACGATCCGTGTGTTGTCGGGCGGCAGCCAGGCGGGGAGGGCGCGGTAGAGGGCGGCGACCACCCGGCCGGTGGCGGTGTCGGGCATTCCTTTGGCGCCGGCCGGAACCGGCATGCGGAACGACAGGGCGTCGCTGCCGGAAAACTCGAAATGGCCGCCCAGGTCGGCGATCAGGTGGCGCATCTTCACATTGTCGGCGAGCACCAGGCCGGTGAATGCGGAGATCCCGTGCGCGGCGGCCGAGCGCATGATGATCCCCAGCAGCACCGAGCCGAGGCCATGACCCTGCGCCTCGTCGACGATGGTGACGGCCATCTCCGCCTCCCCTGACCCGTGGGCGGGGCGGATATAGCGCGCCACGCCCAGGCCATGGCCATCCGTCAGGTCGCGGGCGGTCCAGGCGACATGGTCCTGCGCGTCCACTGCCATCAGCCGGTCCAGCAGCGCGGGCGGCATCTCGCCCAACGGATGCAGGAAGCGCATCTGCCGCGTCTTCGGCGACAATTGCCGGAAGGTGGCAAGAAGGGCGTCGCGATCCTCTGGACGGAGCGGTTGCAGCACGACCTCGGTGCCGTCGCGCAGGCGCGCGAGGATATGGATCGGGTCCGGCAGCATGACGCTCCCCTCCTCCCGGGCGGGGCGCTTCCCGCTTCCGGCCTGGCCGGTCGTCTGCCCGGTTGCGGGCATGGCATGACACCTTTGTTGCAATGCGGTATATAATATTGCAACGCACAATATGGGGCGCCCGGGCCGACAGTCCAGGCCTCCGGAGCCTATCCGGGCTTGCCCTGCCCGCCTGCCTGCGCCGGCCCGAATTGCAGGTCGCGATCGCCTGCCGGCTGGCGCACCTCGGTCGCCACGGGAGCCAGCTCCGCCACCGCGCCATGGGCCGGGCTGATCGACAGGTCCGCCATCTGGCGGGCCTTCGGCAGGACGGAGCCCTCCAGGCTGCCGACCAGCGCGTTGTGGCGTTTCACATGGCCCTCCAGGGATCGGCTCAGATCTGCCACCAGGTCGCCCAGCCGCACCATCCGGCGGTACAGTTCGACCCCCAGGGCATGCAGCTTCTCGGCATCCGCGGAGGCCTGCTCGCGGCGCCAGCCATAGGCGATCGCCTTGGCCAGGCCCAGGAAGGTGGTGGGCGAGCAGAGGATCACCTGGCGCGCCCAGGCATCCTCGAACAGGGCCGGGTCGCGGGCCATCGCCGCGGCATAGAACGGCTCGCCGGGCACGAACATCACGACGAAATCGACCGTATCTTCCGGCAGGTGGCGCCAATATTCCTTGCCGCCAAGCTGCATCGCATGGGTGCGCATCGCCCGCGCATGGTCCTTCAGCAGCGCCTCGCGCACGGTTTCGTCGTCGCTCTCGATCGCATCCAGATAGGCGGTCAGCGAGGTCTTGGCATCGACCACCAGGCTGCGCCCGCCGGGCATCCGGATCACCACGTCGGGCCGGAAGCGGCCCTCGTCGGTGGCCAGGTGGCGCTCCACCTCGAAATCCGCATGCTCCGCCATCCCGGCCATTTCCAGCAGGGTATGCAGCTGCTGCTCGCCCCAGCGGCCGCGGGTCTTCGGGGCGCTGCGCAGCGCGTTCACCAGGCCCGAGGTGGTGGCGTGCAGCCGCGCATGGGTCTCGCTCACCTGGCGCAGCTGCTCGACCAGGGCGCCTTCGTCCCGCTTGCGCTGGGCCTCCATCAGCGCCGCCTGCTGGCGGAACTGCTCCAGGCTCTGGCGCATCGGCTCCAGCAACCCCTTCAGGCCGGCCTCGCCGCGTTCGTTGCTGGCGGCGACGATCTCGCGCGTGGTATGCACCAGGCGCTCGGCGCCGCTGTCCAGCAGGCGCGACATGGCGACCTGCAGGTCGCTCTCGATCTGCCGGCGCACATCGGCCAGGTCCTGCAGGCGCGCCGCATGGGCCAGCCGCTCCGCCTCCAGGCGGGCCGCCAGCGCCGCCGCCTCGGCCTGCCGCCCGGCCAGGTCGGCCTGGGCCCGGTCCAGCCGGGCGGCAAGGGCCGCACCGTTCTCCTCCGCCGCCCGCAGCCTGGCGGCCAGGGTGACATGGCGCAGCAGCCAGCCGGCCAGCAGGCCCAGCGCCAGCACGGCCAGCAGCACGGCGCCAAGGCGCATCAGGTCGGGCGGTATCGTCTCGAGCGGCATGTCGGTCCCCGGGCGTCGCGGCCGGTCATGGTCCGGCACGGTCGCGGCCGGCGCAATGGCCGGGTGCCGGAAGAGGCGAGGGGCGGGTCATGCGGCGGGCCGCAGGCGGAAGCGCCACCACAACGCGGCCGCGCAGGCCAGGGCGAGCAGCCCGAGCAGGACCGACATCCACAGGGCGGCGGCGGGCCCGGCATGCTCGATGATCGCGGCATAGGAAATCGGCGCCAGGGCGGAGGCGAAGAAGGCCGGCGCGGTCAGCCGCCCCACCAGCGCGCCATAGGTCGCGGGATCGAACAGCACCAGCGGCTGCGTGCCGCGCACGATCGTCAACAGGCCGTTGCCGACCCCGTAGCCGAGCGCGAAGGCCGCGCCGGCCAGCAGCGAGATCCCGCTGAACAGGCCGGCCAGGAAGCAGAGCGGCAGCAGCAGGCTGGCCAGCACCCCGAGAGCCAGCGGATCGAGCCGCGCGCCGAACAGCACCTCGCAGAGCCGGGCGCCGGTCTGCCCGATACCGCGCAGGCTGGACAGCGAGACCGCCATCCCGGCGCTGGCGCCCAGGCCGGTCATCAGGCCGATCATATGGGCGGAATTGGCGGTGTTCAGGAAGGCCGCGACGGTCGCCATCAAGGCATAGAGGATCGCCGCGGTGCGGAAGCCTGACCCGTGCGCCGCGCGTGGCGGCGGCGGGGGCGGGCCGCCCCGTTCGGCCGGCGCGTCCCGGCTGTCGGGGATCCACCAGTGCAAAGGCAGGGTCAGCAGGGCGATGGCGGCATAGGCCAGCACCGCGCCGCGCCAGTCCAATGCCGCTTCCAGGCCATGGCCGATCGGCCAGAACAGGGTCGAGGCCAGGCCGCCCAGCAGGGTGATCTGGGCGATCGGGCGGCGTGCGGTCACCCCGCCGATCCGCACCAGGCTGGCGAAGGCGGCCTCATACAAGGTCATCCGCATGCCGATACCGAGGCAGATCCAGGCAGCGAAATAGGCCGCCAGGCCCTGCGACAGGCTGAGCCCGGTGCAGCCGATGGCGATCAGCACCGAGCCCGCCGTCATCACCCGGCGCCCGCCGAAGCGGTCGATCCAGCGGCCGACCTGCCCCGAGATCGCCCCCATCACCGCCAGCGCCGCGGAGAAGCCGCCATAGGTCAGGGTGGCGGACCAGCCCATCTCCGCGGCGATGGGCGGGCCGAACACGCCGATCAGGTAGTAGGAGATGCCCCAGCAGACCAGTTGCGACAGGCCGAGCCGCAGGACCAGCCAGCGGGAGATCATCGGTGCGGCGGACCGGCACTGCGATCGCCCTGGCCAAGCGCAAGCTGCATCAGCACGACATCCAGCCAGCGGCCATGCTTCCAGCCGACGGACTGCAGGGTCCCGGCAGGGCGGAAACCCTGCGCCTCGTGCAGCGCGACCGACGCCCGGTTCGCGGAATCGCCGATCACCGCCACCATCTGCCGGAAGTCGCGCGCCTCCGTCTCCGCGATAAGCCGCCGCAGCAGCGCCCCGCCGATGCCCCGGCCATGCAGGGCGGGGTCGACATAGACCGAATCTTCCACCGTGGCGGCATAGGCCGGCCGCGGACGATAGGCGGCGGCATAGGCATAGCCGGCGACCATGCCGTCGCAGCGCGCGACCAGGTAGGGATGGCCGCCGCCGACGATCGCCTGCCAACGGCGCGTCATCTCCGATTCGTCCGGCGGGGCGATCTCGAAACTGCCGCTGCCGTGCAGTACGGCATGGCGATAGATCGCGGTGATCCCGGGCAGGTCCGCCGCCTGGCAGGGCGACACGGCAATCGCGGCGGCGGCCGTCGGGACGGTGTCGGTGGGGGTATCGGTCGTGGGCATGCGGGGCTCCGGTCGGGTCCGGCCCCATATTGCCCCGGATGATCCCTTCGGAGAATCTTATGCTTCTTATGCAAAACATAAGGAACGCTTTGATGACGGGCTTCACCCTGGAGCAGCTCCGCACCTTCGCCGACGTGGTCGAGCTCGGCAGCTTTTCCGCTGCGGCGGAACGCGCCGGCGTCAGCCAGCCGGCGATCAGCCAGCAGGTCCGGCAGCTGGAGCGGCAGCTCGACCTGCGCCTCGTGGAGCGGGTCGGCCGCCGTACCCAGGCCACCCCGGCGGGGCTGCTGCTGCTCGGCCATGCCCGGCAGATCCGGGAGGAAGTCGCCTCCGCCCTGCAGGCACTGGCGCCGCATCGCGACGGGGTCCTGGGGCGGGCGCGGATCGGCACCGGTGCGACCGCCTGCATCTACCTGCTGCCGCCGGTGCTCCGTGCGCTGCGCGATCGCATGCCGGGGCTGGACATCACCGTTCAGACCGGAAACACCGCGGAGATCCTGCGGCTGCTGGAAGCCAACGACCTGGATCTCGCCCTGGTCACCCTGCCGGCACCCGGCCGGTCGCTGCTGGTGACCAAGGTGCACGAGGATGCGCTGGTGGCGGTCTTCCCGGCGGATCCGGGGACCCGGGGCAGCGCCGCGGCCCCGGTCGCGGCGACACCGGCCATGCTGGCCGACCGCCCGCTGCTGCTCTACGAGGGCGGCGGCAATACCCGGCGCATCATCGATCGCTGGTTCGCCCGCGCGGGCCGCGCGCCGAAGCCGGTCATGGAACTGGGCAGCGTGGAGGCGATCAAGCAGCTTGTCGGCGCGGGGCTGGGCTGGGCGGTTCTGCCTGCCCTGGCCGTCGCCGCGGTGCAGCCGCACAGCGCCGTCGCGACCGCGCCGCTCTCGCCGCCGCTCAGCCGTTCGCTGGGCCTCGCCCTGCGCCGGGACAAGCTGCTGAGCCGCGGCCTGCGGGAGACGGTGGCGGCCATTCAGGGGCTCGCCGGCCGGGCGGCTGGATAGCGCGGGGGGCGGGCCGGCCGAAGCCCGCTCAGGCGCTGTCCGCGGGGTCCAGCCTGCGCTGCGCCAGCTCCACGGCAATCGCCGCCAGCAGGGGGGCGTGCAGCTGGGGCGGGGCGGCAATGATGCTGTCCAGGCGCGGCAGGGGCTGGTTGTAGACCAGCTCGGCGCCCTTCATGTCGGTCGCCAGGCCGCCCGCCTCGCGGACGAGCAGGTCGCCGGCGGCGACATCCCACTCGCTCTTCTGGGTCATCGTGATGCTGGCGTCGTAGGCGCCGGAAGCCGCAAGCGCCAGGCGCCAGGCGATCGAGCTGCGGTGGAACCAGTCCGCGCCGGGCATGTCGGCATGATGCTTCAGCCGGTTGAAGATCCCGCGCGAAGTCAGCAGGCGCGACTCGCGCAGGCCGGCACGGGCGGAGACGGCGATCGGCTGCCCGTTGCAGGTGGCGCCGCCGCCCAGCGCCGCGGCATAGAACTCGTCCTCCGCCGGTGCATGCACGGCGGCCAGCACCGGCTGGCCATCCAACACCAGGGCGACGGAGATCGAGAAATGGGTGCGGCCGTCCAGGAAGGCGCGGGTGCCGTCGATCGGGTCGACGATCCACACCGCCTGCCGGTCCAGGCGGGTCTTGTCGTCGACGCTTTCCTCGCTCAGCCAGCCATAGTCGGGCCGTGCATCCGCCAGGGCGGCGCGCAACTGCATGTCGATGGCAAGGTCGGCCTCGGACACCGGGTCGTCCTCGCCCTTGTCCCACCGCTTCGGCGATTGCCGGAAGAACCGCATCGCGATCTCGCCGGCCTCGCGCACCGCCTGTTCCAGCAGCGCGGCATCGCGGTCCAGGTGGCGCGGGTCGGGGGCGCCGGGCCGGGCCGCCACCTCAGGTGCCGGCGACGGTCATGCCGTCGACCCGGACCGTCGGCGAATCGATGCCGCGCTTGCGCTCCAGGTCGTCCGCGGGGGTCAGCGACAGGAACATGTCCTTCAGGTTGCCGGCCACGGTGATCTCGGAGACCGGATAGGCCTTGCGGCCGCCCTCGATCCAGAAGCCGCCGGCGCCCCGGCTGTAGTCGCCGGTCACCGGGTTCACGCCCATGCCGATCAGCTCCGTGACATAGAGCCCTTCGCCGACCTCCTCCAGCAGCTCCGCGACGCTGCTTCTGCCGGGCATCAGGGCCAGGTTGGTCAGCGACGGCGAGGGCGGGCCGCCGGCGCCGCGGGCGGCATGGCCGGTGGTCCGCAGGCCGAGCTGGCGCGCGCTGGCGCTGTCCAGGACCCAGGAGGTCAGGACGCCGTCGGCGACGAAGTCGCGGGCCTCGCCGCGCACGCCTTCGCCGTCGAAGGGGCGGGAGCGCAGGCCGCGCGGGCGCAGCGGGTCGTCGGCGATCGTGATGCCCGGCGCGAAGATGCGGGCGCCCAGGCGATCCTTCAGGAACGAGGTGCCGCGCGCCACCGACTGGCCGTTGATCGCGCCCGCCAGATGCCCCAGCAGGCTGCCGGCGACCCGGCGGTCGAACACCACGGGAACCTTGGCGCTGCCGACCTTGCGGGGCTTCAGCCGCGCGACGGCCCGTTCGCCGGCATTGCGGCCGATCTGCTCCGCCGGGTCCAGGTTCCGCAGGTGGCGGACCGCGTCATAGTCATGGTCCCGCTCCATCGCCTGGCCGGTGCCGGCGATGGCGGAGACGGACAGGCTGTACTGGGTGCCGCGATAGCCGCCGACGAAGCCGTGCGACGTCGCCAGGGCGACGCGGCCGGCGCCGAAGGAGGCCCCGGCACCGTCGGAATTGGTGACACCCTCGACCGCCAGGGCGGCTTCCTCCGCCACCCGCGCCAGCGCGATCAGGTCTTCGGTGGAGGGCTCCGCGCCGTCCAGCAGGTCCAGCTCCGCGGTCAGCCGGTCGATCTCCGCCCGGTCCGTCAGCAGCGCCGGGTCGGCGAGGCCGCAATAGGGATCCTCCGGCACCGCCTTCGCCATGGCGATGCCGCGCTCCACCAGTTCCGCCAGCGCCTCGGCGCTCGTGTCGGACGAGGAGGTGAAGGCCTGCTGCCTGCCGATGAACACCCGCAGGCCGACATCGCGCCCCTCGGCGCGCTCGACATCCTCCGGCTTGCCGAGACGCCAGGACACGCTGGCGGAGACGCTTTCCGACAGCATGGCATCGGCCGCGTCGGCGCCCGCGCTTTTGGCGCGGGCGACGAGGTCGGCAAGGAGATCGTAGTCGTTCTGCTGGCTCATGGGCTCCGCTGCGGGTTGCTCGACCGCCCCGGGGTCCGGGCCTGCCCCGGCCGGCTCATTTGAGCCGGGCGGCGCGGTTCGCGGCGCTGACGATCGCGCGCAGCGAGGCGGTCACGATATTGCTGTGGATGCCGACGCCGAACAGGGTGTCGCCGCCGGGCACACGCATCTGGATATAGGCGACCGCGCTGGAATCCGCACCCGACTTGATCGCATGCTCGCGATAGTCGACCAGTTCCATGGCGATGCCGCATTCCTTGCGCAATGCGTCCATGAACGCCTCGACGGGCCCGTTGCCGCGCCCCTCGATGCTGCGGGTCCGGCCATCCTCGACGATCTCCGCGGTCATGTGGCGCATTTCCGAGGCATGGGCGTCCGGCACCGTGCGGTACTGCTTCAGGGTCACCGGGCCGTCCTGGTTGAGATACTCGGTGTTGAAGCTGTCCCAGATCTGCTTCGCAGAGATCTCCTTGCCGGTGGAATCGGCGACGTTCTGGATCACGTTGGAGAACTCGATCTGCAAGGGCCGCGGCAGGTCCAGGCCATGGTCGTTCAGCAGGACATAGGCGACGCCGCCCTTGCCGGACTGGCTGTTGATGCGGATCACCGCCTCGTAGTTGCGGCCCACATCCATCGGGTCGATCGGCAGGTAGGGGACGTCCCAGACCTCCGAATTGCTCGACTTGATGGCGGCGAACCCCTTCTTGATGGCGTCCTGGTGCGAGCCGGAGAAGGCGGTATAGACCAGTTCCCCGCCATAGGGATGGCGCGGATGGACCGGCAACTGGTTGCAATACTCCACCGTCCGGATGACGTCCTGGATGTCGGAGAAATCCAGCTTCGGCTCCACGCCCTGGCTGAACAGGTTCAGGGCCAGGGTGACGACGCAGACATTGCCGGTGCGCTCGCCATTGCCGAACAGGGTGCCCTCGATGCGGTCGGCGCCGGCCATCACGCCCAGCTCCGCGGCCGCCACGCCGGTGCCGCGGTCGTTATGCGGGTGCAGGCTGAGGACGATCGAGTCCCGCCGGCTGAAATTGCGGTGGAACCACTCGATCTGGTCGGCATAGTGGTTCGGCGTCGCCATCTCCACCGTCGCCGGCAGGTTGAAGATCACCTTGCGCTCCGGTGTCGGCTGCCAGACATCGGCCACCGCCTCGCAGATCTGCACGGCGAAGTCGATCTCGGTCTGGGTGAAGCTCTCCGGCGAGTACTGCTTGACGATCTCCGTCTCCGGGACCGTCTTTTCCAGCTCGTTGATCAGCTTCGCGCCGTTGACGGCGATCTCGGTGATCCCCGCCTGGTCCATGTTGAACACCACCCGGCGCTGCACGGTGGAGGTCGAGTTGTAGAGATGGACGATCGCGCGGCGGCTGCCGCGGATCGCCTCGAAGGTCCGCTCGATCAGCTCCGGGCGGGACTGGGTCAGCACCTGGATCGTCACGTCGTCGGGGATCATCCCCTCGTCGATCAGCTCGCGGCAGAAATCGAAGTCGGTCTGGGAGGCGGCCGGGAAGCCGATCTCGATCTCCTTGAAGCCCAGCGCCACCAGCTTCTGGAACATGCGGCGCTTGCGGGCGGGGCCCATCGGCTCGATCAGGGCCTGGTTGCCGTCGCGCAGGTCGACGCTGCACCAGATCGGCGCCTTGACGATCCGCGCGCCGGGCCATTTCCGGTCGGGCAGGTCGATCGCGTCGAACGGCTTGTACTTGTGGATGGGCATGCGCCCTTCGGCGTTGATGATCTTCTCGCTCATGACATTCCTCCGCGGCGCGGCCTTTGGCCCCGCAGGGCCGGCGCGCCGGATCTTCTTACCGGATGACGGGCATGAGTCTACCCGATCCGGCGCACCATGCCCGATACCTGTACCGGGTGGCGCCAAGGCATGATCGGGACGCGGTCACTGTTTCCCGTAAGCGAGACGGGTCCCGTCAGCGGATCTGGATGGGGGGAGCGCGTCGCGCGCTCGACGGCCCGGCCGCTCTTCAGGCGACCGGGTTGATAAGTCGCGCGAGCGGCAGGCGATGCCGGCCCGGAAAGGCGATATGCGCGAAAGCGTCCATGGCGACAAAATAGCCGCCGCCCGGCAGAGGGTCAATGGCGGGCGCCGGCGAGCGCGGCCTGGCGGCGCGGCATGACGATCCATTCCCACTGGGGCCCGCGGGCGCAGGCGCAGGCGATGGTCGATGGCGTGCCGCTGACCCCGGACGAGGCGCAGCACAGGCGACCGTTGCGCCACGGGAACGGGCAGAGCGATCGGCTTCCACGTAGCCCCGGGATACGAGACCTGTCGCGGCCTGGGCTGGTACGGCTGCATCGTCCAGAAGTGACCCGCAGCACCCTGAGCCGCCCTTCCGCTGCGACGCCGGATCGCCGGCTATTGCCGTGGAAAATGCTCGACATGGGTCTCGGCGGTGCGGCCGATATACAGGACCCTGCGGCCGGAGAACGAGACGATGTAGCCGGCGCAGCCGGCGGCGACGGCCCTTTCACAGAAGCCCCTGTAGGTATAGCCGGGAACCTGCTGCTGCGCGTCCCTGATCGCGGCCTGGAGGCGCGCCGTGTCGAACGTCGGCGCGACAGGCATTGGCACCCGGTGCGCCGACAGATCGATGCTCTCCCCTTCGGGAAGGTAGTAGGTGGCCGTCGCCCGGCGGAAGTCGATGGCATAGCCCTCGAAGCCTGCCTCCAGCAATGTCGCGACGATCTGGGGAAAGGTCATCGCATCGCCCTCTGCACCTTCGAGGCAGGCCCGGGCGGCTGTCTTCTGCCGATCGTTCATGGCTGTTCTTCCGTGTTGCGGGCCGATCCGGCTCATCCGATCGGGAGTGCGGTCATCCGGCCATGTTCGGCCAGGCTCTTCAGGAGGGTCTCCAGCCCTTGCCGCTCGTCTTGCGTAAGACAGGCGAAGAATTCCGCATCGTTGCGGTCGGCCAGCGCGGCCAGTTCCGGCACCAGCCCGACGCCGCGATCCGTCAGCGCCAGGGTCTGCGAGCGGCCGTCTTGCGCACTCGCCTCGCGAACGACCAGCGACTTCGCGATCAGCCGGCCGGCGAGCTTGGTGATCGCGCCACGCGTCATGCCCATATCGTCGGCCAGCCGGCTGGGCTGCGTCGGCTCCCGGTCGTAGAGGCTGCGCATCAGGCACCATTCGGCGACCGTGACCTCCTTCTCCGCCAGCCTGGCGGCGAAGGCCTGCGACACATGGTTGGACACCATGCGCAGCCAGAAGCCGAGATGCGCGGACAGGTCCGGGACGGGCGGGAGGGATGACATGTCTGCCTCATTTGTTGACTAGGAAACTATATCGATAATGTTTCCCGGTCAATTGGCAGGCAATGCCGTCAGGGCGCCATGGCGCCATGGCGTCGGGGATGAACGGGGCATCGGCGTCGATGCGGGTCGCGGCCGGCCCGGCGAACTGATCTGCGCAGGGCCCCCTGCACAGCCGGGACAGGGCGGCGGCCTCAGGCGTCGCGGATGCTGCCGCCGACCAGCCCGATCGCCTCGATCTCGATCTGCAGATCCGGCAGCGCCAGGCCGGTAACCTCGACGATCGTGTCGGCGGGCCAGGGCTTGCTGAAATGGCGTTTCCGCAGCTCCATGATCTTCCCGAAATTCGTCATGTCGGTCAGGTAGATCGTCACCTTGACGACCCGGTCCATCGACGAGCCGGCGGCCTCCAGCACGGCCTTCAGGTTGGCGAAGACCTGTGCCGCCTGGGCGTCGAAATCGCCGGCGCCGACCACGTTGCCGTCGAGGTCGATGGCGGCCTGGCCCGACAGGTAGACCAGGTCCCCGACCCTGATCGCCTGGGAGATCAGGAACGCCTCGTAGGGGTCCCGCTCGGTGCGGACCCGCACGGCGTCGGGTTGCGTCGACATGGCTGTGTCTCCCCTGAAGGTTCCGCGGATGCCGGGATGCCCGCCCGTGAGGCTTGGCGTCGGCGCGACAGCCTACGATGATAGGGGCCGAGAGGCCAAGAAACCCGGCCCGGCGCCGGGCCGAAACGAAAGGTGGGGAAGATGACGATCTCGGTGCGCGCACCCAGCACGGAACGGGTCCTGGAACTGGCGGAATCCTTCGGGATGCGGATGAATGCGGCGGAGGCCGCCTCCTTCGCCGGGTTGATGGGAGGATCGATCGAGTCCTATCGCCGGGTGGACGAACTGGCGATGCCGGCGCAGCCGGTGACCTGGCCGCGCACGCCCGGCCACCAGCCGGCGCCGGAGGAGAACCCGCTGAACGCCTGGTACTGGCGCTGCGAGGTGAAGGGCGCCGCGGAAGGCGCGCTGGCCGGCCGCAGCGTCGCGATCAAGGACAATATCTTCGTGGCCGGGGTGCCGCTGATGAACGGCTCCCGCCTGCTGGAAGGCTTCGTGCCGGCGGAGGATGCGACCGTCGTGATGCGCATCCTGGATGCCGGCGGCACGATCGCCGGCAAGGCGGCCTGCGAGGATCTCTGCTTTTCCGCCGGCAGCCATACCTGCGCCACCGGGCCGATCCGCAACCCGCACAATCCCGCCCATTCCGCCGGCGGCTCGTCGGGCGGCAGCGCGGCGCTGGTCGCCTCCGGCGCCGTCGACATGGCGCTGGGCGGCGACCAGGGCGGGTCGATCCGCACGCCGTCGGCCTGGTGCGGCGCCTATGGCCTGAAGCCGACCTGGGGGCTGGTGCCGGTGACCGGGTCCATGCCGATCGCCTATGCGATCGACCATTGCGGCCCGATCTGCGGCAACGTGGCGGATGTCGCGACCCTGCTGTCGGTGATCGCCGGGCGCGACCCGCTGGACCCGCGCACCGCCCTGGCGGACGTGCAGGACTATCGGGCGGCGCTGGGCCAGGGGGTGCAGGGCCTTCGCATCGGCCTGTTGCAGGAGGGCTTCGCCCATGGCGATGCCAGCGACCCGGCGACCAGCGCCAAGGTGCGCGCCGCGATCGAGGTGCTGCAGGGGCAGGGCGCGACGGTCGAGGAAGTCTCCGTGCCGATGCACTACGACGCGCCGCATGTCTGGACGGCGATCATCGTCGAGGGCGCGGCGGAAATGATGCTGAAGGGCAATGGCCAGGGCAGCAACTGGAACGGCCATCACAGCGTCGCGCTGGTGGATGCCTTCGCGCGCGGCTGGCAGTCCCGCCCCGACGACCTGTCGGAGACCTGCAAGCTGGTCCTGCTGCTGGGCGAGTACATGAAGCAGGACTATCACGGCCGCTACCATGCCAAGGGGCTGACCCTGCAGCGGGCCGTGAAGGCGGCCTATGACACCGCGCTGGAACAGTGCGACGCGCTGGTCATGCCGACCATTCCCTTCCCGGCGACGAAGATCCCGCTGCCGGGCTGCAGCCGCGAGGAATATGTCGAGCTGGCGCTGAACATGCAGCACAACACCTGCCCGTTCGACGTGGCCGGCCATCCCGCCTTCACGATTCCCTGCGGCAAGGTCGACGGCCTGCCGGTCGGCCTGATGATCGTCACCCGGCATTTCGACGAGGCGATGGCGATCCGCATCGCCGATGCCTATGCCGGCGCGGTCGACTGGACGACCGCCTGACGGGTCAGCGGAGCGCCAGGATGAAAGCCGCCATGGCGGCCAGCGGCGCCACGGTGCGGACATGGTTCCAGGCGGTCCAGGTGGCGAGGTAGCGCGACCAGAGGGCGGCGCCCGCGCCGCTGTCGGCGGGAACGGCGGCCAGCGCGGTGTTGAGCGGGACATTGCCGGCGATCGTCACGCCGATGGTGCCGATCAGGTAGAGCAGGCTGCCGCCCAGCAGGAAGGCCGAGCCGGGGCCGGCCCAGTCGAGCAGGGTCAGCCCGGCGATGGCCAGGCAGAGCGCTGCGGTGCCGAAGAACGCGCCGAAGAACCAGGGGTTGAGCACGGTGACGTTGATCGACTGCATGGCGGCGATGCCCTGCGCCGCCGGCAGCCGGCCCAGGGCCGGCATCACGAAGGTGGAGAAGGCGAAGAAGGTGCCGGCCATCAGCCCGCTGCCCAGCGCGGCCAGGATCGCCAGCCAGGGCAGGATCGTCTGCAGGGGCAGGGTGAGGTCGGTCATGGCGCGGCCTCCCAGATTCCGGTGGCCGCGGCCTCCCGCGCATAGGCCGCGAAATCCCGCGGCGGGCGGCCCAGCGCCTGCTGCACGCCGTCGCCGAGGCTGGCATTGCGGCCGTCCAGCACCGTGTCGAACAGGTACAGGATCAGCGCCGCCTGCTCCGCCGGGACCCGATGCTGCCGCATCAGGTCGGCGAATGCCGCCGGTGTCAGGCTGATGTAGCGCAGCGGCCGGCCGCTGGCGCGGCCGATCTCCGCGACCGCATCCGCGAAGGTCAGCAGCCCGGGACCGGTCATCTCGTAGACCCGGTTCGCATGGCCGGGCGCGGTCAGGGCCGCTGTCGCGACATCGGCAATGTCGTCGGCGTCGATAAAGGGCTCGACGATGCTGTCCGCGGGCAGGGCCACGGTGCCGGCCAGGACGGCGTCCAGCAGGAAGCTTTCCGAGAAATTCTGGGCGAACCAGCTTGCCCGCAGGACGGTCCAGTCCGCCCCGCCTGCCGTTGCGGCCGCCTGCAGCGCCGCCTCCGCGGCCTGGGCCTCGGGCTCGCCGCGGCCGGACAGCAGCACGAGGCGCTGCAGGCCGGCCTCGGTTGCCAGGGTCGCGAAGCGTTCCACCGCCGCCAGCGCGCCGGGCACCGCCAGGTCGGGCTGGTAGGCGATATAGGCGGCCTGCGCGCCCGCCAGCACGGCCGGCCAGCCGGCAGGGTCGTCCCAGCTGAACGCCGGCCGGCCGGCACGGGAGCCGAGCCGCACCTTATGGCCCTGCCCGGCCAGCCGGGCCGCGACCCGCCGCCCGGTCTTGCCGGTGCCGCCCAGCACCAGGATCGGCGCCGGGGTCGATCCCCCTGTCGCACCGCGGGGCGACCCGCCCTGTACCAGTCCGTTCATGGCTTGCTCCATATCTGAGTAATCCTCACGTTTGATAATCTGATAAACCCTCATATTATCTCTGTCAACACGGAAACTGCAGGAGGAGAGATGGCCGCAGGACAGATGGCCGGCGCTGCCGCGGAACCGGCCCTGCGCCGGCAACCGACCCAGCGGCGCAGTCGCGAGAAGGTGGAGCGCATCCTGGGCTGCGCCACGGCGCTGATTGCCGAAGGCGGCAGCGATGCCATGCGGATGAGCGAGCTGGCCGCGCAGGCGGGGATCTCGATCGGTGCGCTCTACCAGTACTTCCCCGACAAGAGCGCGGTCATCCGCGCCCTGGCGGAACGCTGCAGCGCCGATGGCCGCCACTGCATCGAGGAGGGGCTGCGGGAGGTGCACAGCCTGGCGGCGTTCCGGGAGGCCTTCGGCGCGTTGATCGACACCTATTACGGGGTCTTCCTGGCGGAGCCGGCGATGCGGGACATCTGGTCGGGGACGCAGGCCGACCCGGCGCTGCGGCAGATCGAACTGGCCGACAGCCGCGCCAATGCCGCGCTGCTGACCGAGGTCCTGGCGCCGTTGCGCCCCGCGGCCGACCGGTCGCTGCTGGCGGCGGAGGCGTTCCTGGTCTTCCACCTGGGGGAGGCGACGATGCGGCTTGCCGTCTCCGTCCCGCGGGCGGAGGGTGACGCGATGGTGGCGGCCTACAAGCGGATGGCGCTGGTGCAGCTCTGCGGCTGAGCGCGGGGCCGGTGCAGATTCTGGCGCTGCCGATGTCGGCGGGAGAGATCGCGAGGCGTCCTTTGGGGGATCGCCGGCAGGGTGCCGGCCGCCCGGAAGCGGTCATGCGGAGCGACGGAATGGTGCGGCTTGCCGGTCTCGGCCGGCCACTGGCCAGGGAACTGCTGGCGGCGTTCGACAGGGCGGGCCGGCAGGCCGGCTGCTGTTGCCTCGCCGGGCCGGCCGGCATGGCCGGCCCGCCGTCAGATCCACGCCAGCGAGACGTAGATCACCGCGGCGTTCAGCATGAAGGTGACGATCAGGAACAGGAAGACGGCGCTCATCTCGCGGAAGCTGGACAGGTTGATCCCGATGAAGGCGTCGGCGATCGTCGTCGCATAGTTCGGGAACAGGCCGGCGATGAAGGCGATGTACATCGCCTCCAGCACCGGGAGGTCCTGCTGCAGCCGGTGCCCCGAGAAATAGTACTGGGTGGCAAAGGCATATTCGATCAGCTCCAGGCCGACGAAGATCATCGCCATGTTCAGGCCGATCTTGAACCAGCGCTGGCGGATCGTGCGGGACAGGCCGTGGATCACGGTGGGGGGCGCGGGGCGGTGTCGCATGGCACGCAGTGTAGCGCGCCCTCAGGGCGCCCTCCCAGCCCCGGGGAGGGCGCGCCTCCCTACTTCACCGCGATCTCGCGGCTGATCTCGACGATCGGCTCGCCGTCCAGCAGGGGCTGGGCGAGGGCGAAGAACTCCGCCACGGCGGCGGAATTGTTGTGACGCTCCAGCGCGGCCATGTCGGCATAGCGCTCATAGGTGTTGAAGACCTGCGGCTCCTTCGCGGACTGGCCGGCATAGTAGGAGATCGTCTCCGGCTCGTTTTCGCGGGCATGGGCGACGACCTGCAGCAGCGCGGTCTTCACCGCGTCCTCGTGGCCTGGCTTCACGCGCAGGATGGCGGTCAGGGCGATCAATGTCGGTCCTCCGGTTGTCGGTCAGGCGGCGCCCATGCCGACGAACTCGGCCATCAGCTTCGGGTCGCCGAGCTGTTCCGGCGACACGCTCTGGGTGATCCGCCCGCGCTGGATGATCAGCACCCGCTGCGCCAGGGCGCGGATGAAGTCCAGGTTCTGCTCCACCAGGATCAGCGACAGCCCGCCGGCGGCCTTCAGCGCGGCCAGGCGGTCGACGATCTCCTCGATGATCGAGGGCTGGATGCCTTCCGTCGGCTCGTCCAGCAGGATCAGCCGCGGATTGCCGCAAAGGCAGCGGGCAAGGGCCAGAAGCTGCTGCTCGCCGCCCGACAGGGCACCGCCGGGGCGGTCCAGCAGCGGCTTCAGCCGCGGGAAGGTCTCCACCACCCGCTCGATCGCCTCCGCCTCCTCCGCGCCGCTGCGCCCGCCGATCAGCGCGCCGGCCCGCAGATTCTCCCAGGCGCTGAGATCGGGGAAGATCTCGCGCCCCTGCGGCACATAGCCGATGCGGTGCCGCGCCCGGCGATAGGTCGGCATCCGGGTGATGTCGGCACCCTCCAGGGTCACCCGGCCGGCCTGCGCCGGCAGATAGCCCATCAGGGTGCGCAGCAGGGTGGTCTTGCCCATGCCGTTATGGCCCAGGATGCCGACGAACTCCTGCTCGCCGACCTCCAGGTCGATGCCGTCCAGGATCTGGATGCGGCCATAGCCGGCGCGCAGTCCGCTGACCGAAAGCAGGCTCATGCCACCCCCCGGCCCAGATAGACGTCGCGCACGCGCTGGTCGGCCAGCGCCTTGTCGACGGTCTCCTCCAGCAGGATCCGGCCCTGGTGGAAGACGGTGACCATGGTGGCGATCTGGCGGATGAACTGCATGTCATGCTCCACCACCACCACGGTGGCGGTGCGGTTGATCTCTCGGATCAGCGCGGCGGTGCGGTGGGTCTCTTCCGCGCTCATCCCCGCCGAGGGTTCGTCCAGCAGGACGAGCTTGGGCTCGCGCGCCATCACCATGCCGATCTCGATCCACTGGCGCTGGCCATGCGCCAGCTCGCCGACCTGGCCGTCGACGAAGCCGGCGATGCCGAGCCGGTCGATCACCTCCTCCACCATCTCGGCGGCGCGCCGGACCGGATGCGCGAAGCGGGCGGCAAGATAGAGGTTCTCGCGGCCGGAAATGCCATCGAACACGTCGGGCACCTGGTTCTTGATGCCGATGCCGCGCCGGCCGATGTCATGCGCCTCCGCCCCGGCGATGTCGGCATCCTCGAACAGGATGCTGCCGGCGGTGGGGGTGTATTGCCCGGTGAGCATCTTGAAGAAGGTGCTCTTGCCCGCGCCGTTCGGGCCGATCAGGCAGCGCAGTTCGCCCCGGCCCAGGCGGAAGTCGACACCGTCGATCGCATGCACGCCGCCGAAGCTCTTGCGCAGGCCCCGGGTCTGCAGGATCAGGTCGCGGTCCGTGGCGGTGGCGCTCATCCTCCGCCCTCCGCCCTGCTGCCGCTTCGCAGCCGGTCCTGCAGCCAGACCATCAGGCCCGACAGGGTCGGCACCAGCCCCTGGTGGAAGACCAGCACGAACACCGTCAGGATCGCGCCCATCACCAGGGTGACCTGGCCGACCCCCTGGGTGCCCAGCCAGTTCGTCAGGTAGACGATGACCGCGGTGCCGATCACCGGCCCGATCAATGCGGTGCGGCCGCCGACGATCACCCAGATGATCAGGAGGGCCGCCTGGTTCAGGTTCGCCATCTCCGGTGCCACGAAGGCGCCCCAGACCGCGTAGAGCACGCCGGCCAGGCCGGCGATCCCGCCGCACAGGGTGAACACCGCCAGCTTGTAGCGGCGGCTGTCATAGCCCAGCAGGTTGATCCGGCGCTCGTTCTCCCGGATGCCGACCAGGACCCGGCCGAAATCGCTGGTGAGCAGCAGGCGCAGGCCGATATAGACCAGGACCAGGACGATCGCCGCGAGGTAGTAGACGCCGTCGATGAACAGGGTCGTCCCGGAATCCCAGGGCACCTGCAGCGCCGGCAGGCCGGGAATGCCGTTCTGCCCGTTGAGCCGGACCGATCCGATCACGAACTGCTCGCCCGACGTGGCGCGGATGCCTTTTTCCAGGATCAGGGTCACCACCAATGTGATGACGCTGAAATAGATGTCGCTGATCCGCCCGTAGATCATGAAATAGCCGAGCAGGGCGGCGAAGGCCGCGGGCAGCGCCACGCCGGCCAGGACCGCGCCGGAGGTGTCGCCGGTGTTCAGGGACAGCACGGCATAGGTATAGCCGCCCAGCCCGAAGAAGGCGGTCTGGCCGAGGCTGAGGATCCCGACGAACCCCCACAGATAGCCCATGCTGAGCGCCAGGATCGCGAACACGAACAGGATCGAGGTGTCGTAGAGGACGTCGAGTTCCGCCGTCTCCGGGAACAGCATCATGGCGACCGCGGCGGCCGCGACGGCGGTCCACCACGACCAGCCGGGGCGCTGTCCGGGCGGGGTCAGGGCGAAGGGTGTGCTGCGTCGCAGGGCCATGGCCTAGAGTCCCCGCCGGAAGCGGCCGGTGATGCCCAGGGGCAGCAGGCGCAGCAGCAGGATGGCGACGACGAGCACGGTGATCTCGCCCACCACCGATGCCGTCGCATAGGCCACCGCACCGTCGATCGCGCCGAACAGGCTGGACGCGGTCAGGGTGCCGAGCAGCGGCATGGGTCCGCCGGAAATCACGGTGATGAAGGCCTTCGCGATGTAGAACACGCCCATCGTCGGCGTCGCCCCGAACATCGGCGCGATGACCGCGCCGGCCAGCCCGGCCAGCATCGCGCCATAGCCGAAGGTCAGCATGTAGACACGGTCGGTGTTCAGCCCGATCGCACGCGCCATGTCCGGGTTCTGCATGGTGGTGCGGACGATCAGCCCGACCCGCGTGTAGCGCCAGAGCAGCCAGGTGCCGGCCAGCAGCGCCGCGGCGACCAGGATCATCAGCAGATTGTAGACCGGCATGGTGAAGGCCAGCAGGGTGACGTTGCCCAGGTCCTGCGGCACGCTGGTGGTCTGCGGCCCGAGAAGGGTGGTGACCAGCCCGATGATCAGCAGGCTGAGCCCCCAGGTGGCGAGCAGGGTGTCCAGCACCCTGCCGTAGAGGAAGCGGATCACCAGCCGTTCCGCGACGATGCCGATCAGCCCGACGACGAGGCCGGCGCCGATCACGGAGAGCCAGAGCGGCAGGCCCAGGCCGCTGATCAGGGTGCAGCCCATGGCGCCCAGCATGATGAACTCGCCATGCGCCAGGTTGATCACCTTCATCATGCCGAAAATCACTGCCAGGCCCAGGCTGATCAGCACGAATATGCTGATCGCGAAGGCGATCTGGTAGGCGTAGATCAGGATTGGTTGCACCCGGCCGCCCTCATTGGGAAGTGTCGGTTTCGGCCCAGAACGGTCGTGGGAACTGGCCGGTCGGAGAAACTGGGCGGCCGGGCCGGCAATGCCGGCCCGGCCGTTGGCAGTCCCGCGATGCTACTCGACCGAGGGCTCGTACTGGGTGGTGTCGTTCGGGTTGGCGTGCAGGTCGCAGACCGCCTGGGTATCGGACGGCGGGCGCTGCGGGAACGACTTGATCACGTCGAAGCCGCCCTTGTCGTTGCCGCGGACGATATGGATGTCCATCGTCGTGTGGTTGGTCTGGCCGTCGATGCTGTACAGGCCGCCGGGGCCGTCATACTTGACCTCGCCGGTCGCCAGCGCGGCGATCACGTCGTCGGGCTTGGCGGAACCGGCCTTCTTCACGGCCTCGGCCCACAGCATGATGCCGCGATAGCCGTATTCGCCATACTCGCCGATATACTCGTCCTCGCCGGTGAACGCCTTGAACCGCTTGGCGAAATCGCTCGCGGCCGGGCTGTCCAGGCTGTCGATGAAGGAGGTCGCGATGATGATGCCCTCGCCTTCCTCCGGCGACAGCTCCGTCTGCTCGCGGCCCACGCCGTAGGTCGACGAGGCCAGGGTCATGTTCTTCTTGCCGATCGTCGCCTCGAACTGCCGGTAGAAGGCGATATGGGCGCTGCCCACCAGGCCGGAATAGACCACGTCGGGCTTGGCCGCCTGGATGCGGGCGATCATCGGCGCGAAATTGCTGACGTCCAGCGGGATGAACTCGACCCCCAGGACCTCGCCGCCATTCTCCTTGATGATCTTCTGCATCCACTTCGCGGTGATATGGCCGTAATTGTAGTCGGCCACCAGGATGTAGCTCTTCTTGTCGCCCAGCTCGTCGATCACGTAGGGGATCAGCACTTCCAGCTGGTGCGCCGGCACCATGCCGGTGTTCACATGACGCCGGTCGCAGACGCCGCCCTCGTACAGGGAATTGTAGAACAGCAGACCATTGAAGCGCTGCACGATCGGCCGCATCACCTCGCGCGAGGAGCTGGTGATGCCGCCATGGATCACTTCGACCTTGTCGCGCAGCAGCGCCTGGGTGGCGTACTGCGAATTGAACTGGTTGTTGGACTGGCTGTCGTAGAAGATCAGCTCGACCGGCCGGCCCAGCAGGCCGCCATTCTTGTTGAGCTCGTCGACGGCCATCTGCGAGGCCTTCATCTGCTTCAGGCTGTAGATGTTCAGCCCGCCGGTCTGGTCGAGGATCTGGCCGACCTTGATCGGCTCCTTGTCCTGCGCAGCGGCGATATCGGCATGGCCTAGGCTCGTCGCCGCGAAGGCGGCAAGCGCGGCGCCCAGAATTGCGCCCCGAAAGAGGTTGCGCCTGGTCATTGTCATCGGCTGGTTCTCCCTGCTCGCTTCATTGAGCGGTTGTTTGTTTCCGGTCCCAGAGTGGCAGGCAGCCACCTGCGGTCGCTACGAAGATAGCTCGAACGGAGCGGCAGCGGCTAGTCGCCCTGTGGCCCCGTCCCGTCGGGCGATATCCTTTCATGTGAAAGGACGGCCGGCGGGGAGCTTTCCGGCACCTCGCCCGCGCCGGGCTTGCGGCGCGGCGCGGCTGGCTATTTCGCCTCGTGCAGCTTGCCCCCGACGAGACCGACGGCATCGATCTCGATCTGCAGTTCCGGCAGGCCCAGCGCGCTGATCTCAACAATCGTGTCGGCCGGGTAGGGCTTGCTGAAATAGGCTTTCCGCAATTCCATGATCTTCGGGAAGTTCGCCATGTCGGTCAGGTAGATCGTCACCTTCACGATGCGATCCATGCTCGATCCCGACGCCTCGAGAACCTTCTTGAGGTTCTCGAAGGTCTGCTTGGCCTGGGCATCGAAATCGCCGACACCGACCAGATTGCCCTGTGCATCGATCGCGGCCTGGCCGGAAAGGAACACGAGATTGTCGACGCGTATCGCCTGGGAGATCAGGAACTGGGCATAGGGATCAGGGTCGGTCGCGATCTGGTGGCCGTCGCTGTCCGCCTTCGAGGCGACAGCGCCCAGCACCAACGGGATGCTGAGCAAGGCGGCGCAGGCGGACGCGCGAAGCTGTTTGTGCATGGACATTGGATTCCCCCGATTTGTTTTTGATTATGGTTACATAAGTATGCTCGGTGGAAAACCCCGCCATGGCAATAGGCCAGGCGCCGTGCCGGCGCGATCGCCGGCTCATTCCTCGCTGTCTTCGTTGGCACTGTCGGTGTCGCGCAACGGTACGACCGGCGGTTTCGATGACGGCGCGCGGCCGACATCGATGCCGGTGAAGGCCGGGTCGGGCGGTCGCGGCAGATAGGCGGCAACCGGCACGCCGCCGCGGCCCGCCCGCGGGCCGGGCGCCTGGGGTATCGGCTGCACCGCCCCGAGCCGCCGCCGTGCGCCGGGCGACTTGGCATCCAGCAGGTCCATGAACCGGCGGCTCAGCAGCAGATAGGCATCGAAGGTTGCGGCGACCGCGACCAGTTCGCCGGCTTCTTCCACCGCCCGGCCAAAGCTCGCCAGCCGCCAGCGGCTGGCATCGCCGGCATTGCCGAAGGTGACCGGGCCATGATGCAGGATCAGCCGGAAATCCAGGGTCGGCGCCCCCAGATGGCGGCGCTCGGCGTTCCATTCGCTGGCGGCCTGCATCACCGCGGTCGCGGCCTCGACCGCGTTGGGGATATCGTCCGGCCCGCTGCGCGGCGTGCCGAAGGTCGCGATCACCGCGTCGGTCTCGCTGCGGTTGACCGAGCCCATGGCGGCGAACACGGCATCCATCGCCAGGCGATGGAAGCGGCGCAGGTCGGAAAAGGCGCCGTCGGCCGGCATTTCGATCAGCGACCGGTTCAGGCCGGGGCAGGAGATCACCAGGACCGCTGCGTTCAGGGCGCGTGGCCGGGCGAAGGGCTCGCGCATGCGCGCCAGTTCGGTGACCAGGTCGGGGCGGTAATGGTTGTCCAGCGCGGCATGGACCCGTTCGTTGTGGATCAGCCGGTCCATCAGCCGGCGCGCGCGGTACAGGCCGAATCCCAGCACCAGGCCGGTGAACGCCAGCATGCCCGACTGGCCCAGCAGCACCAGCAGGTCGATGCGCAGCCGCGGGTCGGCAACGGCGGCCCGCGCCTCCGGCGACAGTTCCAGCCATTCGCGATAGGCCATCGGCCCGGTCATGCCGACGCTGCTGGCGATCCAGGCGCCGCCGGCCAGCCAGGCCAGGGCGGCGCTGATCCCGGCGATCGCGGTGACCCGGGGGGAATAGCTGAAGGCGGCGGCGACGATCAGCAGGTAGAGGAAGGCATGCTCGCTGCCATGCAGCTGGACGGCCATCTGCACCCACTGGTTCTCCCAGGGGTTCGGCATCAGGATCGCGATGCAGACGAGGATCGAATCCGCCACCGTCAGGACATAGCGTGCGCCCACCGCCAGGCGGCCCTGTCCGGCAAAGACCAGCGGCAGCCAGCCGGTCAGGGCCAGCAGCGCCAGCAGGGCCAGCGGGAAGGTCGCCGCCGGCCAGTTCGCGTCCAGCAGGACGAACAGGGCGACGATCCCGATCACCGCCAGCCGCATGTAGAAGATCCGGCGGCGGCCGACCTCGGCATCCTCCGAGATCGGGTCCGGCAGCGGCTCGTGGGCCGGGCGCCGGCGATCGGCGTCGTCGGCCTCCATGGTCTCTCCGGTCGTCACCGCCATATCGCGCGCCCCTCGCCCGGCAGGCCGAGCCGCGGCCAGAGCCGGTCCACCCGGTCGACGATCTCCTGGCTCATGCGGATCTTCTCGCCCCACTCCCGCTTCGTTTCCGGCGGCCACTTGTTGGTGGCATCCAGGCCGATCTTGCTGCCCAGGCCGGATTCCGGACTGGCAAAGTCAAGGTAGTCGATCGGCGTGTCAGTGACGATGGTCACATCGCGTGCCGGATCCATGCGCGTGGACACCGCCCACATCACGTCCTTCCAGTCCCGCGCGTCGATATCGTCGTCAACCACGATGACCCATTTCGTGTACATGAACTGCCGGAGATAGGACCAGACGCCCATCATAATGCGCTTGGCATGCCCAGGATAAGCCTTCCGCATGGCGACCACCGCGATGCGGTAGGAGCAGCCCTCCGGCGGCAGCCAGAAATCGGCGATCTCCGGGAACTGTTGCTGCAGCAGCGGGATGAAGACCTCGTTCAGCGCCTCGCCCAGCACGCTGGGCTCGTCCGGCGGCCGGCCGGTGAAGGTGGAGAGATAGATCGGCCGGTGGCGCCTGGTGATCGCGCTGACGGTGAACACCGGGAAGCGCTCCACGGCATTGTAATAGCCGGTATGGTCGCCATAGGGGCCCTCGTCGGCATAGTCGTCCAGGCTGACATGGCCCTCCAGGACGATCTCGGCTTCCGCGGGTACCTTCAGCGGCACGGTGCGGCAGGGCACCAGCTCGACCTTGCGGCCGCGCAGCAGCCCGGCGAACTGGTATTCCGACAGGGTGTCCGGCACCGGCGTGACCGCCGCCAGGATGGTGCCGGGATCGGCGCCGATGACCACCGCCGCGGGCAGCGGCTCCCGTTTTTCGCGACCCCAGCGCGCGTGGTGCTGGGCACCGCCGCGATGGCGCAGCCAGCGCATGATCGTGCGGTTCCGGTCCAGCACCTGCATGCGGTAGATGCCAAGGTTGAAATTGTCCTCGCGGCCCTCGCCCGGCCCCTTCGTGACCACCAGCGGCCAGGTGACCAGCGGCGCCGGCTCGCCCGGCCAGCAGCTCTGCACCGGCAGGCGGGTGAGGTCGATGGCCTCGCCGGTCTGCACCACCTCCTGCGCCGGGCCGCTCCGCACGGTTTTCGGCTGCATGGCGAAGACCGTCCTTGCCAGCGGCAGCATCTCCAGCGCCTCGCGCCAGCCGCCCGGCGGCTCCGGCTGGCGCAGGAAGGCCAGGGTCTCGCCGACCTCCCGCAATTCCCCCGGCTGGCGGTCCATGCCCCAGGCGACCCGTTCCACGGTGCCGAACAGGTTGACCAGGACGGGGATCTCGCTGCGGCTGCCGTCCGGCATGACCGGATGCTCGAACAGCACCGCCGGCCCGCCCTCGGCCAGCAGGCGGGTCTGGATCTCGGTCATCTCCAGCACGGTGGAAACCGGTTCGCGCACCCGCACCAGGCGGCCCTCGGCCGACAGCCGGTCCATGAAGTCGCGCAGCGAGGCATAGGGCATGGTGGCGGGGTCCCCGGGACCGGTTCAGACGGGCAGGTGGCCAAGGGCGATCGCCGCCAGCACCAGGAGGCCGGTCAGCTTGTTCGCCCGGAACGTGTCGAGGCAGTTGCGCCAATCGTCCGGCTGCACCTGCCAGGCCTGCCAGGCGAGGTGTGCCGCGGCTGCCGCCAGCGCCGGATAGAACGGCCAGGCCAGGCCGGCCAGCGCGCCGGCCAGCACGATGCCCAGCACGGTCAGCGCATAGACCGCCCAGAGGAACGGGCGGGTGGCGCCGCCCAGGCGGCGGGCCGAGGACTTGATGCCGATCAGCGCATCGTCCTGCTTGTCCTGGTGGGCATAGATCGTGTCGTAGCCCAGGGTCCAGCAGATGCCGGCCAGGTACAGGATCGCCGGCGCCAGGGCGATGTCGTGGCGCACCGCCGCCCAACCCATCCAGGCCCCCCAGTTGAAGGCCAGGCCCAGGAACAGCTGCGGCCACCAGGTGAAGCGCTTCATGAAGGGGTAGATCGCGACCAGGCCGAGCGAACCGATACCCAGCCAGAGCGCCGGCTGGCCGAGCTGCAGCAGCACGGCGAGGCCGGCCAGCGCCTGCACCGCCAGCCAGGCCCAGGCACCGCGCAGGCTGGCGCGGCCGGACGGCAGCGGCCGGTTCCGGGTGCGCTCCACCATGTCGTCGAAGTCGCGGTCGACGATGTCGTTGAAGGTGCAGCCCGCACCGCGCATCGCCACCGCGCCGATGCCGAACAGGGCGAACAGCCTGGCGAGCTCCAGCGGGCTGCCCGGCATCGCCAGCGCGACCGACCACCAGCAGGGCAGCAGCAGCAGCCAGGTGCCGATCGGCCGGTCCAGGCGGGACAGCTCCAGATAGGGCCGCCAGCCGGCGGGGCTGTAGCGGACGATCCAGTTGTCGCGCGGGGCATCTGCGATGCCAGTGGTCGCGGCTGCGTTCTGCATCCGATGGGGTCCGTTCGGGGCGTTTCCGTTGTCGTTCGCTGCCGTCGGTCTTATCACGGCTGGGCACGGGGAACGAGGCGGCCCGTGCGACACGGGAACCACGCGGGAACGGGAGGAGGGCATCTTGGCTGCGCTGCGACATCTGATCCGCACCCGGCTGCATGTCGACGCGCCGCTGTCGGCCGGCGCGGCGCTGGCCCTGCCGGCGGACCGCGCCCATTACCTGGGCCGCGTGCTGCGCCTGGAGGCGGGTGCGGCGGTGCGGCTGTTCAACGGCCGCGATGGCGAATGGCAGGCGCGCATCGCGGCGCTGGGCAAGCGCGAGGTGGCCCTGACGGTCGAGGAACTGCTGCGGCCGCAGCCGGCGCCGGCGGGGCCGGTCCTGGCCTTCGCGCCGATCCGGCGCCAGCGCATGGACTGGCTGCTGGAGAAGGCGACGGAGCTGGGCGCCGGCCGCCTGCAGCCGGTGCTGACCGCCTTCGCCCAGACGAAGGAGCTGCGCGCGGACCGCGCCGGCACCATCGTGCAGGAGGCGGCCGAGCAGTGCGAGCGGCTGGACCTGCCGGACATCGCGACGGCCCTGTCGCTGGCCGGTTTCCTGGCTGCCTGGCCGGCCGACCGGCCGCTGCTGTTCTGCGACGAGGCGGGTGCCGGCGGCACGGCCGGGGCCGGCCCGGCCGGGCTGCCGGCCGGCGCCGGCCCGCCGGCGGTGCTGGTCGGCCCCGAAGGCGGTTTTGCCGAGGCCGAGCGGGCGGCGGTCCTGGCGCATCCGGCGGCGCGGCCGCTGGACCTGGGGCCGCTGATCCTGCGCGCGGAAACCGCCGGCATCGCCGCCCTGGCGCTGCTGGCGGCCGGCCGCCGCGTGGCCTAGCCGCCGGGAGGGCGGCCCGCAGGGACCGGTCGCGGCCCCGCCGCAGGAGGGCGCGCGACTTGCGTGCCTACGCAATGTTCGCTACAGGGCCGGGCAACAGGCCCGTTTGCCGGTGCCGCCGAACGGGCTGTCCGCCCCCGGCGCATCCTTTTCCGGCGCAGCACATCCCGGGCGGCTCTTGGGGGGCAAGCGTACATGTCCGGTCCGTCCCGTTCCTCGCCGGAACCCATTTCCGACATCCGCCAGCTGGCCGCCGACCTGGAGCGTGGCTGCAAGCCGCGCGCCGCATGGCGCATCGGCACCGAACACGAGAAGTTCGCCTACGACCTCGATACCCTGGCGCCGCTGCCCTATCACGGCGAGAAGAGCATCCTGGCGATGCTCACCGGCCTGATGCAGTTCGGCTGGGAGCCGGTCATGGAGGGCGAGACGATCATCGCCCTGCACCAGGACGGCCAGTCGGTTAGCCTGGAGCCGGGCGGCCAGTTCGAGCTGTCGGGCGCGCCGCTGGCCACCCTGCACGACACCTGCAAGGAGGTGAACGACCATCTCCACCAGGTGAAGGCGGTCGATGCGGAGCTGGGGACCGGCGTGTTCGGCCTCGGCTTCCAGCCGAAATGGACCCGGGCCGAGATCCCGGTCATGCCGAAGGGCCGCTACGGCATCATGAGCGCCTATATGCCGAAGAAGGGCGATCTGGGCCTCGACATGATGTTCCGCACCTGCACGATCCAGGTGAACCTGGACTTCGAGAGCGAAGCGGACATGGTGGAGAAGTTCCGCATCGCCCAGGCGCTGCAGCCCGTGGCCACCGCGCTGTTCGCCAATTCGCCCTTCACCGAGGGCAAGCCGAACGGCTTCCTGTCCTATCGCAGCCATATCTGGACCGACACCGACCCGGACCGCTGCGGCCTGCTGCCCTTCGTGCACGAGGCCGGCATGGGCTTCGAGCGCTATGTCCAGCATGTGCTGGATGTGCCGATGTATTTCGTCTATCGCGACGGCCGCTATATCGATGCCTCGGGCCAGAGCTTCCGCGATTTCATCGACGGCAGGCTGCCGGCCCTGCCCGGGGAGCGCCCGACCATGGGCGACTGGCACGACCATCTGACGACCCTGTTCCCGGAGGTGCGGCTGAAGCACTACATGGAGATGCGGGGCGCCGATGGCGGGCCCTGGATGCGGATCTGCGCCCTGCCGGCGCTCTGGGTCGGCCTGCTCTACGACAAGGGCGCACAGGACAGCGCCTGGCAGCTGGTGAAGGATTGGCCGATCGCCGAGATCGAGCGGCTGCGCGCCGAGGTGCCGAAGGCCGGCCTGCGCGCGACCATCGACGGGCGCAGCCTGCGCGAGGTCGCCCGCGACGTCCTGTCGATCGCCGATGCCGGCCTGCGCCGGCGGGCCCGGCGGAACCCCTCCGGCGAAGACGAAAGCGGCTTCCTGGACCCGCTGAACGCGATCGTGGAGAGCGGGCGCACCCCGGCGGAGGACCTGCTGGCCCGCTACGAGAAGCATTGGCGCGGCAAGGTCGACCCGATCTTCACCGAACTGGCCTATTGACGGGTCCGGGCCGGTCGGCCCGGCAATGCGCGAAGGAGCGACGCGATGGACAGGCTGCTGCCTGCTGCGGCACGGATCGCCGGGATCCTGAAGGCGCGCGGCGAAACCGTCGCGGTTTCGGAATCGGCGGCCGGCGGGCTGATCTCCGCCGCCCTGCTGGCCGTCCCCGGCGCCTCGGCCTACTACCTGGGCGGCGGCGTGATCTATACCCGGCCGGCCCGCCGGGGCCTGCTGGGGCTGGCCGATCGCGACGTGAAGGCCAAGGGGGTCACCGAGAGCTACACCCTGCTGGCGGCGCGCACCATCCGCGAGCGGCTGGAGAGCAGCTGGGCGATCGGCGAGTCCGGCGTCGCCGGGCCGTCCGGCAGCCGGTACGGCCATGCGCCGGGCCATGCCGGGCTGGCCGTGGCCGGTCCGGTGGAAAAGGTGCAGACCCTGCAGACCGGGCTGGACGACCGGGTGGAGAACATGCGGCTCTTCGCTGCCGCGGCGCTGGACCTGCTGGAAGCCGCCCTGCAGGAGGCCGCGCGGGACGCCTGACGGGCCGCGAAAGCGGCCTGCCGGCGGTGCCCCGGGGCGATGCCCGAAGCGGCCCGTGCAAACCAGCCCTTGCTTTTTGCGAAACAAGCCCGAATCCTGCGCTCACTGGAAGGATACGGTTTGCACAATCTGGTGGCGTTCCCTCGTGAAACGCCTTCGCGCTCAGCCGCATTATCCCAAAGCATTGTCAAACCACAGGAAAAGCGACGCTCTCGGGAAACGGCAGGCGCGCTGAACGGCGATGGAAAGGAAACGACATGCCGACTGGTACCGTAAAATGGTTCAACGGGACGAAGGGTTATGGCTTCATCGAGCCGCAGAACGGCGGCCCCGATGCCTTCGTGCATATTTCCGCGGTTGAGCGGGCTGGCCTCTCCACCCTGCGGGAAGGCCAGAAGGTCGAGTACGAGCTGACCACGGGCAAGAACGGCAAGCAGGCCGCCGAAAACCTGGTCGCGATAGACTGACCGGCCGGCGCGGCGAGGGACGGCCTGCCGATCCTCGCCGCGCAGCCATCCGCTGCCCTGCAGCGGCCTGCCCGACCGGTCACCCCCCGACCGGTCATCCCCGATCGGTCACCCGTCGGGTCCGGCGGATTGCGTGTCGTGCCGGGCGGCTGTGACCGGCAGATCGTGAGATCGCGGCAATCCAGTCGCAGCAGGCACCGTCCGACCAGCAGGTATCGTCCGACCGGCAGCCAGCCGTCCGGATGGGCGGCAAGGGCGCGCGGCCGCGCCTGCCGCCGCGACAGCCGGCCGCCGCCGTCGCTTCAGATGAAATCGACAAGCTTCTGCCGGCAACCGGGCCTGAACCGCACCGGTCAGCGCAAGACTGCGCCGACGGACGCGGAAAGCTCGGACAGGCTGGCCCGGGCCGCGGCGAACCGGCCCGCCTCGGCCTGGCGGGAGAGCGCCGCCACCGACCGTGCCCAGCCGGCGAAGGGCGGGTCCCGACCTGGATCCACGGCGGCCGGATCCACGGCGCCCGGATCCACGGCGCCCGGCTCGCCGGTGGCCGTCATCCGCCCCAGCGCCGCGCGGATCATCCGCGCCACCAGCTCCGCCAGGGCAGCGTCTTCGGCGGCGAGGGCGCGGTCCAGCACGGCGAGATAGCGGGGCAGGTCGGCCGGCGCCTCGCCACGGGCGACCGTGCTGGCCGCGGGCGCATCCGGGGCGGCCAGGGCAAGCTGGTATTCGACCAGCGCATCCAGCAGGGCCGGGCGGGGTTCCGGGCCGGCGAACTCCACCACGATCACCCGCCGGGTGAAGTCCCGCAGCGAACCCATCCGGGCGACGGCGCCATAGGGCGCATTGCCGGCCACGCCCTGCAGGCTGGGGATCGGCAGCGCCAGGTCGACTCCGTCATCGGCCAGCGGGTTCCACAGGCGGTGGGCGGTATCGACGCTGCCCGGGCGGTCCGACAGGCCGGGCAGGAACAGGTCGGCGTTCGCACCGCCATTGGCATGGCAGGTCTGGCAGGCGATGCCCGACAGCCGCGCATTGCCGCCCAACAGGTCCGGCGAGCGGAACGCCAGCCGGCCGAGCTCCGCCAGCCCATGGGCGCCGGCGGCGACGGTCAGCCGCTCCGCCGGGACCTCGCGCGATTCGAGCAGGCTGCCCTCGGGCAGCCAGCTGCGGTCATGCAGCTCCGGCGGCGCCGCGGCCGCACCCGCGGCGGCCAGCAGCAGGCCCGCCAGGACCGCCGCGGCCGGCCGCGGCCCGATCCGCGCGCGCGTCGTCACGGCAGCCGTCAGCCGGTGCCGCCGACGGTGATGCCCTCGATCAGCAGGGTCGGCTGGCCGACGCCGACGGGCACGCCCTGGCCCGCCTTGCCGCAGGTGCCGATGCCGCGATCCAGCGCCATGTCGTTGCCGACCGCCTTCACCTTCTTCATGACCTCCGCGCCCTGGCCGATCAGGGTGGCGCCCTTCACCGGCGCGCCGATGCGGCCATTCTCGATGCGGTAGGCCTCGGTGCAGGAGAACACGAACTTGCCGGAGGTGATGTCGACCTGGCCGCCGCCGAAATTGACCGCATAGATGCCGTCCTTCACCGAGGCCAGGATCTCGTCCGGCGAGGTGTCGCCGCCCAGCATGTAGGTGTTGGTCATCCGCGGCATCGGCATATGCGCATAGCTTTGCCGCCGGCCGTTGCCGGTCGGCTTCATGCCCATCAGGCGCGCGTTCAGGCGGTCCTGCATGTAGCCGGTCAGTATGCCGTCCTCGATCAGCACGGTGCGGCCGGTCGGCGTGCCCTCGTCGTCGATGGTCAGCGAGCCGCGGCGGTCGGGCAGGGTGCCGTCGTCGACGATGGTGACCCCGGGGGCGGCCACCCTCTCGCCCATCATGCCGGAAAAGACCGAGGACTTCTTGCGGTTGAAATCGCCCTCCAGGCCATGCCCCACCGCCTCGTGCAGCAGTACGCCGGGCCAGCCCGGGCCCAGCACGACCGGCACCTCGCCCGCCGGCGCGGCGACGGAGCGCAGGTTCACGTCGGCCTGGCGGATCGCCTCGTCGACCTCGGCCTGCCAGCTCTCGGGGGCGAAGTAGGCGGTATAGCCGGTGCGCCCGCCGGTGCCGGAACTGCCCGATTCCTGGCGGTCGCCATCGCCCATCACCACGGAGACGTTGACCCGCACCAGCGGGCGGATGTCCTGCCCGACATAGCCGTCGGGGCGCAGGATCAGCACGGCCCGCCAGGCGCCCAGCAGCGAGGCGCTGACCTGCCGCACCCGGTCGTCGCGCCGCGCATAGGCGTCGATGTCCGACAGCAGCTTCACCTTGTCGGCAAATGGGATCTCGTTCAGCGGATTGTCGTCGCCATAGAGCCGGCGGTTGGTCAGCTCCGGCGGGGCGGCGAACTGGTGGCCGCCATGGCCGTCGCGCACCGCGCGCACGGTGTCCGCCGCGCGCCGCACCGCGGCCTCGCTGAGTTCGGAGGCATGGGCATAGCCGGTCTGCTCGCCGGATACGGCGCGCAGGCCGAAGCCCTGGTTGGTGTCGAAGTTGCAGGCCTTCAGCCGGCCATCGTCGAAGGAGAAGCTTTCGGAATAGGCGTATTCCAGGAACAGCTCGCCATCGTCCGCCCCATGCAGGGCATCCGAGAGGATGCCGGTCAGCCTGGGGCGGTCCAGGGCGCCGCGGCTGAAAAACAGGTCCTCGGCAGAAGTGATTCGCTCGGAGGCGGACATTGCGTCTCCATTCCATCGGTTGGCATCCGGGGCGGGATGCGGTGCTGCAGCCGGTGCGGACTGGCGGGAGCCCCCGCGGAACCGGCGTTCGGGCGGGCGCGTCCGGCCCCGCCGGTTCCTGCAGGCAGGGCGGCCGGATCCGGCACCGATCGGCCACGCGCCCCGCCTGTCCTGCTATAGATGTCCTTTCAGGTGCGGCAGGTCCAGGGTGCGATGCCGGCCCCGGCCCGACAAATGCCGGCCGGGGCGGGGCGGCACAGGGTGGTGGCGGGTCGCTACAAGGTGCGACGTTGCGCCACGCTGACCCTTACACCCCCCCTTTCTACCATTTTTGAAGGTATAGAGGCGGTCCGGGCTTGTTGCGCGACGGCGCCGCACCGGCTGCCGGTACATTGGCTGCCGGTACATTGGCTGCCGGCACATTGGCTGCCGGCACATTGGCTGGCAGCACCGTGCCGTCTGCGCCCGCTTCGGCGATGGCGCGTGGCAGGTGCATGTGTCCCCGAAGGACGGGGCGCAGGAAGACATGACGGGCGCGACGGCCGATCGGCATCGCGCCTGGCGGTGGGATGGGAACGGCGGCCACAGGCCGTTGCACTGTGGGAACCCGAAGGGAACAGGGATGACGCAGACAGGCGTTCGGGGCGGCGGAGCCGCCGGGGACAGCGTTCACCGCGGCGGCAGGGCCGCGTGGGGACGGCTCGTCGCGATATGCAGCCCGGTGCGCGGAGTCGCGGTGGCGCTGGCCGGGGCCCTGGCGATGCTGGCGCTGGCCCTGCCGGGCATGGCGCGCGCGCAGGACGGCGCGCCCCTGCCGGCGGACCTTGAGACCATCGGCATGCCGCAGCCCTGGCAGATCGGCTACCAGCCGGCCTCCTCGCCGATGATGGATTCGATCTACGACTTCCACGATCTGCTGCTGGTGATCATCTTCGCGATCTCGATCTTCGTCCTGCTGCTGATGCTCTATGTGATGGTGCGGTTCCGCGCGAGCAAGAACCCGAACCCGTCGCGCAATTCGCACAACACCCTGGTCGAGGTGGCCTGGACCGTGGTGCCGGTGCTGATCCTGGTGATCATCGCCATCCCGTCCTTCCGCCTGCTGTATTTCGAGGACCGCTCGGTGGATGCCGACCTGACCGTCAAGGCGATCGGGCATCAGTGGTACTGGTCCTACGAATATGCGGACGAGGGGCTGGCGTTCGACGCGCTGATGGTCGCCGATGCGGACCTGAAGCCGGGGCAGCCGCGGCTGCTGACCACGGACACCGCCGTCGTCGTGCCGATCGACAAGAAGGTGCGCGTGCTGACCACCGCCAGCGACGTGCTGCATTCCTGGACGATCCCCGCGTTCGGCATCAAGAAGGATTCCGTGCCCGGCCGGATCAACGAGACATGGTTCGTCGCGCAGAAGGCCGGGATCTACTACGGCCAGTGTTCGGAGCTGTGCGGCGTCAACCACGCCTTCATGCCGATCACCCTGATCGCCCTGGCGCAGGAGGATTACGACCGCTGGCTGGCCTGGGCGAAGACCGAATACGCCGCCGTCGACCGGCAGGAGCGCAGCGTCGCGTCCGTCCGCCCCGGCGATCTGGGCGGAAGCGGTGCGGCAGCGGCCGCGGCCACGGGTACGGCGCGCTGAGGCGCGATTGAGTTCTGTCGCGCTGCGGCGCGGGGAGGTCTAGGCGATGGCATATTTCGACAAGACACACGCCCATGGGCATGACGCGCATGGCCATCCGACCGGCTGGAAGCGCTGGGTCTATTCGACGAATCACAAAGACATCGGCACGATGTACCTGATCTTCGCGGTGATCGCGGGGCTCATCGGTGGCCTGATGTCGGTGCTGATCCGCATGGAGCTGCAGGCGCCGGGCCACGGCATCCTTGCCGGCGACAGCCAGTTCTACAACGTGCTGGTGACCGGCCATGGCCTGATCATGATCTTCTTCATGGTCATGCCGGCGATGATCGGCGGCTTCGGCAACTGGTTCGTGCCGCTGATGATCGGCGCGCCGGACATGGCCTTCCCGCGGATGAACAACATCTCGTTCTGGCTGCTGCCGCCGGCCGTCGCGCTGCTGGTGATCTCGATGTTCGTGCCGGGGTCGGCCTCCGGCGACGGCGCGGGGACGGGCTGGACGATCTATCCGCCGCTCTCCTCGAACCTCGGCCATCCCGGGCCGGCCGTCGACTATGCCATTCTCAGCCTGCATATCGCCGGCGCCTCGTCGATCCTGGGCGCGATCAACTTCATCACCACGATCTTCAACATGCGCGCGCCGGGCATGACCCTGCACAAGATGCCGCTGTTCGTCTGGTCGATCCTGGTGACGGTGTTCCTGCTGCTGCTGTCCCTGCCGGTCCTGGCGGGCGCCATCACCATGCTGCTGACCGACCGCAACTTCGGCACCAGCTTCTTCAAGCCGGAGGGCGGTGGCGACCCGATCCTGTTCCAGCACCTGTTCTGGTTCTTCGGGCACCCGGAGGTCTACATCCTGATCCTGCCCGGCTTCGGCATCGTCAGCCAGGTGATCTCCACCTTCGCGCGCAAGCCCGTGTTCGGCTATCTGGGGATGGCCTATGCGATGGTGGCGATCGGCTTCGTCGGCTTCGTGGTCTGGGCGCATCACATGTACACGGTGGGCCTGAGCGTGAACACGCAGGCCTATTTCACCGCCGCGACAATGGTCATCGCGGTGCCGACCGGCATCAAGATCTTCTCCTGGATCGCGACGATGTGGGGCGGCTCGATCCAGTTCCGCACCCCGATGCTGTTCGCGCTGGGCTTCATCTTCCTGTTCACGGTCGGCGGCGTGACCGGCGTGGTCCTGGCCAATGCCGGGGTCGACCACAGCCTGCACGACACCTACTACGTGGTCGCCCATTTCCACTACGTGCTGTCGCTCGGCGCGGTCTTCGCGATCTTCGCGGGCTTCTACTACTGGTTCCCCAAGATGAGCGGCCGCATGTACAGCGAGTTCTGGGGCAAGGTGCATTTCTGGACGACCTTCATCGGCGTGAACATGGTCTTCTTCCCGATGCACTTCCTGGGCCTGGCCGGCATGCCGCGGCGCTATATCGACTATCCGGATGCCTATTCCGGGTGGAACCATGTGGCCTCGATGGGCTCCTACCTGTCCGGCGCCGCGACCCTGCTGTTCGTGGCGATCGTGATCGCCGCCCTGCTGAAGGGGCGCCAGGCGGAGGCGAATCCCTGGGGAGCCGGCGCGACGACCCTGGAATGGACCCTGTCGTCGCCGCCGCCCTTCCATCAGTTCGAGAAGCTGCCGGTGATCAAGTAGCGCCGGCAGCCAGGAAGACGGACAACAGCACGTGACCAACATACAGGGCAGTACCGGCATGGCCATGCCGGCCGCCGCCGCGGGCGACGACCAGGCAGCGGCCAGCGCCGGCGACTATCTGGCGCTGCTGAAGCCGCGGGTGATGTCCCTCGTGGTCTTCACCGCGCTGGTCGGCATGGTGGTGGCCGCCGGGCCCGCCGCCGGCCCCGCCGGTGCGGGCCTGCACCCGATACTCTGGGTCACGGCGCTGTTGTGCATCGCGGTCGGGGCGGGGGCCTCCGGCGCCATCAACATGTGGTACGACGCCGATATCGATGCCCTGATGTCGCGGACCCGGCTGCGGCCGATCCCGCGTGGCCTGGTGTCCTCCGCCGACGCGCTGGGCTTCGGCATCGTGCTCTCGATCGCCTCGGTGACGGTGATGGCGCTGACCGTCAACCTGGTGGCCGCGGCGCTGCTGGCGCTGACCATCGGCTTCTACGTGCTGGTCTACACGATGTGGCTGAAGCGGCGGACGCCGCAGAACATCGTGATCGGCGGGGCGGCGGGCGCGCTGCCGCCGGTGATCGGCTGGGCAGCGGTGACCGGGCAGGTCGACATCTACCCGCTGATCCTGTTCGGGTTGATCTTCCTCTGGACGCCGCCGCATTTCTGGGCGCTGGCCCTGTACCGGTCCGGCGACTATGCCAGGGCGAAGGTGCCGATGCTGCCGGTCGTGGCGGGCGCCGCCGCGACGCGGCACCAGATCCTCGGCTATGCGCTGGTGCTGGCGCCGTTCGCGGTGCTCCCCAGCCTGCTCGGCTATGCCGGCTGGCTCTATGGCGGCGGCGCGATCCTGCTCGGCACCCTGTTCCTGGCCCTCGCGCTGCGGGTCTGGCTGGCCGGCGACGATGGCGGGCAGGGCGTGACCGACCCGCGGCCGGCGAAGCAGCTCTTCGCCTTCTCGATCCTCTACCTGTTCCTGCTGTTCGCGCTGCTTCTGGTGGAGCGGCTGGTGCCAGGGGCGGAGCATATCGCCCCGCTGGTCACGATCTGACCGGCGCGAGAGATGACCATAGCGGGAACAGGCATCATGGCCGGTGACGGGCCGGAGGACGGCAAGACGGCGGGGCGGCAAGACGACGGTGCGCAGGACAATAATGCGCAGGGCCGGGCCGCGCGGGTGCGCGGGCGCAACCTGGTGCTGGGCGGCGCCCTGATCGTGCTCGTCCTGCTGCTCTACGCGATCAGCTTCGTGAAGACCCCGGCCGGCCCGGGCGGGCCGGTGGCGGAGCAGCCGGCGACCGGCGAGGCACCTGCCGCCAGGCCCGCCGCCCAGCCGCTCTCGGGCCTGCGAAAGGACTGACCGATGGCAATCGACGGGGAGCAGCGTGCGGCGCGCCGGCGGCAGCGGACGGCCCTGGCCTGCCTTGCCGCCGTGGCCGGGATGGTCGGGCTGTCCTTCGCCTCGGTGCCGCTCTACGACCTGTTCTGCCGGGTCACGGGCTATGGCGGGACGACGCAGACCGCTGCCGGCGTGTCCGGCGAGGTGCTGGACCGCCGCATCACGGTGCGCTTCAACGCCGATGTGGCCCGCGGCATGCCGTGGAGCTTCCATCCGACCCAGCGCGCCGTATCGGTCCGCGTGGGGGAGGAGCAGCTCGCCTTCTATTCGGCCTACAATCCGACGGACCGGCGTATCGCCGGCACCGCCACCTTCAATGTCTCGCCGGCCAAGGCGGGGCTGTACTTCAACAAGATCGACTGCTTCTGCTTTACCGAGCAGGTTCTGGCGCCCGGCGCCTCGGTGCAGATGCCGGTGTCGTTCTTCATCGACCCGGCGATTGCCCAGGATCGCGGGATGGACGAGGTGCGCGAGATCACCCTGTCCTACACCTTCTTCGAGGACACGGACGCGACGGTCGACGACACCGCCGCGCTGGACGGGACGCAGCGGCCCGGCGGCTGAGCGCGGGCGGGAATAACGGGGTGCCGATGGCGCGCGGGGATTGAGCCCCGGCGGCAGCCGCGGTACAGAACAAATGGCGGCGGGGGGCGACCGGTCCGCCGGCACGGTCATGGAGACAGTGGATATGGCTGATCACGTGGAACACGACTACCACCTGGTAGACCCGAGCCCCTGGCCGGCGGTGGGGGCGATCGGCGCCTTCGTGCTGGCGCTGGGCTTCGTCTCGGTGATGCACGGGGCCAGCGTCGTCTGGCTGGCGCCCGGCGCGCTGATCGTGCTCTACACCATGCTGGTCTGGTGGCGCGACGTCGTGCGCGAGAGCCAGGGCGGCATCGACCATACCCCGGTGGTGAAGCTGGGCCTGCGCTACGGCATGATCCTGTTCATCGCGTCGGAGGTGATGTTCTTCGTTGCCTGGTTCTGGGCCTATTTCAACGCTGCCCTGTTCCCGACCGAGGCGATGGGCGGCGTCTGGCCGCCGCAGGGAATCGATACCTTCGACCCCTGGCACCTGCCTTTCCTGAACACCCTGATCCTGCTGACCTCGGGCACCACCGTCACCTGGGCGCACCACGCCACCCTGCACGGGGACCGCAAGAGCTTCCTGCAGGCGATGATCCTGACCGTGATCCTGGGCGTGCTGTTCAGCTGCGTGCAGGTCTACGAGTACAGCCATGCGGAATTCGGCTTCCGCGACGGCATCTATGCCTCGACCTTCTACATGGCGACCGGTTTCCACGGCGCCCATGTGCTGATCGGCACGATCTTCCTGATCGTCTGCCTGCTGCGCGGCTATTACGGGCATTTCACGCCGACCAAGCATTTCGGCTTCGAGGCGGCGGCCTGGTACTGGCATTTCGTCGACGTCGTCTGGCTCTTCCTGTTCTGCGCGATCTACTGGTGGGGCGCGGGCGACGGCGCCGGCGCGGCCCACTGATCCCGTTGCGCGGGGCCGGGCGCGCCCGAGTGCCCCGACCCCGCCGCCCCGGCCCCGTCGAAACGAGGCCCGCCTGACGGCGGGCCGGAAAGAGGCCCGTGTCCTTCCGGGAGCATGACTTCTACCCGCCGGTCTCCCCGCTGGCAGCCGGCCTGAAGGGCCGCTGCCCGCGCTGCGGCGAGGGCCGGCTGTTCCGCGGCTTCCTGGATATCCGGGACGCCTGCCCGGCCTGCGGGCTGGACTATTCCAAGGTCGATTCCGGCGATGGCCCCGCCGTCTTCGTGATCTTCCTGGTCGGCTTCGTGGTGGTGGCGCTGGCGCTCTGGCTGGAGGTCGCCTACACACCGCCGATCTGGCTGCATATGGCGCTCTGGCTGCCATTGATCGTGATCCTGTCGCTCGGCCTGCTGCGTCCGTTCAAGGCGACCCTGATCGCGCTGCAGTACCGCAACAAGGCGAGCCAGGACATCGAGCTCCACTGATCGCTGCGGACCTGCACCGGTCGCTCATCCACATGCGAGGAAGGCCAGGAACTGGCGATGTCATTGCTGACCCGGATACTCGGCTCGCCGCCGGCGCTCGTGCCGACCCTGATCACCCTGCCGTCGCTGGTCGTCCTGATCGTCCTTGGCACCTGGCAAATGGAGCGGCTGGCCTGGAAGAGCGACCTGCTGGACCGGATCCACGAGAGGATGGCGGGCCCGGCCGAGCCGCTGCCGCAAGGCGAGCTGTCGCCGGCGGCGTGGGAATATCGCCGGGTCACCGTGACCGGGCGCTATCTTCCGGCGCAGGAGTTCCACCTGCTGGCGACCAGCCCGCGCGGCAATGCGGGCTTCCATGTCATCACCCCGCTGCAGCGGGCGGATGACGGCGAACTGCTGCTGATCGACCGCGGCTGGGTTCCGGCCGAGCGCAAGGCGCCGGAGCAGCGGCCCGGCAGCGGCCCGCCCGAGGGCGAGGTCCAGGTCACCGGCGTGGTCCGCAAGCCCTGGCCGCAGGGCTGGTTCGTGGCCGACAACGACGTGGCGGGCAATCTCTGGTTCTGGCCCGACCTGGCGGCCATGGGGGCCGCGCTCGGCCGGCCGGTGGAACCCTACATGGTCGAGGTCGACGCCCGGGAGGATCCGGAAACGGTCTTCCCGATGGGCGGGCAGACCCGCGTGAACATCCCCAACAACCACCTGGAATACGCCCTCACCTGGTACGGCTTCGCCGTCGCGCTGGCGGTCATCTACCTGCTCTGGCATCGCCGGCGGGGGCAGGAGGCGCAGCGCGGAGAGCAGGCATGACCGGCAGTGCCTATGCGCGGCTGGAGACCCGCTTCCGGCGGTTCGGCCGGCTGCGCGACATCCGCGGGCTGCTGGCCTGGGACCAGCGGGTGATGATGCCGCCGGGGACCTCGGCCCTGCGGGCCGACCATCTGGCGGAGCTGGAGGTGATGGCGCAGGAGATCCTGCAGGCGCCGGACCTGCCCGACCTGCTGGCGAATGCGGAAGCGGAAGCGGGCCGGGCGGGCGGCGCCGATCCCTGGCGGGACGCCAACCTGCGGGAGATGCGGCGGGCCTGGCAGCAGGCCAATGCCGTCCCGGCGGACCTGCTGGTGGCACGGGCGCGGGCGCAGGCGGCGGGAGAGATGGCCTGGCGCGGCGCCAGGGCGGAGAACCGGTTCGCCGATTTCGTGGCGCCGCTGCAGGCCGTGATCGCGGTGACCCGCGACTGGGGCGATGCCCTTGCGGCCCCCCTGGGATGCGACCGCTACGACGCGCTTCTGGACCAGTACGAGCCGGGTGCGTCGCGCGCGGCGATCGCGCCGCTGTTTGCCGATCTGGCGGCCTTCATCCCGGAGGTCCTGCCGCGGATCCTCGAGCGTCAGGCCGCCGCGCCGCCGCCGCACCCGCAGGCCGAGGTGGCGGTGGACCGTCAGGCCGTGGCCGGGCGCGGCCTGGCCGCGTTCCTGGGCTTCGATTTCGATCGCGGGCGGCTGGACGAAAGCCTGCACCCCTTCACCAGCGGCGCCGGCGGCGATACGCGGATCACCACCCGCTACCTGGCGGCGAACCCGCTGTCCGGCCTGCTGGCGGTCGCGCATGAGACCGGCCACGCGCTCTATGAGGACGGCCTGCCCGCGGCCTGGCGGGTGCAGCCGGTCGGCCGCGCGCGCGGCATGGTGCTGCACGAGAGCCAGAGCCTGCTCTGCGAGCGCCAGGTGATGCGTGCGCCGCGCACCCTGGACTGGCTGGCCGGGCATCTGGCCGCGACCTTCGGGGCGGACCCGGCCTGGGAGGCTGCGAACCTGTATCGCCTGGCGACCCGCGTGCGGCCCAGCCTGATCCGGGTGGAGGCGGACGAGGTCACCTACCCGCTGCATATCCTGCTGCGCACCGAGCTGGAACAGGCCCTGCTGTCGGGCGACCTGCCGGCGGGCGACCTGCCGGCGGCCTGGGCGGAGCGGATGCAGGCCCTGCTGGGCATCGCCGTGCCCAGCGACCGCGACGGCTGCCTGCAGGACATCCACTGGTCCACGGGCAGCTTCGGCTATTTCCCGACCTATACCCTGGGCGCCCTGGCCGGCGCGCAGCTGCACGAGGCGGCGCTGCGCGACCTGGGGGCGGATGCCGGCCATCGCGCGGTCCTGGGCTGGATGCGGGAGAAGGTGCATCGCGCGGCATCCTCCGGCACGACCGATGCGATCCTGCTGGCCGCGACCGGCGCGCCCCTGGGCACCGCCGCCTTCGAGCGGCATATTCGCGCCAGCTATCTGTCCTGACAGCCTGGATGAAGAGGACATGATGACCGGGACCGGCAACCGCATGCGCTATGTCTCCACCCGGGGGGCCGCGCCGCCGCAGGACTTCACCGGCGTCCTGATGACCGGCCTGGCGCCCGATGGCGGGCTGTTCCTGCCCGAGAGCTGGCCCAGCCTGCCGGCCTCCGGCTGGGCATCCCTGGCCGGGCTGCCCTATGCGCAGGCCGCGGCCCGGGTCCTGGCGCCGTTCACCGCGGGGGACCTGGCCCCCGGCGTGCTGGAGCGCCTGACCGCCGAGGCCTATGCCGGGTTCGACCATGCCACGGTCTGCCCGCTGGTGCAGATCGGCCCGTCGCGCTGGCTGCTGGAGCTGTTCCATGGCCCGACCCTGGCGTTCAAGGATCTGGCGATGCAGCTGCTCGGCCGGCTGTTCGACCATGTGCTGACCGCCAGGGGGGAGCGCATGACGATCGTCGGCGCGACGTCGGGCGATACCGGCTCCGCCGCCATCGAGGCCTGTCGCGGCCGCGACGCGATCGACATCTTCATCCTGCACCCGCACGAGCGCACCTCCGAGGTGCAGCGCCGGCAGATGACCTGCGTCACCGACGGCAATGTCCACAACATCGCGATCCGCGGCACCTTCGACGATTGCCAGGCGCTGGTGAAGGCGATGTTCAACGACGCGGCCTTCCGCGACCGCCTGCGCCTGTCGGCCGTGAACTCGATCAACTGGGCGCGCGTGATGGCGCAGGTGGTCTACTACGCGACATCGGCCGTGGCGCTGGGCGCGCCGGGGCGGCCGGTCCGCTTTGCCGTCCCGACCGGCAATTTCGGCGACATCTTCGCCGGCTACACCGCCGCGCGGATGGGCCTGCCGGTCGCCGGCCTGACGGTGGCCACGAACAGCAACGACATCCTGGCGCGGGCCTTTGCCGACGGCAGCTACCGCAAGGGCGAGGTCGCACGGACCATGAGCCCCAGCATGGACATCCAGGTATCGTCCAATTTCGAGCGGCTGCTGTTCGATGCCTGCGGTCGCGACGGCGCGCGGATCGCCGCGCTCATGGCGCAGCTGGACAGCGATGGCGGCTTCGACATCGGCAGCGCGCTGCGGGACGGGGCGCCGCTGTTCTCTGCGGTAGCGGTGGACGAGGGCGAGACCCTGGAGACCATTGCCGGGGTGCACCGCGACACCGGCCTGCTGATCGATCCTCATACCGCCGTTGGCGTCGCCGCGGCGGTCCGGCAGGCGGCGCCGGCGGGCGATCCGGTCGTCGTGCTGTCCACCGCCCATCCGGCAAAGTTCCCCGATGCGGTCGCCCGCGCCACCGGGCTGCGGCCGGACCTGCCGCCACGCCTGGCGGACCTGTACGACCGGGCGGAGCGATTCGACGTGCTGGATGCTGACCTGGGAACGGTTGAGGCCCATATTGCGCAAAGGGCGCGTGTCGTGCGGGAATGACCCCGCGATACGCGCCAGGAAACGCAGGACCTGATTGGGAGACAGATGACGGTACGGGTCAGTGAATTGCCGAGCGGCCTGAAGGTCGTGACCGACAGCATGCCGGATATCGCCTCGGCGGCGGTGGGCGTGTGGGTCGATGCCGGGTCGCGCCACGAGGACCCCTCGGAGAACGGCGTGGCGCATTTCCTGGAGCATATGGCCTTCAAGGGCACCGAGAGCCGCAGCGCCCGCCAGATCATGGAAGAGATCGAGATGGTGGGCGGCAGCCTGAACGCCTTCACCGCGCGCGAGCAGACCACCTATCACGCGCAGGTGCTGGAGGCCGACCTGCCTCTGGCTGTCGACCTGTTGTCCGACATCGTGCTGCGGCCGGTCTTCGCCCCGGAGGAGATGGAGCGCGAGCGCCAGGTGATCCTGCAGGAGATCGGCCTCGTGCAGGACACGCCGGACGACCTGGTGTTCGACCATCTGCAGGCGGTCGCCTATCCGGAGCAGGCGATCGGCCGTTCCATCCTGGGCACCGACAAGGGCATTGCCGCCCTGCCGATGCCGGTGCTGAAGGGCTTTCGCGACCGGCACTACGATGCCGGGCGGATGATCGTCGCCGCGGCCGGCGCCGTCGACCATGACCGGTTCCTGGACATGGTCGCCGAACAGTTCCAGTTGCGGCCCGGCAGCAATGGCGGGGGCGGCGCGGCGCGCTACGAGGCGGCCGCCTATTGCGGCGGCGACCTGCGGGATGGCCGCGACCTGGACCAGGTGCACCTGTCCTTCGCATTCCCGGGCGTGTCCTTCGACGACCCGGACTATTACGCGCTGCAGGTCTACGCCACCCTGCTGGGCGGCGGCTCCTCCTCCCGCCTGATGCAGGAGATCCGGGAGGAGCGCGGGCTTGCCTATTCGATCTTCGCGCAGCCCGTCGCCTATGCCGACGGGGGCCTGCTGACCCTTTACGCCGGCACCAGCGACGACCTGGCCGTGACCCTGCTGGACGTGCTGGGCGAGCAGGTGCGCGGCAGCGTCGAGAACGTCACCGATGCCGAGATCCAGCGTGCCCGGGCGCAGCTCAAGGCGGGCCTGCTGATGTCGCTGGAAAGCTCCAATGCGCGGATGGAGATCGCCGCCCGGCATCTCTACCTGTTCGGCCGGCCGCTGACGGTGCAGGAACTGTCCGCCAGCATCGACGCGGTGGACCGCGAGGGCGTGGTGCGTGCCGCCCGGCGCGTGTTCGAGAGCGGGCGCCTGTCCTTTGCGGCGGTCGGGCCGGTCGACAGCCTGCCCGATGCGGCCGCGATCCGGGAGCGCTTCGCGCTCTAGCGGGCGCTGCGAGGGCGATGGCCAGCGCTCCCCTTCTCCTCGCCGCACTCACCGGCTTCTGGCGGTTGCGCTCGCCGCTGGCGGAAGACGGCCCGATGCTGCGGGGCAGCCGGGTATGTCTGCGCTGGCCGCAGGCACAGGACCATGCGGCCTGGTCGCGCCTGCGGGCCGAGAGCCGCGACCACCTGACCCCGTGGGAACCGGCCTGGCCGCGCGATGCGCTGTCCGTCGAGGCCTTCCAGCGGCGCCTGCGGGCGAACCGCCAGGATGTGCGCGCCGGCACCGGCTACATGTTCCTGATCTTCCGGACAGAGGATGGCGCGCTGCTGGGCGGCGCCAGCCTGTCGCAGGTGCGCCGCGGCGCCGGCGCCAGCGCCGAGATCGGCTATTGGCTGGGGCAGCCCCATGCCGGCCAGGGCTATATGACCGAGGCCGTGGAACTGCTGCTGCCGCACGCGTTCGAGACGCTGCAGCTGCGGCGGCTGGAGGCCGCCTGCCTGCCCGACAATGCGCGCTCCAAGGCGCTGCTGGCGCGCCTCGGCTTCCTGCGCGAGGGGCTGGCGCGGTCCTACCTCTGCATCAACGGCCGCTGGCGCGACCACGAGCTGCATGCGCTGCTGGCGCAGGACTGGCTGGCCGCGCCTGCGGCGGTCGCCCGGATCGGGCAGGGCGCGGCGGCGGGCGAAAGCGCTGCGCCGCACTGTTCCAGGCAGTGAGCGGGCGGATCGCCGGGCCGTCGAGGTGGCTCAGGCGTGGCCGGCGGAGGAGGAGATCCGCGACGGATCGCCGATGCCGAGCCGGCCGACCGCTCGCGGCCACATGTCGTCGGCGGCGGTGCCGAAGATGAGGTCCAGGTCGGCCGGGCAGTGCAGCCAGCCGTTCGCCTGGATCTCCCCGTCCAGCTGTCCCGGTGCCCAGCCGGCATAGCCCAGCGCGACGATGGAATGGGCCGGGCCGGCGCCCTCGGCGATGGCGCGCAGGATGTCGACCGTGGCGGTCAGGGCGATGCTGTCGCCGACCATCATGGTTTCCTCGCGCACGACGTCGGCGGTGTGCAGCACGAACCCGCGGCCCGGCTCCACCGGCCCGCCGAACTGGATGGGGAAGTTCTCGTGCGGTTCGCCCTCGAAGCCGACCTGGTCCAGCAGCTTGGCGAAGTCGATCCCGTCCAGCGCCTTGTTCAGGACCAGCCCCATCGCGCCGTCGGCGTTGTGGACACAGAGATAGACCACTGCCTGGGCGAAGCGCTCGTCGCTCATATGCGGCATCGCCATCAGGAGCTGCCCTTCGAGATAGGGGCTGTTGCCGGTCAAACGGGCCTCCACGGTCCGGGGGTAGGTTCGATGATATCCGCACGTGAATGTGAGGGCCAAGGGCTACCTTATCCAGCCCCTGGCGGCTATTCCTCGAACGAAGGCATCCGCGGCACCGGCCGCAGGCCGGAGCGTGCAGGACATTCGATCATCATGACCGCAGTTTCCGTTGCAGAAAACCTTGCCCGGCCGATCCTGGCCGCAAGCTTGGCGGTTTTCGCCTGGTGGGGCCTCGCGGCGGCCCCGGCGGCGGCGGGGGACCCGGGCTGGGCCTCGCCCTGGATCGCCAACGAACAGGTGCGGATGCGCCTGGTTTCGGCGCAATCGGCGCTTGGCCCCGACGGCAGGGCGCGCCTTGGCCTGGAGGTCCACCTGGCGCCGGGCTGGTCGTTCTACTGGCGCAACCCGGGCGATAACGGCCTGGCGCCGCTGCTGGACTGGTCGGCCACGCGCAACGCCGCCGACATCCGGGTGGACTGGCCGGCGCCGCACCGCAAGGAAGTGCAGGGCGCGCAGAACATCATCTACAGCGACGAGGTCGTGCTGCCGGTGACGATCGTCGCGGCGGACCCCGCCCGGCCGCTGGTCGCGGACCTGCTGCTGGACTACGGGGTCTGCAAGGAGGTCTGCGTGCCCTATTCCCACAGGCTGGTCCTCGACCTGCCGCCGGGCGCGGCGGCACCGACCACGGGGGCGGAGATCATCGACTTCTATGCGGGCCTGGTGCCCGTGGCGGCCGGGCCGGACAACGTGACCTTCGCCACGGCCGTGCCGCGCCCCGGCCATGCCGGCCTGGTGCTGCGCGCCACGGCCGCGGCGCCGTTCGTGGCGCCCGACCTGTTCGTCGAAGGTCCGGAGGGGCTCTGGTTCGGCCCGCCGCAGGTCAGCCTGTCGGAGGACCGGCGGACCGCGACCTTCACCTTGCCGGCGGGGCCGGCCGATGCCCTGCGCGCCCTGCCGGGCGGCGCCAGCCTGCGGGCCACCCTGGTGGATACCGACCGGGCCGTGGAGGGACAGGTGGCGGTCGCGGCGCCGGATGATTGACATGACGGCGGTCGAAGCCATTTAGTGCCTGGAGCCGCAGCGGACGCCGGTGGCCGGCCGCGCGCTGTCACAGGACCATCATCCAGCCATTGAAGGGGACAAGAGCATGACGATCAGTGTGGGTGACCAGATTCCGGACGTCACGGTGATGACCATGACCGCCGAGGGGCCGAAGCCCGTGAAGACCGGCCAGCTGTTCGCTGGAAAGAAGGTGGCGCTGTTCTCGGTCCCGGGTGCCTTCACGCCGACCTGCTCGGCCAAGCACCTGCCGGGCTTCGTCGACAAGTCCGGCGACATCCGCGGCAAAGGTGTGGACGAGATCGTCTGCATCGCCGTGAATGACGCCTTCGTGATGAATGCCTGGGGCAAGTCGGCCAATGCCGACGGCAAGGTGACCATGATCGGCGACGGCAATGGCGACCTGACGAAGGCGCTGGGGCTGGAGATGGATGCCTCCGGCTTCGGCCTGGGCAAGCGCGGCCAGCGGTTCTCGATGATCGTCGACAACGGCAAGGTCACGCACCTGAATGTCGAGGCGCCCGGCGCCTTCGAGGTGTCCAGCGCCGACTACATGCTGAACCAGCTCTGATCCGACCCCGGGGCGGGCACGCCCGCCCTGCCGGCCCGATTGCCATGCGGCCGCAGGTCATTCCTGCGGCCGCATCGGTTTCGGCCGGTCAGCGGGGCAGGGCCGATCCGGTGTCCGATCCGCGCTGCGGCTCGCCGATCCGCTGACGGGTCTGCCAGTCGGGGGCAACGAAGGCGGCGGCGTTCGATGGCGGCAGGGGCGGGAGACCGAGGATCAGGTCCGCGGCCTTCTCGCCGATCATGATGGTCGGGGCGTTGATATTGCCGTTGGGCAGGGTCGGCATCACCGAGGAATCCACGACGCGCAGTCCCTCGACCCCGTGTACCCGGCATTGCGGATCGACCACGGCCTGCGGATCGCTGCCCATGCGGCAGCTGCCCGCCGGGTGATAGGCGGTCTCTGCGGTTTCCGCCACCCAGGCGTCGATCTCGTCGTCCTCGACCACCTGCGGCCCGGGCGACAGTTCCGCGCCGCGAAAGGGATCGAAGGCCGGCTGGGCGAAGATCTCGCGGGTCAGCCGCAGGCCGGCGCGGAATGCCGCCCGATCCTCCTCCTCCCGCAAATAGTTGAAGACCAGTTCCGGCGCCGCGGCCGGGTCGCCGGATTTCAGCCGCACATGGCCCCGGCTTTTCGGTTTGTTGGCGCCCAGATGCACCTGGAAACCGTGGCCCTTGGCCGCACTGGAGCCGTCATAGGCGATGGCGCCGGCAAGGAAATGGTACTGCAGGTCGGGATAGCGCAGGCCGGCCCGGCTGCGGATATAGCCGTTGGATTCGAACTGGTTGCTGGCGCCCAGGCCGCTTTTCAGGAGCAGCCAGCGCGCACCGATCACCGCCCGCGCAAGTGGGTTCAGCCAGGCGTTCAAGGTGATCTTCTGGGTGCATTCCTGCTGCACCCAGACCTCCAGATGGTCCTGCAGGTTGCCGCCCACCCCCGGCAGATCGTGCAGCACCTCGAGGCCATGGTCGCGGAGGTGTTCGGCCGGCCCGATGCCCGACAGCATCAGCAGCTTCGGCGAGTTGAAGCTGCTCGCCGACAGGATCACTTCCCGGCGGGCCCGGACCCGTCGCACGCTGTCGCCCTGGCGGTACTCGACGCCGGCGGCGCGGCGGCCCTCGAACAGGACGCGGGTGGTCAGGGCATGCATCCGCAGCTCGAGATTGCCCCGTGGCAAGGCGGGCTTCAGATAGGACCGGGCGGTGGAGCTGCGCACGCCGTCGCGCACGCTCATGTCCATGCGGCAGAACCCTTCCTGCCGTTCGCCGTTATAGTCCAAGGTCTCGCCATAGCCGGCCTGCCGCCCGGCCGCGATGAAGGCCCGGTAGAGCGGGTTGCGCATATTGTTGCCGTTGCTGACGCCGACCGGCCCCGTCGCACCGCGATAATCGTCGGCGCCGTAGATGCAGGCCTCCGCCCGCTGGAAATAGGGCAGCACATCGGCATAGCCCCAGCCGGTCGCCCCGCTCTCCGCCCATTCCTCGAAATCGCCGGCATTGCCGCGGACGAAGGCCATCCCGTTGATCGAGGAGGAGCCGCCGATCACCTTGCCGCGAGCCTGGTGGATCCGGCGGCCCTGCAGGCCCGGCTCGGGTTCGGAGTACAGGCCCCAGTCGAAGCGCGGCTTGTTCAGTGGGATCGAGAAGGCGATGGGCATGCGGATATAGATCGAATTGTCCCGTCCGCCGAATTCGAGCAGCAGCACCTTGCTGCTGCCGTCGGTGGTGAGGCGATCTGCCAGCACGCAGCCGGCGGAGCCTGCACCGACGATGACATAGTCGAACTCCTCGTCGAACGCTGGTGTCGTCATGCCCGGGTCCTTTCGTGCAGGGCCGAATCCGGCCTTCAGCCGCCAGAGGCAACCGGGTCGGTGCTTTCGTCCGGCATTGCGGTGGTGTCGCGCGCCTGCTGCTGCATGTGCAGGAAATCGAGATGCCGTTCGTACTGCTCGAGGATGTCCTCGATGACCTGCTCTTCGCTGTAGCCCATGAGGTCGTAGCCCAGGCCGCCCTCGAACAGATGGACCTCGGCGCGATAGTAGCTGCCGCCGTCGTGCCCGGGGCGGATCGCAAAGCTTGGAACCGGCCAGCGGCGCAGCCAGATCTGGTAGGTGAAGTCCTGTGCGCCCGCCAGATCGACGTTCAGGTCGATGTGACGTGCGTCCTTGTCTTCCTCCACGATCTCGACCTTCAGACCCTTCTGTTCGAGCGAGCTGCGGATCGCTTCCATCGCCGGCCGGGCCACCCTGTCCAGGAAGCCGTCCGCTTCCTTGCGGCTGGGGAAGCTCAGCGCGCGGCTCAGCCGCCGGTTCCAGGACCCGGGCGTCCGGCCCTCGCCGGTTCGGCCGGACCGGTGGCCGGGAAGGCCGCGACTGCGGGCCTCCTCCTTCATGACTTCGACCCGCAATGCCTTGAACAGCCCGACCATCATCAGCAGCAGGACGATCGAGAACGGCAGCCCCATGATCACGGTGGTGCTCTGCAATGCGGTCAGGCCGTCGGCGAACAGCAGGGCCACGGTCAGGATACCGATCATCGCCGCCCACAGGATCCGCATCCAGACAGGGGCGTCATGGTCGACATGCTGCAGCTTCGAGGCGAAGTTCGAGAGCACGAGGGAGCCGGAATCGCCCGAAGTGATGAAGAAGATGATCGCCAGCACGGTAACGACGATCGTGGTCACGGTGGACCAGGGCAATTGTTCGAGGAACAGGTAGATCGCGGAACCCGGATTGTTCATGGCGCTGTCGCCGAAAGCCGTCGCCCCCTCCATGACAAGGTCGATGGCGCTGTTCCCCATGATCGACATCCAGGCCAGCATGAAGGCGAAGGGCAGGAGCAGGGTGCCGGCGACGAACTCGGCGATGGTGCGCCCGCGCGAGATGCGGGCGAGGAAGAGCCCGACGAAGGGGCCCCAGGCGATCCACCAGGCCCAGAAGAAGACGGTCCAGGCGTTCAGCCAGTCGGTCGGCGGGTCGAAGGCATAGGTGTCGAACGACATCGCCAGGAAATGCGTGGCGTAGTCGCCGATGTTCAGCACCAGTGCATTCAGCAGGAACAGGGTCTGGCCGGCGAACAGCACGAACAGCAGCAGGCCGACCGCCAGCGCCATGTTCAGTTCCGAAAGCCGGCGGATGCCCCGTTCGACCCCGGTTGCGGCAGAAAGCCCCGCGAAGATCACGATCAGGACCGCCAGCACGGTCTGGGTCAGCTGTCCCGACGGTATGCCGAACATGTAGTCGAGCCCGTAGTTCAGCTGGATGATGCCGATCCCAAGGCTCGTGGCGATGCCGAAGATCGTCCCGAGCACGGCCGCGATGTCGACGCTGTGGCCGATCCAGCCGTTGATCCGTTCGCCGAACAGCGGGAACAAGGCCGACCGGATGGTCAGGGGCAGGCCATGGCGATAGCTGAAGAAGGCCAGCGACATGCCGACCAGCGTATAGACCCCCCAGCCCGACAGGCCCCAGTGGAACAGGGTCAGTTCCATGGCGTGGCGGGCGGCTTCGACGGTGCCTGGCGTGCCGACCGGCGGTGCCAGGAACTGGGCCACGGGCTCGGCCACGCAGAAGAACAGCAGGTCGATGCCGATGCCGGCGGCGAACAGCATCGCGGCCCAGGACAAGAGCGGGAATTCCGGCCTGGAATGCTCCGGCCCCAGCCTGATCCGGCCGAACCGCGACAGGGCGACGCCGACGACGAAGAGCAGATAGACGATGATGGCGAGGAAATAGAACCAGCCGAAACTGTCGGAGACCCAGCCGAGCGCGGCGCCGATCGCCGCCGTGGCGGAGTCGGCGAAGACCATCACCCAGACCGCGAACAGGAAGATGCAGGTGGTGGAGCCATAGAACACGACCGGGTTGATACGGTCCCGGGGGGCAGCGTCGGGCGGCTGCGTCATGGCGGTCGCTCCCTGCCGGGCCGCGGCGGAAGTCCGCCGAGGGCCCGCGTTCGTGGGCAGGGGAATTCCCGCCATCGTCCCGCGCCAACCGGCCCATGGCCCCCGAGGGCCCCGGTTCGCTTTCCACACAACGCGCAAACGCAGCGGAGAGTTCCCCGTGCGGTTGTCACCGGCCCGCGGCGCGCGCCCGATGGTCGGACGACCGGCCGGGCGCGCCGGCGCTACCGGGTGTGGCGCAGGATCTCGATCTGGCGGCGGGCCAGTTCGTCGACACGCTCGTTCTCCGGATGCCCGGAATGGCCGCGCACCCAGATCCATTCCACGTCATGCGGCCGCGCGGCCTCCTGCAGGCGCTGCCAGAGGTCGGCATTCTTCACAGGCTTCTTCTGGGCGGTCTTCCAGCCGTTGCGGACCCACTTGGGCAGCCACTCGGTGATGCCGGTGCGGACATACTGGCTGTCGGTGTGCAGCCGCACGCCCATCGGGCGCTTCAGGGCCTCCAGGGCGGCAATTGCGGCCATCAGCTCCATGCGGTTGTTGGTGGTCTGGGCCTCGGCGCCCGCCAGTTCCTTTTCCTGCCCGTTGAAGCGCAGCAGCGCCGCCCAGCCGCCGGGGCCGGGATTGCCGCTGCAGGCGCCGTCGGTATGGATCTCGACCGGCGCGCCGGTCACGGGGCGTATTCCAGGCCGTAGCCGGCCGCGTTGGCGACCTCGCGATGAAAACGCATCTTCTGCAGGTACTCCGTCGGATCCTTGGGCTTCACCATGGCGCCCGGCACCTGGTTCAGCCAGTCGTACAGGCGGGTCAGCAGGAACCGCAGCGCCGCGCCGCGCGCCAGCAGCGGCAGGGCATCGCGCTCCGCCACGGTCAGCGGGCGGCTTCGCACATAGGCTTCCAGCAGGGCGCGCCCCTTGGTGACGTTGAACGCACCGTCGCGCTCGAAACACCAGGCGTTGAGCGCCACCGCCAGGTCGTAGGCCAGCATGTCGTTGCAGGCGAAGTAGAAATCGATCACGCCGGACAGCCGGTTCTCCAGGAAGAAGACATTGTCCGGGAACATGTCGGCATGAATCACCCCGCGCGGCAGGGCGGCGGGGTCGGGCCAGGCCGCCTGCAACGCCTCCAGCTCGCGGGTCAGCTCCGCGCTCAGCCCCGGGCTGAAGGCATCCGCCTGCGACTGGCAGGAGCGCAGCAGGTTGCCCCAGCCGGCGAGGGACAGGTCGTTGGCGCGCCGCAGGCCGAAATCCGTGGCGCAGCGATGCAGGTCCGCCATCGCCGCGCCCACGCCGGCGCAATGCACCGCGGTCGGCCGCCGCGGCCAGACCCCGCGCAGGAAGCTGATGATCGCCGCGGGGCGCCCGGCCACATGGCGCAGCGCGCGGCCGTCGCGCCCGGCGATCGGCGTCGGGCAGATGAACCCCCGCGCCGCCAGGTGCTGCATCAGTCCCAGGAAGAAGGGCAGGTCCTCGGCCTTCACCCGCTTTTCGTAGAGGGTCAGGATATGCGGCCCCGCCTCGGTCACCAGCAGGAAGTTGGAGTTCTCCACCCCCTCGGCGATCCCCTTGCAGGACAGCAGCCGGCCCAGGTCGTATTCGGCGACCAGCGCCTCCAGCGCCGCGTCGTCAACTTCGGTATAGACCGCCATCCCCGGTGTCGCCGCTATGCCTGCTGCAGCGCGCGCGGCAGCTTGAAATGGACATCCTCATCGGTGACCGTCACGTCCTTGACGGTCACGTCGAACCGGGCCTGCAGGGCGGCGATCACCTCCTGCACCAGGACCTCCGGCGCGCTGGCGCCCGCGGTCAGCCCGATGGCGCGGGCGCTGGCCAGGGCCTCCCAGTCGATATCGGCGGCACGCTGCACCAGCGCGGCGGCCGGACAGCCGGCCTTGCGGGCGACCTCCACCAGGCGCAGCGAGTTGGAGGAATTCGGTGCGCCGATCACCAGCACCATGTCGCAGTCGGCGGCAATCGCCTTCACCGCGTCCTGGCGGTTGGTGGTGGCGTAGCAGATATCCTCCTTGTGCGGCCCGACGATCGCCGGGAAACGCGCGCGCAGCCGCTCCACGATCTCCGCCGTATCGTCGACCGACAGGGTGGTCTGGGTGATATAGGCGAGCCGGTCCGGCTGCGGCACGGCGATGCTCGCGGCATCCGCCACGGTTTCCACCAGTTGCACCGCACCGTCGGGCAGCTGGCCCATGGTGCCGACCACCTCCGGATGCCCCGCATGGCCGATCAGCAGGATATGCAGCCCGTCGCGATGATGACGCTCCGCCTCGCGATGCACCTTGCTGACCAGCGGGCAGGTGGCGTCGACGAACAGCATGTTGCGCCGCTCCGCCTCAGCCGGCACCGATTTCGGCACGCCATGGGCGGAGAACACGACCGGCATGTCGGCGGGCACCTCTTCCAGCTCGTCGACGAAGATGGCGCCGCGCGCCTCAAGCCCTTCCACCACGAAGCGGTTGTGCACGATCTCGTGCCGCACATAGACCGGCGCACCGAATCGCTCCAGCGCTAGCTCCACGATCTTGATCGCGCGGTCGACGCCGGCACAGAAGCCGCGCGGCTTCGCCAGATGCAGGGTCAGTGGCGGCAGGGCATGGCTCTCCCCGGCGGGAGCCCTGCCATCGTCGCCCGGTTTCCGTCCGATTCTGTCGTTCACGCCCATGCTGCCAATCCTGCCCGCGCCGATAGATGGCGGGCCTGCATTCCTTGTTGCCCCGGCGGGGCTCTTCTACACTTCGTCGATCCCGGAACCTAGTTCACTGCCCGCCGGGTTGGAAGAAACCCCGGCGGCGGGGTCCGGCATCATCATTGCGATGTTGTGGCCGGCGCCTGCCGCCGATATGTCTGCGGACCCGCTGCGACCGCGCCCGCGGCTGCGCCTTTCCGGCCAGCCCCTCGAACGAACCTGGAAGCCCAGACAGTCATGCGATTCCTTCCGGTCCCATCCGTCCGCGCTGCCGCCCTCCTGCTCCTGCTGCTGGCCGCGGCGGCGACCGCCGGCTGCAGCAAGTCCAAGCCGCCGCCGCCCTGTCCCGAAGTCCGCATCATCGCCATCACGTCGGAGATGACGCGGTTCCGCCCCGGCCCGGGCCGGGACCTGACGGATGTGGAGTACGAGGTGAGCGCCGAAGGCATCAGCGGCGGCTGCACCTATCGCGACGAAGGCACCCTGGTGGAGATCGAGCTGACGGCCACCTTCGTGGTCGAGCGGGGGCCCGCCCTGCAGGGCGACACCGTCCGATTCCCCTACTACATAGCCATCGTGACCCGCGACGAACAGATCCTGACGAAGGCGGTGTTCGAGGCGGATGCCGTCTTCGAGCCGGGGCAGCGCCGGGTCGGCCTGTCGGAAACCAGCCGCGAGCGGATCCCCCTCGCGGACGGGCAGATCAGCCTGGACTACGAGGTCCTTGTCGGCCTGCAGCTGAGCCAGGAAGAGCTTGCCTATAATCGCCGCGAGCGGGGCTACTGACCGGCGCCGGTTTGACACCGCACCGCCCAGCGGACATATTTTCCGCGAGCCATCCCCCGCGGGAGAGTCCGGCGGACGGGCGATATTCGCCCCAGCCGGCGCCGAAGGAGCAACCGCCCCGGAAACTCTCAGGCCCCAAGGACCGCGGGGGGCAGAACTCTGGAAAGCGGGGCGCGCGAGCGTCCACACCGACGGAGCAAGTCGCAGACGAGCCACGGCCCGTGCGCGGCGAAATCTCTCAGGTCCCGTGACAGAGGGGGCGCAGACAGGCATCGGCCGAGGGCCGAGGGAGTCGTCTGCAAACCTTCGGATCGAGAGGCGGGTCGCAAATGGCAGGGGCAGGCACGGGCGGGCAGGACGGCGCGCCCGGCACATCTTCCGGACAGGGCGAAATCTCCCAGGACGCGGCCTCCCAGGACGCGGCCTCCCAGGGCGCGGCACTGCGGCGCACGCCGCTGCATGACCTGCATGTCGCCCATGGGGCGCGCATGGTGCCGTTCGCCGGCTACGAGATGCCGGTGCAGTACCCGGCCGGGATCCTGGCCGAGCACCGGCACTGCCGCGCCGCGGCCGGGCTGTTCGATGTCTCCCATATGGGCCAGGTGACGATCGCCGGCTGCGATCCCGCCGCGGCGCTGGAGGCGCTGGTCCCCGGCGATATCCAGGCGCTGGCGCCGGGCCGCATGCGCTACACCATGTTCACCAATGCCGCCGGCGGCATCCAGGACGACCTGATGGTCACCCGCCGCGAGCGGGACCTGTTCCTGGTGGTCAATGCCGCCTGCAAGACGGCCGATATCGCGCATCTGCGCAGCGGCCTGGGCGCCGCTTCGGTCGAGGTGCTGGAGGACCGCGCCCTCCTGGCCCTGCAGGGCCCGGCTGCGATCGCCGTTCTGTCCGGGCTGCTGCCCGGTGTCGCGGCCCTGACCTTCATGAGCGGCGCGCCGTTCGTGCTGGACGGTGCGGAGCTTTTCGTCACGCGCTCCGGCTATACCGGCGAGGACGGTTTCGAGATCTCGGTCCCCGCGGCACGGGCCGCCGCGCTGGCGGAGCGCCTGCTGGCGGCGGCGGACGTCGCGTGGGTCGGCCTGGGCGCGCGGGATTCCCTGCGCCTGGAGGCCGGCCTCTGCCTCTACGGCCAGGACCTGGACGAGACGACGACCCCGGTGGAGGCCGGGCTGACCTGGGCGATCAGCAAGCGCCGGCGCAACGAGGGCGGTTTCCCCGGCGCCGGGGTCGTGCAGCGGCAGCTGCAGGACGGGCCGCCGCGCCGCCGGGTCGGCCTGCGCATCGACGGCCGCGCGCCGGCCCGCAGCGGCGCAGAGATTGTCGCCGGCGAAGGCGAGGGCGGCGCCGTCGGCACCGTCACCTCCGGCGGCTTCGCCCCCAGCCTGGGGGCGCCGATCGCCATGGGCTATGTCGCGCCCGGCCAGGCCGCCAGCGGCACCGCGCTGGGCCTGGTGGTCCGGGGCCGCCGGCTGGACGCCCAGGTCGCCGACATGCCCTTCGTGCCGCACCGCTATGTCCGATAAGGGGCCGGCCGGCCGGCCGGCGTTCCGGGCAGGCATCAGTCAGATTGTGGATCAGCAAGTGTTTCAGGGGAGGCTCATATGAGCGTGATCGGTTTCTCGAAGGATCATGAGTGGGTCGAGTTGGACGGCGATGTCGGTACCGTCGGGATCTCCGAATATGCCCAGGAGCAGCTCGGCGACATCGTCTTCGTCGAACTGCCGGAAGTCGGCCGCACCGTCGCGAAGGGCGAGGAGTTCGCGGTGGTGGAATCGGTCAAGGCCGCCAGCGAGATCTATGCCCCGATGACCGGCGAGGTCGTGGAGGTCAACGAGGCGCTGAACGAGGAGCCCGCCACCGTCAATGACGATGCACAGGGCGCCGGCTGGATCGTGAAGATCCGCGTTACCGATTCGTCCGAGTTCGAGGAATTGATGGACGAGGAGGCCTATGGCGAATTCCTCGAGACGGTTTCCTGATGCGCTACCTGCCGCTTACCGCCGATGACCGTGCGGCGATGCTGGCCCGCGTCGGCGCGGCATCGGTCGACGAACTTTATGTCGACGTGCCGCAGCAGGCGCGCCTTGCCGATCCCCTGGACCTGCCCGACCACAGCAGCGAGTTCGAGGTGGAGCGCGAGATCGGCGCCTTTGCCGCGCGCAACCTGTCGCCCGGCGCCGTGCCGAGCTTCCTGGGCGCCGGCGCCTACCGGCACCACATCCCGGCCAGCGTCGACCACCTGATCCAGCGATCGGAGTTCCTGACCTCCTACACGCCGTACCAGCCGGAGATCAGCCAGGGGACCCTGCAGGCGCTGTTCGAGTTCCAGAGCCAGGTGGCGCTGCTGACCGGCATGGAGGTGGCGAACGCCTCGATGTACGACGGCGCCACCGCGCTGGGCGAGGCGGCGCTGATGGCGAAGCGGATCACCAGGCGGGGCAAGGTCGTCCTGGCCCCCGCCGTGCATCCGCACTACGCGGAGGTGGTGCGCACCCTCTGCGGCTTTACCGGCGACCCGGTCGCCGTCTGCGGGCCGGGCGACGATACCGACCCGGCGGGCCTGCCGGACGGCGAGACCGCCTGCCTGATCGTACAATACCCGGACCTGTTCGGCCGGGTGCGCGACCTGCGGCCCTATGCGGAAGCCGCGCACAAGGCCGGCGCGCTGCTGGTGGTGGCGGTGACCGAGGTGGTGGCCCTGGGCCTGCTGACCCCGCCGGGAGAGATGGGCGCCGACATCGTCGCCTGCGAAGGCCAGTCGATCGGCGTGCCGCTGTCCTATGGCGGGCCGCATGTCGGCCTGTTCGCCACGCGGCAGAAGTTCCTGCGGCAGATTCCCGGCCGGCTCTGCGGCGAGACGGTCGACCAGGACGGCCGGCGCGGCTATGTCCTGACCCTGTCGGCGCGCGAGCAGCATATCCGGCGCGAGCGCGCGACCTCCAACATCTGCACCAATGCGGGGCTCTGTGCCCTGGCCTTCTGCATCCACCTGACCCTGCTGGGCGAAGCCGGGCTGCGCAAGCTGGCCGAGCTGAACCATGCCCGGGCGGTGCAGACCGCCGAAGCGCTGGAGGCACTGGAGGGGGTGACGCTGGAAACCCCGGCCTTCTTCAACGAATTCGCGCTGCGCCTGCCGCGCCCCGCCGCGGAAGTGGTGGAGGCCCTGGCCGAGCGCGGCATCCTGGCCGGCGTGCCGCTGTCGCGGCTGGCGCCGGAGGCGTCGGACCTGGCGGATGTCCTGCTGGTGGCGGCGACGGAACTGACACGGGACAGCGATATCGCGGCGCTGGCCGCGGGCCTGAAGGAGGTGCTCTGACATGCTGAACGCACAGGGTCGGAAGAGCCGCCCGGACAGCGATGGCAACGATGGCGGCAGCCTGCAGACCTTCAGTGGGCATCGCGGCCTGGTGCACGAGGAACCGCTGATCTTCGAGCAGGATGCGGCGGGGCGCTGCGGCGTCGACCTGCCGGATGTGCCCGGCCACAAGGCGCGCCTGGGCGGGCTGGAGCGGCGCGGCCCGGTGGGCCTGCCCGGCCTGTCCGAGCCGCAGGTGGTGCGGCATTTCGTCCGGCTGAGCCAGGGCAACTATGCCATCGACACCGGCATCTATCCGCTCGGCTCCTGCACGATGAAGCACAATCCGCGGCTGAACGAGAAGATGGCCCGGATGCCCGGCCTGGGCGACCTGCACCCGCTGCAGCCGGTCTCCACCGTGCAGGGCGCGCTGGCCCTGATCGAGAGCCTGGCGGGCTGGCTGCGCACACTGACCGGCATGCCGGCGGTGGCGATGTCGCCGGCCGCCGGCGCGCAGGGCGAGCTGTGCGGCCTGATGGCGATCCGCGCCGCGCTGACCGCCGCCGGCGACCCGCGCAAGCGGGTCCTGGTGCCCGAGAGCGCGCATGGCACCAATCCCGCCACGGCGGTGCAGTGCGGCTATTCGGTGGAGGCGATTCCGTCGACCGCCGACGGGCGCATGGACCTGGCGGCGCTGGAAGCCGCGCTGGGCCCGGACGTGGCGGCGATCATGCTGACCAACCCGAACACCTGCGGCCTGTTCGAACGCGACATCCTGAAGGTCGCGGAACTGGTGCATGCTGCCGGTGCCTATTTCTATTGCGACGGGGCGAACTTCAACGCCATCGTCGGGCGGGTGCGGCCCGGCGACCTGGGCATCGACGCGATGCACATCAACCTGCACAAGACCTTCTCCACCCCGCATGGCGGCGGCGGGCCGGGCTCCGGCCCGGTGGTGTTCTCCGCGCCGCTGGCGCCCTTCGTGCCGGTGCCCTACATCCTCCAGGACGGCGAGACGTTCCGGCTGGTGGAGCAGCAGGCGGAGGCCGAGGGCGAGGGCGTCCACAGCTTCGGCCGCCTGAAGGGTTTCCACGGCCAGATGGGCATGTTCATCCGTGCCCTGACCTACATGCTGTCGCATGGCGGCGACGGCCTTCGCCAGGTGGCAGAAGATGCCGTTCTGAACGCGAACTACGTCATGGCCGCCCTGCAGGACGTCATCACGCCGGCCTATGACGGGCCCTGCATGCACGAGGCCCTGTTCGACGATTCGTTCCTGAAGGGCAGCGGGCTGGAGACCCTGGACTTCGCCAAGGCGCTGATCGACGAGGGCTTCCACCCGATGACCATGTACTTCCCGCTGGTCGTGCACGGCGCGCTGCTGGTGGAGCCGACGGAAACCGAGTCGAAGGCCAGCCTGGACGAGTTCATCGGCTCGATGCGGGCCCTGGCCGAGGCCGCGCAGGCCGGGGATACCGAGCGCTTCACGGGGGCGCCGCACATGGCGCCGCGGCGGCGCCTGGACGAGACGCAGGCGGCCCGCAAGCCGCGCCTGCGCTGGCAGCCGGAGGCGGAGACCGCAGAAGCCGCGGAGTAGCGCCGGCCCCGAAGGGGGAGGGGCGGATTGCAATGGCCGAAGGGGCGGGGCCCGGTTCGATGGGTCAGGCGGCGGGCGGCGCGCCGGACCCCGGGGCGGCATCGCGCAGTCCGGACCTGATCTACGGCAACGCCGTCACCTGGCGGCAGGCCGCCGCGTACGAGCGCGAGGCCGCCGCCCTCCTGCAGCGCGATCCGGGCAACCAGCTCGCGAACTATGTGATGGCGGCGATTGCGGAGTTCAGTGGCGACCTTGTCCGGATGGAGGCGTTCCTGGAGCGCACCGGCCTGCGAATCGGCATGGATATCGACGAGTACGGCCTGGGGCTGCACCGCGGCACGGAGCGGAGCTATTTCGAGACCCTGGAGTCGCGGCAGGGGCGCCGGCCCTATTTCATCCTGTCATTGCCGAAATCCTCGTCCACGTTCCTTTGCGCCTGTATCAGGGATTTCGGTGGCCTGCCGCGGGTGCGGGTCAGCAAGGGGTCTTTCGTCACCGGCCGGATCCTGCCGTCCTGGCTGCGGACCTTCAACCGGAACGGCGGGGTCCTGCACGACCATGCCCCGGCCACCCCGGAGAATCTGCGGAAGCTGCAGGCCGATCCGCCGGCGAAGCTGTTGCTGCTGGTCCGCGATCCCGTCACCGCCGCCCTGTCCCTCGGCGACTATGTGGTTCGCGAGGAAATGGACAAGTTCTTCGGCCGGGAAGCGGGGGAGGTCGACCTGTCCTACCTGCGCCAGCTCGATGCGCCGGCCCGGCGGTCGGCCCTGTTCCAGAAGTTCTTCCCGCCGCTGGCGGCCTGGCTCGACGGTTGGCTTGGCGCCGCGGGCCAAGGGCTGGAAGGCTGCGAGGTCAGCGTGCTGAAATTCGAGGAGGTCGTGCAGGACAGCCTCCTGGCCCTGTCGCGGATCGAGGCCTTCTTCGAAGGGGACAACCGCCGGTTCGACCGGGCCGACGATCGGGTCCGCCAGGACGTGGCGGCACTGTTCGATCTCATGCGTGGCCGGGTGCAGCGGACAATCACCGACTATCGCGGCAAGCGGCCGGCGCTGCTGACCGATACGGAGCAGGAACTGGTCTGGCGCGCCGCGCGTGCCTGCCCGAACCTGGCGCAGGTCTATGACCTGCGCACCCATCTGGGCTGAGCCGGGCCGGCCGTTCCGGACAGAAAAAAGGCCCCCGGAAGGGGGCCTTTGCCGATTGCGGGCGGGCCCGCGTTCGTTCAGTGGAGCTTGCGGCCCAGATCCTCGATCGCGCCATCGACCAGCCGGTCGGCCGCGGCGCTGTCGCCGTCCGGGCCCTGCAGGCGGGCCGTCAGGATCCGGCGCGAGGCCTCCACGGCAAGTTCCGCGGCGATGTTGCGCACATCCTGGATCGCCTGGCTCTCGGCCTGCGCGATCTTGCTCTCGGCCAGGGCACGCCGGCGGGTCATCGCCGATTCCATTTCGTCCCTGGCATTGGCGGCAATGCGCTCGGCCTCGGCCTTGGCATGGCTGATGATCTCGTCCGCCTCGGCCATCGCATTCTTCTGCTTGCGCTGGTAGTCGGCATAGAGCGCCTGCGCGTCTTCGTGCAGCTTGCGGGCTTCTTCGAGCTCGTCGGCGATCCGGCGGGCCCGGCCGTCCAGCATCTCGATGGCCTTGGAATGGAAGCCCTTCCAGACAACGATCGCGATCAGGATGGCCAGGGCAACCAGCAGCCAAAAATTTGGATTTCCGAACATCGGTATTCAGGTTCCCTGTGTCTGTCGCCCCGGCAGGCGGGCGGCTACTTCCGCGCCAGTTCGTCGACCGTGGCGCTGACCCGCTCCGGGTCCGGCGTGATCCCGCCGATCTTCGACACGATGTCCGCGACGGCATCCTGCACCACGGATCTGACCTGCTGCATGGCCGTGCTCCGTGCCTCGGCAATCGCGTTCTCGGCCTGCTCGGCCTCCTGGGCGAGTTGCCTGTCGAGCCGCTCCTTGCGCTCGGCGGCCTCGGCATTGGCCGTCGCACGCGTCTCGGCAGCCATGGCCTGGGCCTTGACCCGGGCCTCCGCCAGGGCCTTCTCGTAGGCCTGGATGACGGCTTCGGTCTCGCGCTTCAGGCGCTCTGCCTCTTCCAGATCGTTGCTGATCCGCTGCTGCCGCGCACGAAGAACCTCCGACACCCGGGGCAGCGCATAGCGCGCCATCACCAGGTAGAGGATCCCGAACGTGATCACCAGCCACACGATCTGTGGCAGGAAGGTCTCGGTATTCAGCTGCGGCATGACTGTCCGCCTCCATCTGCCTCGCAGGTCCGGTCCGGCCGGCGGCCAGGCCGCCGGCCGGATCTGGAGCGGCTTACGAGAACAGGATCAGGAACGCAATGACCAGGGCGAACAGTGCGATAGCCTCGGTCAGTGCGAAGAACAGCAGCAGGTTGCCGAACAGCTTGGGCGCTGCAGTCGGGTTGCGGAACGCTCCCGACAGAAAGCTGCCGAAGATGTTCCCGAGACCGGCACCGACACCGGCCAGTGCGATCGTGGCCAGACCGGCACCAATTAGTCTCGCGGCATCAGCTTCCATCGTACACTTCCTCTCGTCTTGGCGCGGCCGGCATCTGTGGCCGGACCGCAAGTTGCTCCCGTGGGACCGCCGGCCGGGGACGGCGCAACCCTGTTACTGCTTGATTCGGAACTCGTCCCCGGCGTCCCGTGCTCGAATGCGTCTTCCGTTCGATCGCCTGCCCCTGGGACTGGCCGGCCATCCCGACCGGTCGCCCCGATGCCGGCTTGGCTTGTCGGATCAATGCTCCAGGTGGATGGCGTCGTGCAGGTAGAGGCAGGTCAGGATCGTGAAGACATAGGCTTGCAGGAATGCGATCAGGAATTCCAGCCCGGTCAGCGCCACGATGAAGGCGAGCGGCAGCCAGCCGGCGGCAAGGCCGAGGGCGATCACGAAACCCGCGAAGACTTTCAGCATGATGTGGCCGGCCAGCATGTTCGCGAACAGTCGCAGCGACAGGCTGATCGGGCGCACGAAATAGGAGATCACCTCGATCGGCACGATGATCGGCGCCAGCGCCACCGGCACGCCGGAGGGCAGGAAGTAGGTGAAGAAGCGGAAGCCGTGCTTGACCAGCGCGATCACGGTGACGCCGACGAACACGAAGATCGCCATCGAGAAGGTGACGACGATGTGGCTGGTCGAGGTGAAGCTGAACGGCACCAGTCCGACCATGTTGGCGAACAGGATGAACATGAACAGGGTGAAGATGAAGGGGAAATAGGCGCGCCCCTTGTCGCCCACATTCTCCCGCACCATGCCGGCCACGAACTCGTAGGCCAGTTCGGCGACCGACTGCAGGCGGCCCGGCACCAGGCTCTTCGACCGCGTGCCCAGCAGCATGAGGAGGATGACCAGCGCGACGCCGGCGATCATCGCCGCGGCGGAATTGGTGAAGGAGAAGTCCATGCCGCCGACATCGATCGGCACCAGGTGCGTGATCTCGAACTGCTCCAGAGGCCCATGGGCCTCGGCATGTTCGAGGTTCTCGACCGTCTGGTGCATAGATTCAGTCGCGTCAGAACTGGCCACCGATGGCTCCCTCACTCATCTTCCCGAACGGTGCCCGCCGGTGGCGACACCATCGGTTCGTTACTCCCGGTCTTCCCGCGCCCCGCTTCTAGGGATCTCGGCGGCATCTTGCAAGGCCTGATAGCGCCGTGTCAGCCGGGCGACATTCCAGATGCCCGAGGCGATTCCCAGAAAGGCCATGGCAAGAAGGAATCCCGGCGCCGTCCCCAGCCAGTCGTCCAGCAGCCAGCCAGCGCCGACACCGAAGACCATCGCCGCGGCAAGCTCGATCGTCAGCCGCCATGCCAGCCCCCACGCCGATGCGGGGACGTTGGAGGGCCGGTACTGCTGACGCTCGCTGGCCTCCTTCTGCCGGCCCCGCTGCACACGCAACCGGGCATCCAGCGCTTCCAGCGAAGGGGCCCCCTCGGTGTCCCGCGGTCGCTCTTCCATCCCGGCCTCCCTCCCAACCGCCGGCCATGCAGATGGCCGGACCGGAGCATCGACCGTCGCTGTCGATCGCCCGTCAGGAAGGCAGAAACCAGATTACAGAAGAGGCGGCAATCCCCCGATGGCGCGCCCGCCGAAAGCTGCGGCACCATAGGGGGCGGACCCGCCGTCTGTCAAGCTTCTGCCGCACTGCAATAGAGAGGCGGATAGTCCAGCAATATCAACGACATGAAAGACGCTTCCGGGGTCTCCCGGAGCTACTCGGCAGCCATCTGGGCGGCCAGGTTCAGGTCCACCGAGACCAGGCTCGAAACGCCGCGTTCGGCCATGGTGACACCGTAGAGCCGGTCCATCCGCGACATGCTGATCGGGTTGTGGGTGACGATCACGAACCGCGTATGCCCGTGCGTGCGCACCATCTCCGTCAGCAGGTCGCACATCCGCTCCACATTGGCGTCGTCCAGCGGGGCATCGACCTCGTCCAGCAGGCAGATCGGCGCCGGGTTGGTGCGGAACACGGCGAACAGCAGGGCAAGCGCCGTCAGCGCCTGCTCGCCGCCCGACAGCAGGGTCATGGTCTGCATCTTCTTGCCCGGCGGCGAGGCCATGATCTCCAGGCCCGCTTCCAGCGGATCGTCCGACCCGGTCAGTGCCAGATGCGCCTTGCCGCCGCCGAACACCTTGCGGAACAGGGTCTGGAAATGCGCGTCGACCTGCTGGAACGCCTCGGTCAGCCGCTGCCGCCCCTCGCGGTTCAGGGTGCCGATCCCCTGGCGCAGGCGGCCGATCGCCGCGGTCAGGTCGTCCTTCTCGGAGGTCAGGGTGGCAATCTGCTCCTCGACCTCCTGCGACTCGATCTCCGCCCGCAGGTTGACCGGCCCCAGCCGCTCGCGGTCGCGCTTGGCCTCCTCCAGCACCTGTTCCAGGCTGTCATGGTCGGGCAGGTCGGGGCCCTCGCGATCCGCCAGGCCGACATGGTCCAGCAACCGGTTGGGCGGGCAGGCGAAGGTCTCCCGGATCCGGGCGGCGGTTTCTGCCAGATTCTCGTGCGCATGTTCCTGGGCGGCCTGCAGGCGGACCCGGTCCTCGCGCGCGGCATTCACGGCGGTCTCCCGCTCCCGCGCGAAGCGGCGCGCCTGCTCCAGCGCGTTGGTCGCTTCCGCCAGGGCATCGGCGGCCGCCTTGCGGGCCTGTTCGGCACCGGCGATCTGGTCCAGCAGCGCGCTGCGCTTGCCGGCGATCTGCTCCGGCAGGGCGGACAGGCGGGCGGCCTCGGCTTCCATCTCCTGCCGGCGCCTGCCCAACTCGGCCTCATGCTCGCCATGCTGGCGGTCGCGCGCCGTCCAGCCCTGCAGCTCCGTCCGAATCGTCTGCAGCCGGGCATTGCGCGTGTTCGCCTCCTGACGCAACAGGTCGTGCCGGCGCACCGCTTCGGCCAGCGCGGCCCGCGCGGTGGTCGCCGCGGCGCGCGCCGCCTCGGCCGCCTGCATGACGCGGTCGGCCGGGGGCAGGGCCTCCAGCGCCGCGCGATCCTCCGCCTCGCGGCGTTGCAGCTCGGCCAGCCGCTGGCCGATCTGGTCGGCCTGCGCCTCGAGCGCGGCCTGCTGCCGGGCCAGGTCCGCCGATTCCTTCAGCGCGCGGGCATGGCGGCCCTGCTGTTCCTTGACGGCGCGTTCGCTGTCGGCGACCGCGCTGCGCGCCGCGGCCAGCCGGGCGCGCGCCTGCTCGGCGGCCGCCTGTGCCTCCGACAGGGTCGCCTCCAGGGCATCGAGGCCGCTGGCCAGGGCTTCGCGCTCCTTGCGCAGCTCGGCCAGCCGGTTGCGCTGCTCCAGGCGCACCATCGCCGCGGTCGGCGCCTGTGCCGCGACCGTATAGCCGTCCCACCGCCACAGGCCGCCGGCTGCGCTGACCAGGCGCTGGCCGGCCGCAAGCTGCTTCTGCAGGGCGGCGCCGTCCTGCTCCTCGACAATGCCGATCTGCGACAGGCGCCGTTGCAGGACCGGCGGCGCGGTGACCATGTCCGACAGCGGGCGGGCCCCTGCGGGAAGGCTGGCCGCGCCGGCAAAGGGCGGCAGCTCCGTCCAGTGCAGCGGCGCGGCGGTGTCGGTGGAGGCTGAAATGTCCTCGCCCAGTGCCGCGCCCAGCGCCTTCTCGAAGCCGGGCTTCACCTGCACCCGGTCGATCAGCGGCGCCCAGAGATCGTCGCCCGCCACCTTCAACAGGCGGCCCAGCCCGTCCTCCTCCGCCTTCACGCGGTTCAGCGCGGTGCGGCGCTCGTCGCGGCGCTCGCGGGCCTCCGCCACCTGCTGCTGCGCCGCCGCCTGCGTCTCCTCGCCACCGCGCAGCTCCTCGCGCGCGGCGTCCAGGCGCGCCTCCGACTGGCCCAGGGCCTCGCCCAGGGCCGCGATCTGTTCGTCGGCCTCGCCGGTCTTCAGCTCCGACCTTGCCCTGGCGATTCCGTCCTGCCGGCGTGCCAGCCCCGCCGTCTCGTCGCCCAGGCCGCGCAGGCTCTGCTCCAGCCGGCGGCGCTCGGCCTGCTGCTGCGCCTGCTCGGCGCCGGACCGGTCGAGCTCCGCCTGGCTCCTGTCGGCTTCCGCCTGCGCGGCGCTGCGGGCAGCCTCGGCCGCCTCCAGCTGCGCGCCCTCGCCAGCCTGGGCCTCCGCCAGCCCGGCCTGTTCCGCCTGCAGCCGGCCGGTGACCTGGCCGGCCTCCTGGCGCTGCTCGCCCAGCCGCCTTGCGTCGCGCTCCAGATCGGCCAGCCGCGCGGCGATCGCGTTCCGGGAGGCCGTCAGCTGCGCCTCTTCGCGGTCGAGTCCCTCGCGTGCCGCGTCGAGCCGCTGCAGGCGGGCGGCGGCCTCCGCCTCGCCGCTGCGCAGCGGCGGCAGTGCCTCCTCTGCCTGTTCCGCGGCATTCACCGCGGTGGCGGCGGCCTGGGTCAGGTCGGCGACGGCCTGCTCGGCCGCGGCAAGGCCCGTCTGCAGCCGCGCCGCATCGTCCTGCGCGGCGGTCCAGCGGGCATGCAGCAGCAGCGCCTCCGCCTCGCGGATCCGCTCCGACAGGCGGCGATACTTGCGGGCCTGCTTGCTCTGGCGCCGCAGGCCGCCGAGGCGGTTCTCCAATTCCCCTATCACGTCGTCGACGCGCTCCAGGTTCTGTTCCGCCGCCTTCAGGCGCAGCTCGCTTTCGTGCCGCCGGCCATGCAGGCCGGTGATCCCGGCCGCCTCTTCCAGGATGCGGCGGCGGTCGGTCGGCTTCGCGCTGATCAGCTGGCCGATCCGGCCCTGGCTCACGATGGCGGTGGAATGCGCGCCGCTGGCGATGTCGGCGAACAGGAACTGCACGTCGCGTGCCCGCACCTCGCGGCCGTTGATGCGGTAGGTCGAGCCCGAGTCGCGGTCGATCCGGCGGCTGATCTCCAGCAGCGGGCTGTCGTTGTAGGCCGGCGGTGCCGTGCGGTCGCCGTTGTTCAGGGTGACGACGACCTCGGCAAAGTTGCGCGGCGGGCGGGTGGAGGTGCCGGCGAAGATCACGTCGTCCATCGCGCCGGAGCGCATCTGCCGCGCGGAATGCTCGCCCATCACCCAGCGCAGCGCCTCCACCAGGTTGGACTTGCCGCAGCCATTCGGGCCGACGATCCCGGTCAGGCCGGGAGAGATGCTGAAATCCGTCTCCTCGACGAATGACTTGAAGCCGCGCAGGCGAAGCCGATCGAAATGCAAGACACTCCTCCGGCCCCGTCCGCGCGGCTCAAGCCCGCGGCAATCGGGGCTCTGTCTGTCAGCCCGCGGGCTGTGCCGCCATCGGGGTGCCGGCCGGGACGGCCCGCGACTCCTTCGTCGACGCCGGCAGCATCGGGTCGATGATGCCGCGCCATTCCTCGATCCGGCGCACGCCGGGATACTTGTCCTCGCCGACGATGAAGGTCGGGGTGGATTCCACGCCGAACTCCTTGTTCCCGGTCAGCCGCTCGTTCAGCACGAACTCGGTCAGCGCCTCGTTGCCGAGGCAGGCCTGCACCGCGGCCTCGTCCATCCCGGTGAGCCCGGCCAGCCGCTTCAGGTTGGCCAGCACCTCGTCCGGCTGGCCGTTGCCGATCCAGTTCGCCTGCTGCTTGAACAGCAGGTCCAGGAACGGGAAGAACCGGTCGGGGCCGCTGCAGCGGGCCAGCATGCTGGCGCTCAGCGCGAAGCGGTCGAAGGGGAAGTCGCGGAAGATCAGCTTCGCCTTCCCGGTGTCGATATATTCGGTCTTCAGCTGCGGCAGCACCTCCTTGTGGAAGGTGGCGCAGTGCGGGCAGGTCAGCGAGGCATATTCGATGATGGTCACCGGGGCGTCCGGATTGCCCAGCACCATGTCCTGCATCGTCGCCTCGGCGCCCATGCCGGCCTTGTCGTCCATCGCAGGCTTGCTGTCCGCGGCGGCGGGGCCGGCGGCCAGACAGGCGAATGCCACCAGGGCCGCGGCCGAGAGCGCGCGTCCGGAGGCTACCACTTGTCCTATCTGGTTCATCATCTGGGCCAAACCACTAGATGTTGGGGCATCGGGCTGGCGTGCAGTGTAGTGGCTCATGGGGGCATCCTTCAATTCTCGATTCCCGCACCGGGTGCCGGGGCAGGATACGCGGAAACCAGTCTAGGGCGGAAAAGGGCGGAAATCCGCCCGGCCCACGCAGTCGTGACCGGCGCGGGCCCCTGCGGTTTTCAGTCCTCCCCGGCCGTGCCGGAGCGCTGCTTGCGCGCGGCAAGGGCCCGGCGCAAGCGGTTGAGGGCCGGCAGCGGCCCCGAGTCGTCGTCGGAGTCGGCGGCCGGCATCTGGCTGGGTTCCGCCGCTTCCACCGCCTCCGGCAGGGGCGGGCCCTGCACGAGTCTGATATGGGCGATCGCGCCATAGCCGAAATAGGTGTTCAGCCGGGCGATGATGCGCGGCTCCTGCAGGGCGACGATCGGGGCGAAACCGGCGGCCACCCGCAGCCTGAGGGTGCCGCCATCGCCGGCGCCGCGGGGAAAGGTCACCCGCTCCGGCACTGTCAGCGGGGCCAGTTCGGGGCCGACGATATGGCGCCAGTTGGTCAGGATCTCCGCCGTCGGCAGGCCGCGCTTGCCGGCGGACCGGCGGGCGATCCGGCTGATCAGCGGGCCGAGCTTGCGGGGCCCCGGCCGGACCGCGGCGGGGGCCTGTGCGGATGGCGGCGATCCGGGCGGTTTCATGCTATGCCGGCCCGCAGCTCCGGGGGCGGCTCCGGGCGGTTGCACCGGCAGCCACGCGGTGCGGCCCGGCGGCACCGGCATGCCGGCCGGCCCGCCCGCTGATGCTGCGCTGCGACATGGCGTCACTCTAGCATGGGTCCCTGCGGATGGCCTGTACCCGTTCTTCGGCACGACCCGACCCGCAGGCGGTTCCCGGCCTGCTGCTGCGCTGGTACGACCGGCATGCCCGCGCCCTGCCATGGCGGGCGCCGCCGGGCGCGCCGCCGGCCGATCCCTATGCGGTATGGCTGAGCGAAATCATGCTGCAGCAGACCACGGTTACAGCCGTCATCCCCTATTTCCGCGCCTTCCTGGCGCGCTGGCCGACGGTGGCGGCGCTGGCCGCGGCGCCCCGCGACGAGGTGCTCGCCGCCTGGGCCGGGCTTGGCTATTACAGCCGGGCGCGCAACCTGCATCTCTGTGCGCAGGCGGTTGCCGGCGCGCATGCCGGCCGGTTCCCGCCGGACGAGGCGGCGCTCCTGGCCCTGCCGGGCATCGGGCCCTATACCGCGGCGGCGATCGCCGCGATCGCCTTCGACCGGCCGGCCGTGGTGGTGGACGGCAATGTGGAGCGGGTCGTTGCCCGGCTCTACCAGGTGGAAGAGCCGCTGCCGGCCAGCAAGCCGCGGCTGCGCGCGCTGGCGGCCGAGCTGACGCCGCGGCAGCGGCCGGGCGACTTCGCGCAGGCGATGATGGATCTGGGGGCGACGGTCTGCACGCCGCGCAACCCGGACTGCCTGCTCTGCCCGCTGTCCGGCGCGTGCAGCGCCCGCGCCGCCGGCAGTCCCGCCGAGCTGCCGCGCCGTGCGCCAAAGGCCGCCAAGCCGCTGCGCCGCGGCCTGGCATTCTGGCTGCGGCGGCCGGCCGACGGCACCGTGCTGCTGCAGCGGCGGCCGCCGAAGGGATTGCTGGGCGGCATGCTGGGCCTGCCCGGCACGCCGTGGGAGGCCCGCCGCTCCTGGTCCCTGTCGCAGGCCCGTGCCTGGCAGCCGGTGCCGGCCGACTGGCGCCTGCTGCCCGGCGGGATCAGCCATGTCTTCACGCATTTTGCGCTGGAACTGACGGTCGCGGTGGCGGAGCTTCCGCCGGCGCGGGGCAGGGCCGTCGCGCCGGCGGCCGACATGCAGTGGCTGGCCGACGGCCCCGGGACCCTTGCGCAACTGCCGACGGTGATGCGCAAGGCCGCGCGGTTCGCTGGCGACCGCCAGGCGAAAGGAGAGTCATGAAACAGGTCCGGACCGAGGCATTCATCGCGGCAGCGCCCCTGCAGGCCTGGCAGGTGCTGGCGGATTTCGACGGCTATGCCGCATGGAACCCGCTGAACGTCCGGGCGCATGGCCGCGCGGCGCCCGGTGCAAGGGTCGCCATGAGCTTCCGCAATCCGGCGCGGCCGGGTTCGGTGATCGAGATGACGGTGACCGTTACCGAATGCGAACCCGGGCGCCGGCTGGAATGGCGCGGGCGGATCCCGCTGCTGTTCACCGGCCGCCACCATTTCCGCCTGGCGCCGGAGGGAACGGGCACCCGGCTGGACCATGGCGAGGACCTGTCGGGGCTGATCCCGGCGCTGATCGGCAGCCGTCGCATCGGGCGGCAGTTCGGGCCGGCCTACGAGGCGGTCAATGCCGCCCTGGCGGACCGGGTCGCGGTCCTGGCCGCATCGGGCGGCGTCGCCTGATTCAGGTCAGGGTGGCGCGCAGCTGCTGGCGGTAATGGTCGATCGGCACCGGCTTGCCGCGCGCCTCGACATACCAGAAGGACCAGCCGTTGCAGCTGGGCGCGCCCTGCAGATGGGCGCCGACCTGGTGGATCGACCCGGTCACATCGGCGGCGACCAGGGTGCCGTCGGCACGGACCCGGGCGTGGTGGCGCCGCGCCTGGTCGGTCAGCAGGGTGCCGGGCGGGATCATGCCGCGTTCCACCAGCCAGCCGAACGGCACCCGCGCCGCATCGCGCCGGGATTCGGTGGTGGCGACGGATTCCTCGGCGACCGGTTCGACCGCATCGATCCGCCGGCGCGCCAGCCGGGCATAGACCGGGTCCTGCTCCATGCCGATGAAATGCCGCCGCAGGCGGCGGGCCACGGCGCCGGTCGTGCCGGTGCCGAAGAACGGGTCCAGCACCACATCGCCGGGCCTGGTGGAGGCCACCAGCACCCGGTGCAGCAGGGCCTCGGGCTTCTGCGTGGGATGGGCCTTGGTCCCGTCGATCTTCAGCCGCTCGCGACCGGCGCAGATCGGGATCACCCAGTCGGAGCGCATCTGCAGGTCGTCGTTCATCGCCTTGGTGGCGGCATAGTTGAAGGTGTAGCGCTTGGCGCTCGCGCTCTTGGCGCACCAGACCAGGGTTTCATGGGCGTTGGTGAAGCGCTTGCCGCGGAAATTCGGCATCGGGTTGGTCTTGCGCCAGACGATGTCGTTCAGGATCCAGAAGCCGATATCCTGCAGGGTGGCGCCGACCCGGAAGATGTTGTGGTAGCTGCCGATCACCCACAGGCTGCCATCGTCCTTCAACACCCGCTGGGCGGCCTGCAGCCAGTCGCGGGTGAAGCTGTCGTAGGCGGCAAAGGAATCGAACCGGTCCCAGTCGTCGTCGACCCCGTCCACCCGGCTCTCGTTCGGCCGCCGCAATTCGCCCTGAAGCTGCAGGTTGTACGGCGGGTCCGCGAAGATCATGTCGACGGAGCCGGCGGGCAGCGCGTTCATCAGGGCGATGCAATCGCCTTCCAGAATGGTGTCGAGCGGCAGAGTCGGCGCGTCCGGCGCGCTGATCCGTTTCGCCATGCCTTGGTTTCCCCGGCCCTTCGGGCCCTGCGGGGCCGTCCCATCCGGGGCGGCCGATGCCTGCGTTATCGGGGCGAATCGTCCCCGGTCGGCTGGAATCGGTCAAGAATCTTCGTGGAATCAAACGGTTAACCCCATATCTTGAGTCCGTTTGGTATCCACGCAACGCCTCCTGGTATGCGGCAGGCATTGCAGCGCGCGGGCGGTTTCGGCCCGCGGGCGCGCTTTCTGCGATATTCCTGGTTCGTTCCTGCGGGCCCGGAAGGGCCGCATTCCGGCGCCGGTTCAGGCCAGCGACCGGTACATCACCAGCGCATCGACATAGCCCAGCCGCGGATGCAGGAAGGCGCCCGGCAGCCGGCCGACGATGTCGAAGCCCATATGCTGCCAGAGCCTGACGGCGCGGGTGTTGCTGTCGACAACGAAGTTGTACTGCATCGCCCGGAAGCCGGCGGCACGGGCATGGTCCAGCGAATGCTGGCACATGGCGCGGGCGATGCCGCGCCCGGCGGCCGCCGCGGCGGTGACATAGCCGCAATTGGCGACATGGCTGCCGCCGCCGGCCTGGTTGGGATGCAGGAAGTAGGTGCCCAGCACGGCCCCGTCCTCCACCGCCACGAAGCAATCGTTTCCGGGCGCGAGCCAGAAGGCCAGGGCCTCCGCCTCCGTCATGTCCTGCGGCAGGGCGTAGGTCTCCGCCGCCCGGATCACCGGCTCCAGCAATTGCCAGATCGCGGGGCGGTCCGTTGCCGTTGCGGGCCGGATGTTCACTCGATGCCCGCCCCGACGGCGTCCGTCCCCGATGGCAGGGCCGCCACGACCAGCAGCCGTGTGGCCACGGGCGCGAAGCCCCTGCGGTGATGCGGGGTCACGCCGAGCGCTGCCAGCGCGTCGCAATGCTGGCGCGTGCCGTAGCCCGCATTGCGTTCCCAGCCATAGCCGGGATAGCGCGCGCCGAGCCGGCGCATCAGATGGTCGCGCGCCACCTTTGCGACGATCGCCGCGGCCGAGATCGCCGGCGCACAGGCATCGCCCTGCACGATCGCGGTGGCGGGGCAGGGCAGGCCGACGGGCAGGCGGTTGCCGTCCACCAGCACGTGGCGCGGCCGGCGGGGCAGGCGGTCGACCGCACGGCGCATCGCCAGCATGCTGGCATGCAGGATGTTGCGCTGCTCGATCTCCGCCAGGCTGGCGGCGCCCAGCGCGGCGAACCAGTTGGCGTGGATCTCGCGCGCCAGCGCCTCGCGGCGCTCGGCGGTCAGGACCTTGCTGTCGGCCAGCCCGGCGATCGGCCGCCGCGGGTCCGGCAGCACGGCCGCGGCCAGCACCGGCCCTGCCAGCGGCCCGCGGCCGACCTCGTCCACGCCGCAGATGCCGTCCTGCGGCTGGGTGAAATCGATATCCAGGGTGAACAGGGTCTGCATGGGACCGTCCGCGATCGCTCGGCCCGGGGGCCCGGGGCCCCGGCTCCGGCCCCCGTCCCATGCTTTATGATGCGGATGCCGCGAACAAGTCCAGTTGCGCCCCGCGCCCGCTGGCCGGCGGCCGCGTGAACTGGGCGGTATCGAGCCTGCGCGGCACGTCGCGATAGCCCAGGCGGCGCCTGGCGATGGCGAATCGCTGGGCCAGGGCCTGCGCGATCGGCCCCGTGCCGGTCATCCGCTTGCCGAAGGTCGCGTCATAGTCGCGGCCGCCGCGCATGTCGCGCAGCAGGGCCATCACCCGGCGGGCATGGTTCGGGCGGTTCTCCGCCAGCCACTCGGCCCACAGGTCCTTGATCTCCAGCGGCAGGCGCAGCGCGATATAGCCGGCCTCGTCGGCGCCGGCCTCCCGCGCGGCCTTCAGGATGGCCTCCATCTCGTGATCGGTCAGGCCGGGAATTGTCGGCGCCACCATCACGCCCACCGGCACACCGGCCGCGGCGAGGGCGGCAATCGTCTCCAGGCGGCGGCCGGGGGTCGCGGCGCGCGGCTCCATCGCCCGTGCCAGGCCGCGGTCCAGGGTGGTGACCGAGAGATAGACCTTGCAGAGGTTCCGTTTCGCCATCTCCGACAGGATGTCGGTGTCGCGGGCCACCAGCGCGCTCTTCGTCACGATGCCCAGCGGATGCCGGAAGCGGGACAGCACCTCCAGCACCGAGCGGGTGATCCCCATCTCCCGCTCGACGGGCTGGTAGGGGTCGGTGTTGGTGCCCAGCGCCATCGTCCGGCAGGCATAGGCGGGGCGGCGCAGCTCCTTTTCCAGCAGGGCCGCCGCCTCCGGTTTGGCGAACAGGCGGGATTCGAAGTCCAGCCCCGGCGACAGGCCCAGCCAGGCATGGGTCGGCCGCGCGAAGCAATAGACACAGCCATGCTCGCAGCCGCGATAGGGGTTGATGGAGCGGTCGAAATTCAGGTCGGGCGACTCGTTGCGGGCGATGATCGTACGGCTGGAATCGATGCCGACCTGGGTGCGCAGGGGCGGCGGCCGCTCCGCCTCGTCCCAGCCGTCGCCGCAGGCCGCGCCCCAGCCGTCGTCGACCTGCACCCGGGATTCGGCCTCGTACCGGCCCGACGCATTGCTGGCCGCGCCGCGCCCGCGCCGCAGGGACTTGTGCTGATGGGTGCCGATCTCGGTCATGCCGGCAGTTTACCGCAGTGCGCGAACATTTCAAGAACATTCAGTGGCCCCCCGCTGGGGGCCTGGCATCGCGGGGCGGTTCACTTCCGGCGTTCGTGTTCCTGGAGCCTGGGCAGCAGTTCGACGAAGTTGCAGGGCTTGTGGCGATAGTCGAGTTGGTCCTTCAGGATCATGTCCCAGCCGTCCTTGCAGGCACCGGTGGAGCCCGGCAAGGCGAACAGGTAGGTGCCGCCGGCGACCCCTGCGGTGGCGCGCGACTGCACCGTGGAGGTGCCGATCTTCTGGTAGCTCAGCATCCGGAAGAGTTCGCCGAAGCCCGCGATCTCCTTTTCCCAGACCGCGGCGAAGGCCTCCGGCGTCACGTCGCGGCCGGTCACCCCGGTGCCGCCGGTGGCGAGCACGATGTCGATGCCGGGATCGGCGATCCAGGCGCGCAGCTGCGCCTCCAGTTCGGGCCGGTCGTCCGGCAGGATGCGCCGGCCGGCGAGCCGGTGGCCCGCCGCCTCCAGCCGTGCCACCAGGGTAGCGCCGGAGGTGTCGGTCGCCTCGGTCCGGCTGTCGGAGACCGTCAGCACCGCGATGTTGCAGGGAATGAAGCGTCGCTCGCCGCTGCGCGCGGCCTCGGCTACCGCGCCGGAGGTCTTGCCGCTGCGGGTGTCGCCCGGTCCCGCATCATCCTGCGCCATGTCCCTTGCTCCCTCTGTCCGATCGCTGGTCCAGCGGGACATAGCGCGGCCAGGCCCCCCTGGCGAGATCGTCGAGCGAGGGCGAGGGCTGGTCCAGGCGCGCGCGGTAGACCCAGAGGTTGGCAAGGATCCGCTCCACGAAGTCGCGGGTCTCCGCCGACGGCAGGCTTTCGATCAGCAGCAGCGGGTCGCCGCCATGCTGGGCCAGCCGGTCCCATTTCTCCAGGTTGCCGGGACCGGCATTGTAGGCGATCGCGATGCGGATCAGGTCGGAGCCAAGGCCGACATCGCGCTCCAGGTGCCGGATGTAGCGCTGGCCCAGTTCCAGGTTGCCGGCCGGGTCGTTCAGGATCCGGCTCAGGTTCTGGCTGCCGCCGTTCACGAAGCGCGCGGTGGCGGGCATCAGCTGCATCAGGCCGCGGGCGCCGGCGGGGCTGCGGGCCACGGGGTCGAAGCGGCTTTCCTTGCGGACGAAGGCATAGATCAGCGCCCGGTCGAAGGTGAAGCCGCCTTCGGGCTGCCAGGGCGGTTCGGGGAACATGGCCGGGTCGATATGCTCGCCGGTCTGCACCTGCCAGATCCGCGCCATGCGGTAGGCGGTCTGGGCATCGCCGGTCAGCCCCAACAGAGCCGTCAACATCGGCAGGTAGACATCGTCCCGCACCTTGCGCCGGGCATCCATCAACTGGCGCAGCTCGGCACGCGCCCTGATGGTCTGGCCGGATTGTGCCAGCGCCAGCGCGCGCCGCACGGCACCGACCTTGAACAGCGCGTCGACCAGGCTTTCGTCGTCGGACAGCTTGGTCCAGCCGAACACCGGGTCGAGGCCCAGGCGCCGCGCCGCCAGCAGGCCGTAGAAGGTGCGCGAATGCTCAGCGGCCTGCCGCAGGGCATGGATCGCGGCCGTGGGCCGGCCGAGGGTCAGATAGGCACGGGCCGCCCAGTAGCCGCCGGCCGAGCGTTCCCAACCGTCGGCGGCATCATAGGCCGCCAGTGCCGCGAACTGGCCGGCGGCCACCTCGTAGCGCTGCAGGCGCCAGGCCGCGAGCCCGGCATACCAGGCGGCTCCGGGCAGGGCGCTGCCATGGGTCTCGCTCAAGCGAAGCGCGATCTCCAGCGCCCGCGGCCACTTGCCGGAAAAATAGGCGGCCTTGACCGTCTTCAGGCTGCCCCTGCGCGTGGTTCCGTTCGCCGCGCGCGGGACCGACGCGCGGTTCCCGGCGTTCCCGTCCGCGCGGTTCAGCAGGGCGAGGTCGAGGACCTTCAGGTCCGGCGGTGCAGGTGCCTGCAGGGTGGTCCCGCCGGGCTGCCGCTGCCGCGCCAGCCGGTAGACCCGGTCGGCATCCGGATGGTCCGCATAGCTGCGCATCCAGCGCTGCAGTTCGGCGAAACTGGCCCGATAGCCATTCGGGTGCATCAGCCGCTGCTCGCGCAGATGGCCCAGCAGCAGCGGCTCGCCGATCCTGCGGATCACCCGGTCCGCCTCGTCCCAGTCCGCATCCGCCTGCAGGTCGAAGGCGCGGGCGTAGAGCGCCGCGTCCTGGTCGGACAGGATATTGAGGCTGTCGGTCGGCCGCGCCTCGCCCTCCGGCCCGAACGCCGGTGCCGGCACAGGCGCCGGCCGCAGGGTGAGCGCCGGCCGCGGGCGCGGCGCGGGAATGCCGGCCAGCGGATCCGGCCATGCGGCGGCATGCAGCGCGTCCGGCCGCGGGGCGGCGAGCGGCATCGGCGCGAAGGCCATCGCGACGGCGACCGTTTCGCCGCCGACATTGCCATTGCCGGTCATCGACGGCAGGTCGCTGGTGGAGATGCCGAGCGCTTCCCGCGCGGCAGAGACCGGCGCAGGCGAGACGGCGGCAGAGGTCGGGGCGAACGGCGTGCCGGCGGCAGGTGCGACCCGGGCCAGCATCTCGGCCTCGCTCTGCGGGTCGATCGTCGCCGGGGCCTGAAGCGTATCGGGCGCCAGGGCCGCGGGCCCGTCCGGTTGCAGCGGCAGCCCCGTACGGCTTTCGGGCAGGCTCTCCGGACGGGGGCGGGGCGCGATGCCGGCGTCCGGATGGTCCGGTGCCATGGGGCGCGCGGCCGGCAGTCCGACATGCCCACGCGGCGCCGGCCGCGGGGTCAGGGGCTGCAGGACCTGCGGCCGGGCGCGCGGGGCGACCAGCGCCACGGTGGTCGGGCGGGGAAGCGGCAGGCTGCGGCTGACCGTGAAGGGGCGCGCCCTTGGCGTGCCGGCATAGGGGCGCGGGCGCGGGGTGGGGACCGCATCGGCATCGGCGGACAGGACCGAGGCGGAACTGGCGGCGGCCGCCGCCTCCTGCCAGCCTGGCGGGCACAGGCAGGCCAGGCCGAGGGCCAGGGCAAGGGCCGATGCTGCAGCAGGGCCCCGCAGGCCGTATCTCCGGCGTGCAGCACCGCCGTGCTGCCGATGGTCTCGCAATGTCACGCTTATCCCCTCCCGGCCTTCGGGCCATGCCCGCAGGAGTACCGGTCTGCTTTCGGTCCGGCCGGCCTGGGCCGTGGCGGGCCCGGGCAACCCGGTGCCTGGCGGGCCGGTCGGGATACTGCCCGCAGCCGGCCTCGGATAACGAACCCGGACATGGACGGCGGCAGATGCCGCATGGCCCGATCCGGGTGTCTCCCAAGCGTTGCCGATGATGGGAAATCGACACGCCTGGCGCGGACCTTACCCAGGCGGCGCGGCGATGCAAGGGCGGGCGCCGGGGCGGGATGCGAAAAGCTGGGGATAGAATCGCTAAACTATTGATCGCATTTGAGTCGTTTTTTAATGGCCTGTTAAGATTTTTGCTCCGCTCCGGTGCCGTCCAGCGCTGCCGCCGCGGCGAGTCGATGCTTCAGGTCGAGGAAATCGCGCCATGCCTCCCGCTTCTGGCTGGGCTGGCGGAGCAGATAGGCCGGGTGGAAGGTCGCCAGCGCCTCCACGGTGTGGCTGCCGGCCTGCAGCGGGAACCAGCGGCCGCGCAGGCGGGTGATCCCCTCGGTCCGCTCCAGCAAGGTCTTGGCAGAGGTGCCGCCCAGCAGCACCACGATGGCCGGCCGGGCCAGCTCGATATGACGCCGGATGAACGGCAGGCAGGCGACGATCTCCTCCTGCGAGGGTTGCCGGTTGCCCGGCGGCCGCCAGGGCAGGATGTTGGCGATATAGCAGCTGCCCCGGTCGCGCCCGATGGCCGCCAGCATCCGGTCCAGCAGCTGGCCGCTCTGGCCCACGAAGGGCCGGCCCTGGATGTCCTCGTCGCGGCCCGGGGCCTCGCCCACCAGCATCAGGGGCGCGCCGGGCGCACCGTCGGCGAAGACGGTGTTGCTGGCCGTCCGCTTCAGGGCACAGCCCTCGAACCGCTCCAGCGCCGCGCGCAGCTCGGCCAGGGTGCCGGCACCCTGTGCCAGGCGCAGCCCCTCCGCCATGGCCGGCCCGGTGGCCGCCGCCGGCCGGGCCGGCGCTGCTCGGGATGGAGCGGGGCGGGCCGGCGGGCTGCCGTCGGCCGCGGCGCCCGGTGCCCGGCCCTGCGCCGGGTCCGGCCGCATGGCGGCTGCGGGCGCCGCCGCGCCCGGGCCGGTGGCGGTCACCGGCTGCAGGCTCCAGTCGCGCGGCACCTCGTCGACCGCGGTTTCGACGCCCGCCTCGCGGTAGAAGGCGAGGATCTGCGCCAGCCGGGCACGATCGGGCGGGGCCGCGGCGGCCGGGCGCTCGCCGGTCGCGCCAGGCCTGCCGTCCGTGTCGCTGCCCGTCCCGACCTCCGTCATCGTCCCTCCGCCCGCCTGCGACGATCCTGGCGGCTTTCCGCGGCGGCTTCCCTTGGCATCTCGGGGAGAACCGCCTTATTTTGCATCCTCACAGTCGTCGGCACCGGCACTTGCGTCAATCGGGCCGCCCGCCATGGCCGATCCGGCGGCTGAACGAAATGCAAAGGGATCGGGAGAGCATGGAACGCGAAGCGATGGAGTACGACGTGGTGGTCGTGGGCGGCGGGCCGGCCGGGCTCTCCGCGGCGATCCGGTTCCGCCAGCTCTGCCTGGAGAACGATGTCGACCTGTCGGTTGTGGTGGTGGAGAAAGGCTCCGAGATCGGCGCCCATATCCTGTCCGGCGCGGTGATGGATCCGATCGCCCTGAACGAGCTGATCCCGGACTGGAAGGACAAGGGCGCGCCGCTCACCACGCCCGTGACCGCCGACCATTTCATGATCCTGACCGAGCACAACCATATCCGGATCCCGAACCTGCTGTTGCCGCCGCTGATGAACAATCACGGCAATTATATCGTCTCCCTGGGCAATGTTTGCCGCTGGCTCGCCCAGCAGGCCGAGGAGCTGGGGGTGGAGATCTATCCCGGTTTCGCCGCGGCCGAGGTGCTGTTCGACGAGAACGGCGCGGTGAAGGGTGTCGCCACCGGTGACATGGGCATCGGCCGCGACGGCGAGAAGAAGCCCGGTCACGAGCCCGGGGTCGAGCTGCATGGCAAGTACACCCTGTTCGCCGAAGGCGCGCGCGGCTCGCTGACCAAGGGCCTGTCGGCGAAATTCGGCCTGCGCGAAGGGGTGAGCCCGCCGAAATTCGGCATCGGCCTGAAGGAGCTCTGGCAGGTCAGGCCGGAGCAGCACCGTCCGGGCCTCGTCCAGCACAGCCAGGGCTGGCCGCTGGACAGCCGTACCGGCGGCGGCTCGTTCCTGTACCACATGGCGGAGGACAACCAGGTGGTGGTCGGCTTTGTCGTCCACCTGAACTACGAGAACCCTTTTCTCGGCCCGTTCGAGGAGTTCCAGCGCTTCAAGACGCATCCGTCGATCCGCGAGACCTTCGAGGGCGGCAAGCGGGTGTCCTACGGCGCGCGGGCGATCACCGAGGGCGGCCTGCAGTCGGTGCCCCGGCTGGTCTTCCCCGGCGGCGGCCTGATCGGCTGCGCCGCCGGCTTCGTGAACGTGCCGCGCATCAAGGGCTCGCACAACGCCATGAAGACCGGGATGCTGGCTGCGGAGGCGGCGTTCGGCTCCCTGCGCGACGGCGGCGCCGGCCGCGACATGCTCGACAGCTACGAGGCCGCGTGGCGCGGCTCCTGGGTGTACAAGGACCTGCACAAGGTGCGGAACGTGAAGCCGGCCCTGCGGCACGGGATGTGGATGGGCACCCTGGTGGGCGGCGCCCATATGTGGCTCAACGACCTGGGACTGGGCTTCCTGGCGCCCTGGACGACGCCGCATGCCAAGGCCGACCACGAGACCCTGAAGCCGGCGGCGACCTGCAAGAAGATCGACTATCCGAAGCCGGACGGCGTGATCAGCTTCGACAAGCTGTCCTCGGTGTTCATCTCCAACACCAATCACGAGGAGGACCAGCCGGTCCACCTGAAGCTTGCCGATCCGTCGATCCCGATCGAGAAGAACCTGCCGAAATACGACGAGCCGGCGCAACGCTACTGCCCGGCCGCGGTGTACGAGGTCGTGCGCGACGACGATGGCAGCAATCCCCGCTTCCAGATCAACGCGCAGAACTGCGTGCACTGCAAGACCTGCGACATCAAGGACCCCGCGCAGAACATCAACTGGGTGGTGCCCGAAGGCGGCGGCGGCCCCAACTATCCCAATATGTGACGATTCTTGCATGCGATCGAGAGCGCGTGTGACGGTGGTGGGATCGCATGTCGTGGTGCAGCGGCTGCCGGTGTGGGGTGCCGTCCCTGACGGGGGCCGGCGGATGGCAGGCCGCAGGATGGCCGGCAGCGGTGCGGCCCTTCGCCATCCAGGGCATTCGCGACACGAGGGGCTGTGCTAGATTGGCCGGGTTCCGTGGGGACGGTACCGCGGCGATGAGACCGGAACTGACGTAATGGCGAGTGGACTTTTTTCCTGGCCGCGGCCCCTTGGCGGGGCGGCCACCGAAACGGCGGCCAATGCCCATGCCGGGCAGCCGCCGTCGCGCACCCTGCGCGGCGCAAGCGCGGTGGCGGCCGGCATCCTGCTGGCGGCTTCCGCGGCGGTGTCCGCCTGCGGCGCGCAGGAGCGGCCCGGGTCCGGCAGCGATGCCGGCACCGGCCGGCCGGCCGGCATGGTGGCGGATCTGGGCAGTACCGGCAGCCCGGTGCCCGGCCTGGAAGCGCTGGAATTTCCCAACCGATCGGCGCTGGGCAGCTACCTGGCCGGCCGCGTGGCCCGCGCGGAGCGCGACACCAAGGCCGCCGCCCTGTTCTACGGCCGGGCGCTGGAGGCCGATCCCGACAACCCGATGCTTGCGCGGCGGACCTTCATCCTGCTGCTGGCGGACGGCCGCTTCGACGAGGCGCGGGCCCTGGCGCCCGCGCTGGAGGCGAGCGGCGAGGAAGCCTCCGTCGTGGCCCTGCTGTACAGCGTCGACGCGCTGCGCGCCGGCGACCCGGCGGGTGCGATTGCCGCCATCGACGAGGCGCCGGTGGCGGGCTTCGTCACCCTGCTCGCGCCGCTGATCAAGGCCTGGGCGGAGATCGGGCGCGACGCGCCGGATGCCGCCCTTGCCCAGCTGGATGCGCTGAACGACACCCCTGGCCTCTCCCTGTTCGGCGATTTCCACCGGGCCATGGTGCTGGATGCGGCCGGGCGAGACACCGATGCCGATGCGGCCTATCGCAAGGTGATCTCCAGCGGCCGCAATGCCGCGATCCGGTCCGAGATCGCCTATGGGCGCTTCCTGGAGAATCGGGGCCGCACCGAGGAGGCCGAGAGCCTCTACGCGCAGGAAGGCGGCCTGCTGGAGGCCGAGCGCCAGGCCGGGCTTGAGCGGCTGGCCGCCGGCATCACGGCGGAGCCGCTGGTCAGCGCTCCGTCGCAGGGCGTGGCCGAGGCGCTGCTTGGCGCCGCCACGGTGATCAGCCGCGACGACCCGGGCGAGGCGGTGGACATGTATATCCGCCTGGCGCTGCTGGCGCGGCCTGACATGCCGGCGGCGCAGATGCTGCTGGGCGACCTGCTGGAGAGCCGCGGCCAGTACGAGCGTGCCGTGGCGGCCTATCAGGCGGTGCCCTCGGGTTCCGCCTACCATCGCGAGGCGCGGCTTCGCGCGGCCTGGTCGCTGAACAGGCTGAAGCGCTCGGGCGAGGCGCAGGCGATCCTGCGGGAGATGGCGGCCGAGGACCCCACCACGGTGGAGCCGCTGGTCACCCTCGGCGACCTGCTGCGCGAGGAGGAGAAGTTCAACGATGCCGCCAGGGTCTACAGCTCGGCGGTCGACCGGCTGGGCGCGCCGATGGCCCGGCACTGGCCGCTCTACTACAGCCGCGGCATCGCCTATGAGCGGGCGAAGGACTGGGACGCGGCGGAGCGGGATTTCCTGAAGGCCCTGGAGCTGCAGCCGGAACAGCCCTTCGTGCTGAACTATCTGGGCTATTCCTGGGTGGATCGCGGCGTGCGACTGAACGAGGCGCGCGACATGATCGCCCGTGCCGTCAAGGCGCGGCCGGACGACGGCTATATCGTCGACAGCCTGGGCTGGGCGCTGTACCGGCTGGGCGATTTCGAGGGCTCGGTGCACCAGCTGGAGCGCGCGGTGGAACTGTCGCCCAGCGACCCCACCATCAACGACCATCTGGGCGATGCCTACTGGCAGGTCGGCCGCAAGGCCGAGGCGCGCTTCCAGTGGCAGCGCGCCATGTCGCTGGACCCGCCGCCGGAGATCGTGGAAGGGCTGGGCGACAAGCTGAAGAACGGCATGGCGCCGGCGACGCCGCCGGCACGGCGGGCCGCCGAGGGGCGGTGAGCCGGACGCCGTGAACGGGCGCCGGCCATGAACGGGCGCCGTCTTTGAACGGGCATCCGGGGGCGTGAGCGGCGGATCCGGCGAAGGCGCGCCGGCGGGCCTGCGCGAGCCGGCGCCTGCGAAGCTCAATCTCTATCTGCATGTCACCGGCCGGCGGCCCGACGGCTACCACCTGCTGGACAGCCTCGCCGTCTTCGTCGACCTGGGCGAGGCCCTGTCCGCGACCCCGGCCGCCGGCCTGGCCCTGCGGCTGGACGGGCCGTTCGCCGATGCCCTGGCGGGCATGGCACCGGGCGACAACCTCGTGCTGCAGGCGGCGCGGCGATTGCAGGCCCTGTCGACGGAAGGGGAGAGGCTGCCGGCCGGGGCCGACATGACCCTGACCAAGGCGATCCCGGTGGCCGCCGGGCTGGGCGGCGGCTCCGCCGATGCCGCCGCGGCGCTGCGCCTGTTGCCGCGGCTGTGGGGCAGGGCGCTGCCGCAGGCCTCGCTGGACCGCCTGGCGGCCGGCCTGGGGGCGGATGTGCCGGTCTGCCTGGCCGGCCGGCCGGCGCTGATGGGCGGCACCGGCGAGATCCTGTCGCCGGCACCGCGGCTGCCGGACCTGCACCTGGTGCTGGTCAATCCCCGCCTGCCGGTGCCCACCGGCGCCGTCTTCGCCGGGCTGCAGGGCCGCTTCTCCGCGCCCGACCCGCTGCAGCGACCGCCGGCCAGCCTGCCCGACCTGGCGGCGGCCCTGGCGCGGCGCGGCAACGACCTGGAGCGGCCGGCCCGCTTCCTCGCACCGGCGGTGGACCGGGTGCTGGCCGCACTGGCCGCGCAGGACGGCTGCCTGCTGGCACGGATGAGCGGCAGCGGCGCCACCTGCTTCGGCCTGTTCGCCCATCCCCCGGGCGCGACACGCGCGGCGGCGGGCCTGCGCCGGGCCGAGCCGGGCTGGTGGGTGACGGCCGCGCGCAGCCCTGCCGGCGGTGCATCCGAGAGTTGAACCGGTCGCTGCATGTCCTACGCTTGATCCCCTGCAGGAAATGGCAGGCCGGTGGCATGGCCCCGGCAGGCGGGAGGCGCCCGGAATCGGGCCGAAAACAGGGGATGACGTCATGACGATACGGATTCTTGCCGCGACCTTCGGGGCCGCGGCCGGGCTGGCAATTCTCGCCGCAGGCGGGCCGCAGGCCCTGGCGGACCATCACATTGGCGTGAAAGTGACGCCGCTCGGCAGCCATGACGGCGAGTTCTGCCAGCTGGACCGGGCGCTGATCTTCGAGGACCCCGACGGCACCCGCGTGCTCTACGATCCCGGCCGCACGGTCGCCGGCCCGGACGACCCGCGCCTGGGCAAGATCGACGTGATCCTGATCAGCCACATGCATGGCGACCATTTCGGCGACCGCCATATCGGCGCGGCGAAACAGGGCCCCTGTTCGGACCTGGCCTTCCCGGTTGCCGCCACACCGAACTCCAACCTGCTCGACATCGCCAAGGCGAAGGGCGCCAAGGTGGTGGCCGGCAGCGAGATGCCGGGCTTCCTGGCGCCGAAGCTGGCCGCCATGGGCGGCAACAAGGACGATGTGATGCTGGCCCGGTTCGGCGCCGAGCAGCAGGTCGGCGGGGTGAAGATCACCACCGTGCCCGCCGTCCATTCCAACGGGTTGAGCGGCGCCTTCATCGGCGGCGACCTGGGCAAGATGCTCAGCGATTCCGGCCTGAACGCCTATGTCGGCCCGCCCACCGGCTATGTCCTGACCTTCTCCAACGGCCTGGTGGCCTGGCTGTCCGGCGATACCGGCGTGACGGCGGAGCAGGAGACCGTGGTCAACCGGCAGTACGGCGCGAAGCTGGCGGTGCTGAACATCGGCGGCACCTTCACCACCGGCCCGGTGGAAGCCGCCTTCGTGGTGAACGAGCTGGTGAAGCCGGCCTCGGTCATCGCTTCGCACGCCAACGAGCCGGCGACGGAAGGCGGCAAGGTCAAGGCGGGCACGAAGACCGAGACCTTCATGAAGACCGCGACGATGCCGGTCCATGTGCCGCTGTCGGGCAAGACCATGACCTTCGGCAAGGACGGCATCTGCACCGACGGCTGCTAGGCGTCGGTCGCCCGGCCCGTCACGGGACAGGTGCCGGCCGCCGCGCTTTGCCCCTACGATACGTCATCGGCCGCTGGCCGATGACGTATCGACACAGGGGGAGGGATGCATGACGACGGCACCGAAGAACGGGCTGCAGCAGATCTGGGCCGAGGGCCGGCCGGCGGTGAATGCCTGGCTGGCGATACCCTCCAGCCTGTCGGCGGAGGTGATGGTGAAGGGCGGCTGGGACTCCGTCACCGTCGACATGCAGCATGGCATGGCCGAGCCCTCCGAGATGCTGCGCATGCTCGGCCCGGTCGCGGCCGCCGGCATCGTGCCGATGGCGCGGGTGCCGTGGAACGAGCCCGGCCCGGTGATGCGGGCGCTGGATGCCGGCGCGCTGGGCGTGATCTGCCCGATGATCGAGACCGGCGCACAGGCTGCCGCCTTCGTCGGCCATTGCCTCTATCCGCCGAAAGGCCATCGCAGCTGGGGGCCGTTGCGGGCGCGGCTGCTGTGGGGCGACGGCTATGCCGCCGCCGCCAACGACATCGTGCTGCCGATCGCGATGGTGGAGACGAAGCAGGGCCTGGACAATCTGGCGGAGATCGCCGCCACGCCGGGCCTGGCGGCGCTCTATGTCGGCCCGTCCGACCTCTCGATCTCGCTGGGCTACGGCCCCGGCCTGGACCGGACGGAGAAGGAGCCGCTGGCCGCGATCGACACGATCCTGAAGGCCGCCACGGCCAACGGCATCGCCTGCGGCATCCAGTGCGGCACGGCCGCCTATGCCCGCAAGATGGCGAAAAAGGGCTTCCGCCTGCTGACCGTCGGGACCGATGCCGGCTTCCTGGAGGCCGGCGCCAGCGCCGCGGTGCAGGCCTTCCGCAAATAGCGGCAGTCTGGGCGGCGGTGGCGAAACGGCGGTTGGCAAGCCGCCGCGCCGCCGTTATCTTCCGCCGCCTTCGGGCCGCCTGAGCGCATCTGCGGCCCGGCCTGGTGGGGCGTCGCCAAGTGGTAAGGCAACGGGTTTTGATCCCGTCATTCGCAGGTTCGAATCCTGCCGCCCCAGCCATTGCGTCTAACTTTTTCAGAATCAAGAACTTACATCTCGATCGGGAGCTTTTCTCGTACAGATTTCTGGAACAGAGTGCTGCGTTGTTGAGTGCTTCTGCGGCACTCCTGGTGCAGTGTCTGGGCGAGACCGCTCCCGGTGGCTGGCAGAAAAGTAAAAGGAGGCATGTATCGCCACATGCCTCCTTTCCACTGATGCCACTTAGGCCTCAGTTCACCCGGCCGCCACCACCGTCTCCACAGCTACCGTAGGGCTATCCACATCGAACCGCTCGGTGGCCCCGTAGTCCGGACCATAGGCTACGGCGTCGGTGAGCCCAATCTTCCGACGCATGTAGGCGGCGAGGTTATAGTAGGCCTTCGACCCCCCGTAGAACCGGTTCAGAATCTTCCTGCCCGAAGCATCTGTCGGAGTCGCGCCGTCCTTTTCAGCGACAGTCTGCCCCAGGAAGCGAAGCTCCGAATTCCCCAGGCCCCAATCGATCTTGGCTAGCCGACCCAACATATCGAGGCGCTGCGTTTCACCGATGGTTTCGCCATCGTACTGGTCATGTAGATCATGAAGCACAAGGCCGAGCGCGACCCACCACACGGACGTCCGCAGCAGTGTGTCGTGCATGGGCACCCTAGATTCCGGTAGAGCCTCGACGAAAGTCCGCAAGGCCTCGTCGTACCTTTCGACGATCGTGTTCATCTCGTGCGGGCTCGTCAGGTAGGCGCCTTCCTTCACGTCCCGCAGATGGTCGACATGGGAGCCCGGCCCTTCCGCAGCGGCCCGCACCGATTTCAGAAGCACCGTCTTGGTGGTCCACGCGCCCGACTTGGGAGAAATCGAAACGGCCCGCTGGTCGCAACCGCCGTTCTCTTCCAGCGTCTTGTTCGAAACAATCTCGTTGACAGTGCGGATGTAGAGATCGCTCCGATCGAGATCCACGGCTTGGCCCTTGCCAACCGGAGTCGAGAGCACATTCATGTCGTGGAAAAGCTGGCCCAACTCTTCGAGACTGAGTTCAGCAATCCCGGGCGGGGTCACCAGCATGATCGGGATGACAGCCTCCCCGGCCCATTTCCGGGTGGCAGCAGACAAGTCCTCATCGTACATGACATCCAGAAAGCCCGTGATACGCCCTAGGCCGTCGAGCAGGATGTTGGGCCGATCAAGCCTAGTCGTAACTTTAACGTACCCGAGCCCGTCGTCACCCTCCTTCATCTCAAAGGTCTGGGGCAACTGCATGCCGACGACAACCGGCGGGATGGCGCCGATCCAGTACGCCTCCGGGGACATGCGCCGGAGGATGTAGCTCCTCATCGCTTCCCGGCGGGACTTGGACGTCTTGCGCTGGAGCTTTTCATAGAGCGTGCGAACGTTGAGCGGCAGGTTCTTCCAGTTCTGGCTGCGCGGGTCATGCCCGTTGAGGAGATACGGGACGAGGTCATGGACGGTCATTGCAGTCTGGTAGCACGTGGCCTTCTCGGTTTCGGTGCATTTGATTGCCGGGAGCCTGAGCATGAGATAGATCTTTCTGTGCTGATGGGCGCCCCCTGTGGGCGCTCTTGTGGGCCGGTCCCGAGGTTGCATCTCGGGGCCGGTCTTTTTTTATGACTGAATGTGGCACTGAACAAGGAAAAATCTATCGATCGATAAAAAAAATTGCCGAAGGTGGCAGCGTCGACCTGAAGTGAAGAGCGATCGTAGCGTTGGTTGCGGCGTCGCGACGAAGCGTTGAGCCTTCGGCTCCCGCCGCCCCAGCCATCCTCCGGGTCGCAGTGGACGTCCCGCGCCGCCCGGGATGGCGAGACGCGGTGTCACCGGCTAGGGTGGCCGGAAGCCCGACCGTTCCCCTGTGCCGACCGTTTGCAATGATCTTTCCACAAGCCCTCGGGCGCTGCGTCCAACCGGTAGGTCCGGCATGAACCCCCTGCTGCGCGATGCCGTGGCGCGGCACCGCGCCGGACATCTGGAGGCGGCGGCCGCACTGTACCGGCAAGTGCTGGCGGCGGAGCCGCGGAACGCGGATGCGCTGCACCTGCTTGGCCTGGTGGCCAGGGACAGCGGGCGCGCGGCGGAGGCGCGCGACCTGGTGGAACGGGCGGTGGCCCTGCGCCCCGCCAATGCGACCTTCCTGTTCAATCTCGCGATCCTGCAGCGCGATGCGGGAAACCTGGACGCGGCCCTGGCCTGCTACCGCAAGGCGATCGCGCTCAGCCCGGCCAACCCGCAGTTCCACAACAACCTGGGCGTGACCCTGGGCGAGAGCGGCGACCTGATCGCGGCCGCCGATGCCTTCCGCGCGGCGCTGCGCCACGCTCCGGGCATGACGGAGGCGATGGTCAACCTTGCCGGCGTCCTGCACCGCACGGGGCTGAGCCGCAACCTGCCGGAGGCGGAGCGGCTGGCCCGGCGCGCCGTCGCGCTGTCGCCCGGCATGGCCTCGGCCCATGCCGCGCTGGCGGAGATCCTGCCCCTGTCGACGCACCGCGAGGCGGCGATCGCAGCCGCGCGCAGGGCCTGCGAACTGGCGCCCGGCACTCCCGCATATCCGGCGCTGCTGGCAGACCTCTGCCGGCGCGGCGGCTTGCCGGAGGCGGCCGTGGAGGCGGCCACGCAGGCCATACGACTGGCGCCGGACACTGCGCCGCCCCGGGTGACCCTCGGCCGGGCCCTGCTGGAGCAGAATCGCATCGGCGAGTCGATCGCCGCGCTGCGCGAGGCGCTGGATGACGGGCGCGAAGGCCTGCCGGCCTGCGAGGCCGCCGCCGCCGCCGAATTGCAGGCCGCCCTGCTGCTGGCCGGAGAGCGGCAGGAAGCGGCCCGGCTGGAAGACCTGGAGCGGCTGGTCTTCCGGCACAGGGTGGCGGTGCCGCCGGGCTATGCCGATATCGCCGCCTTCAACCGCGACCTGGCCGACGCGATCCGCTGCCACGAGACGCTGCGCCGCGACCCCGACGGCTATGTCACGCGCCGCGGCGCCATCACCGAGAACCTGCTGCTCGACGCCGGGCCGGTGTTCCAGGCGATGGAATGGAGCCTGCGCCGGGCGATCGGCGCCTATACCGATTCCCTGGAGACCCGGCCGGAGCATTATTTCCGGCGCAGGCCGAAGCGGCGCTACCGCATGGTGATGTGGGGCGTCGTGCTCAGCCAGAGCGGCTATCTGGAAACCCACATGCACGAGGAGTCCTGGATCAGCGGGGCATATTACGTCTCGCTGCCCGCATTCGAGCGGGGGCCGGGCGAGGACCATGCCGGCGCCATCGAATTCGGCCGCCCGCCGTCGGGCTATGGCATCGAGCCACCCGTTCCGAAGCGCATCGTCGAACCGGAAGAGGGCATGGCCGTGCTGTTCCCGGCGGCGACCTTCCACCGGACGATCCCGTTCCGCGCCGACGCGGAGCGAATCTGCATCTCCTTCAACTGCCAGGCCTTCTAGCGGCATCCGCGCGCCGCGGAACCCCGGCCGCCGTCACCCCGCTGCGTAGCAGACAGCCTGCAGCTTGTTGCCGTCCGGGTCCCTGACATAGGCGGCGTAGTAGCCGGGGCCGTAATGCGGGCGCGGGCCGGGCGGGCCCTCGCAGCTGCCGCCCAGTGCCAGGGCGCGCTCATGGAAGGCATGGACCTGCGCCCGGGACTCGGCGAGGAACGCGACATGGGTGCCGTTGCCCCAGGTCGCCGGGCGGCCATCCTCCGGGGCGTAGAGGTAGATCGTCGGCATCTGGCCATCGCGCTCATAGGCCGGGGGCTTGCCCGGCGGCTTCGGCAGGCGGGCGAAGCCGAGGGCGCCCAGCACCGCATCGTAGAAGCGCGCGGACCGCGCCTGGTCGTTGCTGCCCAGGGTGATGTGGCTGATCGTCGTCATGGCGGAGAAGTTCTCTGTTTGTTCGATTCTCCATGAGCATAGTGCCGGCGGTGGATCCTGTCTTCCCTGGGCCCGCGGGGCTCCTTCGTCGTACCGTCCGTCGTGAACCGGCAGTCGTTCGCTACTGCCAGGGCGAGATACAGGCAGTCACAGGCAGGGTGGCCCAGATCGACCGCCAGCCGGGTGGTCTGTTCCAGCAGGTTGCGGGCCGGCAGGATTTCCACGTCGGCCGCCTGCAGCAGGCGCGCAGCCAGATGCGCCTCGGCCGCGGAGATCTGTGCGCGCTGCACCTTCTTCCGGAGGATGTTTGCGCATTCCGCGACCAGCAGGTCGGGGGCAATCGATCGATGCGCCTCGCGACGCAGCGACAGGGCCTTGTCCGACCCGTCCTCCGCGATCACCCACTTGATGGCCACGCTGGCGTCGATGACGAACAGGCTCACTGTTCGTCGCGCCCTTCCCGCTGCAGCTGTTCTGCCGGTGTATGCGTTCGACCGCGGGTCAAGGCGCGCAGTTCTGCGGCAAGGGCCTTGAAGTCGGGATCGGCATCGGCAGAAAGGGCGTGGCGGAGGATCTCGCGATGCTCCGCCTCGACCGAACGGCCATGGCGGGCCGCGCGGCGCTTCAGGCGGGCGATGAGATCGCCTTCCAGATTGCGAACCTGCAGGCTGCCGGTCATGGGGTGCCGTCGTTTGTGTCAAAGTGGTCGACAGGCAGGTGCCGGCCCCAGGAAGGCGGGCAGCGCGATGATCGAGCCGGTGCGGATGCCGGTGACGCGATGGCGAAGGAGCGCGGAATGCGGAGGAGGCTTGGAGGCGGGGGGTGACAGATGCAGCGGAGGTTCTTGTCCTCAGGCAGCGCCCACGCAATGGGGGCAGGGCCGTGGTTCTGGACTACGATGACACGACCGAGACGATCGTCATGACGCAGCGGATGCTGGCGATCAATGACTGGATCGGGCAGGCCGACCTTGTTGTCGACGAGGCCGTGAGCGACGCTGCGGGACGCCATCCCGTTTCCGAGAACCGGCACCTGAGGCGATTGTTCGCCGAGGGGCGCTTCGATCGCGGCGGTCGCCTGTATGGCGGGTTCTGGCAGGATCTTGGAAAGACGATGAGATCCGGACCAGCGATCCGGATCGGCGGAGAGGACAGCGTCGAACTGGATCTTGCCGATACCGCACCCAGGATCCTCTATGGCATGGTCGGCGTCGAACCCCGGTGGAACGATGCCTATGCGGTTCCGCATTACGGTCACTGCCGCGACGGCATAAAGAAGATCTTCGCTGCACTGCTCTTTGCCAAAGGGCGTCTGACGCGCATGCCGCCGGGTGCAGCGAAGCTTTTTCCGCCAGTGCTCGACTTTCCGGCGCGGACGGATAAGGACGCCGGTTGGCAGCGTCGGGCCGAGGCCCGTCAGATTGCGGAGATTTCGCGCTGCATCGCGAGTCACCACAAGCCGGTGAAACACCTGTTCTGCACCGGCATCGGGCCTGCCGTCGAATACCGGGAGAGCGAGATTCTCATCGAGATCCTGCTCCGGCTGAAAGCCCGCCGGATTGTTGCCCTTCCCATACACGATTCTGTACTCGTGGCGCAGTCGGCGCTGCCGGCTGCCGCCTGTGTGATGGCCGAAACGTTCCGCGAAATGGCCGGCGTGCCGGCGGCCGTCACCGTCAAGGGAGAAGCGCCGGCGTCGTAGGGCGGCGCGGCGGCATGGCGGTCGGCGCTAGATGCCTTCGCCGTCCCCGCCGCGTTCTTCTTCCTGTGCCTGGCCATCGTCGTAGAGCGGGCTGTCCAGGTATTGCCGGATCGCGAAGCGGGCAACGACGCCGATCGCAGCCGCCGCCGGCACGGCCAGCAGGATACCGGTGAAGCCGAACAGGGTGCCGCCGGCCAGCAGCGCGAAGATCACGATGACCGGATGCAGCTTGATGCGTTCGCCGACCAGCTTGGGGGTGAGGAAATTGCCCTCGATCGCCTGGCCGACCAGGAAGATGCCGGCCACCAGCGCCACGTCGGTGAGCGAGTCGAACTGCACCAGCGCCAGGCCGACGGAGAGCAGCAGGCCGGCGATCGCGCCAACATAGGGGATGAAGGAGAGCAGGCCGGCGAAGGCGCCGACAATCAGCCCGAACTCCAGCCCGACGATGGTCAGCGCGACGGCGTAGAAGGTGCCGAGCACGAGGCAGACGATCCCCACGCCGCGCACGAAGCCGGACAGGATCTCGTCGATCTGGCGGGCCAGGTCGCGGATCGTATCGGCATGGGCGCGGGGCAGCCAGCCATCGATGCCGGCGACCATGCGGTCCCAGTCCCGCAGCAGGAAGAACGCGACCACCGGGGTCAGGAAGACCAGCGACAGCAGGTTGGCGATCGCCAGGCCGCTGGTGACGACCTTTCCCGCACCACTGGCGGCGATGCCGGCGACCTCGCTCGTGGCATCGCCGATGGCCGTGCGGACGCGCTCCATGACGGCCGGGTCGAAGCGGTCGCCCAGGCCGGCGACCAGGTCCGCGAGCCTGCTGCGCAGCATCTCCACGAGGTCGGGCAGGCGCGCGGCGAGATCGGCGAGCTGGCTGGCCAGCATCGGCACCAGCAAGGCCAGCAGCAGCAGGAACAGCAGAAGAAAGACGACTGTCACCGCGGCGGTCGCCCAGGTGCGCGACAGGCCGCGCCGCTCCAGCCAGTCGCAGACCGGGTCGAAGAAATAGGCGATCGCCATGCCGGCCACGAACGGCATCAGGATGTCGCGCAGCAGGTAGACGGCGATCAGCGCGACGACGAGGGCGGCGAGCCAGAAGCGCAACTGGCGGTGCAGGCTCATCTCAGGACTCCAGCCCGGGCGGGGCGGGGGTGCGGGGCGGCCGGCAGGGCCTGCCGCCGGGCCGATCATGGCATGGGGCCGATCATAGGGCTGGCCGATGCCGTCGGGAAGCCGCCCGGCGGCGACCCCTCTCACACCGTCAGCGCCACCCCGTCATGGCCGGGATCGGCGGCGCCGTCGCACCTGCCGCCGGTGATCCGGATGCCGTGCACCGCGGCGATGCCGTAGGTGTAGGGCGAGCGGATCACCTCGTAGCCCTGTGCCTCCAGTTCCTCGGTGACATAGCGCGGGATCCGGTTGGTCACGTCGATGGCGTCGGAGGTGGCGGAGAAGCGCGGCGCGGAGACCGCCTCCGTCATCGTCATGCGATGGTCCAGCGCGTTCAGCAGCACGGTCGTGACGCCCATCGCGATCTGCGTGCCGCCTGGCGCGCCCAGGACGACATGCGGCTCGCCATTCTCGAACACGATGGTGGGGCAGAGCGAGGAGAAGCGCGACTTGCCCGGCTGCACGGAGCCGGCGCGGCCGGGGCGCGGGTCGAACACACCCATGCAGCCGTTGTACATGAAGCCCAGCCCGTCGGAGATCACGCCGGAGGGCATGCCCAGCGAATGGGTCATGGTCACGCAGGTGCCATGCTCGTCCACCACCGCCACATGGGTGGTCTGCTTGCTCTCGTCGCGGCCGCCGAAGCGCTCCACATGGCGCTTCCGGCCGGCCTGGATCGCGGCCGCGCAGTCGGCGGCATAGGCCTTGCCGGCCAGCTTCCCCACCGGCACGTCGACGAAGGCAGGGTCGCCGACGAACTGGTCCTTGTCGGCGGTGGCGCATTTCATCGCCTCCGCCACCACCCGCAGATATTCCGCCGTGTTGTGGCCGATGCCCGCCAGGTCGAAATTCTCCAGGATGTTCAGCATCTCCGCCAGCTGGATGCCGCCGCCGGGCGGCTGGTTGGTGGCAAAGCTCCAGCCCCGATAGCTGCCGGTCAGGGGCTTGCTCCAGGTCGTGCGGTATTCCGCCAGGTCGCGGGCCGACAAGAGGCCGCCATTGGCGTCCATGTCGGCGGCGATCCGCTCGGCGATCTCGCCGGTATAGAAATCCTCCGCGCCCACCTTCGCGATGCGCCGCAGGGTGGCGGCCATGTCGGGATTGTGCAGCCGGTCGCCGACCTGCTTGATCGTGCCGTCGCCGCGGAAATAGACCTCCCGCCCGGTCTTTGTCAGCGCCAGCCGCTCGTCGGTCTGCGCGCGGCCCATCAGGTCCGGCGCGGTCCAGAAGAAATGCATGTGCGGCCGCACCGTCACGCCGCGCTCGCATTCCTCGATCGCCGGCTGGACGATATCCGCCCAGTCCCAGCTGCCCCAGTTCGCCACCGCCTCGGCATAGGCCTTCAGGCTGCCCGGCGTGGTGACGGACTGGTAGCCCAGGTCGTTGACCCGGCCCTTCAGCAGGAAGCCGAAGCCGTCGCGGGTCTCGCCCTCGATCAGGTCGGCCCACATCGTCGCGGTCGCCGCCAGCGGGGTCTTGCCGTGGAAGTCGATGTTCTGGTGGACCCCCTTCGACGGCATGTAGACCTGCAGGTTGCCGAAGCCGGCAATGCCGGTCATCTGCGGGTCGACGACCCCCTGCACCAGGGCGCAGGCCATCGCGGCATCCACCGCATTGCCGCCGCGCATCAGGACGCGGGCGCCGGCCTCGGCTGCCTCGGGTTGCGCGGCGGTGATCGTCCCATGTGTCATCGGCATGTCCCCCTAAGCGTTTCCGCACCTGTTATGGTTGCCCGGACTGTAGGGCGGCCGGGCGCCGGAGAGAAGGCGCCACGCGGCAAGCGGAGCGGGGGACGCGATGGACGAGCGGGCGGGCTATGGCGGCGCGGCATTGCCGGCGGGGATCGTGGCCCGCCATGTGGAGAACGTGAACGGCCTGCGCATGCACCTTCTGGAGGCGGGCGCCGGCGACGACCGGCCCCTGCTGCTGCTGCTGCACGGCTTTCCGGAACTGGCCTGGTCCTGGCGCAAGGTGATGCCGGCGCTGGCGGCCGCCGGGTTCCACGTCGTCGCGCCGGACCAGCGCGGCTATGGCGCCACCACCGGCTGGGCCGGCGGCTATGACACCGACCTGCGCCCCTTCGGCATGCTGGGGCTGGTGCGCGACGCGGTCGGCCTGCTGGCGGCGTTGGGCCGGAAACAGGCGGCCTGCGTGATCGGCCATGACTTCGGCTCGCCCGTTGCGGCCTGGGCGGCGCTGCTACGGCCGGACATCTTCCGCGCCGCCGCGCTGATGAGCGCGCCCTTTCCAGGCCCGCCGTCCCTGCCCGAAGCCGGCGCGCCGGCGCAGGCCGCGGGCCTCGCCGAGGCGCTGGCCGACCTGGCGCGGCCGCGCAAGCATTACCAGCACTATTACGCCACCCGCGATGCCGATGGCGACATGCGGGATGCGCCGCAGGGACTGCACGCCTTCCTGCGTGCCTACTACCACATGAAGAGCGCCGACTGGCCGCAGAACCAGCCCCATGCGCTGGCCGACTGGTCGGCGGCGGAGATGGCGCAGCTGCCCGCCTATTATGTCATGGACCTGGCCTGCACGATGGCGGCGACGGTGGCGCCGGAGATGCCGGATGCGCAGGCGATCGCCGCCTGCACCTGGCTGCCGGAGGCGGATCTGGCGGTCTATGCGGCCCGCTTCGCGGCCACCGGCTTCCAGGGCGGGCTGAACTGGTACCGCGCGGCGCAGGCGCCGGAGGTGCTGGCCGACCTGCAGGTCTTTGCGGGCCGTGCCATCGAGGTGCCGGCCTGCTACATCGCCGGTGCCTCCGACTGGGGCATCTACCAGGCGCCGGGCGCGCTGGAGCGCATGGAGCAGCAGGCCTGCCGGCGCTTCCTGGGGCGCCATCTTGTGCCCGGGGCCGGCCATTGGGTGCAGCAGGAGCAGCCCGACGCCACCGCGCGGCTGTTGCTGGCCTTCCTGCAGAAGGCCGGGCGGACATAGACTGCCGGCGGGTTGGGCCGCAGGACGGGACAGGCGGCGGGTTGGGCCGCAGGACGGGACAGGCGCATGACGGACGGGGCGGACGGTACTCCCTGGCGGGCGGAGCCGGTGATCGAGTGGCTGTTCCACAAGGGGCGCAAGCTGCCCGGCTCGGAGCGGATGCTCGATGCCCTGTGCCGCCAGGTGGTGGCCGCCGGCCTGCCGCTGGACCGGGTCGGGGTGTTCCTGACCACCCTGCATCCATTGTATTTCGGTTTTCGCCTCGGCTGGACGCCGGAGGCAGGCATCGAGGTAGCCCGTGCCACCCATCAGCAGCGTCACAGCCTGGAAGTGACGACCTCGCCGGTCCTGGCCGTCATGAAGGGGAACCGGCTGATCCGCCGGCGTCTGGACGCTGCCGAGGCGGAGCTGGACTATTCGATCCTCGCGGAGCTCAAGGCGGAAGGCTTCACGGACTATCTCGTCGTCCCGCTGGAGTTCGGCAATGGGGCGCGCAACGCGTTGACCCTGGCGACCCGGCGCCCGGGCGGCTTCAGCGGCCACGACATGGCGGAGCTGGAGAAGCTGCTGCACGTCTTCACCCTGCTGCTGGAGAACGACGTCAACCAGACGATCGCCCGCACCATCCTGGACACCTATATCGGGCCGGCCACCGGCCGGCGGGTGCTGGAGGGCCAGATCGCGCGCGGCGACGGCAGCCGGCTGGACGCGGTGATCTGGTGCTCCGACCTGCGGGAGTCGACGCGCCTGTCGGAGGAGCTGCCGGACGAGGCCTTCCTGGACCTGCTGAACGACTATTTCGAAGTCACGGCCGGCGCATGGCTGGCGCAGGGCGGCGAGGTGCTGAAGTTCATCGGCGATGCCGCGCTGGGCGTGATTCCGGTGGCGGACGGCGATGGCGAGGGCATGTCGCCGGCGGCGGCCTGCGCGCGGGCGCTGGCCGCGGCGCGGGAGGCCCTGGCGCGCGCCGCGGAGGTCAATGCCGCCCGCACCGCCGCCGGGAAGACGGCGTTCCGCTTCGGCGTCGGCCTGCACCGGGGGGCGGTGATGTACGGCAATATCGGCGTGCCGACACGGCTGGACTTCACCGTCACAGGCTCGGCGATAAATCATGCGGTGCGGGTGGAAGGGCTTTGCAAGCCGCTCGGCCGGACGGTTGTCGCGACCGAAGCGGTCGCACGGCACCAGCCAGAGGCCTGGGCGGCGCTTGGTAGCCGGATCCTGCGCGGCGCAGCGCAACCGGTGGCCGTCTTCGGCCTGGCACGGGACGAGGCGAAGTAGGCAACAGGCCTGCCGCCCGGCTGTCGGTCCGGGGCGCAGGACGGCAGCGCCTGATCGGCGAAACGACCGGGCGCCGGGTCCCGTGACATGGGCATGCGGCACGATTCCTGTGCAGGATGGCGGTGGCGGGCGGCCCGACGGGAATCCGGTCCGGCGCCCGGAGGCAAGGAGTCGGTGATGGCGCGCAGCCCGAAAAGCGGTAGGGCGGGGTCGGGGGCGTCCGCGAAAGGCGGGCGGGCGAAGAAGGCTGCCCCGGCGCATGCCGCAAAGCCCGCCGGGACGGGGACACGGCCGTCCCGGGCGAAGCGGCCACCGGTTGCGGCCGTTCGGATCGCCGCGATCGGGGCCTCTGCCGGCGGCCTCGATGCCCTGGAAAGGTTCTTCGGCGCGATGCCGGCGAGCAGCGAACTGGCGTTCGTCATCGTCCAGCATCTGGACCCGGCGCATGACAGCCACCTGGCCGGGCTGGTCGACCGGGCCGCGGCGATGCCGGTCCACCAGGTCACTGCCGGCACCGAGGTCGAGGCCGGGCATGTCTATGTCATTCCGCCGGGGCGAAGCCTGGCCTTGTCGAAGAACCGCCTGCTGCTGGGCGCGCTGAACCATGGGGTCCGGCCGGCAAACCCGATAGACGCGTTCCTGCGCGCGCTGGCCGGTGAGAGGGGGGGATCGGCGATCGCGATCATCCTGTCCGGCACAGGCGAGGATGGCGCCCGGGGCGTGCGCGCGGTGAAACAGCGGGGCGGCCTGATCCTTGCGCAGGATCCGGACACGGCGGCCTATGACGGCATGCCGCGCGCGGCAATCGCAACGGGCGATACCGACCTGATTACCGCGCCGGAGGAGATGCCAGGCCGATTGCTGGCCTGGCTTCGGGCCGGCTCCGCCGACCAGGAGCAGGAGGCGATGTACGGCGGCATGGTCGAGCAGGTGGAGCGTCTTTTCCCGCTGCTGCGCGCCGCCACCGGACATGACTTCAGCCAGTACAAGCGCAGCCCTGTGATCCGCCGCATCCAGCGGCGGATGGCCGCGGTCCGGGCCAAGGACTTCGATGGCTATGTCGATCGCCTGCGACAGGATCCCGTGGAGGCTCGGACCCTGCTCGGCGAACTGCTGATCGGGGTGACCGGCTTTCTCCGCGATCCCGCGGCGTTCGAGGCCTTGTCCAGACAGGTCATCGGCGAGCTCGTCGCGGCCGCCGCACCGGGCGGGAGATTGCGGGTCTGGGTCCCCGGCTGCGCGACCGGTGAAGAGGCCTATTCGATTGCCATCCTGCTGCACGAGGAGATCGAGCGGCAGGGGGCCGATATCCGGGCCCAGGTGTTCGGGAGCGACATCGATGCCGCCGCGGTGGAAACGGCCCGCGCCGGGGTCTATGCCAGCGGCACGATCGCCGACGTGCCGGCACCCTACCGGGACCGGTATTTCGTTCAGCTTGAGCATGGTCACCGGGTCAAGACGCTGATCCGCGACATGGTGATATTTGCCGAACAGAACGTCATCAGCGACGCGCCCTTTTCGAAGCTGGACCTGGTGAGTTGCCGGAACCTGCTGATCTATCTCGATGCCAGGCTCCAGAAGAAAGTGGTGTCGACGTTCCACTATGCCCTGAACCCCGGTGGCTACCTTTTCCTGGGATCTGCGGAGTCGCTGGGCGAGACAGAGGACCTGTTCGCCGTCTGCGACCGGAAGTCGAAGATCTACCGAAGCACCGGCGCGCGCCGTGCCGCCCCGGTCTTCGACTACCGGCTGCGGCAGCCGGCAGGCACGGCGCCCGCCCGCCAGGAGCAGCCCCGGGCGGGCTATCAGGCTCTGACGGAAGCGATCCTTCTGGAATCGCATACTCCAGTATGCGTTATCGTCAACCGGGCCGGCGAGGTGCAGTACATCCATGGCCATAGCGGGCGCTATCTGGAGCCGGCCAGGGGGAAGGCCAGCCTCCGCCTGGAGGCCATGGCGCGGCCGGGACTGGAGATGGGGCTGTCGAGCGCCCTGCGGCGCGCCGCCGACGGGCAGGGGCAGCAGACCGCCAACCTGTCGTTCCAGGTCGACGGCAAGCGTGATCTGGTGACGGTCACGGTGCGCCCATTGCGGCAGGCAGGCGATCCGGACGGGATGCTGATGGTCCTGTTCGAGCCGGCGCAGGTGCCGGTCGCCGCTGCGGCAGACGGCGATCATCCGCAATCGGAGGCCGCCCCGGAGATTGTCCTGCTGCAACGGGAACTGCAGGACAAACAGGCCTATCTGCGGACGATCATCACGGAGCTGGAGGTCGTCAACGATGAAATGAATGTCGCCAACGAGGAACTGCAATCCTCGAATGAAGAATTACAGAGCACGAATGAAGAGCATGAGACGGCAAAGGAAGAACTTCAGTCGACGAACGAAGAACTCATGACCGTGAATGCGGAGCTCCAGGCCAAGATCCTGGATCTCGACCGGACGCAAAACGATCTTTCAAACCTCCTTTCCAGCATCGATATCGGTGTGATGTTTCTCGACATGGACCTTCGGGTCATGCGCTACACGCCCGCAGTGACTCGGGTCGCGAACGTGATGGAGCGCGATATCGGCCGGCCGCTGAGCCATATCGTATTCAACCTGCAACCGGTCGATCTGGTCGCTGCGGCCGCGCAGGTGCTGGAGACCCTGGTGCCGTTCGAGGCGCAGGCACAGTCGGTCGATGCCACGGAGTGGTATGCCTTGCGCATGGTCCCGTACCGGTCCGACAGCAACACGATCGATGGCGTCGTGCTGACGCTGACCGACTTCACCCGGCTGAAGAAGCTCGAGGATGCGGCCAGGCTTGCGACGGTCGTGCGGGATTCCAACGATGCCGTCACTGTCCAGGACAGGAGCGGCCGGATCCTTGCCTGGAACCCCCGGGCGCAGCAAATCTATGGCTATACCGAGGCGGAAGCATTGGCGGCGCGCGCAGGCGACATGATGTCGGAGGCCGAGAAGGTGAGGGCCCAGGCGTATTACGACGACATTCTTGCGGGCAGAAGCGTCCCTTCCTTCCAGACGACTCGCATCGGAAAGGATGGTAGTGTGTTGAAAGTTGTTGTCACGGCGTCCGCATTGATTGACCGATGGGGAGATCCGTACGCAATTTCGACAACTGAAAAGCTGATATCGAAATAGAAAGGTGCGCTTTTCTTTTCTGTATATGATTAGTGTTGTTTATACTGAAATACGGGCCTGGATATTGTAGGTCGTTCGAACTGTAATGTACGAGTCTTGGTGAGGGCATGAAACATGGCCACGGCGACCCGGATTTCCTGGCAGATTCTGCGCCAGCGTGCAGAGGCGATCATCGGCCAGGCGCCCATCGCGGACCGGAACCATCTGGCCGCGGTCTCCCGTGACGTCGTCGGCCTGCTGCAGGAACTGCATCTCTACAGGGTGGAACTGGAGGTGCAGAACCAGGATCTGCGAGAGGCGCAGGTCAGTCTGGCGGAGAGCCGCGACCGCTACGCCGACCTCTACGACAATGCACCGAACGGATATCTGACAGTCGGCGCGCAGGGGGCCATCACCGACGTCAACCGAACGGCGCTTCAGTGGCTGGGTGTGGAGAAGGCGGCGCTGCTCGGCCGGCGCCTGCCGCAATTCGCCTCGCCGGAGGATGCCGACAGGCTGCACCTCTGGTGGCGGGCACTGATGCATGACGGGGCCTCCCCGGCCATAGAGATCGCGCTGCAGCGTGGCGACGACGGCGCGCGCTGCCTGCAGGTCGACGGATCGATCAGTCGCGACGGCGCCGGGGAGCCTGTCGTTCGCGTGGCGCTGACCGACATCACCTTGCGGAAGCGGGCGGAGGCCCAGTTGCTCGATGCAAAGTTCGAAGCCGACCGCGCGAACCTGGCGAAATCCGCCTTCCTGTCGAATGCCAGCCACGAGCTCCGCACGCCGCTGAACGCGATCGTCGGATTCGCACAGGTCCTCAGCATTGCGGCGGAGGAGGCCGGGGAGGAACTGACCCGGTCGCGCCTGGCGTCGATACTGGCCGCCGGGCGGCATCTGGCGGCCCTGGTCGACCAGCTTCTGGACATGTCGCTGAGCGGCACCGGCAAGCTCGCGGTTGCCGCGGTCACGGTGCCCGTCTCGCCCTTCCTCAGTGCCTGCGTCGAGCAGATTTCCGTCACCGCGATGGCGCAGGGCATCCGGATCCAAGTCGCCAGCGATCTGCTTGCGACGGATGCCATACGGGGCGACCCGACCCGGTTGCGCGAGGTCCTGCTGAATTTCCTGACCAATGCGATCAAGTATGGCGGCGAGGCGGAAGCGATTTGCGTTCATGCCGGTCCGGGCGGTGGCGCCGGTACGGTGCGCATCGCGGTGACGGACCATGGCGCCGGTATCCCGCCCGCCCTGCAATCGCATGTCTTCGAGCCGTTCAACCGGCTCGGCAAGGAGACTTCGGCCAAGCAGGGCCTGGGCATCGGCCTGGCCATCGCCAAGGAACTGGTGGAGCTGATGGGCGGGCAGATCGGCTTTTCCTCGCCGCCCGGCGCGGGCTGCACCTTCTGGTTCGAAATGCCCCGCGCCGTCGCCGCGCCCTGACATCCTGGCCGGCTGCGATTCTGGCCGGTACCCGGGGCTGCCGCTATGCCGCCCTGTCGCGGTCGACCAGATGCCGGCCCAGGCGGTGCGCCAGGGTCATGATGGTCAGGGTCAGATGCTTGTCGGGCAGGGTCGGGATCACGCCGCCGTCGCAGAGATAGAGGTTGGGGTGGTCGTGCGCCCGCAGATCGGCATTCACCACGCCATCCTGCGGCAGCGCGGACATCCGGGTGGTGCCGGCATAATGGATGCCGGTGCCGGGCCGGTCGCGGCCGCCATAGACCAGGGTGCCGGAACAGCGTCGCAGCGCCTGGCGGACGAAGACTTCCATCTTGTCCAGCATCGCCAGGGTGCGTTCCGAATAGCGATAGGCGATGTCGACCTGCGGCACGCCGAACCGGTCGCGGTCGGCCGACGGGGTCAGGCGGTTCTCCGGATCGGGGTCGCCGGGCGCGAACACCGCAAGGGTCAGGTAGCTGTTGAACAGCTTGCGCGCCAGCCAGGGGCGCAGGACCGCCGGCGCGCTCTGCAGCCCTTCCAGATAGTAGGGGGTGTCCAGCACGGTCTGGATCGCATGACCGCAGAAGCTGAACTCGCTGCCATCGGGCAGCACGTCCTTGGAGAGCAGGATCAGGAGGTCGCCATAGCCGATATCCGGCGCCGCCGGCTTGCCCCAGAGCTTCAGCAGCGCGGTCGACAGCGCGACCTTGGCATTGTCCTGCAGGTAGCGGCCCAGCGCGCCGGAGGAATTGGCCATGCCGTTCGGCGCGGCCTCGTCGCGGGAATTGAGCAGCAGGCGCGGCGTCTCGATCGCGCCGGCGGACAGGATGAAGGTGCGGCCGGCGATGCGCAGCTCCTCGCCGGTCTCCGTGTCGCGGCAGATCAGGGCGACGATTTCCGCCCCGCCGGGCCTGCGCTCCAGGCGCACCGCCTTCAGGCCGGCGCGCAGCTCGTAGTTGGGCAGGGTCTCGATCTCCGGCAGCAGCCGGGTGGAGAACTTGTAGACCGCGTCGGTCATGCAGCCCGAGGTGCAGATCCCGGTGGAGATGCAGGCATTGGCCCGGCCGGCGCGGGTCTCGATCGCCTTGCGGTTCGGGATCACGTAGGTGTCCGGGCGCCCCATGCGGGCGATCGCATCCATGACGATCCGGTCCGACGGCCGCAGCGGCTTGGGCGGGATGTAATGGCCGTCCGGCAGGCCCGGGATCCCCTCGGCCGTGCCGCAGACGGTGATCAGTTCCTCGGTCGCGCCGTAATCGGCCTCCAGGTCGGCATAGCCGACCGGCCAGCCGCCGAAATCCTCCGGCGCGAAGCGCACCGAAACGCCGTTCCACAGGTTCTGCAGGCCGCCGACCGCCATCAGCTGGTAGGACAGGAAGCTGCGCTCGGAGCTGCGCGAGCTCGAGCGGTTCTCGCGATCGGCGAACAGCTCGTGCTTGAACAGGGCGTCCCGGGAATCGCCCGGGAAGGTCATGTGGGCACGGATGCCCCAGTCCTTGCGGGCGCCGGGCGGATTGACCTCGGTGAAATAATTGCCGGGCAGGCGCGGCCCCTGGTCCACCGACAGCACGTCCAGCCCGGCCTTCGCCAGCTGGTGCGCGACAATGCCGCCGCCGGCGCCGGTCCCCACCACGACATAGTCGTAGACCCGATCCTCAGCCACGCCTGGCACGCTCCACGAATTCATCCGAGGCGAAATACGCCCATTCCAGCATATGGTCGATCAGCGCCTTCTGGTGGCCCAGCCGCCTGCGGTCGATGCGCCCCAGGCTGGAATAGTCCCGGTCCGCAAGGATCGCGTCCACCGCGCCACGGAGCTGACGGTTCGCCAGCACGACACGGATCACCTCGTCGGACCGCTGCTGCAGGCCGCGGCGATAGCGGCTGCGCTGCAGCAGGTCGCCGACCAGGCGCCGCCGATCCTCGTCGCTGGGTTCCATGGCGCCGTCTCAGGGCTGGCCCAGGCGGCGCAGGGCGCGCCCGGAATAGAGGTGGCGCTCGATCGCCTCCAGGCTGATGCCCTTGGTCTCCGGCACCAGGGCGAGGCTGAAGACCAGGCCGAGGGCACAGATCACGGCGAAGAAGCCGAAGGTGACGTCCAGCCCCACCTCGGCCAGCGCGATGGGGAACAGCAGCACCACGATGTAGTTGAAGCCCCAGTTCGCCACCGAGGCCATGGCCATGCCCGGGCCACGCAGATGCAGCGGATAGACTTCCGACATGATGACGAAGGGGATCGGCCCCAGGGCGATGGCGAAGCAGGCGATATAGATCACCACGCCGACAAAACCGAGGGTCGCCGGCAGGCCGCCGGTAGCGCCGCCGGACACCATCGCCGCCGAATAGGCCAGCATCGCAAGGCCGATCGCCGTGCCGGTAAAGCCGATGGTCAAGAGGCTGCGCCGCCCGGACCGGTCGATCAGCCACATCGCCACCAGGGTCATGACGACGTTCACGACGCCGACGCCGACGGTCGCCAGCAGCTGCCCGCTCGCGCCGGTGAAGCCGGTGCCGCCGAAGATCTGCGGCGCGTAGTAGATCACCGCGTTGATGCCGGAGAGCTGCTGCAGGAAGAACAGCCCCATGGCAACCACCACCGCGGGGCGGACGGCCGGCGCGAACAGCTGGCTCCAGGGCGAGCCGGTCCGGCCTTCGCTTTCGACCGTGGCGACGATCTGGTCGGCTTCCGCCTTGACCTCCGCCTCCGGCACGTCCTTGCGCAGCTGCGCCAGGACCTGGCGCATTTCCGCGATCCGGCCCTTGGAGGCGAGCCAGCGCGGGCTTTCCGGGATGCGCCAGGCGCCGAACAGCAGGATCACCCCCGGCAGCACGCCCCAGGCGAACATCGGGCGCCATTCCTCGAACTGGTTGTAGTAGAGGTTGACGAGGTAGGCGACCAGGATGCCGATCGTGACGAGCAGCTGGTAGGCCGAGATCATCACCCCGCGGCTGCGGGTCGGCGCCGTTTCCGACAGGTAGAGCGGCGCGACGATCGCCGCGAGGCCGATCGCCAGGCCCAAAATCAGGCGGGCGAAGACCAGCACCCAGATGCCGGGGGTTGCCGTGGCGATGATCGCGCCGACGACGAACAGCAGGCTGGCGATCATCAGCACCCGCCGGCGGCCATGCTTCGCGGTCAGCCGGCCGGCCAGCAGCGCGCCCACCAGCGCGCCGAGCGGCACGGCGGAGGTCATCACCCCTTCCAGGGTCACGCCGTAGCTGAACTCCTTGCTCAGCTCCAGCTGCGCGCCCGAGATCACGCCCTCGTCGAAGCCGAACAGAAACCCGGCGACGGCAGCCACGACGGCCACGAAAAGGATCATGTGACGAATACCCCCGCTGGCCATCTGGCCGGACATGTCCGGCAGGGCCGATCTCTGTTTCTCGTGGCCAGTTGCTGCCCGCCGGGCCACGTTCATCGTCCCATTGGGAGAAAGAGTGATCGGATTCGGCTAAAAATGCTAGCTTGGTGGGGCCTGAAGCGAGGCGGCCGCCGGTCCGCCGCCCGACCGCGCAGGCCGCGAACCGACCGCAAACCCACAGAGGCCTTCACATGTCGTCCCCCGCCCGCTCCAACGCCGATCTCGCCATCAACGGCGGCACGGCCGTCCGCACGACCCCGCTGCCCTGGGAGTTGCCCGGGGCGCACTGGATCGGCAAGGAGGAGGAGGATCTGGTGACCCGCGTCGTGCGCGCGCAGAGCCCGTTCCGCTATTACGGCGCCGATCCGCAGCACATGGTCGACACCTTGGAGGGCGAGTTCGCCGCGCGGCTGGGCCGCAGGCATGCGCTGGCGGTGAACTGCGGCACCCAGGCCCTGCATATCTGCCTGGCGGCGATGGGGGTCGGGCCGGGCGACGAGGTGATCGTGCCCGGCTATATGTGGGTCAGCTGCCTGTCCGCCGTCGTGCGCCTGGGCGGCATCCCGCGGCTGGCCGATATCGACGACACCTTCTGCATCTGCCCGAAGGACCTGGACGCGAAGATCAACGACCGCACCAAGGCGATCCTCTACGTCAACATGTCCGGTGCGCCCGGCCATATCGACGCGGTGCAGAAGATCGCGAAGGCGCGCGGCGTCTACCTGCTGGAGGATTGCGCCCAGGCGGCGGGCGCCAGCCTGCACGGCAGGGCCAGCGGCACCTTCGGCGACATGTCGATCTTCAGCTTCCAGCAGAACAAGAACATGACGGCCGGCGAGGGCGGGCTGATCGTCTGCGACGACGAGCACCTGTTCAAGCGGGCCTTCGCGGTGCACGACCTGGGCTATGCGCGCACCGCTGCCGGACGGCTGGATCCCACGGAGGAGGCCTACCAGCTCTGGGGCGTCGGCGCCCGCATGTCGGAACTGTCGGGCGCCATGGCGCTGGCCCAGCTGCGCAAGCTGGACCGCATCACCGGCGCGATGCGCGACGCCAAGTGGAAGATCCGCAAGCGGCTCGAGGCGCTGCCCGGCCTGAGCTTTCGCACCGTGCTGGACCCGGCCGGCGACAGCGGCCCGTTCCTGCTGATGCTGTTCAAGGACAGCGCGACGGCCGACCGGGTGATCGCCGCGGTCCAGGCCGAAGGGGTGAAGGGGCCGGAGGGCAGCATGGCCTGCGTGACCCTGAAGCAATGGGGCCTGCACTGGTATTTCAACGTGCCCAGCCTGACCCACAAGCGCGCGATCTCCCCCGACGGCTTCCCCTGGAGCCATCCGGCCAATGCGTTTCACGACGGGATCTCCTATGCCCGAGGCAGCCTGCCGGTCTGCGACGAGTATCACGACCGCGGTGCCCTGCTGGCCATCGCGTCATGCCTGACCGACAAGGATGTGGACGACATCGCCACCGCCTTCGAGAAGGTCGCCGCGGTGATGCTGGACGGCCAGTGACGGCGCGACCGGCGAGGGGACCGGTTGCCGGCCGGCAGGGCTGACCCTTGTCCCTGCTGTCCGGCCTCATCGCCCTCGTTGCCGCCCTGTCGGGGCTGGTGGTCGGCTATGCCACCGGCGTGATCGCCGGGGCGGAGGGGCCGATCGCGGCGGAGTTCGGCCTGGACGGCTCGCCCTTCCTGCGCGGGCTGGTGGTCGGCTGCATCCTGATCGGCGGCTTCCTGGGCGCGATCGCCAGCGGCCCCCTTGCCGGCCGGTTCGGCCAGAAGCCGGCGATGCTGGCAACCGGGGCGCTGTTCCTGGCCTGCGGCCTGGGCATGGCCTTTTCCGATGCCGCCTGGCAGCTGATCCTGTGGCGCACCGGCGCGGGCCTGGCGATCGGCAGCGCCACCATGGTCGCGCCGCTCTATGTCGGCGAGACGGCGCCGCCGAAATGGCGCGGCGCCCTGATCACCGGTTTCCAGCTGGCGCTCACTGCCGGCATCCTCTGCGGCTACCTGGTCAACATCGCCTTTGCCGATGCGGGCAACTGGCGGTTGATGCTGGGCCTGACCGCCCTGCCGGGGGCGATCCTGCTGCTGGGCATGCTGCCGCTGCCGGAAAGCCCGCGCTGGCTGCTGCAGCACGGGCGCGAGGATGCGGCCCGCACGGTGTTCCGCCGGATCCACCGCAGCGACTGGCCGGCCGACGAGGTTGCCCGGGCGATCGCGTCCCGTGGCACCAAGGCCCGCTGGGCGGACCTGTTCGCACCGCGGATCCTGCCGGTGCTGGTGATCGCCGTCGGGCTGTTCGTCTTCACCAATCTCAGCGGCATCGACATCATCCTGTACTACGCCCCGACGATCTTCGCGGAGGTCGGCTTCAGCGGCACCCTGGGCCCGATCCTGGCGACCGCCGGCATCGGCGCGGTGAACGTTGCCGCCACGGTGCTGGCGATGTGGCTGGTGGACCGGGCCGGGCGCCGGCCGCTGCTGATCGGCGGCCTGGTGCCGATGACCCTGGCAATGGCGGTCATGGTGCCGGCGCTCGCCTTCGCCGGGCCGGTCTGGCACGGGATCGCGGTGGCGGCCCTGGCGGTCTTCATCATCGCTTTCGCGATCAGCCTGGGGCCGCTGCCCTATGTCATCATGGCCGAGGTCTTCCCGATCCGGGTCCGCAGCCTGGGCATGGGGATCGCCGCGGCGATGGCCTGGGGCGTGAACGCCATCGTCTCGCTCGCCTTCCTGCCGCTGGCGGCCTGGATCGGCATGCCCGGCGTCTTCGCCATCTTCGCCCTGGTCTGCCTGGTCGCCCTGCTGTTCGTCTGGCGCCTGGTGCCCGAGACCCGCGGCCGCAGCCTCGAGGAGATCGAGGCGAATCTCGCCGCAGGCCGCCCTGTGCGCCATCTGGGCGACCTGCCGGACTGATCGCCGGCGGGCAGGAGGCGTGATCGCCTCCGGCCGGAGCAACAGCTGGTTGATATCGTCGATTTATAAAATGTAGATTGACAACCTAGTACCTGTTGATGTAGGGTCACTTCATTCCGGTGAGGGCCGAGGCAACAGCGCCGCAACTGGCGGGGTTCGGCCATGTCGTGAATGTTCTTATTTTGTTCGCTCATCCCGCACCCGCTTCCCGGCCGGCCGGCCGACGGAACGACAGCAGCATCCCGCCCGCAGCACGGGGGCGGCAGATCTCGGAGGACGATAGATGACCCTTCAGTCCGGCGTCGGCACCACGATCGCCTACAAGGCCGAATCCCTGTTCGGCACCGCTGCCGGCCCGTCCGGCGGGCAGCTGCTGCGCTACAACAGCTCCTCGCTGTCGCCGGTCCGCGACAGCTTCCAGTCCAGCGAGAACCGCCCGGACCAGCAGATCCAGGACTTCCGCCTGGGCACGCGGCGCCCGGCCGGCAGCCTGGAGACCGAGATCGCCGCCGCCAATCTCGATGCCCTGCTGGGCGCCGCCCTGCGCGGCAGCTGGAGCAACGGCGTTTCGGGGACCGAAAGCGACTTCACCTCGGTGACCGTGGATGCCGGCAGCCGCACCGCCACGATCGGCGGCGGCTCGTTCCTCGCGACGGGCTTCAAGACGGGCGATATCGTGCGCTTCGCGGACCTCTCGGCCGCCGGCAATAACGGCCGCAACCTCACGGTCACCGCGCTGACCGCCACCACGATGACCTTCGCCGAGGACGTGGCGGAGATCGCCAGTCCCGATACCGCCTTCACCGTCGCGGTGGCCGGCGCGAAGCTGGTGCCCGCTACGGCGCGCGACAGCTTCACCATCGAGCAGAACTATCCCGATATCGACGTCTCGGAGGTCTTCACCGGCTGCCGGGTGAACAGCGCGACGGTCAAGATGCCGGCCAACGGCCTGGCGATGGCGACGTTCGGGATCATGGCCAAGGGCTATGCGGTGCACGAAGGCGCGGAGGCGCCTTACTTCACCGCGCCCGCCGAGGCCCCGACGAACGGCCTGATGGAGCTGGTGACCGGCGATGTGTTCATCGACGGCGCCCGGGTGGCGGTGGTGACCGATGCGGAAGTGTCGATCGCGCTGAACATGCAGGCCGACCCGGTGGTCGGCGCGCAGGAGGTTCCGGAGATCTTCTACGGCAGCATGGCGGTGACTGGCCGCATGTCGATCTACCTGGAGAATGCCGTCTACCTGCAGGCCTTCGACGGCGAGACCGAGTTGGAGGTCTGGTTCGTCCTGAAGGCGCCGGGCAGCGAGCCGCAGGATTTCCTTGCCGTCCGCCTGCACCGGATCAAGGCGACCGCCAACGAGAAGAGCCTCGCCGCCGGCGGCGGTATCGTGCAGTCGATCCCGTTCCAGGGCCTGCTGCGCAGCGGCGGCAGCGGCACTGTACATGACACCGGCTCGCTGGTCCTGCAGCGCGGCAACCCGGTGAGCTGACCCCGCCCGTCCAGCCCCTGACCCCCCGGACCTGCTGCGCAGGCCGGGTGCGCCCGGTTCGACGCGTCGATCGCCGGGGGGCGGGAACCAGGTCAGGACGGCACCGCCCCCCGGCCCTCGCGCCTTCACCTCTCTGGGCGCCTTCACCTCTGCACCTCGCTGCCTGACCGGAGACAGACCCATGACCGACTTCGCCCTGGATGGCTTCGCCTCCACCGATGACGCCGCCGCCGGCGCGGTGCTGCAGGTGCGCCGCGACGATGGCGCACCGGCGCTCGCCAAGGACGGCACGCCTATCACCCTCACCCTGATGGGGGCCGATTCCCCGCGCTTCCAGCGGGTCATGCAGGATTTCCAGGAGCGCCTGCTGAAGGAGCTGAGCCGTACCGGCCGCAGGGGCGGCGTGCCGCAGGAGGAGCTCGCCGACCGCGCCGTGAAGGCGCTGGCCGTGGTCACCCTGGGCTGGAGCGGCATCCTCGACCGGGCCGGCGCGCCGGTGCCGGTGACCGAGGGCCATGCCGCCGCGCTCTATCGCGCCTATCCGTCGATCCGCGAACAGGCCGACCGGTTCGTGAACGACCGCGCAAATTTTACGCCGCGCTCGGCGACGCCCTCTGCGCCCATGCCGAGCACCAGTTCGCCCTCGACGCGCCCCTCCGGGACGGTGCCAGCCGGCGCCAGCATCTAGAGGCGGCGAGCCGCCAGCTCGGGCATCCGGTGCCCGAGCTGGCCGGCCCGGACCTGCCGGAGGAGATGGGCTTCCTCTGGGCCTGGTTCGTGGAGCTGTCGGGCGCCCGCGGCAGCGGCGGCCTGGGCCCCGCACCGCTGACCTATCCGGACATCGCCGCCTGGTCGGCACTGACCGGCGTGCAGCCGCGCCCCTGGCAGGTGGCGCTGCTGAAACGGCTCGATTTCCTGTTCCTCGCCAGCATGCGGAGAGCGACCCATGTCTGAAGACAGCAGCGCAACGACATCCGAGCGGGAGCTCAAGAAGGCCGCGGAGCGGGTGAACAAGGTCATCGCGGAAGTCTTCGAGGAGATCGAGCTGGGCGTCCTCACGGAGGTCCGGCAGTTCGACAGCGTCCGCGGCCAGGTCGAGATGTTCTTCGATCGCACGGAGGTCTCGCTGAAGGCACGCCTGGCGCAGGCGAATACCGTCGGCAAGTTCCTGCAGGAATACGACCGCCTGCGGACGACGATGCTTGCCGCGACCGAGAGGTTCGAGGACGACGTGGTCGAGGCCTTTTCGCAGGCGCTCGACGATATCGGCGGCGACCTCAAGCTGCGCGGCTCGCTCGACAAGGCGGCCGACAGCTTCGCGGATGCCCTGGGCGACTGGATCGGCGGGCTCGGCCAGCTCGGCCGGGATACGGTCGAGGAGCTCGGGCCGATCCTGCGGAAATCGGTCACGGAAGGCCTGCGGGACACGGCGCGGAAGACGCTCGCCGACACCCTGGACGACCTGTTGGACTGGCGCCGGATCAGGGATCAGCTGACCAGCTTCTCGCAGATCGATCTGTCATTGGACCGGCCTGGAGTTGCGCCGACAGCGCTGGGCCTGCTGTCCAGTGGGCAAGCAGGGTTGGGGGCGTCACATGTCACGGAATCCCGCCTGACAGGGCTTGTTGCCATCGCCAGCGGCCTGATCAGCAAGGACGGTTTCGGCAAAGGGTTCAGCAGCACCTTGGGCAACGATCTTGTCGGCAGGATCGTGGAACAGTTTCCTGCAACGTCCGAATGGCTGGGACTGGTCGATGTCCCAGGATACTTCGACTTTGCCGGCAGCTGGACCGACGCTGTCACGAGTGGCTTCGGCGATGCGCTCGCGACAGGAATCAACTCGGCGGGCTGGGGGGCCATCGGCTCATTCGGAGCCAACCTGATCGGCCTGCATCCGCGGGACCCGATGGTGGGCGCACTGACCAGTGGCGTCGGATCGATTGCCGGGGGCACGTTGGGGGCGCTCGGTTGGGTCGGCGGCCCGGCAGGTGCCGTGGCCGGCGCCTTCCTTGGCACCGCCCTGTCGTCGCAGATCGGTCCGAACCCGAGTGTCGGCCCCAACGGCTCCGCCTATCTGGGCTTCAGCAACGGCGCCTTCGCGGTCGGCGGCACCGGCAGCGATAATGGCGGCAGCTCCGAGCGCTACGCCGCGATCGTCGGCGAGGCCGCGGCAACCCTGAACGAGCAGCTCCAGATCCTGGGCCTTTACGTCAAGGACCCATCGCAGAGCTTCTGGTCCTTCGGCGCCGGCACACCCGGCGTGGCACCTTCCTCATATGTGGGAAGCGCCGACGACCTGGTGGCCCGGGTCCTGAAGTCGGGGCGCCTGGCATCGGAGAATCCCGATGTGGAGGCCCGGCTGTCCGGGCTGTCGGGGAGCAGCGCCGAGATGCTGCAGGCCTTGCAGTCCGCGGCCGTCTTCGCGCCGACGCTCGCCGCGCTCCAGCAGGCCACGGACCCGACAGCAGAGATCGAGATGGCCGCGTCCAGCGCACTGGAGGCGCAGCTGGACTCCTACAGATCCTTCCTGTCCAGCGCCGCGGACCTTGGCGCCGACCGCGTTGCGGCCGCCGAGGAAGCGGTGCGGAACAGGCTCGAAGCGGATCTCGGCATCGAGCGCGCCGTTGAGCCGCTGACCCTGGTGGAACGGGCCTTTGCAGCGCTGGAAGCCAGGGCGCAGGCCGCAAGCGACGGCCTTGCCGAGGTCGGGATTTCCGCCGGGGAGGTGGCCGCGGGCGCTGCGAAGCTGCGGACCGAATTGTCGGAAGATGTGCTTGCCGGATTCCAGTCGCGGCTCGACGCGCTGCAGGGCTTCGCCAGCCTCGATACGGTGCGGGGCCTGCTGGACCAGCGGGACATCGACCGGCGCGACGCCGAAGCTGCGGGAATCGACACTGCGATCGTGGAAGAGGTTTTCGGCACAGGTCTGCAGCAGGTGCTGGAGGGCCAGAGCCTGCCCGCTCTGCAGCGGCTGATCGCCACCTTTGCCGACATCCCGGAAGTCGTCGAGGATGCAAAGGCAGCGTTCGAAACACTGGTCCGGTCGGTTCGGCAGGGCTTCGAGGCGCAGCTCAACGCATTGTCGGGCCTTGGCATCCTGAACGAGGTCTCCGCCCTGATGCACCGGGCCGACAGCATCCGGCAGCAGGTCGCCGAAGCCGGTCTGTCGCCGGACCTGGCCGAGGCGCTGACGGCGGGGCAGCTGCAGAAGGCGCTCGCGGGGGAGACCCTGCCGGCCCTGCGGAAGGTGATCGAGACTTTCGCCGCCTTCCCGGCGGTCGTCGATGCCGCCACGGCCGCGTTCGGCGCGCTTTCGGCGTCGGTCCGCGAGGGTTTCGCCGCGAGGATCAACAGCCTGTCGGGCCTGGGCGCGCTGAATGAAGTGTCGGCGCTGCTCGCGCGGGGGCCGGAGGACCTGAAGGAGGCCGCCCTTGCCGGTGTCGAGACCGCGGAGGTCCGCGAGCTCTACCGGCTCGAACTGGAGCGGATGCTCGGCGGCCAGGGGATGCCCGCGCTGGAGGCTATCATGGAGGCGTTCGGCGAGATCCCGCTGGTCGCCCAGAGCGTCCAGTCGGCGATCCGCGACCTGCAGTCCCGCGCGCTGGACGAGTATCGCCAGCTGATGGACAGCGCCCGCGCCATCGCCCTCTCCGCCTGGCAGGACCAGGCGCGCGAGGCCGAGAGCCTGATGGACAGCATGCTGGGCCTGGCGGACGGTCTGGCACGGACCAGGCAGGACCTGGCCAGCGGCAGCCTGTCGCCGCTGGGGCCGGAGGCCCGCCTGCAGGACCTGGCGGCGCGGTTCGGCGAGACCGCGAGCCGGGCGCGGCTGGGCGACCGGGAGGCGCTGGGCGAGCTGTCCGGCATCGCGCAGACCTACCTGTCCGCCGCGCGCGACTACCATGCCGCCACAGAACCCTATGCGGAGATCTTCGCCGAGGTGCAGGACAGCCTCGTCGCGGCCGAGGGCACCGCCACCCGGCAGGCCTCGGTGGCGGAGCAGCAGCTCGACGCGGCGCAGCGGCAGATCGACCTGTTGGAGGAGATGGCCGCAGCACTGGGCGCTGCCGGCAGCGGCAATCCGCTGGCGGACTATTTCGGCGCCGTGGCCACCGGGTCGGATGCCATGCGGCTGCAGGCCCTGGCCCGCATGACCTCGGACCAGATCGCCGGCGCGCTGGCACAGTTCGCGCCGGGTTCGCAGGAACAGGCGCAGCTGCGCCGCTTCCTGGGCGAGGCCGGTTTCGGCGATGGCACGCAGGCCGCGCTGCGCGAACAGTGGCAGCGGCTGGGCGAGGAGGCTGTGGCGGGCATTGTCACCGGCGACGTGATGGCGCGGCAGCTGTCGATCCTGTCGCGGGCCGATGCGGAGAGCCTCGAATATTTCATCTCCACGATGAACGCGAACGGTCAGAACGCCCCGGCAGCGCGGGCCTTCCTGATGCAGTACCGGCACGGCGACGTGAGCGCCGCCGGTGGCGATGGCGCGGTCGCCGGGCTGGTCGGACTGGCCGATCAGCTCGACGTGCAGACCGCTGCCCTGCGCGTGGGCAATGCGGAGCTGGGCGCGGCGCTGGGCGAGGTCCAGGTCCTGCTGGGGGACATCCTGCAGCAGATGAAGAACGGGGGGCTGGCGGCATGACCATCCGCATCTATGTCGCCGAGATCGCGGCCTGGGACCCGGCTTTGCCGGGCACCCGCAGCCTGTACTTCGCGACCCACGGCCTGGCCACCGCGGCCGGCGACACACCCGCCGCCACCTATATCGCCGGGCGGATCTCGCAGCCGGCCTCGATCCGCCGCGAGATCTTCGCCGGCAGCCGGATCGGCGGGCGCAGCCGCGTGTCCCTGGGCAGCATGATCCTGCGCAACGAGGATGGCGGGCTGGACCATCTGGCCGGCTATGCCTTCGACGGAAGGCCGGTGACGATCCGGGTGGGCGATGCCGGCACGGCCTATCCGGCCGGCTTCGCCACCCTGTTCCAGGGGGTCATGGACCAGGTCGAGTTCCGCCGGCGCGAGGTCGAGATCCGCCTGCGCGACCGCGCGCTGGAACTGGAGGTGCCGTTGCAGGACAGCCGCTATGCCGGCACCAGCACCGCCGCCGGCGGGATCGAGGGCACGGCCGACGACCTGAAGGACAAGGTGAAGCCCTGGGGGCGGGGCAGGCTGTTCGAGGTGCCGCCGGCCTATGTGAACAGCGCGAAGCTGATCTTCCAGGCCCATGACGGTGCGGCCGCCTCGATCGACGCGGTCTATGTCGGCGGCAATGCGGTGACGGCGGGGGCCGCTCATGCCAGCCAGGCCGCGCTGGAGAGCGCGAGCGTGACCCCGGGGCAGTACGATAGCTGGCTGGCGCAATCGGTGTTCCGGCTGCAGACCGAGCCGCAAAAGGCGGTGACCTGCGACATCGCCATCGGCGCCACCGCCGCCGACCGCACGGTCGCCGCGATCGCCCGCCACCTGGTGGAGAGCCGCGCCGGCATCGCGACCGCCGACCTGGCCATTGCCGACCTGGCGGCGCTGGACGCGGCGAACGCGGCGGAGATCGGCTACTGGACGGACCGCGACGGGGTCACCGTCGCGGAAGCGCTGGACCGGGTCTCCGCCAGCATCGGCGCCTATTGGTGGTTCGACCGCCAGGGCCGTTTCCGCATGGCGCGGCTGGCGGAGCCTGCCGGCACGCCGGCCTTGACCCTGAAGCTGCCGGGCGGCGATGCCGTGCTCGGCGAGGGCGATGCGGCGCTGACCGCGTTCGAGTTCCTGCCGGTGGAGCTGCCGGTATGGCGGGTCGCCCTGGGCTACCGGCATATCGAGCTGGTGCAGCGCAGCGGGCTCGCCGGCGCGGCGCTAAGCGACGAGGCCCGTGCCCCCTACCTGGCAGAGGAGTACCGCATCGCCAAGGCCGAGGATGCGGCGGTGCTGACCGCGCATCCCGGCGCGCGGGAGCTGCGGCTGGACACGAGGCTGGTGGCGACGGCGGCGGCGGCGGCCGAGGCGGCGCGCCTGCTGGCGCTGCTGAAGGTGGAACGCCAGAAGCTGCGGGTCACCGTGCGGGTCGACCAGGGCCAGGCCGACAGCATCGACCTGGGCCGCGTGGTGCGCCTGCAGACCGGCCGCTACGGCCTGGCGGCGGGCAAGGACTTCCTGGTGATCGGCCAGGAACTTGACCTCCGGCGCAACCGCGCCGAACTGATTCTCTGGGGGTGAGGCGATGGCAAACCTGTTGATCGGTTACGACAACCTGGCCGAGGCGGCTTCCTACGCCGGCGGCGACTGGCAAGCCGGGCTGCCGCTGGACAGCCTGCGCAGCCGGGAGCTGGCGCGGGTGGCGCGCTCCGCCGACGCGGCGGAGGCCAGCACCTGGTTCACCGTCGACCTGGGCTCCGCGCGGCCGGTGCGGCTGCTCGCCTTCGTCAACGTGAACTGCTCGACCAATGCGCAAGTGCGGGTGACCGCTGCCAACGATGCGGGCTTCGCCGCACCGGTCCATGAAGGGGCTGCGGAGGACATCTTTCCTGTGGTCTACGCCTGGGACGTCCTGGAATGGGAGGATGACAACTGGTGGAGCGGGCGCTACGCGCAGAGCGAATTGCAGGGCCTGGTGCTGTCCTTCGACAGCATCCTGCCGGCCACGGTGATCGCCCGCCACTGGAAGATCGAGATCCTCGACGACGAGAACCCGGACGGCCATGTGCAGCTCGGCCATCTGTTCATGGCCGCGCAATGGCAGCCGCTGCGTAATGTCGATACCGGCGCCTCGCTCGGCCTGGGCACCGGGACCGAGATCGGCCAGGTGCTGGGCGGCGCGGAGATCGTCGACGAGCAGCCGCAATACCGCATGTTCTCCGGCACCCTGTCGCAGCTCGACGAGGGCGAGGGCTTCGGCCGCGCCTTCGAGCTGATGCGCCGGCTGGGCATCGGCACGCCGGTCTACCTGGTGGCCGATCCCGGCGACCGGCTCAACGCGATCCGGCGCAACTTCCTCGGCCGCTTCTCCCGCCTGCACCCGGTGGTGCACCGGCATGCGGGGCGGATGAGCGTCGACCTCGAGATCCGCGAATGGACCGCCTGAGGGCGGCCGCCGCGCGGCCCGCACCCTCCGGCAAATCGGGAAGGCAGAGATGGCAAGCAGCATCACGGTGAACGGCAACACCTATTCCGACGGCGACGACCCCGCGACCGGCATGGGCAATGGGGGCTTCCGTACCCGCCTGTTGCCGATGCTGTCGGACACGATCGCCGACCTGGGCCGGAACATGGTCACGACCAGCACCACATCGGTCGCGATCGGGACGGGCAGCAAGAGCTTCACCATGGCCGCGGCGATCCCGTTCGCCGTCGGCGCCTTCGTGGAGATCGCGAGCGCGGCGGACGGCGCGAACTTCATGTGGGGTCAGGTGACCGCGCGGTCCGACACCGCGCTGACGGTCGATGTCGCCGTGATCGGCGGCAGCGGGACCTTCGCCGCCTGGCACATTCAGAAAAGCGGTGCGCGCGGTCCGACGGGCGATGTCGCCGGGCCGGGCAGCAGCACGAATACCGCGCTGGCGCGCTGGGACGGGGCGGAGGGCGATGCCCTGCAGGACAGCGGCTGGCGCCTCGGCAATGACGGGGCGATGACTGCCGGCGGTGCGCTGGACCTGCAGGACGAAGTGCTGGCCCGCCCCTACTTCAGGGACATGGCGGAGGCGGTCCAGCTGCTCGGCACCCTGGGCGCCGGCACCACGACGATCGACCTGGAGGCCGGCAATGTGGCCGTGCTGACCGGGGCGGCCGTCTCCGCCACCATCGCGGTGACGCATTGGCCGGCGAGCGGCCGCCTCGGCGTGCTGACCCTGGAAATCGCCAACGGTGGCGCCTTCGCCGCCCTGACCTGGCCGGCCGCCGTCGATTGGGTGGCGGGCGAGGCGCCGACCCTGAGCGCCGGTACGCGCGACACGGTGGTGCTGTGGAGCCGCGATGGCGGCAGCACCATCAACGGTAATTACGCACTCAACTTCAGCTAGGAGGAGCGGCATGCCCCTATTTGCTCTGACCGCCGGTGCGGAGATGCTGCACGGCCCCGGGCCGTGGCAGCCCGCGGCGATGACTCGCGCGGCGCGCCGTGCCGGGCACAACATCTCGTTCGGCCGGATGGCGCCCGAAGACGACCTGCACCTGGCGGCCGGGCCGCCTGCATTGCAGCTTCTGGTGCTTCCGGATCGGCCCGCCCATGACCCGGAGCTCGCCACCAGCACCTGGGACCGTGAAGCCGGCGCCTGGACGGTCAGCCATCGCGCCCTGGCCGACCTGCGCCGGGTGCTGGCCGAGCGCAGCCGCGCCCGCTGTCGCGCGGGCATTCTCGCGGCCGCGCCGGAGGAGGACCAGCGCAACGCCGCACTCGGCCTGCTTTCGGCGACGGCCGAAGCGGCCATCAAGAAGGCAATCGGCAACTGGCGGGCGGCGCATGCAGCCCATAGTGCCGCCATCGAAGCCCTGGGCACCGCAAACGCGGTTGCTGGGTACGATCTGACAAAGGGATGGCCTGAATAATGCCGCTTTTGGCGACGGTGCTGCAGATGACACCAATCTATAAAGCGCCGGGGAATGGCTACCGATACTTTCGCCTTTACGGCAGCGACTGGCGTGTATTTGGCTCCGCGAACCCACAGTTGACGAAGGTCGAATTTTTCGACGGAGGCATCGGCGGTACGAAATATCCGGCAGTATCCATGACCGGCCCCTCAGCGCCTTCTCCCCTTGTGGCTCGTGGATCGGCCGAAGAGATTCATCCGGCGTGGCAGGCATTCGACGATAACAGTGCAACGGTATGGATGGGTCCGTACGCAGACGTCGAACAATGGATCGAAATCGATCTGGGGTTTGGCAATGAGATCCAACCCGATTCCATCCGCCTGACAAGCAGCTACAACGTCCCTGGCGGGGCGCCGGACACGATCGCGGTCAAGGCCAGCAATACCGGCGCGTTCGCTGGCGAGGAGGTGACATTGGTGAGCGCCAGCAGCATCGGCTGGTCTTCAATGAGCCAGCAGATATTATGGCCGCTGAGCTACTGATCACTGCGGCCGGTCAGCCGCGTGCATGTGAGGATGACCTATCTGCATGTGCAGGCGGGCGGTTTCGAGCCATGGCCGAAATTCCAATGAGGTTCTGGACGACATTTAGCTGATTGGCGTTCAGGAAATATTCTGCCGGTGCAGGGAGGCGATGGCCGTTTATGCCGGCGGAGGACATCTGAAGCGCTGGCGTCTGAACCGCAAGCACGTTCCCTGTCGCCCTGTCGGAACTGGTGCATAACTGCGCGCAGCCGGATCTCAGCCGAGTGGCGGCGGGGGGAAACGCCGCAGCAGTATGGCATTGCCGGGATGGTAGCGCTGGAACAGCGCTGACGAGATCGCTGCCCTGACTTGTGCGCTGACCGCCAGGCGGGCCTCGACGATCTCCCGCATCTCGCATCCCGGGGTCGGGCCGATCACCCGGATGAAGGCGTCGGCATGGCTGGCTACAACCTCCGCATCGGGCCGACGCCTGTTCTGCAGGTTCTCGCCAGGATAGGCGTGGATCCGCTCTAGAACGCCCAGCTGCTTCAAAAATGACTCGCCGGGAAATGCTGCTGGCGTATCGAAATCGTGGATCTCGATGGTGGTGTCCGGCATGCTGCCAAGCATCTGCCCTGCAAAATTTCCGATTTGTGTATTGTGGTCAAAACAGAAACAGTAGTATGGTGCGTATGTCTGTCGATGGGTTTCATTTATGGCGAAATAACCGCATCTCATTGTTTCGTAGAACATTGAAAAAGGATCTACGAATATACTTCTTGAAATCGTGTCGTGGAGACTCCAGAACATCTCATCTTGACGTCGGATGAATATGACAATCCGAATCTTTCCTGCTCCGGTGGAGCGCAGTGCCTGCAGCAGTTTCAGGAAGAGTCCGGGTCGAAAGATCAACGTCCCGAAGTTCTCCGACGAGAGCAGGGCGCGGGGGCAGCCGCTTTGGACGGCTTCCGCCACCAACAGGGCCGACTCTCCGACCTGCCCGGCCAGGGCGGAAAAGGCGGAGGGGTGGGCGGCTACATCGTGAGGCTGGCTGCAGTAGTACAGTCCGCCCTCTCGAAAACTGTCGCGGTTGTGATGAAAAATACTCTGGAGAAATGTACTGCCGGTCTTGGGAAGGCCAATATGTATTATCAGTTCCATCGGGATTATTTTTCCTTCGATGCGATATTCGATATGACAATTCGGCATGACCCGGAGGTTACTGCCTCGCCGCCAAGATGGCGGCGCAGATCGGCCTCCGGGGTCGCCTACCGTTATCATGATCGGCACGGTCGTTGCTGCAGCCCGAGCGGCCCGGCGCGCATTGCTGGCGATCTGGCGCGGATGGAACCAGGATGTTTGTCGCGGGTAGGAGAAGCAACACGGTTCGCGACTACGAACCGCGAGCCGGAGCGGCGGTGCGGAAGGCCTGACTTTCAGATCCCCCCACCGCGCAGGGGGCGCGAGGCGGGGCAGGCGCGGTCCGGAAATGATTGCATGACACCTATGTGTGGGAGAGTGCCGCAGATCTTCGCCACCGTCTGCCCGCAGCAGATCTCGTTCCTGTTTGCCGATCTGAATGGTGCCGTTGCAGGACGCGGCGCCGGAGGCCCTGCTCGACGGGGCCGTTCCACTCGGGGCGATTGTCTTCGACGCGATGGTTGCGGCGGCTGTCGCGCCAAGCGGGATGCCACCAGAGGCCTCATGGGCAGGGGGGTGTCGAACGGCCGGACGGCCAGGGAATGGCGATGAAGGCATGAGTGAGCACCCTGTCGGACCTCCTGACCACGCGCAGCTGCACAGTGGTCGGCGAACCGCCTGACTGCACAGGATGCTGCCTGTCCGGGCTGACCCCGCGTCTTGCCGGGCCGCGTCGCAGCGCGCGGTGCCAGGGCGAAGGGGCGCAGCCTGACACCAATGCGCAATGGACGCAGTTCACGCAGGCGCTGCTGCGGGAGACTCTGCCGGGGCCCTGTCCATCTCGCGTGCCTTCATGACACAGGTCGCGCCGACACCCGGCTTGCTGGCGCTGGCCGCGAAGTCCGCTCTGCTGGAGAACCAGCCGGATCTCGCGCTCCGCCTGGCCAGCGCCGCGGGGCGGCTCGAACCGGGCATGGCAGATCGTCCAGGGATCGTCTTCGAAGCACTGGTCCGGCTCGGCGCCACAACGGAGATCCTTGCCCGGCTTGCCGGGGCCTACGGCGCCGCCGACCCCGCGGCCGGGGATGTCCATGTCATGCATTTCCGCGCAGGCCGGGTCGGCGGGCACCGGCAGGCGTTCGAGGCACAGGCCTGCCGGGAAATGTTCGAGGCCATCCCCGTCGAGGCGCGCGACCGCTTCGGCTGGGCGCCGTGACGCCTACCCAGCCGGATCCTCGTCCTCCAGCAGCGGCAGGTTCGCCATCATCTGCCGCGCCACCGCCAGGAAGGCCTCCTTCTGGGCGTCGGTGACGCCGGTCAGCAGGCGGGCCTCGCGCTGCAGGGCGAGGTCGAGGATCCGCTCCTGCAGGGCATGGCCGCTTTCGTTCAGGCGCCAGGCCTTGCGCCGGGCGCTGCCGGCGGCGGCGAATGCCAGGTAGCCCTGCGCGTCCAGGCGGGCGAGGGCGCGGCTGACCAGGGCCTTGTCCATGCCGAGGAATTCGCAGACCCGGGCGGCGGGGATGCCGGGCTCGATCGCCAGCAGCGCCATCACGCGCCATTCCGCGACGCCGACCCCGAAGCGCGCCAGGTAGAGACGCGAGGCGCCGCGCGACAGCCGGTTGTTGACGATCGCCAGATAGGCCGGGACATAGCGGTCCAGGTCCAGGACGCGATGCCCGTCCACCAGTGCGACCGGGCCCTGCAGGGCCTGCGGCGCCGGTAGCGACTGGCCGCCGGGGCCCCGGGCGGCGCGCTCCAGCGGCGCCCGGGCGGCGGCGCGGCGGCGTCCGGCCCCGCGTCCGGCCCCGCGTTCGGCCCCGCGTTCGGCCCCACGTTCGGACATGGCCTTGCCCTATGCCCCGGGCCGGCTGCGGTGCTGCAGCAGGAACGCCTTCAGCGAGAAGCCTTCGGCCTCGACATCGTCCGGGCTGGGCGACAGCCGCTCGGCGATCAGGCGGCGGCAGGCCATATGGTCGCCCGGATTGCTCACCGTCTCCACCCCGGCCAGGCGGCCCTGGCGGAAGGCATAGACGGTGAGGCGGCCCTTCTCGGCGTCCAGCCGGGCGATGCTGCGGTCGGCACCGGCGGTCAGGCCCGCGATCTGGATCTTCATGTCGAACTGGTCGCTCCAGAACCAGGGCACCGCGTCATAGCGTTGCGGGGCGCCCAGGATGTTCTGGACCACGCATTTCGCCTGGTCGACGGCGTTCTGCACCGATTCCAGGCGGATCCGGCCGGGCAGGGCACCGCCGCCGAAATCCGTGGCGGGGAAGGCGGCGCAATCGCCCAGGGCGAAGATCGTGGGGTCGGCGGTGCGCAGAAAGGCATCCACCACGATGCCGTTGTCGGTGTCCAGGCCCGCTGCGGCGGCCAGTTCCACGTTCGGCAGGATGCCGATGCCGACAAGCACCAGGTCGGCGTCGATCCGGCCGCCATCGCCGGTCTCCACCCCGGCGATGGCGCCGCTGCCGTCGGTGGCGATCGCGGCGATGCCGGCGCCCAGCTGCAGCTCCACGCCATGGGCCAGGTGGACCTCCTCCACATGGGCCGACAGGGCGGGCGAGGCGGTGCGCGGCATGACCCGGTCCAGCGCCTCGCAGACCACCACCTCGAGCCCCTTGTCGCGGGCGGTCGCGGCGATCTCCAGGCCGATATAGCCGCCGCCGATGATGGCGATCCGCTTCGTGCCGTCCAGCCGGGCGCGCAGCGCCACGGCATGGTCCAGGCTGCGCAGCTCCGCCAGGTCGGGATGATCGCCGCCGGGCACCGGCAGGGCGCGGTTCCGCGCGCCGGTCGCCAGCACCAGCCGGTCATAGTCCAGGGCTTTGCCGGATCCCAGGATCGCCTTGCGTGCGGTGCGGTCGATCGCCGCGACCGTCTCGCCGTCCAGCAGCTCGATCCGCTGCTTGTCGAAGAACTCCGCATTGCGCAGCGACAGGCTGCCCGGGTCGCCATCGCCCTTCAGGAAGGCCTTGGACAGCGGCGGGCGCTGGTAGGGCAGGCCGGCCTCGTCGCCGACCAGCCGGATGCGGCCCTCGAAGCCCGCCTGCCGCAGGCTGGCGGCGACCTGCAGGCCGGCCTGGCCGGCGCCGACGATGACGATGTCGTTCAAAGGCATGGGGTCGTCCGCACTCATCCCGGGGCCGTCAGATCTGGTCCGGCGGCATCACGACGACGATGCCGTCGAGATCGGGCGCAGCGACGATCTGGCAGGACAGGCGGCTGTTGTCCCGGCGCTCGCTGGCGGTGCTTTCCAGCATCTCCTCCTCCACCTCGCTGCGCGGCGGCAGCCGGTCGAGCCAGGCCGGGTCGACATAGACATGGCAGGTGGCGCACATGGCGGAGCCGCCGCATTCGCCGACGATGCCGTCCACGCCGTTCACGATCGCCGTCTGCATCAGGCTGTCGCCCGCCTTCGCCTCGACCTCGGTCCTGCTGCCGTCGTCGGCCGTGTAGATCACCTTCACCATGGCCCGCTCTCCTTCCCTCTGTTCCGCCTATGCCGCCGCGAACCGTACCGGCAGGCTGGCCAGCCCGCGCACCGCATTGTTCGGCCGCCATTCCGCCGGCCCGGTCAGCTCGATGCTGTCCACCTTCCGGGCGATGGCGGAGAGTACCGCCTCCGCCTCCTGCCGCGCGACCGACTGGCCGACGCAGCCGTGGATCCCGGTGCCGAAGGCGACATGGCCGACCGGCCGGCGGGCGATGTCGAAGCGATCGGCATTCGGCCAATGCTCGGGGTCCAGGTTGGCCGCGGCAAGGACGCAGAGGATTTTCGAGCCTTCCGGGATCGCGATGCCGGAGACCTCGGTATCCTGGTTCGCGGTGCGGCAGAAGGAATGCACCGGGGAGGTCATCCGCAGCACCTCCTCGAAGCAGGGGCGCGCCAGCTTCGGATCGGCGCGCAGGGCGGCAAGCTGGTCGGGATTGTTGGCCAGGCACCAGATCGCGGCGCCCAGGCCGTTCACCGTGGTATCGACCCCGGCGGACAGCAGCGAGCGGACCAGCAGGCCGCATTCCTCCTCGCTGAGGTCGCCGGAATCGGCGGCGCCGTAGATCGACGCGGCGAAACCGTCCTTCGTGATCGCGTCGCGGCGGCAGCGCCCGGCGATCCAGGCGGTGACCTCCGGCGCCTGCGCCATCGCCGCGCGGCGCAGCGCATTGTCCGGGCCCAGGGCGTTGAACACCATGGCGCCATAGGTCAGCAGCATCTCGCGCCCGTCCGGCGAAATGCCGACCGCATCGGGAAACACCTTCAGCGGATAGGCCTCCGCCAGGTCGGCGACGGCGTCGAATTCGCCCTTCGCCAGCAGCCGGTCGATCAGCGCATCGGCCTCCGCCGCGAAGCCCTCCTTCAGGCGGGAGACGGCGCGCGGCGACAGCGCCCGGGTGATCACCGCGCGGGTCCGGGTATGCGCGGGCGGATCGACCTCCAGCACGATGCTGGGCGGCCGCCAGGGCTTCTCCAGCTTGAAGTCGGAAATCCCCACCCCGCGGGAGGAGACGAAACGCTCCCAGTCGGAGAAGATCTCCTGCACCTCCGGATGCCGCCCGGCAGCGAACATGCCGTAGCGGGTCAGCCAGGTCAGCGGGCCCCGCGCGCGCAGCTCGTCGTAATACGGCACCGGGTCGCGCAGGACCGCCTCGTCATAGGGGTCGATGTCCCAGGCCGGGATGGCGGGATCCGGCGGCGGGATCTCGGCCGAAGCCGCGGCGCTGCTGGTCATGGATGTTCCTCCTGGGGACCGGCTTGCCTGCCGGCCGCGTTCTTGACGGTCCGGCAGGCTGGATAGGACCGACTTGTTGACATGTCAACGAATGCCCGGCGGCGACCGGGGCGCGGGCTATCGCCGGGCGCTGCCGTTCAGCGCGGCCCAGATCCGGTCCGGCGTGGCCGGCATGTCGATCGGCCCGGCGCCGCGGCTGGCCAGCGCATCGTTCACCGCCGCCATCACCGTCGGCAGGGCGCCGCTGACCCCGGCCTCGCCGCAGCCCTTGGCGCCGAGCGGGTTGCTGGTCGCCGGCACCGCGTGGAAGCCGATATCGAAGCGGGGCACGTCCTCCGCCCGCGGCAGGGCGTAGTCCATGAAGGAACCGCTGAGCAGCTGGCCGTCGCCGTCATAGACCATGCGTTCGGTCAGGCATTGGCCGATCCCCTGGACGATGCCGCCATGCACCTGGCCCTCGGCCAGCAGCGGGTTGATCACCGTGCCGAAATCGTCGACCGCGGCGTAGCGGTCGATCCGCAGGCTGCCGGTCTCCGGGTCGATCTCGACCTCGCAGACATGGCAGCCATTGGGGAAGGCCATCGGCGGGCTGTCGTCCGACAGGGCGGCGTCCAGGCTGTCGGGCAGGTCGTCCGGCAATGCGGCCCCGCCCTGCCGGGTCTCGCGCAGCCAGGCGGCCAGGTCCATCAGGCCGACGAAGCGGTCGGTTCCTGCAATGCGGAAGCCGCCGGATTCGAAGACGATGTCGGCCGGGGCCGCCTCCAGCATCTGGCCAGCCAGCAGCTTTCCCTTGCGCTCCACCTCGTCCGCGGCGGCGAGCAGCGCCTTGCCGCTGGCCATGATCGAGCGCGAGCCGCCGGTGCCGCCGCCGACCAGCAGCTGGTCGCTGTCGCCCTGCACCAGGTCCATCAGCTCGAACGGAATCCCCAGCCGCTGCACCATCACCTGCGCGAAGGCCGAGGCATGGCCCTGGCCATAGTCCAGGGTGCCGGTCACCAGGCTGACCCGGCCATCGGCCTCGAAGCGGATGCCGCCCATTTCCTTGCCGGGCGGCGCGGTGGCCTCCAGGTAGCAGGCGATGCCGCGGCCGCGCAGCCGGCCCGCTGCCTCGCTGCCGGCCTTGCGGCCGGCGAAGCCGTCCCAGTCGGACCGCGCGACGGCGGCCTCCAGCAGGGTGGGGAAATCGCCGGAATCGTAGGTCAGGCCGGAGGGCGCGGCATAGGGCATGGCCACCGGCTGGATCAGGTTGCGGCGCCGGATCGCGATCGGGTCATGGCCGGTCTCCCGCACCGCCTGGTCGATCAGCCGCTCCATCACGTAGTTCGCCTCGGGCCGGCCCGCGCCGCGATAGGGGCCGATCGGGCCGGTATTGGTAAAGACGCAGGTGGTGCGGATATCGATCACCGGCGTGGCATAGGGGCCGGGCAGGTTCTTCTGCATGTTGACGCTGGGCATGGCCGGGCCCATGGCAGAGAGCCAGGCCCCCATGTTCGCCTTGTGATGCACGCGCACCGCCAGGAAGCGGCCCTCCGCATCCAGCGCCAGGGCGCCGTCGATCACCGTGGCGCGGCCGCCAAGGTCGGACAGGAAGCTTTCGCTGCGCGTGTCGCGCCACTTCACCGGCCGGCCCAGCGCCTTCGCGGCGTGCAGCACCAGGATATATTCCGGATAGGCGCCGGCCTTCATGCCGAAGGAGCCGCCGACATTGCCGACCAGGACATGGACCTGCTCCGGTGGCACCTTCAGCAGCCCCGCAAGGCCCGCCCGCAGGCCGAAGGCGCCCTGGCAGCCGGCATGCAGGACATGGCGGCCCCTGTCGGCGTCCCACAGGCCCAGCACGGCCCGCGGCTCCATCGGCGCGACGGCCAGGCGGCCGTTCTCCAGGCGCAGCCGGGTGACATGGGCTGCCTCGGCAAAGGCGCGCTCGGCCGCCGCCGCATCGCCACAGGCCCAGTCCAGGCAGGTGTTGGAATGGTCGTCGTGCAGCAGCGGCGCGCTGTCGGACAGCGCCTCGTCGATCGCGGTGATGGCGGGCAGCGGGTCGATCTCCAGCCCGATCGCCTCCACCGCGTCGGCGGCGAGCGCCTCGGTCTCGGCGATCACGACGGCAACCGGCTCCCCCAGGAAGCGCACCCGGCCGGTCGCCAGGAGGGGCCGCGGCGGGGCGAACAGCGGCGAGCCGTCGCGGTTCTTCAGCGGCAGGCCGCACTTGATCGCGCCATAGCCGGCTTCCGCCACGTCGGCGGCGGTGTAGACCGCGAGGACGCCGGGCAGCGCCAGGGCCGGCGCGGTGTCCAGCTCCCGGATCTCGCCATGCGCCACCGGCGAGCGCAGCACCGCCGCCCAGGCCTGGCCGGGCATCGAGAGATCGTCGGTATAGCGGCCCTGGCCGGTCACCAGGACCGGGTCCTCCTTGCGTGAGACCGGCTGGCCGATGCCGAACTTCAGGGAGGTCATGTCGACGGAACGCGGCTGCTCGGTCATGCGGTCTCCGGGATGGCAGGTTGGGCGGACGGCTTTTGCGCCATTCTCGCCTGCCGGCGGGCCGCGATCCACCCCGGCGGCCCACCCCTGCAGCAGGTGCCGCTAGGCGCTGCCGGAGAGGCCCGCCGGGCTGCGGCCGCGTCTGCGCCGGCGCAGCAGCAGGATGCCGCCGCCGATCGCCAGGCCGGCCAGGGCCAGCATGGCCAGGCCCAGCAGCGGCCGGAACGCCAGCCAGGCCAGGGCGATCACGGTGAAGCCGAGCGGCAGGGCGACGATGACGGCGACCAGGGCGGCCCCGGCCCCGAGCAGCGAGCCGATCACCGGCACAACGTCGCCCAGCCGCGCGAGCGGGCTCAGCAGCAGGAAGATCCCCAACCCGATGAGAAAGATGCCGGCGACCCGGACGATCCAGGTGATGACCGTGTTCTCGTCCTCGGCCGCCTTGAACATCGTTTCCGGGTCCCGGTACCCCAGGTCCAGGATTTCCAGCTCCCCGGTCGGCGTCGCGAAGGCGGTCAGCCGGTCGCCCGTCTGCCGGCCGATGGCGCTGACATCGGTCGGCGCCACCCAGGCGAACCGCACCTGCAGGTCGCCGACCTGCGGGCTGGCGAGGTCGCCGGTCACGAAGCTGTTGCTCTGGATCCGGTACCGGCCCTGCATGTCGGCGGGCAGGGCCGCCAGCATCTCCGGCGTCAGTTTGAGTTCCGCTTCATTGCCGATCCGGTCGACGTAACCCTCCGCCAGCCGGAACGCCCCCACGGTGACCCGGTCCGCCTGCCAGGCGTCGCTGTGGAGCGGCATGCCGCCCGGATTCTCGTGCCCCTCGCCGCGCCTGAAGGCGCTGGAGTCGATATGGTCCGCCGACCAGGCCTTGGCATAGCGGTAGACGGTCTCGGTCCGCTCGCTGCCGCCAAGCTCCTTCTCGGTCCGGCTCTCCTTGCTCTCCTGCCACTGGTACATCCGCACGTCGCGGGTCAGCCGGATCGCGGTCCTGCGGACCGGGAACACCGTATCGGCAAGCTCCTGGCCGGTGGTGGCGAGGCCCGAGATATGGACGAGCCTGCCGTCATGGGCGGGATCGATCGGCGCGGCGGGCACCGTGACCACCTGGCCGCGGCCGGTGGCCAGGGCTTCCAGCCGGTCGACCGAGCGGCCCTCGTTCCACCACAGCAGGCCGACCGCCAGCGGGACCATGACGATCCCGACGATCGCGCCGCCGAACGCCCCGGCCAGACGCTGGCCCCATGACCGCGTCGTGACCTCGCGAAACCCGTCGCCCATATCCGCTTCCCCGCGCGCCGCCGCTGCGCTGCCAGCATGCAGGATTCCGGGATCGCGGGCATCTGCGGAATTGTCCGGCAGGCGAGACTGTTCCGGCCGGTTCCACTAGGGTTCCACTCGAATGCCGGCATGACCAGGAAAGGAAGTCCCATGGCAGACGAAAACACCCCGTCGATCCTCGTGTTCGACGTGAACGAGACGCTTCTGGACATCACCACCCTGGAACCGCTTTTCGCGCGGCTTTTCGGCGATGGCGCCGTCCTGCGCGAATGGTTCGCGCAGCTCATTCTCTATTCCCAGACAATGACCCTGTCGGGCCTCTATACGCCTTTCGGCGCGCTGGGGGTGGGGACCCTGAAGATGGTGGGCTCGGTGCACGGCATCGCGGTCGCCGACGGCGATATCGAGGAACTGAAGCAGCGGATGGGCAGCATGCCGGCCCATTCCGACGGCGCGCCGGCCCTTGCCCGGTTGCGCGATGCGGGCTTCCGGCTCGTGACCCTCACGAATTCGGCGAGCGCCTCCACCCCGACGCCGCTGGAGCAGGCCGGGCTCGCCGGCTTCTTCGAGCGGTCCTTCAGCGTCGAGGAGGTCGGGAAGTTCAAGCCGGCGCCCGAGACCTACCGTCTGGTTGCGGGGGAAATGGGCGCGGAACTGCGCGAGATGTGCCTGGTCGCCTGTCACCTGTGGGACACGATCGGCGCCCAGGCCGCCGGCTGCCGCGGCGCATTGGTCACGCGCCCCCACAACGCGATCCTGCCGGCCCCGGGGGTGCCGGAGCCCGACCTTTCGGCCGCGGACCTGAACGACCTCGCGGGCCTGATGATCGCGCGCTGGCGGGCAGGCTGACGGCGCGGCGCGCGCCCGGCATGCACCGGGGCCCGGCCGGATGAGCGGCGCGGTGGCGGCGATCCTGGCGGACGGAAGGCGGCTGCATCTGCAGCACGGGCCGATCGACCTGATCGTCGATGTCGATGGCGACCGGGACATTGCCTACCGGGCGGCCCGGGACCGGTTCGACACGGTGCTGGCCGAACTGGTGACGGAACTGCCGGCCCTGCGCAGCGCCTGTCCGCCCGCAGGGCGTGCCTTCGACGGCGCCATCGCGCGCCGCATGGAGGCCGCGGTCCGCCCGCATGCGGCTGCCGGCCTGTTCGTCACGCCGATGGCGGCGGTCGCCGGCGCGGTGGCGGAGGAGGTGCTGGCCGCCATGCTGGCAGCCCTGGCGGCGGCGGATCGCCCGCCGGCGCGGGCCTATGTCAACAATGGCGGCGACATTGCCCTGCACCTCGCGCCGGGACAGCGTTTCGACCTGGCGGTGGCACGCCTGCAGGGCGGCGGCGGGCATGGCCGGCTGCGCCTGGCGGCGGAGGATCCGGTGCGCGGCGTCGCGACCAGCGGCCGCGGCGGCCGCAGCCATTCGCTGGGCATCGCGGAGGCGGTGACGGTGCTGGCCGGACATGCCGCCGCCGCCGATGCCGCCGCGACCCTGATCGGCAATGCGGTGGACCTGCCCGGCCATCCGGCCATCCGGCGCGTGGCCGCCCGGGACCTGGACCCCGACAGCGACCTGGGCGACAGGCCGGTGGTGACCGAATGCGGTGCCCTGACGGCGGCCGAGGCGGATGCCGCCCTGGCGCGCGGCCTGGCGGCCGCGACGGCGATGCAGGCAGCGGGGCTGCTCCATTCCGCCGCCCTGTTCCTGCAGGGCGAGGCCCGGGTCCTGGCCGATGCCGGCGGCCTGCTGGTCGGCGCGGCCGATCGCCCCATCTCAGACTCATGAAGCCGCGGCATTGCGGTCGCGGCGGCCGTCGCGGAGCGTTTCTCCCGGCCGGCCGAACCGAGAGGGGAGGGTGGCGGATGCCTGCTCTCATCGCCCTGCTGGCCCTGTTCGTCCTGGTGTCGCCCGCGGCGCGGGCCGATGGCGACCCGGTCGCCGCTGCGGACCGGGCGGCCATGGTCGGGGTGATTTCCGAACAGCTCCAGGCCTTCCAGCGCGACGACGGCGATGCCGCCTTCGGCTATGCGGCGCCGGAAATCCAGATGCAGTTCGGCACGCCCGAGAACTTCATGACGATGGTGCGCCGCGGCTACGCGCCGGTCTACCGGCCGCGCAGCGTGGAATTCCAGGCGCCGGAACGGGTGGCGGATCGCCTCGTCGTGCCGGTCATCGTCGGCGCGCCCGACGGCCATCTGGTGCGGGCGCTCTATGTCATGCGGCAGATGGGCGATGGCAGTTGGCGGATCGCCGGCTGCACCCTGGAAAGGCTCCCCGACATGGGGGTCTGACCGACCGCGGGCGGGGTGCCTGCCAGGGCCGGGATCGCGGCCACCCTGTCGCACAGCTGCGCGGCGGAGAAAGGCAGCGGTTCGGCCAGGCTGAAGCGCCCCGAATAGCGGCCCGCCGGCCCGCGCTCCAGGGTCAGCCCGAGCAGGCCGATGCCGCAGCGCGACAGCAGCATAAGCACCCGGCAGACCCCGTCCGCGGGGTCGTCCATCTGGCAGGTCAGCAGCGTCGCGCGGCCGTCCGCCACATTCATGTCATTCGATGCGGTCATCATCCCACAAGCCTGCCGGAAAGCGCGCCGAAGGTGCTTCCGAAAGGCCGAGGCGGATCTGCATCGTGCAGAATCTTCTTCCGTGTTTCCGGCCATTCGGCAATAATTCTTGGGAAACCTGCCAGGAAGGCTTCCATGCGGGCGGAGCTCGACCAGATCGACCGGAATATCCTGCGTGTCTTGCAGGACAATGCCCGGATCAGCAACCGCGACCTGGCGGAACGGGTCGGGCTGTCGGCCAGCCCCTGCTGGACCCGCGTGCGCCGGCTGGAGCGCGAAGGTGTGATCGCCGGCTATGTCGCGATCTTCGACCAGGAAGCGCTGGGCCGGCCGGACACGGTCGTCATCGAGGTCACCCTGGACCGGCATGACGAGGATATGCTGGAAACCTTCGGCGCGGCGCTGGCCGCACTGCCGGAAGTGACGGAGGCCCATCTGGTCACCGGCGACTACGATTATCTGGTGATCGCGGCGGTGGCCGGCACGGCGGGATACGAAAGCTTCCTGCGCGACCGGCTGTACCGCATCCCCGGCATCCGCCACAGCCGGTCGAGCTTCAGCCTGCGCTGCCTGAAACGCAGCCATTCCGTCGGTCCGTGACCCGGGCCGGAGATTATCCTTCAGCGACGAGGCGCCGATGAACAGGCAGGAACGGGTGGCCCTGATCGGCCATGGCGCGATCGGGCAGGCGGTGGTTGCCGGCCTGGCGGCGGAGCCGCCCGGCGGCCCCATGCAACTCGTCGCTGTCCTGGTGCGTCCCGGCCGGGCCGCTGCCACGGCCGGCGCGCTGCCTGCCGGCGTCGCGGCAGTGGAGCACATGTCGGACCTGCTGGCCCTGCGCCCCGGCCTGGTCGCGGAATGTGCCGGGCAGGGCGCCGTCGCCGATCATGCGGAGGCGGTGCTGGCCGCCGGCATCGACCTGATGGTGATCTCCACGGGCGCGCTGGCGGCGCCCGGCCGGCTGGACCGGCTGGCCGGCCTGGCCGCGGCGAACGGCGCGCGCCTGATCGCGCCGGCCGGCGCCATCGCCGGGCTCGACGGCCTCGGCGCGCTGCGCCGGTCAGGCCTGCAGTCGGTCACCTACAGCTCCACGAAGCCGCCGCGTGCCTGGGCGGGAACGGCCGCGGAGGAGCTGCTGGACCTGGACTCCCTGGACGCAGCCACCACATTCTTCGAAGGCACCGCCCGCGAGGCCGCCCTGGCCTACCCGAAGAACGCGAACCTGGCGGCCAGCGTCGCGCTGGCAGGCCTGGGGCTCGATGCCACGCGGGTGCGGCTGGTCGCCGATCCGGCGGCAAAAGGCAATACCGGCCGGATCGAAGCCGTCGGTGCCGCGGGGCGGCTGGATGTCACCATGGGTGGCGGGGCGAGCGCGAACCCGAAGACCTCGGCCTCGACCGCGTGGAGCCTGCTGGACGCCATTCTCCGTCGCGGAGAGAGCTTCGTGATCTGACAGCGCAGAAGGTGCGAGGCAAGGGATGAACCGACAGGCTTCCGGCCGCAGGGCCTTTCTGCTGGGCGGGACGGGCATCGCGGCGCTCGGCCTGCTGCGGCCCGGCCATGCCCTGGCCGAGCTGCTGGCGACACCCACGCAGACCGCCGGGCCGTTCTATCCCACGGCCTTTCCCGTGGACGCCGACAACAACCTGGTGGATGTGCGCGGCGCGGCGCGGCCGGCGGAGGGCCAGGTGACCCACATCATGGGCCGCGTGCTGACGACCGGCGGCGAGCCGGTGCCCGGCGCCCGGGTCGAGATCTGGCAGTGCGACGCCCGGGGCATCTACCTTCACCCCCGAAGCGACAGGGCGCACCGGCGCGATCCGGGCTTTCAGGGCTATGGCCGGGCCGTGGCGGACGGCAGCGGCGGCTATGCCTTCCGGACGATCCGCCCGGTCGCCTATGCCGGCCGCACGCCGCATATCCATGTCGGCGTGCAATCGGCGGCCGGCGACCTGGTGACCCAGATGTTCGTCGCGGGGGAGCCTGGCAATGACCGGGACTTCCTGTATCGCGGGCTCGACCCCCGGGCCCGCGCCGCGGTCACGGTGCAACTCGCACCCGCTGTCGAGATCGAGGCTGGCGCCCTTGCCGGCCGGTTCGATATCGTATTGCAGGGCTGAGCCGACCCCTGGCGTCCCCGTCCCGGCCGCGACCGGCGGCCGGCACGTCGCGTGCATATCCCGCAGCGGATCGCGCGGCCGACCGGCCGGCGGCAGGGATCGGCACAGCCGCAGGCGCGGGCTGTCCCGGTCCGGGACTGCCGGACGATGGAGGTTCGACTGGGCCGGGCAGGGGGGATCGGGCCGGGCAGGGGGGATCGGGCCGGGACGATGGGGTGGGGATGACGAAGGCACCGGACCCGTTCGCGGGCGGGCGTGACGATGCGGCGGCCGCTGGCCGGCGCGACGAGGATGTGACCGCCGCGCTGCTGCGGGAGGCCGGTGGCGGGATCACCCAGGGCCTTCTGGTCGTGGACGCGGAGCTTCGCATCGTTTTCGTCAACGCGCCCTACCGCGCATTCTTCGGCCTGGAGCCGGACGATCCGCATGCCCGCACCGGCCTGCCGCTGGCCGAGCTGCTGCGCCATCACGGGCAGCATGGCGAATACGGCTCCGGCGACGTGGACGCCCAGGTGGCGGCACGTATGCAGCCGGTCCTGCAGCGCCGCAGCTGGTCCCTGGACCGGCAGCAGCCCGGCGGCCGCTACCTGAACATCACCGGCAATCCGCTGCCCAGCGGCGGCTTCGTCTTCACCTTCACCGATGTGACCGAGCGGGTGCGCGAACGCGAGCGCCTGGATGCGCTGGTGCGCGCACGCACCGCGGAACTGGAAGAGGTCAACGCCAAGCTGGTCGAGGGCATCGAATATGCCCGCATCCTGCAGCGCTCGACGCAGCCTTCGGACGCGATGCTGCAGGACAGCTTCATCGACCATTACCTGCTGTTCCGTCCGCTGGATATCGTCGGCGGCGATTTCTACTTCTGCGCGCCGAAGGATTACGGCGTCTATTTCGGCATCGCCGATTGCACCGGCCACGGTGTACCGGGCGCCCTGATGACGATGCTGGCCCGCACCGTGCTGCGCCAGGCGGTGGACGAGGTGGGCGCCGAAGGGCCGGCCGCGGTGCTGGCCTTCGCCGACCGGCTGACCCGGATGTCCCTGGGCCAGGGCGGCCCGGAGGCCGGGCAGCCGCCGGCGCGCGCGCCGGACAGGGGCGTTCCGGACAACGGCTTCGACATCGTCTTCTGCCTGCTCGCGCCGGGCGAGGTGCAGGTTGCCGGGGCCGGGCTCGGCCTGCTCTGGCAGGGGCCCGACGGCATCCGGGAGGTGGCCGGGCGGCGCGGCGGGCTCGGCTATGCGCGGCGGCGGCGCAGCGCCGGGGTGCTGACCCAGTCCGTCCTGCCGCGGAGCGAGGTCCGGCGGTTGTTCCTGGCAACCGACGGCCTCTATGATCATCCCGGGGGCGACCGGGGATTCGGTTTCGGTCGGCGGCGCTGGCTCGACGCGGTCGAGGCGGCCCGCGGTCTGGGTTTCCAGGCGCAATGCGCGGCGGCGGTGCAGGCGCTCGAGGCCTATGGCGGCGGGCGTCCGCGGCGCGACGATGTCACCTTTCTGGCACTGGACCTGGACAGGGGCCGGGGCTGAGGGCCGATCCGGGGCGGGGCCAGTCCGGGGCAGGGGGCAATCTGGAGCGGGGGGCAATGGAGCAGGCAAGCATTCTGGCGCTGCGCGAGATCTTCGAGCGCTGCAACATCGTCCTGAGTTTCAACGGGCCGTTCTCGCAGGGCCTGATCGAGGAACTCGGCCAGGCGATCCGGAGCTACCTGGAATCGCAGTCCAAGGCGCGGCGCGCGGTCAGCGACGTCTTCGCGGTCTATATCGAGCTGACCCAGAACATCCGCCACTATGCCGATGCCGCCACGGACGAGGCCGAACGGGCGCGGCTGAATGCCGGCACCGTCCATATCGCGCGGGATGGGGAGCATTTCCTTGTCGTGTCCTGCAATCATGTGCGGCGCGCGGATGCCGCGGCCCTGGCCGGGCGCCTCGACAGCCTGGCCGGCATGGACGCCGGCGCCCTGAAGGCAGCCTACAAGGCGAAACTGCGCGAGCCGGTGCCGGAGGGGGCGGCGGGCGCGGGGATGGGGCTGCTGCAGATCGCGCGCCTCGCTGCCGCCCCGCTGGAATATGCCCTGGCGGAACTGGACGAAGAGCATCTCTATTTCACGCTGACGGTGCGGCTGTGAACGGATCGGAAGGGGAAGCGAACGCAATGGCTGGGCTGGACCCCCTGACACTGGACGGCACCCGTTCCTCGCCCCGGGTGGAGGGCGATCCGCAGGCCGGCGTGCTGCGCCTGTCCGGCGATTCCTATCCGGAGAACACCTTCGAGTTCTATGCGCCGCTGCTGCGCTGGCTCTCCGCCCTGGTGGAGCATGGCGACGGCCCGCTGCGGCTGGAGATCGGCCTGTCCTACCTGAACACCGGCAGCATCAAGTCGATGATGGACATGCTCGACCTGCTGGAGGAGGCGCATGTCGCCGGCCGGCCGGTCGCCGTTGTCTGGCGCTGCGACCCGGAGGACGAGCGGGCCGTCGAACTGGCCGGGGAACTGCTCGAGGACCTGACCCTGCCCTGGGAGATCGCCCGCTGCGGGGCGGCATGACGCATGGCTGTGCCCGAACGGATACTGGAACGGATCGAGGCCCTGCGCGGCTTGGCGCGGGAGGCCGGCTCGCCCCTGGCCGAGGAGGTCGCCTGGCTCTGCGACAGCTACCTGAAGCTCGAGAACAACATGCAGAAGCTGTCGCGGGTGAGCGACCGCATGCAGTCGCAGATCATGACCCTGAACGACCGGCTGGCGGCCGCTGCCGTCACCGATACCCTCACCGGTCTCGCCAATCGTCGCGGGACGATGGAGCGGCTGGCGGTCCTGGAGCAGGACGCCGAAAGCAGCGGCTTCGCGGTGATGCTTGCCGATATCGACCGGTTCAAGGCGATCAACGACAATCATGGCCACGAGGTCGGCGACATGGCGCTGGTCGAGGTGGCCCGCCGGCTGTCGGTGACCCTGGGCGATGCGGGCATGATCGGACGCTGGGGCGGCGAGGAGTTCCTGGCCGTCCTGCCGGTGCCGGACCGTGACACGGCGCAGGGCTGGATCGAGCGCCTGCACGACGCCCTGCGCGGCGCACCGATCGACTCGCCGGAGGGTCCGCTGGCGGTGCGCATCAGCAGCGGTGCCTGCTGGCACCGCCCCGGGCGCGCGCTGATGCAGACCATCCTCTATGCGGATCGCGCGCTCTATGCCTCCAAGGAGGCCGGCCGCGACTGCGGCCTTTGGTGGGAGGAGGCCGGTCAGGCCGGCGGACGAGCATGAAATTCTCTTTGATGTACAGCTTCGTGGCGGAGCCCGGTGGCGCGATGAGTCATCTCGACACGTTCCGCGAGATGGACCGGCTGCTGCCCCTGGCGGAAGAGCTCGGCTACGATTCCTTCCACACCACCGAGCATCACTTCCAGGACAATGGCTGGGCGCCCAGCCCGCTTCTGGTGCTGGCGCAGGCGGCCGGGCTGACCCGCCGGATGCGCCTTGCGACGAACATCATGATCCCCACCCTGTGCCAGCCACTGCGGCTGGTGGAGGACCTGCTGACCCTGGACAACCTGTCGAACGGCCGCCTGACGATGGGGACCTCGCCCGGCTATGTCTCAGAGGAATTCACGGCCCACGGCGTGCGCTACGAGGACCGCTTCAAGCTGCACGAGGCGATCGTCGACTTCGTCCAGCATGCCTGGCGCAATCCCGACGATGCCGGCTTCGACTGCCCGTTTTTCTCGGTGCCCAAAGTCCGCCTGATGCCACGGCCGGTGCAGCCGGACCTGCCGATCTGGTACGGCGTCTCCGGGCCGAAGCTGCTGGAGCGTGCGGCGCGCCGCAAGGTGCCGGTCACCGCCTCGCCCCGGCACACGATCCGCGAACTGGTGGAGCAGTTCGAGCGCTATGGCGCGGCTGCCGCAGAGGCCGGCTATACGCCCACCGAGCGCCCGGTGATCCGGGAAGCCTTCCTGGCCGACACCACGGCGGAGGCGGAGCGCATCGCCGGGCCGGCCGTGTCGCAGCTGTTCGCCCTGTATGTGAAGAAGTCGGCGCAGGGCGAACGGGTGCTGCGCAACGATGCCGGCGAACTGATCGGCAACGAGGAAGCCGGCGATTACCGCAACTTCGCCTCCCGCTACATGATCGGCGATCCGGCAATGGTCCGGCGCGACGTGCAGGAGCTCATCGACAAACTGTCCCCGACGGAGATCATCCTGCGGATGCAGCTTCCCGGCATCCCGACCCCGGCGCTCGAGCATTCCCTGCGACTGTTTGCCGAACAGGTGATGCCGGACTTCGCCTGACGGCCCGCGCGGGCGGAGAGCCCGCGACGCGGTGGAGCGGAAGTTCCGGACCGCCGGCTCCACGGCGACCCGCGATCCTCCGGGCCGCCCGACGGGCGTCCGGAACCCTGCCTGCCGCGGTCAGCCGCCGCCGCCCTGCGCGAACCAGCGGGCGATGGCGCGGCGCTCCCCGGGTTCCATGTAGGTCAGGTTGCCGGGCGGCATCGCATGGCTGGCGGCCGCGAACAGGTAGATCTCGCGGGCGTGGCGCATCACCTGCGCCTCGTTCTCCAGCACCACCCCCAGCGGCGCATGGGCGATGCCGTCCCACACCGGCGCGGCGGCGTGGCACATCGAACAGCGGGTCAGGACGATGTCGACGACGGCCGCATCGCGGTCGGCGGCAGCGAGCTGCGGCCCCGCCGTCGCGGCGGCAGCTTCCTCCTCCGCGTCCGGCAGGGTCGGCCAGACCGACAGCGCGACGATGGCGGCGAACAGCGCGGCAGTGACCGCCCAGGTCCAGTTCGGCGCCGCCTTGCGGGCATGCCTGGTATTGAAATAGTGGCGGATCGACACGCCCATCAGGAACACCAGGGCGGCGATGATCCAGTTGAACTCCGTGCTCGTCGCCAGGGGATAATGGTTCGACAGCATCAAGAAGATGACCGGAAGGGTCAGGTAGTTGTTGTGCGTCGAGCGTTGCTTCGCGATCACCCCGTATTTCGGGTCCGGCGTGCGGCCGGCCTTCATGTCCGCGACCACGACCTTCTGGTTCGGGATGATCACGAAGAACACGTTTGCCGACATGATGGTCGCGGTGAACGCGCCGAGATGCAGCAGCGCGGCCCGGCCGGTGAAAACCTGGGTATAGCCCCAGGCCATCGCCACGATCACTGCGAACAGCAGGACCATCAGGGCGCTGTCGTTGCGCCCCACCAGCAGGCGGCAGAGCCCGTCATAGAGCAGCCAGCCCACGGCCAGGGAGGCGACCGAGATCAGGATCGCGACTTCCGGCGACAGGGCCATCCGCTCCTGGTCGATCAGGTAGAGATCGGCCTGGGCATAGTACAGCACCGCCAGCATCGCGAAGCCGGACAGCCAGGTCGAATAGCTCTCCCATTTGAACCAGGTCAGGTGTTCCGGCAGGGTCGGCGGCGCGATCATGTACTTCTGCATGTTGTAGAAGCCGCCGCCATGGACCTGCCATTCCTCGCCCTTCACGCCGTCGGGCAGGTGCGGGCGATGCACCAGGCCGAGGTCCAGGGCGATGAAGTAGAAGGACGAGCCGATCCAGGCGATGCCGACGATCACATGGGTCCAGCGCACCGCGAAGGACAGCCATTCCCACAACGCCGCATCAATCAGCGGATCGAACATCGGATGCCTCCCGGGTGGCGGTCCCGTCTGCGGGAGGGGTGAGCAGGGCGGCCAGCACCTCGGCGGCCGCGAAGCCTGCGATCACCTCCGGCCGCTTGTCGCCGGGGCTGCCGGCGGCAATCGGGCAGTGCAGCCGGCGGGCGGGTTCGCGCGATCCCGTGGTCCGTTCCAGCCAATGCTCGAAGGCCTGGCGCTTGGTGCGCGAGCCGATCATGCCGATATAGGCCGCGTCGCTGCGCCCCAGCGCACGGGCGGCGATCAGGAAGTCGAGCGCATGGTCGTGGGTCAGCACCAGAAAGGCCGAGCGCGGCGGCGCCGCGTCCACCAGGGCTTCCGGCAGCGCGGCGAGGCGGGTCTCCACCGCCGCCTCCACCCGGGCGAGCTCCGCCGGCCGCGTGTCGCTGACCACCGTGCGGACCGGCAGCAGCGCCAGCGCGGCGGCCATCGCACGGCCGACATGCCCGGCGCCGAACAGGAAGATTGCGGGGCGGGCGGCCAGGCCGTCCCGGATCTCGCCGGCCAGGTCCGCCGCCAGGCCGTCATCCACCCGGTCGAAACGCAGGCCGACCCGTCCGCCGCAGCACTGGCAGATCTCCGGGCCCAGCGCGACCGACAGGGCAGCCGGGCCGGCGCCGCCCGCCAGCCGTTTCCGTCCCTCGTCGATGGCGAGCAGCTCCAGCTGGCCGCCGCCGATGGTCCCCAGCACCGCGTCCCGGCCGACCAGCATCCAGGTGCCGGCCGCGCGCGGCGTCGATCCCGCGGCCTCGGCCACGGTCACCCGCAGCGCCGGGCCGCGCGCCAGGAAGGCCAGGAGCTCCGCCTCGGTCATGGCGTGCCGCCCTGGCCCGCGAGGCGTTCCACCGCCAGCAGCACGCGTTCCGGCGTGGCCGGCGCGTCCAGCCGCGGGCAGACCCGATAGTCCGCGACACTGGCGACGGCCATGGACAGCGCCTCCAGCACCGATGTGGACAGCATGAAGGGCGGCTCGCCGACCGCCTTCGACCGCTTGATGCTGCGCTTCGGGTTCTCCGACCAGGCGGCGAGCGCCACGTTGAACACCGGCGGCAGGTCGGAGGCGAGCGGGATCTTGTAGGTCGACGGCGAATGGGTCCGCAGGCGACCGGCATCGTCCCACCACAGCTCCTCGGTCGTGAGCCAGCCCATGCCCTGGATGAAGGCGCCCTCGACCTGGCCGCGGTCGATCGCCGGATTCAGCGACCGCCCCACGTCATGCAGGATGTCGACCCGGTCGACCTGGTATTCCCCGGTCAGGGTGTCGATGCTGACCTCGGAGACCGCGGCGCCATAGGCGAAATAATAGAACGGCTGGCCGGTGCCGCTGGCCCGGTCCCAGTGGATCTCCGGCGTCTTGTAGAAGCCCGCGGCCGACAGGTGGACCCGGCCCTGATAGGCGGCCTCGATCAGGTCGGCGAACGGCAGGCGGCGTTCGCCGATGCGGACCGTGCCGGCCTCGAAGGCGATCGCCTCCGGCGCGACACGGTACTTTTCGGCGGCAAAGGCGGTCAGCCGTGCGACGATCTGCCGGCAGGCATCCGCCGCGGCCATGCCGTTCAGGTCGGAGCCCGACGAGGCCGCGGTGGCGGAGGTGTTCGGCACCTTGTCGGTGGTGGTGGCGGTGATCTTCACCCGGTCCAGGCCGACCTGGAAAGCGTCCGCCGCGACCTGGGCGACCTTCACGTTCAGGCCCTGGCCCATTTCCGTGCCGCCATGGTTCAGGTGGATCGAGCCGTCGCGGTAGACATGCACCAGGGCGCCGGCCTGATTGTACCAGGTGGCGGTGAAGGAGATGCCGAACTTCACCGGGGTCAGCGCGATGCCGCGGCGGATCACCGGCCCGCCTTCATTGTGCGCCAGGATCGCCCGGCGCCGCGCGGCATAGCCGGCGCTCTCCTCCAGCTCCGCGACCAGCCGGGCGACGATGTTGTCCTCGACCCGCTGGTGATAGGGCGTCACGTCGCGACCGTCGGCAACGCCGTAGAAGTTCGCCTTGCGGACCTCCAGCGGGTCTTTGCCCAGGCGATAGGCGATCTCCTCGATCATGCGCTCGCAGGCGACGATCCCCTGCGGCCCGCCGAAGCCGCGAAACGCGGTGTTCGACACGGTGTTGGTGCGCAGCGGCTCCGAGCGCAGCCGGACCGCCGGATAGAAGTAGCAGTTGTCGGCGTGGAACAGCGCGCGGTCGGTGACCGGGCCGGACAGGTCGGCGGAAAAGCCGCAGCGGGCGGCGAACACCGCGTCGACCGCCTGGATCCGCCCGTCCGCATCGAAGCCGACATCGTAGTCGACCTCGAAATCGTGGCGCTTGCCGGTCGCCAGCATGTCGTCGTCGCGGTCGGGGCGCAGCTTGACCGGCCGGCCGAAGCGCCGGGCCGCCAGCGCCGCCACGCAGGCGAACAGGCTGGCCTGGGTCTCCTTGCCGCCGAAGCCGCCGCCCATCCGGCGGACCTCGACGGTCACCGCATGGCTGGCGATGCCCAGCACATGGGCGACCATGTGCTGCACCTCGCTGGGATGCTGGGTGGAGGAATAGACCAGCATGTCCTGGTCCTCGCCCGGCACGGCATAGGCGATCTGGCCCTCCAGGTAGAAATGGTCCTGCCCGCCGATGGCGATGCGCCCGGACAGCCGGTGCGGCGCCGCCGCCAGCCCGGCCAGGGCATCGCCGCGGCGCAGGGTCAGCGGCGCGCAGACCAGGTCGCCGCCGGCGGCGCGGGCCGCCGCGATGTCGCGGACAGGCGCGGCATCGTCGATCCGGATGACGGCCTTCGCGGCGGCGCGGCGGGCCTGCTCCCGGGTTGCGGCGATCACGGCGAACAGCGGCTGGCCATGGAAGGCGATCGCGGTCTCGGCGAAGACCGGGTCGTCGCCGGCGCCGGTGGGGCTGACATCGTTCGCGCCGGGAATGTCGGCGGCGGTCAGCACACCGAGCACGCCGTCGGCCGCCCGCACGGCATCGAGGTCGAGGCTGGCGATGCGCCCGGCCGCCTGCGGCGCCAGGCCCAGGCAGGCATGCACCGTGCCGTCGCGCTCCGGCAGGTCGTCGATATAGGGCGCGGTACCGGCGACATGCTTGTGCGCGGAATCGTGGGCGACCGGCTGGTGGATCGCGCCGGCCTCTGCGTCGGGCGGTGGGCTGCGGTGCGGGTCGGCCGGTCCGTGCATCATGCTGCCGTCTCCCGGGACAGCCGCAGGCCGGCCATGCCCGTCGTCTGCAGGTGGAACCGCCGCAGCAGGTTCCGCGCGGCGGTCCGGCGGTAGTCGGCGGAAGCCCGCCAGTCGCCGATCGGCTGGAAATCGGCGTCGAAGGCCGTGGCGGCCCCGGCCAGGCTGGCCGCGCTCCAGGGCCGGCCGAGCAGGGCCGCTTCGACCGCCGCGGCGCGACGCGGTGTCGCCGCCATGCCGCCATAGGCGATGCGCAGCGCGGCGACCGTCTCGCCCTCCAGGCGCAGCGAGAAGGCGCCGCAGACCGCCGAGATATCCTCGTCGCGGCGCTTCGACAGCTTGTAGGCCGCGTCGTGCCGGCCCGGCTCCGGATAGGGCAGGAAGACGCTCTCGACGAACTCGTCCGCCCCGCGGTCCTGCCGGCCATAGGCGATGAAGAAGTCCTCCAGCGGCAAAGTCCGCGCGCCGCGCCGCGACCGCAGGGTCAGGGTCGCGGCCAGCGCGATGAAGGCGGGCGGCGTGTCGCCGATCGGCGAGCCGTTGGCGATATTGCCGCCGATCGTGCCCATGCTGCGGATCTGGTCGCCGCCGATCCGCCACCACAGCTCCGCCAGATGGGGAAAGCGGTCCAGCAGATGCGGCAACGCCTGGGCATAGCTGATTCCGGCGCCGAGCCGCAGGCCGGCTTCCTCCGCCTCGACCTGCTGCAGCCCGGCCAGATGGCCGATGAAGATCGCCGGAGAGATCGCCTGGAACCGCTTGGTGACCCAGAGCCCGACATCGGTGGCGCCGGCCACGATCGTCGCGCCCGCATTGTCGGCAAGGGCCGCGGCAAAATCGTCGCCGTCCGCCGGCAGGATCGCCCGCGCATCGCCGTGGGCCAGTTCGACCCGTGCGCCGTCCTGCCAGGCGGCGAGCTGTTGCTGCACCGCCGCGCGGCCCATGGCCAGCGGGTCGGCATCCGGGGTGCCGTAGCGTGGCAGCGACAGCGCCGCATCGACGATCGGCTGGTAGCCGGTGCAGCGGCAGAGATTGCCCTGCAGGGCGCGCTCGATCTCCGTCACCCCGGGGGCGGGGCTGCGCAGCCACAGCGCATAGAGCGCCATCGCGATGCCCGGCGTGCAGAAGCCGCATTGCGAGCCGTGGGCATCGACCAGCGCCTGCTGGATCGGGTGCAGCCCGCCGTCCCGCGACAGATGCTCGACGGTCACCACATGGCAGCCGTCGAGCGAGGGCAGCAGCCGGATGCAGCTGGTGACGGCCTCGTAGACCAGCTCCCCGCCGGCCAGGCGGCCGACCATCACCGTGCAGGCGCCGCAATCGCCCTCCGCGCAGCCCTCCTTGCTGCCGGTCAGGCGCCGCTCCAGGCGCAGGAACGACAGCAGGGTGGTGTCGGGCGCCGCCTCGCTCACCGTGACCGGCGTCTCGTTCAGCAGGAAGCGGATCTCGTGGCGCAGGCTGGGCATGGCCCGTCAGCTCCCCCGATAGGTCGAATAGCCGAAGGGCGAGAGCAGCAGCGGCACATGGTAATGCGCATCGGCGGAGGCAATGCCGAAGCGGATCGGGATTTCCTCCAGGAAGCCGGGCTCGGCGAGGTCCAGGCCGAGGCTGCGGAAATAGCCGCCGGCATCGAACAGCAGTTCGAAGCGGCCGGCCCGCATCGTCGCCCCCTCCAGCAGCGGCGCGTCGACACGGCCATCGGCGTTGGTGCGCGCCTGGGCCAGCAAGGCGGGTTCGGCGCCGTCGAGTGCGAACAGGCGCAGCGCGAGCCCGGCGGCAGGGCTGCCGCGGGCAAGGTCCAGCACATGCGTCGTCAGTCGTCCCATGGCGCGGCTTCGACAGTGACGTGGAAAGGCTCCGCCAGCGGATGTTCCTCGAGATTATTGCCCGGGCCGATGCGGTCGACCACCGCGAACAAGCCGGACCCGGACAAGGGCGAGAGGGGCGCGTGCCAGGTGCCGCGCCGGAAGTTGATGCCCTGTCCGGCCTTTGCCAGGAAGGCCTGCGGCGCGCCCGGCGCCCCGCCCGCATCGGGCGCGACGATCACCAGGAAGCGGGCCGCATCCATCGGCAGGAAGGCCTGCGAGCCCAGCGGATGCCGCTCCAGCAGGGCGACACGGCAGGGCAGGGTGCAGAGCCGGCTGCGGAACAGGCTGATGCCGAGCCGGCCCTGCGGTTCCTCCGCGGCCAGGGTCGCGCGGTCGTGGAACCGCTCGCAGAGGCCGTCGTTGATCAACATATCCGCCGCACCGGCCGCTTCCAGCACCTCGCCGAACGGCGCGAAGGCCGTCGCCGTCAGCGGGGCGGCAGGGATCTGCCGGCTCATTCGACCGCTCCGAACAGCCGTAGCCGGCTCACCCCACCATCGGGGAAGATGTTGAGCCGGGCATGGGTCACCGGGCCGAGATCCGCCAGCTGCGCGGTGTCGAAGCGATGCTCGCGATCCGCCTGCAACAGCGTTTGCGGCAGCAGCTCGCGCCAGTACATCGACGCCGCCAGGATCGCCGCCGGCAGTTCGCCCCGGACACCCGACAGGTCGGCCGCGTGCAGCGAGCAGCTGTGCGGGAAATTGCCCTTGTAGTGGGCCGTGTCGACGATCACCTCGCGGATCCGCCCGCGGGTGCCGAGCGCGACGACGATCCAGTCATGGCCGGGGCTGCGCCGGCGGCTGGTCTCCCAGCCATCGCCCATGTCGCGGCCGCGGCCGGGTGCCAGGATCTGGGTGAAGTCGCCGTAATGGGCATCGGAAACGCCGACCACCCGGCCGCCGTTCAGGGCCGCCGCCAGGTCGATCGGGCCGGCGGCGGCGGCCGGGTCCAGCACCGGCTGGCCGAAGGCGCGGAACCGCGCCACGCCGCCATCGGGATAGATGTGCAGCCGCAGGTGGGTCCAGCTCGCCCCGGGATCGCCGTCGGAGGGGGTGCACGCGAACAGGTTGTGGCTGTTGCCGGCCAGGGGGCTGGTCGGCAGGAGCTCGGTCCAGGTGGTGTCCGCAGCCGGCGGGGCGGCGCTGCGACAGGCCTCGATGCGGCAGGCGGGCGGGAAATTGCCGGTGAAATGCGTGGTCTCGACATCGAAGCGGGTCAGCCGGGCCCCCGTCGCCAGGGCGACCAGGGCCAGGTCATGGCCGTCGTCGCGGCGGCGCCGGGTTTCCCATCCGTCCATCCACTTGCCGTGATCGTCGTACTTGTCGGCGATGAACACCGGCGGCGCCGGGTTCAGCATGCGCTCCGCCGGCGCGAAGAACTCGTCGCTGCACCACAGCACCCGGGCGCCCAGGGCGGCGGAGGCGAGGTTGATTTCGGGCACGGCTTTCGATGGGCTCTGGTCCGGCATGTCCTGCTTCCTGTCCGCTAGTCCGGCAGCATCTCGCGCAACCGCAGCAGCGCGATCCGCTCCACCTGGCGGCAGGCCTCGGCGATCTCCGCCTCCGCCGTATTGCCCAGCCGCCGGTTCATCTCCGCCAGGATAGCCTCCTTGTTGCGGCCGCGGACCGCGATGATGAAGGGAAAGCCGAACTTCGCCACATAGGCGGCATTGCCGTCCTGGAAGGCGCTGCGCTCCGCATCGGTCAGCCGGTCCAGCCCGGCCGAGGCCTGCTCCGCCGCCGAGGCCCCGGTGAGCCGCTGCGCCGCGGCCAGCCTGCCCGCGAGGTCCGGATGGGCACGCAGCACGGCGAGGCGTTCCTCCGCGCTGGCGGTCCGGAAGATCCTGGCCAGCGCATTGTGCAGGCCGGTCGCCGTGTCATGGGCGGGGCCGAGCTCCAGCGCGAAGGCCTGCTCGGCGATCCAGGGCGAATGCTCGAAGACCCCGCCGAAGCGGTCCACGAAGCGGTCGCGGGACAGCAGCGACGGCCGTCCGCCCGCCGCGGGCGCGGGATGGCGGGCCTGCCAGTGCCGGGCGATATCGACCCGCCGCGCCAGCCAGACATCGTCATGGGCGCGGACATGGTCCAGGAAGCGCGCCAGCGCCGTGGACCGGCCCGGCCGGCCGGCGAGCCGGCAATGCAGGCCGACCGACATCATCTTCGGCTGCCCGGCCCGCCCCTCCGCCAGCAGCACGTCGAAGCTGTCCTTCAGGTAGGCGAAGAACTGCTCGCCGGAATTGAAGCCCTGCGCCGTGGCGAAGCGCATGTCGTTGGCGTCCAGGGTGTAGGGCAGGATCAGCGCCGTCGCGCCGGAGGCTTCCGTCCGCCAGTAGGGCAGCTCGTCGGCATAGCTGTCGGACAGGTAGGCAAAGCCGCCCTCCAGGGTCGCCAGGTCCACCGTGTTCATCGAGCAGCGGCCGGTGTACCAGCCGGCCGGACGGTCCCCGGTGACCGCTTCGTGCAGGGCCAGCGCCGCGCGCATGTCGGCCTGCTCCGCGGCGCGGTCCATATCCCTGTACTCGACCCATTTCAGGCCGTGGCTGGCGATCTCCCACTCTGCTGCCTGCATCGCGGCGACCTGCGCCGGTGACCGGGCCAGCGCGGTCGCCACGCCGAACACGGTGACCGGGATGCCGGCGCCGGCGAACATCCGGTGCAGCCGCCAGAATCCGGCGCGGGCGCCGAACTCGTAGATCGATTCCATGTTCCAGTGGCGCTGCCCGGGCCAGGGGGCGGCGCCGACGATCTCCGACAGGAAGGCCTCGGAGGCGGCATCGCCATGCAGGGTGCAGTTCTCGCCACCCTCCTCGTAGTTCACCACGAAGTTGAGGGCGAGCGCCGCGCCGCCCGGCCAGGCCGGGTCGGGCGGCGTCGCGCCATGGCCGTGCATGTCCCGCGAATAGCGCTCCACTGCCTGTCCTGCCTCCATCACGGAATGCCCCCGGCGGTCGCTGCCCCCAGTATGAGGCAAAAATCCCGGGCCAGTCCTCCCCCATCGTTGGGGCTGGCATTTGCCCGGAACTTGCCCGAGGCTCCTCTCGCCGGCGGCGGGTCCCGCGGCGATGCGGGCCTTGCGCCACGCCCACATCTGCGGCAACCGGAACGGTGCCGGTTCGGCCATGGGTGGACCGGGTCCTGCCTATGGATTGGGCAGGATACGATGGGGCGGACATGCCGGCTATCGGCCCCGTGCCGCTTGGCGCTAGGCTGGCGGTTCAAGGCGAGACGGGCTGGCGTAAGACGGGGTTGCGTAAGAGGGGGCTGCGCGCCGATGACCGATGAACGGATCCCGCTGCTCGAGGCGGTCGAGGTGACGAAGCGCTTCGGCAGCTTCGTCGCCAACGACCGGGTGAGCCTGCGGCTGTTCGGCGGCGAGGTGCATGCCCTGCTGGGGGAGAACGGTGCGGGCAAGTCGACCCTGGTGAAGTGCTTCTTCGGCATCAACCGGCCCGATGGCGGCAGCATCCGCTGGCGCGGCCAGGCGGTCGAGGTTGCCAGCCCGGCGAAGGCCCGCGAACTCGGCATCGGCATGGTGTTCCAGCATTTCTCGCTGTTCGATGCCCTGACGGTGGCGGAGAACATCGCGGTGGCGCTGCCGATGTCGATGTCGGTCGCCCGCGTCGCCGGCGAGCTTGCGGCGATCTCGGCACGCTACGGCCTGCCGCTGAAGCCCGATGCGGTGGTCGCCGACCTGTCGGCGGGCGAACGCCAGCGGGTCGAGATCGTCCGCTGCCTGATGCAGAACCCCGACCTGATCATCATGGACGAGCCGACCAGCGTGCTGACGCCGCAGGAGGTCGAGGACCTGTTCGCGATGCTGCAGCAGCTGACTGCCGAGGGCCGGGCGATCCTCTACATCTCCCACAAGCTGGACGAGGTCCGCCGGCTCTGCCAACGCGCCACGGTGCTGCGCCTGGGCAAGGTGGTCGCCGATTGCGACCCGGCGCAGGTGCCGAAGGCCGAGCTTGCCCGCATGATGGTCGGCGAGACCGTCCATGCCGCGCGCCCGGCCGGCCTGGCGCAGGCGGGCGAGGATGCGCTGGTTGTCGACCGGCTGTCGCTGCCGGCGGCCAGCCTGTTCGGCACCGACCTGCGCGAGATTTCCTTCAGCCTGCCGGCGGGCCGGGTGAGCGCCATCGCCGGGATCGCCGGCAACGGCCAGAGCGAGCTGTTCGCGGCGCTGTCGGGCGAGCGGCCCTGCGCGCCCGACACGGCGATCCGCCTGTTCGGCCGGCCCGCCGGCCGGTTGGGGATCGTCGAACGGCGGCGGATGAACGCCGATTTCATTTCCGAGGACCGTCTGGGCCATGCCACGGCGCCCGACCTCACCCTGGGCGAGAACATCCTGGTCACCCGCGCGAAGACCGACCCGGCGCTCTTGAACCGCGGCGTCCTGGTGATGCGCCGGGCCGCCGCGATCAGCGACCGGATCCGCAAGGCGTTCGACGTGCGCACCGCGGCGCGCGACCCGCTGGCCCGCGCGCTGTCCGGCGGCAACCTGCAGAAATATGTCGTGGGCCGGGCGGTGGACCGCGACCCGGCCCTGCTGGTCGTCAATCAGCCGACCTGGGGCGTCGATGCCGGCGCCGCCGCCCATATCCGCCGCACCCTGGTGGACCTGGCGAAAAATGGCGCGGCGATCCTGGTGATCAGCCAGGACCTGGACGAGATCTACGAGATCGCGGACCGCATCGCCGTCCTCTGCGCCGGCCGGCTCAGCGATTTCCATCCGGCGGCCGGCCTGACGGCGGAACGGATCGGCCTGATGATGTCGGGCAGCGGCGGCCCGGCGGCCGGGCAGGTGGCGCATCATGTGGCTTAGGCTGGAGCGGCGGTCGGGCCGCTCGGCCTGGATGGCGCTGCTGTCGCCGGCGGCGGCTTTCGCGCTGACCCTGGTCACCGGTGCGGTGCTGTTCCTGGCGCTGGGCAAGGACCCCGTGGCGGGCCTGTACTTCTTCTTCGTCGAGCCGGTGACCGTCGCCTGGTCGCTGGAAGAGGTGCTGGTGAAGATGACGCCGCTGGCGCTGATCGCGGCGGGCCTGGCGGTCTGCTTCGCGGCGAGCGTCTGGAACATCGGTGCCGAGGGCCAGTTCATCCTCGGCGCGATCGCGGGTTCGTTCTGGCCGGTGGTGCTGCCCGACCTGCAGGGGCCGCTGATCCTGCCCCTGATGCTGCTGTCCGGGATCCTGGGCGGTGCGCTGTTCGCGTCGCTCCCGGCCCTGTTCCGGGTGCGCTTCGGCGCCAACGAGATCCTGACGAGCCTGATGCTGGTCTATGTCGCGGAGCTGTTCCTGGACTGGCTGGTGCGGGGCCCCTGGCGCAACCCGGCCGGGTTGAACTTCCCGGAAACCCGGCCGTTCCACGACTGGGCGAGCATGCCGGTGATCGGTGCGGACCGGCTGAACATCGGCTTCCTTGCCGCCCTGGCTGTCTGCCTGCTGCTGGCCTTCGCGCTGAGCCGCACCTTCACCGGCTTCGGCCTGCGGCTCAGCGGGACGGCGCCGCAGGCCGCGCGGTTTGCCGGAATCAGCCGCAACGGCACGATCTATCTGGTGATGGCGCTGTCCGGCGGGCTGGCGGGGCTGGCCGGTGCGATGGAGGTGGCCGGGCCGATCGGCCAGCTGCGCACGCAGATCTCGCCGGGCTACGGCTTCACAGCGATCATCGTCGCGTTTCTCGCGCGGCTGAACCCGGCCGGCGCGATCCTGGCGGCCTTCGTCCTGTCGGTCACCTTCATCGGCGGCGAATCCGCGCAGATCGCGATCGGCGTCTCCGACAAGATCACCCGCGTGTTCCAGGGGATCCTGCTGTTCTATGTGCTGACCTGCGACGTCTTCATCCTGCACCGCCTGCGCTGGGTGCGGCCGGTGCGCCGGCTGGCCGGGGGAAGCTGAGATGCCCATGTTCGACATGGCGCAGGCCATCGCGCTCACCATCATCGCCGCATCGACGCCGCTGCTCCTGGCCGCGATCGGCGAACTGGTGGTGGAGCGCTCCGGTGTCCTCAACCTCGGTGTCGAGGGCATGATGATCGTCGGCGCCGCCGCCGGCTTCGCCGGCGCCCAGCTGACCGGCTCGGCCTATGCCGGGATCCTGTTCGCCCTGGCGGCGGGCGGCGTGCTGTCGATGCTGTTTGCGCTGCTGGTGCTGTTCTTCGCGACCAACCAGGTCGCCACGGGATTGTCGATCACCCTGCTGGGCATCGGCATTGCCGGGCTGCTGGGGCAGGGCTTTGTCGGCGTTCCGGGCGTGAAGCTGGATGCGATCGCCATCCCGCTCCTGTCGGAGATCCCGCTGCTTGGCCCGCTGCTGTTCCGGCACGACCTCCTGGTCTACCTGTCGATCGCGCTGGTCGCCGGCACCTGGTACCTGCTGGCCCGCACCCGGCTGGGACTGACCATCCGCGCGGTGGGCGACAACCATGCCTCCGCCCATGCGATCGGCTACAATGTGCTGGCCGTCCGTTGCCTGGCGATCCTGTTCGGCGGCATCTGTGCGGGCCTGGCCGGCGGCTACCTGTCGCTGGTCTATACCCCGCAATGGGTCGAGGGCATGTCGGCCGGGCGCGGCTGGATCGCCGTGGCACTGGTGGTGTTCGCCGGCTGGCGGCCGCTGCGCGCCCTGGCCGGCGCCTATCTGTTCGGCGCCGTGCTGATCCTGCAGTTCCATGCCCAGGCCGCGGGCGTCGGGATCCCGTCGCAGTTCCTGTCGGCCCTGCCGTATATTGCCACCATCGTCGTGCTGGTCGTGATTTCCGCCAGCCGCCGCTCCGCCAGTGGCGCGGCGCCCGCATGCCTTGGACAACCCTTCGTGCCGTAGCGCGACCCATCATCCAGCCGCTTTCAGAGGAGATACCGGCCATGAAACTCAGACATCTCGGCGCCCTGGCCCTGGCGGCCGCCTTCCTGTCGCCGGCCGCCGGCCTGGCGGCCGGCATGGACAAGGCGAAGGCCTGCTTCATCTATGTCGGACCGATCGGCGATTTCGGCTGGTCCTACCAGCACGACCAGGGCCGCCTCTCGGTGGAGAAGGCGCTGGGCGACAAGGTGGAGACCGCCTATCTGGAGAACGTGCCCGAGGGCGCGGACGGCGAGCGCGCCATCGAGCGCTTCGCCCGCTCCGGCTGCAACATCATCTTCACCACCTCGTTCGGCTTCATGGACGCGACCAACAAGGCCGCCGCCAAGTTCCCCGACGTGAAGTTCGAGCATGCCACCGGCTACAAGCGCGAGCATCCGAACGTCGCGACCTATGACAGCCGGTTCTACCAGGGCCGCTATGTCATCGGGCAGATCGCGGCGAAGGTCTCCAAGACCGGGACCGCCGGCTATATCGGCTCCTTCCCGATCCCGGAGGTGGTGCAGGGCATCAATGCCTTCATGCTGGGGGCGCAGTCGGTCAACCCGGACTTCAAGGTGAAGGTGGTCTGGGTGAATTCCTGGTTCGACCCGGGCAAGGAGGCCGATGCCGCCAAGTCGCTGTTCGACCAGGGGGTCGACGTGCTGGCCCAGCACACCGATTCCACGGCGGCGATGCAGGTCGCGGCCGAACGCGGCCTGCACGCCTTCGGCCAGGCTTCCGACATGATCAAGTTCGGCCCGAAGACGCAGCTGACCGCGATCGTCGACGAATGGGCGCCGTACTATATCGAGCGGGTGCAGGCGGTGCTGGACGGCACCTGGGAACAGCAGGCGACCTGGGACGGCATGGAGGACGGCACGGTGGTCATGGCGCCGTTCACCAACATGCCCGACGACGTGAAGGCGATGGCGGAAAAGACCACGGCGTCGATCACGGACGGCAGCTTCCATCCCTTCACCGGCCCGATCAAGAAGCAGGACGGCAGCGTCTGGCTGAAGGAGGGCGAGGTCGCCGAGGACGGCGTGCTGGCCGGGATGAACTTCTACGTCGAAGGCATCGACGACAAGCTGCCGCAGTAAGGCAGCGATGGCGCCCGCCGTTCCCGGATGGCCGGGGACGGCAGGGCGTCTTTTGTCTTCTTCAGGCGATGCTCAACCCGATCGCAGCGGCTGGCGCTGCGGCCGAAGATCTGTCACTCAGTCCGGCTTGCCGGCATGACACACACATGGGACAGTAGAGCCGCATTGGGACGGGGGCTGACTTGACGCCGGCCGCAGGATCGGCCGGACAAGAGGTGCCCGATGCGGATCCTACGGTCGTTGCTGGCGCCGGTGCTCGGCGCCATCCTGATTCTCTCCACCGCCGCCTGCCACTACCACGGACGCCACCGCCACCATGACCCGGGGCCGTACTACGGCGCCTACAAGGTTGCGCCCGGCGGGTACGGCCATGCCCGCGGCGGCCCCCGTCTGGGGACCTACTACAAGGGCGGCGGCTATTACCGCGGCGGTGGCCATGGCCGGGGCGGCTATCACCGCGGCGCGCCTCAGCGTGAGGGCTATCGCCGAAGCGGATACCAGCGCGGCGGCGACGGGCCGGGCCGCGGGGCGCGCGGCGGCTGCGGCAGGCAGGGCCGGGGCGGCGATTGCCGCGGGCGGCATTAGCCCGGGCCGCCTGCCTCACCCGAGCTGGCTGCCGAACCAGCCCCACAGATAGCGCGCCAGGCTGGCATCGGCATGGATCTCGAAGCCTGCCGCGTCCGGCAGCGGGCGCAGCAGGGCCGGCACCTGGGCGAGCAGGGTGCGGGCGCTTCGTCCGGCCGGAAAGGCGCGCGGATCCAGGTCCAGCGGGCAGCCGGCCGCCAGCACCTCGGCGGCGCGCGCACCGGTCAGGGCGAGGCCGATCCAGGCATCGGTGACGTCCGCGGCGGTGGCGAACTGCCCGGCGATGGCCGCCTGCACCTCCGCCAGGAGGTCGGCGGGTGCGCGTACATCGTCGACCAGCAGCCAGGCATCGGGGCGCAGCCAGAGGCAATCCAGGTGCGGCCCGCTGCCGACCCGGTTCGGTGCGGCCGGCAGGTGGCAGCGCAGGCGGGCCGCGAGCGCGGCATCCAGCGCATCGCGATCGGTGCCGCGCAGCAGGCAGCGGGCCTGGCGCGGCCGTTCCCGCAAGGTCACGTTGCGGCCTTCGGCCAGGGCCGGGCCGCCGTCGCGTGCGTCGGCGGCAAGCGGGGAGCGGGGCGCCAGGTCAGCCATGCAGCCGCGCGTTCGCCGGGTCCAGGAAACAGCGCGCGACCACCCGCGCCGGCATTTCGGCACCGCGGTCGAAGACCCGCACCTCCTCGCCGGTGCGGGCGAGCCCGTCGCGCAGCATGGCCAGCGCCACGGGCCGGTCGAGAATGGGACTGAAGCAACTGGAGGTCACGGCGCCGGCGCTGGCACGGGCGCTGTCCCTGCCCTCGACGATATGGCTGCCGACCGGAAACGGCGCGGTGCCGTCCAGCCGCTCCAGCCCGACGAGCTGCAGCCGGCCCGGCGCGGCGAAGGCGGGGCGGGACAGCGAGCGGCGGCCGACGAAATCGCCGGGCTTCCTGGCGATGGCGGCGGCCATGCCGATATCCGCCGGCTGGGTGGTGGCGTCGGTATCGGCGCCGACATGGATGAAACCCTTCTCGGTGCGCAGGATCATCAGCGCCTCGACCCCGATCGGGACCGTATGGCCGGCGGCCCGGGCGGCCAGCCACAGGCTCTCGCCATGGCCGGCCGGCACGCTGACCTCATAGGACAGGTCGCCGGTGAAGCTGACCCGCATCACCCGGGCGGCCACCCCGCCCAGGCGCCCTTCGCGGACCGACATGTGGGGGAAGGCCTCCGGCGCCAGGTCGATGCCGCTGTCGAGCGCGGCGAGGATGGAGCGCGCCCGCGGGCCGGTGACGGCGATCGTCGCCCAGGCCGTCGTCAGGTCGCTGACCAGCACCTTCAGGCCCACCCATTCGCATTGCAGCCATTCGTCCATCATCGCCGCGACGGCGGCGGCATGGCCGGACGTGGCGCTGACCAGGAAGCGGTCCGGCGCCAGCCGGGCGCAGACACCGTCGTCGAAGATCCCGCCATGCTCCGACAGCATCAGGCCATAGCGCACCCGGCCCGGCTTCAGGGTGGACATGGTGTTGGCATAGATCCGGTCCAGGAAGGTTGCGGCGTCGGGACCGTAGACCTCGATCTTGCCGAGCGGCGAGGCGTCGAACAGACCGGCGCCCCGGCGCGCCGCCAGGGCCTCCCGCGCCGCGGCGGCCAGGACATCCTCGGGTCCGCGCGGATAGGCTTCCGGCCGCTGCCAGCCGCCGAAATCCTCGAAGGCCGCACCCTCGGCGACATGCGCCGCGTGCGCCGGCAGGAAGCGCCGCGGCCGGTACAGGTCGCCGCGATAGGGGCCGGCGAAGGCGGCGAGCGGCACCGGGGTGAAGGGCGGCCGGAAGCGGGTGGTGCCGACCTCCGGGATCGCCTGGCCGGTGGCCGCGGCGAGCAGCGCCAGCCCGTTCACGTTGCTGGTCTTGCCCTGGTCCGTGGCCATACCCAGGGTCGTGTAGCGCTTCAGATGCTCGACGCTGCGATAGTTCTCCCCCGCGGCCAGGGCGATGTCCGCGGCGGTCACGTCGCTCTGCAGGTCCACCCAGGATTTCCGCGGGTTGGCGCCCGGCACCAGCCAGAGCTGCGCCGGCGGCGCCTCCGCGTCCTCCAGGACGTCCGGCGGGTCGGGCGCCCGCCGGGGCGGCGACGGGGCGGTCGCACCGGCCGCCTCGGCTGCCGCGGTGCCGGCCAGGCGGCCGGCCGCGATGGCCCCGGCAAGGCCGAACTGCCCGTTTCCCGCGCCGGCGCAATCGATCCCCGCCGGACCGCCCGCCGGCCGGAAGCAGCCTTGCGCCGGATCCCAGTCCAGGCTGCCGCCGGCCTGGGAGAACAGGTGGACACTGGGTGTCCAGCCGCCGGAGACCGCCAGCAGGTCGCAGGCGAGTTCCGCATGCCGGCCGCCCTGCAGGGCGTCGATGCGCACGGCCCGCACGGCCCGCCGGCCGCGCGCCGCGCTGACCACGCTGCCGGCGAACACCGGCAGGCCGCTGTCGCGCGCCCGCTGCGCGGCCGGGCCCTCGTCCGGCCGCGGGTCGACGATGGCCGCCACCTCGACCCCGGCCATCCGCAGCGCGAAGGCGGTGCGATAGCCGTCGTCGGTGGCGGTGAACACCACCGCGGTGCGTCCGGCCGCGACCTTGTACTGCGCCAGGTAGCGGCGCACGGCCGAAGCGAGCATCACCCCGGGCAGGTCGTTGTTCTGGAACACCAGGGGCCGCTCCAGCGCGCCGCAGGCCAGGACGATGCGCCGCGCGCGCAGGCCCCAGAGGCGGGTCGCCGGCGGCGCGCCCCGGTCGAGATCCGTCGGCAGCCGCTCCGCCAGGCTGACATAGCCATGGTCGTAGAGGCCGAAGGCCGTCGTGCGGGTCAGCAGGGTGACATTGCCGCGGCCGGCGAGCCGGCCGGCCAGTCGTTCCGCCCAAAGGGCGGAGGGCTGGCCGTCGACGAACCGGTCGTCCCAGGCAAGGTTGCCGCCGGCTGCCTCGTCCTGCTCCGCCAGGATCACCCGCGCGCCTGCCGCGCCGGCGGCCTCCGCGGCGGCCAGCCCGGCGGGGCCCGCGCCGACCACCAGCACGTCGCAATGGGCGTAGCGATGCGCCGCGCCGGCCGGCGCCGGCGCCGGATCCAGGGTGCCGAGCCCGGCGGCGCGGCGGATTGCCGGTTCCCAGCTTTCCCAGCCCGGCGCCTTGAAGGTCTTGTAGTAGAAGCCGGCCGGCATGAACCGCGCCAGGGGCTGCAGCGCGGCCAGCATGTCGATCCGCAGCCCCGGCCGGCAGTTGACCGGGGCCGCCAGCAGGCCTTCGCGCAACGGGATCACGGTCGCCCGGGCATTGGGCTCCTCCGCCGCGCCCCGCCCGACCTGCAGGATGGCATTGGGTTCCTCCGGCCCCGCGGCGAAGATTCCGCGCGGGCGGCGATACTTGAAGCTGCGGCCGACCGTGGAGATGCCGTTGGCCAGCAGGGCGGAGGCCAGGCTGTCGCCGGCCAACCCGACATGGTTGCGCCCGTCGAAGCGGAAGAGAATCCGCCGCTCCCGGTCGATCCGCTCCGCGCCGAAAATGCCGGAGGGCGGCAGCCGCCAGCCGCTCACCCGCTGCCCTCCGCTTCGTCGAAGCGCGTCCCGTCGACCGGGGGACGGGGATCGGTCATGCGATAGACCGCACGGATTTCGTGGCTGACCGTGTCGCGGGCGACATTGAACCACTGGCAGCAGCCATGGGCGTGGCACCAGCGTTCGAACTGGATGCCCTTCGGGTTGTTCCGCTCGAACAGATAGGCCGCCCAGATGTCGTCGCCGACCGTGTCGGGCGGGCCCGGCCGGGCGATATGGGATTCGCCGCCGCAGGCGAACTCGACCTGCGCGCGCGGCCCGCACCAGGGGCAGTCGATCAGCAGCATGGCGCGTCCCTCCCGTCCTGCCTAATGCGCGATGCCGGCGGCAGCGGCCTCGTCGATCAGCGCGCCGCTGGCAAAGCGGTGCAGGCCGAACGGCGCGGCGACCGGATGCGGCTGGCCGGTGGCGATCTGGTGCGCGGTGAGCCAGCCGCCGGCCGGGATCGCCTTGAATCCGCCGGTCCCCCAGCCGCAGTTCAGCACCATCCCGTCGACGGGCGCGGGGCCGAGGATCGGGCTGGAATCGGCCACCACATCCACGATGCCGCCCCATTGGCGCATCAGCTTCAGCCTGCCGAAGGCGGGCCAGGCCTCCACCACGGCGCCCAGCACCGCGTCGCGCACCGGCGGGTTGCCGCGCTGGCCATAGGAATTGTACAGGTCCAGCCCGCCGCCGATCACCAGCTCGCCCTTGTCGGACTGGCTCAGGTACATGCCGGTCGGCGGCACCAGGACCACGGTATCGAGAACCGGCTTCACCGGCTCCGACACCATCGCCTGCAGGGCATAGCTTTCGATCGGCAGGCGGAAGCCGGCAAGCCCGGCAAGCTGGCTGGAATGGCCGGCGACGCAGAGCGCGACCGTGTCGGCGGCGATCCGTCCCCGGCCGGTCTGCACCGCGGCCACCCGGCCGCCTTCGATGTCGAAGCCGGTGACCGCGCAGTTCTGCACGATGTCGATGCCATGGGCGTCGGCGGCCCGGGCATAGCCCCAGGCCACCGCGTCGTGGCGGGCGATGCCGGCGCGGCGCTGCAGGATGCCGCCATGGATCGGATAGCGGGCATCGGGCCCGAAGTTCAAGAGCGGCGCCATGGCGCGGACCCTGTCGCGGTCCAGCAGCTCGGAATCCACGCCGTTCAGCAGCATCGCGTTGCAGGCATGGGCATAGGCGTCCATGTCGTGCCGGGAATGGCCGGTCATGATCATGCCGCGCTGCGACAGCATGATGTTGAAGTTCAGCTCCCGCCCCAGCCCCTCGTACAGGCGCAGCGCCAGGTCGTAGAGCCGGGCGCTTTCCGGATAGAGATAGTTGGAGCGTACGACCGTCGTGTTGCGCCCGGTATTGCCGCCGCCCAGCCAGCCCTTTTCCAGCACCGCGACATCGGTGATGCCGTGATTGCGGGCCAGGTAATAGGCGGTGGCCAGGCCATGGCCGCCGGCGCCGACGATCACCACGCGATAGCGCGCCTTCGGGGCCGGGTCCCGCCAGGCGGGGCGCCAGCCCGGCCTGCGACGCAGGCCGTGGCGCAGCAGGCCCGCCCAGGAATAGTCGCGCCGCGGGCCGTTCCGGCGATCCGGCTGCACGGCCGATCCTCTCTCTGCGGCCATGCGGCCTGCCTCCCCAGCCATTGCCGGCCCCCCTGCCCGGGAATTCTGCCGCGCATCCCGGCGCAAGACAATCCGTTGACTCCAAAAAAACATCATCACTATGATGTTAATCAAGGGGGGACGGGATGGATTCCGGACGACCATCGTCGCACGACCTGGATGCGGGACCGGAGCCGCTGGCGCCGAAGCGCCGGCGCCGGCAGGTGGAGCGCAGTGCCGAGACCCGGGCCCGCCTGCTCGACGCGGCGGTGGAGGAACTGGTCGCGACGGGCTATGCCGGCCTGACCGTGATGGGCGTGGCGCAGCGTGCCGGCCTGACCACCGGCGCGCTGCAGCACCAGTTCGGCTCGAAGGCCGATCTGGTTCTTGCGGTCATGCTGGAGCGACTGTTTCCCCTGGCCGAGATGCTGCCGCTGCCGCCGCAGGACGGCAGGAGCATTGCCCAGCGCTGTCGTGCGATCGTTGCCCATCGCTGGCGGATCTTCGGCAACCCGGCCTATCCGGCGACCTGGGATATCGTCCTCGGCGCGCGCGACGACAGCGACCTGCGGAGCCGGCTGGAACAATTCCAGAAGGACACGATCCGGGCCTCGCTGGCGCAGTTCGAGACTGCCTTTGCCGGGCTCGGTATCGGGCGGGCCAGGCTGGACATGCTGAATCATTTCCTGGCGGCGGAGCTGCGCGGGCTGGGGCTCTATGCCCGGTTCGCCGCCTCGCCCCGCTATTTCACCCGGCAGCTGGCGGCCGTCCGCCAGGCGCTGGAGATGATGGTACAGGCCTCGCTGCCCGACGGGGCGGCAGGGCCGGCCGATCAAAGATCGAAGCGGAAGGAGGCGACATGAACGTTCAGGCCGGTGCCGACTGGGGCGTGTCCGAGCGCGCGGCGAAGCTGCAGCGCGAGGCCTTCGTCTGCGACATGACGAGTCCCTGGAGCGCGCCGGGCGATCCCGACCTGCAGGCGGCCCTGCCGGGACGGATGAAGCGCGCCGGCTTCGACTTCATGACCCTGACGGTGGGGACCGACGACCATGACCCGGCCACGGCCCTGGCGGAGGTCGCGCGGAACCGGCGTTTCATCCTGTCCCGCCCCGACGAACTGGTCCTTGCGCTGCGCGCCGACGACATCCCGCGCGCCCGCGCCGAGGGCAAGCTTGCCGTCGGCCTGCATTTCCAGGGCACCACCCCGGTGGCGCGGAACCTGGACCTGGTGGAGGCGTTCCACGCGCTGGGCATCCGCCACATGCTGATGGCCTACAACCAGAAGAACTTCGTCGCCGACGGCTGCCACGAGCTGACCGACTGCGGCATCAGCCGGTTCGGCCGCAGCCTGATCGCGGAGATGGAGCGGGTCGGCATGTTCGTCGATGTCGCCCATACCGGCTACCGCTCGTCCTTGGAGACGATCGACGCCGCGACCGGACCGGTGATCTGCAGCCACGGCAATGTCTGGGCGCGGTTCGAGCATCCCCGCGCCTATCGCGACGACCAGATCAAGGCGATCGCCGCCACCGGCGGGGCGATCGGGATCACCGGGCTGGGCATCTTCATGGGCAACAACGATGCCTCGCTGGAGACCTATGTCGCGCAGATCGACCATGTCGCGCAGCTGGTCGGGCCGGAGCATGTCGGCTTCGGCTTCGACTATATCTACGACGTGCCCGCGCTGGTCGCGATCTCCGCGAAGCTCGGCACCAAATGGCCGAAGGGCTATGGCTACGACAATACCGAGATCAACCAGGTGGAGCCGGAAATGGCGCCCCGCATCACCGAGGCCCTGCTGGGCCGCGGCTATGACGAGGCCGCCGTGGGCAACATCATCGGCGGCAACTGGCTGCGCCTGATCCGGCAGGTCTGGAAATGACGGCGGTCGCCGAAGCGGGAACCGGCCGCTGGCAGGTCTCCGACCCCGCCGCGGCGCTGCTGCGCCGCGCGCTGGTCTGGGACAATACCATGCCGTTCAGCGACGGCTCGGGCGGTTTCGCCGCCCATTTCCGCACCCTGCAGCGGATGCCGGCCAGCGGCTATGACTGCGTGTCGGTGACGATCGCGTCGGACAATGACGACATGGCCGGCGCGGTGCGCCGGATCACCCGGCTGCGGGCGCATATCCGCGACAATGCCGACCGGCTGGTGCTGGCGGAACGCGCCGACGACGTGCTTCGGGCGCAGGCCGCCGGCAAGCTGGCGGTGGTGATGCATTTCCAGGGCACCCTGCCGTTCGACCGCGATGCCGGCCTGGTGGAGACCTTCTACAAGCTGGGTGTGCGCCATGCCCTGATGGCCTACAACCAGAAGAACCATGTCGGCGACGGCTGCCACGAGCGGACCGATGCCGGGCTCAGCCGCTTCGGCATCGAGGTCATCCAGGCGATGAACCGCACGGGCATGGTGGTGGATGTCAGCCATACCGGCTATCGCACCAGCATGGAGACGATGGAGGTCTCCACCGCACCGGTGATCTTCTCCCACTCCAACCCGCGCGCGCTGGTCGACCACGAACGCAACATCACCGACGACCAGGCGCGGGCCTGCGCGGCGACCGGCGGGGTGATCGGCCTGAACGGGGTGGGCATCTTCCTCGGCGGCAACGACATTTCCGCCGACACCCTGTTCCGGCATGTCGACTATTGGGTGCAGCTGGTGGGCATCGACCATGTCGGCCTGGGGCTGGACCATGTCTCCGATCCGGCCGCCATGCTTGCTTTCGTGCAGGCCCATGCCGCCAAATACCCAGACCGTCAGTACGGCCAGGCGGAGCTGCTGTTCGCGGCGCCGGAAGACCTGCCGCCGCTGGTCGAGGCCATGCTGCAGCACGGCTATGCGGAGGATGGGGTGGCGAAGGTGCTGGGCGGCAACTGGCTGCGCATCGCCCGCCAGGTCTGGCAATGACGGCCGCGGCGGCCGCGACGCGGCCATAGGGGGAAGCCATGCCGGACCGGCGGGAGGCGGGGGAGACAGGCGGGTTGGCGCGGATCGCCGCACTGCTGGAATCCGCCGTGACCGGCCTGTCCTGGGCGATGACCGCGGTGGCCGCATTGGCGGTCGGCCTGATCGTGGCGATCCTGCTGTTCAGCGCCGTGCAACGCTATGTCCTCGCCTCGCCGTTCCCGCAGACCGAGGAACTGGCCGCCTTCCTGTTCGTGGTCGTGGCGTTCTTCTCGATCCCGCTGGGCTTCCTGAAGGGGCGGCAGATCCGCATCGTCGCGCTGTGGCGCAAGCTGCCGCCCGCGCTGCAGGGCTGGGCGGCGATCCTCGGCCACCTGCTCACCATCTTCGTCCTGGTGATGATCATCCAGGAGACCGGCGCCTTCGCCCATCTGTCCTACGAGTTCGGCTCCCGCTCCTGGAACGCCGATTTCCTGGAATGGCCCTGGCAGGCGGTGATCCCGGGCTCGCTCGCCGTCATGGTCCTGGCGGTGGCGGCGCGGCTGCTCGCCGACCTGGGGCGGGTCCTCGCCGGCCGCCCGGTGGCGGCGGCGGAGCAGGCCGCCCGGGCGCAGGTGGAGCCGGAATGATGCGATGCTGACCGCTGCGATCGTCGCCACCATCCTGCTGGCCCTGGTCACCGGCAACCTGCTGGGCACCACCATCGCCGGGCTGGGCCTGGTGGTGCTCTGGTTCGAGATGTCGGGCAATTTCTCCGTGCTCGGCAATGCCGTCTGGAATGTCTTCAACAGCTTCACCTTCACCGCGATCCCGGCCTTCATCCTGCTGGGCGAGGTGCTGGGCCAGACCGGGCTGGCGCGGCGGATCTACGGCGCCCTGTCGCCGACCTTCGCGCGCCTGCCGGGGAAGCTGCTGCAGACCAATATCGGCACCTGCACGGTGTTCAGCGCGATCTCCGGCTCCTCCACCGCCACGGCCGCCGTCGTCGGCTCGATCGCCTATAACGAGCTGGAGCGCCGCGGCTACGACCGGCGCCTCCTGGTGGGGTCGATCGCCGCGGGCGGCACCCTGGGCATCCTGATCCCGCCCTCGATCGCCCTGATCGTCTATGGCGCCTGGCAGGACGTGTCCGTCGGCGCGCTGTTCATGGCCGGCGTGCTGCCGGGCCTGATGATCGCGCTGTTCTTCATGCTGTACATCGCGGCCGCGGCGAAGCTGCGGCCGGCGGTCGCGCCGGACGAGGGGCCGGTCGAGCCGATCGGCCGGGCGCTGCTGATCTCGCTGCAGGCCTGGCCCTTCATCATCCTGGTGCTGGCGATCCTCGGCACGATCTTCTTCGGCCTGGCGACGCCGACGGAATCGGCGGCGATCGGCGTGGCCACCGCGCTGGTCCTGGCCCTGCTCTACCGCGAGTTCAGCTGGATCAAGCTGTGGCGGGCCCTGGTCAACACGGTGACCACCTTCAGCGCGCTGGGCTTCATCATCGTGGGCGCGGTGATCCTCAGCCAGGCGGTCTCGCTGACCGGCATGCCGCGCGAGATCATCGCCCTGGTGGCCGAGGCCGGCCTGTCGCCGCCGATCGTGATCACCCTGATCTATGCCATGTACCTGGTGCTGGGCTGTTTCTTCGGCCCGGTCGAGATGCTGCTGATCACCCTGCCGTTCGTCTTCCCGGTGGTGACCGGCCTGGGCTTCGACCCGGTCTGGTTCGGCATCGCGCTGGTGATCGTCATCGAGATCGGCCTGCTGACGCCGCCGCTGGGCATCAACCTGTTCGTCCTGATCACGGTCAGCGAGAACCGGGTGACCCTGGGCGAGGCCGCGATCGCCTGCCTGCCGTTCTGGATCCTGATGCTGATCGCCCTGTTCCTGATCACCGTCTTCCCGCAGATCGCGCTGGTCCTGCCGCAGATCGCGATGGGCGGATGAGTGTCATGCCATTGGAGTCGCGACCCGAAGACGAACCGAAGAAGCCCAGAGGGAGGGAAAGACCATGAGGAAGCTGTTCACTGCGATGGCGGCGTCGGCCGCCTTGCTGGCCGCCGGCGCGGCCGCGCCGGCCTGGTCGGCCGATGAAGAGGTGAGCTGGAAGGTCGGCAGCCCGGTCGGGCCGAACGACCCCACCACCCTGAACATGCAGGAGGTCGCCGAGCAGGTGGCCGCGCGCACCGGCGGCAAGTTCAAGATCGAGATCGTCCCGCTGGAGACCATCGGCTTCAAGAACATCGACGAGCTGCGGGTGCTCAAGCAGGGCGTGCTGGATGCGGTCTACCTGGTGCCCTACTACCTGTCGCGCGACGAGCCGCTGCTGGCGGCGATGATGCCGCACGGGGCGCTGATCGACCCGAACGACAACCTGAAGATCAAGGATGTCCAGTACGAGATCGCGAAGGAGATCCTCGAGGGCGACAAGTGGCAGCTGAAGATGATCGCCCCGGCGCCGTTCGGGGCGCTCAGCGAGATCGTCGCGGTGACCACCACCCCGGTGAACAGCCTGGAGGGCCTGCGCAAGCTGAAGTTCCGGCACTTCACTAAGGCCGGCCTGCAGGCGTTCAACGAACTGGGCGTCTCCACCCAGGTGATCCCCTCGTCCGAACTCTATCTGGCGCTGCAGACCGGCGTCCTGGACGGCTCGGTCTATGGCCCGACCTACCTGAAGTCGCAGTCGATCCACGAAGTCGCCTGCTGCTACGCCTATATCGGCGCCTTCACCGCGTCCTATCCGTTCTCCCTGGTCTCCACGCAGAAGGCCTGGGAGGCCCTGCCGGCGGACTACCAGAAGGTCCTGGTCGAGGTGAATACCGAGATGAACGCCAAGTCCTGGGAGGGCTGGGCGACCGGCGCGGACGAGAAGGCGGCCGATGCCTTCCTGGCCGAGAAGGGGATGCAGAAGCTCGAGCCCTTTCCGCTGGCGGACCGCGAGGCGATCCAGGCCGCCATGTTCAAGGTCTGGGCCGAGGAGGCCGAAAAGATCGGGCCGAAGGCGGTGGAGAACATGAACCGGATCATCGAGGCGCTGAAGAGCGGCAAGTCCGCCAGTTGAGGCGCGCCGGTTCCCCGACCTGCCGGGGGCGGCCGCCGGCCGCCCCCGGCCCCCGTTAGACGCGAGGCAGCGATGGCACAGACCCTGATCCGCAACGGCCTCCTGATGGACACCCGTGCCGGCGAACTTGTCGGCGAGCGCGACCTGCTGGTCGACGATGGGCGGATCCGCGAGGTGGACGATTGCGGTTCGATCAAGGCGGGCGGTGCCCGGATGATCGACGCCCGCGGCCGGGTGGTGATGCCCGGGCTCTGCGATGCCCATGTCCATGTCCTGGCGGGGTCCGCCAATCTCGCCGCCGTGCAGGGCTGGTCGCCCTACTACCAGGCCGCCAAGGCGAACGAGATCATGGCCGGCATGCTGCGGCGCGGCTTCACCACCGTGCGCGATACCGGCGGCGGCGACTGGGGCCTGCAGCTCGCCGTCGAGCATGGCCTGATCCAGGGGCCGCGGCTGATCCAGGGCGGGCCGGCGCTGTCGCCCACCGGCGGCCATGCGGACTGGCGCGGGCCGGGCGAGTCGGGCACCGACATCTGCGCCTGCTGCACCGGCATCGGCCGGGTGGTCGACGGCGTGCCGGAGATGCTGCGCGCCTGCCGCGACGCGATCCGCCGCCATGCCGGCCATATCAAGCTGGTGATCTCCGGCGGCGTCGCCTCGCCGCTGGACCCGATCACCGTGATGCAGTTCAGCGCCGGCGAGATCGCAGCGGCGGTGGAGGAGGCGGACAGCGCGGAGATCTACGTCACCGCCCACGGCCATCCGGCGCGCGCGATCAAGCGGGCGCTGAAGCTCGGCATCCGCTGCATCGAGCATGGCACGATGCTGGACCAGGAATGCGTCGACCTGTTCGTCGAGAAGGACGCCTGGCTGGTGCCGACCATGTCGATCCTGGAATGCCTGAACGAGCGGGGCCCGGAGGCCGGGCTGCCGCAGCGCTCGATGGAAAAGCTGGCCGAGGTCCGCCCGCATGCCATGGCGTCGCTGGAGATGGCCTATCGTGCCGGCGTGAAGATGGCCTACGGCACCGACCTGCTGGGCATCCTGCACGACGAGCAGAGCCGCGAGTTCCGGATCCGGGCCGAGTTCATGAAGCCGATGGAGATCATCCAGCAGGCCACCCTGCACGCCGCCAGCCTGTTCCGGATGGACGGCGAGATCGGCGTGCTGGAACCCGGCGCCCGCGCCGACATCCTGGCGATCGACGGCAACCCGCTGGACGACCTCTCGCTGCTGGAGGGCCAGGGCCGCCACATGGCGCTGATCATGAAGGACGGCGCCAGCGTGAAGAACGAGGTGAACTGATGGGCCGCCGTCTCCCGCGTCCCGTCATCCCGGCCCTGAGCCGGGATCCATTCCGCCAGCGGTGCAGCGCCGCGCGGCCTGCGGAATGGGTCCTCGGGTCAAGCCCGAGGACGACGATGGTCGGGACGGGTGCGGCCCCATGACCGAATACGTCCTGATCAGCCTGTTCGAGGTGCCGAAGGGCCGCGACGACGAGTTCGTCGCGCTGTGGCACCGCGGCGCCGCGCATACCCGCGCCGCCGACGGCTTCGTCTGGACGAAGCTGTGCCGCGACGCCGAGGGCGCCACCGACTATCGCTATGTCAGCGTCACGGTCTGGCAGAGCGTCGCGCAGTACAAGGCCGCCTTCGCCGACCCGCGGCTGGAGGCGTTCAAGGCGGAGTTTCCCTTCGCCATGCGTCCGAACATCTACGAGGTCGTCGCCGAATAGGCGCCCGCACCGATCCAGGAGGAAGCCATGAACGAGATGCTGAAGATCGCCGACACAGCCTATGCCTGGCCGCAGGCCTGGACCGGTGCGGATTTCGACGGGGTCGAGGATGTCGCCATGCACCTGGCCGACCGCGAGGTCGAGGCGCTGAAGGACTGCGTGGCCCGGGCCGCAACGAAAGAGGTCGGCGCGATCGGCCGGGCGGACTTCGCCCATCCCGACCTGGCGGACCTGGCCGGGCGGCTGTCCCAGGAACTGGTGCATGGCCGCGGCATCGTCGTGCTGCGGGGCATGCCGGTGGCCGACTACTCCCCGGAGGAGGCGGGAAAGCTGTTCTGGGGGTTGGGCACGCAGCTCGGCAAGGGCGTTTCGCAATCCGCGCTGGGGGACCTGCTGGGCCATGTGATCGACACCACCAAGCCGGGCGAGGAGCAGAGCGGCCGCGGCTATCTGAGCCGCAAGGAACTGAACCTGCACAACGACCCGACGGAGCTGGTCGGGCTGATGTGCTATCGGCAGGGCATTGCCGGCGGCGATTCCGTTGTGACCAACGCGCTGTCGATCCACAACCGCATGCGCGAGGAGCATCCGGAGCATCTGCCGGTGCTGTATCGCGGCTTCCGCTATCACCGGCGCAAGGAGGAGGCGGAGGGCGCGGCGCCGATCACCCCCTACCGCATCCCGGTCTTCTCGGTGACCGAGGGCAAGCTGTCGGTGTTCCATGTCCGCGAGGTGGCGCAGGTGGCGTTGCGGGAGGAGGGCAAGGACTTCTCGCCCGAGGAGGTCGCCGCGCTGGACTGCTTCCGCGACATCGCCAACGAGATCGCCTTCCGCTTCCGGATGGAGCCGGGCGATGCGCTGCTGCTCAACAACTACATCACCCTGCACGGCCGGACGGAGTTCGAGAACGGCGCCGAGGAAGCCGGCCAGCGCCACCTGCTGCGGCTCTGGCTGGACGTGCCCGATGGCCGTCCGAAGACCCCGCATATCCACATCTACGAGAACAAGGGCGGCGCCAGCGGCATCGACCCGCAGCCCGGCCGCAAGCCGGCCGGGTCGGAGTACAACGTGAAATAGCGCCTGCCGGCCGCCGGGCTGCCTCGCCACCGGCGCCATGGTTCAAGACCGGGGTGACGGCCTGTTTGAAAGTCTCGCGGTACCCGCACACTGCGCCGTCATCCCGGCCCTCGAGCCGGGATCGTGACGGGACGGCGCGGCCTGTCCCCAAAAAGTCGTCACTCGCGGGCTTGTCCCGCGAGTCCATGGTGCCGCCAGGTTCAATAATGGCCTGATCTTATTGAGCTGCGGCGCGATGGGTTGCCGGGCATCGCCCGGCGACCGGGACAAGCCCGCGCATGACGAAGCTATAAAACGCATGAGGCCGGAGAACGGCACTCAAC
>JAVJON010000028.1:0-143331 GCA_040216765.1 Sneathiellaceae bacterium | reverse complement strand
CGCCAGGTTCAATAATGGCCTGATCTTATTGAGGTGCGGCGCGATGGGTTGCCGGGCATCGCCCGGCGACCGGGACAAGCCCGCGCATGACGAAGCTATAAAACGCATGAGGCCGGAGAACAGCACTTAACCGGACAGCAGCGGGCCTGTCCCGCGAGTCCATGGTGCCGCTGCGCAACGGTTTCCAACAGGTTTCGGGACGATTGGGCCTCGCGCCGGGATGGACCGCCGGCGGACCTTCGCAAGGCCGGTCGATGCAGCGGCCCAGGGCGCTTGCGGATATCAGTATTTGCTTACATAATGGCAGCGATCGAGCCGCAACCCGAAACGGGAGCTTGCCGCATGAGCTTTCTCAGAAACGCCTGGTACCCGCTCTGCTGGTCCGACGAGGTCGCCGGCGTAGCCCTGAAGCCCTGCATGATCCTGGGGGAGCGTGTGGTGCTGTACCGCAAGGGCGACGGCGGCATCGCCGCGCTGGAGGATATCTGCCCGCACAAGTTCCTGCCGCTCTCCATGGGGCGTCGCAAGGGCGACCAGATCGAATGCGGCTATCACGGCATGACCTTCGATTGCAGCGGCCGCTGCACCGTCATTCCGGGCCAGCCGGTCGTTCCGGCCACCGCCCGGGTGCGGGCCTATCCGGTGGCGGACCGGCTGGGGCTGGTCTGGATCTGGATGGGCGACCCGGCCAAGGCGGACGAGGGCAGCCTCACCGACCTGCCGCAGTACCACGACCCGGCCTGGAAGGCGGTGCACGGCGCATCGCTGTTCAACGCGGCGAACTACCTGAACCTGATCGACAACCTGCTGGATCCCAGCCATGTCACCTTCGTGCATGGCTCCACCCTGGCGACGCCGGGCGGGCGCGACGTGCCGGTGCAATGCGAGCGGCAGGGCGACGGCATCACCGTCTGGCGCTGGATCCTCGATTCCCCGCCGATCCCGGTCTTTGCCAAGACCGGGCATTTCAAGGGGAATGCGGATCGCTGGCACTACTACATGTTCACCCCGCCCTCGAACTGCGTGATCGACTTCGGCAGCGGCGAGCCCGGCGCCCTGACCGAGGAGACCCGCTCGCAGGGCCTGCAGATCTTCGCCTGCCACTTCATCACCCCGGTGGACGAGACCAGCTGCATCGACCACTGGCTGCATGTCCGCAACTTCCGGATCGACGACACGGCGCTGGATGCCCAGCTGAACGCCGACCTGGCCGGCGCCTTCAACGAGGACAAGGCGATCCTTGAGGCGATCCAGCAGCAGGAGGCGCGCTATCCCGAGCGCCGCCAGATGAAGCTGGCGATCGACGGCGGGCCCAACCGCATGCGCATGGTGATGCGCCGCCTGATGGAGGCCGAGACGCGGCAGGACGCGGCTTCCGACACCTCCACGGCCGCATGAGCAGGATCGCGGCGCCGTTCTCCATCGGCTGCAACGGCCGCGGCGCGCAGGCATCCTCGATCGCACGGCCGGTCTCCCTGACCGAGCCGCCGCTGGAGGAGCAGTTCCGCCTGGTCGCGGAGTCCGGCGCCTTCGATCATTTCGACCGCCTGCCCCTGGCCGACCAGATCGATGCATATCGCAGCCTCACCGAGCGCTACGGCCTGCCGGTGCGCACCGCAAGCTGGTTCTATGCGCTGGGCCAGGACGAGCCGCTGATCGCGCAGAACCTGGCCATCGCCGCCGAGATCGGCGCGGCCATGCACAACATGATGATCTTCACCCGCCACGCCGCGGGGCATGTCGTCACCGACGAGGAACTGGTCGACTGCTACCTGCGGACCTACGACGAAGGCGGCCGGCTGGGGGTGGAACCCGCCTTCGAGCTTCACGTGAACATGTGGAGCGAGGATTTCCGGCGGGTCACCCCGGTGGCCGAGGCGGTGATGCGCCGGGGCGTGCCGTTCAATTTCACCCTCGACTACAGCCACGGCATCTTCAAGATCGACAATCCCGAGGAGCAGGACATCTCCGGGGTGCGCGAGGATGTGGCGGCCGGCCGGGTCATCCTGGATCCCTTCGAGCCCGGCAACCTGGTCGACGAATGGCTGGCCATGGGCATCGTGCGCTGGCTGCAGGTCCGCGCCGCCGTGCCCAACGGCCCCCGCAACATCTGGTCGCTGAACGAGCCCGGCCTGGGCCTCGCCGCCCTGCCCGACGACCCGGCCAAGGCCGGCGCGCCCGGCCGCGGGATCATGTACCCGTTCACCCGGCCGGCGCCGGGCGAATGGCATTCGCCCTGGCATGCCTGGATGCTGGAGCCCTGCAAGGAAGTCGTGCGCAAGGCCCTGCGCCACCAGCGCGACATCCCGGGCAGCAGGCTGGACTTCATCACCACCGAGATGATCAACCTGCCGGACTATGGCCATAACGCGCGGTTTTCCCTGATCGAGCAGAATGCGGAGATCGCGCGATTCGTCCGGCAGACCTGGGCGGAGCTGACGGCAGCGGCGTGACACACGGCCCGGGCCCTCACGTCGTGGCGGGGGCTTGGCTCCATGCCGGTTGGTGATACTGTCGCCGCCCCGCCGTCCCCCTGCCCGTCCGAATATCCCCGCCCCTGTCGTCACTCCAGCAGCACGGCCGCTGATGCCAGCCTCCGTTTCCGACGCTGCCGCCCTGACCCTCTGGCGGAGCCGCCGCAATCGCGTGCGCCTGCGCCGCCTGCTGCGGGCCCTCGGTCCGCCGATGGCGCGGCCCCGGCCCGTCGAGATCGGGCGGGCCGGGCTTGGCGCAGCGCTCGGCCTGACCTTCTGCGCCCTGCTGGTGGCCGCGCTGGCGCCGCGCCTGCCCGACGGCATGTTCCTGGTCGCGCCGCTGGGCGCCTCGGCGGTGCTGCTGTTCGCGGTGCCGAACTCGCCGCTGGCGCAGCCCTGGGCGGCGATCGTCGGCAATGGGGCCGCGGCGTTCTGGGCGGTGGCGGTGACCGCCCTGGTTCCGGACCGGGCGGTCGCGGTCGGGCTGGCCGTCGGCGGCGCCATTGCCCTGATGCTGGTGCTGCGCGCGCTGCATCCCCCGGGCGGCGCGGTTGCCCTCTATACAGCGCTCGACCCGGGCGCAGTCGGCGATCTCGGCTTCGGCTTCGCGCTGTTTCCGGTGATGACCACCACCGCGCTGCTGGTCTGCCTGGCGATCCTGTTCAACCGCCTGACTGGCAGGCGGTACCCGTTCCGCCAGCCGGCGGTACGACTGCCTTCGGGCTGGACCGGCCGGTCCGCGCCCGCCATCCCGGATGACGATGCGCTGGCGGAGATCCTGTCCAGCCATCGGCTTTCAGCCAATCTGGGCGTGGCGGACCTGCGCCGCCTGATCGTGGCGGCGGAACTGCGGATGGCCGTCCGGCCGCTGGACCGGTTGCGAGCCGACGACCTGATGGCCCGGGACCTGGCGATCGTGCCGCCCGGGGCCCCTGTCGCCCTGGCCAGGTCGCTGTTCTACGACCGCCGGGTCGACCTCCTGGTGGTGGCCGATGACCAGGGCGTCTTCCAGGGCCTGCTCGGCCGCGCCGACCTGGCCGCGCTGCCGGACGCCCGCGGGCTGCTGGCGGCGGACGTGATGTCCCCGGCCGCTCCCTGGGCAGTGCCGGAAACGCCGGCCGGCCGCCTGTTCGACCTGCTGGCCGACGACCGGGTCAAGGCGATACCGGTCCTGCACGATGGACGGGTCGTCGGCCTGGTCCGGCGCGCGGCCCTGGTCGCGCTGGTCGCCGGCATGGTGCCGGACGAGGCTGCCCGGCAGCCGCGGCACTGACCGGCGCCGCAGGCATTATCGCGGCGCCGCCGCGGGACCAGCCGGCCGGTCCGACCGGTACAGCACATGCCGGCGCAAGGCATGCCCCTCCGGCAGGGCGGGATGGTCGAAATCGTCGACCGGGTCGCGGGACATGCCCAGCCGCGCCATCACCGCGCGCGAACGGTCGTTGCCGGCGGCGGTGAAGGCCACCACCTGACCTTCCCCCAGATCGTCGAAGGCGAAGCCCAGCGCGGCGCGGGCGGCCTCCGTCGCATAGCCCCGGCCCCAGGCGGCGCGTGCCAGGCGCCAGCCGATCTCCAGGCAGGGCGTGAAATGCGCCTGGAAATCCGGGCGGTTCAGGCCAGTGAAGCCGATGAAGCCGCCCGATGGCAGGGCCTCCACCGCCCAGAGGCCGTAGCCGTTCGCCTCCAGCTTCTCGCCGATCCGGCGGGCCAGCGCATCGCTCGCGGCCCGGTCCAGGCAGGACGGGAAATGCCGCATCACGTCCGGATCGGCATTCAGCGCCGCGAAGGGCGCCAGATCGTCGTCGCGCCAGGGGCGCAGCACCAGCCGCGCGGTATGCAGGACGGCCGCGGGCATCGTCACCAGTCGGCGCATTGCCGCTCGGTGCGGCGATAGCTCTCGGTGGAATCCAGCAGGCGATGCTTGTTGTCGCCCTGGTGCCACATGTTTCCCAGGACCGGCTGCACCCCGGATTCCAGGATCAGGCGGGCGGCCGCCTCGCCCGCCGCCCGGTCGGGCGCCAGGAACGGGGTCTTGGTGCGGATCGTGTAGCCGATGGCATCCTCGAACGGCCGCCGCGCCTTCAGGACCTCGTCGCGGAAGATCTGCACATGCTTGTGCTCGTGGTTGAGCACTTCCTTGTAGGCGCAGGACGCCGTGCCGTACTCCCGGGCGACATAGACCACCATCTGGCTGAAGCCGAACACCGCATTGACCCGGCGGATCTGCACGCAGACCCCCTGTTCGACATCCCTGAACACCAGGCCCAGGCGCAGGTCGGACAGGAAGTTGACCGTGGTCAGTCCCACCGTGCCATCGACCCAGTCATGGTCATGGTCGATATGCGGCTCGACCTCCACCGCGCGCCGGGCAATGGCTTCGCCCTCGAGGCTCAGGTTGTGGCTCACCGTCGGCAGGCGGATCTGCACGCTGACCACCGGGTCCAGGGGCGGACCGGGACAGGCAGGGCCGGCCGCGGCTTCGCGCGCCGGGTCCGCGGCCCGCGCCGCCGGGACGGCCGGGGCGGCCGCCACAAGCAGGGCCGCGAGCGCGACGGCTGGCTGCCATGTCCGGCTGCGGCGCATCGGCCTAGCGGGGCGCGACCGCGGCCTCGATGCCCCGTGCCAGCGACAGCAGGCGGCGGTCCTGGCCGCCGGGCAGCATCACATGCAGGCCGACGGCCGGCTCGCCGGGACGGTGGATCGGCAGGGACATCGCGCAGCCATCCAGGAAGTTCATCGACGAGGTGTTGCGCAGCATCAGCACGTTGGTCCGGACATAGGCCTCGTCATCGGCTTCCAGGCCGGCGATCGGCGGCGCGATCGCTGCCGTGGTGGGTCCGATCATGGCGTCGAAGCCATCCATCAGCCGGGCGAAATCGGCGATCGCCTCCCGCCGCACGCGGAACATGTCCAGCAGGTCCGCCGCGCTCTGCTTCGACCCGGCCACGATACGGCCCAGGACGTGGCGATAGTACTGGTCCCGATGCGCCTCCAGCAGCGGCCGGTGCCAGGCATAGGCCTCCGCCGCCACGATGCCCCCCGGTACCGTCACCCCGGCATACATGTCGAAGGCCGGGACGGTGACCTCCTCGAGCACCGCGCCGGCCGCGCGCAGGGCGGAGCAGGCGCGTTCGAACGCGGCGGCGACCGCCTCGTCCATGCCGTCGAAATGATAGTTCCGCGGCACCGCGAGCCGCAGCCGGTGGGCCTCCTGCATCGGCGGGACGGCGGGTTCGGGCCGGCCGTCGAGCACGGCATCGAACAGCGCGGCGCAGGCCACGCTGTTGGCCAGCGGCCCCACCGAATCCATCGTGGGCGACAGCGGCACCATGCCGTCGACCGGAATCCGGCCGACCGTCGATTTCAACCCGACCGTGCCGCAATGCGCCGCCGGGATCCTGCAGGAACCGCCCGTATCGGTGCCCAGCGCGGCCACGCACATGCCGTCGGCCACGGCCACCGCGCTGCCGGACGAGGAGCCGCCGGGGATCCGCCGCGACGCACGGTCCCAGGGGCTGGCCGGCGTGCCGTAATGCGGGTTGATACCCAGGCCGGAATAGGCGAACTCGGTCATGTTGGTGCGGCCGACGACGATGAAGCCGGCATTCTGCAGGCGCGCCACCGCCGGCGCATCGGCCGCCGCCGGCGGGCGCTGCGCCAGGACCGGGCTGCCGGCGCCGGTGACCTCGCCGCGGATATCGGCCAGGTCCTTGACCGCGATCGGGATGCCGGCAAAGGGCGGCAGCGGCAGGCCGTCGCGCCGCGCCTGGTCGACCCACGCCGCCTGCTTGCGGGCACGCTCGTTGGCCACCGACAGGAAGGCCAGGCCGCCCTCGCCGGCCGTGTCGCCGATCCGCCCCAGGCAGGTCTCGACCAGCCGGGTCGCGGTCTCCTGCCCCGTGGCCAGATCGCGCGCGAGGCCCGCAATGGTCCACATTCCCTCGATCCGTTCCGCCCCCTCGATCCGTGCCGGCTTGTCGTCGCTCACGCTGTCGCCCCCGCTACCTGTTCGCTCCGGCCCGCGCGGCGTCTGGTGAAACGACAGCGGGCGGCGCGGGGCCCCTGCCGCCGCGCCGCCCGCAGACTAACCCAGATGGCCCCGCCGGCAAGCCGGCCGGGCCGCCGTCCGGATGTCAGGCCTTGTCGCTGTAGACCAGCGGCACCGCCGCCTCCGGCCCCAGGGTCCGGAAGGTCAGGCTTTCCTCCAGGTAGAGGGAGACCGATGTCTCGTCATGATCCCAATAGCCGATGGAAATGTCGCGCCCGATCGACAGCTCGAAATCGCCGCCGCGCAGGCTCATCACCACCGCGCCGTCGACCGCCGGCGCCCAGACGATCGGCCCGTCGACCAGCTGCTTGACATGCTGCAGGATCGGATAGCCGCCACTGGTCACGGTGCGGGTCAGGCCGCCATAGCAGCGCGGCCCGAGCGCGATGCCATAGGGCCCGGCGACACCGGCGTCGCGCAGCTTCTGCAGGGCCTCCACCACCGTGCCCGGATACTTCGTGAAATCGCTGGACAAGGACAGGGTCGCGCCCTTGGCCGCCGTCATGATCCCTTCGATCCGGGCCCCCGGATAGCCGGAGAAGATCGCCTTGTCCTCCGCCCGCGACAACGCCATCGCGGCATTCACGACCGGGTCCAGATCGGCATCCTTGGCGCCGCGCTCGATCGCCTCGATCTCCTCGCGGTCCAGGCGGAACGGCACGCGCAGCTCCACCAGCGGCAGGGAGCGGCGCAGGCTGGCCTCCACGCCGTCGCCGAGGCTGCCGTCGATCTTCTCGGTCCGGCCAAGGTCCAGCGCCGAGGTGTTCCAGCCCAGCGGGCCGTTGAAATCCACGAGCTTGCGTCCGGCGAGCCGGAGCTTCAGGACCTCCGTCGCTTCCTCATCGATTTCTTCCCAGACATCGGCGGAAAACGGCGCGCGTTCGCGTTGCAGGTCGTTCATGACGCTCACTCCTTCAGACTTCCGATGCCCAACGTGCCGGTCGGCGTGTCCGGATCGCCGCCGCCCCCGCTCGTCGCATCGCCTTCCACCGCGGTAATCCTTCCCTCGGTGTTGAGATAGGTGCCCAGTTCCTCGTCGAACTTCGGCACGCGCCGCCGCAACCATTCCAGCACCATGGCGGCGTGCTCGATCTCCTCGTCGCGGTTATGCGCCAGGATCTCCTTCAGCTCCGGGTCGCTCGTCCCGTCCACCCGCTGCTGGTACCAGTCGACCGCTTCCAGTTCCTCCATCAGGGACACGATGGCCCGATGGCGGTCGCGCGTCTCGGGCGTGAGGTCATCGAAGCGCTCGTGCAGGCCTTCGCTTGCCATGCTCCCCTCTCCTTAGATCCGTTCCAAATTTCTATGTAGGTGCACCATAGCATCCCGCCAAGGCCGCGCCGTAGCCTCCCACCCGTTGCCCGGTGCGGCAACCGGCCCTTGCGCCAGCGCTCGTGCGATGCAAGGTGATTGACGGGAGGGCGGGCGCGAAAGCGAAGCGGCCTCCAGGTAACGGCCAGGACAGCCTACGGTTCCCCCGGCGGAACGCCGGACGGAAGGAAACAGCATTTTGAGCGGCAACGACACCACCGATATCGGGCGCCTGTTCGGCAGCGACGGCCGTGCGGAGGCGGAGATCGACCTGCGCGGGCTGGACATGCTGGAGGCGCTGGAGCGGCTCGGCCAGGGCATCGCGTCGCTCAAGGTCGCGACGGTGCGGGTGCTGATCGACCCGGCCACGCCGACCAGCGGCGAAACCCTGTTCCAGCCGGTCGCCCGCTACCTGCTCGAAGCGAGGCACGATGGCGAGGTGCTGGCAATGACCCCGCTGCAGGGGCAGGACGCCGCCGGTGCGGCCATGGCCGGCTTCCTGGTGCATCTTCCAGGGCCAGCCGCCGGCGGCGCGGCCCCCACCCGACATTGACAGGATCGCGGGTCCGGAAGTCGAATCCCGGTCGCCGCCGGTTAACGGAGCAGAACCCATGCCTCGCCACATTGCCTGCCTGACGTTCGATTTCGACACCTGGTCCAGCTTCGCGGTGCGCGGCATGACCACGCCGACGCCGATCTCGCGCGGGGAATTCGGCCTGGTCGGCGCCCGGCGGATCCTGGCGCTGATGGAGAAGTACGGCATCCGCACCACCTGGTTCGTCCCCGGGATCGTGATCGACACCTATCCGGAGATCTGCGACCGGATCGTCGCCGCCGGGCACGAGATCGCCCATCACGGCTATTCGCACGAACTGCCTGCGGCGATGGATCCGGCGCGCGAGGAGACGGAGATGCTGCGCGCGATCGACAGCATCCACCGACTGACCGGGCGGAACCCGCGCGGCTACCGCTCCGCTGCCTGGGACCTCAGCGAGGCCACCCTGGACCTGCTGCTGAAGCACGGCTTCGACTATGAAAGCAGCATGATGGGCGACGACCATCACCCGTATTTCGTGCGCAGCGGCGACGAGGTGTCCGCGGACGAGCCGATGCGCTTCGGCAAGGAGACCCGGCTTGTCGAGCTGCCGATCTCCTGGAGCCTGGACGACCATCCGCATTTCGAGTTCCTGCGCACCAAGAGCTTCCTGATGCCGGGCCTGCAGCCGGCGGCCGGCGTGCTGCAGAACTTCACCGACGATTTCCTCTACATGACCCGGGAGGAGCAGGATTGGGGCGCGCTGACCTACACCTTCCATCCCTATGTGGTGGGCCGCGGCCACCGCATGCTGCTGCTGGAGCGCCTGATCCTGGCGCTGCGGGAAATGGGCGCGGCCTTCCTGGCGATGGAGGACCTGGCCGACGAATGGCTGGCCCGCCAGCAGGGCCGGGACGCGGACTCGTAGCGGGCAGCGGCCATGGCCGAGGCAGCGGACGCGCCACCCGAGGTTTTTCTCTATACCCCTGGCCGCACTGCCACCACATCCCTTGGCACGACCCTCAGCCGCTACGGCATCGGCCATGTCACCACCCACAATCTCGACTGGGCGCTGTGGGCCGAGCGGCGCCGGCACGGCATCGGTGCCACGATCCAGGCCGGCCCCGCGGGCGGGATCCAGTACGAGCTGCAGAGAATGCGCCGGTTCGAGGTTGCCCTCGCCAGGGTGGGCAACGGCGCGCGGGCGCCTGCGAAGATCGTCGTGGGCGTGCGCTTTCCGTACGATCACCTGTTCTCGGTGATTGCCTATTCCGCGCAGAACCAGATCGACAGCCTGTCCCGCGCGGGCATGGCGAACAGGTCCGATGAGGGCATCGTCCTGGACTTGGACGGCTATCGCCGGGTCATCGAAGAGGCCGCCCAGATCTATCATCGATGCCACAGCACAGATCCCGGCTTCCTGCAGGCGCCGGGAACGGGATCCGGCTACCTGCCCCCCGTCGACGGACGCAGCGAACTGCGGAACTTCTCGCTGTTCTACATGCAATACATGCAGACCTGGCTGCGCCTGGAGTTCCAGTCGGTTCTCGGGGTGGACCTGACGGCCCGGACACCGGTGCGGCGGAGCGACGGCGCCGCCGTCTATGCGAGCCGCTATGGCGAAGTCCTGCTCTATGCCCTGGACCATCCGGCGCTGGATCTCTCCGCGGCGCTGTCGGCGTTCCTGGGCCGCGGACCGATCGAGGTCTCGCACGACAACGATTCAAGCAGCCGCAATCCCGGCTTCCACGACCTGGCGATGCGGCTGAAGGCAGAGCTGCAGGGCCGGGAGCTGCTGCTGGACCACTACCGCGCCGACCCGCTGATCCGCGCGATCTACGCCGGCACCGGCAAGCTCTGAGCGGCGCCCCGTTCAGGCGCCCGCGGACGCCGGCTGCTCCGTCAGGCCCACCGCCGGCGAGGCGAGGATGATCGCGGCCTGGGCGGCAAAGATCAGCACCGCGGCCAGCAGGCAGGCATCGGCGCCGTACAGGCCGCCCAGCAGCGCCCCCAGCCCGGCGCCGATCGGCCGGGCGCCGTAGGCCAGCACGTTGATCGCGGAGGCCCGGCCCAGAAGCCGGTCCGGCGTCACCGCCTGGCGCAGGGTGGTGGTCGAGATGATCCACAGGATCGGGCCCGCCCCCAGCAGGAAGAAGCCCAGGCCCGCCACGATGCCGGAGCCGTTCCAGATCGTCGAGGCGATCAGCATCGACGCGGCCAGCCCCGACACCGGGCCGGTGGCGATCACCCGCCCGAAGGCCACGCGGCCCATGATGCGCGGCGCCAGAAGCGCACCGACCACCATCCCCGCCCCCAGCATCGCCAGGGTGACCCCGGTGCCCGTCGCGGACATCCCCATATCGTGCACCGCGTAGGGCACGAAGATCGCCAGGATCATGTAGAACGACACGCCGAAGACGAACTGGGTGACGAAGACGGGCGCCAGCAGCCGGTGGCGGAAGACGAAGCCCGCGCCCTCGCGCAGCTCGACCAGGATGCGCCGGCGCGCGGCCGGCGGGCGGCCCGGCTCGCGGATCCCGGCCAGCGCGACGACGGCACAGGCCGACAGGGCGGCAGCCAGCGCAAAGGCCATGTCGCCGCCCGCCCAGCCGACCATGGCGCCGGCGATCGCGGGCCCGGCGGTGAAGGCGATGGTGCGCGCCAGCTCGATCCGCGAATTGGCATAGGCCAGGCGCGCGGCCGGCACCAGGGCCGGGACCATGGCCGGCGCGGCAACGGTGAAGACGACCGTGCCGCAGACCCCGATGAAGCCGAGCAGGGCCAGCAGCGGCCAGGTCAGCGCGTCCAGCGCGAACAGGGCCAGGATCGCGACCAGCGAGACGAGGCGCAGCGCCTCGGCACCGACCATCAGCGAGCGGCGGGACAGCCGGTCCGCCAGCACCCCCGCCGGGATCGCGAACAGCAGGAAAGGCAGGGTCAGGCCGGTCTGCAGGCTGCCGGTCTCCGCCACGCTCGCATCCAGCGCCAGGACCGCCACCAGCGGCGCCGCCGCCAGCGCGATCTGCTCCGCCGACTGCGCGAACAGGTTGCCCCAGGCGAGATGACCGAACCCCCCGCCGCCGCGCCTGCCCTGCCGATCCGATGCCATCGAGCCCTCCAGACAACAAGGGCCCTGCATAGCGGTCCGCAGGCCGCCATGCCTCCCGGATCCTGCGGTCGGTACTGCGCCGTCACCCCGGCAGGGGCAGCCCCTGCTGGCGAAGGAAGCTGAGCTTGTCCCAATAGCCGCGCTGGAAGCGGATCAGGCCGTCGCGCACGGTGAAGAAGCCGCAGCCGCGCAGGCCCAGCGGATCGCGCCATTCCAGGATCGCGACATCGCCGTCCTGGTAGACCGCCTCCACGATGCAGTGCATCTCCGCCGCCGCGAAGCCGGCGGCGAACATCTCCCGGATCGCCGCGCGACCCGCGACCGGCGCCTCGGCGACCTGATGGTTCACCGCGTCCTCCGCATAGAACGCTGCCAGGGCATCCGGGTCATGGGCGTTGAAGGCCTGCACCCAGGCCAAGACCAGATCCTTCGGGGTCATCCTGCCCTCCCCGGCGATGCCGCTGCCGGGTCGGGATCGCCGGGGAGCAGGCGGAAGCCGGTGCGCCCCCTCCGCTCGATCCGCCCGCGCCGCACGAGCTCGGCCAGTGCCCTGTAGAGCGCCTCATGGGTCAGGCCGATCTCCGGCGCGACATGCTTGACCGGCCGGCCGAGTTCCACCTCGCCGCCGCGCGCCAGCAGCGCCAGGAAGGCGGCGGTGCGCTCCGCCGCACCGCGCATCGACAGGATCTCCGCCCTGGCACGCAGGTCCTGCACCTGTCCGGCGAGACGGGCGGAAAAGGCGGCGGCGAAACCCGGAATCGTCTGCAGGGCCTTGTGCACGGCCGCGCGCGGCACGATGCGCACCACCGCGGCACGATCCGCCACGGCGTCGCAATGGTAGGCATCGGAGAAGACTGCCGCTTCGGCGAAGGTATCGACCGCGGCGGCCCGATGGACCACGGCCAGCGCACCGTCGGCCAGCGGCCGGTGCAGGGCCACCCGGCCGGAGAGCAGCAGGTGCAGCCCGGCACTCGGCGTGCCGGCACGGAACAGGGCCGCCCCCGCCGCGAAGCGGCGCGGCGGCAGGCAGAGCGGCTCCAGGAAGGCAAGATCGGCGGTCATGATCGGGCGGCTCCGGCGGCTTCTATGATCCGGATCATATGACCTGCCGGCCCGCGGCGCCAAGATGCCTCCATCACGCAATGGAAGGATCGCGCCATGACAGCAACAACGCACCGGACGGGCCGGGGCGGCGGAACGCTCCCTGCCCTGCTCCTCGCCCTGGCCCTGGCCCTGGCAGCCGGTTTCGCCGGCGGCCCCGCCTCCGCCGCGGGGGATATGCCGCATCACGGCCAGGCGCATGGCCCACATGCCCAGCCTGTGGAGCCCGGCCAGTCCGCCTTTGCCGCGCTGGCGGAGATCGTGGCGATCCTGCAGGCCGATCCGGCGACGGACTGGCAGAAGGTCGACCTGGGCGCGCTGCGCCGCCACCTCGTCGACATGGACGAACTGACGATGCGGGCGGTGGCGGTCGAGGAGCCGGCCCCGGGCGGCCTGCGGATCCGGGTGTCCGGCGCCGGTCGCACCGGCGAGGCGGTCCGGACAATGGTGCCGGCCCATGCGGCGGAGCTGGACCGGATGCCGGGCTGGACGGCCCGGGCGGAACTGGACGGCGCCGATGCGATCCTGGTCGTCGCCGCCGGGGAGCCGGGCGAGGTCGCGCGGATCCGCGGCCTGGGCTTCTTCGGGCTGATGGCGACCGGCGCGCATCACCAGGCCCATCACCTGGCGATCGCCCGCGGTGCGCATGTCCATGGCCACCAGGGCGCGCCGCCCGGCAGATGACATCTGCCGCCCCGGCAGGCTAGCCTGCCGGCCTGCTCCGGACGGGGCAGAGGCTCTCGCCCTTCCGAGGATCGCCATGCTATCCCGCATCCGAGGCGCAATCGCCGCCGCCGCGCTGGCCCTGGCCATGCTCGGAAGCGCCTGGGCCGGCGGCACCCCGCTGTCATTGGAGGCCGGTCCGGCACCGGCTGGCGAAACCGCGTCGGCGGCCGGCGGGCATCCCTGCCCGGAGGGCAGGATCGAAAGTGCCGCAACCATGGCCGGCGCGCCCGGCTGCTGCATTGCCTTCTGCCAGGTGGCCACCCTGGCCGACGCGCCGGCGCTTTCGCCGGTGCGCGGGGTCCCGGCGACCGGGCCGTCCGCCGGCCCCGCGCCGCCGGTCTCCTGGCCGCCGCCCCTGCAACCGCCACAGGCCTGACTCCGCCGACCCCGCCGGCATGCCCGCGCGCATGCTTCCCGGACCCGTTGGACGGAACCGACATGAAGACAAAGCACATCCTTGCCGCGCTGGGCGGCGCGGCGGCCATCGCGGCCGGCCTCGCGCTCTGGGCGTTCGGCCCGCAGACCGGCGGCGCCACCGTCGACGACACCCCCCGCATCGCCCTCGCACCCGACGACCCGGCGGCGGTCGCGCGCGGCGCGGCGCTCTATGCCACCCATTGCGCGAGCTGCCACGGCGCGGCGCTGGAGGGCCAGGAGAACTGGCGGCGGCGCAAGCCCGATGGCCGCCTGCCGGCACCGCCGCACGATGCCGGCGGCCATACCTGGCACCATTCCGACAGCCAGCTCTTCGCACTGACGAAGCAGGGCCCCGCCGCGCTGGTCGGCGGCGGCTATCAGAGCGACATGCCGGGCTATGACGGCATCCTGACCGATCGCGAGATCCTGGACACGCTCTCGTTCATCAAGAGCAGATGGCCGGAGCGGGTGCGGGAACAGCATGACCGGATCAACGCGGCAGCGGCCGGCAGCGACTGACGGCATCGGCGGACACCGGCCGGCCGGACGCTCAGCGCGGCGCCACCGATTTGATCCTCAGGAAATAGGGCGGCCGGTCGTAGTGCTGCTCGCGGAAATAGTCGGTCTCGCTGACCCACTTCCCGCTCTCGCCGTCGCGGTCGGCCGCGCACCGCTCGCGGACCGCCGCCTCGTCATGCTCCGGGCCGTACTCGGTCCATCGGAAGATGCCATCGACGAACGACGTCTGCCCGGCGGCATTGTAGTGCAGGTGGGGCGAATCGACGGCTGCAAGCCCCTTCGCCCCCTCCAGCGTATCGTGCCCGGGGCTCTGGCGGGACCAGACGAAGCAGGCCATGCCGGTCTCGAAGACCAGCTCCTGCGGCTGCTCCAGGTATTGGCCATCCTTCTCGAAATAGACTCCGACGGTGATGCGCAGCGCGGGCGGGGCGGCATCCGTCGCAGCGGCCATGCCCGGCAGGGGCAGGCAGGCCAGGATCAACGGCGACAGCAGGCGGTGGACATGGGTCATGACAGATCCTCCGGCATCCGGCACCGCAGGATCATAGACGGCCGCCGCCGCGACGCGCTACTCCGCCGCCCGCAGCGCCGCCCGTCGCCTCTCGGTTGCGCCTTCGTCCACCGCCAGGCTGTCGTCATCGGCCGCGCCGGTCAGCACCACGCCATAGACGTCGTTCGCCGCCTGCGGGGTGATCCAGCGTTCCAGCACATCCTCGCAGACGGCCGCCGGGTCGCGGTCCAGCGGGCTGCCATAGCCGCCGCCGCCATTGTCGCGGCCCAGCACGAACTCGCCGGGCTGCAGGGTGATGATCGCGACGTTCGGCTGCTTCGCGCGCTCGCCATTGCCGGCGATCTTCCAGGTCTCCGCGGCGGCGCCGGGCAGGCCGCCCAGCACCCCCTTCGGCGGGTTGTGCTGCCCGTCCGAGGGCACCACCACGGTCATCGGCAGCTGCTTGGTGCCGTAGACCACCTCCAGCCCCGGCGCGCCGCGATGGCGGCCCGCCCCGCCGGTATCGGGCATCAGCCGCTGCGAGCGCACGTCCAGCGGATGCTTGATCTCGTCCAGTTCGATGGAGTCGCGATAGATCAGCCCGCTGCAGCAGGGCAGCAGGTAGGTCACCCAGCCATCGGCCGAGGGGCCGCCCGGCCCGCCATTGGTCCCCAGGAACAGCTGGTTGATATAGGGCGCGCCGCCGCGCCGGAAGTCCTGGCCGGACACCACGGCATTGGCCGCGCCGATCGAGTTGCCGCCCTCGGCCAGGCCATAGCCCTCGCCGAACTTGGCGAAGGCGGATTGCGTGACGTTGATCAGCCGGTCGGCCAGGTTGGTGGTCGCCATCGAGCAGGAATGCGGGAATTGCGGGATCCCCACCACGCAGTTCTCGCGCAGCTGGATGTCGATCCGGCGCAGCGAGCCGGAATTCTGCGGCACGTCCCAGTCGACGCAGTTGAACACGCCGGTCACGGTGTTGTTCACCGCACAGGCCTCGGACTGGTTGAGGCCGCAATCCAGGCAGTCGGGATTGTCGCGCAGGTCGACGGTGATCTTCCCGGCCTCCGGCTCGATGGTCAGCACCGCCTTCACCGGAATGCCGTCGGGCACCGCCGGGGTGGGATCGTGCGCGGTATGGTTCTCCACCGTGCCGGCGGGCAGCTTGGCGATGGCGCTGACCATGCGGCGCTCGGAATAGTCGAACCATTCCTCGACGAAGCGGCGGACCATGTCGTTGCCATAATGGTCGATGAAGTCCTTCAGCCGCCGCTCCCCGGTGCGGGCGGACCCGATCATTGCCAGGTAGTCGCCGTACCACTGGTCCGGGATGCGGATCCGGCGCCGGCACATCCGGATCACGTCGTCGATGTCGGTAAAGTCCTGCTGCACCTTCACGCAGGGGAAGACCAGCGCGCCCTCGGCATAGATGTCGAAGGCATCGGCGTAGTAGGTGGTCGGGATCGAATTGCCGATATCGGCCTGGTGCGCCTTCGCGCTGGCGGTGAACAGGTGTTCGCCATTGGCGAAAACCGGCACCAGGATGGTGTGGTCGGCGGCATGGGTATTGCCCATATAGACGTCGTTGTGCAGATAGGCATCGCCCTCGCGCACCTTGTGCAGCTCGGTCATCGAGCGGGCCTGCAGGTGCGCGCCGAAGATATGCACCGGCAGCCCCTCGGCGATCGACAGCAGCCGGTTGTCGCCGGTGACGATGGAGCAGGAGAAGTCGCGCGCCTGGTTGATCACGGCGGAGCGCCCGGCGCGCAGCATGGTGTTCGACATGTCGCGCACGATGGCGTCCAGCCGGTTCGCCATCACCGCCATGGTGACGCCGTCCAGCGGGCCGGCGGCAAGGGCCGGCGCCGCGGGTTCCAGTTCCTCGGCCTTCGCCTCCAGCGGATGCAGGACATAGCTGCCATGGGCGGAAACCTCCGCCCGCATGCCGGGATAGACCACCACGGTGGTGGTCGGTTCCTCGATCACCGCCGGGCCGGCGATCTGTGCGCCGGGCTGCAGCTCCCGGCCCAGATAGACCGGCATGTCGACCGCGCCGGTGGCGGCAAAAAAGCCCTGGCGGTGCTTCTGCGGCGCCGGCGTGCTGGCCGCCGCCGCGTCCGCCTGTGCCGGCCGGGCGGTATCCATGCGGGCGGAGAAGCGCAGCTTCCAGTTCAGGCATTCCACCGTGGCGCCGGGCTCCTTCACCGAGAACACCCGCTCATGCGCCTCGTGGAACGCCGCCTCCAGCGCCTTGACGTCATCGGGGCCGTCGAAGCGCCCCTTCGGCAGGGTCACCTCCAGTTCCCAGACCTGGTAGAGGTAGCGGGCCTCGACGGTGTAGGTCAGGCGATGGTCGGTGACGCCGCGCGCCTTCACCGACTCCGCGAAGCCGGCAATCTCGCCGTCCAGCGCCGCCAGCACGGCGTTGGCGCCATCGAAGTCGAAAGCGTCGGTGCGCGCGACGAAGGTGCCGGTATGCTCGAAGACGATGTCGGAATATTGCGCGCCGCAGGCCGACAGGGCGGACGCGGTGCGCGGCAGGATCACCCTGGCGCAGCCCAGCTCCCGCGCGATCGGCATCACGTTGAAGCCGCAGGAGCCGCCGCCCGCGACGATCACGCTCTCCTTCGGGTCGATGCCCTGGTTGACGGTGATCTCCTCGATCGCCTTGACCATATGCTCGTTGGCGACCGACAGGATGCCCGCGGCGGCCTGCTCCAGCCCCTGGCCGAGCTCCTCCGCCAGACGGCCGACCGCGGTGCGGGCCGCCGCCAGGTCCAGGGTCATCCGGCCGCCGAGGAAATAGTCCGGGTCCAGGTAGCCGAGCACCGCGGCGGCGTCGGTCACCGTCGCCTCGGTGCCGCCCTGGCCATAGCAGGCCGGGCCCGGCATCGCGCCTGCACTGTGCGGGCCGACCCGCAGCAGGCCGCCGGAATCGATCCAGGCGATGGAGCCGCCGCCGGCGCCGATCGAGCGCACGTCCACCGAGGACATGCCCAGGCATTCGCCCTGGTAGCGCGGGCCCAGCCAGGTCTCCCGGCTGAACTTCACCTCGCCCCCCTGCACCAGGGAGACGTCGAAGGTCGTGCCGCCGGCATCGCAGACGATGATCGAGCTGCCCATGCCCTCGGCTTCGGCATAGGTCAGGCCGGCGACCGGCGCCATCGCCGGCCCGGACTTGGTCAGGAAGATCGGCCGCGCGGCGACATCCTCGACATGCATCACCCCGCCGAAGGAGGTCGAGATCAGGAGTTCGCCGCCATAGCCGGCGGCGCGCAGATCCTCCTCCATCTGCGCCAGGTGACGCCGCATCAGCGGCCCGAGCGAGGCATCGATGGCGGTCGCCGAGGCGCGGCGATATTCCCGGATCACCGGGTTCAGGCGATGCGACAGGGTAAAGGCGGTGCCGGGCATCACCTCCTCGATCAGCTCGCCGACGCGGGCCTCGTGCACCGGGTTCATCACCGACCAGAGGAAACAGACGGCGATCGCCTCGAAATTCCGCGCCTTCAGCCCTTCCAGGATCCGCCGGACCGCCGCCTCGTCGAGCGGGGTGTCGACCTCGCCCTCGGAGCTGATCCGCTCCGGCACCTCGAAGGTGTAGCGCCGCGGGATATAGGGTTTCGGGTAGGGCACGTCCCAGCGATGGGCGTGGAAGCGGCCGCCCTCCTTCAGCACCAGCACGTCGGGGAAGCCGTCGGTGACCAGCAGCGCGGTCTTCGCCGTCTTGCGCTCGACGATGGCGTTGGTCGCCCGGGTGGTGCCATAGACGAAGAGGTCGGCATCGGCCAGCAGCCGGCCGCGGTCCAGGCCCATCTCGGCGGCCACATTGTCCAGCGCGGCGCCCATGCCGTCGAAGATCCGGTCCGGCGTGGTCAGCGCCTTGCCGATGCGCAGCGCACCCGCGGCATCGGCCACAACCACGTCGGTGAAGGTGCCGCCCGTGTCCACCGAGATCCGAAACGCCATATGCTTGCCCTCCTGGGATGCCCCGCCCGATCCGCTACCGGCCGGCAGCGGGCGGCCTTGTTCATCCTGCAGCTTAGAGATGCGCGCATGGCCGGCAATCGTGAGTTCGCAGATGCACAATGAACCGTTCGCCCTCCTGCAGCAGGCCGTGGCGCGTCACCAGGCGGGCGACCGCAGGGCCGCGATACCGCTCTACGACGCGGCCCTGGCGCAGCAGCCGGACAACGGCTGGGCGCTGTTCTTCCGGGGCGTCGCAGCCGAGGAGGAGGGGGCGTTCGCGGATGCCGAAGGGTTCTACGGCCGCGCCGCCACAAGCGGCTTCGCCGAACCGGAACTGCTGATCGCGCAGGGCGGCCTGGCCCTGAAGCAGGGCAACTGGGACGAGGCGATCGCCCGCTTCGAGACGGCGCTGCGCGTCGCGCCGGAGGTGGCGGCGCTCTGGAACAACCTGGGCCTGGCCCTGAAGCGCCAGGGCCGGCTGCCGGAAGCCTGCGTCGCCTGGGAAGAGGCCCTGCGGCTGCGCCGCGGCTGCCCGCAGGATCCCTCCGCCATCCTGGACCGCGACGAGCGCCTGGCGCTGCGGCGCGCGAACGGACCGAAGCTCGCCCATGACCTGGCGCAGTTGCGCTGGCTGCGCGGGCAACGGCTGCTCGGGCCGGAAGCCGATGCCTGGATCGGCGCGCTGGCGGCGCTGGCCGTGCGGCTGCCGGAAGACGAGATGCGCCTGCACCAGCTCTCCGACGGCGACCTCGGGGCGGCCGCCGGTTGCTTCAACCGCCTGGTGCTGCTGGCCGACGGGCGGGCGGTGACCGGCAGCCCGCTGAGCGATGCGGCGACCGAGGCGCTGGCCGAGGCCGACCGGCAGGGCGAGCGGCCTGCCGTCATCGACGACCTGCTGGCGCCGGAGGCCCTGCGGAAGCTCCGGCGCTTCCTGCGGGGAAGCACGATCTGGTTCGAGGCCAAGGACCATGGCGGCCATGTCGGCGCCTATCTCGAGGAGGGGCTGGCGCAGCCCCTGCTGCTGCAGGTTGCCGGGGCGCTGCAGGCCGCCCTGCCGCGCCGGCTGGGCGATCTGCGGCTGGCACAGGTCTGGGGCTACAGCTATGCCGCGACCGGGTCCGGCACGGAGATCCATGCCGATGTCGGCGCGGTCAGTGCCAATCTCTGGCTGACCGAGACCGATGCCTGCCTGTCCGGCGGCGGGCTGCAGCTCTACGACGCGCAGGTGCCGCCGGACTGGCCGTTCGCCGAGGTGAACGGCCCGGCGGGCCGGCTGCGGGCCTGGCTGCGCGACACCGCGCCGCCGTCGCGGATCATTCCCTATCGCGGCAACCGGCTGGTGCTGTTCGACGGCCGCGCGCCGCACCGCACCGAGCCGTTCCGCTTCCGGGAGGGTTTCGACCGGCGCCGCCTGAACCTGACCTTCCTGTTCGACGCGCCGGGGGACGGTGTCGCGGCCAGCCAGTGGCGCTGACCGGACGGACAGACCCTGTCAGCGGGCCGCCGGCTGCGCCGGCGCGGAGCCCGGCTGCATCCGTTCGCTCCATGCGCCCAGGGCCCGCCGCACCTCCTCCCGCGCCGCGGCATTGAAGAAGGACGGCACGAAGCCGCGGGCGCCGTCCAGCACCATCGGCGCGAAGCCGGTCGCGGTGCGCTTCACGCCCCAGAAGCCCAGAAAGTTCCCGACCTCGGCAAAGGCCTCGCCCACGGCCAGGGTCACGCCGGGATGGAAATTCCGCCCCTGCGGATCGACAGCCGGCTGCTTCTGCCTGTTCGCTTCGACGAAGGCACGATCCGCCTCCGCCAGGGTCAGATCCAGGTCGTCGCCGCACAGGAGGCCGCCGGGGGCCACCAGGCGCCTGCCCTGTTCGATGTCGAAACGGCAGCTGTCATAGGTGTGATCGCCGTCGATATAGACCAGGTCGAACGCCCCCTGCTGCAGCAATGGCAGGGCATCCGTGCTCTTGCTCCGGATCGCCACGACGGGGTGGTTCAACAGGCCGACATTGTGGCGGAACAACCGATAGGCCAGATCGCTTTCCAGTGCCTGCCGGTACTGCGCCAGGAAGGCCTCCGGGTGGAAGTCGTTCTCGATCGGATAAGGGGTCCAGGGATCGACACAGACGATGGAGCCGCCGGGCGGGTGGAACCGGTCCAGCGCTTCCGACCAGGACGCGGCCGAGGCGCCGACCCAGGCGCCGATCTCCAGGATGCGCAGGGGCTGCGTTCGCCCCCGCGCAAGCAGGTCCACTGCCCCGGTCATGAAGAAGTTGCGCACCGGTGCGCCGGGGAGTTCGCCGAAAGCGCTGAACCGCGGCTGTCCGGACAGCAGCAGCGACAGGGTGGGATCGGTCAAGCCGGCCTCGCCTGAGCCAGATGCGGCCGCTCCGACAGCAGCCGCGGGACCGCCAGAATAGGGCGCTTCGGGCCGCTTCGTAAGCGGAGCGGGGCCCGCCCGGCCGGAACGAACCGGGAGGAAATGCGTTTCACAGCAGGACGCAACCAACAAGGAGCGATGCCATGCCTGGACGCATTCGGACATTCGGCGCGCCGCTGGCCCTTGCCGCCATCCTGGCCGCCGGGCCGGCGCTGGCGGCCGACGTGAACGGGGCCGCGGACGCCAAGATCGAGACGCAGACCAAGGTCATCACCAGCAAGAGCGAGACGGTTCCGCCGGCCACGACCGGCGCGGCGATCGTGGAGGAGCTGGACGATGCGCGGGAGACCGTGCGCGGCGCCACCGCCGCGATCGCGGAAATGAAGAAGAACGCCGAGCTCGCCGGCGCGCTGCAGCGTGCGAAGGGCATCCTGATCGTGCCCGAGTTCACCAAGGGCGCGCTGATCATCGGCGGCTGGGGCGGCGAAGGCGTGCTGCTGAGCCATCAGGGATCCGCCTGGGCCGGGCCGGCCTTCTACGATGTCGGCGCCGTCACCGCCGGTGCCGAGATCGGCTTCACCTCCGGCACCATGGCCTTCCTGCTGATGACCGACCGGGCGGTCGATGCCTTCCGCACCGAAGACACCTTCTCGATGAGCGCGAATGCCGAGATGACCGTCGTCGACTTCTCGAAGCAGTTCAAGCTCAGCACGGACAAGAGCGACGTGGTCGTCTGGTCCGATACCGAGGGTGCCTTCGTCGGAGCCGGCGGCAGCCTGTCCGACGTCAACTGGGACGCCGAGGCGAACAACGCCTATTACCGGCAGAACGTCACGGCCAGCCAGGTCCTCGACGGCCATGTGAAGAGCGAAAGCACCGTCCTGGTCGACGCCATCGCCGGCTGATCGCCCCGGCACCGTTCCGCAACGCGCAACGCACGCGCTGCCCGGCCAGGGCCGTACCCTGGCCGGGTTGTCGCGTTCCGGCCCCGGCAAGGACCGGGGGTCAGAGGCTGTCCAGCAAAGCCGGCCAGCGGTCTGCCCAGGGGCGCGCGGCCTCGAAGGCCGCGGCGGCCCGCAGCACCGTCTCGTCGCCCAGATGGCGGCCGGCGATCTGCAGCCCCACCGGCAGGCCGGGGCCGAAATCGCCACCTTCCGTCCAGCCGGCGGGGACAGTGGCGGCAGGCTGGCCGGTGAAGTTCATGATGAAGGTGAAGGCAAGCCACTTCACCGGATGGACGATCTGCCCGTCGATCTTCTCCGGCCCCTGGGTCAGCAACGGGAAGGGCGGAACCGCCAGGGTCGGGGTCAGCAGCAGGTCGTAGTTCTGCATCATCCGCCACATCTTGTTGCACACCGCCTGGCGGGTGCGGTTGGCGTTGGTGAAGTCCTCGGCGGTCCAGGGCCGCAGCAGGAAATCCACCAGATGCGGCGACATGTGATGGGCATGGTCGGGCAGCCACTTGCGCATCCCCTCCAGGTCGGAGTTCGAAGCCACAAGCGCCCAGAAATCGTTGTAGGGATCCGCCCAGCCGGGATCGACCTCGTCCACCGTGCAGCCCAGGTCACTCTGGAAGACCTTCGCCGCCTCGCCGACGATGCGGCGCACCTCCGGATCCACCCGGGCATAGCCCCAGTCCGCGCTGTAGGCGACCTTCAGCCCCTTGATGCTGCCGTCGCGGGCGGCGGCCAGCCAGTCCACATCGCCGCAGGGGATGGAATGCCGGTCGCGCATGTCCGGCCCGGTGATCACCGCCAGCATGGCCGCGGAATCCTCCACCGTGCGCGACATGGGGCCGATATGCTCGATCGATTCCCAACTGGAGATCCCGGGATAGCGCTCGTCCCGGCAGCCGGGATAGAGCGGCACCCGGCCCAGCGAGGCCTTCACGCCGACCAGGCCGCAATGGGCGGAAGGGATGCGCACCGATCCGCCGCCGTCGGAGCCGATGGCGAAAGGGGTCACCCCGGCAGCCACCGAGGCGCCGGAACCGGCGGAGGAGCCGCCGGGGGTCCGCTCCAGGTTCCAGGGATTGCGCGTGGTCTCGAACACCGGGTTGTGGCCGACGCCGCTATAGCCGAATTCCGGCACGTTGGTCTTGCCGACGATGATCGCATCGGCGGCGATCAGCCGCTCCACGCAGATATCGTCCTCCTCCGGCGTGAAGTCCTTGTAGACCATCGAGCCGTTGACGGTCAGCAGGTCCTTGGTCGCCACCAGGTCCTTGATCCCCACCGGCACGCCGGCCAGCGGGCCGACCGCCTCGCCGGCCGCGAGCTTCGCCTCCAGCGCCTTCGCGGTCCGGCGCGCCAGGTCCGGCGCCGGGGTGCAGAAGGCATGAATATGCGGTTCCGTCGCCTCCATCCGGCGCAGCGAGGCCTCGACCACCTCGGTCGGCGACAGGTCGCCGGATTTGACCCTGGCTGCGATCTCCACAGCCGTCATGCGATTGATCTCACTCATCCCGCCCCTCCTGTGACCGCAAAGGCGCCGGTTGTTCCGGCCGCCGCCGCCTTAGAGTAGTCGCGTATGCGCCATCCGTGCCAGCGACTCGCCAGCCTGCTGCGCCGCAACATGACACCCGGCCCGGCCGGCTTCCGGGAAGTGGAACGTCGCGCTTGTGAATATGTATGCAGACGATAATACCTTTGTATTGCCGCATTTTTGTTCGATAGTCGCATTTTTGAGCATCAAACTACCGAGACAAGGCAAGGAAGCCTGAGTTTCTGGTCATTTTCGTTGCAATCCGTCCTGGCACGCACCTTGCTGCATTGCGGCAGGGCGAGCGGGAGCACGCCAAAGAAGCATTGGGACGGAGAAACTTAATGACAGGAACAGGACTGGCGTCACGCCTGGGGGGACTGGCCGTGGCGGCCGCTCTCGGTGCGGCGGCGATCATGCCGGCGGCGGCAGCGGACGACACCATCAAGGTTGGTGTCCTGCACTCGCTGTCCGGCACCATGGCGATCAGCGAGACGACCTTGAAGGACGTCATGGAGATGCTGGTCGCGGAGCAGAACAAGAAGGGCGGCCTGCTGGGCAGGCAGCTCGAGGCGGTGGTCGTCGACCCGGCTTCCGACTGGCCGCTGTTCGCCGAGAAGGCCCGCGAGCTGATCGAGGTGCAGAAGGTCGATGCCGTGTTCGGCTGCTGGACCTCGGTGTCCCGCAAGTCGGTGCTGCCGGTCTTCGAGGAGCTGAACTCGATCCTGTTCTATCCGGTGCAGTACGAGGGCGAGGAAAGCTCGCGCAACATCTTCTATACCGGTGCCGCGCCGAACCAGCAGGCGATCCCGGCCGTCGACTACCTGATGGCGAATGAGAAGGTCGAGCGCTGGGTCCTGGCCGGCACCGACTATGTCTATCCGCGCACGACGAACAAGATCCTCGAGGCCTATCTCAAGGACAAGGGTGTCGCCGCCGAAGACATCATGATCAACTACACGCCGTTCGGTCATTCCGACTGGCAGACCATCGTCGCCGACATCAAGAAGTTCGGTTCCGCCGGCAAGAAGACGGCCGTGGTCTCCACGATCAACGGCGATGCCAACGTCCCGTTCTACAAGGAGCTGGGCAACCAGGGCATCAAGGCCGAGGATATCCCCGTCGTCGCCTTCTCGGTCGGCGAGGAAGAGCTGGCCGGCATCGACACCGCCCCGCTGGTCGGCCATCTGGCCGCCTGGAACTACTTCCAATCGGTCGAGGCCCCGGCCAATGCCGCGTTCATCCAGGCCTGGCAGGAATTCACCAAGAACCCGAAGCGGGTGACCAACGACCCGATGGAGGCCCATTACATCGGCTTCAACATGTGGGTGAAGGCGGTGGAGAAGGCCGGCACGACCGATCCCGACGCGGTGATCGACGCGCTGGTCGGCGTCGCCGTGCCGAACCTGACCGGCGGCTATTCCGCGATGATGCCGAACCACCACATCACCAAGCCGGTGCTGATCGGCGAGATCCAGGACGACGGCCAGTTCTTCACCGTCTGGGAGACCCCCGGCCTGGTCGCCGGCGACGCCTGGTCGAACTACCTGCCGGACTCCAAGGTGCTGATCTCCGATTGGCGCGAGCCGATGTCCTGCGGCAACTTCAACACCGCGACGGGCAAGTGCGGCGGCAAGGGCTCCTGATCGCACCCCCGATCGACTGAGGACCCAAGCCTTGGGCCCGGGGGCCGCCCGCGCGGGCGGCCCCCGGTACCAGCCGCCCCGGCCGCCGGTTCCGGGCCGGGGCCCTCTCCTGCGGGGCAGCCTGCCCCGCCCCCAACAGACCAGTCCTGGGACCAAGCCGGTGCGCATCCGCCAATTCCCCCTTTTCCTGCTGTTCGCAGCCGCCAGCCTGGCGCTGCTCCTGCTGCCCGCGGCATCCGCCCGGGCGCAGGCCGACCCCGCCGGGGCCGGGCAGCTGCGCCCCCTTGTCGACGCTCTCAACGCGAAGAACCTGGGCGCCCTGTCCAAGGCGGTGGATGCCCTGGCGGCGACCGGCGATGCCGCTGTCGTGCCGGCCCTGCGCGCGCTGATGGACGGCGACCTGTACATCCGGAAATCCGACAAGGCGGTCGTCATCGGCCGCTCCGCGGGCGGCGGCTATGCCCTCAGCGACCCGTTGACCGGGGCGGCGCTGGGCAACGCGCCGCGCACTGCCGTGGACAAGGTCCGCGTCAACAACGCCCTGCGGCGCACGGTCCGCGCCGCGGTGGGCGGGCTGGACCTGATGTCGCCGGACCGGGCGCGCCGGATGGCGGCAGCGCAGGCGGTGTTCGCGGAAAAGGATGCCGATTTCCTGCCCGCGCTGGATGCCGCCCTGGCGACGGAGAAGGACAAGGGCGTCCGCCTCGCCATGGAGCGCGCGCGCGCCGCGACGATCCTGGCGAGCGACGCCGCGCCGGGCGAGAAGATCGCGGCGATCGAGACGGTGGCGGCGCGCGGCGACCGCGACGCGCTGGCGTCGCTGAACATCATCGCCGCGGAAACCGAAGACGACACCGTGCGCGCCGCCGCCCGGAAGGCCGCCGCTGGGATCGAGACCAACCTGCAGGTCTGGAACGCCGCCCAGAACGTCTGGTACGGCCTGTCGCTGGGCTCCGTCCTGCTGCTGGCCGCCGTCGGCCTGGCGATCACCTTCGGGGTGATGGGCGTCATCAACATGGCCCATGGCGAGATGGTGATGCTGGGCGCCTACACCACCTTCGTGGTGCAGAGCGCGATGCGCAGCGCCGCACCGGACCTGATCGACGTCTCGCTGCTGCTCGCCGTGCCGGCCGCCTTCCTCGTCGCCGGCGCGGTCGGTGTGGCGATCGAGCGCGGCGTGATCCGCTATCTCTACGGCCGCCCGCTGGAGACCCTGCTCGCCACCTGGGGGATCTCGCTGATCCTGCAGCAGGCGGTCCGCACGATCTTCGGCCCGACCAACCAGGAAGTCGGCAATCCCTCCTGGATGTCCGGCGCCTTCGAGGTCGGGCTGTTGACCATCACCTATAACCGCCTGTGGATCCTGGTCTTCGCGCTGGTCGTCCTGGCGGCGCTGATGCTGGTGCTGCGGCGCACGCCGATCGGCCTGCAGATGCGCGCGGTGACGCAGAACCGGCCGATGGCCTCCAACATGGGCATCCGCACCGACCGGGTCGATGCGCTGACCTTCGGCCTGGGCTCGGGCATCGCCGGGATCGCCGGCGTGGCGCTGTCGCAGATCGACAATGTCAGCCCGAACCTGGGGCAGTCCTACATCATCGACAGCTTCATGGTCGTCGTGTTCGGCGGGGTCGGCAATCTGTGGGGCACCCTGGTGGGCGCGATGACCCTGGGGGTCGCCAACAAGTTCCTGGAACCCTATGCCGGCGCCGTGCTGGGCAAGATCCTGGTGCTGGTGTTCATCATCCTGTTCATCCAGCGACGGCCGCGCGGCCTGTTCGCCCTCAAGGGCCGGGCGGTGGACGCATGAGCACGAACCTGAAGGACCCGCTGGCCGGGATCTCCGACCAGGTGGAGCGGATGCTGCCGCCCAATCCCCCGCCGCGCGGCGGCAGCGGCGCTGCGCCCTATGGCGCCCTGGGCCGCGCGCTGGGCGGGCGCGCCTGGATCTTCCTGGCCGTCGTGGCGGCGGTGGCGGTGCTGATCCCGGTGTTCAACCAGCTGGTCCCGGAAAGCTCCGGGCTGCAGCTGCCGAACTACATCGTCGGCCTGTCGGGCAAGTATCTCTGCTTTGCCCTGCTCGCCGTCTCGGTCGACCTGGTGTGGGGCTTCTGCGGCATCCTCAGCCTGGGCCATGGCGCCTTCTTCGCGCTCGGCGGCTATGCCATGGGCATGTACCTGATGCGCCAGATCGGCAGCCGCGGGGTCTACGGCAATCCGGAGCTGCCGGACTTCATGGTGTTCCTGAACTGGCAGGAGCTGCCCTGGTTCTGGCAGGGCTTCGACCAGTTCTGGTTCGCCTGCCTGATGGTGGTCCTGGTGCCCGGCGTGCTGGCCTTCGTGTTCGGCTTCCTGGCCTTCCGATCGCGGGTGACCGGCGTCTACCTGTCGATCATCACCCAGGCGATGACCTTCGCGCTGCTGCTCGCTTTCTTCCGCAACGAGACCGGCTTCGGCGGCAATAACGGCCTGACCGACTTCAAGGACATCCTGGGCTTCGACCTGCAGTCCAGCGGCACCCGCATCGGCCTGTTCGTCGCCAGCGCCGTGGCGCTGGCCGCCGGCTACGTGATCTGCCGGCTGGTGGTGACCTCGCGGCTGGGCAAGGTGCTGGTCGCGGTGCGCGACGCGGAAAGCCGCGTGCGCTTCCTGGGCTACCGGGTGGAGAACTACAAGCTGTTCGTCTGGACCCTGTCGGCCTGCCTGGCCGGCGTGGCCGGCGCGCTCTACGTGCCGCAGGTCGGCATCATCAACCCGTCGGAATTCTCCCCCGCCAACTCCATCGAGATGGTGATCTGGGTCGCCGTGGGCGGCCGCGGCACCCTGTTCGGCGCCGCCCTGGGGGCGGTCCTGGTGAACGGCGGCAAGACCTTCTTCACCGGCGCGATGCCCGAGGCCTGGCTGTTCGTCCTGGGCGGGCTGTTCGTCGCGGTCACCCTGTTCCTGCCGCACGGCATCATGGGCGCCGTGACGCGGATCCGCCGGCGCAGAAAGCCCCGGATCGCGGCCACAGGCCCGGCGGCGGGACGGCGCGGCCGTACGGGAGACCGGACATGACCGCCACCGGCACCCTGCTCTACCTGGAGAAGGTCAGCGTCAGCTTCGACGGCTTCAAGGCGCTGAACGACCTGTCCCTGGCCGTCGCGCCGGGCGAGATGCGCGCGGTCATTGGCCCGAACGGCGCCGGCAAGACCACGATGATGGACGTGATCACCGGCAAGACCCGGCCCGATGCCGGCTATGTGCTGTTCGACGAGGTGCATGACCTGGAGGGCATGGACGAGGCGGCGATCGCCAATCTGGGGATCGGCCGCAAGTTCCAGAAGCCGACGGTGTTCGAGAGCCAGAGCGTGGAGGACAATATCCTGCTCGCCCTGCAGGGCGAGCGCGGCGTCTGGCCGAACCTGTTCGGCAAGCGCCGCCCGCGCGAGGCGGAGCGGATCGAGGAGCTGCTGGCGCTGACCCGCATGACGGCGATGCGCGACACCCTGGCCGGCAGCCTGAGCCATGGCCAGAAGCAGTGGCTGGAGATCGGCATGCTGCTGGCGCAGGACCCCAAGCTCCTGCTGGTCGACGAGCCGGCCGCCGGCATGACCGATGCCGAGACCGCCGACACTGCCGAACTGCTGAAGCGCATCGCCCGGACCCATTCGGTCATCGTGGTGGAGCATGACATGACCTTCATCCGGGCGCTCGGTGTCCGCGTCACCGTGCTGCACGAAGGCGCGGTGATGGCGGAAGGCTCGCTGGACCATGTCAGCCGCAACGAGCGGGTGATCGAGATCTATCTCGGCCGATAGGGAGCAGCCGGTACCGACATGCTAGCGATCACCGATCTCGACCTGCATTACGGCGCCGCGCAGGCGCTCTGGCAGGTCTCCGTCGCCGCCGAGCCGGGCCGCGTGACCTGCGTCCTGGGCCGCAACGGCGTCGGCAAGTCCAGCCTGCTGCGCGCCATCGTCGGCCAGCAGCCGATCAGCGGCGGCCGCATCGAATGGGAGGGGCAGGAGATCTCCCGCCTGAAACCGTCGGAGCGGGCGCGGCGCGGCATCGGCTATGTGCCGCAGGGCCGCGACATCTTTCCCCTGCTGACGGTGCGGGAGAACCTGGAGACCGGCTTCGCCGTGCTGAAGCGCGGCGAACGGCGGATCCCCGACGAGGTGTTCGAGCTCTTTCCGGTCCTGAACGACATGCTGGGACGGCGCGGCGGCGACCTGTCGGGCGGCCAGCAGCAGCAGCTCGCCATCGGCCGCGCCCTGGTGCTGCAGCCCCGCCTGCTGGTGCTGGACGAGCCCACGGAGGGGATCCAGCCGTCGATCATCAAGGATATCGGGCGGGCGATCGGCTATCTCCGCGACAAGGGCAGCATGGCGATCCTGCTGGTGGAGCAGTATTTCGAGTTCGCCCGCGACCTGGCCGACAGCTTCGCGGTGATGGACCGCGGCGAGATCGTCGTGGCCGGCACCGGCGACAGCATGGACGAAACCGAGGTGCGCAGGCACCTGTCGGTGTGATGCGCATCTGCAGCATTGTCGGCGGCGCGCTCCTGCTGTCACTATGCCGGACTGAACCCGCCCAGCGACCCGGACCCCTCCCATGAACCTGACGCCCCGCGAGAAGGACAAGCTGCTGACCGCCATGGCCGCGATGGTGGCCCGCCGGCGCCTGGAGCGCGGCGTGAAGCTGAACCATCCGGAGGCGATCGCGCTGATCTCCGACTATGTCACCGAGGGCGCCCGCGACGGCCGCCCGGTGGCGGAGCTGATGGAGGCCGGCGCGCATGTGGTCGGCCGCGACCAGGTGATGGCCGGCGTCGCCGAAATGATCCACGACGTGCAGGTCGAGGCCACCTTCCCCGACGGGGTGAAGCTGGTCACCGTCCATCACCCGATCCGTTGAGCGCCGGGATGACCGCCCCGGCCGCCACCTGCACCGTCGTCCTCGGGCCTGACCCGAGGACCCATTCCGCCTCCCTCCACCCACCCCACCGATTGCGGAATGGATCCCGGCTCAAGGCCGGGATAACGCGCAGTGATGTGAGAGAGGCCCGCCCATGACCGCCGTCATATCGACCATGCTGCCCGGCGAGCTGCTGCCGGCCGAGGGCGAGATCGAGCTGAACGCAGGCCAGCCGGTCACCACCCTGGAGGTGACCAATACCGGCGACCGGCCGATCCAGGTCGGCTCGCACTACCATTTCGCGGAGACCAATGCCGGGCTGAGCTTCGACCGGGAGCGCGCGCGGGGCCTGCGGCTGGATATCCCGGCCGGCACCGCGGTGCGCTTCGAGCCCGGGCAGAGCCGCCAGGTCGACCTGGTCCCCTATCGCGGCCGGCGCCATGTCTACGGGTTCAACCAGCGGGTGATGGGCCCGCTCGACCGGAAGGGCTGAGGCCATGCCGCGCCGCATTTCCCGCGCCGCCTATGCCGACATGTTCGGCCCCACCACCGGCGACCGGGTGCATCTGGCCGATACCGGCCTGGTTGCCGAGGTGGAGAAGGACTTCACCACCTATGGCGAGGAGGTGAAGTTCGGCGGCGGCAAGGTGATCCGCGACGGCATGGGCCAGTCCCAGGTGACGCGGGCGGCCGGCGCGGTGGACACCGTCATCACCAACGCCCTGGTGATCGACCATTGGGGCATCGTGAAGGCCGATATCGGCCTGCGCGAGGGCCGCATCGCCGCGATCGGCAAGGCCGGCAACCCCGACGTCCAGCCCGGAATCGACATCATCGTCGGCCCCTCCACCGAGGTGATCGCCGGCGAGGGCAAGATCCTCACCGCCGGCGGCTTCGATTCCCACATCCACATGATCTGCCCGCAGCAGATCGAGGAGGCGCTGATGTCCGGCGTCACCACGATGCTGGGCGGCGGCACCGGGCCGGCGACGGGCACCAACGCCACCACCTGCACCCCCGGCCCCTGGCATCTGGGCCGGATGATCCAGGCGGCCGATGCCTTCCCGGTCAACCTGGCCTTTTCCGGCAAGGGCAATGCCTCCACCCCGGCGGCGCTGGTGGAGCAGGTTCTGGGCGGCGCCTGCGCGCTGAAGCTGCACGAGGACTGGGGCACCAGCCCGGCCAGCATCGACTGCTGCCTGGAGGTCGCCGACGAGCATGACATCCAGGTGATGATCCACACCGACACCCTGAACGAGAGCGGCTTCGTGGAGACCAGCATCGCCGCGCTGAAGGGCCGCACGATCCACGCCTTCCACACCGAGGGCGCGGGCGGCGGCCATGCGCCGGACATCATCCGGGTCTGCGGCGAGGCGAACGTCATCCCCTCCTCCACCAACCCGACCCGGCCCTATACGGTGAACACCATCGAAGAGCATCTCGACATGCTGATGGTCTGCCACCACCTGGACCCGAAGATCCCGGAGGACGTCGCCTTCGCCGAGAGCCGGATCCGCGCCCCCACGATCGCCGCGGAAGACATCCTGCACGACCTGGGGGCGTTCTCGATCATCGCCTCGGACAGCCAGGCGATGGGCCGGGTGGGCGAGGTGCTGATCCGCACCTGGCAGACCGCCGCGAAGATGAAGGCGCAGCGCGGGCCGCTGCCGCAGGACAGCGACCGTGCCGACAATTTCCGCATCAAGCGCTATATCGCGAAATACACCATCAACCCGGCGATCGCGCAGGGCATGTCCACCCAGATCGGCTCCATCGAGGCCGGCAAGCGCGCCGACCTGGTGCTCTGGGACCCGATGTTCTTCGGCGTGAAGCCGGACCTGGTGCTGGTCGGCGGGATGATCGCCGCCGCGCCGATGGGCGATCCCAATGCCTCGATCCCGACGCCGCAGCCGGTGCATTACCGGCCGATGTTCGGCGCCTATGGCCGGGCGCGCACCGCCTCCTCGGTGGTCTTCGTCTCCGCGGCGGCCGCGCAATGGGGCCTGCGTGCCCGCCTGGGCATCCAGAAGGAGCTGGTGCCGGTCAGCAACACCCGGTCGGGCGTCGGCAAGGCCTCGATGATCCACAATGCCGCGCTGCCGAAGATCGAGGTCGACCCGCAGACCTACGAGGTCCGCGCCGACGGCGAACTGCTGACCTGCGAGCCCGCCACCGTGCTGCCGATGGCGCAGCGCTATTTCCTGTTCTGACCGCCGCAATAAGTAAACCGTCACCGGTTTCGGCACCGGTTTCGGTTTTTTTAAACTGGTGACGGTTTACTTATTAGTCGTCCGCGCGCGGCGCCCCGCGGTTCTGTTTCACCCGGCCGCGCTGGGCCTTGTCGTCCAGGCGGCGGCGCTTCGCGGCGCGGCCCGGCCGGGTCGGGACGCGGAACTTCTGGCGCACCGCCGCCTCCTGGATCAGCGCCACCAGGCGGTCGAGCGCATCGCGGCGATTGGCCTCCTGCGTGCGGAAGCGGTTCGCGGTGATGACGATCTCGCCCTCCTTGGTCAGGCGGCTGCCGGCGATCCGCTCCAGCCGGTGGCGCACCCGCTCCGGCAGGCTGGGCGAGCCGCGCACGTCGAAGCGCAGCTGCACCGCGGTCGCCACCTTGTTGACATTCTGCCCGCCCGGCCCGCCGGCGCGGATGAAACTGACCGCGATCTCTTCCTCGCCGATGGCGAGGTCCTCGGTGACCGGGATCACCGTTCGCCTGCCCGGCCCGCGGCCACGGCAGTCTCCAGGTGCCTCCGGATCGCCGCCAGCTGGTCGGGCAGGCGGCGCGACGGGGCATCGAACAGCCCGTCCAGCGCGGCGGTGCCGATGGTGAAGCCGGCGGCGCCCGCCGCCACCACGGCCTGGATCCGCTCCGCGCTGTCGATCGACCCGGCGATCACCACCGGCTTGGCGATGGCGGCGCAGACCCGCCGCACCAGCAGGTCCGCATCGCCGGCGAAGCGATAGGCCAGCAGGTCCAGGCCGGTCACCCCGTCCATCGCGGCAAGCCGCCCGGCATCCGCCAGGATCTCCTCGATCGTGCCTTCCAGGCGGCTGGGATGGCCGGCGATGCGCCCGGCAAAGGGGGCGTAGCGGAGCCCGGCGCCGGCAATCGCCGGCAGCACCACCTCCGGCCGGGTGCCGCCCATCAGCACGTCGACCCCAAGCCGCAGCGCCGCCTCGGCCGAGCGCCGCTCGCTCGCCTCGTCCAGGCTCACCACCTCCAGATAGGCGGTGGCGCCGGCCTGCCGGATCCGCCCGGTCAGCCGCTGCAGCTCGCCCTCCGGCAGGCCGACATCCTTGAAGCCGATATGCCCGATACCGGCCGCCAGCACTTCGGTGAGGCGGCTCTCCGCATCCGGGACGGTGCGGTCCTGGTTGGTCAGCATGAAGATGAAGGCAGGCGTGGCGGCGTCCATGACGGTCCCGAAGCGGCGCGAGGAATGCGGATGACGGACAACCCTGACGGGTCAGGCTGCACGATGTCGGGCGGGCCGTCCATCCGTCCCGCCATCCGGAACCCGCGACGGCCCGGCGGGTTGCCCCGGTGCAGGAAAGACGAGGAGCCCGATATGGCATCCCGCAAGCGGATTGCACAGGCCCTTCTGGCGCGGCATGGGCGCACATTCGCCGCCGAGATCGGCATCCGGCTGGAGCGCAACACCCCGTCCCCGCTGTTCCGCTGGCTGGTCGCCTCGCTGCTGTTCAGCGCGCGGATCCGGGCCGACATCGCGGTGGAGGCGGCCAGGGCGCTGGCGGCGGCCGGCTGGCGCACGCCCCAGGCGATGGCCGATGCCGGCTGGGAGGCCCGGGTCAAGGTGCTGAACCGGGCCGGCTATGCCCGCTACGACGAAAGCACCTCGCGCATGCTGGAGGCCGCCGCGACCCTGCTGCTGGAGGACTATCGCGGCGACCTGCGCCACCTGCGCGATGCTGCCGGCAGGGATCCTGCGCGGGAGCTGGAGTTGCTGACCGGCTTCAAGGGCATCGGCAGCGCCGGGGCCGGGATCTTCCTGCGGGAGGTGCAGGCCGTATGGCCGGAGGCCTATCCCTTCGCGGACCGGAAATCCCTGGAGACGGCCGGCCGGCTGGGACTGCCGGACGATGCCGGCGCGCTGGCCCGGCTGGTGCCGCAGGGCGATTTTCCGCGCCTGGTGGCCGCCCTTGTCCGCACCGGACTGGCCGGCGACCATGACGCGGTGCGCCGGGCGGCCTGACCGCAGGCCGCCCGCAGGCGCGCACCGGCCCCGGATTGTCCCGCGCCCCGAAACCGGCTTTAACCTTTTCCAACCGGAACCCGAGGGAGGAAAAGGCATGACGGTCACCTTTTATGACTGCACCCCGGCCCCCAGCCCGCGCAGGGCACGCATCCTGCTGGCGGAAAAGGGCATCGCCGTGGAGACCGTCCAGGTCGACCTCGGCAAGGGCGAACAGTTGTCCGACGCGTTCCGCGCGATCAACCCGGATTGCACCGTGCCCGTCCTGAAGCTGGAGGACGGCACGATCCTGGCCTCCAATGCCGGTATCGCCGCCTGGGCGGAGGCCGTGCAGCCGGAGCCGCCACTGCTGGGCGTCACGCCGGAGGAGCAGGGCCTGGTCGCGCACTGGAACGCCAAGGCGGAACTGGACGGCCTGATGGCGGTGGCCGAGGTGCTGCGCAATTCCTCGCCCCGGATGAAGGACCGCGCCCTGCCGGGGCCTGAGAACTATGCCCAGATCCCGGAACTGGCCGACCGTGGCCGGGCGCGCCTGGCACATTTCCTGTCGGTACTCGACGCGCGGCTGGCCGGCCGCGACTTCCTGGCGATCGCGCGCTATTCCCTTGCCGACATCACCGCGCAGGTGATGGTCGATTTCGCGAAATGGGTGAAGATCGAGCCGCAGGACGGCCAGGTCCATCTGAAGCGCTGGCACGAGGCCGTCTCCGCACGGCCTTCGGCCAAGGCCTGAAGGGCGATTGCCATGAGCGATATCGTCACCACCGACCACCGGGTGCCCAGCACCCTGCCCGGCCTGTCCCTGCTGGTCCGCAACAAGCGGCGCCTGGACCTGTCGGATTTCGGGCCGGGCGGCACCGTGCTGTGCATCCACGGCGCGACCTATCCCGCAACCGTCACCTTCGACTATCCGGTGGAGGGCGAGTCCTGGCTCGACCTGCTGGCCCGGCAGGGCTTCGACGCCTGGTGCGTGGACCTGCTGGGCTATGGCGGCTCCGACCGGCCGGTGGCGATGGAGGAGGATCCGACCCTGGCCGCGCCGCTGGTCGATACCGCGCAGGCCGCAGGCGATGCCGCGCAGGTGGTCGACTTCATCCTGGCGACCCGCAGGCTGCAGCGGCTCTGCCTGCTCGGCTATTCCTGGGGCACCGCGATCGGCGGCACGGTCGCCGGCCGGGTGCCCGACCGGATCGCCCGGCTGGTGCTCTACGGCGCGCTCTGGCTGGGCGCCGGTCGCCTGGTGCCGCCCGACCAGAAGCTGGGCGCCTATCGCCTCGTGGATGCCGATGCCGCCGCCGCCCGCTGGCTGCAGAACCTGTCCGGCGACCAGGCCGCCGCGATCGTCGCGCCCGGCTTCGTCCGCGCCTGGGCAGAGGCCGCGATCGCCAGCGACCCGGCCGCTGCGGGAAAGACGCCGGCCCAGCTGCGCGCACCGACCGGCGTGATCAAGGATGTCCGGCAATCGCAGGACTCCGGCAGCGGCCTGTACGACCCGTCGGCGATCCGCTGCCCCACCATGATCGCGGTAGGCGAGTGGGACCAGGAGACCACACCGGCGCAGGGCCGGGAGGTGTTCGACCGCCTGGTCAATGCCGCGGAGCGGCGCTACGTGGTGCTGGGCCGCGGCACCCATACCATGCTGCTGGAAAAGCAGCGCCGCCATTTGCAGGCCTGCGTCGCCGGCTTCCTGAAGGAGGGCTGGGAACCGGCCGCCTGAGCGCTTGCCGGCCCGCACCGGCCGTCCCAGACTGTCGCCCCAGTCAGAACCACGGGAGGAGGGCGGCGCCATGCCCATGCATATCCAGACCGGCACGGTCGGCGAGCTGCGCGACTATGTGGTGACCGGCAATGCCCGCACCCACCGGTCCAGCGCCGGCAGCCAGGACGAGGTCGACCCGGCGGTCCTGGCGCCCCTGGCAGGGGCGCTGCAGCGCGACGGCTATGTCGTGCTGCACGACCTGTTCGATGCGGCGGCGCTGGCAGGGATGCGCGCGGCGCTCGCCCCGCATTTCCTGGCCGGGGCGGGCCGCAACCTGTTCGAGGGGCTGCAGACCCGGCGGATCTATGGCCTGGTGGAGAAGGCGCCGCCCTGCCATGCCCTGGCGGAGCATCCGCTGGTGCTGGGCCTGCTGGACGGCATCCTTGAGCCCAACTACCTGCTGTCGCAGCTGCAGGCGATCGAGATCCTGCCGGGCGAGGCGCCGCAGCCGCAGCACCATGACGATTCCTTCTACCCGGTGCCGCGGCCCCGCGCGCCGCTGGGTGCCGCCACCATATTGGCGATCGACGCCTTCACCGCCGAGAACGGCGCCACCCGGGTGATCCCCGGCAGCCACCTGTGGGACGGCCGGCAGCCGACGGCGGCGGAGGTCGCCGCTGCCGAGCCGGTCCTGATGCCGGCGGGCGCGGCGGTGCTGTTCCTGGGCACCCTGTGGCATGGCGGCGGCGGCAATCGCAGCGCCGCCCCGCGCCTGGCGCTCACCGCGCAGTACTGCGCCCCCTGGTGCCGGCAGCAGGAAAACTACAGCCTGTCGGTGAGCCGCGACTGCGCCCGGTCCTGCAGCCCCCACATGCAGCGGCTGCTGGGCTATTCCGTCCACGCGCCGTTCATGGGCATGGTGAACGGCATGCACCCGAAACGACTGCTGGCGGACTGACCCGGCTGGCGGTCAGCCGCGCCCCAGGCCGGCGATCATATTCCCGACGATGCGCAGGCCCGCGCCGGACTCGACGCTGAGGATGCTTTCCGGGTGGAACTGCACCGCGCGCACCGGCAATTCGCGATGGGCGATTGCCATCACCACGCCGTCGGCGGTCTCGGCGATCACCTTCAGGTCTGCAGGCAGGCTGTCGCGCTCCGCGAACAGGGAGTGGTAGCGCGCCGCCTGGATGACCTCCGGCAGGTCGGCGAACAGCGGGTCGGGCTGCAGGCCGATCTCCGCCGGCTTGCCATGCTCCGGCACTGGCAGCACGCCAAGGCGCCCCCCGTAATATTCCGCGATGCCCTGCAGGCCCAGGCAGACGCCGAACAGCGGCAGGCCCCGCTCCAGCGCCGCGGCGATGGTCGCGGACAGGTCGAAATCGGCCGGCCGGCCGGGCCCCGGCGACAGCAGCACCAGGTCCGGGCGCCACTCCGCCAGCGCCGGGCGGGCCAGGCCCGGCCGCAGGGTGATGACCTCCGCGCCGGTCTGGCGGACATAATCCGCCAGGGTCAGCACGAAGCTGTCCTCGTGATCGACCAGCAGCACCCGGCGGCCATTGCCCAGCCCCTCGACCTTCGGGGCGATGCGCTGCGGCCGGCCGCGCGCCTTGCCCTCCAGCACCGCCAGCAGGGCGGAAACCTTCAGGCTGCATTCCGCATCCTCCGCTGCCGGGTCGGAATCGTAGAGCAGGGTGGCGCCGACCCGCGCCTCCGCGATGCCGCCCTTCAGCCGCAGGGTGCGCAGGGTCAGGCCGGTATTCACGTTGCCGTCGAAGCCGATCATGCCGATGGCGCCGCCATACCAGCGCCGCGAGCCCTTCTCCCGGCTCTCGATGAACTGCATGGCGCGGCGCTTCGGCGCGCCGGTGACGGTCACCGCCCAGGCATGGGTCAGGAAGGCGTCCAGCCCGTCCATGCCGGGGCGCAGCCGGCCCTCCACATGGTCGACGGTATGGATCAGCCGGGAATAGACCTCGATCTGGCGCCGGCCGATCACCTTGACCGAACCCGGGCGGCAGACCCGTGCCTTGTCGTTGCGGTCGACATCGGTGCACATCGTCAGCTCCGCCTCGTCCTTGGCGGAGTTCAGCAGGGTGCGGATCTGCTCGGCATCGGACACCGCATCGGCGCCGCGGGCGATGGTGCCGGAGATCGGGCAGGTCTCCACCCGGTCGGCGGTCACCCGCACGAACATCTCCGGCGAGGCGGCGACCAGGAACTCGCCCTCCCCCAGGTTCATCAGCGCCCCGTAGGGCGAGGGGTTGCTGCTCTTCAGCTGTTCGAAGATCGCCGAGGGCGGCAGCTCGCAGCGGCGATAGAAGGTCTGCGACAGCACGCTCTCGAACATGTCGCCGAGCCGGAAGCGCTCGCGGGCCTCGGCGACGGAGGCGGCATATTCGCCCTGGCCGTGATCCCCCTGCAGCGGCGGGTCCTGCGGCGGCCCCAGTTCCGACTTGCCGCCGTCATGCGGCAGGCCGCGGGTTTCCGCCCCGTCGACGGCGAAGTCGTAGCGCCGGATCGTGGCCTTCTCGCGCAGATGGTCGACCACCAGCATCTCGTCGGGCAGGTAGAGCAGCAGGTCGCGCTGGTCGTCGGGCCGCTGGATATGCTGCTCGATCGGGTCCCACTGGAACGCGAGGTCGTAGCCGAACGCGCCATAGAGGCCCAGATGGCCGTCCTCGCTGCTTTCGAACAGGGCCAGCACGCGCCGCAGCAGGGTGAAGACCGTGGGGCGGCGGGTGCGCTCCTCCTCCGACAGGTCGGCCGCCTCGCCGCCGATCCGGAACTGCCCCTCGCCGAGCGCCTCGGCGCCCGGTTCCGCCGCGATCGCGCGCTGCACCGCCGGCAGCAGGACCCGGCCACGCTCGTTCAGCGCCCGGACGGTGAGGACCGGGCCCTTCGCGCTGATCTCCAGCGGCGGGTCGGCAAAGCCGAAATCCCAGCGGGTGTAGCGGTTCGGATATTCGAAGCTGGAGGACAGGACCACGCCGCGCGCGCTGTCCAGCCGGCGCACCAGCGGGGCCAGTGCGCCGCCATAGTCGGCGGCATAGACCGCCACGGTGACGGCGATGCCGCCGGCAGTGGCGAATGCCAGCCGCTCGCGCGGCTCGATCAGGTCCAGGTCCATCCGGGCGCTCCAGGTTGCGGGTCGCTTGTCCTCGTGCGAGGCCGACCCCGATGATTGGAACTCCGATGACTGGGCCCAAAAACAACAAAGGCCGCCTCACCGGAGGCGGCCAATGCGGAACTCACATAGTTATCCGCTGCGGCCGCCTAACGGCGCCACCACCAGATGCCTACGGAAACGGAAACGTGAGTGCCTTGCATGAGGCGCAGTTTGCGAAGCCCCGCGCAACTTGGCAAGAAGAAAGCGTTCCGCCCCCCGACGCGGCAGGACGGATCCCCGTCCGACAGCCAGTGAAAGCACCATGCCCCTGCTGAACACCCGCCATCGCTATGGCCGCGTCGCGCAATGCCTGCACTGGCTGACCGCGGCGCTGATCCTGTCCATGCTGGCCCTCGGCCTGTGGATGACCGGCCTGCCCGCGACCGACCAGGCGGAGGTCAGCCGCACGGTCTTCTTCTACAGCCTGCACAAGACCCTGGGCATTGCGACCCTGGTCGTGGTGCTGGTGCGGATCGGCTGGGCGATCGGCTCGGCGCATCCGGGCCTGCTCAACGCCGACCGGCGGCTGGAGGCCTTCGCCGCCGCCGCCGTCCACTGGGTCCTGTACGGGGCGATCCTGCTGATGCCGCTCAGCGGCTGGATCCAGCATGCGGCCCATGCCGGATCGGCGCCGATCTGGTGGCCGCCCGGCCTGGACCTGGGACAGGCGCTGCCGCTGGTGCCGCGCTCGACGGCGGTCTCCCATCTGTTCGGCGCCCTGCACGAGGTGCTGGCCTGGACGATCGTCGGAGCGATCGCGCTTCATGTCGCAGGCGCCCTGAAGCATGCGCTGGTCGACCGCGACGACACGTTGCGGCGGATGCTGCCGGTCGGCCGGCCCGCGACCGCCGTGCCGCCGGCCGCCCAGCCGTCGGCCGCGGGCCCGTTCGCAGCGGCGGCCCTGCTGTTCGTCGCCGTTTTCGGTGTGGCGGCCTGGCTGGCGGGCACCGGGGATCCGGAGGCGCGCCCCGCCATGGCTGGCGGCGATGCCGCCCAGGCCGGCAATTGGAGCGTCGATTCGCAGGCCAGCCGGCTGGGCATCGAGGTGCAGTTGATGGGCTCCACCGTCTCCGGCGCCTTCGAGAGCTGGACAGCGGCGATCCGCTTCGACCCCGAGGACCTGGCCGGAAGCCGGGTGTCGGTCGATATCGATGCGGCGAGCCTGCGCCTCGGCGATGTCAGCGAACAGGCGGCCGATGCCGCCTATCTGGATGTGGCCAGCCATCCGCTGGCCCGGTTCGAGGCGTCGAGCTTCCGGCAGCTGGGGCCGACGGACTACGAGGCCAGCGGCAGCCTGACCCTCAGGGGTGTCACCGCCCCCGTCACCCTGCCCTTCGACCTGCAGATCGACGGCGACACCGCGACGATGTCCGGCAGGACCCAGGTCGATCGCCTGGCATTCGGCATCGGCGCCGAAGCGATGCCCGGGGAGGATACGCTGGGATTCCCGGTCGACGTGGTCGTGGAATTGCACGCGACACGGCAGGTCGCCGGCCAATAGCCGGCCGATTAACGGATTGGCAGTAGGTGGGGCCTAGATTTCCCGTGGTGCGGGTACCCGCCGCAGACAGCGGAAACCATCCGGGCCATACGCCCTTTCGGTAATCGTATTGCCGAGCATTGGAATGCAGTCTGCGGCCGGGCATCGGGGACACCGCACCTACCCAGCCAAGGACATGATGGACCGACTGAGCCGCATTTTCAGCCACGACCTGCCGGATGCCACGCGCAGAGAGGTCGATATCGAGCGGCTGCTCCAGCTGAACGCCCATCAACTGGTGGCCGCCGTCGCCAGCTTCTTCAACCCGATCCTGCTGGTGATGTCGATCTGGCGGCCGGAAATGATGGAGTTCCTGGTCGGCTGGTGCCTGGTCGGCTGGCTGATCGCCGGCTTGCAGTTCCGGTCCTGGCGACGCAACCGGCACAAGCCGCGACCCAGGCGGGCGCCGAGGAACCTCAGCCGGCGGGTCTTCCAATGGGCGATCGTGGGCGGCGCCTATTGGGGCCTGGTCGGGGTGGTGATGACCCCGATCGTGTCGGAGAGCGAACTGCTCCTGATGTGCCTGGTGATGTTCGGCATGGGTGTGGGCGGCGCGATGGCACTGGCCGTCGTGCCGGTTGCCGGCATCGGCTTCCTGCTGGTCGCCTACCTGCCGCAGGTCGTGATGATCTACCTGCGCTATCCCGGCATTTCTTTCGAGCTTGCGATCCTGGTCGTCAATTTCTTCCTGTTCGTGTCGCTGGTCGTGCTGCGCATCGACCGCGGCTTCGTGCGGTCGACCGCCAGCGCGATCGAGAACCAGCGGCTCGCGCTGGAGGCGCGCTCCGCCGACGCGGCCAAGTCGCAGTTCATCGCCAATATGAGCCACGAACTGCGCACGCCGCTGAACGCCATCATCGGCTATTCGGAGCTGATGACATTGGAGATGTTCGGCCCGCTTGGCACTGTCCGCTATCGCGACTATGCCGGCTATATCCAGAACAGCGGCGGGCATCTGCTGTCGATCGTCAACGACATGATCGACATCTCGCGGATCGAGGCGGGCGAGCTCTCCCTGGAAATCGAGCCGGTGGATCTCCGCGACATGGTCCAGGAATGCCTGGACCTGTTCGAGCGGCGGGCGTCCGAGGGCAGTGTCCGGCTGCGCCAGGCCGCAATCGATCCGGTCGTCATTTCGGTGGACCGGCGGGCAATGCGCCAGGTGATGTTCAACCTGCTGTCCAATGCCATCAAGTTCACGCCGGAAGGCGGGAGCGTGACGGTCGCGGCCCAGGCCGATATCGACGGTGCGGCAACCCTTTCCGTCGCGGACTCCGGCATCGGCATGACCCAGGACGAGATCACCGTCGCCCTGACCCGTTTCGGCAAGGTGGCCAGCGCCCTGGTCTCGAATGCCGGCGGCGCGGGCCTCGGGCTCACCCTCAGCCAGCAATTGCTGTCGATGCACGGCGGACGGCTGACCATCCATTCCACGCCGGGTGTCGGCACCCGGGTCGATGTGGAGCTGCCGCCCGGCTCGGCCGCGCCACGGGCGTCCGGCACCAACGGGATGCCCGGCGGCAGGGCGCCCGGTTGTGCCGCAGCGGACGAGCTGGAGCCTATCGAGCAGGTGTCGCCCGAGCGGCCGGCTTCACTGAAATCGGCGAACACCGCACATTGACCCGGCGCGGGTGGGTGAGCTGAAGGGACCGGCCCGGCCGGTGCCCGGCCGGTCCGCTCAGGTCTGGCGGCTCAGCCGGCCTGCATCGCCTCGACCGAGATCTGCAATTCCACCTCGTCGCCGACATAGGGCGCGAACTTCTCGAGGCCGAAATCGGACCTCTTGAGCATGGTCGTGGCCTCGAAGCCGGCCCATGGCTTCCCGGCTGTCGGATGCTTGCCCATCTTGTTCAGCCGGGCGTCGAGGACCACCGGCTTGGTCACCCCGTTCAGGGTCAGGTTGCCGGTGATCTTCGCCGTCTTCTCGCCGGTCACCTCGACCTTCGTGCTCTCGAAGGAGACCGGCGAATCCTTGCCCTCCTTGAAGAAATCCGGGCTCATGAAATGCGTCATCCGCTTGTCCCAGCCGGTCATCATGTCGCCGGCCTTGAAGGCGGTGGAGACCGTGGATTTCGACGGATCTGCCTCGTCCAGCATGATCGTGCCATCGAAGCCGGAGAACATCCCGTAGGTCGTCGAGAATCCCAGATGGTTGTACGAAAAGAGGATCTGCGAATGGCTCGGGTCGAAGGTGTATTTCTCGGCAGCCTGCGCCGTCGCAGCGCTTGCCAATGCCAGGCCTGCGGCCAGCAGCAAAATCTTCCTCATCATGGTCTCCCTCTGGACATCGCCGGGTAACGCCCGCCAGCGTCTGCCGCGGGCCGGCAGCCCAACCCTAGTCGCAGAGGCTCGGGTCCCTCCACGGCGCCGGCGCCTTGCCCACAAGGATGTGAAGTCGGTCGGCAGGCAGGCCGCCGATCGGCTAACCTCTTGGAATTCATGAACAATATGCCGATTGTCGGGCCATTGTAACCGAATTGGCAACAATATTGTTCCCAGACGAGCGGCTCCGCGGCGCCGTTCCGCCGGGTCAGGCCGTCTCCGCCCTGCCGCCCCAGCGCGACAGCCCGCCGGCCAGCGAGGCGATGTCGTACCGGCCCAGGCGATGCATGGCCATGCAGGCAAGCTCGCTGCGGCGACCGCTCTGGCAAACGAACAGCAATGGCCGGCCGGACGGAAGGGCCGCACCTTCCGCCGCGAGCCGGTCCAGCGGCAGGTGCAGCGAAGCCTCCGGCAGCGGCGCGGCCGACCGTTCGTCGGCCTGGCGGACATCGACCAGCAGATGCTCCGGCCCCGGCGCATCCACGACCCGGATGGCATAGCGGCGATCGGCGGGCTCCGTCGGCGCCTGGCGGAAAGAGAAGGCGGTCATGCGCGACAGGTCCGCATTGACCCGCAGCAGACGGCCCATGACCGTCTGGGGCCGGTCCAGCAGGACCTTGACCGACTCCACCGCCTGCAGGGTGCCCAGCAGGCCCGCGACGGCGCCCAGAATCCCGCCGGTCTCGCAGTTCGGCGCGTCGATCGGCACGTCGGGAAACACGGCCCGGTAGCCGGGGACGCCGGCGCAGAAGCCCCCCAGATAGCCTTCCCAGCCAATCACGCTGGCCGCCAGCAGCGGCACGCCGGCGGCCTCGCAGGCATCGCTGAGCGCATAGGTGGCGGCGAAGCTGTCGGTGCCGTCCACCACCAGGTCGTGGCCGGCAACCAGTTCGGCTGCCAGGTCCAGGTCGAGCCGGCGGGTCACCGCCTGCAGGCGGCAATCCGGCGCGAATTCCGCCAGGCGTGCCGCGGCGCGCTGCGCCTTGGGCAGGCCTGCATCGGCCGGCGTGAACAGGACCTGGCGGTTGAGGTTGGTCAGCTCCACCCGGTCGTCGTCGACGATGGTCAGCGTGCCGATCCCTGCGGCGGCGAGATAGAGCAGAGAAGGGCAGCCGAGCCCGCCGGCCCCCGCCACCAGCACCCGGGCGCGGCCCAGCCGGGCCTGTCCGGCCACGCCGATCTCCGGCAGCACGGTCTGCCGCGCGAAGCGTGGATCGCCTCCCGGTTCTTCCGTCATGGCCTGCTCCAGCCGTCGCGCGCAGCCAGCCAGGCCGCCGTGCGGCCCTCCGGATCGGCATGCCCGGTCACGTCGCTGACCACCGACACGATATCCGCACCGGCGGCAAAGACGCCGGGCGCCCGCTCCAGGGTGATGCCGCCGATGCCGACCAGCGGCACCGCCACCCTGGCCTTCCATTCGGCCAGCCGGCCCAGCCCCTGCGGCGACCAGCGCATGGCCTTCAGGGTGGTGTGATAGACCGGACCCAGCGCGACATAATCGGGGTCCTGCGCCAGGGCCGTGTCCAGTTCGACCTCGTCATGGGTGCTCAGGCCGAGCCGCAGGCCGGCGCGCCGGATCGCCGGCAGGTCGGCCTCGGCGAGATCCTCCTGCCCCAGATGCAGCCAGGGCGCGCCATGGTCGATCGCCGCCTGCCAATGGTCGTTGACCACCAGCGTGCAGCCGGCGCGTGCGGCGCGGTCGACGGCAAGGCCGACCTGGCGGTCGACCTCCGCCGGCGACGCATCCTTCAGGCGCAGCTGCACCAGCCGGATGCCGCAGGACAGCAGGCGGTCCAGCCAGGCAAGGTCGGGGACGATCGGATAGAACCGGTCCAGGCCGTGCGGGAGCCCGTGCGACAGGGTGTCAGCCATGGTCCGACCAGGGCGAGAACGGCGTGCCGAACTGCGGCGTGGAGGCGGCGGCCAGCTCCTGCGCCTCCATCACTTCGGCGCGGAAGGCGAGCCGCCCGGCCTCGATCGCCAGGCCGAAGGCACGGGCCATCGCGACCGGATCGCCCGCCCGCGCCACGGCCGTGTTGAGCAGGATGCCGTCATAGCCCAGTTCCATCGCCGCCGCCGCATGGGAGGGCGCGCCCAGGCCGGCATCGACGATCAGCGGGACCCCGGGGAACCGCTCCCGCATCAGGCGCAGGGCATAGGGATCGTTCAGGCCGCGCCCGGTGCCGATCGGCGCGCCCCAGGGCATCAGCACCTTGCAGCCCGCCGCCAGCAGCCGTTCGCCGACGATCAGGTCGTCGGTGGTATAGGGAAACACCTCGAAACCGTCCTCGCAGAGGATCCGCGCCGCCTCCACCAGCTGGAAGACGTCGGGCTGCAGGCTCGCCTCGTCGCCGATCAGTTCCAGCTTCACCCAGCGGGTGCCGAACACCTCGCGCGCCATATTCGCCGTGGTCACCGCCTGCTTCACGCTGTGGCAGCCGGCGGTGTTGGGCAGGACATCGACCTCCAGTTCGCGGATCAGCTGCCAGAAGGCATCGCCGCGGCCGCCCGCGCTGCTTTCCCGGCGCAGCGACACTGTGACCAGCTGCGCGCCGGAGGCCCGGACCGCACCGCGCAGGGCATCGGGCGACGGGTATTGCGCCGTCCCCAGCAGCAGCCGGCTGGCCAGCTGTCGGCCATAGACGGTCAGGCAATCGGCGACCGCGGCGTCCATCGCCTCAGCCCCCCTGCATCGGCGCGACGATCTCGATCGCGTCGCCGGCCTTCAGGGCGGTGCCGGCACGGGCCTCCCGGGGCACGAAATCGCCGTTCACGGCGGTGGCCACGCGCGGGCCGTCCAGGCCCAGATCCACGCAAAGCTGCTCCAGGGTGGCCGCCTCGATCGTCTTCGCCTCGCCGTTCAGCACCACTTGCATCCGTCTCACTCCAGATCGCCGGTCACTCCAGGTCGGTGGGACCGCCCTGCAGCGCGGCCAGGGCGCGCTCGGCCATGGCGGGCGCCAGCAGATAGCCGTGCCGGTAGAAGCCGTTGACATGCACCACCGCGCCACGCCGCACCAGGCGCGGCCGGTTGTCGGGAAAGGCCGGGCGCAGCCCGGCGTTCATCTCCAGCACCTCGGCATCGCCGAAGGCGGGATGCACCGCATAGGCCTGGGTCAGCAATTCGCCGGCCCCGCGCACCGTGACCCCGGCCCTGCCGCCGCTTTCCACCGTCGTGGCGCCGATCATAAAGACATCGTCCGCCCGCGGCACCACGTAGATCGGATGGCGCGGATGCAACAGGCGCACGGGCCGGGCGAAGGCCAGGTCGGCGGTGCGCAGCAGCAGCATCTCGCCCTTCACCCCCCTCAGGTCGGGCAGCAGGTCCCCCGCGTCAAGGCCGCGGCAGTCCAGGCAGGGCCCGCCCGCCGCCTCCGGTGCCAGGCTCTCCTCCCAGACCAGGTCGACACCGGCAGCCTGCAGCGCGGCAACCAGCGCCGGCAGCACCTGCCGGGGATCGACATGGCCTTCCACCGGATAGTAAAGGGCCCGGCCGTGATGGCCTTCCAGGGCGGGTTCCAGTTCCGTCACCCCGCCGGCATCGACCTCCTGCCAGCCGCCGGTCATCCGCCGGAAGCGGTTCAGGGCGGCCGGGTCGCGCCGCGGCGGCAGCAGCAGGGTGCCCCGCATCGCGACCAGGTCCGGGAACTCCGCCTGCCAGAGTTCCAGGCTGCGCCGCCCCAGGACGGTGACGACGGGCTCGGCGGTCTCCGCCTCCACCTCCGGCGCCAGCATGCCGCCGGCGCGCCAGGAGCAACCGGCGGTCTGCGCGGCCGTTCCCCGCTCCACCACCCGCACCGCCATGCCGGCGCGCTGCGCCAGCCAGGCGCACCACAGCCCGGCAATGCCGGCGCCGATGACGGTCAGGTCGATCTTGCTATCCATGAGGACGGCTGGTTAGTGCCGCCGGGCCGCCGGCGCAAGGGGCGGTGCGCTCCCGTCACGCGCCTGCCAGCTCGAACTGCGCGGCGCGTGCCGTCAGCCGGCGCAGGTCCGACACCCAGGGCTCGGTGCCGCTCACGCGGTTCAGTTCGACGACAAGGTCGACGGCGGCGCTGACCGCGTCATGCAGGTCGCGGGCGTCATGGTGGCTGTCGGCTGCCGTGCGGGCGATCGCATCCAGGGCGAAGGCCGGCCCGGATGCCTCGATGGTGGCCCAGACCCCCTGCTGGCCGCTGGTCAGGATCCGCACGACCGTGGCGCAGGAATCGTAGCCGAGTTCGCCGAAGATCACCCGGTCCGGCTTCGTCCGGCGCGCCAGGCCAATGGCCGCCGGATAGTCGACCCGCCGACCGTCCGCGCCGGGCAGGCCGACGGTGACCCGCCGCACCTCCGTGCCGCGATACTCCACGTCCCTGGCCTCCTCGACCACCAGCAGCCGTTCCGTTGCCGGGACCAGGGCCAGGCAGGCATTCAGGAAGCCGTTCTTGCCCGATTCCGCCGCGCCGCTGAACAGCATGTTCCACCGCTCGCGCGTGGCGTGCCGGATCAGCGCTTCGCGGCTCGACGACATGCCGTATTCGGCGAAGGTCCAACGGCGCTTCCCGGCCGACGGTGGATCGGCAGCCAGCATCGGCGATCTCCCAGGGTCCGCATTTCCTGGTGCGGCCGCCGCAATCTCAGCTGCGACGACACATGCTCATGGTTGTCGCGGTGCGGTCCCTGTCCCGCAGGATCGCGGGACAATCCTCCCTCGCAGGCAGGGATCCGCCCGGCACAAGTATGGGCGGCAAAGGCCGGCGGGCCAAGACGCGCAGGGGCCGCTACTCGGCCGCCTCGCGTCCCGCCTGGCCCGCCGCCACGGCCGCGGGCCGCATCGGCGGCGGCTTCACCGCGCGGGCCGCCTCGTCCTGCTTCGCGCGCAGCGCCAGGCTTTCAGCCTGCTGCTTTCCGGCAATGTATTGCGGGGGCCAGGGCTGCGCGGCCACGCCGTATTCGGCGGCGGCCTGCAGGGTGAAATGCGGGTTGGTCAGGTGCGGCCGCGCCAGGGCGCAGAGATCGGCGCGGCCCGACGCGACGATGGTGTTCACCTGGTCGGCGGACGTGATCGCCCCCACCGCCATGGTGGCGATCCCTGCCTCCAGCCGGATCGCCTCTGCGAAAGGGGTCTGGTACATGCGGCCGTAGAACGGCTTCGACGCGGGGTCGGTCTGGCCGGTGGAGACATCGACAAGGTCGGTGCCGTGGGCCTTCAGCATCTTCGCGATCTCGACCGCGTCGGGCCCGTCCAGCCCGCCCTCCGCCCAGTCGGTGGCGGAGATCCGCACCGACAGCGGCTTGTGCTCCGGCCAGGCGGCCCGCACCGCGTCCAGCACCTCCAGCGGATAGCGCATCCGCGCCTCCAGCCCGCCGCCATAGCCGTCCGTGCGGCGATTGGTCAGCGGCGAGATGAAGCTGGCCAGCAGGTAGCCATGTGCCAGGTGCAGCTCCAGCATGTCGAAGTTGCTGCGCTCGCCGGCCTGCGCGGCAGCGACGAACTGCGCCTTCACCCGCGCCATGTCGGCCTCGGTCATCTCGATCGGCACCTGGCTCTCGCCGGGGAAATAGGGCAGCGGCGAGGCCGAGTAGATCGGCCAGTTGCCGGTGGGCAGGGGCCGGTCGATGCGTTCCCAGGCCAGCTGGGTGGAGCCCTTGCGGCCGGCATGGCCGATCTGCAGGGCGATCTTCGCCGCGCTGTGGGCATGCACGAAATCGGTGATGCGGCGCCACTGCGCCGCCTGTTCGTCGCTCCAGATGCCGGCGCAGCCGGGGCTGATCCGGGCATCGGCGGCGATGCAGGTCATCTCGGTCACCACCAGGCCGGCGCCGCCCACGGCGCGCGCGCCCAGATGCATCAGGTGCCAGTCGTTCGGCATGCCGTCGGTGGCGGAATACTGGCACATCGGCGAGACCACGACCCGGTTCGGCACCACCATGTCGCGCAGCCGGAACGGCGTGAACATCGGCGGCACCGGCGGCTCCGGCGCGATCAGCCCCTCCGCCTTGGCCACCTTCGCGGTGTACCAGCGGTCGACCTGCTCGACGACGGACGGGTCGCGCTCGCGCAGGTTCTCGTAGGTGATCTGCTTGGACCGCGACAGCAGCGAGAAATTGAACTGCTCCGGGTCCACGTCCCACAGCCGCTTGACGTTCTCGAACCAGACCAGGCTGACATCGGCGGCATGCTGGGTGCGCTCCACCTCGTCGCGCCGGGTGGTGTCGAACGCCGCCAGCGCCTTGGGCAGGTCGCCGTAATCGGCATCGACCGCCTCGGCCAGGGCGATCGCGCTTTCCATCGCCAGCTTGGTGCCGGAGCCGATGGAGAAATGCGCGGTATGGGCGGCATCGCCCAGCAGGACCACATTGTCCTTCACCCAGGTGTCCAGCCGCATCATCGGGAAGTTGCGCCAGTACGACCGGTTGGTGATCAGCTTGCCGCGGCCGAACTCCCCGGCAAAGACCTCCTCCAGATAGGCGACGGTCTTGGCCTCGTTCTCGGTCTCCAGCCCGGCGGCGGCGAAGGCCTCGTCCGTGGTCTCCGCCACGACGGTGCACATGCCCGGCTCGTACTGGTAGGCATGCGCGGTCCAGACGCCATGTTCGTTGTTCTTGAAGACATAGGTGAAGCCCGGCAGGGTCATCTGCGCGCCCAGCCAGGTGAACTTGTTGGGGCGCAGGTCGGTATGCGGCCGGAAATGCGCCTTCCAGCCCTCCCGCACCCGTGAGTTGATGCCGTCGGCCGCCACCACCAGGTCGGCCGCCAGGCAGGGCGCCAGGTCCGCGACGTCATGCTCGTAGTGGATCGTCACGCCCAGCGCCTGCGCGCGGTCCTGCAGGATCTGCAGCAGCTTCAGCCGCGAAACGCCGGAAAAGGCATGGCCGGCGGACTTCAGCACATGGCCGCGGAAATGGGTGTAGATGTCGTCCCAATAGGCGAAGGCGCGCTCGATACTGGTGTAGGTCTCGTGGTCCGCGGCATAGACATTGCCCAGGGTGGCGGCCGAGAGCACCACGCCGAAGCCGAAGGTGTCGTCGGCGCGGTTGCGCTCGAACACCGTCACCTCGTCCGCGGGATGCGCCTTCTTGTGCAGGATCGCATAGAACAGCCCGCCCGGCCCGCCGCCGATCACGTTCACCTTCATCGCCCTGCCTCCCGCTGCTGCGCCCGGCCGCTCCGCCGTCCCGGGCACGATCCGAAGCGCTTGTGCCTGGCGGCGAATGCCATATAGAATGTACGTTGTAATTTACATGGTAGTTTCATTCTGTCAAACGGAGCGCGACGCAATGGCCCAGTCCGAGACTGCTGCCCCGGCCCAGGCGGGCAAGGCCCGGGCGGCCCTGCGCAAGGAGCCGGCGCATCTGGCGCAGACCCCGCACGAGCAGGCGATCACGGATTTCGAACAGACGCTGATCTGCGCGGCGGAAGGCTTCTATCGCTTCGCCGCGGCGATCATGGGGCCGGCGGCGCGGGAGCATAATCTCTCCGGCCAGGACAATGTGATCCTGCAGCTCCTGATGACCGCGGGCCGGCCCCGCGGCATCGCGGACCTGTCGCGCTTCGCCAACCGCGACGACGTGTCCAACATCCAGTATTCGCTGCGCAAGCTGATCAAGGCCGGCTTCGTGGAAAAGGTGCCGGGCGCCGCGCCGCGCGAGACCGCCTACCGGATCACGGCGAAGGGCCGCACCCTGACGGACGACCTGGTCGCGCGGCGGCGCGAGATGCTGATGGACCCCACCGTCGCGATGCCCGCCTTCGACGAGCGCCTGGCGGAAGCGACCCGCATGCTGGGCCTGGTCACCGGCCTGTACGACCATGGCTCGCGCATGCTCGCCGGGCGGGACTGACCTGTCGCGGATGGCGGGCGGGGCGCGCTTCGACGCGATCGTGCTGGGCGCCGGCGGCGCCGGGCTGATGTGCGCGGCCGTCGCCGGCCAGCGCGGCCGCCGCGTCCTGCTGCTGGACCATGCCGAGGCGCCGGGCAAGAAGATCCTGATTTCCGGCGGCGGGCGCTGCAATTTCACCAACCGCGAGGCGCCGCCGGAGCGCTACCTGTCGGCCAACCCGCATTTCCACAAGTCGGCGCTCAGCCGCTACACGCCCCAGGACTTCGTCGCCCTGGTCGACAGCCACGGCATCGCCTGGCACGAGAAGACCCTGGGCCAGCTGTTCTGCGACGGCTCCGCCCGGCAGATCCTGGACATGCTGCTGGACGAATGCGCGAAGGGCGCGGTGGAGATCCGGCTGGGACAGGCGGTCGCGGATATCGGCCATGCCGACGGCCTGTTCCGTGTCGCCCTGGCCGGCGGCCCGGTTGTCGCGCCCGCCCTGGTCATCGCCACCGGCGGGCCGTCGATCCCGAAGATGGGCGCGACCGGCTTCGCCTATGACCTGGCACGTCGCTTCGGCCTGAAGGTGGTGGAGCCGCGGCCGGCCCTGGTGCCGCTGACCCTCGGCCCGGACGAGGCGCTGTTCCGTGCGCTGTCCGGGGTCGCCGCGCCGGTCGTGGCGCGCTGCGGCAAGGCGGCCTTCCCGGAAGCCGCGCTGTTCACCCACAAGGGCCTCAGCGGGCCGGCGATCCTGCAGCTCTCCTCCTACTGGCGGCACGGCCAGCCGATCGCCATCGACTTCCTGCCCGATGCGACCGCCGGCTGGCTGCGCGCGGCCAAGGGCGCGCAGCCCCGCAGCCATCTGCGCGGCACCCTGGCGCAGCACCTGCCCGCCCGCCTGGCCGAGGCGCTGGCCGACCGGCTGGGCCTGACGGGCGACCTGGGCAACCTGGCAGACCGCAGGCTGGAAGCTGCGGAACGCATGCTCGCCGCCTGGCCGTTCCACCCGACCGGCACCGAGGGCTTCGCCAAGGCCGAGGTCACCGCCGGCGGCATTGCCACCGACGGCCTGTCGTCGAAGAGCATGGAGGCGCGGATGCTCCCCGGCCTGTTCGCCATCGGCGAGGCGGTCGACGTCACCGGCTGGCTGGGCGGCTACAATTTCCAATGGGCCTGGGCCAGCGGCCATGCCGCCGGCATGGCGCTGTAGGGCCGCTCGGCAGGCCGGGCCTCAGATCGCGACCTTCGCATCGATCGCATCATAGTCGGCCCGCAGCCCTGCCTCCGTCACCTCGAGCAGCCCGGCGGCCTCGAGGCTCCGCACATCCCGATGCACATTGCTGTAGTCCCGTCCGAGCGCCGCCGCCAGGGCCCTGATGCTTGCCACTTCGTTGTGCCGTACGTGGCGCAGCAGCGCGACCCGCCGGCCGGTCAGGACCTTCGCCAGCGCCTCCCAGCTTTCGAACGCAAGATGACGTTCCGGGGCAGTCGCACCGCGCTCCGCGCGATGCCAGGCGTCAATGAAACGCCGCGAGGCCTGATCCTCGAAATCGCCGCCCACGGTTACCTTGACTTCGCTCATGTCGCGCCTCGCACCGTCCGGACATCGGCCCAGAAATCCGCCACCAGCTGTTCCACGGATCGGAACGCGTAGCCGGTCTCGCGACCCATGAAGTGCCGGTGATCGCCCTTGCCGCGCTCATTGTCATAGCCGACTTCGCGAAGGCCCGGCCGACCGTAGAAGAGCGAGTATTTCAGCCAATGGGTCGAACCGGGCACCGCGACGGGCACCCGCCAGATCACCATCTCGACGATACCGCCATCGTCATAGTCGATGCGTTGCTGAAACAGCAGCTCCGCGTTCACCGGCTGCCCCATATAGTGTCCATGACCATATGGCGGCATATGCCATATATTTCAACCTCACCCTTTGCGTCGGATCGGCACCCGCCTGACAGGCAAACCGGTCCGTGCCAGTCTGCCGCCGGACCGAAGGGGAGACCGCGCGATGAGGGCCATGACCCTGCTGGCCTTTGCCACGGTGGCGCTGACGAACGGCTCGCGCTTCGGTGCGCGGCGCGCCGGCTGGGGCATGGCCGGCGCCGTCGTGTGGGACCTGCTGCTGGCGGGCGCGGTGGCGCTGGGGCTGGGCGCCCTGCTGCTGCAGTTCATCGACCCGGCGGCGGCGCAACCGCCGCAGTGCCTGGCCCTGGCCCTGGCCTTCGCCGGCCTGGACCTGGCGGTGATGGCGGTCTACGCCCAGCTGGGCACCCGCGCCGCGCGGCTGCCGAAACAAGCCGGCGCCCTCTGGCTCGACCGGGTCTGCCGCGGCGTCTTCCCGGCCCTGGCCGGATCGCTCACCCGCTATCGCCGCGCGGGCGCCTGACCGCTGCATGGCTGCCCTGTGATACCATCCGCGCCGACGGATCCGGCTGCCTGGAGAGAAAGCGATGCCCCATCCCTTCGACCTTCCGGCGGACGTGGCCGAGCGGATCCTGGCGCGGCGCGGCCGGCTCACCGTGTTCGACAGGCTGCAGCCCGCGAAAACCGCGCTGCTGGTCGTCGACCTGCAGGTTGCCTTCATGGACCCGGAGATCCCCGGTTCGGTGGCGATGGCGCGCGAGATCGTGCCCGCCGTGAACCGCCTGGCCGGCGCCCTGCGGGATGCGGGCGGACAGGTGGTCTGGATCGTCTCGACCTACGGGCCCGACCCGGACGACCGCTGGCCGAACCTGTTCGACCATCTGTTCGGTCCCGCGCGTGCGAAGAGCTTCCGCGACAGCCTGACCCTGGGTGCGGCCAGCCACCGCATCTGGCCGGCGCTGGAGCGGCGCGCGACGGACTGGGAACTGTCGAAGAACCGCTTCGGCGGCTTCCTGGGCAGCCAGGGCCGGCTGGAGCGGCAGCTCCGCGAGGCCGGCATCGACACCGTGCTGATCGCCGGCACCGTCACCAATGTCTGCTGCGACTGCACCGCGCGGGAAGCCGCCGCGCTGGACTTCAAGACGATCTTCGTCGCCGACGCGAATGCCGGCCGCACCGACCGCGAGCACAACGCGGCGCTGGCCAATTTCCTGGACACGATGGGCGACGTCCGGACTGTGGACGATGTGATCGGCATGCTGTCCGCCGGCTGACCCGGCGGCGGCCGCGCCTGCGCCCTGCAACTTTACAGGGCGCCCTCGCCGATGGCATAGTCGGACCCAACGGAACCAAATTGGTTGGGCCAATTTGGACGCATTTCACTGGCAGAAAAAGCCGGCACGGGCGAAATCGAATTGCCCGGCACATTCGGGAGGACAGCTTGATGCACATTTCCACGCACAACTGGATGCGGGCGGAGCCTGTGGAGACGACCCTGCGGCGGGGCCGCCAGTGGGGGCTGAAAAGCATCGAGATCAGCGGGGAGCCCGACCAGTACAACACCAGGGACATCCGCGCCCTGCTGAAAGAGCTCGACATGTTCTGCTGGGGCGGCGTCACCCTCACCCTCGGCGAGCGCAACCTTGCCGCCAAGGATGCCGGGCAGCGCGCCGCCAGCGTCGACTACATGAAGCGGGTGGCGACGATGGTGCACGAGCTGGACGGCCGGGAACTGACCGTCGTCCCGGCGACGGTGGGCAAGATCGTCCCCGACGGCACGCCGGAGGAGGAATGGCAGTGGGTCGTAGACGGCCTCAAGGAGCTCTACGCGCTGACCGAATCCCACGGCATCCGGATCGCCATCGAGCCGTTGAACCGTTTCGAGACCTATTTCCTGAACCGCGCCGACCAGGCGGTGGCCCTGGCGCAGGCGGTCGGGCCCAATTGCGGGGTCTGCCTGGACGCCTTCCACATGAACATCGAGGAGGACGACTTCCTCGCCGCGATCCATACCGCGGGTCCCCTGCTGACGGACTTCCATGTGGCCGACAACAACCGCATGCCGCCGGGCATGGGACAGCTGGACTGGGGGCCGATCGTCAAGACCCTGCGCGAGGTCGGCTATGACGGCGCCCTGACCCTGGAATTCGTCACCCCGGTCGACCGCACGCCGGTGACGAAATGGCCCGACCAGGTGGAGACCAACCCGGTCGACATCTCGCCCGAGCAGCTGAAGTTCATCCAGGACCATGGCAGCAGCCTGTTGAGCGAGGAATTCTACACCGAGATGGTGAAGCGCGCCTGCACCCACATGTCGCAGTTCACCTGAGTGCCGGTGCCGGAGGGGGCGCGGTCATGACGGGAACCCGGATTGCCGAGGTCACGGCGCGCTGGCTGAGCTGCCCGATCCCGACCGAGCGCCAGCATGTCTCGGATTTCGGCCGCAATACCAGCTTCGACACCACATTGGTCACGGTGACCCTGGAGAACGGCCTGGTCGGCCATGGCGAGGCGAAGGCGGCCGTGGGCAGCCAGGGCTCCTGCGAAGCCCTCGCGCTGCTGATCGAGCACGACCTGGCACCGCGCCTGGTGGGGCAGGACGCCGCCGCCATCAATGCCATCTGGTCGATGCTGTACAACGGGCCGCGCGCCGGGCTGGCGGCGGACCGCGGCCGGGCCTTCCCGATCCTGGGCCGCCGCGGCCTGATGATCTCGGCGATCAGCGGCGTGGACCTGGCGCTGTGGGACCTTGCCGGCAAGCTCCGGCACTGCGCCGTGCTGGACCTGATCGGCGGGGCGGCACGGCCGACCATGCCCGGCTATGCCAGCGGCGGCTGGGCGGCCGCCGACGCGATCGGCGAGCAGCTGGCGGGCTATGTCGCGCGCGGCTTCCGGACGGTGAAGATGCGGGTCGGCGCGATGGACGGCACGGTGGCCGCCAGCGTCGAGCGGGTGGCCGCCGCCCGCGATGCGCTGGGCGCGGATATCGACATCATGGTGGACGCACATGGCACGTTCGACGGCGCCGAGGCGCGGGCGTTCTGCCGGCGCACCGCCGACCTGGAGCTGCGCTGGTTCGAGGAGCCCGTCAGCGCGGATGCCCGCAGCGCGATGGACGAGGTCCGCCGTGCGGCAACGATGCCGATCGCCATGGGCGAGAGCGAGTTCACCTGCATGGACTTCCAGGACCTGATCGAGCGCGGCGCGGCCGATGTGCTGCAGCCGGACATGGCGATCTGCGGCGGCTTCAGCGAGGGGTTGCGGGTCTCTGCCCTGGCGGTGGCGAACCAGCTGGAGCTGGCGCCGCACTGCTGGGGCTCGGCCCTGTCGTTCCGGGCCGGCCTGACCCTGGCCTTCGCCAGCCCGGCGGCCCGCATCATCGAATTTTCGCTGGGCGCCAATCCCTTCCTGCACGATATGGTGAAGGAACCCATCGCGGCCGAGGATGGCGGTTTCGCACCGCCCGCCGGCGAAGGCTGGGGCGTCACCGTCAACGAGGATTTCGTGAAGGAATTCGCCCGCTAGCGGCAGGCCGCGACAACAGGAGAAGGCAGAATGTCCGATCAGCCGAGACTGCAGCATGTCAACATCCTGGTCGACGACCTCGACCGGACGGTGGCTTTCTACCGCGACGTGATCGGCCTGGCGCTCGACGAGACGCCGGACCTCGGCTTCCCGGCACAGTTCCTCCGGCTGGCCGACGGCAGCCAGATCCATGTCAACGAACTCCCCGAGACCCGTCCCTTCCGCGCGCATTTCTGCCTGGTCGTGGAGGATTTCAACGCGGTGTTCCGGCGCCTCAAGGCAGCGGCTGCCATCGACGTCGAACCCTGGGGCAAGGTGCGGCGCCTGCCATCGGGCAGCATGCAGCTGTTCGCCCGCGACCCCGCGGGCAACCTCGTCGAGCTTGCCAGCCGCGTCGACCAGACCATCGACCCTGAGATTCTTGGCGACGACCTGGTCGATACCGGTGCCGGCAACGCGAATCCCCCCCAGTCCGGCCGCGGCGAGCCTCGACGCACCCAGCAGACGTAGCGCACCGCCGCGGGCAGGCCGATGTCCGTCCTGATGCTCGAATCCGTGGACCCGGACGCGATGGCGGCGATCGGCCAGGAGCACCGGCTGATCCTGGCACCGACCCCGGATGCGCTGGCGCACGGCCTGGACCTGGACGCGGTCGAGGGCATCGTCACCCGCGGGCGGGGCCGGGTCGACCGGGCGCTGCTTGACGCCTGCCCCGCCCTGCGGGCGGTGGCCCGGTGCGGCGTCGGGGTCGACAATATCGACCTTGCGGCCGCAGCGGCGCGCGGCGTCCCGGTGCTCTATGCGCCCGGCAGCAATGCCGCGGCGGTCGCCGAGCAGGCCGTCATGCTGATGCTGATGACCCTGCGCCGCGGCTTCGCCATGGCCGCGGCGGCGAAGGCCGACGACTGGGGCGCGCGCAGCGGCTTCGACGGCGACGACCTGGGCGGCAGCCATGTCTGCATCGTCGGGCCCGGCGCCGTGGGCCGCCGGACCGGCGAGCTGGTCGCCGCATTCGGTGCCAGGGTCACTGCATGCAGCCGCGACGGCAGGGGCATCGCCGGGCTGCGCGCGGCCCTCGACGACGCCCTGCCGCAGGCCGACATCGTCTCGCTGCACCTGCCGCTCACCGACGAAACCCGCACCCTGTTCGACCGGCAGACGATCGGGCGGATGAAGCCCGGCGCCATCCTGATCAACACCGCCCGCGGCGAGCTGCTGGACCGCGCCGCCCTGCTCGATGCCCTGGAGAGCGGCGCGCTGTCCGCCTATGGCGCGGATGTGGCACATGACGAGCCGCCAGAACCCGGAGACCCGGTGATCGGCCACCCCAACGCGGTGGTAACCCCGCATGTCGCGTCGCTGACCCGGCGCACCTATCGCGAGATGAGCCTGACGACCGCACGGAACCTGCTTGCCGTGCTGCGCGGCGGGATGCCGGAGGTTCGCGCGGTGCATCCCGGCGGCGCGCCGGTACCCGGCCCGCCGGCGGGGCGGCAGGCCTGACATGAACCAGGTCGAGGTCAAGCGTATCGTCGCCGAGCTCCTGCCCTATATCCGCTACCACCGGCTGAACCCGGGCGACCGCCTGCCGTCGGAGCGCGACCTGTGCAAGCGCTTCGACGCCAGCCGCAACGCGGTGCGCGAGGCGCTCACCGCCCTGGAATATATGCGGGTGGTCGAGCGCCGGCCGAATTCCGGGATCTACCTGCAGACCCTGGCGCGGGATACCAGCGTCGACGCCATGGTGATGTTCCAGGACGCCGGCGTCCCGCCCTTGATCGAGGAGGTCGCCGACTTCGTCGAGACCCGCCGGATCCTGGAGATCCAGTCGCTGACCCTGGCCTGCGCGCGGCGCACCGACGCGGACCTGAGCCATCTGGAGGCGGTGCTGCGCGCCTCCGAGGCGGAAATCGCCAGCGGCAAGCCGATCGCCGAGCTCGACGCGGCGTTCCATCTGGCGCTGGTCGAGGCCACGCACAACCAGGTCTTCCTGCGGCTGGTGAACTCGTTCTACCTGACGACGCGCGGGCAGCGGCAGGTGTTCTTCCGCGACCCCGACCAGTGCCGGCGCTCGCATGCCGACCATCTTGCCCTGTTCGACGCGTTGCGGGAGCGCGACGCCGACCGGGCCGTCGCGGTGCTGGAGCGCCACCTGGCCTCGGTCAGGGCGTTCTGGAACAGTCATGCGGCCGACGAGGATGGCGCCCCGGGGGCGCCGGCGTCAGGGCGCTAGGCAGGCGGACAGCCCGGACCGCGCCGGACGTGTCAGTCCCAGCCACCGCTGGGGACGAGCCCCATTGCCCGGCGGCGCGCGACCCCCTGCAGCGCGGGAATACCCGATGCCAGCGGCAGCAGCCGGTCGCGCATGGCGCGCGAGAGCGGCGCGGCGCCGGTGACGACCCGGGTCAGCAGGTCGATCTGGCGCACCACGGCGCTGTCCACCCGGTGCCGGCGCGCATGGTACTGCGCCAGGCGGCCGTCGGCGGCCAGATGGGCGAAGACCATGGCATCCTCGATCCCCAGGTTCATGCCCCGCGCCCCCAGCGGCGAATGCAGGTGCGCGGCATCGCCCGCCAGGAACACCGCACCGGCCTGGAACCGCGGCACGATCCGGTGGCTGATCCGGAAGCTCGCCTGCCAGACGGTCTCCTGGATCCGGCAACCCGGCGGCAGGGCATCCGCCACCGGGTCGTGCGTGGTCATCGCCCGCCAGACCCCGGGGCTCACCGGCGCCATGAACAGGAAGCCGTCGGGCTGCAGGAAGATATGCGCCGCATCCGGCGCCAACGCGCAATCCAGCCGGTAGTCGGCAAGCAGCCAGTCGGCCTCGTAGCGCCGGCCGGGAAAGGGCAGGTCCAGCTGGTGGCGGACCCTGCTATGCGCGCCATCGGCGGCCAGGACCAGGTCCGGATCGACCTGCGCCTCGCCCTGTGCACCGCACAGGGTCAGGCGCGGCCGGGCGGGTTCCGCCAGGGCGGTCAGTGCCGTCCCCCGCTCGACCGCCAGCCCGGCTTCCGACAGGGCCGCTTCCAGGATGGCCTCCACCCGGCCCTGCGGGATTGCCAGCATGAACGGGAATCGATGGGGAATGACGTTCAGCGGCAGGTCGCGCAGGATCCTGTCGCGCCCCGCACGGCCATCGTGCAGCTGCAGGTGGGTGAGCCGCAGCCCCTCGGCCAGCAGGCGCTCGGTCACGCCAAGCGGCTCGAGCAGTTCCAGGGAGCGCGGGTTCACCGCCAGGGCGCGGGATTCGCGGGCCGGTGCCGGGGCCTTGTCGACGATGCGCAGGTCGCGGCCCAGCCGGCGCAGCGCCAGCGCAGCCGTCAGGCCGGTCGGCCCCGCCCCGGCAATGAAGATGGCTGCGGTCATGGCCGTTTTCCCGCAGGTTGTCGCCGCGGCACCGCAGGCGGTCCGCGCAGGCCGGTGCTAGCCGGTGGGCAGCCCCGACTCGGTCGCCGGGTCGCCGGCGATGCGCGAATGCACCATGATCCGCGGCTCGGAATAGTCCCAGGGACAGGCCTTGTGCATCAGGCAGCGATTGTCCCACAGCACCACGTCGCCGGGCCGCCAGCTGTGCAGGTAGACCCGCGCCGGGTCGGCCACCGCATGGTCGATCAGGCGCTGCACCAGCGCCTCCGACTCCGCCTCGTCCAGGCCCGGGATGCCGAAGGCGTGGCGACCGACCGCCAGGGTCCTGCGCCCGGTCTCCGGATGCACCTTCACCAGCGGGCGCAGCGGCGCCTCGGCCACGTTCAGGCCATAGCCGAAATACTCGCTGTCCTCGGATTTCGTCTGCTCGCCCAGCTTGGCCTGGCTGTAGGCCAGCGAGTGATGCGCCGCCAGCCCCTCGATCCGGGCCTTCGTCGCATCGTCCAGCGCGTCATAGGCGGCCCGCATGTCGGCGAAGCCGGTCTCGCCCTTGGTCTTCGGCACCACCCGGGCGCTGAACACCGCGCCCTTCGCCTGCAGCGGCATATAGGTATTGTCCTGGTGCCAGAACATGTTGCCGCGGATGATCTTCATCATGTCGTCGTCGGGCGCCTCGCGCAGGCGGCCGTCGGGCAGCACGTTGGTGATCTGCACCGCGCTCAGCTCCGGCACCAGGGTGCCGAAGCATTTCGCAAAGGCCATCTGGGCCGCATCGTCCAGCTGCTGCCCCGGGAAGATCAGCAGGGCATGGTCCAGCCAGGCCGCCTTGATCGCCGCGATCTGCTCTGCATCCGGCGCGTCGAGTCGCACCCCCTCGACGGTCGCGCCGAAGGTGCGGTCCCGCAGCGGCGTCACGGACAGGGCGTGCTGGCGGTTCGCCATGACGTTCATCGGTTTCCTCCGGTTCTGCCTGCCGGCAGGATAGCACGGACCGGCCGGCGGTCAGGCCGGCCGGTCCGCAGATCTCAGAAGGTGATTTCCGGGATCTCCCGCGGGGCCTGCCGGGTCAGCGCCTTGGGCTGGCCGTTCGTCACCTCGCGGATCACCAGCGGCCAGTCGTGGATCATATGCACCTCCGGCGAGAAGCTGGTGGGGCCCATGATGGTCTCGACCTTGTCGAACTTGTCGAGCGCGTCGCGCACGGCCGCGCCATCGGCGGAGCCGGCATCCTGGATCGCCTTCTTCCAGGCCTCGATCATCGCATAGCCCAGCACGAACTGGCCGCTGACCGGGGTTTCGCCGAACTTCTCCTTGTGCTTGGCCAGCAGCTCCTGGACCTTCGGGTTCGGGTCGTCGCCCGAGATCGAGGCATAGCTGAGATTGTAGAAGTTGCTGAGGTCGGGCACCGCGTCCATCCAGTGGATGCCGTCGAAGGCGGCGCCGGCCAGGATCGGCGCGTCGATGCCGGCGGCGCGGATCTGCCGCACCACCTTGTTGCCGCCGGCCGCGCCGCCGCCGGAATAGAAGATCACGTCCGGCGCCTCGGCATTGCGCATCCGGCTGATCTGGCTGACCACGGAATCGTCGGTGAAGGCGTTGACCGTGTCCTCGCCGACGATGCCGGTGCCGTCCAGCATCTCCCAGCGCTTCTTGAAATTGTCGGCCAGGGACTTGGTGTACTCGACCACCGTGTCCTTCAGGATATAGGCCTTGCGCCAGCCGCGATCATGCGCCCATTCCGCCGCCAGGACGCCTTCGCCCACCGTCGACATGCCGATGGAATAGGCGAAGTCGCCGATGCCCTGGGTGCCGAACTTCGGGTCGGCAGCGCAGAGCGAGAAGGTGACCACCCCCTGCGACTGGCCGATCAGCGCCGCCGGCGCCCCCATGTCGAAGTCGCAGGACACGACCAGCAGGTCGGCGCCCTGCTCCAGCACCTGGATCGCCGCATTGGCGCCCTGCGCCGGGTCGGACTTGGTGTCCGCATAGACGATCTCGACCGGCTTGCCGGCGATCCCGCCGGCGGCGTTCACCTCGTCCACCGCGATCTGCAGGCCCTTCAGCGGCACCCCGTCGAAGGGTGTCATGAAGCCCGACTGCGCGATCGCCGCGCCGATCACCAGCTTGCCGTCATCGGCCGCCGCCGTGCCGCCCATCAGGCCCAGGCCCAAGGCCACGCCTGCAAGCAATATCTGCCGCATCCGTCATCTCCCCCATTGGGCTGCAACCGCCCTGCAGCCGCATGAAAACACCCGCGTATTCTGCCTGCGGATCGGGGCGCTGGCCAGAAGACGGTTGCAGCGCGGCGGCGGGCACGGCAAGACTGCCGCCATGCCGACCTGCCCCGGATCCCCTCCCCCATTTTGCAGCCGGCCGCCCCGGCGGCCGGTCGGATGAGTACGCCAACCGGCCTGCGGGCGGAGGGCGTGACCGTCCGGTTCGGCGGGCTGGTCGCGATCGACCGGGTCGACCTGGCCCTGGCGGAGGGCGAGATCCTGGGCCTGATCGGCCCGAACGGCGCGGGCAAGTCGACCCTGATCAACGTGCTGAGCGGTTTCCAGCGGCCCACCGCAGGCGACCTGGCGATCGACGGGGAGCGGCTGACCGGGGCGCCGGCCCATGCCCTGGCGCGGCGCGGTATCGCCCGCACCTTCCAGTCGGTGCGCCTGTTCGGCGGCCTGACGGTGCGGGAGAACGTCGCCGCGGCGCGTGCGGTGAAGGCGGAGAGCCGCGCCACCGGCGCGGCCCGCACCGCGGAGATCCTGGACTGGATCGGCCTGGCCGGGCATGCCGAGACCCGCGCGGACACCATGCCCTACAGCGCCGAGCGCCTGCTGGGCATCGCCCGCGCGCTGGCGGTGGAGCCGCGCTTCCTGATGCTGGACGAGCCGGCCGCCGGCATGAATGCCGAGGAGGTCGAGCGGCTGGTCGCGCTGATCGGCCGGATCCGCGACCGCTTCGGCTGCGGCGTGCTGCTGGTGGAGCACAACATGGCGGTGATCATGACCCTCTGCGAGCGGGTGCAGGTGATCGACCATGGCGCCACCATCGCCATCGGCACGACGGACGAGGTGGCCGCCGACCCGGAGGTCCGCCGCGCCTATCTGGGCGAGGAGGATGACGCGGAAGACCTGGACGACCGGCCCGGCTCCCCGGCAAACGGCCCGGCGGGGATGGCGGGCCCGTGAGCCTGTTGCGCATCGAGGGCCTGAACGTCCGCTACGGGCCGGTCGCGGCCCTGCGCCAGGTCGACCTGGAGGTGGCGGCCGGCGAGGTGGTCGGCGTGGTCGGCCCGAACGGCGCCGGCAAGTCCTCCCTGCTGCTGTCGATCGCGGGGGCGGTGCAGCCGGCCGGCGGCGCGATCCTGCTGGACGGCAGCCCGATCGGCGCGCTGCGACCGGAGGAGATCGTGCGCCTGGGCATCGCGCTTGTGCCGGAGGGCCGCGAGATCTTCGGCGAGCTCACGGTCGAGGAGAACCTGAAGCTGGGCACCACCGTGCGCAGCGACCGTGCCGCCGCGCAGGGCCACCTGGCCGACCTGATGGAGGCCTTTCCGATCCTGCGGGAGCGGCGCGCCCAGCGCGCGGGCAAGCTGTCCGGCGGCGAGCAGCAGATGCTGGCGATCGCGCGCGCCCTGCTCTGCCGGCCGCGCCTGCTGCTGCTGGACGAGCCCTCGCTGGGCCTGGCGCCGCTGATCACCCGGCAGGTCTATCGCATCCTGCGCGACCTGCGCCGGGACGGCATCACCATCCTGGTGGTGGAGCAGAACCCGGTGCGGGTGCGCCACCTGGCCGACCGGGTCTATCTGCTGCGCACCGGCGAAATCGCGGGCCAGGGGACGCCGGAGATCCTGGGCCGGCCCGAGGACCTGGAGGCCGCCTATTTCGGCTACCGGAAAGGCCGGGGGGCGGCATCGTGAGCCAGGCGGTCCAGGTCCTGGTCGATGCGCTGAGCGTCGGCGCGCTCTATGCCCTCAGCGCGCTCGGCATCGGCTTGATCTTCGGCATCATGCGGCTGATCAACTTTGCCCATGGCGAGTTCATCGCGCTGGGCGCCTACCTGCTGATGGTGATGGGCGGCCTGTGGGTGCCGCTGGCGATCCTGCTGATGGTGGCGGCGATCGCGGTCCTGGCGATGACCACGGAGCGCATCGCCTTCCGCCCGGTGCGCAATGCCGATCCGGCGACCATGCTGATCACCAGCTTCGCCGTCTCCTACCTGCTGCAGAACCTGTACCGGCTGATCTGGGGATCGCGCCCGCTGGGCTTCGACTTCCTGTCGGTGCTGGGCACGCCGATCCTGCTGGCCGAGGTGCGGGTGCCGACCCTGCAACTGATGACCCTGGGGGTCACGGTGATCCTGCTGCTCGCCCTGGTGCTGTTCCTCACCCGCACCCATTTCGGCATCGAGATGCGCGCTGCGGCGCTGAACTTTCGCATGTCGCGGCTGCTGGGGGTGCGCGCCGACCGGGTGATCGCCGTCGCCTTCGCGATGTCCGGCGTGCTGGCCGCCGCGGTGGCGGCGATGCATCTGAGCCAGACCGGCACCCTGACACCGGTGATGGGCCTGCAGCTCGCCCTGGTCGGCTTCGTCTCCACCATCGTCGGCGGCATGGGCAGCCTGCCCGGTGCCGTGCTGGGCGGCTTCTTCATCGGCATCGTCACGGTGCTGCTGCAGACCGCCCTGCCGCTGGACCTGCGGCCCTATCGCGACGCCTTCGTCTTCGGCATCGTGATCCTGGTGCTGCTGGTGCGCCCGCAGGGGCTGTTCCTGTCCGCCCAGACGCGGGAGCGGATCTGATGGCAAGCCGGAAGCCGGGCCGCCTGGAGACGGCACCAGGGATATCGGACCCTCGCAGCGTCGGGGGCGGTGCCATGGATCCCGGCTCGGGGGCCGGGATGACGGCAGGATGGGGAGCCGGCGGAAGCGCCCACCCGACCCGTCATCCCGGGCTTGACCCGGGATCCATGGCACTGGCGCCGCCCCGTGCCGGAGCCGGGTCGACGGCAGGGCAGCGGCCGTGACCGCCGCCCTGCGCTTCCTCTGGCCGCTGCTGGCGCTGCTGGTGCCGCTGGCGCTGGTCGCCCTCCTGGGGTCGCAGGCACCGGTGGTACTGCAGCGGGTGATCACCGAGGCCTTCATCCGCCTGGTGATGGTGGTCGGCCTGTACATCTTCATCGGCAATTCCGGCGTGCTGTCCTTCGGCCATGGCGCCTTCATGATGCTGGGGGCCTATGCCTCGGCCTGGACGGTCACGCCGCTGAAGGTCAAGAAGATCATGATGGCCAACCTGCCGGACCTGCTGAAGACGGCGGAACTGCCGCCGGCCGCCGGGGCCGGGCTGGCGATGCTCTGGGCGGCGCTGATTGCCTTCGTCGTCGGCATCCCGCTGATGCAGCTGACCGGTATCGCGGCATCGATCGGCACCTTCTCGGTGCTGATGATCGTCTACGTGATCTTTTCCAACTGGGATTCGCTGACCGGCGGCACCAGCTCGCTGATCGGCCTGCCGATCTACGCGAACATCTGGGTCGCCTTCGGCTGTGCCGCCGGCAGCATGACGATCGCCTACCTGTTCCAGTCCACCCGGCTCTGCCTGGCGCTGCGCGCCGCGCGCGAGGACGAGGCCGCGGCACGATCGGTCGGCATCCATGTGCATCGCGTGCGGCTGGCCGCGTTCGTCCTGTCCGCGGCCGTGGTAGCGCTGGGCGGCGTGCTGCAGGTGCATTTCCTGGGCACCGCCAATGTCGCCCAGTTCTACCTGGGCGTGACCTTCCTGACCCTGGCGATGCTGGTGGTCGGCGGCAGCCGGAGCCTGGCCGGCGCGGTCGCCGGCACCGCCCTGATCGCCGTGGTGTCGGAACTGCTGCGCCGCGTGGAAAGCGGCTTCAGCCTGTTCGGCCTGGCGATCAAGGCCCCGCCCGGCCTGCTGGAAGTGGGCCTGGCGCTGGTCCTGCTGCTGGTCCTGGTGTTCCGTCCGAAGGGGATCACCGGCGGCCGGGAGATTCCCCTGCCCCGGAAGCCGACCCTGCCGAAGCCCCGGCGCCGCTGAGCCTCCCGGCAAGGCGGGCGCACCGGCGCTGCTGCCAACATTTGTCATTAAGAAGTTTTTCACTCTCCGGGACGAACCTGTCTCCCGGGAGCGAACGCCCGGCACAACCAGGGAGGCACGGCCTGCCGGGTTGGGCGGCGTTACCTGGCGAGGCAGACCTGCCTCGCCGACGGTTTGCGCAAAAAACAGAACGAGACAAAAACAATGAGAAATCCCCTGACCAGAATGGGTCTGTCGGTCCAGATCGGCCTGGCGGTCCTGCTGCCTGTACTCGGCATGATCGCGCTTGCGGTGATGCTGATCCGCCAGGGCGCCGAGGACTTCACCGTGCAATCCGACCGGGGAATCGAAAGTGGCGGGCTGGTCGAACTGGTGGGCCTGACACCGATTTTCAGCGACCTTACGACCAAGTTGCAGGCGGAGCGCGGCTTGTCGGCGCTGCAGCTGTCCGGCATCGCCGCCGAGACGGCCCTGAAGGAGAGAATCGCGGCGACGGATGCCACGCTGCAGGTGCTGGACACGACCCTGGCCGAGGTCGATCCCGCCGGCTTCGGTACGAAATACGCCGCGGATGTCGCGGCAATCCGGGCGAATGTCGAGGCGCTCGACGAGCTGCGGGGCAAGACCCTGTCCGGCGACATTGCCCCTGAAGAGGCGTTCGCCACGTACAACGCCATCACTGCGCAGATCATCAAGCTGCTGGAATATACCGCCCGGCTGGGTTCCGACGCGGACGTATCCGACGGCATGACCGCGTACACCGCCATCCTTCAGGCCAGCGAGTATCTCGGCCAGCAGCGGGCACTGGGCGGCATCGGCTTTTCGATGGGCTTCTTCGACACGCCGACCTACCGCCGCTTCATCCAGGTGATGAACGCCCGCGACGGATCGCTGGAGCTGTTCCGCCGCTACGCGACCGTGCCGGAGATCGAATTCTACGACGAGACCGTACGGGGCCCCGTCGTCGAGGAGGTCGCGCAGATGACCCAGGTGGTCATCGAATATGCGACGACGGGCAATACCGGCGATATCGAAGGCCAGCAGTGGTTCGACACGATCAGCAAGGAACTGGCGCTGCTGCGCACGGTCGAGGCCCGGGTCGCCAACAACCTGGCCGACCTCGTCGCACAGAAGCAGGCCGCATTCGAAGACCGCATGACATTCAGCATCGCCCTCTGCGCCGTGCTCGTGCTGCTCGCCCTGGCCTTCTCCTTCCTGGTCGCACGTTCGTTCATCGCGGCCACGAAGCGCCTGACCGCCACGATGGAGGCCGCGGCCGCCGGCGACTACGATGCCGAGGTCCGCGACACCGGCCGCGGCGACGAGATCGGCGCCATGGCCCGCACCGTCGAGGTCTTCAAGGATGCGGTGAAACGTGCGGAGGAGCTCGGCAGGGAGCAGGCTTCCGAACGCGAACGGCAGCGCGAGACGGCCGAGACTCGTGCCCGCACCCTGGGCGAGCTTACCAGCGAGTTCGACCAGCAGGCTTCGGCCGCGTTGCAGAGCTTCATCAGTGCCGCAGAGCAGCTGTCGCAGCTGTCGGAACGGATGACCAGCAGCGCCGACGAGGCCAATGCCCAGTCGAATGCCGCCGCCAACGCCTCTGAAATGGCGGCGCAGAACGTGCAGAACGTCGCCTCCGCCGCCGAGGAGCTCTCCGCCTCGATCGGCGAGATCTCCCGCCAGGTGGCGCAGGGCAGCACGATGACCAGCGCGGCCGTGGGCGAGGCCGAGCGGGCGGACCAGCGGGTGCAGAGCCTGTCGGAAGCGGCCCAGAAGATCGGCGACGTGGTCAACCTGATCAACGACATCGCCGGCCAGACCAACCTGCTGGCGCTGAACGCCACGATCGAGGCCGCCCGCGCCGGCGAGGCCGGCAAGGGCTTCGCGGTGGTCGCCTCGGAGGTCAAGAACCTGGCGCAGCAGACCGGCAAGGCGACCGAGGAGATCGCCGCGCAGATCGGCGGCATCCAGTCGGCGACCACCGACGCGGTCTCGGCGATCAAGGGGATCAGCGGCACCATCACGCAGATCAGCGAGGTGGTGACCTCGATCTCCTCTGCGGTCGAACAGCAGGGCGCCGCGACCCAGGAGATCGCCAACAGCGTGCAGCAGGCGGCCGCCGGGACGCAGGAAGTCTCCAGCAACATCGCCAATGTCAGCGCGGCGTCGCGGACCACCGGCGAGGTGGCCGGCGAGGTGCGGGGCTCGGCCGGCGAGATGAAGCGGCAGTCCGAGGGCCTGCGCCAGGCCGTGGACGCGTTCCTCACCCGGGTGCGGGCTGCCTGACGGCCCGGAACCTCCCCCCAGGCGACCGGGGCTCCTGCACAGCGGAGCGCCGGTCGCCGCATCGGACGGCCGTCCCGCATCCACCCGCGGGGCGGCCGTTTCGCATCCCTGCCGGAACGGTCCCGCCGCCCGCTCAATCCCGCGGGATGCGCAACGGCAGACGGTCCGCCGGCGGGCGGTAGCCCGGGCCGCCATCGGCGCGGCACTGGCGCGCGCCCTCGCAGGCCGCGACGAGCAGGCCGCGCCCGGTGGCGCGCCAGTCCCAGCTGCCGCAGCTACCCAGCAGCATCGGCAGCAGGAGCGCGGCCAGGACCCGTTTCATCGCCGGCCTCCGGCAGGTAGCGCAGGATGTCGCCGGGCTGGCAGTCGAGATAGGCGCAGATCCGGCCCAGGGTCTCGAACCGCACGCCTTTCACCCGCCCCTGCTTCAGCAGCGACAGGTTCGCCTCCGTGATGCCGATATGGGCCGCCAGGTCCTTCGATTTCACCCGGCGGCGGGCCAGCATGACGTCGAGGGTGACATCGACCGGCATCAGACGATCTGCGCATGGTCTTCGGCAATCGCGACCGCCCGCAGCATCACCAGCGCCATCGCCCAGACCGCGCCGCCCAGCAGGATGCCGAGGACCGGCCCGCTGCCGATCGCGATCACCAGCGCCCGCTGCCCCGGCGCATTGCCGATCGACAGCAGCAGGCCCAGCAGGGTCGGCAGCAGCAGGCCGGCGATCCCCGCCAGGACCACCCTGCTGCCGAAGTCCCGCAGGGCCGCGACGGCACCTCCGGTGAACCAGGCGCCCTGCCGGAACAGCCGGAAGCAGCGCCGCGCCGCCAGCAGCCCGGCGGCCAGCAGCAGCACGGGCAGCAGCGAGAGCAGGCCGCCGGCCAGGACCTGCCACGGCGCCAGCAGGGCGCCCGGCGGCAGGCCGGCATCGGCGACCAGGGTCGCCGGGTCCGCCGTGAACCAGGACCAGGCCACCGCCAGCGGCAGGACCACGGCGAGCGACAGGCTGCCCGCCTCCAGCCAGGCGCTGAGGCGCCGCAGGCTGCGGTCGGCAGGATCGGCGGGAGAGGCAGGCCCGCTCTGTTCGGGATGAAACATGGGTGCAAGCTCCGGAGGGATGGCCCTGACGAAGCTTATTGTTTTACGATAATATTGTTCTGTCCAGGAGAAATTCAGCCGGCCCTGCCGCCGGACTGTCCCGCCTTGCCCGCCGCCCGGTCCGCCGCCGCCGCATCGGCCGCGCGGGCTGCCGGATCGCCATAGCCGGCGCCGCCACAGGTTTCCACCGTCAGGCGGTCGCCGCGGTTCAGCACCAGGCTGCATTTCGAGGTCAGCGGCCGCTCCTGCCCCTCCGCGGTGGTGACCCAGGCCCGCGCCGGGGCCGGCGCCCCGCCGCCCGCCGTACCGGCAGGCTGGCTGCGGAACCGCTCGCCGCGATGGGTCACGGCGATGCCGTCGACCAGGGCCTCGTAGCTGCGGCGGATGCCCAGGCCCCCGCGCCAGGTGCCGGCGCCGCCGGAGCCCTCCCGCAGGCCCAGGTCCAGCACGCGCAGCGGCGCCGCCGCCTCCAGCATCTCTGCCGGCATGTTCATCGCATTGCCGACATCGGTGGAGACCGCTTCCGCGCCATCGGCGTGGGGGCCGCCGCCGGCACCGCCGGCGACGATCTCGCCGAACATGAACGGCCGGCCGTCGGGCCAGGCGCCCGAGAAGGCCAGGACCAGCGACATGCCGGCATTGGCGGCCGGCATGCGGCCGGCGCTGGCCTGCGCCACCGCCTGCAGGATCGCCGACATGCAGAGCCGCACCGTTGCCATCCGGCCGTTCACCGCCGCCGGTGCGGCGGCGTTCACCACGCTGCGCTCGGGCAGGCGCAGGTCCAGCGCCCGCAACGCCCCGCCATTGGCCGGGGTGCCGCGCGGCGCCAGGCTCAGCAGCGCATAGAGGGCGGCGGCCAGCGGGCCGGAGCGCACCGAATTCACCGGGCCGGTGACCTGCGCCGCGGAGCCGGCAAAGTCCACGACCAGCCGGTCGCCTGCCACCTCCACCATGACCTCCACCGGCACCGGCACGCCGCTGTCGACGCCGTCATCGTCCAGCGCGTCCCGGCCCCGATAGCAGCCATCGGGAAGCTCCCGCAGGACCTGGCGCACAGCGGCCTCGGTGCGATCCAGCAGCCGCGCCGCGCCATCGGCGAAGGCGGCTGCGCCGATCTCGGCGGCGATCTCGCGCACCGCCCGGGCAGCGGTCACGGCGGCGGCGATCTGTGCGCCCAGATCGCCCTCCATCACCGCCGGGGTGCGGCTGTTCAGGCAGAGCAGGCGCAGCAGGGCCGGCTCCGGCCGGTCCTCGCAGCCCAGTTTCAGGGCGGGAATCCGCAGCCCCTCATGGAAGATCTCGCGGGCGTCCGCCGGCACCGAGCCCGGGCGCAGGCCGCCGACATCCTGGTGGTGCAGCATGCTGGCCGCCAGGGCGACCGGCCGCCCGTCCAGCAGGATCGGCCGCAGCAGGGTGAAGTCCGGCAGGTGGGTGCCGCCCGCGAACGGGTCGTTCAGCAGGTAGAGATCGCCATCGGCCATGCCCGCCACCGGAAAGCGCGCCAGGATCGCCGCCACCGCGGGGATCAGCGCGCCAAGGTGCAGCGGGATCGACTGCGATTGGGCCAGGGCCTGGCCCTGCGGGTCGAACAGGCAGGCGGAGGCGTCCATCCCCTCCTTCACGATGGGCGAATGGGCGCTGCGCAACAGGGCCCCCTGCATCGCCTGCGCCACCCCTTCCAGCCGGTGCCGCAGGACATCGACGCCGATGCTGTCGAGCAGGGTCATTCCCTGGTCTCTTCCATTGAGGGGGGAGCCTCCTCCCCGGGCGCCGGGGTCAGGACCAGGCTGCCGCCCGGCGCGACCTGCGCCTGCCAGCCCGCCGGCAGCAGGGTGGTGGAATCCGCCTGCTCGATCACCGCCGGGCCGCAAATGCGGCCCCCGGGCGCCAGGCCGGCGCGGTCCAGGATCCGCGCGTCCACGGGACCGGGCGCCGGACCGACCAGGACCGGGCGGCATCCGTCCGGTCGTGCCTTGCCGCCGGCCAGCGGCGGCAGGCGGTCGACCAGCGGCGCGGCGCGGCGGACGGCGCGCAGTGCGAAGATCCGGAACGGCCCGGACTGCCGGAACCCGAACAAACGATCGTGCGCCGCCTCCAGCGCCGCGCCCAGCCGGGCGACCGGGTCCGGCGCATCCGGCTGCAGCGGCAGGGTCAGCGGATGGCTCTGCCGGGCAAAGGCCAGGTCGGCCTCGAAGGCCAGGCTGTCCTGTCCCGCCGGCACGCCGTCGTCGCGCATCCGCATCTCCGCCTCCGCGGCCAGGGCCTGGCAGAGCAGGCTGATCTCCGCCGCGCCGATCTCGCCGGAGCCGCGCATGACCGGTTGTTCGCAGGCCTGCGTGGTGGCGGCGCAGAGCAGGCCGAGGGCCGCCATGGCGCCGGGTGCCGGCGGCACCACCACCCGGCGAATGCCCAGAAGGTCCGCGACCGCCGCGGCATGCAGACCGCCGGCGCCGCCCATCGCCATCAGGGTCAGCCCGCGCGGGTCCAGCCCGCGCTCCAGCGCGCAGAGCCGCAGCGCCATGGCCATCTGGACATTGGCGATGCGGTGCACGCCCAGCGCCGCCTCCGCCACCGACAGGCCGAGCGGCCCGGCGATGTCGCGCGCCACGGCGGAAGCCGCCAGGTCCGGATGCAGCGCGATGCGCCCGCCGGCATAGGTCTCCGGATTCAGGTAGCCCAGCAGCAGCGAGGCATCGGTCACCGTGGCCGCCGTGCCGCCCGCGCCCAGGCAGGCCGGCCCCGGATCGGCACCGGCGGAGTCCGGCCCGACCTGCAGGCTGCCGCCCGCATCGACCCGCGCGATCGAGCCGCCGCCGGCGCCGATCGCGCTGACATCCACCATCGGCACCCGCAGTTCGAAACCGTCGATGCTGCCGCCCTGGCGCAGCGCGGGCGCGCCGCCCAGCACCAGGGCCAGGTCGGAGGTGGTGCCGCCGATATCGATGGTCGCCACCCGCTCCTCGCCCAGTTCCCGGCAAAGCGCGGCGGCGGCGAGCACGCCGGCGGCCGGGCCCGACAGCAGCAGCCGGCTGGGGGTCGTCGCCAGCCGCCGCGCCGATTGCAGCCAGCCGGCGGAGGTGATCGCCTGCAGCGGCGCGACGATGCCGCGCGCCGCCCCATGGTCGGCGACCTGCGCCAGATAGCGCCCCACGCGCGGCTTCACATAGGCGTCGAAGCAGGTGACCGCCGTGCGCTCGAACTCCCGCGGGCGGGGATCGGTCTCGCTGGACAGGGACAGCGCCAGGCCCGGATGCCGGGCGCGGACGATCTCCGCCGCGCGCTGTTCCTGCGCCGGATTGACATGGGCGAACAGGAACACGATCGCGATCGCTTCCACCCGGTCGGCGGCCAGCGCATCCGCCGCGGCGGCGACCGCCGCCTCGTCCAGCGGGGCGATCTCCGCACCGTCCGGGCCGATGCGCCCGGCGACGCCGATGCGGCGGGACCGCGGCACCAGGAAGACCGGCGCCCGCGGCCGCGCCACCGGGTCGTAGAGGTCGCGCCGGTTCTGCCGGCCCAGCTCCAGCACGTCGCGAAATCCGGCGGTGGTGATCAGGCCGATGCGCGCGCCGGCACGCTCCACCAGGGCATTGGTCGCAACGGTCGACCCGTGTCGCAGGCTGGCGACGTCTGCCGGCGGGATGGCGAAGCCCTGCAGCGCATGGTCCAGCGCGGCGCACAGCGCCGCCTCCGGCGCCGCCCGGCTGGACGGCAGCTTGGCGATCCGCACCGAGCCGTCGGCCGCCCGGGCGACCAGGTCGACGAAGGTGCCGCCGATGTCGATCGCCAGGTCGCAGCGACCGCCGTCGCCGGCGGTCATGCCGGGCCGCCGCCCAGCAGGCTCCCGAAACGGTCGACGCGGAACGGCGCCAGGTCGATGTCCGGCACGGCACCGGCCATCAGCTGCGCCACCAGCCGCCCGGTCGGCGCGCCCGCGCACATCCCGACATGCTGGTGGCCGAAGGCGAACACCACGTTGGGGAAGCGGCGCGCCCGGTCGATCACCGGCAGGCTGTCCGGCAGGCAGGGGCGATGGCCCATCCAGTGCGACGGGCTGGCGGTGTTCACCCCGGGGAACATTTCCGCGCCGATGGCGGCGAGCTTCTCCGCCCGGGCATAGTTCGGCGCCGCGTCCAGCCCCGCCAGCTCCACCGTGCCGGCGACCCGCAGCCCGGGAATCATCGGGTTGGCGAAGACGCTGCGGCGGTTCCACATCACGGTGCGGTTCACCGTCACGCCGGGCTCCGCCAGGGTGACGTGATAGCCGCGCTGGGTCTCCAGCGGCACGTCATGGCCCAGCCGCCTGGCCAGGCGCCGCGACCAGGCGCCGGCGGCGATCACCAGCCCGTCCACCGGCCGCCTGCCGCTGTCGGTCAGCAGCGCCACCGGCCCGTCCGGCCCGATCTCCAGGTCGCGCACCTCGGCCTGCAGGATCTCGCCGCCATCGGCCACCACCTGGCCGGCAATGGCGGTGACCAGTGCGGCGGGATCGACGGTCGAGCCATTGTCGGGGGCGAAGATGCCCTTGACGAACTTGCGGTTCAGCGCGGGCTCGAGCTGGTGCATCTCGTCCGGCCCGACCACGTCCAGGGTCGCTCCCAGGTCCCGGCGCAGGTCGAGCAGGCGGCCGGCGGCGGCGAACTCCGCCTCCGTCTCGTAGACGTAGAGGCAGCCGTTGCGGCGCACCAGATGCTGGGCGCCGGCCGCCTTCAGCAGCGGGTCGTAGCAGTCGAAGACCGGCGTCAGCAGGCTGGACATCGCGGTTGCGACCCGGCGCACCTCCTCCGGCTTCGCGTGCCGCAGGAAGCGGATCAGCCAGGGCGCCACGAACGGCAGGTAGCGCCATCGGACGGTCAGCGGCCCCAGCGGGTCCATCAGCCAGCCCGGCACCCGCTTCGTCATGCCGGGCATCGCCACCGGCAGCACCGCGCTGGGGCTCAGCGATCCCGCATTGCCGAACGAGGTCGCCATCCCCGGCGCCACCCGGTCCAGCACGGTGACCGCGAAGCCCTGCCGCTGCAGATAGGCGGCGCTGCAGATACCGACGATCCCTGCGCCCACCACGGTGACATGACGGGGCCGCGCGCCGGCGCCGCCTGCCGTTACAGGTTCAGCAGATGCCACCCGTTCGCTCCAATTCGTTCGATTACCGAACAACAGTTCGTTTTTACAAGGGTAGGGCGAAGGCGGCAGGCGGTGCAAGGCCGGCATTGCCGAATGCGCGGGCCCGCGCGCGTTGCGACAGAGCGGGCAGGATGGGATGACAGCGGGTCGGGGCGATGCGGCGGGGGCCTGCGAAACAGGCCGCGGAAATGGATCTGAGGAAAGACAAGCCATGTTCAGGGACGACCTGCTGAAGGACGAGAAGATCCTGGTCACCGGCGGCGGCGGCGACCTGGGCAGCGCGATGACGGCCCGCTTCCTGTCGCTGGGCGCCCGGCTCGTGATCTGCGGGCGCAGCGCGGAGCGGCTGGACAAGGCACTGGCCCTGCCGGGCATCGCGCCGCATCGCGACCGTGTGACGGCCCTGCCCTGCGACCTGCGCGACCCGGCCCAGGTCGCGGCGATGATGGAGCGGATCTGGCAGGACGCGCCGCTGACCGTCCTGGTGAACAATGCCGCGGCGACCTTCATCGCCCGGACCGACCGGCTGTCGGCCCGTGCCGCCGACGCGATCCTGGGGCCCAGCCTGCACGGCGCGCTCTATGCGACGATCGAGGCGGGGCGCCGCTGGATCGATGCCGGCGACCGGGGCGCGGTGCTGTCCATCCTGTCGACCTCGGCCACCACCGGGCGCGCCTATACCGTGCCGTCGGCGATGGCGAAATCGGCCCTGCTGGCGATGACGAAGAGCCTGGCGGTGGAATGGGGCCCGCACGGCATCCGCACCGTGGCGATCGCGCCCGGTCCCTTCCCCACCGGCACCGCGGCGCAGCAATTGCGCCCGGGCGAGGTGGGCTTCGCCGCCCTTACCGACATGATCCCGAACGGCCGCCTCGGCCGGCTGGAGGAACTGACCGACCTCGCCGCCTTCCTGCTCTCGCCGCATGCGGCCCATATCAACGGCGAGATGATCGCCATCGACGGCGGCGCCCATCTGCGCAGCTCCGGCGCCGAGGACCTGCTGCGCTGGCCGCAGGACCGCTGGGATACGCTGCAGCGGGAGCGCACGGCGAAGAAGTGACGACTTGATAGCAGCCGCGTTCATGGGCGAGGATTGACTAAATCTTCTCTCGAAAACAAAATAGGGAAAAGTGCCTGGGTCTGGGTGCCGTAATCTTGCTCTTTTAGCTGTACAGAACGTTTCCTGCTTGCAATTATATAGTCCAAAGCAGCCGCAGAATAGGACACTCGCAATGGCATTTGTCGAAAAAGTAATAATCTCGGAGTTTTGGGGAGATCATGTTGTTGACATCAGTTTTTTTCAAGATGTCAACTTTCTAATCGGCCCCAATGGATCTGAAAAAACAACAGCAATTAACATTATTGCGGCAGCTTTGAGCGCTGACTTCATTAATCTAGACAGACTCCCGTTTGGAAAGGTCGAGATCACATTAAATGACCCAAATACAAGACGAAAGCCGATCATTGAGGTTGTTAAAACAAAGAAAAATCCGTCTCTTTTTCCATCTATAGAATACTCTATAAAAGAAAAGTCAACCGGCGAAGCCAAAAAATACTCTCTTAGCGACATAGAAGAAGATCGAATGTTGCGTGATTATCCTCATAGATGGAGACAGTCGCGTCTGTATCGCACGTTTTTCTCCGATTTGACGGAAAAGCTCGCAGCATTGGCTCCGACTAGTTGGCTTTCAATTCATCGTGCTGCAGGCCCTCGCCCTGTACGCGAAGAGAAAAGCTATGAGTTTTCGGTTGATCAGAAGTTGGAAGAAATTTCGAACTCTTTTGTTCGCATTTTTTCTGAACTCGACAGAAAATCTTCCGATGAAACAAAAAAATTTCAAGAAACAATTTTCCTATCTCTCGTGTATGAGCAAAAAACAGAAGACGTGTACAGCAAAATAAAAGATATAGATCCATCAGTAGAAAATAAATCTTTGACAGAAATTTTCAGAAAATTTAACATACCCGAAAAAAAGTACGGCGCACAAACGAATAACTATTTTTTGAAAATCGATGCAGCAATAAAAAATATGGACAACAGAAAGGTTACAATAAATGATTTTATGTTTCTAATGAACGCGTGGCGAATTCATTATGTTATTCAAGAATGGAATAAACTAATAGATCGCCAGAAAGATATATACAATCCTAAAGATAGTTTTATAAGAATTGTTAACAAAATGCTTATTAGAAAAGACATGGTTATAAATGAAAGAAATGAAATTGTGTTTTTAACGCCATCCGGGAAACGCTTGCTTCCTTATGATCTTTCATCTGGAGAAAAGCAATTATTGATTATTCTTGGAGAAACCATGCTACAGATGGGAAATCAATCAATATACATAGCAGATGAACCTGAATTATCACTTCACGTCGACTGGCAAGTAAACATAGTAGATAATCTTCGGCAACTGAATCCTTCTTGCCAAATTATATGTGCGACACACTCTCCTGATATTGTTAGTCACTATGCGTCACGGGTGCATCAGATGGAGAATCTTATAAGATGACATTTGTTAGATCGCCGCAAGGATTGTCGAATCTCTATTTGTTTTCAAATGTAGATTATGTTGTTTTTACGGAAGGAGGCCCTTCGACATTTTCTGTTCACGAAGCTGCACGAGGTGAATTCAACCAAGCTGCAGGACCAGATGTTCACTTCTGGGCCCAGGTTTTCTACCACGGCCGACGCGATCTGCGGGTACATGTCCGTGGGCTTGGCTCCAAGACGACATTAAATGAAATTGCTAAGTTGGTTGAGAGTGGCGATGCTTCAAATATATGTGTCGCCATGGATTCTGACTATAGTCAAATTTTCGACGAAAAATTTAAATCGAAATATATACTATACACATACGGTTACAGCTGGGAGAATGATTTATTTGAAGAAGAGTTGTTAATATCTGTTTTAGACAGCATTGGTGCATATTCGAACGATACTAGCATAATAGATATGGATATTTCAGAAGCATTTTCCTGTGCTCGTCGTGAGCTTCTGTGGCTAACGTATGCTGATATATTACTTTTTTCAGCGAGACAGTCACTTTTTGATCGCAAAAAACCAGAGTCTTCTATTTCAGATTTTCATACAATTCCACGAATACAAAAATCAAGACTTAAGACATTGCTAAAAACTAGAAGAACTTTTATTGGTAAGTTTCGCTCTTGTGGAAAGTTTCAGGGAATTTCTGTTGAACAACATTGCCCCGGCAAGGTCTTGCTTTTGTTTACCTACAGAGTTATGCAATATATAATAAAAAGATACTCTAAATTTCCTATTCCGCACAAAAAATATGCCGTTCACTTATTGTTTTCTCATTTTTATATTCAACTCGCCTCCAATCACTCGAGCACAAAAATCCAGTATTATTTAGAATTAACAAAGACTATTTAATATTTCAAAGAATTCTCTTTCGTTTTGACTACAGAAGCTGTGTGCGCAGCGCCGCCGCCTCGCGCTGCAGCACCGGCAGGAAGCGGTCGCGCAGGGTCTCGACGCTGGCGGCCTCGACCCGCGCACCGACATTCAGCGCGGCGACCGCCTTGCCGTCCAGCCGGCGCAGCGGCACCGCGACGGAGCGGAAACCCAATTCCGCCTCCTGGTCGACGATGGCATGGCCCTGGTCGCGGGCCGCCTCGATCCGTAGCCGCAGGCCGGCGCGGTCGGTCACGGTATGCGGGGTGACGGCCTCGATCTCGACCGCCGCCAGGAAGGCCTCGAGTTCCGCCGGCTCCTGTTCCGCCAGCAGCACCCGGCCCAGCGAGGTGCACCAGGCCGGCAGGCGGAAGCCCACGCCGGGGCCGACATCAATGAAGCGCGGCGGCGCGGCATGGGCGATCATCACCACCTGCGCGCCATAGAGCACGGCGGTGGAGCAGGCCTCGCCCAGTTCCCGGGTGATCCGCTCGCAGGTCGGCTGCAGCACGCTGGAGACCGCGCTGGAGGACAGGAAGGCCGCCGCCAGGTCCAGCACCTTCGGGGTCAGCCGGAACTGGCGGCCCTCGGCCTCCACATAGCCCAGATGCACGAAGGTCAGCAGGACGCGGCGCACGGTCGCCCGCGGCAGGTCGACATGCTTCGCCAGCTCGCTGAGGGTCATCTGCCGCGCCTCGGCATTGAACGCGCGGATCACCCGCATGCCGCGTGCCAGCGCCTCGGAAAAATCCGGGCCGGCCGTCGAGCGGCTGCGCCGCTCGGCATCCTCGACGCGCAGACGGGCCATGGCGATCCTCCCGGCATCGGGCGTTGTGCGGCAGCGACCCGGCGGCCCGCCCGCCCGCGTCTTGCTCCGCCGCCGCCCGTCGATCTATAATCTATCGAACGTTTGTTCGTTAGTCGAACAATGACATACCGGCCCGCGCCTGTCCATCCGGCGCCGGCCAGCGGGAGGACCCGTCATGATCACCGCAGACCGCAACGACCGCATGACCCTGACCGGCGCCGGCACCCCGGCGGGCGCGCTGATGCGGCGCTACTGGCACCCGGTGGCGCTGTCCGACGAGCTGGCGGGCGAGCGCCCGCTGCGCCCGGTGCGCCTGATGGGCCAGGATTTCGTGCTGTTCCGCGACCAGGCCGGCCGGCTCGGCCTGCTGGACCGCGACTGCCCGCATCGCGGCGCCGACCTGGCCTATGGCCGGCTGGAGGATGGCGGCCTGCGCTGCCTCTTCCACGGCTGGCTGTTCGACGTGGCGGGCACCTGCCTGCAGACCCCGGCGGAGCCGCCGACCAGCCGGGTCTGCCAGCATGTGCGGCAGAAATCCTACCCGGTGCAGGAGCGCAACGGCATGATCTTCGCCTATATCGGCGAAGGCGAGGCGCCGGCCTTTCCGGCCTTCGACTGCTTTGCCGCGCCGGACAGCCATGTCTTCGCCTTCAAGGGGCTGATCGAGTGCAACTGGCTGCAGGCGCTGGAGGTCGGCATCGACCCGGCCCATGCCTCCTTCCTGCACCGGTTCTTCGAGGACGAGGACCCGGACAGCGCCTATGGCAAGCAGTTCCGCGCCACCTCCACCGATTCCGACCTGACCATGACCCAGGTGCTGCGGCAGTTCGACTGTCCCGACCTGGAGGTCGAGTCCACGGACTACGGCATGCGGCTGTTCGCCCTGCGCCACCTGGGCGAGGGCAGGACCCATGTGCGGGTGACCAACATGATCTTCCCGCATGGCTTCGTGATCCCGCTGAGCCCGGAAATGACGATCACCCAGTGGCATGTCCCGGTCGATGACCGGAGCTGCTACTGGTACGCCTATTTCACCAGCTTCAGCGGCCCGGTGGACAAGCAGCAGATGCGCGACCAGCGGCTGGAGCTCTACGAGCTGCCGGACTACCGCTCGCGCCGCAACCGCGGCAATGCCTATGGCTACGACCCGGCGGAACAGCGGACGCAGACCTATACCGGCATGGGCGAGGACATCAACGTGCACGACCAGTGGGCGGTGGAATCCCAGGGCCGGATCCAGGACCGCACCCGCGAGCATCTGGCCACCACAGACAAGGGCATCGTCATGTACCGCCGCCTGCTGATGAAGGCGATCAGGGATGTGGAGGAGGGCAGCGCGCCGCTGATGGCGCTGCCGGAAGATGCCGCGCGCGCGATCACCGGCCCGGCCACCATCGACCTGGTCGCCGCAAGCGCCGACTGGCAGGCCGCCTGGCGGGCCGGCGAGGCGCGCAAGCGGGCGCGCTGCTCCTGGATCGCCGGCGAACCCGCCCTGGCGCAGGCGAGCTGAGGGCGCCCGCATGGACCCGTTCGTCGAGCGTCACGGCCTCTGGTCGGCGGAACAGCAGGATGCGGCGCGCGAGGTGGAGGACCGCCTGCGCACCGGCGCCTGCGGCGTGGTCCGCTTCATGTTCCCCGACCAGCACGGCATCCTGCGCGGCAAGACCCTGGTGACCGCCACCGCCCTGTCCGGCCTGCGCGACGGTTTCCCGATCACCTCGACCCTGCTGGCGAAGGACACCTCGCACAAGACGGTCTTTCCGGTCTTCACCGCCGGCGGCGGCTTCGGCGAGACGCAGCTGCAGGGCGCCGCCGACATCATCATGGTGCCCGACCCGACGACCTTCCGCACCCTGCCCTGGGCGACCCACAGCGGCTGGCTGCTCTGCGACCTCTATTTTCCCGACGGGCGGCCGGTGCCGTTCGCCACCCGCGACCTGCTGCGCCGCCAGCTCGCCCTCCTGGGCGATGCCGGCTACGACTTCATGTCGGGGCTGGAGGTGGAGCTGCACCTGTTCCGGATCACCGACCCGAAGCTGGCGCTGGGCGATGCCGGCCAGCCCGGCAGCCCGCCGGAGGTGGAGCTGCTGACCCAGGGCTTCCAGTACCTGACCGAGCTGCGCTACGACCAGCTCGACCCGCTGGTGGAGGTGATCCGCGCGACCTGCGACGGGCTGGAGCTGCCGCTGCGCTCGATCGACGTGGAGTTCGGGCCGAGCCAGCTGGAACTCACCTTCCAGCCCGCCACCGGCATCGTCCCGGCCGACCAGATGATGCTGCTGCGCAGCGCGGTGAAGCAGGTCTGCCGGCGGGAGGGCATCCACGCCACCTTCATGTGCCGCCCGCGCATGCCTGCGGTGATGTCCTCGGGCTGGCACCTGCACCAGTCGCTGGTCGACCGGAAGACCGGCGCCAACGCCTTCATCCCCGCGGCCGGCGAAGTGCTGCCGGCCGCCGGCATGGCCTGGCTCGCCGGCCTGCTGGAACATGCCCGGCCCCTCGCGGCCTTCGCCACGCCGACGGTCAACGGCTATCGCCGCTATCGCCCCTTCTCGCTGGCGCCGGACCGGGCGAGCTGGAGCCGCGACAATCGCGGCGTGATGCTGCGGGTGCTGGGCCAGCCGGGCGATCCCGCATCGCGGATCGAGAACCGGCTGGGCGAGCCCGCGGCGAACCCCTATCTCTACCTCGCCAGCCAGGTCGCCGCCGGGCTGGACGGCCTGGGCCGCAATCTCGCCCCGCCGCCGCCGGTGGACACACCCTACGACAACGACAGCCCGCGCCTGCCGCTCTCCCTGCCCGAGGCGGTGGAGGCGATGGCCGTCAGCGGCTTTGCCGCGCAGGCCTTCGGCAAGCCCTTCATCGACTATTTCACCCACATCAAGCGCGAGGAGGTCGCCCGCTTCAACCTCGACGTCACCGAGTGGGAGCAGCGGGAATATTTCGACCTGTTCTGAGGGCGCAGGGGTTGCCTGCACCGCGGCCGTCAGCTTACGCGAGCGCGCGCAGCCCCTTCGCCCTGACCAGGTTCAGCAGCTTCAGCGAGGGGCCGTCCGGCCGTTTCTCACCCCGCTCCCACTTGCTTACCGCATCCTTCCTGACATTGAGGTAGTGCGCGAAGACCGGCTGCGAAACCTGCTCACGTTCGCGCAAGGCGCGGATCTCCTCCGGCGTCATGGGCCGCACCGGCGTGAGGCACAGGACGTCGAAGTCGCGCATCGTAGACTTTTCGACAAGGCCAGCCTTGTGGAGCCCGGCCGCCGTCCGGTGCACCGATTCCAGGATGCCGCCGCTACTCGTTCTCTTCCGTGCCGCCATCGATCGCCACCTCCACTACTTCGCCGGCAGACTGTGCCGCTTCGACCTGCTCGTCGGTAAAATCAAGCAGAATGCCGGCCAACCTTTTCAGCGCCTGCAACTCCCTCGCCGAAACATTGGCTTTGTCGCTCTTCGCAAAGCCATGAGCGAAGAAGCTGTTACCGCCGGCGCGAAACAGGATGATCGTCCGGAAGCTGCCCGACTTCCCGCTGCCACCCCGTGCCACGCGCTGCTTGTAAACGCCCCCGCCAAGGTCGGCATCGAAGCGGCCGATCGCCACGTCATAAGCCGCCTGCAGCAGCTTTGCGTCATCCAGCCCAGCCTTCCGGGCAAATCTCGCAAAAGCCTTGGTCGCATAGACGCTCATACCGGCCCTGCTTCGAAGCAGGCATTTATATAGCCCTCAGGGCTACATATATCCAGCAAGAGAGTTGGCTGGTCGAACACGCCCCGCCTCACGCAGTTGACAGGATGCCGGTCCACCCGACGCAGAAATCTTTCGGTGCCATGTCGGAGCGGCTGGCCTGCTGCCGTCGTACCGTCAGGAAGGCCATAGGGCCTGGCGGTAGCACAGGAGACGGAGCGATGCGCGTGATGGTATTGGTGAAGGCGACGGCAGACAGCGAGGCCGGCAGGATGCCCTCGATGGAGCTGATGGAGGCGATGGGCCGCTTCAACGAGGACCTGACGAAGGCCGGCATCATGCTGACCGGCGACGGCCTGCATCCATCGTCGAAGGGCAAGCGGATCGCCTTCGACGGCGACAGCCGCACCGTGCGCGACGGCCCTTTCGCGGCGACCGGCGAGCTGGTCGCGGGCCTCTGGCTCTGGCAGGTCAAGGACATGGAGGAGGCCGTTTCCTGGGCGAAGCGCTGCCCGAACCCGATGCCCGGCCCGAGCGAGCTGGAGATCCGCCCGCTGTACGAGATGTCGGATTTCGAGGGCCTCGCGGCGGAATAGAGCGCGCCGACGACCGCCGCCGCCGCCACGGCAGCCACCCTCACTGCCGTCATCCCGCACTTGATGCGGGATCCATTCCGACAGCGCGGCGGCCGGGCTGGCGGAATGGGCCCTCGGCTCGGGGGCCGAGGGCGACGGTGGTTTGGGTGGCTGCCGTGGCGCCGCCGCCGCCCGCCCTACCCTGCCTGGCGCAGCTTGAAGCGCTGGATCTTGCCGGTGGCGGTCTTCGGCAGCTCGGCCACCACCTCCACCCAGCGGGGGTATTTCCATTTGCCGATCAGCTTCTGCACATGCGCCTTCAGCGCATCCGGGTCGGCATCCCCCTGGCCGCCTTTCAGCACCACGAAGGCCTTCGGCTTTTCCAGCCCGTCGGCGTCGCGCCAGGCGACCACCGCGGCCTCCAGCACCGCGGGGTGGGAGACCAGGGCCTGCTCCACCTCGAAGGGCGAGACCCAGATGCCCGAGACCTTGAACATGTCGTCGGTGCGGCCGCAATAGACCAGGCGGCCATCCGCGGTCTTCTCGTACTTGTCGCCGGTACGGGTCCACTCGCCCTCGAAGGTCGCGCGGGTCTTGCCGCGCTGGTTCCAGTAGCCGTCGGCGGCCGAGGCGCCGCGCACCAGCAGCTCGCCCACCTGGCCCGGGCCGATCTCGGCGCCGGCCTCGTCCACCAGGCGCAGCTCGTAGCCCGGCACCGCCACGCCGGAGGTGCCGTAGACCACATCGCCGGGCCGGTTCGACAGGAAGATGTGCAGCATCTCCGTCGAGCCGACACCATCCAGGATGTCGACGCCCCAGAGCGCCTGCCAGCTCTTGCCGATCTGCGCCGGCAGCGCCTCGCCGGCCGAGATGCAGGCGCGCAGCGGCGCATCGGGCCTGCCGCCGGCGGACCGCCAATGGTCCAGCATCGCCGCATAGAGGGTGGGCACGCCGCAGAAGATCGTCGGCCGCTCCGCCGCAAGGATGGCGGAGACCGTGTCCGGCGTCGGGCGGCCGGCGAACAGGATCGTCGTCGCGCCCACCGCCAGCGGGAAGGTCATGGCATTGCCCAGGCCATAGGCGAAGAACAGCTTGGCGACGGAATAGAGCAGGTCGTCCTCGCCGATGCCCAGCACCTGCGCGCCATAGGTGTCGGCGGTGGCGCGCAGGCTGCCATGCACATGCTTCACCCCCTTCGGCCGGCCGGTGGAGCCGGAGGAATAGAGCCAGAAGGCGATCTCGTCCGGGTCCGCGGCAACCGGCTCCTGCGGGACCGCGCCCTGCATGAAGGCCTCGAAGGTCACCACGCCCTCCGGCGCGCGCGTCTCTCCGGTGCCGTCGCCCACCACCACCACCTTGCGGATGAACGGGTTCAGCGGCAAAGCCGGCGCGATGGTCTCGTACAGCGCGGCGGAGACGAACAGGCAGGACGCCCGGCTGTCGTGGAAGATCTCGTCATAGACCGGGGTGGACAGCAGGGTGTTCAGCGGGATCGGGATCACGCCGGCCTTCAGCGCGCCCCAGAACAGCACCGGGAACTCGATCTGGTCGAGCATCAGCATCAGCACGCGCTCTTCCCGGCGAATGCCGGCCCGGCCCAGCGCATCGGCCGCCAGCGCGCTCCGCTCGGCCAGTTCGCCATAGCCGATCTGCCGCTTCGCCCCCGCCGCCTCGCGGAACGCGGTCTTGCCCGCCCGGCCTTCGCCGATATGCCGATCGATGAAATACGCGGCGGCGTTGCCGGTCTCTTCGCCCATCTCGGATCCGCTCCCTGTCGCCGGTTCGCTGCGGTGGCGCTGGCCGCACCCTTCTTGCTATATGCTATATAATGCATTTCCCGGCGACAATACCGGAGCCGTGACTGCATCTTATTGCAGATTCAGTGGCCGGGCGCCCCGTTGGCCTTCTTGATCGCGAGCACTAGTATTGGGGCGCAGTCGAGAGGCAGCAACGGAGCAAGCCCCATGGGCAAACCAACGTCCGTCATGTTGGGCGACCATTTCGAGCAGTTGGTCGCGACAGAAGTGGCTGCAGGTCGCTATGCCTCGGCCAGCGAGGTGATCCGCGATGGCCTGCGACTGGTGGAGGAACGCCGCCAGCGCCTCGATGCTCTGGATCGCGCGATAGACGCCGGTCTGGCAAGCGGTATCGACGAGGCCTTCTCTTGGGAAAGCGTGAAGAGGCGCGGCAAGGCTCGCACGGCGGCATCGAAAACCTGAGCGTGCCGGATGCCGCGCGCTGCCTATACGGTCGCAGCCACGAGAGACCTCGAAGAAACATACGCCTTCACCCTGGAGCACTGGGGACAGGCGCAGGCCGATGGCTATCTTCAACTCCTGCGCTCGGCCTGCGAGCGGGCCGCCATTGGCGCACCGACGGCGCTGCGCCTGGCCCACCGGCCAGACAATCTCTTCCGGCTGCGTTGCGGCAGACACCTGATCGTCATTCGTCCTCACGACTACGGCGCTTTGATCGTTCGCGTTCTGCACGAGCGCATGGACATCGACGCCAGACTGCAGGAGGGCTGACAATGGCCGGGGCCGTGCGTGGCTGGCGGCCACGGCTGGCAAGGGAGGGCACCATGGACTACAGCGCCATCAACATCCGCGAGAAGCTTGGGCTGATCGACGCACATTGGTCGCCGCGCGTGGTGGCGGAGATGAACGACTACCAGTTCAAGCTGGTGCGCCTGAAGGGCGATTTCGTCTGGCACGACCATCCGGACACCGACGAATGCTTCCTGGTCATCGAGGGCGCGCTGCGCATCGACTTCCAGGACGGCGCGGTGCACCTGAAGGCCGGCGAGATGTTCGTGGTGCCGCGCGGCGTGCCGCACAAGCCCTATGCGGAGAGCGAGGCCCAGGTGATGCTGATCGAGCCGCGCGGCGTGGTGAATACCGGCGATGCCGGCGGCGACCTGACCGCGCCGAACGATGCCTGGGTCTGAGCCGCCCGCTCCCTATCTCCCCCCGCCGACCGGCAGGATGGCGCCGGTGACGAAGGAGGCTGCCGGCGAGAGCAGCCAGAGCACCGCCTCGGCCACTTCCTCCGGCGTGCCCGCGCGGCCCATCGGCACGGTCGGCGCCATGCGCGCGACCCGGTCGGGCGCGCCGCTGGCGGCATGCAGGCCGGTCTCCACCAGGCCCGGCGCTACGCCATTCACGCGGATGCCTTCGGCCGCCACTTCCTTCGCCAGGCCGATGGTGAAGGTGTCCAGCGCGCCCTTGCTGGCGGCGTAGTGCACCCACTCCCCCGCGCTGCCCAGCTTGGCGGCGATGGAGGAGATGTTGACGATCGCGCCGCCCGCGCCGCGGCGGGAAGTCGACATGGCGCGCACCGCCTCCCGCGCGCAGAGAATGGCGCCCTCCACGTTCACCGCCAGGACCCGACGCAGCATGGCGGCATCCAGGTCGGCGACCCGCGCGAAGCCGCCGGTGATCGCGGCATTGTTGACCAGCCCGGCCGGCGGCCCGAAGGCCGCCCGCGCCTCTGCGAACAGGCGCAGGACATCGGCCTCCACCGCCACGTCGGCCTGCACCGCCAGCGCGCGCCCGCCGGCCATGGCAATGCGGGCCACCACGTCGGCGGCGCCGTCCTCGTCCGAGGCATAGTTCACTGCAACGGCATGGCCCCGCACCGCCGCCCGCACGGCGATCGCCGCGCCGATGCCGCGCGATGCCCCGGTGACGATCAGGCAATTGGCGGTCGCGGTCATCCCGGCCTCCGAGCCGGGATCCCGGCTGGACGGTGCCGCCGGTCTGCATCCCGGTTCACGCCATGGGCCCCGGATCGGGGTCCGGGGCGACGGAGAGTGGGGGAACTCGCGGCAGCCTCGCCTTTCGCCGTCATCCCGGCCTCCGAGCCGGGATCCCGGCTGGATGGTGGCGCCGGGATCCGGGCGACGGAAGCTGCGGGAGCTCGCGGCAACCGCCGCCCGCTTTCGCCATTTCCGCATGCATGCCGCCCTCCCCGATCCCGGTCGCCAAATGGCGCAACCTGCCCGCAGTGTAGGGCGACGGCATGCGCACTCCAATCCTGTCGCACCATGGCGCCGCGGAAGGCTATCCTGCCCGCACATGACCGAGCTTGAGATCTTCCAGCGGCTGGCCGTCGCGCTGTCCATCGGCACCCTGGTGGGGCTGGAGCGCGGCTGGCAGACCCGCGAGACCGCCGACAGCCGGCGCACGGCGGGCCTGCGCACCTTTGCGCTGATCGGTCTCTGCGGCGGGGTGCTGGGGCTGCTTGCCGGGCCGCTGGGCTCGTCGCTGCCCTTCGCGGCCGGGGGGCTGGCGGCGGTGGCGGCGGTGGCGCTGTTCCGCTGGCGGACGGCGCGCGACAGCGAGGATTACGGCGTCACCACGGTGATCGCGGCACTCGCCACCTATGCCCTGGCGGGCTATGCCGCGATCGGCTCCCTCGCGGTGGCGGCCGCGGCCGCGGTCGCGATGACCCTGATCCTGGCGCTGAAGGGCGCGCTGCACGGCTGGCTGGCAAGGCTGACCTGGCCGGAGCTGCGCTCCGCGCTGATCCTGCTGGCGATGACCTTCATCGTCCTGCCGCTGCTGCCGGACCGCGGCATTGGCCCCTATGCGGTTCTCAATCCCTATCTGGTCTGGTCGATGACCATCATGATCGCCGTGGTGGGCTTCGCCGGCTATGTGGCGATCAAGGCGATGGGAGAAAGCCAGGGGCTGCTGCTGGCGGGCCTGGTCGGCGGGCTAGCCTCGTCCACCGCCACGACGGTCAGCCTGGCGCGGATCAGCCGCGGCGCCGGGATCGGCGCTGCGATGCCTGCCGCCGGCATCCTGATGAGCTTCGCCGTGATGTACCTGCGGATCGTCGTGGTGGCCTGGCTGCTGGCGCCGGCGCTCGGCCCGGTGCTGGCCGCACCCGCCATCGCCGCCGCCGCGGTCAGCGCCGCCGTCGCCGGCCTGCTGCTGCTGCGCCATCGCAGGGACCGGCGGGCCGAGGCACCGGCCCTGCCGAACCCCCTGGACCTCTGGGAGGTCCTGAAGTTCGGCGGGCTGATCGCCCTGGTGTCGATCATGTCCACCCTGCTGGCCCGCAATTTCGGCGATGCCGGCCTGTTCGCCTTCGCCTTCCTGGCCGGCCTGGCGGATGTCGATGCGCCGACCGTCTCCCTGGCCGGGCTGGCGGGCGACGGCATCGCGACCGGTGTCGCGGCGACCGGCATCGCCCTGGCCGCGCTCGCCAACATGGTCGCCAAGGCGGTCCTGGCCTGGAGCCTCGCCGCGCCGCGCACCGCCCTGCTGGTCAGCCTGGGCAGCGCCGCGGGGCTGGCGGCCGCGGCCGCCGCCTTCCTGGCGACGGCCGGCTGGCCCTGAAACAGCGCGTCAGGCGGCGAGCAGCCCCGACAGCCGGCCACGGATCAACGTCTCGGCCTCGCCCATGATGCGGTCGATCAGCTCCTTGCAGGTGGGAATGTCGTGGATCAGCCCCGCCACCATGCCGCAGCTCCAGGCGCCCGCCTCGGTATCGCCTTCCTTCATGACCTTGGGGTAGATCCCGGCGACCTCCGGCAGGATGTCCTCGAATGTGATCGCGGCACCCAGGGTGCGCTCCTTCTCCAGCAGGCGCTCGACCCCGGCATTGACCAGCACGCGCTCGGTGTTGCGCAGCGGCCGCATCACCAGGCGGGTGTCCAGCTCGCTCGCCTTCACCAGCGCCTGCTTGACGTTCTCGTGGACCGGCGCCTCCTTCGTGGCGATGAAGCGGGTGCCCATGTTCATGCCATCGGCGCCAAGCGCCAGGGCCGCCACCAGCGAGCGGGCATCGGCCATGCCGCCGGAGGCGACGAAGGGGATGGTCAGCTCCTCCGCCGCGCGCGGCAGCAGGATCATGTTGGGGATATCGTCCTCGCCCGGATGGCCGCCGCATTCGAAGCCGTCGACGCTGACCGCGTCGCAGCCGATCGACTCCGCCTTCAGGGAATGGCGGACCGAGGTGCATTTGTGGATCACCCGGATGCCGGCCTCCTGCAGGCCCGGCAGCCATTTCGCCGGGTTGTTGCCGGCGGTCTCCACGATCTTCACCCCGCCGTCGACGATCGCCTTCACATAGCCGGGATAGTCCGGCGGCTTCACCGCCGGCAGGAAGGTCAAGTTCACGCCGAAGGGCCTGTCGGTCATCTCCCGGCAGCGGGCGATCTCCTTCGCCAGATGGTCGGGACTGGGCTGGGTCAGCGCCGTGATGATGCCCAGCCCGCCGGCATTCGACACGGCGGCGGCCAGATCGGCGAAGCCGACGAAATGCATGCCGCCCTGGATGACCGGATGCTCGATGCCGAACAGCTCGGTGATGCGCGTCTTCATATATCCCCCCAATCCCGTGTTTCCCGATGCCCGACCGGCCCCGGCCTCTACCTAGCGCCCGCCGGGGCTTGCCGGAAGGGCGAACGTCCCCCGCGCGGGCCGGGGCGGGAGATCGGCATCCACCGAGCCAGGCCGGTTCCGGCCGGCCTCGGATTCCGCCCGTTTCGCCGGCCCGTCGCGGCCGCCACCTTGGTGATCCGTATAAAGTTCCTTTATAGAACTATTGGTCCTGCCTGCACAGGATATCATGCGGCAGGGCATCGCCGGGGGCAGCCGGGCTGTCGCGGCCGTTCGAATGCGGCGATGCCCGTACCGATCCTCGCGCTGCCGGCGGGGCGCTCGGTGCAGGGATGCCGATGTGGAGATCGCCATGAAGTGGCACAGCCTGGACGAGGAGAGATGCTCGGTGGCGCGCACGGTCGCCGTGATCGGCGACCGCTGGAGCCTGCTGATCCTGCGCGACTGCTTCCTGCGGGTCCGGCGCTTCGACGATTTCCAGGCACGCCTGGGGATCACCCGCCACCTGCTGTCGGACCGCCTGAAGAAGCTGGTCCGCTACGGGGTCCTGCGCCGGGCACCCTATCAGGAGCGGCCGCGGCGCTACGAATACATCCTCACCCAGAAGGGCCTGGACCTGCACCCGGTGCTGATGGCGGTCGTCCACTGGGGCGATATGCATATGGGCGACGAACCCGGCCGGCCCGCCCTGCACCGCCACCGGCAGTGCGGCCAACTGTTCGATCCGGTGACGACCTGCTCCGAATGCGGCGAGCCGGTGACGGCACGGGATGTCGTCGTGGAGCCCGGGCCGGGCGCCCGGCCTGCGGCGGAGGCTGGCTGAGCCGCCGGGGCGGGCCGGCCGGCGCACCGCCAGACGCAGGGCCGGGACCCTGCGGCAGGCTGTCGCCAGGGCTTCCGCGGTCGCCTGGCGCGCCGGTCTTTGCGCGCGGGGCACCGGTTCGGCTATGCATACCGGCGTGTTGCCCTAGTCACGACCCCCGAGAGGCCCGCATGCCCACAAGCGCCACCACCGCCCGAAGCGACGATTCCATCGCCCGCGAGATCGTCGCCAACCGCCTGCTGGCGATCGCCGACGAGATGGGCATCGTGCTGGCCCGCGCCAGCATGAGCCCGGTGATCTACGAGGTGCTGGACTTCGCCTGCGGCCTGACCGATGGCGAGGGGCGTCTGGTCGCGCAGTCGAACGGCATCACCGTCTTCACCGGCATGTTCTCCGACCAGGTGCAGTTCCTGCGCCGGAAGTTCGCCGGCCGGATCCGCCCGGGCGACGTCTTCATCATGAACGACCCCTATGAGGGCGGCACCCACACCGCCGATGTCTGCATCTGCAAGCCGGTCTTCGCCGGCGGCGAGGTCCTGGCCTATGCCGTCGCGGTGGCGCATTGGTCGGAGGTCGGCGGCAAGGTGCTGGGCAGCCTGTCGCCGGATTCCAAGGAGATCTTCGAGGAAGGCATCCGCCTGCCGGGCCTGAAGCTGTTCGACGGCGGCATCCGCCAGGATGCGGTGTTCGAGACGATCGCCGCCAATGTCCGCCTGCCGCGCATGTCGCAGGGCGACCTGAACGCGGAGCTGGCGGCCGTGCGCATCGCCGACGAGCGGCTGAGCGAGACCTGCGCCAAGTATGGCGCCGGGATGGTTCGCGCGACCTTCGCCGAACTGCTGGAGAGCAGCGCCGCGCTCAGCCGCAAGGCGATCGGCGCCCTGCCCGACGGCGTCTATACCGCCGCCGACGTGATTGACGGCGACGGCCTGGTCGACGAGCCGATCCCGGTGCAGGTGAAAGTCACCGTGCGGGGCGAGGCGATGGAGATCGACTTCACCGGCAGCGCCGCCCAGCGCGCGGCACCGATCAACTGCTCGCGCTCGGGCCTGGGCTCCGCGGTGCGCGCGGTGTTCAAGGCCTTTGCCGGGCCGCAGCAGCCGTCGAACGAGGGCTGGTTCGCGCCGCTCACCATCACCGTGCCGGACGGCACCGTGTTCAGCGCGCAGAAGCCCGCCGCGACCGGCTGGTATTTCGAATCCACCGCCCATGCCGCCGAGCTGGTCTGGAAGGCCCTGGCGCCGCTGGCGCCCGAGCGGTTCTCCGCCGGCTCCTATGCCAGCCTCTGCGGCACCTATATCGCCGGCCATAACGAGAAGACCGGCGACACCTATGTGCATCTGGAGCCGCAGCATGGCGGCTGGGGCGCCGGGCAGTCGGCCGACGGCACCGGCGGGCTGATCGCGCTGATGGACGGCGACACCTACAACCATTCCATCGAGCTGGTGGAGGCGAAGACCCCCCTGCGGATCCGGCAATACGCCCTGGATACCGAAGGCGGTGTCGGTGCGGGGCGGCAGCGCGGCGGCTTCGGCCTGTTGCGCGAGTTCGAGGTCACCGGCGACGGCAGCTTCCTCTATGCCAGCTATGGCCGGTCCGAGACGCCGGCCTGGGGCCAGGACGGCGGTGCCGATGGCGGCACCAACTATATCGAGCTGATCCGCGGCGACGACACCCGGCGGATCACCCGCACGCCGACCATCCCGCTGCAGCGCGGCGACCGGATCCGCATCCATACCGGCGGCGGCGGCGGCTGGGGCGACCCGAAGACCCGCATGCCGGAGGCGGTGCTGTCGGACGTGCGCAACGGCTATCTGACGGCGGCCCAGGCCCGCGCCGCCTATGGCGTGGAGATCCGCGGCAATGCCATCGACCTCGCGGCCACCGCCGCGTTGCGCGGCACGGCCTGAGGGCCGCCGCATGGGACGCATGGCGACCGATGTCGGGGGCACCTTCACCGACCTCGTTCATTTCGACGCCGAGACCGGCGATGTGGTGATCACCAAGGCGCTGACCACGCCGGCGGACCCCTCCGGCGGGGTGGTCGACGCGATCGCGCTGTCCGGCCTGCCGCCGGCAGAAGTCAGCTATTTCGCCCATGGCGGCACCACGGTGATCAATGCGATCACCGAGCGGAAAGGCGTGAAGACCGCCCTGGTCACGACGGCAGGCTTCCGCGACGTGCTGGAGATCGGCCGCGGCAACCGCCCGGACCTCTACAACCTGAATTTCCTGTCGCCGGTGCCCTTCGTGCCGCGGTCGCTGCGCTTCGAGGTGGCCGAGCGGGTCACCGCCGAGGGCGAGGTGCTGCAGCCGCTGGACCGCGACGATGTCGCCAGGGTGGCCGAGGCGCTGCGACAGGAAGGTGTCGAGGCCCTCGCCATCATGTTCCTGCATTCCTTCGCCTGGCCTGCGCACGAGGCGGAATGCGCCGCCCTGCTGCGCGAGCTGCTGCCCGACCTGGCAATCACCGCGAGCCACGAGGTCACGCGGGAATGGCGGGAGTACGAGCGCAGCAACACCGCGGTGCTGAACGCCAGCGTGCAGCCGATCGTGGAGCGCTATTTCACCCGGCTCGAGGGGCGCCTGGCGGAGATCGGCCTGGACTGCCCGCTCCTGGCAATGCAGTCGAACGGCGGCACCACCGCCTTCGCCCAGGCCCGCGCCCATCCGATCACCCTGATCGAATCCGGCCCGGCCGGCGGCGTGATCGGCGCCGCCATCGTCGGCCGCGCGGTGGGCGAGGCCAACGTGATCTCGCTCGATATCGGCGGCACCACGGCGAAATGCTCGCTGATCGAGGAGGGCGCGCCGAAGGTCACCACCGAGTACCATCTGGAGCGCACCCGCGCCTTCCCCGGCTTCCCGGTCAAGGTGCCGGTGATCGATATCGTGGAGATCGGCGCCGGCGGCGGCTCCATCGCCTGGTTCGCCGAAGGCGGCCGGCTGCGGGTCGGCCCGGTCAGCGCCGGTGCCGATCCTGGCCCGGCCTGCTATGGCCGCGGCGGCAGCGACCCGACGGTGACCGACGCGATGTGCCTGGCCGGCGTGCTGGACCCGGCGCAGTTCGCCGAGGGCCGCCTGACCCTGCGCCCGGATCTGGCCGCGCAGGCCTATGCGCCCCTGGCGGAGCGGCTCGGCGTCGACACCGCGGCGGCGGCCCGCGCGGCGGTGCGGATCGCCGAGGCCTCGATGATCGACGCGCTGAAGATCGTCTCCGTGCAGCGCGGCTACGACCCGCGCGACTTCGTGCTGGTCGCCTCCGGCGGCGGCGGGCCGATGCATGCCGCCCGGCTGGGGCGCGAGCTGAACGTGCGCGAGACCCTGATCCCGCTGCATCCCGGCGTCTTCTCCGCCTGGGGCATGCTGGCCACCGCGCCGCGCCTGGACCTGGTGCGCACCCGCTTCATGCCGGCGGCGGAGACCGCGCAGGATGCGGTCGCCGCGATCTTCGCGGAGATGCAGGACGAGGCACGCGCCTATTTCGCCGGGTTGCAGGGGGTCGATACGGCCGAACTGGCCTTCGCCACCGACCTGGAGATGCGCTACGAGGGCCAGGAGCACAGCGTGCGCTTCGCCACGGATCTCGCCCGCGACGACCGGGCGGCGATCCTGGAGGCCTTCCATGCCGCCCATGAGCGCGCCTTCACCTTCCGCCTGGACGACACGCCGGTGGAGTTCGTGCATTTCCACCTGACGGCGGAAGCCCAGGTGCTGCGCCCGGACCTGGCCCCGCTGGACGGTGCCGGCCTGGACGCCGCGGCCGCCCGCATCGGCCAGCGTCCGGTCGATTTCGGCGAGGACGGCGTGCAGGACACCGCGGTCTTCCTGCGGCGCCTGCTGCCGCCCGGCTTCGAGGCCGCGGGCCCGGCCCTGGTGGAGGAGGCATCCTCGACCACCATGGTGCTGCCGGGCCAGATGCTGCGGGTCGACGAATTCGGCTTCCTGCGGATCCGCGAGGCCGGCTGACGGCGTTAACCTGCAATCAGGCATCGCATGATAGAATGCCGTCTGGTCGGCAGTGCCGGGAATCGGGGATCCGCAGGACATGGAAGTCGAGAGCAAGGGCCAGGCGCCCGTCTTCGCGAGGACGCAGACCGCGCGCCCTGCCGCCGACAGCGCGGTGTCCGACAAGGTCGCGCGCAGCATCGAGCAGGCCCAGGTCGCCATCGACATCCGCACCGGCCTGGCGGACGCGCGGCGCGGCGCGGCTGAACGCCAGGTCGCGAACCTGAAGGAACAGGCCGACAAGCTGCGGGTCCTGTCGGTGGTCGCACCGGCGGCGTTCGCGGAATATGTCAGCGGCCTGTCGCGGCAGCTCTCGGCCACGGTCTCGGCCTATGCCGATGGCGGCGACCCCGTCGCGATCCGCCAGCAGGTCCGCAACCTTGCGGAATGGGTGGTGCGCCTCGACGAGCAGGGCCTCGGCACGCCCGCCCCCGGCAAGGACCCGGAGGCCCCGGAAGCCCCGGCCGGGGAAGCGACCGCGACCACCGCCACCGCCGGGACCGCTCCCGAGGACACCGAAGGCGCGTCCTGGGAGGATCTGGTGACCGAGGTCAAGGCCTGGCTGGCCGATGACGATGCCCGCCTGGCAACCGAGCGGCGGGGCTGGCTCGCCGCCCGCAGCGCCACGCCGGAGCAGGCGGAGGACCGGCAGCTGGTGAGCGACGCGCGCAAGGTGCAGCAGCGCCTGGACCTGCTGTTCGCCGTTGCCGTCTCCCAGGTCGAGGACGGCGAGGATGCCCGCAATCTGACCCGCCGCCACGGCCGCACCTCGGCACGGCTGGACGATGCGCTCGGCACGATCGACGGCTGGGCGCGCGGCATCGCCTCGCGGCCGCCGACCGGCGGCCTGTCGATCCTCGCCTGAGCGCGCGGGTCAGGCGAGCAGCTTCTCCAACCGGATCGGCAGCTCGCGCACCCGGATGCCGGTGGCGTGATAGACGGCGTTGGCGATCGCGGCTGCCGTGCCGACATTGGCCAGTTCGCCGATGCCCTTCACCCCGGCCGGGTTCACCTCCGCATCCTCCTCCGGCACCATGATGATCTGCACCTCGCCGATATCGGCATTCACCGGGATCAGGTATTCGGCGATATCGTCGTTGACGTAGCGCGCCGCGCGCCGGTCGATCTCCGTCGCCTCGTGCAGGGCGGAGCCGATGCCCCAGACCAGGCCGCCGAGATACTGGCTGTGCGCGGTGCGCGGATTGACGATGCGCCCGCCGGCGAAGGCGCCGGTGATCCGCGGCACGCGGATCTCGCGGGTGCGGCGATGCACCCGGACTTCGACGAACTCCGCACCGAAGGCGAACATCAGCTTGTCGTCCATCGGCCCGCCGACGATCTTCAGGCCGCCCTTGTACATCGCCCGCGGCCCGGCCGGGCCGATGGCGGGCGGCGACCATTCGGCATAATCCTCGATCACCGCCTGGCCGAAATCCTCGAACGCCGCCTTCAGGTCGAGCGGCGGCCGCCGGCCCGTGCCGCCCAGCCGGCGGTTGATCCGCTCGCAGGCCAGCTTCACGACGGAACAGACGCTGGCCGTGGTGACGGAGCCGCCGGCCACCGGGCCCGGCGGCAGGTCGGAATCGCCCAGCTCCACGGCGACCTTGTCCACCGCGATTCCCAGGCTCTCCGCCGCCTGCTGCCCGATCACCGTGTAGGCGCCGGTGCCCAGGTCATGGGCCGCCACCTGCACCCGGGCGGTGCCGTCCGGCTGCAGCCGGATCCGCGCCGTGGCGGGCGACATCTGTGTCGGGTAGCTGGCGGTCGCACAGCCCCAGCCGACCAGCCAGTCGCCGTCGCGCATCGCGCCCGGCGCGGGATCGCGCTTCGCCCAGCCGAAGGCGCTGGCGGCTTCGTCATAGCATTGCATCAGCGCGCGGCTGGTATAGCGCGCGCCGCTGATCGGGCTCTTCATGGTGTCGTTGCGCCGCCGCAACTCCACCGGGTCCATCCGCAGGGCCACCGCCAGTTCGTCCATCGCGGCCTCCAGCGCGTACATGTACGGCACTTCCGGCGGCGAGCGCATGAAGCCCGGCGTGTTGCGGTCCGCGGTGACGATATTGACCCGGGTCCAGACAGTCCCGGCATCGTACATATGCACGGTGTTGTCGGTGCCGGCGTTGAAATAGGGATCCATCCGCGAGGTCAGCTCCCAGCCCTCGTGCATGTAGCTGAGCAGCCGCCCGTCGCGGTCCGCGCCCAGCCGGACCCGGTGCCGTGTCTCGGCGCGGTAGCTGGCGGTCGTGAAGCCCTGGTCCCGGGTCACCACCAGCTTCACCGGACGCTTCAGCCGGCGCGCCGCGAGCGCCACGATCGCGGTGCGCGGCGTGACCGTCGCCTTGCCGCCGAAGGCGCCGCCGACATAGGGGCTGACCGCACGCACCTGCGCGGGATCGAGGCCGAGCTGGCGGGCCACGCCATGCTTCAGGCCCCAGACCCACTGGCTGGGTTCGTAGATCGTCAGCCGGTCGCCCTCCCAGACGGCGGTCGTGGAGTAGAGCTCCATCGGGTTGTGATGCTGCGTTGGCGTCGTATAGCGCTGGTCGATCGTCACGGCGGCGCTGTCGTACGCCTGCTGCGCATCCCCGGTGCGGGGATCCTCGTGGCTCTCGTCGACCTCGGTCACCGGTTTCGTCTCCGCGCCCGGATCGTCGAAGCCCGCGGTGGGCGTCTCCGACCGGTAGACCACCTCTACCTTGCCGGCCGCTTCCCGGGCGGCCTCGAGGCTGTCGGCCACCGCCATCGCGACGATCTGGCCGGCATAGCGGACCTCCGGCCCGGCAAGCGGCCGCAGGCTGTTCGCCGCGGTACCGCCAGCACCGAAAAAGGCTTCCTCGGCGATCTCGCCGATATTCTCGTGGGTGAAGATCTCCAGCACACCCGGCACCGCCTTTGCCGCGTCGAGCTCCAGGCGGGTGACCTCGCCGCGGGCGATGCTGCTGGTGATCAGGACTGCATGGGCCGGCTCCGCCACGGCGAAGTCGGCGGCATAGCGGGCCTGCCCGGTCACCTTCAGGCGGGCGTCGCGCCGCGGCACCGCGGCGCCCATATTGGCTTTCGGTTCGGGCACGGGGCGGTTCATCCGCGGACCTCCAGTTCCGCCGCCTGCAGCAGCGCGCGCACCAGGCATTGCCGGCCGAGATCGAGCTTGAAGGCGTTGTGCTCGCGCGGAATGGCGAGGGCGAAGGCGGCTTCCGCCGCCTCTTCGGCGCTGCGCTCGGTCAGCGGGCGGCCCAGCAGGACCTCCTCCGCATGCACCGCCCGCCAGGGGATCGTGGCGACCCCGCCCAGGGCAATGCCGGAGCCGCGCACCCGCCCGTCCGCAAGGTCCAGCACCACGGCGGCGGAGGCGAGCGCAAAGGCATAGGAATCCCGGTCGCGGATCTTGAGGTAGAGCGAGCGTCGGGTCCGGGGGGCCGCCGGCACCGTGAAGGCGGTGATCATCTCCGCCGGCTGCAGGTCGGTCTCCACGTCCGGCCGCTCGCCCGGCTGGCGGTGCAGCCTGGCCATGGGCAGGCTGCGCGCACCCTGCGGCCCCAGCACCTCGACAGTCGCGTCGAGGGCCAGAAGCGCATTCGCGAAATCGCCGGGATAACTGGCGATGCACTGTTCGGAGGTGCCGAGCACGGCATGCTGCCGGTTCTGGCCGCCGATCGCGGCGCAGCCGGAGCCCGGCCTGCGCTTGTTGCAGGGCCAGCTGGTGTTGCGGAAATAGGCGCAGCGCGTGCGCTGCAGGACATTGCCGCCCAGGCGCGCCATGTTGCGCAGCTGCGGGCTGGCGGCCTGGGCGAGCGCCTGGGCGATCACCGGATAGTCGCGGCGCACCGCCTCATGCGCTTCCGTCTCCGCCATGGTCGCCATGGCACCGAGCCGCAATCCGTCCGGCCCGGCGGAGATGCGCCCCGCGGGGCCCGCGCCCAGACCGTTGATATCGACCAGCAGGGCGGGCCGCATCACGTCCAGTTTCATCAGGTCCAGCAGGGTCGTGCCGCCGCCAAGGAACTGCCCGGGCGCCCCTGCATGACCGGGGAAGGGCACGGCCTCGCCCCGCCTTCCTGCATCGCGCGCCGCGCGCACCGCCATGGCCGGATCCGCCGCGCGGGTATAGGCAAAGGGCTGCATCTCAGCTCTCCTTCGGCGCGGCGCGGCGGATCGCGGCGACGATGTTCGGATAGGCGCCGCAGCGGCAGAGATTGCCGCTCATATACTCGCGGATCTCCGCATCGCTGCCGGCATGGCCTTCCGCCACGCAGGCGACGGCCGACATGATCTGCCCCGGTGTGCAATAGCCGCATTGCAGGGCATCGGTGTCGACGAAGGCCTGCTGCATCGGATGCAGGCTGCCATCCGCCTGCTCCAGCCCCTCGATCGTCGTCACCTCGTGCCCATCGGCCACCGCGGCAAGGGTCAGGCAGGACAGCACCCGCCGGCCGTCGAGATGGACGGTGCAGGCGCCGCACTGGCCATGGTCGCAGCCCTTCTTGGTGCCGGTCAGGCCGAGTCCGTCGCGCAGCGCATCCAGCAGGGTGGTGCGGATGTCCAGGGCCAGCCTGTGCGCCTGGCCGTTCACCACGAGATCGACCGGCGATGCTTCCGGCACTGCGGGCGCCGCCGCAGCGGCCGGCGCGCCGGGCAGGGTGGCCGCCAGCGGGACGGCCGCGCCGGTCGCGGTGCCGGCCAGGAAGCGCCGCCGGCTGACCTCCGGCTGCCGCTCCACCTCCATCCTCCCTGCCCCGGGGGGCTCGCCTTCAGTCATTGCAGCAGCATCCTCGTTAGGGCCTCGGGGCGGCCTTGGGCGGCCGGCCTGCAACCGCCCCGTTCCTGCAACAACAGCGGCGCCCCGATCCGGTTCGAAGCGAGGCCGTGGAATTCGCCGCGGCGACCCGCCTTGCGGCCTGCCATCGCGGGCGTTCCGCGGTTATCCTGCGGGACATGCCGGCGCCACGGGGCCCGGCCCAGCACGGGAGGCCCGGCGATGGGCAGCAGCATCCGTTTCGGCCGGTCGCAGGTCCGCGTGGAGGATGCGCGCTTCCTGACCGGCCAGGGCCGCTTCCTGGGCGACCTGGCCTTCGAAGGCCAGTTGCACGCGGCCTTCCTGCGCAGCCCGCATGCCCATGCTGCCGTGACCGCGATCGACAGCGACGCGGCCGCGGCGATGCCCGGCGTCGCGGCGATCTTCACCGGCGCGGACTACCGCGACAGCGGCTGCCAGGCCCTGCCCTGCCTCTTGCCCGTCACGAACATCGACGGCAGCAAGCAGGGACCGGCGCCGCACTGGCCGCTGGCCCTGGACCGGGTGCGCTATGTCGGCGAGCCGGTCGCAATGGTCGTCGCGGACAGTGCCGCAGCGGCGCGGGATGCGGTGGAGGCGCTCGCGGTCACCTTCGATCCGCTGCCCAGCGTGACTGCGACCGGTTCGGCCCTGGCGCCCGGCGCGCCCCGCCTGTGGCCCGACCGGCCGGACAACCTGGCCTTCCATTGGGCACTCGGCGATGCCGAGGCCACCGATGCCGCCTTTGCCGGCGCGGCGGTCACGGTGTCCGAACGGCTGGTCAACAACCGGGTCCATGCCCTGCCGCTGGAACCGCGCGGCGCGATCGCCTGCCCGGAGGCCGGCGACCGGTTCAGCCTGCACCTGACCAGCCAGAACCTGGACATGGGCCATGGCGTGCTGGCGCAGATGCTGGGCTGGCCGAAGGAGCGGATCCGCCTGGTCACCCATGACATCGGCGGCGGCTTCGGCCTGAAGTTCTTCGTCTACCCGGAATATGCCCTGGTGCTATGGGCCGCCGCCCGCCTGGGCCGGCCGGTCGGCTGGCTGTCGGACCGGTCGGAGGCGATGCTGTCGGATACCCACGCCCGCGACCATGTGACGGAGGCCAGCCTGGCCCTGGATGCCGAGGGCCATGTGCTCGCGGTGCGCGCCGGGATCACCGCCGCAATGGGCGCCTATCTCTCCAACTTCGCGCCGTTCATCGCGACCCAGGTGGGCAATCCCTGGCTGACCGGCTGGTACCGCATCCCCGCGGCCCGGGCGGAGGTGCGCGGCGTCTACACCAACACCGCCTGGGTCGACGCCTATCGCGGCGCCGGCCAGCCTGAAGCCTCCTACATCATCGAGCGGCTGATGGACCTGGCGGCGCGGCGCCTGGCGCTGGACCCGGCGGAGCTGCGCCGCCGCAACCTGGTGACGGCGGCCGAGCAGCCCTGGCGCAACGCCATGGGCCACAGCTTCACCGGCACCGACTTCGCGGCCCTGCTGGACCGGGTGGTGGAGGACGGCACCTGGTCGGAGCGCCGCATCCTGGCGATGGCGGACGACGAGCATCCGGCGGCGCCGAGCCTGCGGCGCGGCATCGGCCTGTCCTGCTACCTGGAGCGCACGGAAGGGGTGAAGGAGGACCATGCCTGGGTCGAGGTGACCGCGGATGGCGAGGTGCTGGCACTGACCGGCACCCAGTCCACCGGCCAGGGGCACGAGACGGTCTTCGCCATGGTGGTGGCCGACCAGCTGGGCATCCCGCTGGAGCGGGTGCGCGTCGTGCAGGGCGATACCGACCGCATCCCGCAGGGGCATGGCACCGGCGGATCCCGGTCGCTGGCCGCCGCCAGCCCGGCCTTCGTACAGGCCTCCGACTCCGTGGTCGAGATGGGCCGCGTCCATGCCGCCGAGCTGCTGGAGGCCGCCGCCGCCGACATCGCCTATGCCGAGGGGCGCTTCACCGTGGCCGGCACAGACCTGTCGGCGGACCTGTTCCAGGTCGCTGCCGCCGCGCAGCGCACGACCGGCAAGCCGCTGAAGGCGGAGGGCATCCATGTGCCGGACTTCACGCCGACCTTTCCTGCCGGCGCGCATCTCTGCGAGGTCGAGGTCGACATGGAAACCGGCCAGGTGCGCCTGCTGCGCTATCTGGCGGTGAACGATTTCGGGCGGGTGCTGAACCCGATGCTGGTGGAAGGCCAGGTGCATGGCGGCGTCGCGCAGGGCCTGGGCCAGGCCCTGATGGAAGGCATCGCCTACGACCCGGAGTCCGGCCAGCTGCTGACCGGCTCGCTGATGGACTATGCGATCCCGCGGGCCGCCGACCTGCCGCCCTTCGAGACCGACTTCGTGGAACTGCCGCAGCCGGACAACCCGCTGGGCATCAAGGGCTGCGGGGAAAGCGGCTGCATCGCCGGCCCCAGCGCGCTGGTCAACGCCGTGCTCGACGCCCTGGCGCCGCTGGGCGTGCGCCACCTGGACATGCCGCTGACCCCGGAGCGGGTCTGGCGGGCAATCCGCCAGGCCGAACCGCCGGGCCAGGGCCGGGCAGCGACCTGAACGGAGCCCCGCGCCCGGCCGGATGAACGCGCCACCCGGCCGGGCCGTCGGGCAGGCCTAGTTGAACAGGACCTTGCCGGTATGGACGTCGTACATTGCGCCGCCGATGATCAGGTCGCCCTTCTTCTCCAGCCCGGCGAGGATCGGGCTGCGCCGCCGGATGCGCTCGACGGTCATTTCCACGTTCTTTTCCGCCACGGCCTGCACGAAAGCGGCATTGGCCGAGGTGCGGTCGCTGTCGAAGCCGGTCACGGCGGCGACGGCCGGCTTGATGTTGGCCAGGGTCTGGGTCAGGTTGCCCAGCACCACATCGTCGCAGGCACCCTTGATGGCGCCGCATTCGGTATGGCCGACCACCAGCACAACCTTCGCCCCCGCTGCGGCGCAGGCGAACTCCAGGCTGCCGAGCATGTCGTCATTGACGAAATTCCCGGCGACCCGCGCACTGAAGACATCGCCGATGCCCTGGTCGAAGTTCGTGGTGACCGATTCCCGGGAGTCGATGCACCCGACCAGTGCCGCGAAGGGGAACTGGGCGGCGCCGGTGGCCTTCGTCTGCTCCAGGTAGTTGCAGTTGAGCGGCTTGCCCTGGACGTAGCGCTGATTGCCGTCCTTCAGGTATTGCAGCGCCTCCTGCGGCGTCAGGGCCGCCTGGCTTGCGGCCGTCTGCGCCGCGCAGCCCTGGGCGGCGTGAGCCGCCTGAAAGGGCAATCCGAGCGCACCGGCAGCGCAACCGCAAGCGACCAGCGACCCGCCGGCCGCCCTGAGGAAGCTCCTGCGGTCATGTATGCCAAGATTCATGACGTCTCTCCGTTATTGTCAGTTCTGTCGAAAGCACCTGGCCCGGTGCGCTTGTGCGAGGACAGTGCGGGAACCGCGTAGCGGTGACAATCGTTTGTGACGTCCCGGACAATATTAGGTAACTGCATACCCTTGCTGTCCGCCGCGACCTTCATTCGGTCTGCGGACCGTCTACGATTCGTGTCCCGAATTCCCCCGGCATGACGATTTCGATCAGCTCGAAGTCGGCCGAATGCTCGATCTCGCGATGGCGGATGCCGGGCGGCTGCAGGACGCAGTCGCCGGGCCGCACCGTCTTCACCCCCTGGCCCTCATATTCGAAGCGCGCCCAACCCTTCAGCACGTAGTACATCTGGAAGCCGATATCGTGGACATGCCACTGGCCGGTGGCATTGTCGCCTTCCCGTGCCCGGATCACATGCGCCACGACCGCGCCGCCCGTCGCATCCTTGATGCCCAGGTCGCGATACTCGAAATAGCGCCGCAGGCCGTCGCCCTCGAACCTGCCTTCGGCACCGACACTGTGGCTGAAGCGATGGTCGGACCCCGTCATTCTGCCTGCTCCCCCGTAGCGCCGACGCTGAGTGCCAGTATGCGGCTGATCTGGGCCAGAGTGCGGCCACTTTCTGTCGTCCATGTGTTGAAGGCCCCCTGCACGGCCGTCATCGACTTCGCCGAGCCCGGCGCCTTGTCGATCACGCCTTCGCGGATCAGGGCCGCCACCACGTCGCGGGTCAGGACGTAGGAATCGCGCCCCATCTGGCGCAGCATGTACTGGCCGGTGGTGCCGCCCAGCCGGCAGGCGCGCTTTTTGAACATGGCCAGCAGGCCGGCGAAATCCGCGTTCGGCCAGTCCGCGAAGACCGCCGCGGCACTGCCATGCTCCCGCGCGAGGTCCAGCAGGAAGCCGGCATTCTCGCGCACCGAGGCGATCTTCTGCGCATTGCGCACGATCCGCGTGTCGCGGGTCAGCGCATCCATTTCCTCGTCCGGCATCAGCGCGTTGCGGCCCGGGTCGAAGCCATGGAAGGCCGCCTCGAAGCCGGGCCATTTGCTGTCGATCACCTTCCAGCTGAAGCCCGACTGGAAGATCCCGCGGGTCATTGCCGCCAGCCAGCGATCGTCCGTCAGCTTGCGCAGCTCCGCCGCCGGCTTCACCTCGGGCAGCAGCGCCTCCAGCGCCTTCGGCCCGCCCTTGCGATCCGCCGCCTGTCGCTCGATCTCGCTGAAGCTGCGCATATCCCCTCCCCGCCGCTGCCCGGATGTCATACCCGGGCGGCGGCGGGGTCAAGGCGGGATCAGGCCTTGACCGGGCCGTGGTTCGCCGCCGGCGGCTGCCAGCCCTCGGGCATGGCATTGACCGGCTGCCCGGCCAATGCCGCGACGGCAGGCGGGATCGCGGTCCCCGGCAGGTTGCGCGGGTCCGGGATCGGCGCGCCGTAGCGGGCCTCCATCGGCACGACGCCGGCCCAGATCGGCAGGGCGTAATCCTCCTCGTCGTCGAGCGGGCCGCCGGTGCGGATCTTTGCCGAGGCTTCGTCGATCGCCAGGCGCAGCAGCTTGGTGGCCTTCAGCTCCTGGTCGGTGACCGCGCGCAGGCGGTCCCAATGGCCGGGCACCAGGCCGTCCACGAAGGTCTGCATGCGCGACAGCACCTCGTCGCGGTCGGTGACCTCCTCCGCCCGGCCGAACAGCATGGCGGCGCGGTAGTTCACGCTGCAGTGGAAGCCGGAGCGCGCCAGGACCAGCCCGTCGATATGGCTGACGGTCAGGCAGACATCGATGCCGCCGGCACCGGCGCGCAGGGTGCGGCTGGCCGCGGAGCCGTGGAAATAGACATGGTCGTCCTCCCGCCAGTACAGGGTCGGGATCACGAAGGGCCCCTGTTCGGTGCTGAACCCCAGATGGCAGACCATGCCGGCATCCAGCACCGCATCCAGGTTGGCCCGGTCGTAATGGCCGCGCTGGTGCACCCGGCGGACCCGCACCCGGTCGCTGGCCGCTGTCGCCGACGGGCTTGCGTCATTCATCTCGCGTTCCTTTCGCCTGAATCTGTTCCGGCGCCTTCTATGCTGCTAGATTGGTATGACAAGTAGATCCAGTTTATCATGAAATTCTGATGCCAATTTCCATGCGCGGCCATGCCGATGCCATCCTGGCCGGGATCGGGCTCGACCGCGGCGCTCCGGGCCCGCTCTATCGCCAGCTGACCGCGCAGCTGCGGGGGCTGATCGACAGCGGGCGGCTGCCCGCGGGGACCCGGCTGCCGGCATCGCGCGCCCTGGCGGAGGGGCTTGGCATCTCCCGCACCACGGCCCTGCAGGCGATCGACCAGCTGGCGGCGGAAGGCTATCTGGACGGCCGTCCCGGCTCGGGCACCTTCGTCGCGGCCCTGACGCCGGCGCCGGCTGCCGGCGGTTCCGCGGTCGCCGGCCAGGCCGTCGCGCCGCCGGCCGAACCGTCCGGCGCCGGCCAGCCCTTCCATCCCGGCGTCCCCGATGCCGCCGCCTTTCCCGCCAGGGCCTGGGCACGCCACCTGCAGGCCGCCTGGCGGGCCCCCGCGACCGGCCTGCTGACCATGCAGCATGCCGCCGGCCAGCCGGAGCTGCGGGCCGCCATCGCCAGCCACCTGCGCAGCTTCCGCGGCCTGGACTGCGGGCCCGCCAATGTCCTGGTCACCGGCGGCATACGGGACGCCCTGGCCCTGGTGGGGCAGGCATTGCTGCCCGCCGGCGCCCCGGTGGCGGTGGAGGATCCGGGATTTCCGCCGCTGCGCACCGCCCTGCAGGCCCAGGGACGGCCCGTCCTGCCCTGCCCGGTCGACGGCGACGGGCTGCGGGTCGCCGACCTGGCGACGCGGGCCGCCGGCACCTGCGCGCTGACGGTGACCCCGTCGCGCCACTATCCGCTGGGCGCCACCATGCCGCTGCCCCGGCGAATCGCATTGTTGGACTGGGCCGGCGCCACCGGCGCCTGGATCCTGGAAGACGATTACGACAGCGAGTTCCGCTATGCGGGCCAGCCTGTGCCGCCGCTGGCGGCGCTCGACCGGGCGGGGCGCGTGCTCTACCTGGGCAGCTTCTCCAAGGTGATGTTCCCGTCGTTGCGGCTCGGCTATCTGGTGGCGGACGGCGATACCGTGGCGCGGCTGGCAACCGCCCGCCCGCGCCACAGCGACCCGCCCTCCGCGGTGCCGCAGCCCGCCCTGGCCGCCTTCATCGACAGCGGCGGCTTCGCCCGCCACCTGCGCCGCATGCGGCGGCTCTACCAGGCCCGGCAGGCGGCCTTCCTGTCCGCCTTCCACGCGGCTCTCTCGCCCTGGCTGGTGGCGGCGCCGGCGCCGGCGGGCATGCACCTCGTCGCACATCGCGGCCCCGCCCTGCCGGCCCGCATGACCGACCTGCAGCTCTCCGCCCTGGCGGCGTCCTTCGGGCTGTCGGTCCCGCCGCTCTCCGCCTGCTATGCGGCCCTGCCCGCCGGCGCCGGCGCCCGGGCCCGCCCCTTCGGCCTGGTCTTCGGCTATGCCGGTGTCGCGGAGCCGGTCGCGGCCCGCTTCCTGCAGCGGCTGGCCGCCGCGATCGCCGGGGATTGCGCGGCGCCGGGCAGCCTTTAAGGTTCGCGCCAGCAACGAGGCGGCCGGGAAAGGGCAAGGGGCATGGCGGAACTGACGCGCGAGCGGGCGGAAGCGATCCTGCAGGACAATTTCGCCCCCTGGGTGCGCGCGCTGGACATGCGCTTCGAAAGCATCGGCGCCGACGAGGTGGTGATGGTGGCCCCCGCCGCGCCGGACCTGATGCGCCAGGGCGGCATCGTGTCCGGCCAGGCGATGATGTGCCTGGCGGACACCGCCATGGTCTTCGCGATCCTGGCCCGCGCCGGCGACTTCACCCCCTGTGCCAGCGTCGACATCCATTCCACCTTCATGCGGCCCGTCGCGAATGCCGACATGCACTGCCATGCCAGGATCGTTCGCGCCGGCCGGTCGATGGTCTTCCTGACCGCCAGCCTGACGGCCGGGGCGGAGGGGCCGCTCTGCTTCCAGGCAGTGGGCACCTACGCCCTGCCGCAGGGCTGAGGCGATGGCGCGGGGCAGCCAGGGCGAACTGGAGGGCCGGATCGCGCTGGTCGTGGGCGGCGGCCAGCAGGCGGGGGAGACCGTCGGCAACGGGCGTGCGGCGGCGCTGCTCTATGCGCGTGCCGGCGCCGCCGTCCTGGTGGCGGACCTGGAGCCGGCGGCCGCGGAGGAAACGGTGCGCCAGATCGTGGCCGAGGGCGGCATCGCGACCGCCCGGCAGGTCGACGTGACGGTGCCGCAGGACTGCACCGACCTGGTCGCCGCCTGTATCGCACGGCATGGCCGCATCGACATCCTGCACAACAATGTCGGCATGACGGAGGGCGAACGCGACCTGGTGGACCTGGACCTGGCGGTCTGGGACCGGCTGCAGGACCTGAATGTCCGGTCGGTCTTCCTGACCGTCCAGGCCGCGCTGCCGCATATGCGGCGCCAGGGGTCGGGGGTGATCACCAATATCTCGTCGATCGCCTCGGTCAGCTACCTGAAGGCGCCGGTCTACAGCACGACGAAGGCGGCGATGAACATGCTGACCCGCCAGGTGGCCATCGCCAACGCGCCGCACGGGATCCGCTGCAACGTCATCCTGCCCGGCTTCATCGACACGCCGCTGTCGATCGAGCGCCGCCATCGCGAGCGCGGCATCGACCGGGACACGGTGCGCGCGGAACGCAATGCCAAGGTGCCGCTGAAGGGCGGCATGGGCAGTGCCTGGGACGTGGCCCATGCCGCCCTGTTCCTGGCCTCCGACGCGGCGCGCTTCATCACCGGCGTCGCGCTGCCGGTGGATGGCGGGCAGAGCGCGCTCGCCGGCTACCGCACCGCGGAGGATCTGTGATGGCGCGCCCGGAGAAATCCCAGGAAAGACCGCTGGAGGGCCTGCTTGTGGTGTCCGTGGAACAGGCGGTCGCGGCGCCCACCTGCACCGTCCGCCTGGCCGATGCCGGCGCCCGGGTGATCAAGGTCGAACGCGCGGGCGGCGAGACGGCGCGGCACTACGACCGCGCCGTACACGGCATCAGCGGCTATTTCGCCTGGCTGAACCGCGGCAAGGAGAGCGCGGTGCTGGACCTGAAGGCGGCGGCGGACCTGGCCCTGCTGGGCCGCATGGTCGCCCGCGCCGATGTCTTCGTGCAGAACCTGGCGCCGGGCGCCAGTGCCCGCCTGGGCTTCGGCGCGGCAGAGCTGGTGGCACGCCATCCGCGGCTGATCGCGCTGGACATCGTCGGCTATGGCCAGGACACCGCCTATCGCGACATGAAGGCCTATGACCTGCTGGTGCAGGCAGAGAGCGGCATCTGCGCGGTCACCGGCACGCCGGAGGTGCCGGCCAAGGTCGGCGTCTCGATCGCCGATGTCGGCACCGGCATGACCGCCCATGCCGCCGTGCTGGAGGCGCTGATCGCCCGCGGCATCTCCGGCCGCGGCCGCGCCATCGAGATCGCCATGTTCGACGTCATGGCGGACTGGATGACGGTGCCGACCCTGTACTGGGAGATGCAGGGCCGCGACACGCCGCGCTGCGGCCTGAGCCATGCGATCATCTTCCCCTATGGGGCGGTGGACTGCCTGGACGGGCAGGTCTGCGTCGCGGTCCAGGCGCGCGAGGAATGGCCGCGATTCTGCGACGGCGTGCTGCAGCGGCCCGAACTGGCGACCGACCCGCGCTTCCACGACAACCCCGCCCGGGTGGAGAACCGCGCCGCGCTCCAGGCCGTCATGGACGGGGTGTTCGGCGGGCTGACCCGGGCGGAGGCGATCGCCCGCCTCGACCTTGCCGGCCTGCCCTACGGCTCCGTCAGCACCGTCGCCGACATGCCGGCCCATCCCGCGCGCCGCCGGATCGACGTGCCGCTGCCGGCCGGCGCGCCGGCCGAGGGCTTCTCCTGCACCGCGCCGCCGCTGCACCCGAAGCTGGAGCCCGGCCCGCTGCCCGCCCTGGGCGAGCATACGGACCGGATCCGGGCAGAATTCGCGGCCTGACGGTTCGCGGCCGCGCGGGACTCAATGGGCGAAGTTCGGCGCCGGATGCTTCGCCTTGCGCGGCGGGTTCGCATCGAAATGCGCGCAGGCGGCGTTGATGTCGTCCAGCAGCATGTCCGCCATGTCGCGGCTGAAGCCTTCCCGGATCACGATGCGCAGCACCTCCACATCCTCGGCATTGGCCGGCATCGTATAGGCAGGCACCTGCCAGCCGCGCTCGCGCAGCTTGTCGGACAGGTCGAACACGCTGAACGCCGTGGAATCCTTCAGGGCAAAGGCGAAGACCGGCGTCTCGCTGCCGTCGGACAGGAGGTCGAACCTCCCGGTGCGCCCCAGCTCGGCCGACAGGTAGGTGGCATTGGCCTGCAGGTTGCGCATGATCCGGGTATAGCCCTCATGCCCGAGCCGCAGGAAATTGTAGTACTGCGCCACCACCTGGTTGCCGGGACGGGAGAAGTTGAGCGTGAAGGTCGGCATGTCGCCGCCCAGATAGTTCACGTGGAAGACCAGTTCCTCCGGCAGTTCGTCGTGACCGCGCCAGACGATCCAGCCGATGCCGGGATAGACCAGGCCGTACTTGTGCCCCGAGACGTTGATCGACTTCACCAGCGGCAGCCGGAAATCCCACTTCAGGTTCGGGTGCAGGAACGGCGCCACGAAGCCGCCGGAGGCCGCATCGATATGCAGCGGCACCTCCCAGCCACTGCGCTGGTTCAGCGCCACCAGCGCATCGTGGACCTCCTCGATCGGCTCGAACTCGCCGGTATAGGTGGTGCCCAGGATGGCGACGACGGCGATCGTGTTCTCGTCCACGAAGGACATCATCTCCTCCGGATCGACGACATAGCGGCCCTTTGCGACGGGCACATAGCGCGGCTCCACCTCCCAGTAGCGACAGAACTTCTCCCAGACCACCTGGACGTTGCTGCCGAGCACCATGTTCGGCCGGTCGGCCGGCTTGCCCTGGGCCTGCCTGCGCTTGCGCCATTTCCACTTGAAGGCCATGCCCGCCAGCATCACCGCCTCGCTGGAGCCGATGGCCGACGAGCCGATGCCCGATTCCGGCGCATGGAACATGTTGGAGACGATGTTGACGCAACGCTCCTCGATCTTCGCCGTGGTCGGATACTCGTCCTTGTCGATCATGTTCTTGTCGAAGGTCTCGGTCATCAGCCGCTCGGCCTGCGGCTCCATCCAGGTGGTGACGAAGGTCGCCAGGTTCAGGCGCGAATTGCCGTCCAGCATCAGCTCGTCATGGATCAGCCGATAGGCGATGTCGGCCGGCAGCTGGCCGGCCGGCAGTTCGAACTTCGGGATCGGCTCGACCCCGACGCGGCTGCCATAGGCCGGTGCCAGGACCAGATCCGTTGCATCCTCGACGTTGCGATCCTTCTTGCGGTGGACCATCGGTGCCTCCTTCTGCGCGGCTCGTTTGAACAGGCCGGACATCGCCCGGACAGGCCGCCGGAACGGCGGGCGGCCCCGGCGGATCCCCGGCGGCCCGGACAGTACTGGGCGGCCCCGCGCCGGGCCGCAACCGTTCGCATGGCGGATCGGCGGCTGCGAAACAAATGGACATCGCGGCCTACTGATCGTACGCCACCTTACCGACAGCGATTCCAGGAGCGACCGGCCACAGGATGCAGCGGACCCCGAACCTGACGGTCGCAACGCAGACCGCCGCGGAAGCGGCCTATGCGCGCGGCGACCTGCCAGCGGCCATCGCGGCCTACGAACGGCTGGACCCGCAGGCCCTGTCCGCGCCGCTGCACCTCCATTTCGCCCATGCGCTGGCGCTGACCGGCGAGCTGGAGCGAGCGGAGCGCCTGGCGATGGACCATGTCTCGCGGTTCGGCAGCACGGCGGCGGCCTGCTCGCTGGCCGCGGCGATCGCGCAGAAGCGCGGCGACCATGGCAGGTGCCTCAGTCTCGCGGCCGTGGCGGAGCAGCTGGAGCAACCCGGCGGCGCCGCGAACCGCCTGGTCTATGCCGCCCTGGCGCATCTGGGAGCGCTGCCGGAAGCCATCGGCGCGCTGGGTCGCCTCATCGCGTTCGGCGCGCAGCCGTCCTATACGGAGGTCAACGATCTCTGCGCCCTGTACGGCCTGGCCGGGCAGCCCGACACGATCCCCGCGCTGGTTGCCCGACTGCCGCCATCGGACGCCCGGCCGGGCGAGCCCCGGCTCCTGGTCGCCATGCCGAAATCCGGCGGCGCCACGATTGCCGCCAGCGTCGCGTCGCGATGCGGCGCCATGTTCACGGGAGTCGGTGTCGACCTGCCCGACTGGGCGGGGTTCCCGGCGCCCTGGCTGCATCCCGACCTGCTGGGCTATTTCGCCGGGCGCCAGGTCATGCTGCTCAGTCACGCGGCGGCGCTTCCCCGCAACCAGGCGGCGCTTGCCCGCTTCCCGCTGCCCATCGTTGTGCATCTGCGCGATCCGCGCGATGCCCTGGTATCACTGTTCGAAATGGGCGAGAGCTATGGCGGCCTGCAATTCCTGCGCTTCGCCAGATGCTGCCCGGGCTATGCCCTGCTGTCCCCGGCGGACCGGCTCGGCGTGCTGCGCGAAAGGGTCTATCCGATCTATCTGCAATGGATAGACAGTTGGCTCCAGATCGCGGATCGCGAACCTGGCGCCGTGACGTTCTCCACCTACGAGGCCTTTCTCGAGGATCCCGAAGCTCTTGTGGCGCGCCTGTCCGTCCGCTACGGCGCCGATCCCGGGACAGACGCGCAGATCCATTCCGTGCATTTTCGCCAAGGGCGATCCGGCGCCCATCGCGAGATCTTCACGGCCGCCCAGTCGCGCGACATGTTCGACGCGCTGCCCGGCCGTGCCGGCGAACGGTTCGGCTGGCAGCCCTAGCCGGTCAGGTTCAGGCGGGGAAGTGCCGCCGGGTCGCGTTGGCGAAGGCGACCAGGCTGAGCATCACCGGTACCTCCACCAGCACGCCGACGACGGTCGCCAGGGCGGCGCCGGATTGCAGGCCGAACAGGCTGATCGCCACCGCGACCGCCAGTTCGAAGAAGTTCGAGGTGCCGATCAGCGCACAGGGCGCGGCGACCGGATAGGGCACGCGCCAGGCCCAGGCGGCGCCATAGGCGATGGCAAAGATGCCATAGGACTGGATCAGCAGCGGCACCGCGATCAGCAGGATGACCAGCGGCCGGTCCAGCAGGACACCGCCCTGGAAGCCGAACAGCAGCACTACCGTGGCCAGCAGGGCGAGGATGGAGACCGGCTTCAGCCGCGCCGTGAAGGCGGCGACCGCCGCCGCGCCATGGCGCGCGGCCAGGCGTCGGCGGGTCAGCAGGCCGGCAGCCAGCGGCACGACGACATAGAGCAGGACCGACAGGATCAGGGTGCCCCAGGGCACGGCGATCTCGGTCACGCCCAGCAGCAGCGCCACGATCGGCGCATAGGCGAAGACCATGATCGCGTCGTTCACGCTGACCTGCACCAGGGTGTAGTTGGCATCGCCACGGGTCAGCTGCGACCAGACGAAGACCATCGCCGTGCAGGGCGCCGCGCCCAGGAGGATGAGCCCCGCGATATAATCGTCCGCGTCCGCGGCGGGCAGCCAGTCGGCGAACAGCCATTTGAAGAACAGGACGCCAAGCCCGGCCATGGTGAAGGGTTTCACCAGCCAGTTCACCGCCAGTGTGATGACCAGCCCCTTCGGCCGCCGCCCCACCTGTCCCAGGCTGCCGAAATCCACGCCGACCATCATCGGATAGACCATCGCCCAGATCAGCAGCGCGACCAGCAGGTTCACATTGGCATAGTCGAGCGCCGCCAAGGCGGCGAACAGGCCCGGCAGCATCTCGCCCAGGGCGATCCCGGCCAGGATGCACAAGGCGACCCAGAGGGTCAGCCAGCGATCGAACAGGGACATTCAGGCAGCCCGGCCGACGATGCCGAGAAAGGCATGCAGCGGCCGGACGGCCGCCGGGTTCAGGGAATAGCAGACCCGCGGCCGCTCGATCTCCCCCGTGATGATGCCCGCCGCCTTCAGGATCCGCAGATGCTCCGACGTCGTGGAGGCGGCCAGGCCGATCTCCTCCACGATATCGCAGCCGATGCAGGTCTGGCGGCGCAACAGGGTCTGCACGATGCGCACCCGCGCCGGGTGGCCGAGCGCCCTGGCGACCAGGGCAAGGCGCGCGGCGGCGTCCGTGTCATCGGAGATGTGCGGCAGGGCGAGGGGGGAGGCGGCGACCATCGGCTGGATCCAATCGTATTTCGTCGAATGACGAAATACCTTGGTGTGCCGACCCGGTCAACCATCGTGTCGGCGTGCGGCCCGGGCCGTTCCCCCGGGCCGTCCCCCTCCGGTGCGGCCGCCCGGTGCGGCCGCCGGCCGATGCCCTGCTCAGTGGCGCTGGCTGTCGAACCAGCCTTCGCCGGCCATCTCCTCCAGCGTGTCGTCGAAGGCCGCGATGCAGGCATCGACGACGCTCTCGTCCATCGCCGTCGACAGGCCCGCCTTGCGGGACTTGGAAACCAGGATGCCGCGATTGGCCATGCCCAGCGCGCAGATCTGCTGCAGCGCCTCGTCGTCGGTGGCCACGTCGCGGGCGTTGTTGACCTCCCGCCGGGTGAAATGGATGTCGAAGCAGGAGCTCGCGCCGGTGACCCGCGCCGGCACCTGGCGCTTCTCGATACAGTCCGACAGCCCCTTGCGGATCCGGTCGCCCAGGCCGTTCAGCCGGTCGATCGCCGCCTTGTCCAGCAGCTTCAGGGTGGCCAGGCCGGCGGCGACGGTCACCGGGTTGGAATTGAAGGTGCCCATCGTCATCACCGTGCCGCCCTCGTCGGCCGGGCGGCACATGTTCATGATCTCGCGCCTTCCGCCCACCGCCCCGACCGGGTAGCCGCCGCCGATGATCTTGCCCATCGTCGTCAGGTCCGGCATCAGGTCGTAGACCTGCTGCGCGCCGCCGACGGCGAAGCGCAGGGTGACCACCTCGTCGCAGATCATCAGCGTGCCGGTGCGCGCGCTTTCCTCGCGGATGGTGCGCAGGAATTCCGGCGTCCCCGGAATCATGCCGCCGCCGCCCAGCATCGGCTCCACGATCACCGCCGCCAGGCGCTCGCCCTGCTCGCGGAACACCTGGCGCACGGCCTCGGGATCGTTGTACGGCACCAGCACCGCATCCTCGGTGACCGAGGGCGGCATGCCGGCCATGTCCCGCACCGGCGGATGCGGCGCGCGCGACGCGTCGATCGGCGGATGGCTGAACGAGCCGGTGATCACCGCGTCGTAGAAGCCGTGATAGCCGCCCTCGAAGCGCAGGATCTTGTTCCGGCCGGTATAGGCGCGGGCCAGGCGGATCGCCATCATCACCGCCTCGGTTCCGGAATTGTCGAAGGTCACCATGTCCACGCTGGCGACCCGGCCGCACAGGGTCTCCGCCAGTTCGACCTCGCGCTCCGACACCGAGGTGAAGGCAGAGGTCCGCTCGATCTGGCTTTTCACTGCCGCCAGCACGTCCGGGTTCGCATGGCCGTGGACCATGGCCATCATGTTGTTGTTGAAATCGAAGCGCTCGTTGCCATCCAGGTCCCAGACCCGCGCGCCGTTGGCGTCACGCAGATAGACCGGAAAGGGCTTCTGCAGCATGGTGGCGCGCGATGTCCCGCCGGGGACCACGTTGCGCGCCCGCTTCTCGTGGGCCGCCGATTTGGCATTGCCCTCCCGGAACCGCTTCACGATCCCTGAGGAGTCAAACAGCTGGGGCATTGCGGCCATGACGGTTCCTTCCCGGTAAGGCTTCTCAGCGCAACGCAGTCTGCCGCATCGCCCGCCCGGCGTCTTGGACCCCGGCGCCCGGGTTGTTGGACGCCGCCGCCCGCCCGGCAGCGCCCCGGACCATGGGCATCCTCATACAGGTCGAGGCAGGCTGACGTTCCCCGGCTGGCCGGCCTGGATCTGGTTTCGATGTTCGTCCCGGTCGCATCGCTCCGCAACCGGCAGCAGCCTGGCGCCCCGGGGCCCGTCAGTCCCGCCGCGCCTGCCGGCCGAACGGCCAGAACGAGCGGCGCCGGCGCCGTTCGGCAAGCTCGCCCTCTGCCACCTGCCGGGCGATCTGCGGCGCGCCTTCCGGCGGATAGGCCAGGGTGTTGCTGGCGGCGTCGATCTCCTCGACCGTGAAGTTCGGGAATGGCAGGCGGTTCTCCTCGCGCCATTGCCGCACCCGGGCCTCCGCCTCCGCGGCCCGCTCGGCATCGCTCCCCCGGTCGCGGCCCAGGTAGAGCGTCTGCGAGGGGAAGGCGATCGACGTGCCGGCCGCGGCGACGACGTCCATCATGCGCAGGTAGAGATCCTCGCGGATGCCCAGGAAGTCGGCCCAGTCCGCCGTGTTCACATAGGCATAGACCTCCACGTCCAGCGAATGCGTGCCGAAGCCGATGAAGCGCACCCGCAGCGGATCCTCCGCCACCATCGGATGGCCGATCAACAGCCGGCGCAGCTCCGTCAGGACGACACGCATCTGGTCCGGCGTGGTGTCGTAGCGCAGGCCCAGGACCAGCTGCAGGAAGATCTTGTCGCGCCGGCCGAAATTCTCCAGGTGCAGGTTCACGAACTCCGCGTTCGGCACCGCAATGACGGTGCGGTCCCGGGTCCGCAATTCGGTCGAGCGGATGCCGATCCGTTCGACCGTCCCCATCTTGTTGCCGAAGCGGCAGAAATCGCCCACGGCCAGGGGCCGGTCGGCGAACAGGATGAATCCCGCGATGACATTCTCCAGGGTGGAGCGCGCGGCCAGGGCGACGGCCAGGCCGCCGATGCCAAGCCCGGCGAGCGCCGCGCCATAGGGGATCTGCAGGGCCTCCGCCAGCAACAGGAAATTGCCGAGGATCAGGGCCACCTTGATCAACCCGACCAGGAGCGACGCAAGAATATCGCCGCGCTGGGATATCGCCCCGAAACGGTCCAGCAGCTTGCGCGTGCTGTCCACCACCCAGAATTCGACGGGCACGGCACCGGCGATCATCGCGACCACGGAGACTGTCGTGACGATCCCGGCAAAGCGGTCCGGCAGCCCGAGCAGGTTCAGCACCAGATAGCTGACCAGCCCGAAAACCAGCAGCCGGACGCCCCAGACCAGGAGGCCGGGGATCCGGCCGATCGCCCGGTGGCGCCGGTACAGCGCCACGCCCAGCAGGAACACCACGAGACTGACGACCGCGGCCGCCACCAGCGCCACCAGGAAGGCAACGACCAGCGCCGCCCATTGCCAGACCTCAAGCGGGCCGAGCGGCGACAGCGCGCCTGGCACCACGTCCCGCAGGGCGTCGCGGATCTCGAAGAAGATGGCGGTGCCGTCGGGATCGTAGGGCAGGGTGTGCTGCGGCAGCGGCAGGTCCTCGGCCGCCGCATAGAGCTCACGGACGGTGCGCAGGGTCTCGGGCGTGAATTTCCATTGCTGCCCCTCCCCGTCCGCCGTTTCCACCGGGGCGATGACGATATCGCCATTGGGATGGACGAAATGGATGTAGGGGGTCTCGCTGTCGGGATCGTTCGGGATTTCCTGCAGCACCACTTCGCCGATGCGCAGCAGCACCTCGTCCAGGTACTGGGCCAGCAGCGTGGCCTCCCGCTCGCGCGAGACGGCGCTGACCTCCGACAGGTCCAGGGTCGTGATCGCCCCCTCCATGCCGCCCTTGCCCGCACGCATGCTGTGCAGGAACGCCTCCATCGTGTCGCGGGGGCTTTCCAGCTTGTAGATCCGGTTCGGCGAGGGCACGCGGCCCTTGCTGCGGCCCAGCAGGCCCTCCAGCGACATTTCCAGGTCCTGCTCCGGCGGCACCTGGATCAGCCACCTGCCATCCTGTTTCAGGAAGGTCAGCGTGTAGCTCGCGCCGTCATAGCGCGTCATGCGGAAGTCGTAGGTCTCCCCGGGCGGGTCCTGTGCAACGGAATACATGCGGAAGCGGAACTGGTCGACGATCAGCCAGAGCAGGGTCGCCTCGCGCAGCTCGTCCGTCTTGTCCAGGTCCTGTTCCGGATAGGCCAGCAGCGCCACGATATCGTCGAGATAGGCCAGGTTGCCGTTCTCCACCGCGCCCCCCGCCAGGAGGAAGGCGCGCAGGGTCTCCCGCGGCGAGGTCTGCGCCATCAGGGCGCCATCCTCGGCATCGGTCGGGTCGAGGCGCGAGCCGGTCCACCACTCGTTGTCGCTGAACCGGCCCATGAAGCTGGCATCGTCGGCGCCCATGACCCAGACGAAGGTGCCGCCCTTGTCCGGCTCGCTCCAGCTGCCGACCAGGGTGCGGCCCTCGACCCGGCCGGCAATGGTGCCGTTGTAGAGCGGATACTCGCCGGTCACGACATCGCCTTCCTGGCGGACCGCGACCCGGGTGCCGCCGCCCAGCCAGCGGGTATCCCATATGCCGGTCCAGTCGACCTCCTGCGCCCGGGCGGGCGCGAGAGGATGGGCCACGGCAAGACAGAGGGCGACAAGCGCAAACAGGCAGGCAAGCCAGGATCCGGCTCGCCGGCGGACGGGATCAAGGTTCATCATTCGGATCGCTACAGCCATCGACGGGTCCGCGCCCCTGCCGGAACGCGGTCCAGGGCGCGAGAGCCGCCACTATCCGTCCATGTGCCTCGCTGCGGCAACCGATCAAAAGGACAACAGCCCGGCCTACCCGGGCCTACCCGGTCAGGGCAACCGTGGCACGTTCGGCCAGTTCGGCGCGCTGGGCCGCCAGCCAGGGGCTGGCCCCCTTCTCCGCCGCGCGCTCGTTGAGCAGCCCCCGCAGCATCCGGTCCATGCCGCCGCGGCGCGCGGCTTCGATCAGGGTGAGGTTCAGCACATCCCTCTGCGCATGGCTGCCGCCGAACGCCTGGGCATGCTTGCGCAGCTCCAGCAGCTGGTCGGCGGCCTCCTCATAGGCTTCCTGGCCGAAGGCCTGCAGCGCGGATGCCACCGGCAGGCCGATATCGCGGATCAGCCTGGCGCTGGACGAGGCGTCGCCGGCCTTGTGCTGCAGGGCGGCGACAAGGCGGCCCGCCGCCGCCGTCCGGCCGGTCGCGACAAAGGCCATCATGGCGTGCATGTCGTTGAAGGGATAATAGGCGTCGTCGGCCATCCCCTCGTAGATGCCCGCCAGGTCGTCCCAGCGCTCGCCCACATCGACGCCACGCAGATGCAGTCGCCAGAGCAGGGACGCGGCATCCAGCATCTCCAGCGCCACCTCGGAGCGGACCGGCCGGATCGCCCGGTCGTAGAGGTGCAGCGCCTCGTCATGCTCCCGGTGCTCCAGGTGGAACAGCGCCATGTGCCACCAGTTGTGAAAGGCGAACATGTTGCCGTCCGACCAATGCTGCGCGCCGTCGGTCAGCCAGGCAACGCCGTCATGGCTGCGGCCCTGCATCTCCATCACATGGGCCACGGCATGGACCGCCCAGGCATCGCCCGGATTGCGCGCGACGGCGGCCCGCCCGGCCTCCTCCGCGCGGCCATACTGGCCGCATTCCTCCAGGCCGAAGGCGTACATGCCCTGCAGGAAGCCGTAATCGGCATCGTCGGGCGACCAGTCCGGCAGGACACGGGCGACCCGGTCGCGCAGCATGCCGGACTGGCCCAGGAAGAAGTCGCATTGATGGGCCAGCTGCAGGGCGACCAGGTCCCGCGGGCAATCGAACAGGATCCGGCCATATTCCTCGGCCGCACGGTGGAAATCCTCGGCGGCCCAGGCGCGAAGCGCGGCGATATGGCCGCGTTCGCGGTCATTGGCGTCCGCGCGCAGGCGGTGGAGTTCGCTCAGTTCCTCCTCCAGCACCGGAACGGCGGCCTTCTCGCTGGAGATCAGGTGCAGGCCGGCACGGAAGCAGTGGCCCATCACGAAATCGGGGTCCTCGGCCAGCGCCGCCTCGATCTCCCACAGCGGGTCCTGGAAATAGCCGAGCAGCAGGTGCGCGGCCTTGTCCAGACTGTCCACCGAGGCGCGGCGGCTGGACGATACGGGAGCGCCGAAGCGGTCGACGAGTAACATGGCAGGTCTCCTGAAGGGCAGGCGCGACCGTCCGGCGGGGCGGTGCGCATCGTCGCTTGCCCCGATCCTACACCCGCATGGGTTGAAGGCTGTAGCCGCGATCACACTGCTGCGTGCCGCAGGACCCGGCGTACCGATTGACCTCGGCCGCATTCCGGGTCACGTTCGGCCCGTTCCGAGGGGAGTCCCGCTAGGGGGCTGAGAGACCGACGGACGGCGGAGGCTGCACCCGAAAGGGCATGGCCGCCACCGGCAACGCGGTGACCCTCAGAGGCCGGCAATCCTGCCGCCTCGGGAACCTGATCCGGGTCATTCCGGCGAAGGGACAGGAACCGTGTGCGGCAGACCCGCGCCCTTTCTCCCCCTCTCCATGCCGCCCGGATCTCCTGACCGATGAAAGGGAGATCCCGCCATGCCACCCTCCGCCAGCACCGGCCGCGCCGCCGGCAGCGACATCGCCGTCACCACGGGCCAGCTGCCCGCGTCCCGCAAGGTCTGGGTCACCGGGTCGCAGGACGATATCCGTGTGCCGTTCCGCGAGATCGACCTGCACCCCACGGCCAGCGAGCCGCCGGTCCGGGTCTACGACACCTCCGGCGCCTATACCGACCCGCAGGCCGCGATCGACATCGCCGCCGGGCTGGCGCCGCTGCGCGCGGCCTGGATCGCCGCCCGCGGCGATACCGAGGCCTATGACGGCCGGCCGGTGCAGCCCGTCGACAACGGCAATGTGGGCGCCAGCCATGCGGCGCCGGTCTTCGCCGACTGCCCCCGGCCGCGGCGCGCGAAGCCGGGGCAGAAGGTCAGCCAGCTCGCCTATGCCCGCGCCGGCATCGTCACGCCGGAGATGGAGTTCGTCGCGATCCGCGAGAATCTGGGGCGCGCCGAGGCGATGGAGCGCGGCGACGGCGAGGCATTCGGCGCCGAGATCCCCGCCCAGGTGACCCCGGAATTCGTGCGCGAGGAGGTCGCCCGCGGCCGCGCGATCATCCCGGCGAACATCAACCATCCGGAAGCCGAGCCGATGATCATCGGCCGCAACTTCCTGGTGAAGGTGAACGCCAATATCGGCAATTCCGCCGTCACCTCCTCGGTGGCGGAAGAGGTCGACAAGATGGTCTGGGCGATCCGCTGGGGCGCCGACACGGTGATGGACCTGTCGACCGGCCGCAACATCCACACCACCCGCGAATGGATCCTGCGCAACAGCCCGGTGCCGATCGGCACGGTGCCGATCTACCAGGCGCTGGAGAAGGTCGACGGCATCGCCGAGAACCTGACCTGGGAGGTCTATCGCGACACCCTGATCGAGCAGGCGGAACAGGGCGTGGACTATTTCACCGTCCATGCCGGGGTGCGGCTGGCCTATATCCCGCTGACCGCGAACCGGGTCACCGGTATCGTCAGCCGCGGCGGCTCGATCATGGCGAAGTGGTGCCTGGCGCATCACCAGGAGAGTTTCCTCTACACGCATTTCGCCGAGATCTGCGAGATCTGCGCGGCCTACGACGTCTCCTTCTCGCTGGGCGACGGGCTGCGGCCGGGCTCCATCGCCGATGCCAACGATGCCGCGCAGTTCGCGGAGCTGGAGACCCTGGGCGAGCTGACCCGGGTCGCCTGGGACCATGGCGTCCAGGTGATGATCGAGGGGCCGGGCCATGTGCCGATGCACAAGATCAAGGCCAACATGGACAAGCAGCTCGCCACCTGCGGCGAGGCGCCGTTCTACACCCTGGGCCCGCTGACCACCGACATCGCGCCGGGCTACGACCACATCACCTCCGCCATCGGGGCGGCGATGATCGGCTGGTTCGGCACCGCGATGCTCTGCTACGTGACGCCGAAGGAGCATCTGGGCCTGCCCGACCGCAACGACGTGAAGGCCGGCATGGTGGCCTACAAGATCGCCGCCCATGCCGCCGACCTGGCGAAGGGCCATCCCGGCGCCCAGGCGCGCGACGATGCGCTGAGCCGGGCGCGCTTCGAGTTCCGCTGGGAGGACCAGTTCAACCTCTCGCTGGACCCGGAGACCGCGCGCGACTTCCACGACCGCACCCTGCCGAAGGAGGCGCACAAGGTGGCGCATTTCTGCTCCATGTGCGGCCCGAAGTTCTGCTCCATGCAGATCAGCCACGAGGTGCGGGCGCATGCCCAGGCCGAGGCGGGCATGGCGCAGAAGGCGGCGGAGTTCCGGGCCGGCGGCGGCGAGATCTACACGGAGGTGCAGAAGCCGGCGGCCGAGTAGGAACAACCTCAACCCGTCATCTTCGGGTCAAGCGCGAGGATGTCCGAGGATGACGGCGAGGTGGCGGCCCCCACGAGCTGCCGTCGGGAAGCGGCATAGGCGACGAACGACCAACCGGAACCACACCAACCCGGCATCCTCGGCCCCCGAGCCAAGGATCCATGCCGCTATCCTCGAGGCGCTTCACCGCCGGCGGAGTGGATCCTCGGGTCAGGCCCGAGGATGACGGTGAGGTGGTGGCCCCCACGAACTGCCGTCGGGAGGCGGCATCGGCGACGAACGAGCGACCGGAGCCACCCAAGCCCGAGGATGACGGAGGGCCGGGGCCCGTCACCCCCCGTCCAGCGCCGCGTCGAGCATGCGGTGGAAATGCACGATCGCGCCCTCGAAGCGGCCGAAGGTGAAATGCATGTTGGCGCCGCTGCCGATGGCGCGCTGGATCGCGCAGGTGACCTCGCGGTCCTCCGCGCCGCCGGAGCGCTCGACGAAGTCGGTGTCGCGGGTGACCTCCTCCGGCAGCGGGCCGCCATCGGGCGGAGCCTCGGCCATCGCATAGGTCACGAAGCGGGTGCGCCCTGCATCCAGGGGCTCCAGCACCACCATCTGGGTATGACGCGAGAGCATCGCGATCATCACGTTCGGGAACAGGTGGTAGACATAGGTCAGCATGCCGTCGACCCGGCGCTCGGCCGGCGGCACGGCGGCCAGCTTCTCGATGCGGCGGAACGGGAAGGTGACCCGGCTGTTGCGGCCGAACGCCTCGATCACGTTGAGATTGTCGAAGCCGTAGGGGAAGAAGGTCTCCCGGTGGGTCGGCAGGATGTGATAGCCCTCCAGGAAGCCCTCCGCCGAGATCTTCCAGTTCGCCGGCACCTCGCGTTCGCTGGTCGCGAAGACGCGCTGGCCGGCGCCGATCACCGGCGGCAGGTCGTCCAGCACCTCCTGGTGGTCGCTGCCGTCCTGGGTCACGAAGACCAGTCCCGCCCGCTCCACCGCCGTCACCGGGACCAGGCCGTGTTCCGCCTTGTCGAGGCCGGGAAAGCCCTCCTCGTGCGGGATATGGCCGAGCCCGCCATCCAGCCGATAGGCCCAGCCGTGATAGCGGCAGACGAAGGCATTGGTGCAGCCGCTGCCCGCCGCGACCTGCATGCCGCGATGGCGGCAGGCATTGCGAAAGGCGCGCACGATGCCGTCGCGGCCGCGCACCGCCAGGATCGGCACGCCGGCCGCCTCCCGCGCGACATAGCAGCCCGGATCGGGCAGGGCGGCGGAGGGGCAGAAGGGCACCGGGTAGCGCCGCAGCACCGTCCCGATCTCCGCCTCCAGGCGGGCCTCCGAGCGGTAGTTCGCGACCGGCTCCCGCCAGACATCCCCGCCCAGGTCGGTCTTCCCCTGCGCGATATGGTCCAGCACGCGTGCGGCGACCTCCCGGTCCTGCAGCAATCCGGTCATGCGCCCCTCCCCTGTCCTGCCTGTCACAATGTCAGCAGCGCGGCATTGCCGCCGGCCGCCGTGGTGTCGGTCGAGACCACCCGCTCCACCGCGAAGCGGTGCAGGTAGCGCGGGCCGCCTGCCTTCGGGCCGGTGCCGCTCAGCCCTTCGCCGCCGAACGGCTGGGCGCCGACGATGGCGCCGATCATGTTGCGGTTCACATAGGCATTGCCGGCCCGCACCCGCTGGCAGACCGCCTGCGCGAAGGAATCGATGCGGCTGTGCACGCCGACGGTGAGGCCGTAGCCGGTGCCGTTCACCGCCTCGATCACCCGGTCGATCTCGCCATGGCGCCAGCGGATCACATGCAGGATCGGCCCGAACACCTCGCCCTGCAGGCGCTGCAGGCTGTCGATCTCGTAGGCGCGCGGCGCGAAGAACGTGCCATGGGCCGCCACCTCCGGGTCCAGCGGGGTGGCATGGATCGGCCGGGCCTCCCGGTCCATGCGCGCGGCATGGGCGGTCAGCATGGCATGGGCATCGGCGTCGATCACCGGGCCGATATCGGTGGACAGCAGGCCCGGATCGCCGATCCGCAACTGCTCCATCGCGCCGGCGATCATGCGCAGCAGCCGGTCGGCGATGTCGGCCTGGACGAACAGCACCCGCAAGGCCGAGCAGCGCTGGCCCGCACTCTGGAAGGCCGAGACCAGCACGTCGCGGGTCACCTGCTCGGGCAGCGCGGAGGAGTCGACGATCATCACGTTCTGCCCGCCGGTCTCCGCGATCAGCGGCACGATCGGGCCCTCGCCCTCTGCCAGGCGGCGCTGGATCGCGCGCGCCGTCGCGGTGGAGCCGGTGAAGGCGATGCCGGCACAGCGCGGGTCGCCGACCAGGGCGGCGCCGACCGCCGCGCCGCTGCCCGGCAGAAGCTGGACCGCATCCTCCGGCACGCCGGCGCGATGCAGCAGGCGCACCGCGAAGGCGGCGATCAGCGGCGTCTGCTCCGCAGGCTTGGCGACCACCGCGTTGCCGGCCGCCAGGGCGGCCGTCACCTGGCCGGTGAAGATCGCCAGCGGGAAGTTCCAGGGCGAGATGCAGACGAACACGCCGCGGCCCTGCAGCCGGATGCTGTTCGCCTCCCCCGTCGGCCCGGGCAGCGGATGGGCCCCGGCGAAATCGGCGCGGGCGCGGGCCGCGTAGTAGCGGCAGAAATCGACGGCCTCCCGCACCTCGGCGACCGCATCGGGGATCGTCTTGCCGGCCTCCCGCACCGCGAGTGCCATGGCCTCGGCCATGTTCTCCTCCAGCAGCGCCGCCATGCGGTCCAGGCAGGCCGCCCGCTGGACCGCCGGAAGCCGGTCCCAGTCCGGTGCGGCCCGCGCCGCCCGCGCCATCGCCCGGTCCGCCCCGGCCGCATCGGCAGCGGCCACCCTGCCGACGATGCGCCGGCGGTCCGCCGGATCCGCAACAGGGCTGCCCGCGCCATCGTCGCCGGCCGCCACGCCGCCCACGATCGGGCCGGCCCACCAGGTCCCGCAGCCGGACGCCGCCATCCGGTCGGCCAGCGGCTGCAGCACCCGCTCGTCGGTCAGGTCGAGGCCCTGCGCGCTGTCCCGCTCCGGCCGGAAGATCGCGCGGGGCAGCGGGATAGCGGGGTGGCGCACCGGTTCGGTCCGCCGGGTGACCGCGACCGGATCGGCGACGATCTCGGCGATCGGCGCCTGCTCGTCGACGATGCGGTTCACGAAGGAGGTGTTGGCGCCGTTCTCCAGCAGCCGCCGCACCAGATAGGCGAGCAGGTCCTCATGCCCGCCGACCGGGGCATAGACCCGGCAGGGCAGCCCCATGCCGTCCGGGGCGGGGCCCACCACATGCTCGTACAGCGCCTCCCCCATGCCGTGCAGGCGCTGGAACTCGAAGCCGCCATCCGCGCCGGCCAGGTGCCGCACGGCCGCCACGGTATGGGCATTGTGGGTGGCGAACTGCGGGTAGAAGGCGGCGCGGTCGGCCAGCAGCTTCTGCGCGCAACACAGATAGGACAGGTCGGTCGCGGGCTTGCGGGTGAACACCGGATAGTCCGGCAGGCCCTGTTCCTGCGCCCGCTTGATCTCGGTATCCCAATAGGCCCCCTTGACCAGCCGCACCATCAGGCGGCGATCCCCGCGCCGGGCCAGCCCGGCCAGCCAGTCGATCGCCGGCACCGCCCGCTTCTGGTAGGCCTGCAGCGCCAGGCCGAAGCCCTGCCAGCCGGCCAGCTCGGGGTCGGTCGCCACCGCCTCGACGATGTCCAGCGAGAGCTCCAGCCGGTCGGCCTCCTCGGCATCGACGCAGAAGCCGATATCGGCCGCCCGCGCCGCCTGCGCCAGGGCCTTCAGCCGGCCCAGCAGCGCCGGCGCCATCCGCCGCGCCTGGGCGAACTCGTAGCGCGGATGCAGGGCCGACAGCTTGACCGAGATGCCCGGCCCGGCAATCGGGCCGCGCCCCGCGGCGGCCTTGCCGATGGCGCCGATCGCCTCGCGATAGCTGTCGAAATAGCGCTCGGCATCGGCCATCGTCCGCGCCGCCTCGCCCAGCATGTCGTAGGAATGGCGATAGCCCAGTGCCTCCGGCGTCCGGGCGCGCTTCAGCGCGGCGGCGATGCTGCGCCCCATGACGAACTGCCGGCCCATGATCCGCATCGCCTGGCGCATGGCGCGGCGGATCACCGGCTCGCCCGACCGGTGCACCAGCTTGCCCAGCACCCCGCCCAGGTCGCCCCAGCCCAGATGGTCCATGCGGACGATGTCGCCGGTCAGCATCAGCGCCCAGGTCGAGGCATTGACGAAGACGCTTTTGGAATGGCCCAGATGCCGCTCCCAGTCGGCCTCCGCCAGCTTGTCCTCGATCAGCGCGTCGGCGGTCTCGGAATCGGGGATGCGCAGCAGCGCCTCCGCCAGGCACATCAGGACGATGCCTTCCCGGCTGGACAGCTCGTATTCGTGCAGGAAGGCATCCAGCCCGCCCTTGCCCACCCGGCCGTCGCGGACCCGGCGCACCAGGTCGCGCGCGGTCTCGTCGATCCGGTCGCGCAACGGCGCCGGCAGGTCGACGCCGTCCAGCAAGGTTGCGACCGCGCATTCCTCGTCGCCATGGCGGGCGCGGGCGATGGCCTGGCGCAGCCCGTCCCGGGCAGGCAGGTCCTCGGCGAACAGGAAGGGCGGCTGGCCAGGCTTCACGACAGGTCCCGCGTCGGCTGCTGGGTTCGGCCCCCGTGCGGGCCGACCGGGAGTCTATGCCAGGGATGGGGCCGGCGAACAGGCCAGGCGCTGTCGCGCAGGGGCCTTTAACCGCCGGTCGCGCTCGCCATGTAACCCGTTGAGCGACCGTGGCGCGACGCGAAGGACCCAGATCATGAAGGACAGCTCATCCGGTATCGGCCTCGGCATTGCCCTGGGCACCGGGCTCGGGATGGCGCTGGGCACGGCGATCGGGGACATGGGCATCGGCATCGTGATCGGCATCGGCCTGGGCACGGCGCTCGGCGCGGGCTATGCGCATTACCGGAACCGGAACGACGATGGCGGCGAGGACAGGCACGGGGACGAGGGTTGAGCGGTTCCATCCCCGTCGAACCGACCTTCCTTGTACCGCGCCCGCGAACGGGCAGAATCCGGCAATCCGATCGATCGCGGCCATCCTGCCGCCGGGAGTTCCGTCCTGCGCAATCCCTGGGCCCTTGTCGTCGTCTGCTTCCTGATCGCGATGTATGCCTGGGGGCTGGGCTTCTATGGCACGGCCGTCTATCTGGCGGCGCTGCGGACCGCCCATCCCGACTGGTCGACGGCCGCGATCTCCGGCGCCACGACGTTCTACTACCTCGCCGGCGCCAGCCTGCTCTGGTTCGTCGGATCGGCGTTCCGGCGCTTCGGCCTGCGGGCCACCGTGCTGACCGGCCTGTTCGCCCTGGCCCTGGGCGCCGGCCTGTTGCCCTTTCTGGAAACCGTCTGGCAGCTCTACCTCGCCTATGCGGTGATGGCGGTGGGCTGGTCGACCATGAGCACGACGGGGATCGCCACCATCCTGGCGAGCCGCTTCGACCGGCGCCGCGGCATGGCGCTCAGCCTGGCGCTGAACGGCGCCAGCTTTGCCGGGGTCGCCGTCTCCCCCGCGCTGCTGCTGCTGACCGGCAAGATCGGGTTCGCGACGGCGCTGCCGGTGGTGATCCTCGCCATGGCAGTGCCGCTGCTGCCGCTGCTCTGGGTCGCCCTGGCGCCCCGGCCGGGGGCCGGCGCGGCCGCGGATGACGCGGCGCTGCCGGCCGCGCCCCGCCTGACGGTCCTGCGCAACCCGGCGTTCTGGACCGTGGCCGGCCCCTTCGCCCTGGTCCTGATGGCGCAGGTCGGCTTCCTGACGCACCAGGTCGCGTTCCTGGGCTCGCGCATCGACGCGGGCGAGGCCGCGCTGGCGGTCGCCCTGACCACGGCGTCGGCGATCGCCGGCCGGCTGGGCCTCGGCCTGGTGGTCGACCGCCTGGACAAGCGCATGGTCAGCGCCCTGTCCTTCGCCCTGCAGGTCGCGGCCCTGGCCGCCCTGCTGGCGGTCGAGACGCCGCTAGTGCTCTACGCCGGCTGCATCCTGTTCGGCCTGAACGTCGGCAATATCATCACCCTGCCCGCCCTGATCGTGCAGGAGGAGTTTCCCGCCGCCGCTTTCGCGCTAGTTGTAGGAATGGTGACCGCGGTGACCCAGTTCACCTATGCCTTCGGCCCGGGGCTGGTCGGCCTGGTGCGCGACCTGTCCGGCAGCTACGGGCCCGCCCTGGCCTGCTGCATGGCCCTGAACGGTGTCGCGGTGATCGGCGTGCTGCTCCGCCGGCGGGGACGGGCGCGCGGCGACTGACCCGCGTCCGGATCGATGCAGGCACGGCAGGTGTGCCTGCCGTCCCGCCCCTTTGCCCAGCCACGCCGCCCGGGAGACATCATGAACAGCAGCGAGACCGATCCCCAGGGCGAAGCGGAGGCCGCGCCCGGGGGCGAGGCGGAGTGGGCGACCGACCGGCTGCGGGACCTCGCCGCCGCCGGCGACGGGGCAGGCCTGGCGGACCTGCTGGACCCGATGCCGCACAGCGCGGCATTGCGCGAGCTGCTGGCGCTGACCCCCGACGAGCGCAGCGAGGTCCTGACCGCGATCCCGTCGGAGCTGGCAGCCGAACTGATCGAGGAGGCGCCGAACGAGATCGCCGTCGAGCTGGTCGAGCGGCTGGAGAGCGCGCGGGCCGCCGAGATCATCGACGAGCTCGATTCCGACGTGCAGGCCGACGTGATCGGCGAGCTCGACACGGCGGATGCCGAAGCCATCCTCGCCATGATGGAGCCGGAGGATGCCTCCGATGTCCGCCGCCTCGCCGAATATGACGACGATACCGCCGGCGGCCTGATGGTGGCGGAGGCCTTCACCTTCCGCGAGACCGAGACGGTCGGCGCCGTCCTGCAGGGCCTGGCATCGGACGACGAGGATTTCGAGCGCTATCGCGGCCAGCATCCCTATATCGTCGATGCCGGGGAGCGCCCGGTCGGCGTGGTTTCGCTGCGCGCCCTGCTGACCACCCGGCGCGGCGCCCGCCTGACCGAGATCATGTCGCCGCCGATCACCGTGCCGGTATCGCTGCCGCTAGACAACCTGCAGGACCTGTTCGACGAGCATCCCTTCCTCGGCCTGCCGGTGGTGGAGGCGGATGGCCGGCTGGTCGGCGTGGTCTCGCGCGCGGCGGTCGACTTCGCCGCGCTGGAGCGGTCGGAATCCGCCAGCCTGCGGCGGCAGGGCGTCGTCGGCGACGAGGTCCGCTCGATGCCCTTCCAGCTGCGCGCGCGCCGGCGTCTCGCCTGGCTGTCCGGCAATATCGTGCTGAACATCATCGCCGCCAGCGTGATCTCCGCCTACGAGGACACCCTGGCGGCCGTCATCGCCATCGCGGTGTTCCTGCCGATGGTCTCCGACATGAGCGGCTGCTCCGGCAACCAGGCCGTCGCGGTCACCATGCGCGAGCTGTCGCTGGGCCTTGTGCGGCCGGTGGACGCGTTCCGCGTCTGGCTGAAGGAGGCTTCGGTGGGACTGGCCAACGGCCTGGTCCTGGGCCTGCTGATCGGCCTGGTCGCCTGGGTCTGGAAGGGCAATCTCTATCTGGGCCTTGTGATCGGCGCCGCGCTCGCCCTGAACACCGTCATCGCCGTGTCGATCGGCGGCGTGGTGCCGCTGCTGCTGAAACGGCTGGGGCAGGACCCGGCGGTGGCAAGCGGCCCCTTGCTGACCACGATCACCGACATGGCCGGCTTCTTCCTGGTCCTGAGCCTTGCCACCGTGACGATGCCCTATCTGGTCTAGCCGCCGGGCTGGTCTGACAGTCGGGGATTGACATTCGTCCATATGTCGACGATTATAGACATATGGACGAAACAAAAGCCATCGCCGCCCTCGCCGCACTTGCCCAGGACAGCCGCCTGCGGCTGTTCCGCCTGCTGGTGACGGCGGGACCGGAGGGCCTGCCGGCGGGAGAGATCGCCCGCCGCCTGGCCGTTCCGCACAACACCCTGTCGTCGCAGCTGGGAATGCTGTCGCGCGCCGGGCTGGCGCGGTCGCGGCGCGACGGACGATCGATCATCCACGCGCCCGACTTCGACGGCATCCGCGCACTGCTCGGCTTCCTGATGAAGGATTGCTGCGGCGGCACACCCGAATGCTGCAACCCGCTGCTCGAACAGATTTTGCAACCCGCCGCCTGCGGCGCCTGACCGGAGACAGACAATGAAGCGCTTTCACATCAGCCTCGCCGTCGACGATCTCGACGCCTCGGTCGCCTTCTACAGCGGCCTGTTCGGTGCCGGCCCCAGCGTGCAGAAGCCGGACTATGCCAAGTGGATGCTGGACGACCCGCGGGTCAACCTCGCGATTTCCACCCGCGGCAAGGGTTCGGGCCTCGACCATCTGGGCATCCAGGCGGAGAGCCAGGACGAGCTGCGCGAGGTGCAGTCCCGTCTGGACGGCACAGGCGGCCGCGTGATCCCGCAGGGCGAGACCACCTGCTGCTATGCGAAGTCGGAGAAGAGCTGGGTGTTCGATCCCCAGGGCATCGCCTGGGAGACCTTCTTCACCAGCGGCGAGAGCACGGTCTATGGCGAGGACCTTGCGACCGTCGCCGCCCCGGTCGCGGACCGCGCGGCATCCTCCGCCAAGGGTGCCTGTTGCGCCCCCGGCGCCTGACCGGCGCGCGGCTTGACCGTTCCGCTATATCGGATTGAATATAGCGCCCTCGCAACCGGGGGCGACGATGAGATGCATGCTGAAACTGGCCGGAACCCTGGCCGCGGCCGTCATCCTGGCGGGCGCGGCCAGGGCGGAGCCGCTGACGATGTTCGGCGCCGCCAGCCTGACCGACGCGCTGACCGAGGCCGGCCGGGCCTATGAGGCGCAGGGCGGCACGGCAATCCGCTTCGCCTTCGCCGCCACCTCCACACTCGCGCGGCAGATCGAGGCCGGCGCCCCGGCGCAACTGTTCGCCGCTGCGAACGAGCGGTGGATGGACTATCTGGCCGAGCGCGGCCTGATCGTCGACGGAAGCCTGGTCGACCCGATCGGCAACGACCTGGTGCTGGTGGCGCCGGCCGACAGCCCCCTGGCCGGCATGACATTGTCCCGCAATACCGACCTGGCAGGGCTGCTGGGCCCCGATGGCCGGCTCGCGGTCGGCGATCCCGACCATGTGCCGGCCGGCATCTATGCCCAGGCGGCGTTGCAGGGCCTGGGGCTGTGGGAGCGGCTGGAAGCGCGCATGGCGCGGGCCGACAATGTGCGCAGCGCGCTGGCCCTGGTGGCGCGCGGCGAGGCACCGCTGGGCATCGTCTATGCGACCGATGCCGCGATCGCCCCGGAGGTGAAGGTGCTCGCCCGCTTTCCGCGCGACAGCCACCCGCCGATCCGCTACCCCTTTGCCCTGGTCAGGGACTGGGGGGGCGCCGATGCCGGCGACCTGCGGCCGGCGCGCGCCTTCCTGGCCTTCCTGACCGGCCCGGCCGGGCTGGCGATCTTCGAACGCCACGGGTTCCGGCCGGACTGACGACGGAAGGGATTGCGCATGGACCCGCTGCTGCGGCCCGAGGAATGGCAGGCGCTGGGCCTCAGCCTGCGGATCGCCCTGGTCGCGGTGGCCGGCGCCCTGCCGGTCGCGATCGGCGCCGCCTGGCTGCTGGCCCGCACCCGGTTTCCGGGGCGCGCGCTGCTGGACGGGCTGGTCCACCTGCCGCTGATCCTGCCGCCGGTGGTGATGGGCTACCTGCTGCTGGTCACCCTGGGCAGCCGTGCGCCGCTGGGTGCCTGGCTGCTGGAGGTGTTCGACATCCGCTTCGTGTTCTCCTGGACCGGTGCGGCCCTGGCCGCCGGCATCGTCACCTTCCCGTTCCAGGTCCGGGCGATCCGCCTGGCGCTGGAGGCGATCGACCCGAAGCTGGGCGAGGCCGCCGCCACCCTGGGCGCCGGGCCGCTGGACAGGTTCGCCACGGTGATCCTGCCGCTGGCCCTGCCCGGCATCCTGGCCGGCGCGATCACCGCCTATGCCGCCAGCCTGGGCGAATTCGGCGCGATCATCACCTTCGTCTCCAACATCCCTGGCGAGACCCGCACCCTGCCCCTGGCGATCTACACGGCGATCCAGACCCCGGGCGGCGAGGCGGCGGCCGCCCGCCTCGTCGTCCTGTCGATCCTGCTCGCCCTGGCCGGGCTGGTGCTGTCGGAGCTGGCCGCCCGCCGGGTGCGCGCGCTGACCGGCCAGTGACTTTGCAGGTCGCGCTGCGCCACGGCTTCCCGGGCTTCGACCTGGATGTCGCCTTCGATTGCCCGGGCAGCGGCGTGACCGCCCTGTTCGGTCCGTCGGGCGCCGGCAAGTCCAGCACGGTGCAGGCGATCGCCGGACTGCTGCGCCCCCGGGAGGGACGCATCGTCCTGGAGGGCGAGGTGCTGCTGGACACCGAAACGGGGGCCTTCCTGCCGCCGCAGCGGCGGCGCATCGGCTATGTCTTCCAGGACCTGCGGCTGTTCCCGCATCTGAGCGTACAGGGCAACCTGCTGTTCGGCTGGCGGCGCACCGGGCGCCGCCTGGGCCGGGCGGAGATCGACCGGCTGGTCGAGCTGCTGGGCATCGGTCATCTGCTGCACCGGCGCCCCCGCGCCCTGTCCGGCGGCGAGCGCCAACGGGTCGCGCTGGGCCGGGCCCTGCTGGCCGATCCGCGCCTGCTGCTGCTCGACGAGCCGCGGGCCGGCCTGGACCAGGCCCGGAAGGAAGAGCTGCTGCCCTATCTGGAACGGCTGCGCGACGAGCGCCGGGTGCCGATCCTGCTGGTCAGCCATGCCCTGACGGAAGTCGCGCGCCTGGCGGACAGCCTGGTGGTGATGCAGCAGGGCCGGGTCCTGGCCAGCGGCAGCCTGTTCGACCTGCTGGCCCGGCCCGACCTGGCGCCGCTCGCCGCCGGGCCGGATGCCGGCGCGGTGCTGCAGGCCCGGGTCACCGCCCATGATACGGCGCATGCGCTGACGGAACTGCAGCTGGACGGCGGCGCGCGCCTGCTGGTGCCGGCATTGCCGGCCGCGCCGGGCGCCAGCGTGCGCCTGCGCATCCTGGCCCGCGACGTCACCCTGGCCCTGGACCCGCCACAGCGGATCAGCGCAAACAACGTCCTGCCGGCCTCGATCCTGGACCTGCGGCCCGGCGCGGGGCCGGAGATGGACGTGGCGCTGGCGGTCGGCGACGCGCGGCTGCTGGCGCGGATCACCCGGCTGTCGGCGGCACGCCTGGCCCTGGCCCCGGGCCTTGCGGTCCATGCCATCGTCAAGTCGGTCACGGTGGACCGCGCCGGCTTCTGACCGGCCCGCTGCCGTCGGCCGGGTGCCGGCGCGGGTGGTGGAGCAGCGGATGCAATGGTGTATGTCGCACCATGTCCGTGGAACAGGGAGAAAGCGCATGCCCAAGGGCTATCTGGTCGTCTTCTATCGCGAGACGCCGAAGGACGAGAACCTCGCCACCTATGCGGCGGCGGCGAAGGACGCCATCGAGTCGATGGGGGGCAGGTTCATCGCCCGAGGCGCCCCGGTGAAGACCTTCGAGATCGGCGAGCAGGAGCGGTCTGTCGTCATCGAGTTCGAGAGCACGGATGCCGCGATCCGGGCCTATGAGAGCGAGGCCTATCAGAAGCTTCTCCCCGGCCTCGGCGTGAAGCGGGACATGCGGGTGATCGAGGGGATCTAGCCCGGGTTTCCCGCATGGAGAGGTGAAGCCGCTCTAGGAATCGGGGGCGTCGACGGTGGTCAGCAGCTTCTGCAGCGGCTGCACGGCCGCCGCGTTCGCCCGCGCCAGGGCATCCTCGTAGCAGGCGATGACGGTGCGCCCGGCTGCGGTCAGGTCCGCGCCGCCCTGGCGGGAGCCGCCCATATGGGTTTCCACGACGGGCTGGCCCAGCATGCGGCTGGTCTCGTCCAGCAGCATCCAGGCGCGGCGATAGGACATCTTCAGGGCTCGCGCCGCACCCGAGATCGAATGCTGCGCGTCGACGGCGCGCAGGAGCGCGATCTTCCCGGGCCCGATCTGGCCGCGGCCGGGCAGGTCGATCTTCACCCAGAGCTTCACCTCGGGTCCATCTGCGGGCCCATCTGCGGGCCCATCTGCGGGCTTCGCTCCGGGCGTGCTGCTCATGACGGCGCCCCGTGGGGCCGGCACCAGAACTGGTACATGGTGCGGAAAGTGTCGGGCAGATCCTCCTCGAAGCGCTGCCAGGCCGCCAGGTCGGCCCAGGCGCCGGGCGCCGGGAAGGCCTGGCGGAAGCGCCTGGCCAGGGCGGGATCGGCGATCTCGAAGCCCAGGAATTCCAGGTCCAGCGCCGCCAGCCACTCGGTCAGCTCGGGGATCGAGATGGCGGTCTCCTGCACGTGGAACAGCAGGTCGCGGCAGGTGCTGGCGGTGAAGAAATCCAGCTCCCGCGCCACCCGCCGCTCCGGCGCGTCCGCCGGCAGCGCCAGCAGCGCCGCACGGGCGGCCCGGATGCCGGCGGCATCGGGCCCGAAACCGCCGGCGGCGACGAAGTCCCGCGCCGCCTGGATGTCGCGCCGGCCCGCCCGGCTGTAGAGGCCGATCTTCATCAGCCCGCGCGGCCGCAGCAGGCCCGCCAGCACCCGCCAGCCGGCCAGCGGGTCGGCCAGGTGGTGCAGCACGCCGGAACATTCGATCAGGTGGAAGCGCTCCTCCAGCCCGCCGAGTTCCAGGATGTCGGCCACCGCGAAGCGCAGGTTGCCGGCCTCCAGCTCCGCCGCCCGGCGGGCGGCATAGCCCAGCGCCCGCGGGCTCAGGTCGACGGCCAGCACCCGCGCGCCGCGATAGCGCGCCGCCACCTTGCAGGCATGGGCGCCGGTGCCGCAGCCCGCCACCAGCACCTGCGGCCGCTCCGCACCCCGCGGCAGGGACTTTGCTGCGACCTGCGGGAACAGGCCGGTCACCACGTCGGCCAGCGGCCTCGGCGGCTGGCGCCGCACCGCCCGCCAGCGCGGATAGGGATTCTCCTGATACTGCGCCTGCACCGCGCGGGAGACCGGGTCCTCGACCCCGGTCAGGCGCGGCAGGGCCGCGGCCAGCGCCGCCTCGGCCGCCGGCTCCGCAAGGCAGGCCCGGCGCAGCGGCGCAAGGGCCGCCCCGGCGACGCCATCGCCGGGAAGCGCGGCCGGTGGCCGGTACATCGCCGGCAGGCAGGCCGCGGCCAGGGCGTCCGCGCCGCCGCCGGCCGCGAGAGCCTCCAGTGCGGCCCGTTCGGCGGGGGTCTCGTCCCAGCAATACTCCGCCCACCAGGCCTGCAGGGCGAGCGCCACCAGCAGGTCGTCCGGCGGCAGGGCCGGGCCGTCGCCGGCGGCCGCGGCCTGCAGGAGGGCCCGGCGCAGCACCGTAAGCAGGCGTTCGGCCGGCTCGCCCGGCAGGGGCAGCCGCGCCATCACGCCAGCAACGAAGGGATCGCCCGCCAGGCCTTCCGGCGCGGGCCTTGCGGCACGGCGCAGGACTTCCGGCCCGTCCCCGTCCTGCGCAGCGGTCAGGGCCGCCCGCCAGGCCGGGCGGGTGAGCAGCATGCCGAGCGGCGCCGGGGCGGCAATCTCCACATCGCCGCCATCGGCGAGGTCGAGCAGCGCCGCCTCAAGGTCCGGGTCCCGGAGATGGGGCTGCACCCGCCCCAGGGCAGCGGCCAGGGCCTGGCGAGCCGCCCGGTCCCGCGGGGCGGCGCGAAAGGCGGCGCACCGATAGGCCAGCGCCTCGACCGGTTGCCCGGCACGCTCCAGCGCGCGGGCGACCAGCGGCGCGGCCTCCGGCCGGCGGCGGGACTCCTCCGGCAGGCCGAGCAGCAGGGCCAGCGCCTCGGCCAGCCGGCCTCCCCGTTCCGCCGCGCCGGCCCGTGCCAGGACCGTTCGCAGCGGCGGCGCCTTCGCTGCCGCCCTGGCGGCCTTCACGCCCATTCCGTCACATGCACGTCGTAGGCGATGCTGATCCGCTCGCCCTCCCCTTCATAGGGCCGCGTGCCGTGCCAGTAGTAGGAGGGGAAGAGAAAGGCATCGCCGACCCTGGGGCAATGCACGGCGAAATGCGCCGGGTCGACCAGGCCGTCGGGCAGGCCGTAGCCCGGCCGCCCGAACTCGATCCAGCCGCCATGGCCGGGATCGTCGGCGCGGATCGCCGGCGGGACGGTCACGTAGTAGACGCCGCTCAGCCAGCCGAGATTGTGGATATGGGAGGATTGGTGGCTGGGGCCGTCCAGCACATTCCCCCACATCACGAAGTCATAGCGCCGCGGCCGGCGGAAGCGCCAGGGATCGCCCGGCAGCGGTGGCAGGGCGGCGATCAGCGCATCCACCTCCGCCCGGATCCCGGCTACGAACCGCTCGATCGTCGGGGTGGGCTGCTGCAGCAGGTCCAGCGCCACCGCGCCGCCGCGGATCGCGCGCCGGTTCTCGTCCCATTCGCGGGTATAGGTCGGGTGGTTGCGGATATCCTCCACCAGCTGGCGGTGCAGCGCCTCCCGCTCCGCCCCCGGGCCGCCGAACGGCTGCGCGGCCCGCGGCCAGGCCTCGTGGTCGACCAGCGACGCATAGCGCGCCGTGTCGCCGCAGGCGCAGGCGGCGGTGGCGCCCAGGGCCAGGGCACGGATATCGCCGGGATGCGCGGCCAGCAGGGTCTGCGCCTCGTCCAGGGCCCGGGCCGGCGCGCCGGCCTTCAACAATGCCAGCAGATAGTTGGAGCGGGCGGCCCGCAGCTTCGGGTCCAGCGCCAGGGCGGCCGCATAATCCGCCAGGCTCTCCGCCACCCGCCCGACATGCTGCAGCGCATTGGCCCGCGCCACCCGGGCGCGGGCATGACCGGGCTGGGCGGCCAGGAAGCGGTCCAGATGCGGCAGGCTGTCCGCCTCGCCGCCGTTCTCCGCCAGCAGCAGGCCCAGATGCAGCAGGGTCCCCGGATGGTCGGGCGCGCGCGCCAGCACCTGCCGGAACGCGGCCTCCGCGCCGCTGCGCGCGGCCGGGTCGGCACCCGCCTGGCGCGCCAATGCCATGCCCAACAGGTAGTGCGGTCGCGGGTCCTGCGGCAGGGCAGCGGCCAGCGACCGGGCCACGGCCGCGGCCTCCGCGTCGCGGCCCTGGCGCAGCAGGGTCTCGCCCTGGCGCATGCGTGCCTGCAGATCCTGTTGTCCCATCGTACCTGTTGTCCTCGGGGCCGCTCGAAATGGGCCATGGGCGAAAGCCTAGAACCTGCCCCCGCCCGGTGCCAGCCGGAACCTCGCCCCGGAACGCTTGCCGGCCGGACGGTGTTTCACTGGCGATGACAGACCCAAAGGTCAACACCACGCCCGGAACGTCGCCCGAAACGTCGACCGGACCGGGCAGCGCGGCGGGCGGCCCGGCGGCGTCGGGCGATGCGGGCATAGCGGCCAGCCCCTCCCAGCGGGCGGCGCATCCCGGCGCCATCACCCTGCAGGGCTGGTGGCGCATCGCCCGACGGATCTTCGCCACCAACCAGCGCGAGAACCTGGTCGTGCTCGCCGCCGGCATCGGCTTCTTCGCCATGCTGTCGGTGTTCCCGGCGCTGACCGCCTTCATCTCGTTCTATGGCCTGCTGGCCGATCCCGGCGAGGTGCAGCAGCATGCCGTGATCCTGCAGCCATTCCTGCCGACGCAGGGCTGGACCCTGCTGGAGCAGCATATGGCCCGGGTCGTGGAGGCGCGCGACACGAGCCTGGGCGTCGGCGGCCTGCTGAGCCTGGTGATCGCCCTGTGGAGCGCCGGCGCCGGGCTGCGCGCGACGATGTCGGCCCTCAACGCCTCCTACCGCGAGCAGGAGAAGCGCGGCCTGTTCCGCTTCTACGGCACCGCGCTGCTGTTCACCCTTGGCGTGATGGCGGTGGGCCTGTTGTCGCTCGGCGTGATCGTCGGCGTACCCGTCGTGCTGGATCTGCTGCAACTGGGCAGGATCGGGCAGCTGCTGGTCACCGTCCTGCCCTGGCTGCTGCTTCTGGCCGTGGTGCTTCTCGGGGTCGGCATGCTCTATCGCTTCGGTCCCAGCCGGCGCGCGGCCAAGGTGCGCTGGATCAGCCCGGGCGCCATCGCCGCCACCCTGCTCTGGCTGCTCTTTTCCCTCGGTTTCAGCCTCTATGTCGCGTTCTTCGGCAGCTACAACCAGACCTACGGGACGCTGGGGGCCGTGGCGGCGCTGCTGACCTGGTTCTGGCTCAGCGCCTATGCGCTGCTGCTGGGCGCGACCCTGAATGCCGAGGCCGAGCACGAGACGAGCCGCGACACCACCGTCGGCGCGACGCGTCCGATCGGCGAGCGCGAGGCCTGGGTCGCCGACCATTTGGCCGGCACGCGCACCGACTGAGCCCCGCCCGGCCCCCTGCCGCGCCGGTCCACGCCGGGTCATCCCGGACCGCCCGCGACCCCGCCGCGCGCGGTCCGGCACGGTTCCTGCTTCGCCGGCAGGCAGCACCCTGCAACTGCCCCATTTCCGGACAGGACCCGGCCATGCAGCCTCACGACCGCACCCCCGCCGTCCCGCTGCAAGACAGGACCGACCGGGCATGAATGGCGTGGGCATGACACAGTCCGTCAACGCGCCCGATGGCGATCTTCGCACCCTGCATGTGCGCTGCGGATCGGACATCCGCAATGCCCTGCGCCAGGCTGGCTTCTCCGGCAATTTCCTGGAATTCGCCGATCCCTATTGCCAGGGGCCGGTGCGCAACAGCGGCAACCTGATCGAGTTGCGGGCCGGCTTCCTCGCAGCCTGCACCGGGCGCCCCCAGGAAATTCTTGCCGGGCGGCTGCGGCGGGAGCTGTCCGGCCTGCGCAAGGCTGGCCGGTTCGAGCGGGTCGTTCTCTGGTTCGAGCATGACAGCCATGACCAGTTGATCCTGGCGCGGATCCTGGCGGAACTGGCCGACCTGCCCGCGCATGTGGACCTGTCGCTGATCTGCATCGACAGCTTTCCGGGGATCGCGCGGTTCCTGGGCCTGGGCCAGCTCGGCCCGGCGCAGCTGCGCGGGCTCTGGCCGCACCGCCAGCCGGTGACGGCCGAACAGATCGACCTGGGCTGTGCGGTCTGGGCCGCGTTGCAGGAGCCCTCGCCGCTGGGGCTGCATGCGCTGGCCAAGCGCGGAACGCCGGAACTGCCGCAGATGGCCGGCGCGCTGCTGCGACACCTGCAGGAACTGCCCTGGACCGTCGACGGGCTGAGCCTGACACAGCGCCTGGCGCTGCAGGCCCTGGCCGGCGGCTCGCGCTCCGGCGCCGCGATCTTCCGCGAACTGCACAACCGGACCGAGCCGCTGCCCTTCCTGGGCGACCAGATGTTCTGGCACCTGCTGGCGGACATGCAATGCGCCGCGCGCCCGCCGTTCGCCGCGGCCGTGAAGCAGCCGGACAGCGATCGTGGAATCGCCTGGCCGCGGCGCATTCTCGGCCTGACGGCCTCTGGCCGCGCCCTGCTGGACGGCGGCACGGACTGGCTTCGCTGCGGCCCGCCCGACCGCTGGGTCGGCGGCGTGCTGATCCAGGGCACCATGGCGGGCGGCCCGGCGCGGCAATGGCGCTGGTGCCCCGACGAAGCCCGGCCGACCCTGTCCGGAGCGGGCGGGCCGGCGCCCGGAACCTAGGTCCGGAACCGCTGCAGTTCGCGCTGCAGGAAGTCTTCGAGTCCCCCCGGCGACCGCCCCGTCAGCAGTTCGACATCGGCGCCCACCGCCTCCTGCGCGCCCGCGCGCAGGGCCCGGAACAGGTCGACCACCAGGTTCGACTGCCAGCGCGGCATCCCGGTCACGAACGGCAGGACCAGCCGCGCCACCGTGGCCGGAGGACTGCTGAAGCTCACCTTGCGGCCGAGCAGGCGGGTCAGCATGCCCGCGACTTCGGCCATGCTGTGGGCGGCGGGGCCGGTCAGGGTGTAGCAGCGGCCATCATAGGCGGGATCGCCCAGCACGCTCGCTGCGGCTGCGGCGATATCGGCCACATCCACCATCGCGATGCGCCCCTGCCCTGCCGGCGCCATGAACTTGCTCTTGGCGGCGATATCGTCGGCGAACAGCAGCAGGGACTGCTGGAAGAAGGTCGGCCGCAGCACCGTCCAGGGCAGGCCGCTGGCCGCCAGCGCCTGTTCGGCGCGGCGATGCTGGATCCCGAAACTGCGCGGCGGGGCCAGGCCGGCCGACTGCGCCGAAAGCTTCACCACATGCGGCCGGCCGGCCGCCGCGGCGGCGGCGACCAGCGCCGCCTCGATGCGGTCCTGGTCGGGCGCGTCGGCGGTCAGCAGGAAGACCGCCTCCGCCCAGGCAAGATGCGGCTGCAGGCTGCCGGGCGCCCGCAGGTCCGCCACCGCGGCCTCGACCCCCTGGGCGGCCAGGGAAGCGGCGGCTTCGGGCCGGCGGGTCTGTGCCCGCACGTCGTGGCCGCGCGCCCGCAGCAACGGCAGCAGCTGCGCGCCGACCTGGCCGGTTGCGCCGGTAACGAGGACCCGTGCCATCCCCGGGCCCTCAGCCCGCGCGGCGGGACAGGGCGGCCTGCGCCTCTTCCGTCATCCGGCGCACGACTTCCCCCGCCGGCGGCAGGTCGCGCACCAGCCCGACCCCTTCGCCGGCCAGCAGCGGCAGCTCCTCGAAATCGCCGGTGGCGCCGGTCATCGGCACCATGTTGGTGAACTTCCGCAGTTCCGTCGGCTGGCCCAGCAGGTCCATCTGCCCGACCAGCGGCTCGCCCGCATTGTCGGCCGGGATCTCGGCCACCCGGGAGTCCCACTCCGCGACCACCCGGTTGCGCAGCACCCGGATCGGGTTGAAGTCGGGATGATGCCGGCCGAACAGGTGGGTGCGAACGGTATCCGATGCCCCGGCCGCGACCAGCCGGGCCTTGTACGCGTCGGCCACGGCGGCCTCCGCGGTGGCGACGAAACGGGTGCCGATCCAGCCGCCATCGGCGCCCAGCATCAGGGCGGCCGCCAGGCCCCGCCCGTCCGCGATCCCGCCGGAGGCCAGGACCAGGACCCGGTCGGCGACCGCATCGACCACCGCCGGCACCAGGGCGATGGTGCCCGCGGTGCCGTAGTTGTGGCCGCCGGCCTCCATGCCCTGCGCGACCACCAGGTCGACACCGCCGGCCGCCGCCTGTTCCGCCGCCGCCACGGAGCCGACCTGTTCCCAGACATCGACGCCGGCGCCGTGCAGGGTCTCGATCCAGGATGCCGGCGGATGGCCCCAGTGGAACGACACCGCCGCCGGGCGCAGGCGCGCCATCACCTCGATATGGGCGTCGGTGGTGTAGCAGGTGATGAAATTGACGTGGAACGGCCGGCCGGTCGCCGCCTGCATGGCCCTGACCAGCTGCTCGACCCCTTCCGGCGGGATGATCCCCACCCCCGCGATCGACCCCATGGCGCCCGCCTCGCTGACCGCGATGCCCAGCGGCGGCGTCATGCCGGCAAACGCCATGCCGGCCTGGGCGATCGGCGTCTCCAGGCCATAGCGGTCGGTCAATCGGGTGGCGAGCTTCGCGGCCATGGGAACCTCCGGGCATTGCGGGATGGCGTTGCCCGCAATGATCCCGCCCATGGCGCGCCCCGTCTCGCCCCGTCGCGCCGCGGATTTGACCCAGAGTGCACTCTGCGCCGCCGGAGAGCCCGGGCTGTGCTACCGTGCCGGCATGCAGGAGTCCATCCTCCACGACAGCCAGGCGACGGAGGCGGAGGCCATGTCCGGACTGCTCGCCGGCGGCCCGTCGCACCGCGCGCCGCTGACCCGGTCGGCGGTCGCGCGCGGCCGCAGCGACGGCTTCAGCCACTGGCGGGAGATGGTCTGCCGGACCTATACCCGCCTGTCGCCGGAGCGGCTGGGCGAGGCGCCCTTCGCCGGCGAGATCCGCATGCGCGGCATCGCCGACGGCGCTTCGATCTCGCGCATCGCCGCCACGGCGCAATGGGTGCATCGCCGGCGGGCCGATGTGGCGGAGAATCCCTGCGATGCCCTGTTCGTGAACCTGCAGATCGAGGGACGCTCGGTGGTCCGCCAGCGCGATTCCGAGACCCGGCTGACCCCCGGCAGCTTCACCGTCCTGGACGCCCGCCGGCCCTTCGCCATGCGCTTCGACGGCCCGTTCCGGCAGATCTGCCTGCACCTGCCCTTCGCGCTGTTCGACGGCACCGCCTTCGAGCCCGCAAGCCTGCTGGCCCGCCGTTTCGAGACCGGGTCGGTGTTCGGCACCGCCCTGCGCGAGCAAGTCGTGGCCCTGATGGCGGGGCAGGATGGCGCGGAAGGCAGCGACCATCTGGTGCATCTCCTGCGGCTTGCCTGCGAGGGCGGGCGCCGGCCGCTGCTGGTGGACCAGCACCTGGCGCTGGTGCAGCGGCATGTCGTGGAGCAGTGCGGCGACCCCGCTTTGTCGCCGCAGGCGGTGGCCGGGCATTTCCGGATCTCGCTGCGGCACCTGCACAAGCTGTTCGCGCCGTCCGGCGAAAGCTTCGGCCGCTTCCTGCTGCGCCAGCGGCTGGAGCGCAGCCTGCAGGCGATCCTCGCCGCGCCGGAGCGATCGATCACCGAGATCGCGCTGGAGGCCGGCTTCAACGACAGCAGCCATTTCGCCCGCAGCTTCCGGCAGCGCTATGGCCGCAGCCCGCGCGCCACCCGGCAGGGCGCCGCGTCCGGCGGCGATTGAGGGGGACCCGCGGCGCCGGGAAGGAACTGCCGGAGCTGCGTGTTGTCACGGTGCCAGTCCCGGCCCCGACGCCCGCCGCTCCGACCGCCAGCCCCAGGAACAGACCGATGCTGCCCGCTACCGTGAAGATCCCTGCCCTTGCCCTGGCCACGCTCCTGATCGCGGCGCTGCTGCTTGCCGCGCCGCTACTGCTGCCCTGGGCGGGGGGCGCCCGCGCCCATGAGACCGACGCCCATGGCAATCTGAAACTGCCGGTCGGGGACGACCGGATCGCGACGGCGCCCGCGGTCGGCTACCTGATGTCCTGCCGGACCCGCTTCTCGCCTGACGCGCCGGGCGCCTTCGCCTCCGGCGACTGGATCCAGGACGGCTTCTGGATACCCGCGCTGAAGCCGGTCGTGCCGGGCTCGGTCGACTGGCCCGACTGGCAGCTCCAGATCGCCGTCGAGGGGGGCAACCGGGTGGTGCGGGCGAACAACCTGCCGCAGCATCCCTCCGGCAGCTTCCCGATCCCGCGGGATTCGACGGCCTGGCGATACGATCGCAATCCCAACAGCATCCGCAGCCAGGACATCCTCCTGACCCTGCCGGCGGTGCCGCGGCCGGCGGACCGGCCGTCCTGCGTGCCGATGGGGATGGTCGGCTTCGCGCTGAGCGGCGTGGCGATCTTCAACGCCATCGATGCCCGCGGCGCGGATGCCCCGGCGCACGAGATCCAGGATGCCTGCAACGCCCATCCGCAGCAGCAGGGGCAGTACCACTATCACCACTACAGTCCCTGCCTGGCGGATCGCAGCGGGCCGGCCGGCGGCCATAGCGACCTGGTCGGCTATGCCCTGGACGGCTTCGGCTTCTACGGGCTGTACGGCCAGGACGGCCGCAAGCTCGCCACCGCCGACCTGGATGCCTGCCACGGCCACAGCCACCCGGTGATGTGGGACGGCCGGATGCAGGAGATCTATCACTACCATTTCACCGAGGACTTCCCCTACACCATCGGCTGTTTCCACGGCGAGGTGGATCCGGCCCTGCTGCGGTCGGGCCCGCCCGGCGCCCGGGATGCCGGGCTCGCCCCCGGCGGGCGGCCGCAGCCCGGCATGCGCCCGCCGCAAGGCATGCGCCAGGCCGGCCCGGGCGGGCCGCAGGGTCCGGGCGGCGGCCGTCCCGACCTGTCCCGGGCCGCCGCCAGCCTGGGGGTGTCGCCGGAAACCCTGCGCCGCGCCCTGGGGCCGCCGCCGCCGGACCTCGCGGCAGCGGCCCGCCAGCTCGGTATTGGCGAGGATCGCCTGCGCGCCGCCCTGCGGCAGGCGATGCCCGGCCGCTGACGGCCGTATCGCCCGGCATCGATGCGGGCCTAGACTGCCCCGCAGTTGCAGCGGGGAGGACAAGCATGGATCTGGCAGGGAAGACCGCCCTGGTGACCGGCGCGGGCCGGGGCATCGGGCGGGGGGTGGCGCTCTGCCTGGCACGCGCCGGCGCCGATGTCGCGGTCGCGGACCTGGAGGCGGGCGCCGCCGCGTCGGCCGCCGCCGAGATCGCCGCGCTTGGCCGGCGCAGCCTGGCGCTGCAGGTCGACGTGGCGGACGAAGCCTCCGTCGCCGCGATGCTGGCCGGCACGACGGACGCGTTCGGGCGCCTGGATGTCGCCGTCAACAATGCCGGGGTGCTGAGCGCCGGCAACCTGGCCGACCTGAGTGTCGCGGAATGGGACCGGGTCTTCGCGGTCAATGTGCGCGGCACCTTCCTGTGCTGCCGCGCGGAGCTGGCCGTGATGGCCGAAGCCGGCCGGGGCGCCGTGGTCAACATGGCCTCGGTCGCCGGCAAGGTCGGCTTTCCCGGCGTGTCGAGCTATTGCGCGTCGAAATTCGCGGTGGTCGGCTTCACCGGCGCCATCGCGCGGGAATATGCCCGGACCGGGGTGACGGTGAACGCGGTCTGCCCCGGCGTGGTCGACACCGCCATGTGGAACAGCGACGAGGGCCTGTCGGAGCGTTTCCGCCAGCCCGGCGAGACACGCGAACAGGCCTGGCAGCGCAGTGTCGAGGGCCTTTTTCCGCAAGGCGTGCCGCAGACCGTGGAGGATATCGGCCAGGCGGTGATCTTCCTGGCCACCGCCCCGCATGTCACCGGCCAGGCCCTGAACGTCGACGGCGGCTACACCTCGCACTGAGCTGGCCGGGGTCGGCGGAAAGTGCGCTTGCCGCGCGCCCCCAAACAGGCCGTCACCCCGGGCTCGACCCACTGCTGTCCAGTTGAGTGCCGTTCTCCGGCCTCATGCGTTTTATAGCTTCGTCATGCGCGGGCTTGTCCCGGTCGCCGGGCGATGCCCGGCAACCCATCGCGCCGCAGCTCAATAAGATCAGGCCATTATTGAACCTGGCGGCACCATGGA
>JAVJON010000025.1:0-71580 GCA_040216765.1 Sneathiellaceae bacterium | reverse complement strand
GCCTCATGCGTTTTATAGCTTTGTCATGCGCGGGCTTGTCCCGGTCGCCGGGCGATGCCCGGCAACCCATCGCGCCGCAGCTCAATAAGATCAGGCCATTATTGAACCTGGCGGCACCATGGACCACCGCGACGAGCGCGGTTGTGACGATTGGGGGAACGCAAGGACATCCGTGTCCAGCGTCAACGCTTGACCCCGCAAGCCCGGTAAAGTCGCGGCCGTGAGCGAATGCCGGCCATGCTCATCCGGACAGCCGTGGGCGCGACCCGCGGGCGACGAGGGGGCGCGGACGGGTCTCGGGCGCGCCTCGCTTCGGGATGGGCTGTCGCGTCGAGCGCGGCAGGACGAGTTGATTGCGGTCGCTCGCGGCTGGACGGCACCGCCGCCGCCCTCAGCCGGCGCCGATCGCCTTCGCCCGGCGCGGGGCGGCGCGGCTGCGCCCGGCGGCCGGCTTGCGCCCGCCGGCATTGTCGAACTCCTGCAGCAGCTTCTGCACATTGTCGCTGGTGCGGGTCATATGCTCGTTCAGCAGCGAGATGGCCATCTGGGTGCGCCGGCGGATCACCGCTTCCATGATCGCCTCGTGCTCGGCAGGGACGTCGCGCTCCACCCTCGCGGCCGCGGACAGATGGCGGTAGCGGTCGGCGCAGTCGGACAGCACCTCCGCGAAGCGCAGCATCCATTTCGAGCCGCAGGCGGCGATCAGCGACCGGTGGAAGGCGAGATGCAGCCGCTCCCACTCCGGGTTGATCTCGCCGGACTCGTCGGGCAGCCGGCCCGGCACCTTGGACAGCCGGTGATAGGCGATCAGCACGGATTCCTCCCACTCCTGGTCGCCGCGGCCGATCGATTCGCGGAGCGCCACCTCGTTGATCCAGCAGCGGGTGCGGTTCAGCTCCAGCAGGTCGGCAAGGCTGACCGGCGCGATGCGAAAGCCCTTCTGGTCCTCATGGTCGACCAGGCCCTCGGCGGACAGGCGGTTCAGCGCCTCGCGCACCGGGCTGGCGCCGACATTGTAGCGTTCGCTCAGGGCCTCGATGCGCAGTTTCGCGCCCGGCTTCAGGCCGGTCGTCACGATCTCGCGCCGCAACCTCTGGTAGACGGTGGAGGCCAGGGTGCCGCCGGCGACCATGTCCGATGCGGGAGCGGCCTCCGCGACCCGTTTCTGTCTTGCCATCCGATATCCATTCCTGCGAACTCTGTCGCGCCGGTGCCGGTGCCAGACTATCGAGATTCCCGGAAAATGTCGCGGGGGTACGGAATCCGGGCAGGAAAAGTCAAAAACCGGCTTTTCTAAAGGAAAATCGATTTTGCATTGACCTGGGGACGGGTTTCCCGTTCCTCTGCCGGTGCGGAATGCGCCCGGCAGTCCCGGGCCTGATTGGGGGAGGACGAGATGAGCGTGCAGGGCAAGGTTGCGATCGTCACCGGCGGGGCGACGGGGCTGGGGGCGGCGGTCGCCGCACGGCTGGCCGCTGAGGGCGCCCGGGTGGTGGTGAACTATTCCAGGAGCGTCGCGGAGGCGGAGGCTACCTGCGAGGCGATCCAGGCCGCCGGCGGAGAGGCGATCCTGGGCCAGGCCGATGTCTCGTCGGACGAGGATTGCCGGCGCCTGGCGGCGCTCGCCCGGGAGACCTGGGGCCGCATCGACATCCTGGTCAACAATGCGGGCCGCACCAAGTTTGCCGACCAGGCCGATCTCGATGCACTGGATGCCGAGGATTTCCTGGCGATCTACAAGGTCAACGTGGTGGGCACCTACCAGATGGTCCGCGCCTGTGCGCCGGCCATGCGGGAGGCCGGCAAGGGCGCGGTGGTGAATGTCTCGTCGATCGCGGCGGTCACCGGCATCGGCTCCAGCATGGCCTATGCGGCCTCCAAGGGCGCGCTGAATACCATGACCCTGTCGATGGCGCGCTCGCTGGCACCGCTGATCCGGGTGAATGCGGTCTGCCCGGGCTTCATCGGCACGCGCTGGTTCTCCGACGAGCTGGGCCCCGAGCGCTACGAGGCGTTGGTGAAGAACCAGGCGGAGACGACCCTGCTGCGCCGCGCCGGCACGCCGGAGGATATGGCCGTGCCGGTGGTATTCTTCTGCGGCGAGGGCAGCGACCATATCACCGGCGAGACCCTGATGCCCGATGCCGGCCTGCATCTGGGCTTCGCCCCGATCGTGGCGCGCTGACCGGCGGCGGCGCCATCGGCGGCCGGGGCAGGAAAGGAAGCGAGGAAAAGGACATGTCGGACGAAAGCAGGGATGCGGCATTCGAGGGGCTGTTCGAGGCACCGTCGCCGCTGGAGGCGCCCGATGTCGGCCAGTTCGAGCCGCTCCCCGACATGCTGCACCACTGGGCGCAGGTGCAGCCGGAGCGGCCCGCGCTGATCTGCGAGGGCGAGACGGTGAGCTGGCGCGACTTCGACCGCGATGTCAGCCGGATCGCCAATGCGCTGATCGGCATGGGCTTCGGCCATGGCGACAAGGCGGCAGTGCTGGCCTCCCCCTCGATCCCCTATGCCGAGCTGTTCTTCGGCATCCTGCGGGCCGGCGGCTGCGTCGTGCCGCTGTCGACGATGGCCAATGCCGCGCAGCTGGAAGGCATGATCGCCGATGCCGACAGCCGGGTGCTGTTCCTGTCCGCGGGCATGCGCGACCTCGCCGCGCCGTTCCTCGACCGGCTGGACTTCCTGCTGCCCGGCGGGCGCATCGCCTTCGACTTCGAGGCACTGGGCTGGCAGGGCTTCGCGGCCTGGCGCGACGCGGCATCGCCGGAGCATCCGCATGTCCCGATCGCGCCGGAGGACCATTTCAACATCATCTATTCCTCCGGCACGACCGGCGTGCCGAAGGGCATCCTGCACAGCCATGCGCTGCGCTGGTTCCTGATCCGGCGCTTCGAGGCGATGGGCTATGCGCCCGACGCGGTGTCCCTGGTTTCCACGCCGCTCTATTCCAACACCACCCTGGTCGCGTTCATCCCGACCCTGGCCCGCGGCGGCACCGTGGTGCTGATGCGCAAGTTCGATGCGGCCGGCTTCCTGAAGCTGGCGCCGCAATACGGGGTCACCCACGCCATGCTGGTGCCGGTGCAGTACGAGCGCCTGCTGGCCCATCCGGACTTCGCCGGGGCCGACCTGTCGCGCTTCCGCATGAAGCTCAGCACCAGCGCGCCGCTGCGGATGGAGACCAAGCGGCGCATCGCCGCGGAATGGCCCGGCGGCATGATCGAGGTCTATGGCCTGACCGAGGGCGGCGGCGGGTGCATGCTCGATGTCGTGGCGCATCCCGACAAGCTGCATACGGTGGGGCAGCCGGGCTTCGGCACCGAGCTGAAGATCATCGACGACCAGGGCAACGAGGTCGCGCCGGGGGAGACCGGGGAACTGGTCGGCCGGTCCTACACCATGATGGCGGGCTATTACCGGCAGCCGGGAAAGACCCGCGAGATGCTCTGGTTCGATGGCGAGGGCAAGGCCTATTTCCGCTCCGGCGACATGGGCCGGATGGATCCGGACGGCTTCGTCACCCTGCTGGACCGCAAGAAGGACATGATCATCTCCGGCGGCTTCAACGTCTATGCCGCGGACCTGGAGGCGGTGCTGTCGCAGCATCCCGACGTGCTGGACGTCGCGGTGATCGGCATCCCGTCGGTGGAATGGGGGGAGACGCCGCTGGCCCTGGTGGTGCCCAGGCCGGGCGCGGAGGCCGACGCGGAAGGCCTGCGCGCCTGGGCCAATGCCCAGCTCGGCAAGCCGCAGCGCATCGCCGCCGTGGAGTTCCGCGACGCACTGCCGCGCAGCTCCATCGGCAAGGTGCTGAAGAAGGACCTGCGCCAGCCCTATTGGCAGCCGGTGCAGGCCAGCATCCAGGAACAGGCGGGGGCGCCCTGACGATATCCTGGGGCATTGCGCAAAATTATCGATTTTTTCTCGACCGACAGCGTTTTGTCGAGGTAGGCTGCCGGTCCTCACACAGCTGGCGGCCCTCCGGTCGCGGCAATCGGGACGGAGACATCGATGTCGCTCTTGCGCTTTGAACGGAATGGGCTGGTCGCCCTTGGATCGCTGGACGGCGAGGAGGTGGTCGACCTCTCCGCCGTGAACCCGGACCTGCCGACGGATATCTCCGCGCTGCTGCGCCTGGGGCCGGCCGCCATGGAGCCGGTCGCCGCGGCGCTGCGCGCCGCGCCCGCCGGCGCCCGGGTGCCGCTTGCCGACGTGACGGTTCTGCCGCCCACGATGACCCCGGGAAAGACCCTCTGCCTGGGCCTGAACTATGTCGACCATGCCGCGGAGTCCGGCCGCGAGAAGCCGGACTATCCGGTGGTCTTCATGCGCTGCCCGACCTCCTTCGTCGGCTATGGCCAGCCGATGCTGCGGCCCAAGGTCTCCGAGCAGCTGGATTTCGAGGGCGAACTGGTGGCCTTCGTCGGCAGGCGCGGCCGGCATGTCCCGCGCGACAAGGCGCATGACATCATCGCCGGCTACTCGGTGTTCAACGACGGCTCGGTGCGCGACTATCAGCGCCGCACCCAGCAATGGACGATGGGCAAGAACTTCGACGCCACCGGCGGCTTCGGCCCGGCCTTCGTCGCCGCCGACCAGCTGCCGCCGGGCGCGAAGGGCCTGAAGATCCAGACCCGCCTGAACGGCCAGGTGGTGCAGGACGCCAACACCTCCGACATGGTCTTCGACCTGGCGGAGACGATCTCCCTGCTCAGCGCCTGCATGACCCTGGAGCCCGGCGACCTGCTGGTGATGGGCACCCCGGCCGGTGTCGGCGCGGCGCGCAAGCCGCCGCTCTGGATGAAGCCCGGCGATACCTGCGAGGTGGAGATCGAGGGCATCGGCTGCCTGCGCAACCCGATCGTGCAGGAAGACTGAGGGCGGCGGGCAGACGGGCGGCGGGCAGACGGGCGGCGGATCGGGCGGTGCGATGGATCCCGGCTCAAGGCCGGGATGACCCGGCAGGGGTGCCGCAGGGCTCTGTTTCGCCGTCATCCCGGCCTTGAGCCGGGATCCATGGCGCAGGTGGCGCCGCCGCTACCGTTCCTCCCCGCCCTGCGTCAGGGCGGTGGCGCGATAGGCCTTCGGGGTCATGCCGGTGGCCGCGCGGAACAGCTTGCTGAAATGTGCCGGGTCGTGGAAGCCGGCGCGCAGGGCGATCACGGCGATGGTGGTGCCGCGGGCCTGCGGCTCCCGCAGCAGGCGCTGGGCGGCCTCGATGCGGCGGTTGCGGATCAGTTCGGAGACCGACTGGCCGCGGCCGGCGAAGATCTGCTGCAGGTAGCGCTCCGAGACATTCACCGCGGCCGCCACGCGGCCGACGCTCAGGCCGGGGTCGGTCAGATGGGCCTCGATGTAGCGCAGGGCGCGCTGGCCATGGGCCACCTGGACCGCCGTGCCGCGGCCGGAATCGGCATCCTCCTCGACCAGCGCCATCACCAGCAGGTCCAGCAGGGTACGGGTGGCCGCGCCGGCGGCGTCCGGCCCCATCCGTGCCGCATGGCGGCAATAGGAGCTGGCGAAGTCCATGAACAGGTCGACGCTGGGCTGCCCGGCGCGGAACTGCATGGCGGTCAGGTCCTCCAGATGCGGCACGCGGCGGCGCAGCATCTGGCCGGGCAGGCGCAGGGTCCGATGGCGGTTCGTGGTGCGCTGCTCGTAGCAATAGGTGTCGCAGGTGGCGACCATCGCCAGGTCGCCGGGCCGCACCAGCGCCTCGCGGCCGCGCTGGTGCAGCCGCAGGGGATCGTCCAGCGGCATCGGCAGCAGGACGTAATCGCCGCCCTCGCCCGCCAGATGGCCGCGCCGGCGATGCACGATCATCGCGTCGCTGGACACCCAGCCCGCCCGCACCGGGCCGACATCGTCCACAAAAAGGCGACCGCAACTGAAGCCGTTGCCGGTGCTGTTCACGTCCAGGGGATAGTAGGTGTCGTAGAGCGCGTCGTTCCAGGCGCGGAGGCGGCGGCTCGGCGCCACTCCGTCGATATTCGCATAGGCGCCGTGACCGGCGGGGTCGGGCGCCTGGAGATTCTCCGGCGTCTGGTTCATGCTGCTGGTTAGCCTGCTTTTCGCATCTGCGAAAAAAAACATCCTAGCCAAGAATGAAACGGAATTCCAGCATTGCCGCGCGTGGCAATGCGATGGCGTTCAGCTTCCCTCCGCCGCCCGCGCCTCGCGCCAGGCGCGTGCCGCCGCGTCCTCGCGCACCAGGTAGCGCCGCCCGGCGGCATAGACGCCCAGCCCCCTGTCCGGCCCGCGGCCCTCTCCCATCAGCACCATCTGCTCGGCGAAATAAGCCACCGGGCCGCGCGCCAGCGCTGCCTCCACATCCTCCGGCAAGGCGTCGGGCGGGGCATCGGCCGGGCTGCCCCGCAGGTCGCGCTCGGGGGCCGGCGCCACGGCCTGCCGGTCCGCCAGCAGGCGCAGCGGCAGGTCGGGCTCCAGGCACATCGGCCGTCCCAGCCCCACCACGTCCAGCGCCCCCGACACAAGGGCCGCATCCATCGCGCGCCGGCTGCGGAACCCGCCGGTCACCATGACCGGCATCTCCAGAACCTTGCGCATCGCCTCCGCGAACAGCACGAAATAGGCCTCGCGCTCGGCGGTGGAGCGGGCGAGCAGCGCGCTCTCGTCGGACTCGCCCGGCTGGCCCAGCATGGCATAGCTCTCCGAGGAGCCGCCCGACAGTTCCAAGAGGTCGACGCCCGCGGCCTGCAGCCAGAGCGCGACCTGCTGCGCCTCCCCCGGCGTGAAGCCGCCGTGCTGGAAGTCCGCGGCGTTCAACTTCACGCCGATCGGAAAATCCGCGCCCAGCGCGCGCCGCGCCCGGCGCACCACCTCCAGCAGCATGCGCGCGCGGTTCTCCAGGCTGCCGCCCCAGTCGTCGGTGCGCCGGTTCGCCAGCGGAGACAGGAATTCCGCCAGCAGGTAGCCATGGGCAGCATGGAACTGCACGCCGGTGAAGCCGGTCTCGCGCGCGACCATGGCGGCGGCGACATAGCGCTCGATCAGCGCCTCGATCTCCCCGGCGCGGAGCGCCCGGGGCATCGCATGACGGCGCTTCGCGCCGGGGCCGACGGCGCGGCCGATCGGGATCGCCGACGGCGCCACCGGCTCCGGCGTGATCGCGGCCGGGCTCTTGCGGCCGGCATGGTTGATCTGCATCCAGATGGCGTTGCCGCCCTCGGTCGCGGCGCGCGCCCAGGCCGCCAGCGCGGCCCTGCCGCTGCCATCCGGGCCGTCGCCCTCCAGGTTGCCGTCGACCGCCACGTTCAGCGGCCGCTCCAGGCAGGACCGGTCGATCAGCACATTGCCGGTCAGCAGCAGGCCCGCGCCGCCCAGCGACCAGCGGCGATAGAGCCGCCGGTGCGCCGCCGTCGCCTGGTTGCGCAGGTTGGCGAGCCCCTCTGTCAGGCCGGCCTTGGCGATCCGGTTGGGCAGCACCGCGCCGCAGGGCAGGGTGAGCGGGCTGGTCACGTCGATCGGCATGTTGCTCATCGGGGCAAAGGGTCGGAGGGCGGGCGCGGCGAAGCCTAGCGAGCGCCCGGGGCGGCCGCCAGGGGGGCTGCATGCGCAGGGGCAATCCGGCCGTGCCCTGCCGGGCGGAGGCGTATAGACTGCGGCGCCGGAGCAGAACCGGAGGAGATCCTGGAATGACCGCAAGCCGCAAGCCGCCCTTTCGTGCCGACCAGGTCGGCAGCCTGCTGCGCCCGCCGGCCCTTGCCGAGGCACGGGCGAAGGGCAAGGCAGGGCAGCTGTCGGCGGCCGAGGTGCGCGCGGCGGAGGATGCGGCGATCCGCGACGCGGTCGCGCTGCAGGAAGGCATCGGCATCGAGGCGGTGACCGACGGCGAGTTCCGCCGCGACTACTGGCACCTGGACTTCCTCTCGGCCTTCGACGGCTGCGAGGTCTGGGAGGCGCGGCGTTCGCAGAGTTTCTCCAACACCGAGCAGCCGCCGATGGTGAAGGTCACCGGCAAGGTCAGCCGCGGCGCGCCGATTTTCGTCGACCATTTCGCCTTCCTGAAGTCGGTCACGACGAAGACTCCGAAGATCACCCTGCCGGGGCCGGCGATGATTCACCTGCGCCCGGGCAACGAGGCCGTGGATCCGGCCGCCTATCGCGACATGGACACATTCTGGGCCGACCTGACCCAGGCCTATCGGGAGGAGATCGCCGACCTGGCCGCTGCCGGCTGCAGCTACCTGCAGATCGACGATGTCAGCTTCGCCTATCTCTGCGACGAGGGCATGCGCCAGATGTTCCGCGACCGCGGCGACGACCCGGACGAGACCTTGAAGCTCTATGTCCGGCTGATCAACGAGGTCCTGCGCGACCGCCCCGCCGGGCTGACGGTCACGGTCCATATGTGCCGCGGCAATTTCAAGAGCGCCTGGGTGGCGCAGGGCGGCTACGAGCCGGTCGCGGCCGAAGTGCTGGGCGGCATGGCGGTGGACGGCTTCTTCATGGAGTACGATTCGGAGCGCGCCGGCGGCTTCGAGCCGCTGCGCCACCTGGCCGACGGCAAGACCGTGGTGCTCGGCCTGGTGTCCACCAAGACGCCGGACCTGGAATCCGCGGACGACCTGAAGCGGCGGATCGAGGAGGCGGCGCAGTTCGTGCCGCTGGACCGGCTCTGCCTCAGCCCGCAATGCGGCTTTTCCAGCACCCATCACGGCAATGCGGTCACGGAAGACGACGAACGCGCCAAGCTGGGCCTGGTGGTGTCGACCGCCGCCGCGGTCTGGGGCAGCGCCTGAACGGCAGGACAGGAGGCAGCAATGAACGTCATGCAGCAGGCCGGGCCCGCCGGGATCGGCGAGGCCGAATGGCGCGCGCGCCAGGACCTGGCGCTCTGCTACCGGATCTTCGACATGCTTGGCTGGACCGAGCTGATCTACAACCACATCACCCTGCGCCTGCCGCAGGAAAACGAGGGCGACGAGCCGCGCTTCCTGATCAACCCGTTCGGCCTGCACTATTCCGAAGTGACGGCCTCGAACCTGGTCTGCATCGACCTGCAGGGCAATGTGGTTGGGCAGTCCGACTGGCCGGTGAACCCGGCCGGCTTCACCGTCCATGCCGCGATCCATGCCGGCATTGCCGGCGCGCATTGCGTGATGCACACCCACACCACGGGGGGCCTGGCCGTGGCCTGTTCGCAGGCCGGGCTGTCGATGGACAATTTCTATTCCGCGCAGCTGCACGGCATGGTCGCCTATCACGATTTCGAAGGGATCACCGTCCATGCCGAGGAGGGGCCGCGCCTGCTGGCGGCGATCGGCGACCGGCGCGCGGTGATCCTGCGCAACCACGGGCTGCTGGCCTGGGGCGCCGACCTGCCGGCGACCTTCGCGGTGCTCTGGACCCTGAACCGCGCCTGCGAGATCCAGCTCGCCACCGCCACCATCGGCCCGGCGATCCCGATCCCCGAGGAGGTGCAGCGCAAATGCACCCGCGACGCGCTGCAGTTCGATCCGCGGCATGGCGGCGGCCGCAACGTGTTCGAGGCGCTCGGCCGGCTGGTCGACCGCCGGGACTCCTCGTGGCGGTCCTGAGAATGGGGCGGTCCTGAGAATGGGGCGAGCCTAGGATGGCCAGGATTGCCGTCTACGGCGTCGGCGCGATCGGCGGCCTGGCCGCGGCCCGCATGGTCGCCGCCGGGCACGAGGTCACCGGCATCTGCCGGGGCGCCACCCTCGCGGCGGTCAAGCGGGACGGCCTGCGGCTCACCGCGGGCGGGACGACGGAGCGCTACGACCTGGCCGTGACCGACGACCCGTTCGCGGCCGGCCCGCAGGACATCGTGCTCGCCTGCGTGAAGGCCAATGCGCTGCCCGGTGTGATCGCGGGCCTGCAGGCGCTCAGCGGCCGGCAGACCATGCTGCTGCCCCTGGTGAACGGCGTGCCGTTCTGGTTCTTCCAGGGCTTCGGCGGGGCGCTGGACGGTGCGGCGCTGGAGACCGTCGATCCCGGCGGACACTTGGCGGCGGCCTTCCCGGCGGCGCGGGTGACCGGTGCCGTGGTGCATATCAGCTGTTCGGTGCCGCAGCCCGGCCATGTCCATCATCACGCCGGCAACCGGCTGATCCTGGGCCCCCCGGGGCCCGCCGGGCAGGCGCAGGCCGAGGATGTCGCCGGGCTGATGGGCGCCGCCGGCTTCGCGGTGGAGACCATGTCGCAGATCCGCGAGGCGGTCTGGTCGAAGCTTGCCGGCAACCTGAACCTCAATCCGATCTCGGCGCTCACCAGGGCGACGGTGGACCGCATCGCCGGCGATCCGGAGACCCGCGCGCTTTGCACCGCCACGATGCGCGAGGCGATGCAGCTTGCCGGCGCGCTGGGCCTGGAGCTGGAGCTCGACCCTGAAGAACGGGTCGCCCTGGCGCTGAAGCTGGGCCCGTTCCGCACCTCGATGCTGCAGGACGTCGATGCCGGCCGCCGGCTGGAGCTCGACCCGATCGTCGGCGCGGTGGTCGAGATTGCCGACCGCCTGCAGGTCCCGGTCCCGAACTGCCGCGCCCTCTACGGCCTGGCCCGCCTGCTGGACGAGAGCCTGGCCGCGGCCTGATCCCGTCGCCGCCGTGTATCGCGGCAGCGGGCGCGCAGGCGAAGCGACTGTTGCCAGACTGTCTCCGGGCAAGTATCTTCCATGGAAGAATTAATCCCATGGGAGGGTCCGCCTATGCTTTCGCACGAACAGAACGAGTTGATGTGCCGGATCGGACCCGGCACCCCGATGGGCGAGGCATTCCGGCGCTACTGGCTGCCGATCTGCCAGACATCGGACATCCCGACGCCGGAGAGCGATCCCTTTCCGCTCGAGATCCTGGGGCAGAAGCTCGTCGTCTTCCGCAACGCCGACGGCGAACTCGGCGTACTTGATCAGTTCTGCCTGCATCGCCGTGTCTCGCTGGCCATCGGCCGGTGCGAGGGCGACGGCATCCGCTGCCTCTATCACGGCTGGAAATTCGCCGTCGACGGCACGGTGCTGGAGACGCCGAACGTGAACGACCCGGAGTTCAAGCACCGGGTGAAGGCCGAAGCCTATCCGGTGCGCGAGGCCGGCGGCATGATCTGGTCCTATTTCGGTCCGAAGGCGGCGATGCCCGCTTTCCCGCATTTCCCCTGGTTCGATGTCGAAAGCCGGCACCGGCTGAACGTCTACGCGCTGAACAACTGCAACTATGTCCAGGCGCTGGAGGCGCTTGTCGATTCCTCGCACCTCAACATCCTGCACACCGACGGTCTTCGCGCCTCCGGCCAGCTGCAGGACCTGAATTTCGCGGCGGCCGCCGAAATGACCTTCGACGCGGCGCCGACGATCGAGGTCGACGACACGGATTTCGGCTTCCAGTACGCGGCGATCCGCGGCGGGTCGGATGCCGACGGGTCGGAAACGTTGCATGTCCGGATCACCGCCTTTTCCGGTCCCTGCTTCATCACCAATCCGAACGAGGACCTGTTCATGTGCATGGTCCCAATCAACGATGAGCAGTGCATCCACTTCCATGTCTTCTGGCACCCGGAGCGTCCGATGGGCGAGGAGCCGCTGCGCGGCAACATGCTGCGGCATGTCGGCCTCGATGAGGATGCATTGCGCGCCTACAACATGACCTATGACAGCTTCAACGAGCCAGGCCGGCCGGCGCCGCGCAACCGGTTCAAGCAGAACCGCGACGCGATCCGTGCCGGCGGCTTTTCCGGCTTTCACAGTTTCACGCAGGAGGATGCGGCGGTGAACGTATCGCCGGGTGCGATCAAGGACCGCAGCAAGGAGGTCCTGGCGCCGGTCGACATGGCGGTCTCGCGGCTCTACCGCTTCCTGATCGGCGCTGCCCAGGCGGTCGAAGGCGGCGGCGAGCCGATCGGCGTCGATGCCGACCAGATGAGGATCTTCGGCCGCAACGCGACGATCCCGAAGGGCGAGGACTGGCGGAGCCTGGTCCCGACCCACAAGGTGACGCGGCGGTTCCGGCCTGCGAAGGGCGGGCGCGGCCAGCAGGCGGCCTGACCCGCCACCCGGCACCGCGTTCCGGGCCTGTGAATGGCCCGGCCGCCTGCGCTGCAGGGGTCGTCGGCGGTGGAATCGCCGCCCAGTTCCACCGCCCCGGCCGCGGCGGCCCGCACCGCCGGGTAGTCGTTGCCGTCCACCCGCGGCGCGGGGATGCCGAAGCCCGGCTCGCGCGCGGCCAGGGTCCCGGTGCCGCCGGTGGAATCTGCTGCTGATCTTCCAGGGAACGGGCTTGTTCGCGGAACGCGGTTTGGAGTATCGGCGTGTCTGCCGAACGATCGTCTCCGCCAGCCGGTGGGGTCAGGCCTGGGCCAGTCCCAGCAACCCGGCAAGCTCGCCGGTCGCCTCCAGCTCCCGTGCGCTGCCGGAATGGACGATCGCGCCGCGATCCATCGCCAGGAAGCGGTCGGCAAGCTGCCGGGCGATGTCGATGCGCTGTTCCACCAGGAGGATGGACAGCGTGCGGTCCGCCGTCAGGCGCCGCAGTGCCTGGACCAGCTGTTCGATGACGACGGGGGCGAGACCCTCGGACGGCTCGTCCATCAGCAGCACGTCTGGGTTGCCGACCAGGGCGCGCGCGATCGCCAGCATCTGCTGCTCGCCACCCGACAACTGGGCGCCGAGGCTGCGTCGCCGCGCGGCCAGCGAGGGGAACAGCGCCAGCACCTTCTCGCGGTCCCAGGCGCCCGGGCGCCGGGCGATCGTCAGATGCTCGTCCACCGTGAGGCTGGCGAACACCTCGCGCTGCTGCGGCACATGGCCGATCCCCAGTCGCGCCCGCCCGTGCAGGCGCACCCTGGCAATGTCGCCCCCGTCCTTGAGGATCTCTCCCGCACGGTGCCGGGCGCGGCCGGTGATCAGTTCCAGCAGGGTGGACTTGCCGACCCCGTTGCGACCGACAATGGCCAGGGTCTCGTTGCGGGCGAGGGTGAAGCTGACATCCTGCACCACGATGGTCGGCCCCCAGCCGCCGGTCAGGCCCCGCACCTCAAGCATCGTGCGGCCCCCGTTCGCCGGCGGCGGACTCGCCGAGATAGACCCGCCGTACCTCCGCGGAGACCAGTACCTCCGCGGTCGGCCCGCTGGTCAGCACGGCGCCATGCACCAGCACGGTGACGTCCCTCGCCACCCGCCGCACCAGCGCCATGTCATGCTCGATCACCAGCACCGCCATGTCCGGATCGAGCTCGTCGATCACCGAGAGCAGCAGGTCGAGTTCGCCGGTCGGGATGCCGGCCGCCGGCTCATCCAGCAGCAGGATGCGGGGTCGCAGCGCCAGCGCGATCGCCACCTCGATCAGGCGCTGTTGGCCATAGGCGAGCTCCGCGACCAGCCGGTCGGCGTGGGGCCCCAGCCGGACTTTCCGGATCAGTTCGCCGGCGCGGTCCAGCGAGCCGTGGTCGCGTCCGGCCGGCCGGAACAGGTCGAGCCCGCGGCGGCGTTCCTGGCTGACCGCAAGATAGACGTTCTCCAACACCGTCATGTCCTGGAACAGGTTCGAGATCTGGAAGGTGCGGACCAGGCCCATGCGGGTCCGGCGCGCCGGCGACATGTCGGTCACGTCCCTGCCGTCGATCAGGATGCGCCCCGAGCTCGGCCGGATCACCCCGGAGAGCAGCCCCACCAGGGTGGTCTTGCCGGCGCCGTTCGGGCCGATCAGCGCACGCCGCGCGCCCCTTTCGAGGCTGAGGTCGACATCGCGGGTGACCTGCAGCGCGCCGAAATGCTTGTTCAGGCGCAGCGCCTGCAGGATCGGGCCGGCGGCCGCGGTCATTCGCCCGGCTCCCGCTCGCCCGCCGCTTTCTGCGGCGCCCCGATGCGCCCCGGGCGCAGCCGGAGCCAGAGCGTCTCCAGGATGCCCAGGATGCCTCCCTTGCCAAAGCGCACGACGAGGACCAGCAGGATGCCGATCGCAAGCATCCAGTAATAGGGGTCCCATTGCTGCGCGAAGTACTGCACCAGCATGTAGACGGCGGCGCCGACGATCGCGCCGTAGATCCGGCCGATCCCGCCCAGCACGATCATGGCAAGCGCGAAGACGCCCAGATCGACGGTCAGCGTATCCAGCGAGACGAAGCCGTTGATCTGCGCATGGAGCGCACCGGCGACGCCGGCGAGGAAGGCGCTGTAGCTGTAGATCACCGTCTGCTGCAGCAGGACCGGCGCGCCCATCACCCGCATCCGCAACTCGTTCTGGCGGATGCCCTGCAGTGCCACGCCGAACGGCGAGGAGACGATGACCCGCGACACTGCCACCAGCAGCACCAGCCAGGCGAGCGCATAGACATAGCTCGTGGTGCCGTAGATCGACCAGGCGAACTGCCCGAGGACATCGCCGAAGACCAGCGCCGGCAGCCCGTCATGCCCGCCGGTCAGCCAGGCGGCCTTGTTGGCGGCCTCGTGCACGATCATTACGATGGCGACGGTCACCATGATCAGCGGCAGATGCTTGAGCCGCAGGACGAAGGGCCCGGTCAGGGCGGCAAGCAGCGCCGCCAGCAGGCCTGCAAGGAGCGCGGTCACGATCGGGTCGGCCAGCCCGGCCATCGACATGCGGGCCGCGCCATAGGCGCCCACGCCGAAGAACACCGCATGCCCCAGGGTCACGATGCCGGCAAAGCCGATGACCAGGTCGAGCGCCACGGCGAAGATCGCCATCACGAGGACACTGGCACCCAGCGACAGATAGCCCGGAAACAGGTAGTAGGCAGCGATCGCCGCAGCCAGCGGCAGGAGCTCCAGCGGGGAGAACCGGTGCCGCCCGAGATGGCGGGAGCCCGATGCCGCGCCGGTCATCCCGTCCTCCTGGCGAACAGGCCCTGTGGCCGCACCACCATCAGGACGACCAGCACGATGTAGATGACGAAGCCGCCGAAGTCGGGCACCAGGAACCGTCCCGCCGTGTCCGCGATCCCCACGAGCACCGCCACTGCGAGCGAGGCCTTCATGTTGCCGAAACCGGACAGCGCGACGACGACGAGGACCAGGACCAGGTATTTCATCGGATAGTAGGGCTCCAGCGGCAGCATGGCGGCGCCGATCGCGCCGCCCAGGGCGGCCAGGCCGCTTCCCAGGCCGAACGCGACGACGAAGATCCCGCTCACGTTGATGCCGATGACCCCGGTCATCGAGGGATTGTCGACCGCCGCCCGCAGCTTCGCGCCGAAGCTCGTCCGGTCGAACAGCATCCAGAGCCCCAGCACGACGACCAGTCCGACGGCAATGACGAACAGCCGGTAGATCTCGAAGTCGCGGATGCCGAGGTCGACGCTGCCGCGCAGCGCCTCGGGCAGCTGCACCGGATAGACATTGGGGCCGAAGACGATCGTGATCAGCCCGATGACGATGAAGTTCACGCCGATCGTCATCAGCACCTGGTCCAGCTCGTTGGCGCCGTAGAGGCTGGAGAACACCAGGCGTTCGAGCACGACCGACAGCAGGACGACGGCGATCACGGCGAGCAGGACGGCGGGCACGAAGGAGAGGCCCGCCTCGGCCATCAGCCCGACGGCCAGATAGCCGCCGATCGCCGCGAAGGCGCCATGTGCGAGGTTCATGACCCGCATCAGCCCCATCGTGATGACCAGGCCGATCGCGATGATGAACAGGATCAGTCCGTAGGACGTCCCGTACAGCAGGATGAAGCTCAGCGATGAAAGGGAGTCGCCCATGGCGTTTCCGTACCGGTGACCTGCCGAGCGGGAGGCCGCGCCCCGCGGTGCCTGCCGTCCCTGGAGCGGGACGGCAGGCGACTGGGGGCTAGTTGGTCGTCGGCTTCGGGGTCACCTGCGGGATCGTGTCGATCACGACGTTCCGCAGCCCGGCATCGGTCTGCTGCACCTGGCGGACGACGAAATCCTGGATCGGCTCGCGGGTCTGCATGTCCAGGGTCACCTTGCCGCGCGGGCTGTTCCAGGAATGGCCGGCGAGGGCCTCCATCGCGGCGGGGCCGTCGATCCTGTCGCCCTTCATGTCGGCGACCAGAGCGTAGATCAGCCCCATCGCGTCATAGGCGCCGAGGGTGAACGAGCTCGGCAGGACATCCGCACCGGCCGTGGCCTTCAGGCTGTCCAGGAAGGTCTTGTTTTCCGGATTGTCCAGACTCTGCGAGTAGTAGATGACGGTGTGGAAGTTATCGATGGTCCCGTCGAAGAGGTGGATGTCGGAATCCTCCGCCTCGCCCTGCCCGATGACAAGGGTGTCCGCCATCACGCCGCGGGCGGCCAGCGCCTTCACCATCGAGACCGCCTGCGCGCCGGGCGGAATGAACATCTGCACCATGTCGGGATCGGCGGTAGCAATGCGCTCGGCGAACGGCGAGAAATCGACAGTGGACAGCGGGATATTGTCCTGGCCGACGACCTTGCCGCCGCCCGCCTCGAACGCCGGCTGGAAGGCCTTGGCGACATCGTGGCCCGGGGCATAATCCGCCACCGCGATATAGGCGGTCTTGACCCCCTTCTTTAGGGCCCAGTCGGCCGCGACCTCGGCGTTGGTGGCGATGTTCTGCCCCATGCGCGCGAAATAGGGCGATGCCGCCATCAGTCCGGGCGAGGCCGCGTGCGGCAGGAAGGCGGGAATCTTGGCCTGGTTGATGACCGGCGCGGCTGCCGCCGCCGAGGGCGAAATCCCGTAGCCGATCAGCGCCTGTACGCCGTCGCGCACAACGAGGTCCTGGGTCAGCTGCCGGGCCATCGACGGGTTCGCCGTGGTATCGCGGTAGATCACCTCGATCTTGTGGCCGTTTACCGTGTCGCCATGGGCTGCCATATAGGCCTCGATGCCCTGGCGCCACTGCTTGCCCATCACCGCGAGCGGGCCGGTCATCGGCCCCACCACGCCGACCTTCACGCTGTCCTCGGCGACGGCGGTTGCAGCGGCGAGCGCCATCGCGCCGGCCGCGGCGATCGCCGCGAGGCGAGAAATCCCTGATGCCATCTTTTCCTCCCTGTGCGCCCGGGCCTGCCGTCGCTTGCGGCGGGCCTGCGTCCCCTATCGGGGATCTGCCCTGTACGGCCCGTCCTGTACGATCCGTCATGAGCTTCCATGGAAGATGTCTCGAAGCGCGGGCAGGGTCAAGGCCAAATTCGCCGGCCCATGGGGCTGCGGCCGGCCGCGGGTGTGACGCAGGACCGGCTTCTTGACACGATCCCGGCCTCCGCTAGCTTCCCTGGCTTCGACCTCCCGAAGCAGGGCCATGCCGCGCGGCCGGCGCAGAAGAGGCTTGTCAGTTTGGTATCTACGATCGGTGAAATGACGCGCCAGTGGGAGCGGGAGCGGCCCGACCTCGACCTGAGCGCTTTCGTCGTCGCCGCCGCGATCAAGCGCCTCGACATCCATATCGAGGCGGCGTTCCGGCGCCTGTCGCAGGCCAGCCACGGCATCGGCACCAGCGACATGCGCATCCTGCTCGCGCTGCGCCGCAACGGCGTGGAGGTCGGCATGCGCCCGACCGACCTGTTCCAGTCGCTGTTCATCACCTCGGGCGCCGTCACCAAGCAGGTCGACCGCCTGATCCGGCAGGGGCTGGTGACGCGCCGGCCGGATCCCGACTACAAGCGGGGACGGCTGATCTTCCTGACCGAGAAGGGCCGGCGTACGGCCGAGGAGGCGCTGCAGGCGATCTGTTCCGATTCGACGCCGATCGGCCGGGCGATCTGCAGCATGACCGGAGCCGAGCTCGAGGCTGGAAGCCGGTTCCTGACCGACCTGCTGTCGCGCTTCGAAGCCTTCGACCCGCGCCCGGTCGACGGCCGGCAGGGCGCCCTGGACCCGCCCGCAAGATAGGCCTGTTCCCGCGCCACGCGGGCGCCGTCATGCCGCCTCGAAGGCCCGCCGGATCTCGTCGGCGAGCTGCCGCTGGGCGATCACCGCCGCGTCCACCACGTTCCGCATCTGCACGAAGGTATGGATCATCGCCGCGTAGCGGACATGCACGACGGGCACGCCTTCCCGCCGCAGCCGGTCGGCATAGGCAGCGGAATCGTCGCGGATCGCGTCGCATTCGGCCGACAGGATGAACGCCGGCGCCACCCCCGCCAGGCTTTCCGCCATGATCGGCGACAGCCGCCAGTCATCGGCCGGCACGCCATGGCCCAGCGCATAGGTGCGGAGCGCGAACTCGACGTCGCGCCGGGTCTGCAGATAGCCCTCGGCGAACAGCTCCAGGGACTCGGCCTGGCCGCGTGCATCGACCGCCGGGTAGGCCAGGATCTGGCGCAGCACCTTGGGCGCTCCCGCATCGCGCGCAGCGATCGCGGCGACCGCGGCAAGGTTCGCGCCGGCGGATTCGCCGAACAGCACCAGGGGCCCTTCCGGCAGGTGGAGCGATGCGGCATGCCGGCCGAGATGGGCACTGGCGGCGCAGGCATCCTCCACCGCGGCGGGGAACGGATGCTCCGGCGCCAGACGGTAGTCGACCGACGCGATCGCGGCACCCGAATGGACGGCCAGGTTGCGGCACAGGGGATCGAAGGAGTCCAGGCTGCCCATCATCCAGCCGCCGCCATGGAAGGCCAGGGCGAGGCCGCGCGCGCCCTCGGGCACGTAGAGGCGCAGCGGGATCGCCCCTGCCGGGCCGGGGATCGCCACGTCGTCGACCCGTGCCACCGGCGGGCCCGGCCGGCTCTTCGCGCGCTCCACGACCATGCGGCGGACATCCTCGAGCGCCCCGTCGGCGAGGACGGCCTTGCCGCGGGAATGCGCGAGAATCTCGTCGAATGCCGGATCGGCCTCCGGCGCCTTCCGGCCCGTCACGGCTTCACCGCCTCGGCCTTGCGCCTGAGCGGGATGGGGGGCAGTGCGGCGCGGGTCGAGACCCCACCATCCACCGGGATCACCGTGCCTGTCACGCAGGCCGCGAGGTCCGAGCACAGGAACAGCAGCGGGCCGGCGATATCCACCGGGTCGGCCGCTCGGCCGACCGGCACATGTGACTTCAGCCCGTCCCAGAAGGCGGCGCTGAGCGCGGCGTCCAGCCGTGGCGTCCGGACGAAGCCGGGAGACACGGCATTCACCCTGATGCCGCGCGGGCCGAGTTCGCCGGCGGCGCCGCGGACGAGCTGGTCGAGCGCCGCCTTTGCGGCACCGTAGACCGACTGGTTCTCCACCGACCTGGCACCGGCCATCGAGCTGACGAAGGCGATCGACCCGCCGTTCGGCATATGCTCCGGTGCGTATTGCAGGGCCAGGAAGGCGTGGCGCAACACGATGTCGAACTGCCCGTCCCAGCCGGCATCGTCCATATCCGCGATCGTGCGCACGTCCGCGATGCCGACGATATCGATCAGGCCGTCGAGCGGCCGGCCGGCGCACTCCACCGCGGCGGGGAACAGGCGCGCCATGTCTTGTCGTGCGGTGACGTCGGCCGCCAGGGCCCAGCCCCCGACCTCGGCCGCCACCGCCTCGGCGAGGTGCAGCTCCTTGTCGACGCAGACGATCGACGCTCCTGCCTCGGCGAACAGCTGCGCCGTGGCGCGGCCGATGCCCTGCCCGGCACCGAGGACGACGAACGTCTTCCCCTGTACGCCGGGAATGTTGCCAGTTTTCATGTCGCAGAGCTCTCCCGCAGCGGCTCAGATGTCGAGGATCAGCTGCGCACTGCGGCTGCCCGAGCAGCACACCATCATGCAGCCGTTTGCAGCCATCTCGTCGTCGGTCAGCACCATGTCGCGATGGTCGGGAATGCCGTCGAGAACGGCCACGCGGCAGGAGCCGCAGACACCCTCCATGCAGGAGAACGGCAGGTCGATGCCGTGCTCGAGCAGCTGGTCCAGGATCGTCGTGCCTGGACCGACCGTCAGGCTCCGGCCTGACCGCGCCAGCACGACCTCGAAGGTTTCGAGCCCATCCTCCGAGACGGCTTGCGGGGCGGCCCCGAAGCGCTCCAGGTGGCAGGTCCCGGGCGGCAGCGCGGCCGTCGCGGCCTCGAAGGCGTCGAGCATCGGCCCCGGCCCACAGGCATAGAAATGGACGCCCGCGCCCCGCTCGGATTCGACGATCGCCGCGAGGTCGAGCATGGCATTGCCCGGCTCCCGGTCGAAGCGCATATGGATCCGGCCGGGCGCCGTGGTGCCGAGCTCCTGCAGCTGCTCCAGGAAGGCCGCGTCGGCGCGGGTGCGCGCTGCGTAGTAGAGCGTCCAGTCCGCCCGCAGCTCCTCCAGCCGGTCGATCATCGACATGATCGGCGTGATCCCGATCCCGCCCGCGATCAGCACGCTGCGGCTGGCCTTTTCGTCCAGCGGAAAGTTGTTGCGCGGCGCCGTGACGGTGATCCGGGCGCCCACCCTGAGCGTGTCGTGGATGAAGGCCGAGGCGCCGCGGCTGGGATCGGCCTTCTTCACGCCGACGACGTAGCGGTGGCGCTCGCCGCTGGAATTGCACAGCGAGTAGGAGCGCCGGATGCCGTTCGGCAGCAGCAGGTCGACATGCGCCCCGGCGCTGAACGGCGGCAACTCCGCGCCCCCGTCCGCGACCAGTTCCAGTGCCAGCGTATCCTTCGCCAGCAGGGTCATCGACCGGACCGTGACGGCCAGCTGGTCGGCGCGCGCCGCGATCGGCTGCTGCAGCATGTTCCCGGCCTCCCGTCCTAACCCGTCCCGCGCACCGCGGCGGTCACTCGGCGGCCTGCGGCGGGATCTCGTAGCGGTGTCCCACCTCCTGCCAGGGGCGGTCGAGCGGCGCGTCGGAGGTGACGCTGACGTTCGTGAGGTCGGACATCGTGGCGCCCAGCGGCTCTCCGCCCGCCTCCATCGCCTTGATGCTGGCCAGCAGCCGCTTGCGCAGCCGCACCACCGCCCCGTCGGCCGCGACCAGATGCTCCCTGGAGCGGTCGAACATCGGCCCCATGGACAAGGCCATCGCCGCGTCCTCGTGCTCGACACCCCGCATCCCCGTCCAGGACTGCTGCATTGCCGGTCGCTGCTGGCCGAAGGCATTGTCCCCGCCGACCAGCAGGTTGCCGCTTTCCCGATCGTAGATCGCCGGATCCGACACGCCGAGAAGTTCCAGGATCTCCTCGCGGTTCGGGGGGCTGTAGCCATGGATCACGATGAAGGTCGAGGTCCGGTAGTCGTCATCCGGCGTTTCGAACACGGTGTAGAACGCGTTCGGTGCGGGGATGATGCGGATCGTCGGGAGGATCAGCGGGACGACCCGGATATTGCAGGTCTCCATCGCGCCGTCGGCATTCGGCGCCCGCCGCATCGCGGCGTAGTGGAAGCCGTAGTCCGTGTCCTCGATCTCGAAGGTCGGCGCGTTGTCGGGAACGGCCAGGTTGGCGGGGTTGCCGGCCCGCTGGTCGCGCTTGACCTGCTTGTCGAGCCATCCCGGGCGCGCGGCTTCCGAATGCAGGATGCCGACATGCGAGCTGTCGGCGCCGCCCTCCCAGAGCTGCAGGTAGTTGCAGTTCACGTTGAAGCGCAGGACCAGCCGGTGCTCCGGCGCGGCATCCATGAACGAGAAGCGGCGGAACGGCGGCTCCTCGCCCCTCCTGGCGCCCACGACGGTCCAGATCATGCCGCCTTCCTCGCGCGCCGGAAAGCATGGCTGCCTGAGGCGCTCCCGGAAGCGCGGATCCGGATTGTTCGGGGTGTCCAGGATCGTGCCGTCCACGGCGAACTTCCAGCCATGGTAGAGGCAGCGGAGCCCGCCTTCCTCGACCCGGCCGAGCGAAAGGGAGGCGCCGCGATGCATGCAGTTCTCCTGCAGCACGCCGACCCGGCCGTCGCTGTCGCGGAAGACGACCAGCCGCTCGCCCAGCAGCTGCATCCGAAGCGGTGCGCAGTCTGGTGCGGGGAGCTGGTCGGAACTGGCGATCGGATGCCAGTAGCGGCGCATCACCTTGCCCATCGGGGTGTCCCGGCCGACACGGCAAAGCGCTTCGTTCTCTTCTTGCGTCAGCATGTCTCTTCCTCCCGTCCAGCCGTCCGGCGGACGCGCCGATGGCGTGGCGCTCTCTAATCTTCCATGGAAGATAACGATAACGGCCGGCGAGCGTCAACTCCCGATCGACCGCCGCAGGCTTGCGACGGCAGGCGCGGACAGGGGCCGTCCCCGGTGGCGCGGCGGGTCGGCCGCGCAGTCATGCCGGGCGGCATTCAGTCTTCGGGTGCGTCGTCCTCGGGCTGCTCGAGGTTCGACAGAAGCTTCGAGCAGAGCGCGATCAAGGTCGCGCGCTCGCGCGCCGTCAGCGGGTTGTGGCCGTCACGCAGGAAGACGCTGTCGGCGACGGCCTTGATCGCGCGATCCGCGGCATCGAGGCCCTTGTCGGTGAGCTCGACCTGGAAGCCACCGCCATTCGCCCGGTCGGGCCGGCGCCGGACAAAGCCGAGCTTTGCCAGGCGGTCCACCTGCTTGGTGATGGCCCCGGAGGTGACCAGCAGCGCGCGGTAGAGATCGGTGGGACGGCGCGCGTAGGGTGCTCCGGCGCGGCGCAGCGCGAAGATCACCCGCATGTCGGCGCCGCTGATCCCGAAGACGCGGCGGGTATAGCTGTCATAGTTGCGATCGAGGACCCGGCCCGCGCGCATCAGATAGATCAGGTGAAGCAGGGAATCCTGGTCGAGCTCCGGCCGCTCGCGTGCCCAGCTGTCCGCGATGTCAGTCGTATGGCTGTCGATCGTCTCGATCTTTCGTCGTGGCATGGATCGGCCATCCCCCTGGTCTTTCGCACTTCTAGACGACGCGACCGGGCAGTGGAAGCGACCGGTCTATCCAGCCGCAGCAGCAGCTTTCCGTCGTTTGCCCCGGCATGGAGACGCGCAATCGCGCCCGGCGCGGCCTCGAGCCGGCAAGCACCCGCTTGCGATGCTGCAAGGCGCCTGACTTCACCCACGCCGTCAAGGCCTGCAGGGCCTGGAGAGGTCGCGAACCCCGAGCAGGGCGCCGCCGGACGGTGCCCGGGGTCGCTCGGCCTTGCGGGCAATGCCGCGCAGGTGGGCATGCGCTTGACTCTGCCAACACCTTCCTTGGAAGATCCAGCCGTCGCGGGGCGCGAGAGGCGGAACCGCACAGGCCGGACGGGATGGGGCGAATGGATCGTGCGGCCAATGCCGCGGCTGTGGCGGCCGGATAGCGCCCGGATGGCATCGCTCGCGGCGATATCGAATGTGCAGGATCTGCGAAGTGCTGCCCGGCGCAGGCTTCCGCGCGCGGTCTTCGACTTCATCGACGGCGCGGCCGGCGACGAGTGGACCGCCCGTCGCAACGTCGCTGCTTTCGGCGACTGGGGCTTCCTGCCCCGGGTCGGGCGCGACGTCTCGCGGACGGACCTGGCAACGACCCTGCTCGGCCGGCCCGCCGCCATGCCGCTGGCCCTGGCGCCGATCGGCTTTGCCGGGATCGCCTGGCCGCAGGGCGAGATCCTGGCGGCGCGCAGTGCGGCGCGCGCCGGCCTGCCGTTCTGCCTGTCGACCAATTCGGTCGCCGGGTTGGAGGATGTGGCGCGGGCCGCGCCAGACGCCACCCTGTGGTTCCAGCTCTACTTCCTGAAGGACCGCGACTGGATGCGCGGCCTGGTGCGCCGGGCGCGCGATGCGGGCTATGCAGCGCTCTGCCTGACACTGGACCTGCCGGTGGCCGGCCGCCGGGAGCGCGATCTGCGCAACGGCTTCACGGTCCCGGTGCGCCCCACCCTCGCCAATGCCGCCGACCTGGCGCTGCACCTGCCCTGGCTGTTGCGATCGCTACGCCACCCGGTGGGCTTCGGCAATTTCCGGGGCAATCCGCATGCGGCGGGCTTTGCCAGTATCGCCCGGCATGTCGCGTCGCTCTTCGATGCCACGGCGGGGTGGCAGGATGTCGAGGACATCCGCGCGCTGTGGGACGGGCCGCTCGTCCTCAAGGGCATCCTGCACCCCGACGATGCGGAGCGGGCGGTGGCGCTCGGTGCGGACGCGATCTCGGTGTCCAACCATGGCGGGCGGCAGCTCGACGGGGTGCCGGCCGCGCTGGATGCCCTGGGGGAGATCGCGGGCAGGGTCGGCGGGCGCACCGAGCTGCTGCTCGACGGCGGCGTCCGGCGCGGCACCGACGTGCTGAAGGCGCGTGCGCTCGGCGCCACCGCGGTGCTGCTCGGCCGTGCCTATGTCTGGGGGCTCGCGGCGGCGGGCGAGGCCGGGGTGGACAAGGTCGCCGCCCTGTTCCGCGACGAGATGGAGACCGCGCTGATGCTGCTGGGCGAGACGGCGGTCGGGGAACTGGGGCCGGACCATGTGATGCCGCTGCGGAGGGCGGCGTGACTGGCCGCGCACACGACCGTTTCGTGCTGCGCTACGCGGCGCATCTGGGCTTCCGCAGCTTTGACATGCCGCTGTTCGCGCACGCGGCGCGATCGCCCGCTCCGGCGGACCAGATCGCCTTTGCCGCCGGGATCGGCTTTGCCGGCATCCAGGATCCCTGGTTCTCGAGCCGCCCCGAGGCGGATCGCCGCGAGATCGCCGCCTGCCTGCGGCATCACGGCCTGGCCGCCGGCAGCCTGGTGATCGGCGCAAAGGCGGATCTTGCCGAGCCCCTCTGGCTGCCCGGAGACAGGGCCGGTGCCGATCGGCTGAGCGCGGCGATCGACCGGGCGTTCCGCGATGCCGAGGCACTGGGGGCCACCGACCTTGCGATCGTCCCCGGCCGCGCTCCCGGCCTGCCGGCGGCCGAGCAGGAGGCGCGCTTCGTGGAACGGTTGCACGAAACCGGCGTGAGGGCCGCAAGCCGGGGCCTGCGGGTCGCCGTGGAAGCGATCGCCCCGGCAACCCTGCCCAACCTGCTGCTGACCGGGTTCGACCAGGCCGCCCGGATCGTGCGGGCCGCGGACCATCCGGCGGTCCGGCTGATCTACGACACCGGGCATCTGCACGCGACCGACGGCGACCTGCCGGGCCGTCTGGACAGGGAATGGGAGATCCTCGGCCCGGTCCAGATCGCCAGCCAGCCGGGGAGGTGCGAGCCCGGCGCCGGCACGATCGACATCGCCCCTCTGCTGGCTCAGCTGGCGCGGCGGGGCCATGCGGGGCTCGTCGAGCTCGAGCATCTGTGGCTGCAGCCGGGCCGCGAGGCGGAGCTCGCGGGCCTGTCCTGGCTCGATGCCGTGGAGCCGGCGATCCGCCGTGCCATGGCGGACGGCTCACCCCAATGACCCCCTCGCAATCGGAGACTGCGCAGATGAGCTTGCATGGCAGGACCGCCATCGTCACCGGTGCCGGGACAGGCCTGGGACTGGAATGCGCCCGCATCCTCGCCCAGCGCGGTGCGGACATCGTGTCGGCGGACATCCTCAATCCCGAGGCGGGTGCGCGGGCGGCGGAGGCGTTCGGCGTCCGGGCCATCGCGGTGGAGACCGACGTCTCGGACAAGGCGGCGGTCGACGCGATGGTGGCGCGGAGCCTGGAGGCCTTCGGGCGGGTCGACATCCTGGTCAACAACGCCGCGATCTCGCGGGGTATCCGGCTGAAACCGTTCGAGGAGATCGAGGTCGAGGAATTCCGGCGGATGATCGACGTGAACACCCTGAGCGTGCTGCTGACCTGCCAGGCGGTCTCCGCGCATATGCGGGCACGGAAGTCGGGTCGGATCGTCAATATCACCTCCGGCACTGCGTTCAAGGGCGCGCCGCAGCTTGCCGCCTATGTCGCCTCCAAGGGCGCGGTGATGTCCCTGACCCGCAGCCTGGCGCAGGAGTTCGGCCCCGACAACGTGCTCGTCAACGCCGTCTCGCCCGGCTACACCCTGACCGAGAGCAATCTGGAGAACACCGCCCTGGATGCCACCTACCGCCAGGTGGCGCGCGACACCCGCGCGCTCCGGCGCGATGCCCATCCGGTGGATGTGGCGCGTGTCGTCGCGTTCCTCGCCGGCGAGGATTCCGGGTTCGTGACCGGGCAGATCATCGCGGCGGACGGCGGGTCGGTCTATCACTGACCGGAACCCGGTCGATCGCCGCCGCCCTCCTACGCAGCGCCCTTGACGTCCTGCCGGGCGGGGGGCTGCGCCACGGCATAGGTCGACAGCATGCGCGCCATCGCGCCCGACAGGTCGCGGCGCGCCAGCGCGAAGGCGATGACCGCCTCCAGATAGCCCTCCTTGGAGCCGCAGTCGAAGCGCAGGCCGTCGAACCGCGTGCCGTGGAACGGCTCGCGGCCGATCCGGCGCGCGATCGCGTCGGTGAGCTGGATCTCGCCTCCGGCCCCCGTGTCGTGGCGCTCCAGCTCCTCGAACACCTCCGGCCCCAGGACATAGCGGCCGATGATCGCGAGGGTCGATGGCGCCGTGCGCGGCTCCGGCTTCTCGACAAGCCCGCGCGCGCGGGCGACACGGCCCGTATCGCCGTCCACGTCCAGGATGCCGTACCGCATCGTCTGTTCGCGGGGGACCTCGACCACCGCGGCAACATGCCCGCCATGCCGCTCGCGCACCGCCAGCAGGGTCGCAAGGCAAGGGGTGGGGCCCAGGATAACGTCGTCGGGCAGGATGACGGCGAACGGCTCGTCGCCCACGGCATTGCGGGCGCACCAGACGGCATGGCCGAGGCCCAGCGGCTCGTCCTGCCGCACGAAGGTGGCACGGCCGGGAGGCAGGCTCGTCGCACGCACGCGGTCCGCCAGGTCCGGCTTGCCGCTTTCCTCGAGTTGCCGCACGAGGTCGGGCCGGGCGTCGAGATGGTCGACGATGCTGTCCTTGCCGCGCGCGGTGACGAAGATGAACTCCTCGATGCCGGCGGCCCGCGCCTCGTCCAGCGCATAGTCCAGGATCGGCCGGTCGACGATCGGCAGCAGTTCCTTCGGCACGGCCTTGGTCGCGGGCAGGAAGCGCGATCCGAGCCCGGCGACGGGCAGGACGGCCTTGCGGATCGTGGTCTGGCTCATGGTCGATTCCTTTCGATGGGATCGGGCAGCGCGCGCGCCGCGGCGGAACGGTTCGCCGACGGGCCCGGCACGTCCCGGATCACGCCCTTGCGGCGGTAGAACGCGAGCAGGCGCGGGTCGGTGAGGAGCGGCTCGTGAATCTGGAACATGTTGACGCCCGAATAGGCGTTCCCTTCCAGGACGCGGAACCCGTCCTGCGTCACGATCAGGTCCCAGCCGACATAGGGCAGGTAGGGGAAGCTTGCGGCCAGCCCGGCGATCTGGCGCCGGATGGCGTGCCAGTGCGGCACCTCCAACCCGGCGATCGGCACCCCGGTCTCGGGATGCCGGTCGTGCCAGGTCACGCAGTCCTGCTCCGCAGGAAACCGGGCGGCCCGGCTCAGCAGGCCGGTGTCCATGTCGATCGCCGCGCACAGGCCGCCGCTGCTCCAGTTGTCCGTTGTCCCGGATGACGAGCAGCCGAAGCGCGCGACCGCCCGCGCGACGAATGGACGATCCTGTTCGTCCTGCACGGTCAGCAGGCGCAGGGTGTTGGCGGCGGGGCGATAGGGCGCGGCAAGGCATGGATGGGTTTCGATGAACTCGGTGACCATCTTCGTTCCGTGCGGCACGCCGAGCTCGTCGACCGCGGCCGGGGTGGCCGCCTTGCCGTTGATCCGGAACCCGCCGTCCGCATCGCAGCCGACTGCGGCGAAGCCGCGCCCGCCGCCGCCGAGGATCGGCTTGACCGCGACTTTGCCCTGGTCGCGGACAAGGTCGCGCAAGGCGATGGCGGGGCAGGCCGGGCGGGGGCCGTGGGCGGGAACCACATTGGGGCCTTCGAGCACCCCGAACAGGCGAGGTTTCAGGTCGGCGAAGTCGGCCAGCAGCCTGTCGAAGACCAGCTTGTCGTCGAGCAGCACGGCATAGGGCCCGTTGATCGTCCTGCTTCCCACGAACCGCTGCACGTCGGTGAGATAGTCATTCGGGTCGTTGCAGTCGAACCTGTAGAGGACATGGGAATGGGCCAGGAAGCCGCGAAGCCAGAGGCGCGGGCGAAGGTGCCAGGGCATCCGCACCGTCGTCGTCACCTCCTTCTCGACCGCGGACAGGCCGTATTCCAGCAGGCGCATCCGCCAGGCGACCCGGTGGACGGCCCAGGCCGTCGCGCGGAACCATCCGGGGGTCATGCGGAACGGCCGCCATGGCAGGGAGCCCGAAGCCGCAGCGGCCGGCTCCGGAAGGGGCATCGCCCCCTGCAGGTTCGGCCCGGCGCCGGGTCCCGGCCAGGCGCGCACCGTGCCGCTACCTCGGGATGGCCGGATCGGTGAGGCCGGATCCGGGCGCGGCGAGCGGTGTGCGGCGGTGGCCGCGGAGTTGGATGCCACGCGCCCGGCGGACCAGCAGTGCCAGCGAGCGCTCGATGGACGGCCGGCGCCCCAGGGCGGACTCGATGCGATGCGCCAGGGGCCAGTTGTCCGACAGAATGGCGGCGTCGCGCAGCCGCTCGTAGTGGTACTGCAGATGCGCCGGGATCTCGAGGCGGCGCAGTTTCGCGAGCCCGCGCCGGCGCGGGAACGTCGCCATCTCGTCGAGCGCTCCGCATAGCTCCAGGGCGAGCATGGTACGCACGCATTTCTCGCATTCTCCGCAATTGAGTGTCGATCGGTCGTCATGGCAGACGCGCAGGCTTTGCCGCGCCAGGGTGTCGCCGGCGATCGTGCGGACCTTCTGCAGCCGGTCCGCTTCGCACCCGTCATGGACGATGGCGAGGCGCTCGTTCGACCAATGGGGATCGAGGAACGGCGAGGATCCCCAGGCCCGCAGGCTGTCCTCGCTGTGCGTCGCCGGCACGATGAGGGTTCCCAGCATTGGCGAGAGCGGCAGGGCGACGGCGGCCAGTGCCGCGCCGTGCAGGCACTGGCCCCAGAAATCGCCGTCGTAGGGCAGGCCCCAGCCGGGCCGGCCCTTGTCGGCAACGCTGCGCAGGTTGGTCTCGCAGGTGACCAGGCGGAGATCCATGGCCTGCGCGACCGCGCCGATGCGCTCCACCGTGCTGTGCCACAGCGCGTCGTTCTCGAGCCCGATGTCGAAGCCGCGGACGAGGAGGATATGGGTGACCGCATGCCGGTGCTTGATCAGCGAGTACCAGGAATCGACGCCGCCGGAAAAGCAGCAGGCGGTGCCGGCCCTGCGTCCGGCGGGCCTGCCGTCCGCCGGGCCGGGCGGCGCGGACAGGACGGGGACCGGTCGCAGGAAGTCGAACCAGGAGGCCAGCCGCCGCTGGGCGACCAGCAGGTTGCGGGACAGCTTCGGGGAGATCGCGCGGTCGACTTCGCAGGGCTCCCCGTCATGCATGCTCGCCGGCAGCATGGCGACAACGAAGGGATCGGCCTCCGCTGCCGGCATGGAATCCAGCCCGCGATAGCGGAACCAGAGGAACCGGTGTTCGAGGGCATGGCGAGGCTTGATCTTCGCCGACAGGACGACCGCATCGCCATCCTCGAAGGCCTTGATGCTGGAGATCTTCACCGGACCGGCGCCTTTCTCGTTGCAAATAGAGTTTCGTGAACCCGCAGATCCTAGTGCGAAGAGGCCGCAGCCGGGCGTGTCCAAACGGTGTCATTCCGTGCGACCTGGAAGAGTCCGGTCACAGCAAGAACACTGGCAGGTCCGGCGCGCCGGCGGTTCAATCTCCAGGCGCAGAGACGTCGTGTTGCCGCAAGCTGAAGTGCGGCAGCCGATACTCGGATGCGCCCGACAACGCTTCTGTTTCGGAGTAGACAGACATGGAATCGAAACGTGCCCTGATCACCGGCGTCACCGGCCAGGATGGGGCCTATCTGTCAGAGCTGCTGCTGTCGAAAGGCTATGAGGTGCACGGCATCAAGCGCCGCTCCTCGTCCTTCAACACCAGCCGTGTCGATCATTTCTACGAAGATCCGCATGACCGGGATGCGCGGTTCTTCATGCATTTCGGCGACCTTTCGGACGCGACCAGCCTCATCCGCCTGGTGCAGCACGTGCGGCCGGACGAGATCTACAATCTGGGCGCCCAGAGCCATGTTCAGGTCAGTTTCGAGACGCCGGAATATACCGGCAATGTCGACGGCCTGGGCACGCTCCGGATGCTGGAGGCGATCCGCATCCTCGGCCTGGAGGACCGGACCCGCTTCTACCAGGCCTCGACCTCGGAACTGTTCGGCAACGGGCCGGATTCGCCGCAATCGGAGGTCACGCCGCTGCGCCCGGCCAGTCCCTATGCGGCGGCCAAGCTCTATGCCTACTGGATCACTGTGAACTACCGGGAGGCCTATGGCATCCACGCGTCGAACGGCATCCTGTTCAACCACGAAAGCCCGGTCCGCGGCGAGACCTTCGTGACCCGCAAGATCACCCGCGCGGTGGCCGCGATCGAGGCGGGCCTGCAGCACCGGCTCTATCTCGGCAATCTCGATGCCTGCCGCGACTGGGGCCATGCCCGCGACTATGTGAAGGGCATGTGGGCCATCCTGCAGCAGGACAGGCCCGACGATTATGTCCTTGCGACCGGGGAAACCCACACGGTGCGCGAATTCGTCGAGCTGGCGTTCGGCTGCATCGACCGGCCGATCATGTGGAGCGGCGAGGGCATCGACGAAAAGGGCTATTGCGGCATCACCGGCGACCTGCTGATCGAGGTCGAGCCCCGCTATTTCCGACCGACCGACGTCAACCTGCTGCTGGGCGACCCGGCCAAGGCGCAGAGGGTCCTGGAGTGGCGGCACGAGACCGCATTTCCGTACCTGGTGGCGGAGATGGTGGAGTCCGACCGCCAGCGACTGCGCAAGAACGGCGAGAAAGGAAAGATCGATGACTGGCCCACGGTACGACCTCCGCGGAAAGAAGGTATGGGTGGCCGGCCATCGGGGAATGGTCGGCTCGGCATTGTTGCGGCGCCTCAGAAATGAGGACTGCACGATCGTCACGGCGTCCCGCAAGGTGCTCGACCTGCGGGACGCGAAGGCCACCCGCGACTGGCTCGCGCTGACCCGCCCCGATACCGTGTTCTGCGCCGCCGCCCATGTCGGGGGGATCCATGCCAACAATGCCAGGCCGGCCGATTTCATCCGGGACAATATCGAGATCCAGGCCAGCGTGATCCACGGCGCCTACCAGGCCGGGGTCGAGAAGCTGGTCTTCCTGGGCTCGTCCTGCATCTATCCGCGGGAGGCGCCACAGCCGATACCGGAGGCGGCCCTGCTGACCGGGCCGCTGGAGCCGACCAACCAATGGTATGCGATCGCCAAGATCGCCGGCATCCTGCAATGCCGCGCCTATCGCCGGCAGTACGGCTGCGACTACATCTCCGCGATGCCGTCGAACCTGTACGGCCCCGGCGACAATTACCATCCGACCGACAGCCATGTGGTCGGCGCGCTGATCCAGCGGTTTCATGAGGCCAAGACGGCCGGGTATCCCGAGGTCAAGGTATGGGGCAGCGGACGCCCGCGACGGGAGTTCCTGCATGTCGACGACTGTGCCGACGCCCTGGTGTTCCTCGCCCGGCACTACAGCGACGAAGAGCATGTCAATATCGGCTCCGGCACCGACCTGACGATTGCGGCGCTGGCCGACCTGGTCGCGCGCACGGTCGGCTACGAAGGGCGCTTCGACTTCGACCGCAGCCAGCCCGACGGGACGCCGCGCAAGCTGCTCGACGTGCGGCGGCTCAACGAGCTCGGGTGGCGGCCGCGCATCGCTCTTGCCGAGGGCCTGGCCGATGCCTATGCGGACTATCGCGACGGCATCGCCGCCACGCCCGACGCGAAGATTGCCTGACATGCCGGCGGGCCGGCCGACCGATCCCTTTGCGACGGGGCATCTTCGGGACGGGCTGAAGCGCCGGGCGGTGCGCGGCGGGACGCTGGTTCTGGCGGCGCAGGGCGTGAAGACGGCCGTCCAGATCGTCGCCATCGCGGTCCTCGCAAGGCTGCTGACACCGTCGGATTTCGGCCTGTTCGCCATCGTCCTGGCCCTGCTGACGGTGCTGGAGCTGTTCAAGGATCTCGGCCTGTCGAGCGCGACGGTGCAGCGCGCGGAGATCACGGGCCGCCAGGTCAGCACCCTGTTCTGGCTGAACATCGCGCTCGGAACGGCGGCGGCGGCCCTGCTTGTCCTGGCGGCCCCGCTGCTGGCCCAGTCCTATGGCGAACAGCGCCTCGCGGATCTCGTGCCCGTGGTGGCCATCAGCCTGGTCATCGGCGCGGCAGCAGCCCAGCATCTGGCATTGCTGCGCCGCCAGATGCGGTTCCGCGCCCTGGTCGCCGTGCAGACGGGATCGGAGATCCTGTCCCTTTGCGCGGCCCTTGCCGCCGCCTGGTTCGGGCTCGGCGTCTGGGCGCTCGTCGTCCAGCGGGTGGTCTGGAGCGCCCTGCTGTCCGTCGGGGCGATGGCGGCGAGCGGCTGGCGGCCGGGCCTGCCGGGGCGCCTCCGGGAGGTTCGCGGGCTGGTCGCCTTCGGCGTCAACGCCACCGGCGCGATGGTCCTTGGCCGGTTGTCCAGCACCGTGGACAAGTTCCTGATCGGCGGTGCGTGGGGCATAGCCGCGCTCGGCTTCTTCGAGCGCGCACAGAAGCTGACGATGTTTCCGGTGCAGAGCATCAACACGCCGCTCTCCGCGATCGCCCTGCCGATGCTGAGCCGGCTCTCCGCCGAACCCGACCGCTACCGCCGTGCCTATGAGGCGGTGGTCCGGCCGCTTGCCATGTTGCTCGCGCCGGTCTCCGGCCTGCTCTGTGCCGCTGGCGGCCCGGTCGCCGAATTCGTCCTGGGCCCGCAATGGGGCGAGGCGGGTGCGATCCTGTCCTGGCTCGGCCTGTCGCTGTTCTACATGCCGATCACCTACACCCTGAGCTGGCTGTACATGAGCCAGGACCGCACCGGCGAGATGCTCGGGGCCAATGCGGTCAATGTCGCGCTGACCCTGGCGGCGTTGTTCTATGCCCTGCCGTTCGGCGTCGAGGCGGTTGCCGCCGCCTATGCGCTGACCGGCGCGCTGCTCCGCGCACCAATCCTGTTCCTGCTTGCCGGTCGCAAGGGCCCCGTACGGTTCGCCCAGTTCCCGCGGCTGCTCGGCCTGCCCCTCCTCGGCCTCGGTGCCGCGGCGGCGGCGGTCTGGCTCTGCCGCATCGCCACCCCGGTCGATACCCTGGCACCGGTCGGGCAGGTCCCGATCCTTGCCGTCATCGCCGCATCCGCCGCGCTCTGCGCCTATGGCCTGGTGCCGGGCGGACGGGCCGCAATCGTCGACCTTCTGCGCCTTCGGCGCCATCTCGCGCGGCAGGAAGCCCGGGCATGAACGTCACGATCACCAACACCACCCTGCTCAACGCGGGCGACGCCGCCATCGCGGCAGGGACATTGGAGATCCTGCGGCGCGCCTTCGGCCCGGACATCGCGGTGACGTTGCGCGACAGCCAGGCCGAGGCGGTCGCCGGCCAGTTCCCCGACTATCGCTGCCTGCCGGTGTTCCATGTCGAGGTGCGGAACTGGACCGGACGGCGCTGGGCCAAGTTCGGCTATGCGGCCCTGCTCCTCGCCGCGGCGCTGTGGCGCACGCCCCTGCGCCGCCTGGCACTGATGCTGTTGCCATGGCGCCTGCGCCTCAGCCTCAGGAGTTTCGCGGAAAGCGACCTCCTCCTGTCCGCCGGCGGCACCTACCTGGTTCCGCACTACCGCTGCGAGCCGAAACTGCTGGAGCTCCTGGTGGCCCGCCTCGCCGGCCGGCCCTATGTCCTGTTCACGCAGAGCCTCGGCCCCTTCGCGGAAAGCGGCAGGCTGATGCGGATCGCCCTGAAAGGCGCAAGCGCGATCTTCGTCCGCGACGCGCGCTCGTTCCGCCACCTGCGCACCTTGGGCATCGCCGAATCGCGGATCCACGAATGCGCCGACGCGGCGTTCGCCATGCGGACGCCGGCCTTGCTCCGGGTCAGCCGGCCGCTGGAGCGGTGGATCGGGATCTCCGTCCGCGACTGGCCCCATTTCAGCGCCGACAGCACGGACGGCATGGCGCGCTATCTGGCGGCGCTGACGGAGCTGGTGGAGCATCTGGTCCAGACGCACGACGCGCACATCGTGTTCATTTCGACATGCCAGGGCGCGTCGGACTATTGGACCGACGATTCCAGGATTGCCGATTCCCTTGTCGGACGGATCAGCGATCGCGTGGCGGCGCGCGTTTCGGTGGACCGGGCGTTTCGCCGGCCGGAGGACCTGCGCCGCGAACTCGGCCGTTTCGACCTGTTCGTCGCCACCCGGATGCATGCGGCAATCCTGGCCTTGCAGGCGGGCGTGCCGGTGCTGCCGATCGCCTACGAGTTCAAGACGGTCGAGCTCTTCGACCGGATCGGCATGGGCGCGCTGGTTCAGCCGATCGAGACGATCTCCGGCTTCGGCCTCTGCCGGACCGCGGACCGGATGCTCCGCAACAACGGTGCCTTCCGCCGTCGCGTCGCGGAGCGGATCCGGCCGCTCCAGGTCTCCGCCTTCTCCGCCGCCGTGCATCTTGCGCGGATTGCCGCGTTCACCAGGTAGCAGCCACCATGCGCATTGCCGTATTCGCGCACGAGTTTCCCGCGCTGAGCGAGACCTTCGTGCTGAACCAGGTGACCGGGCTGATCGACCTCGGGCACGAGGTCACCGTCTTTGCCGACGGCCCGCGTGCGGAGCCCCTGGTTCATCCCGATGTCGGGCGCTACGGCCTGGCCGCGCAGGCGCGCTATCCCGGGATCCCGAAGGGCAAGCTGCGGCGGGCCTTGCACGCCGTTCCGCGGGTCTGCCGGCTTGCCCGTCGTCATCCCCGGCGGCTTGCCCGCAGCCTCGACTTCGTCCGGCACGGCCGCGAGGCCGCGTCGGGCCGCCTCTTGTACTGGTCTGCACGGCTTGCGGCGGAGCGGCCGTTCGATGCGATCCTCGCGCATTTCGGCCCGATGGGCGAAGGGGTCTGCCGGCTGCGCCGCGCCGGCCTGATCGCCGGCCCGGTCGCCACCGTGATTCATGGCGTGGATATCAGCGTCCATGACGCGGGGCCGTGCCGTGCCTATCGCCACCTCCTTGCCGAAGGCGATCTGCTGCTGCCGATCTCGGAGGTCTGGCATGCCAAGCTCCTTCGGATGGGCGCCGACCCGGGCCGCACCATCGTCCATCACATGGGCGTCGACCCGCGGCTCTATGCCTATCGCGAAAGGCTGCGGCCGGCGGGCCGGCCCGTCCAGCTGCTCACGGTCGGCCGGCTGGTGGAGAAGAAGGGTGTGGCGGTCGCGCTGCAGGCGGTTGCGGATCTCGTCGCGAAGGGCATGGACGTCCGGTATCAGATCGTCGGCGACGGCCCGCTCATGACGGAGCTTTGCGGCCTGCGGGACCGTCTGGGCCTCGGCGAGGTCGTGCGGTTCCTCGGCTGGCAGGACCAGGTCGCCGTCTCCGCGCTCATGGAACGGTCCGACATCCTGCTGACGCCGAGCCTCACGGCGCAGGACGGCGACCAGGAAGGAATCCCCGTGACCCTGATGGAAGCCATGGCATCGGGGATGCTGGTGGTGGCCAGCCGGCATAGCGGGATTCCAGAACTGATCGCCGACGGCAGCTCCGGCATCCTCGTTCCCGAGGGCTGCGCCGGGGCGCTTGCCACTGCCGTCGCCGGTCTGCTGCACCCCAGCGGGCCGGACTGGCACGGGTTCAGCAGGGCCGCGCGGGCGACGGTCGCGCGCGATTTCGACATTTCGATCCTGAACCGCGCGCTGGCCGGGCGGCTGTCGGCCCTGGCCGGGCGCTAACCCCCGATGACGGTTCCGTCGGTATCGCCCTTCGGCATGCCGCGGGTCATCCGCAGCCGGCCGTCGGAATCGATCCAGAGGCGGTGGTCGCCCAGGCTGAGCAGGTTGGCGCTGTCCCAGCGTCCGCCGAGCCGGAGCCCGCCATCGCGGCCGCCGAGTTCCAGGGGCTCGACGCCGGCCGCAGCGTCGATGCGGCCATGGCAGCCGATCGCCGTGTGGGACCCGGTTTCCGTGCCATCGAGCCGCGCCAGCCCGGCCTTGCCGGCGTCGCCGTCGCCGGCCCCGGTGCAGCCGATCATCACCAGCCGGTTCGTCACGTAGGCGCGCAGCAGGTCCCGCTGCTTGCGTATCGAATAGGCCGTGCATCCGACCAGCGTGCCGCCGACCATCAGCCGCAGCCCGGCATCGCCCTTGTCGAAGCTTTCCGCCGCCTCATGGTTGTTCTCGAACCCGCAATGCGACAGCAAGGTCGCGCCATGGTCGGCCGACAGGCCGAAGCGCCCGTTGAGCAGGAAGTAGCAGCCGTGGCAGCTGATATCGGCCGCTCCGTCCTCGAGCGACAGGCCGTTGCGCCGGTTGCCGCCGAAGACGCTGCCCAGGACGTGCACGGCCGACAGCACCGTGTCCTCCGCGCCATGCGCCATCAGGGCGCCGTCATGGCCATTGTCGCGGGCGTAGCAGTTGATGAGCTGGCCTTCGAACACATTGCCGACCAGCTGTATCCCGTCGCCGCCGCAGCCTTCGACGATCAGGTCGCGCAGGCAGAAATTGTAGAAGTAGGCGCCGCGCTTCTGGCATGAGATGCGCAGCCCGGCGCCGTCGCACCCCGATCCCCGGATCTGCAACCCCTCCATCAGCACGTATCGGAGCGTGGCCCGGGCGTCGATCGACAGGACCGGCTCCCCGTCGCCGATCTCGGACAGCAGCACCGCACCGTTCGCCCGGATCCCGGCGGGGCGGACGATGTTGCCATCCGGTCGCGGGCGCGTGTTCACGCGGATCGGTCTGGTCACCCGATAGGCCCCTGCCGGCAGGTCGACGATCCGGCCGGAGCCGCCGGCGAAGGCGGTGTCGAACAGGCGCTGGAGCGCGGCGGTGTCGTCCGCCTTGCCGTCGCCGACCGGACCCGGTCCGGCGGCGGCCGGCCCGGCGCGGGCGGGTTGCGGTCCGAGCAGCGATAGGCCGCCGGCCACAGTCATGCCGGCGCCCATGGCCAGGACATCCCTGCGGACGGGGTCGGTCATCGGCTGTTCTCCAGGCTGGCCCGGTAATGGTCGAGATAGCGCCGGGCGATCACGCCGGTGTCGAATTCGCGGACCGCGCGGGCGCGCGCGGCCTCCGCCAGTGCCGGCCCCTGGGCGACGGCCGACAGGCACCAGCCGATTCCCGCCGACAGATCGTCGATGTCCTGCGGCCGGGCCAGATAGCCGGTCTCCCGGTGCCGCACGATCTCTGCCGGCCCGCCGGCATCGTAGGCGAGGACCGGCGTGCCGCATGCCATTGCCTCTGCATGGACCTTGCCGAAGGCTTCCTCCAGGGAGGGCGCGGCCATCGCGTCGACGGCAGAGTAGGCGGAGGCCAGCCCCTCCTCGCCTTCGACATGGCCCAGGTAATGCGTGAGCACCGGCATGTCGGGCGGCGATGCCGGGGCGTCCTGGCCGATGACGACCAGGTCCGGGCGCGCGTCGAGCGGCAGCCGGCCCAGCGCCTCCCGCAGATGCGCAAAGCCCTTGCGCGGATCGCGCAGCGGGTTCAGCGCGCTGAACGCCAGGAGCGGGCGGTCCGCCGGAAGGCCGAAGCGGCGCCGCGCCGCTGCCGGGTCGGCCGGGCGGAAACAGCGCGTATCCACGCCGTTGTGGATGACGTCGATGCGGGCGCCCTGCATCGCGGTGCTGGCGCGCGCGCGCGCGGCCAGCCAGTTGCTGATCGGCACCACGGACAGGTTCGGCCGTGCCCAGCCGCTGCGCTTGCGCTCGGCCATCGCATGACTCAGGTCGTTCGGCCGCCGGGACCGGAGCTGCGGGCAGCAGCCGCATGCGGCGACGTAGCGCGAGCAGCCGGCGGCATAGTGGCATCCGCCGGTGAAGCTCCACATGTCGCGCAATGTCCAGACCACCGGCACCGGGATCCGGGCGATATCCTCCACGGAGAGGAAGCCGCCGCCGGTCCATTGCACATGCACGATGTCGGGCGCCATCCGCCGGACCGTGCGTTCGATCCCCCTGGCCAGCCAGCCGACCGACCAGAACGAGTCGCCGGTCAGCGCATAGCGGTACAGCGGCAGGCCGTCGATGCCGCGGCGCAGGCGCTCGCTGAGCCGCGCGGCCGCCCCTGCGGCCTGCTGCACGGTTTCGTCGCTGCCATACTTGCGGCCCACGAGCATCCTGGACTCGACGCCGAGCGAGAGCAGGGCGCGATGCAGGGCATAGGCGCCCTTCGCCGCGCCGCCCCGGATGTCCGCGGTGCACAGGTGCAGGACCTTCATGCCACCTCCGGCACCGGTACGGCCCGGCCCGCGGTCGCGGCGCGCGCGGCCGCCGGGTAAGCGGCCGGGAAGGGGGCCGCGGCAGGTTGTGCCGCCGGCTGCGCAGCCGCCGGGCTGCGCGGCCGGCGCTCGTGCAGCACCGACAGGGCGGCCGCCAGGAACAACACCGTCCAGCAGCGCGGCGACACGAAGTTTCCGACGGCCTGGCCGAACAGGATCCATACGGTCCAGCAGAACAGAAGGCTGGGCACGCCGAGCGCGCGCAGCAGCCAGCTGGCTGCACCCAGCATGAGGATGCCGAAGACCAGGCCGAGGAATATCCACATCGACCAGAAGTAGTTGGTCAGGGCATGCGCCGTCCCGTCGAAATGGGCATCCAGGGCCAGCAGGTTCGTGGTGAAGTAGAGCTGGGCGACGTCCCGGTCCAGCGCCTCCCAGCCGGTCAGTCCGACCCCCGCGACCGGATGGCGGCCAACCGTCTCGAGCGCGATCATCGCCGGCGCGACGATCCGCCCGAAGAAGCTCGCATCCCGGCCGGAGGCGATGTCGTCGATGCGCGGCGCCAGCACCTCCCATCCGGCCAGGGCCAGGAGCCCGGCCAGGCCGCCCGCGACGAGGATCGCGATCAGCGCCCGGGTGCCGTCGAGGCGGCGTCCCCCCCGGCTGTCGACCCGCGAGGCGAGGAAGACCTCGTAGATCGGGACGAGCAGAATGCCGAGCACGAGAGCGGGGCCCCGGATCAGGACGAAGCCGGCCGCCAGCAGTGCGATGAATGCCAGCGTCTTGCCCCGCATCGTCGACAGCACGTACCAGGCGAAGGCGAACAGGGTGTAGCCGAACGCCAGGAACGACGGCTCGGAGGTGAACAGCTTGGGTCGCACCCTGCCATAGAGGTCCAGGTCGCGGAGGTCGTTCGCGTAGACGCCGCTGGCATGCACCGCTTCGCGGAACGCATCGCTCGCCGCCTTGAAGGCGGGCCAGTGGGTTTCCAGGGCGCTGCCGGCCAGCAGGGCCAGGGTCAGGGCCAGGAAGAAGGCCGCCAGCCTGTCGCGACGGAGCCGGACGATCGCCGCGAAGAACGCATAGCCGATCAGGATGGAGTAGGCGAGCTGGGTGAACCCCTTGAAGCGTTCGGGCAGCAGCGCAAGATCGCCGGCCGCCAGGATCGAGACGGCGGCCACCAGGACCAGCGAGATGCCGGCGACGGCATGGCCGGCGGGCAGCTGCGCCAGGGCCGGCAGGGCGAGCAGCAGGCCGGCTGCGCCTGCCACGGTCGCCGGCAGCGGCGTGCCGCCGGGCAGCTGCACTTCGATCCCGAGATAGATTCCGGCGAGGTACAGGCCGCACAGCAGGCCGGTATGCAGCGGCGCCGCATCCGCAGGGGAGGCTTGTCGTGCCGCCGGGTTCACAGCCTGTCCATCGCCGCCGCCAGCCTGTGGCCGCGCTCCGCCCAGTCGAAGCGGTGGTCGCAGAGGTCGAAGGCCTGCTGCTGCATGCGGTCGAGTGCCGAGGTGTCGTCGATCGTGTCGACCACCGCGCGCGCCAGGCTCTGGAAGCTGCGGAACAGCCGCACGGAATGCTCGTCCCGCAGCGGTGTCCCGGCGACGGACCCGGCCATGGCGAAGATCGGCACCCGGTTGAAGACATAGTCCAGGACCTTGAGCTTGAATCCTCCCCCGGTCAGCTCCGGCACGATGGCGATCCGTGCCGCGCGCAGATAGGGGGTCAGGTCGTCGACCGGGCCGACCAGCTGGACGGCGCGACAGTCCCGCTGCAGCGCATCGAGCAGCGCCGGCTCGCCGTCGCCGACCACCTGAAGGCGCACCGCCGCCGCTTCGAACAACGGGTCCGCCACCCTGACGAAGGCCTCGAGGTTCATGCGCTTGGCGATCCAGCGGAAGCTTCCGACCACGACGGCCAGCCTCGGCAGCGAGCGGTCGACATGGCGCTCCCGCAGCCGGCTGCCCGCGAATCCCGGGGTCAGGACCTCGACCCGCTTGCCGGGATGGTCGATGCGGTACAGGGCGGCGTCCGCCGGCGTGATCGCCGTGACAAGGTCGGCGGCGGCGACCATGCGGTTCTCCAGCCGCCGCGCCTTCGCCGCATCGCGCCGCAGGGCAAGGCGGATGAGCGGGTTGCCCCGGTAGTCGTCCGCCACCCTGTGCCGCGTCGAGGCCTCGTGATTGTGGGAGACATGCACGATCTTCGGCCGCCTGCCCGGCGGGATCGCCAGCAGCATCGGCAGGGCCCAGCCGGTGGCAAGGCCTTCCAGGACGACCAGGTCCCAGCGGATCGCCGAAAGGCATTGCCGCAGCGCGGCCTGCATCCGCCGCGGTCCGCTGCGATGGGCGACATTGGGGAGCCGGGAGATTGCGCTCAGCCATCGCGGCGGCAGTGGAACCTCGATCGGGTGCCAGCGCAGGTTGCACGGCGCGGCGGCAGGCGCCGGCCGCGCCTGTTCGCCGGCCATGCACAGGACGTCGACCCTGGCGCCGGCGGCTGCGACCGCCGCGATGAGGCGGCCGGAGTAGATCCGCTGGCCGTCCCGTTCCGGCGCGGGGTCCTTCCAGGTCAGCCAGAGGATCCGCCGGACGCTGCCGACGGCCTCTTCCGGCGCACCCGTGACCGGGGCGTCGATAAGCGCTTCAGAATGCATTTTCCGACCGGAAGCCCTTGAAGGCCGTGATGAGAATGATCTTGAGGTCGAGCCAGAGCGACCAGTGCTCGATATAGTCGAGGTCGGACTCGACCCGCTTGCGGATCTGCCGGCTGGTGGTTGTCGGCCCGCGCCAGCCGCGGATCTGGGCAAGGCCGGTGATGCCGGGCTTCACCTTGTGGCGGGCGTCGTAGAACGGCACGAGGTCGCGATAGAGCCTGCCGCCGGCATTCGCCGACAAGGCATGCGGCCGCGGCCCGACGATCGACATCTCGCCGCGCAGGACGTTGAGGAATTGCGGCAGCTCGTCGAGGCTCCAGCGGCGCAGGAAGGCGCCGACCCGTGTGACCCTGGGATCGTCGCGCTCGGTCAGGCGGTTGCCGGCGCCGTCGGACTGGTCGTCCCGCATGGTGCGGAACTTCAGGACGTCGAACACACGGTTGTTGTAGCCGGTCCGCTTCTGCCGGAACAGGATCGGACCCGGGCTGTCGAGCCGGATCGCAATGGCCACCGCGACCAGGATCGGCGAGATCAGGATCGTGATGGCCAGGCCGATGAGCCGGTCCTCCACCGCCTTGGCCAGCACCCGCCAGCCGCCGAGCGGCCGGTCCGCCAGATTCAGCGTCGGCACGCCGGCGTAGAACGACACGCCCTGCCGGCGCAGCTCCAGGGCCGCCAGGCCGGGGCAGAGCCGCACGTCGACGGGCACCTCCGCCAGGGCGAGCCGCAATGCCTGCAGCCGGTCGACCGCCTCCTCCGGCAAGGCGACGACAACGGAATCCACCCGCTCCTGCCGAAGCCGCGCCAGCAGCTCCCCGACACCGCCGTTCATGGCATGGCGGTAGGGGTGGCGGTGCAGCGCCGGCTCGGCAAGGTCGGTGAACACCCCGACCAGCGCGATCTCGCCATCGCCGCCGTCCTGGAACACGTCGGCCATGCGCGCCGCAAGTTCGGGGTCTCCGACGACCGCGACGTGGCGACGGAACGCGCCGACGGCCAGCCGGCGGTGCAGCCAGAACTGCGCCAGACCATGCACCGCCGGCAGGACCGCCACGGTCGTGACGATCCAGACCGGCAGCCATTCCGTCACCCGTCCGCCCGGGCCCTGGGCGAGCACGTCGAACACCAGGATCGCGAAACTCGCCGCCAGCCAGCCTGCGGCGAGCCGCAGGATCGACTTTGCCGGCGACTGCCCCTCGCGCGCCCTGTAGACGCCGAGCAGGCGGAACAGGTTGACCGCCAGCAGGGTGCCGAAGAGCAAGGTCATGATCGCCCGGGTCAGGCCCGCGTCCGTGCCGGGCAGACCGGTCAGCGCAAGCGCCGCCGCACCCAGGCAGGGGACCGCCGCAGCATCGAACAGGGCGATCAGGCGATCGAAGATCGCGCTGGCCTGCCCTCCGGAATGCGGCGGCGCGGCTGCCGCCGGCGCGTCGCGATCCGCGGCGCCATAGAGAAATCCAGACCGAAAGCTCGGCGCCAGATACGGAACCTGATTCATCGCTGTCTCCTGCCATCCGCTGCTGATTGCAGGACAAGGATTCCATGACATCCGGTTCAACCGGTGTGACCATCCGTGGCGGCGCTGTGACATCTTGCGACCGGGCCGTCCCGACGCGACGGGCGGCCCGGCGCGGCCAGTTCCAGGATCCGCCAGGCGAACAAAGCCGGCCTGCGTTCCCGCAGGAATGCCGCACGGAGCGCCCCGTCGCTCCGGTCCGGTCCGGCATCCCTGGCGAACGCGGTGACGGCCGCCGCCAGCGCGTCCGGATCGGAGGAATCGACCGCCAGGCCCAGGCGATAGCCGGCCACCAGGCGGCCGAGCAGGCCGTAGCGCTGGCAGATCACCGGCTTGCCGGCGGCCGCGGCGCGGATCAGGACGCCACTGGAACCGACGAAGCGCTGGTATGGCGCCAGGACCACGTCGCAACGGTCGACCAGCGAATCGAGCTCCTGCTCGGACAGCCAGCGGTCGATGACCTGCAGCGCGAGCCCCGAGCGCCGTTCCCTGATATCGGCCTGCAACGCATCCAGCTCGGGCGCGATAGCGGGATCGATCCGGCCGGCCAGCACCACCGCCACCGTCGCGGCGACCTCCGGTCGGAGTCGCGCGAGGGCCCGCAGCAGCTGCGCCGCGCCCTTGCGATGCGTGATCTCGCCGAACAGCAGGAAGACGCGCCGCCCGTCTGCCGCGCCCGGCACCGGAGCATCGGCAGTGTGGCGGTGACGGGGGGCGGCGGGGTCGCCCAGTGCGCGCACCTTCCGGCCGCCGCCATAGCGGTTGCGCGCGAACGCGGGAAAGTAGGGGTCGAGCGAGAAGACCGTATCGAGCGCCGGGTTGCGCAGGGCCAGGCGCATCGTCAGGTCCTTGACCAGGTCACGCAGGCGCTCGCGCCGGGATGACGGCGATCCGTCGATCGCCCGGTAATGGGCGCTGGGCCGGAACAGGATGCCGGAGAGCCGTGCGCGCCCGATCCTGAGCCCGAGCGCCAGGGGCAGGGCGACGTGATCGCATTCGAGGAACAGTCCATGGCCCGCCCCGGTATGCGCGAGCAGCCTGCGCATCGCCTGCCAGCGGGCGAAGGCGCTGACCGGCGGGCGGCGATCCATGCAGCGCCGCCGCAGCGCCGGATCCAGCGCAACGAGATCGACGCCGTCGGGCAGGGGCCCGCCGAACTCGGACGCGAGGTCTTCGCCGATCGCGAATGTCAGCCGGCGCGGCGGGCCCGGCAGGTCGCAGGCCGCCAGGATATGGCCGATCCACTCGCGGACATGGCCGGCGGACTTCGGTTCGAGGATCAGCAGGTGGCCCGCCGCCGGCATCGCATCACGCCGCGAGAATGGCAAGGAAGCGATCCAGCACGAGCCGCCGGTCGTGCAGGCGCACGGCATAGGCACGGGCGTTGCGGCCGAGGCGGGCGCGCTCCGCGACATCTTCCGCCAGCCGTTGCACGGCGTCGGCCAGCGCTTCCGGATCGTTCGCCGGCACGCAGGCGAAGCCGTCCGCCTCGTCCCGCAGTTCCCAGAGGAGGCTGCCGGGCGCCGCCGCCGCGACGAACGGGCGGCCCGCCGCCATGATCGCATAGACCTTGGAGGGGACCGCGAAGTCGGCGATCGCCGGATGCTGCGGCACAAGGTGGATATCGCCCTCGGCGAGGCCCTCCGCGAGGCGATCCGCGGGCACCAGGGGTTCGAAGGTCACGTTGCCGAGCGCCCGGGCAGCCGCGGCAGTCCTGAGCCGCTCGGCTTCGCTGCCATCGCCGCGGATCAGCAGGCGAACGGGCGCGTCGCGCGCCTGCAGCAGCGCCGCCATGTCGAGCAGCTGGTCGAGTGCCTGCTTGCGGCCCAGATTTCCGCTGTACATGGCGGTGACGTGGTTGCCCGGCCGCGGCGGAAGCGGCGCGACGGCCTGCGTGTCGATCCAGATCGGCAGCACGTCGATCGGCGTGACGACGCCGATGCGCCGCAGATGGTCGCGCATCGGCGCGGACAGGACCAGGATATGGTCCACGCGATTGAAGGCCCAGCGCTCCAACCGCTGCAGCCAGCGCATCGCGCCGCCGCGGGCGACCATCCCGAGGCCGGCGGCGAGGCCCGACTGGATGTCGTGGACCACGACGACGTGACGGCCGCCGCGACGGCAGGCCCAGATGCCCAGGACGACCGCAAAGGTCGAGGGGCAGACCGAGACCACCTGGGGGGATCGACTGGGCATGCCGATCAGCAGGGCCATGGCGCCGCGCAGCAGGAACATGCCCTCGGCCAGCGCCCTGCCGAAGACGCCCCTCCCGGCGGGCCGTGCCGGTCTTGTGCGGTACACCTCGACGCCGTTCACGGTTTCCCGGTCCCGGCGGCCGCTTTCGTAGTCCGCGGGCACCGCGCCCTGGGGATAGCTTGGCCTGGCGGTCAGCACAGCGACGGGCATCCCGGCGCCGCAAAGATACTCGGCCATGTCGCCGATATAGGGACCCGAGCCGATCGGTTCGGGCCGATAGTACTGCGAGACGAACAGCGCCGGCGCGCGACGGGGGTCTGCCATCGCCGTGTCGCTAGCCATGGGCCAGATAGCCGCGATGCAGGTAGTCGCCGTGACCGTAGCTGTAGCGCCGGTAGCGGCGGGGTTCGACCTGCGTCAGGACGACACCGGAGATATGCACGCCGGCGCGGACAAGATGCTTGACCTCGCCGACCAGCGCCTGCCGCTTCGTTGCGCCCCACTTCGTGCAGATCACGACCCGGTCGGCGAGGCGGGCCAGGTGCAGGACTTCCGGCGCCGCATGCAACGGCGACGTGTCGACGACCACCCGGTCGTAGCGCGTGGCGAGCATTTCCAGCAGCGCCCGGGTCTGCGCGAGCGACACCGTATCGCCGCGGCGGCGCTGCAACCGGCTGCCGAACAGCAGGTCGACGCCGGACTTGCGGTCGCGCCGGATCACATCCTCCAGCGCCACTTCGCCGGCCATCAGTTCGGCGATCCCGGCGCGACGGAACGGCAAGCCGAACAGTCGGTGCTGCGTGGGCTGGCGCCAGTCCATGTCGACGAGGACGACGGACTTTCCCTCGGCGGCCATCGCCTGGGCGAAGCTGCAGCTGGTATGGGACTTGCCCTCGCTGGCAATGGCGGAGGCGAAGATCGTGACCCCTGGAATGACGCCGGACCGGCCTTCCAGGTCGAGCTGGGCGCCGAGCATCCTGACGGCATCGGTGAAGGCAGAGTCGCCATGCCGGAGCACATGGTCGCACCGGCCCGAGTAGCTCCGTGCGACCCGCGGCAGCACGGCGAGGACCGGCAGACCGAGATGTTCCTCGACATCCTCCGGTGTACGGAACGTCTGGTCGAGCCTCTCGATCAGCAGGACCAGCAGGATCGCCGCGCCGAAGGCCGCCATCGTCGCCACCACGACGATCAGCTTTCCGGGCGGGTAGCTGGGCGCCAGGGGGATGGCGGCGCGCGACAGCAGCTCCGCCTCGGGCGTCATGAGATCGGCGATATAGGAGGTTTCCTTGGACTGCAGCAGCACGGCCTCGTAGAGCGCCCGGCTGGTCGCGGCCTCCCGCTCGAGCTGATGCAGGCGCACGGCGGCCGCGTTGGAATCGCCCATCTCCGACTCGACCTCCGCCATCCGCCCGGTGACCTGCTGCAGGTTGGCGCGGTCGATCGCCACGTCATGCTCCAGCCCCTCGATCAGCCGTCCGAGCTCCCGGTCGATCTCTCCGTCGATCTCGGCGACCTGCTGCCGCATCGCACGCATGCTGGGGTGGCTGGAGGTGTAGCGTGCGGCCAGGTCCGCCGCCCGCGTCTGCAGTTCCGCCCGGCGATCCCGCAGCGAAAGGATGAGCGGCGATTGCAGGGCAGCCGGCATGGTCTTCAGGTCGCCGCCGGCGGTCCGCAGCCCCTCTGCCTGGAGAAGCCGGGATTCCGAGCCCGCAAGGCTGTTGCGCGCCTCGACCTGCGTCTGGTTCAGCGCCGCCATGCGCTGCCCGACGACCGTGTCGGACCGGGTGGCGTACAGCTTGTGCCGGTCGCGATACTCCTCGACCTTGCGTTCGGCCTCCTCCACGTTGGACCGCAGGTCCTCCAGGCGGGTGTCCAGCCAGTCGCGCGCCCGGTTCGTGCCGGCCTCCTTGGCCGCCAGGGTCTGGCCGGCATATTCCGTGGCAATGGCATTCGCGATGTCTGCCGACAGCCGGGGCTCCTCGGTCTCGACCGCGATGCTGATGATCCGGCTCCGGCTCAGGGGCTCCACCGTCATGCGGCCCAGAAGGCGCATCTCGATACGCTCCCACAGGGCGTCGCGTCGTTCCTCGTCCGACAGCGCGGGGGCCGGCGGCGTCGCGCCCCCCCTGGCGGCGATGGTGGCGGTCACCGCCTGTCTTGCGGCATCGACGGCATCGCCGAGGCCGAGCCGCTCGACCCATGACGGTTCCTGGCGAAGCGCCGGATTGAAGACCGGCGAGGTGTCGAGCTGCAGCCGGCGCGCCACCCGGCCCGCCATCTCCCGGGACCCGATGACATAGGCTTCGGTCCGCACTGCGTCGCTGTTCGGCGCGGCCTGCTCGAACGGATAGTATTTCTCCGCGATCTCCGGCTGCTGCAGGCCGATCCGGATGCGTGCCTCCGCGGTATAGCGCTGCGGCATGGATGCGACCGCGGCGACGGCGCCGGCGCCTGCCAGGGCCGTGATGCCCAGGACCAGCCATTTCCGCCGCCAGATCTTTACCAGCAGGTTCCAGCCGCCGGCATCGCCGCCATGCTCGGGGCGATGTGCCGCAGCCCCGGAGAACCCGGCCCAGCCCGCCGGTTCCGGGACCCGGTCCGGCTCGGCGGGCATCGGCAGTTGCGGCGCCCGGCGTTCCTCGCGCATCAGAAGTATCTCTCGCGGACGGTGATGACGTCGCCGGGCAGGACCGGCGTCGCCGCCTCCGCGACCAGCGGCTCGCCGAGATCGCGGCGCTGCAGCACGAAGTCACCCTTGCGTGCACGGTAGGTGTAGCCGCCGCCCATCGCGACGGCGTTGATCGCGGTCATCCCCTCCACGTAGGCGTAGCTGCCGGGCTGCTGCACCTCGCCCACGATGTAGAACGGCCGGAAGGATACGACCTGCACCGTGACGTCCGGGTCGCGCACGAAATCCGCCAGCCGGGTTTCGAGCTCGCTGCCGAGATCCGCGGTTGTCAGACCTTCGGCCGGCACCGCGCCGACCAGCGGCGCGGCGATCATGCCCGTTCCGTCGACACTGCGTTCGCCGGACAGGGATTCCTCGCCGAACACGTCGATCCGTACCCGGTCGCCGGAGCCGAGCCGGTAGGCATCCGGTGCCACATCCGGTGCCGGCCTGGTGGCCGGCGGCCCGTCGGCGCAGCCGGCCAGGGCGAAGACCAGTGCCAGTGCAACACCCGCAACCCCGAGGCGAGAACAAGATGTCATGGCTGTCGTCTCCTGTGGTAATGGGGCCGTGGCGGCGCCCGGGCCTAGCCTGCCCGTCGCAGCCGCCGGCCCATGCGACTGTCGAGGAACGCCCAGGCGTGCCCGATCTGCGTGTCGAGGTCGTCGTGGCGCGGCTGCCAGCCAAGCTGCTGCATGGCGCGGGTGGGGTCGGCCACCAGCCGCGCCGGGTCGCCCGGGCGGCGCGGCCCGTTCCGCGTCGGCGGCACCAGGCCGGTGACGCGCTCCGTGGCCGCGATCACTTCCTGAACGCTGGCGCCCTTGCCGCTGCCCAGATTGAAGGCCTCCGCGCCCGCCCTTCCCGGCCTGGCGAGCCGCTCCAGGGCAAGGACATGCGCCCGCGCCAGGTCGCTGACATGCACATAATCCCTGATGCAGGTGCCGTCGGGGGTGGGGTAGTCGGTGCCATAGATCTCGAAGACGTCGCGGATGCCGGCCGCAGCCTCCAGGACAAGCGGGATCAGATGCGTCTCCGGCTCGTGCAGCTCGCCCAGCTCGCCGTCGGGATCGGCGCCTGCGGCGTTGAAGTACCGCAGGGAGATCGAGCGCAGGCCGTAGGCGACATAGTCCTGCAGGAGCCCCTCCACCGCGGCTTTCGTGCGGCCATAGGGGCTGGTCGGCTGGATCGCCGCATCCTCGGTCACCGGCATCTCGGCGGCATCGCCGTACACCGCGGCGCTCGACGAGAATACGGCCGCATCGACGCCGTGGCGGCGCATCGCCCCCAGCAGCTCCAGCGAGCCGACAACATTGATCCGGTAGTACTTCGCCGGGTCCGCCACGGATTCGCCGGCGGCGATGACGCCGGCCAGGTGGATCACCGCCCTAGGCTTGAACCGTGTCATCGCGAAATCGAGCTTGTCGCGATCGGCCAGGTCGCCGGTCACCAGCGGGCCCCAGCGGATGGCCTCCTTGTTGCCGCCCGACAGGTCGTCGTAGGTGATCGGCACCAGCCCGGCGCCGGCCAGGGCCTTGCAGACATGGCTGCCGACGAAGCCGGCGCCGCCGGTGACCAGGATGCGGTCGGCCATCGCTCAAGCCCTTCCGTAGCGGTCGTCGAGCCGGACGATGTCGTCCTCGCCCAGATAGGCGCCGACCTGCACCTCCGCGATGCGGAGGGGGATCTTCCCGGGATTCTCCAGCCGGTGGGACACGCCCGGCGGGATGTGCAGCGACTGGCATTCGTGAAGCAGGATCGTTTCGCCATCGCGGACGACCCGCCCGGTTCCGCTGACCACGATCCAGTGTTCCGCACGATGGTGATGGAACTGCAGGCTCGTCGACTCGCCGGGCTTCACCTGGATGTGCTTGACCTGGTAGCGGTCGCCCCGGTCGACGGTGCGGTAGTGGCCCCATGGCCGATGCACCCGCAGATGCCGGTCGGCGGCACTCTGCCCGGCGTCCCGCAGGCGCCCGACCAGCCCGTCGAGCCGGGCGGCATGACCGGCACCGCTGATCAGCACGGCATCGTCGGTTTCCACGATCACCACGTCGTCGAGCCCGATGGCGGCGATCAGGCGGCCGGTCGACTGGATGAAGCAGTTGGTGACATCCTCCACCACGGCATTGCCGTCGAGCACGTTGCCCATCGCATCGCCGCCGCGCATCTCGCGCAGGGCCGGCCAGGTGCCGATGTCGCTCCAGTCCATGTCGGCCGGGACCACGGCGCCCAGCCGGGTATGCTCCATGACCGCCACATCGATGGATGCGGCCGGTGCCGTCAGGAAGGCGGTCGTGTCGAGCAGCAGCCGCCCGTCGCTGTCGCGCGCAGCCGACAGCGCCGCCGATGCGGCGGCCAGGATATCGGGGCAGAGCCGCTCGAACTCGTCGATCAGCACCCGCACCGGCAACAGGAAGATGCCGCTGTTCCACAGATGGCGGCCGCCGCGCACCAGCTCCTCAGCCCGTGCGAGGGCCGGCTTCTCCATGAAACTGGCAATCTCAAAGCCGGTCCCGGCCGGCTCCACCGGTCTGCCCTGCTCGATATAGCCATAGCCGGTTTCCGGCCGGACAGGACGGATGCCGAACGTCACGAGCCGCCCCGTCTGCGCGATCTGCCGCGCCTTGGCGAAGGCTGTCGCGAAGGCGGCCTGGTTGCCGATGAAATGGTCCGACGGCATCACCAGCAGCATCGCGTCGGGATCGCGGTCGCTGACGAACCGGGCCGCCGCCGCGATCGCCGGCGCGGTGTTGCGCGACTGCGGCTCGCTCAGCAGCGCGGCCGCCTCGATGCCGATCTCGGCCATATGGTCCTGCAGCATGAAACGGTGCGTCTCGTTGCACAGAAGGACCGGCATGCCGAGGCCGAGCCCGTCGCGCGCGCGCAGCGCCGTCTCCTGGACCAGGCTCTTGTCGGAACTCAGCCGCTGGAACTGCTTGGGATGATCGCGGCGCGAGACCGGCCACAGGCGCCGGCCCGATCCGCCGCACAGGATGACGGGCCAGACGGTACCGGCCGCGCTGCCGGCATCTGCGAGATCGGATCCCGCGTTCGCAAGGGTCTGCATCGAAAGTCTCCCGGACAAGTCCTGCACTGTCGTAGTCCGCCTGCGGTCGCCGCGGGCAATGCGCGGCGGACCGGGGCGATGGGAGAAATATCTCAGCAGTCCCGAAGCAATTCTGTGACGTTCGGGTAACCAGTTTGCGGCGGGCGTCCGCGTCGACGGGCGCCGGGCGTCAGAGCTGGCCGGTCACGCGCAGCATGATCGTCTGGGTGCGATAGTCGGCGCCGGCCGCGTTCGAACTGCGTAGCGCATAGGAGTAGTCCACGCCCAACCGCAGATGCTCGTTGGCGAGATAGCTCCCGCCCATGCTTGCACCGGCGACGTTGTCGACCCGGGTGATATCCTCGTAGTCGATGACCGCGTATCGCGCGTTGGCCGACAGGATGATGTTGCGGCGCAGTTCGTGATCGACTTCGGCACGGAGCGCCGAGCGCAGGGCGCCGGCCGCGCCGGAGAGCGTGGTTTCCTCCACGATCCGATCGGCGCCGAAGGTCACCGTGGTGATCTCCGTCGGATTCCAGAGCAGGCTGCCGCCGGCGCTGACCCCCGCGATCGGGCCGAAGCCGGCACGCGCATAGCGCTGCTCGAAATATCCGAGATAGCCCTCGCCCGACGTGATGCCGCCCAGGTCGAAGGCGAGGCCGCCGACCGTGGACCAGCCCCAGGAATTGCGGTCGAAACCGTTGTCGTCGGGGGTCCGCTCGTACCGGCGCTGGTTCAGTCCGGCCCGCAGGAAGGGCTCCAGGGCCGGCGAGACCTGATAACCCAGCTGGACGCCTTGCTCGAAGACCGTCCGGTTGCGGTCCTTGGAATCGAAGGTGCCGCCGCCGGTCGCCGGGACATTGTCGTAGCTGTAGTTGTCCAGGCCGCCGGTCACGCGCAGGGCCAGCCGGTTGAACCGCTTGGCGAGGGTCGATTCGGCGCGCAGCAGGCGGTAGGTGACAGGCTCGGCCGCGCCGACCTGATCCGGCGACGACCGTGGCTCGTGCAGGCGCGCGGCGGACACCTCCCCGGACAGCGCCAGATCGCGCCGGATATCGAGCCGGCCGGCGGCGCCCGCCCGCATGTCCAGGAAATTCTCGCTGGACCGATCGAGATAGGTGCCGCTATCCGCGTCCGCATAGACCGTGAGGCTGTGGACGTTCCAGTTCGACTGCAGGCGAAGCGACGGCGACAGGATGGTCACCAGATCGCCCGTGGTGTCGCTGTCCTGGTAGAAGATATTGTCCCGATAGCGCTCGGCCAGGCCGAGGGACGGGTACAGGAAGAAGCCGCCGAGCCGGACACCGATCGCGTCGTATTCCGGGCGGGGCCGCTCGGCCACCCCCTGCCCGCGCTGCGGGCCGGTCCGTGCCCGCTCCTGCGGCTCCTGGGCTGTCCTGGGCACGGTCTGTGCGGCGGCGGTGCCGATCTGAAATGCGCCGATCGCAAGCCCGACGAGCCCTGCACGTACGATCGCTGCGCATGCGCTTCGGCCGTGGTCGATTCGCGACAAGGCATGCTCCAGGTGAACGCGGGAACCCGGTGAGCCGATGCGACGGCGCGGCCCGAGAACCCGCTGCTGCGCGGCGGGTCCTGTACGAGGGATCCTGCCGGCCGGACTGACTTGCGCCTGACCCGCCGGGCGGCGCGGGCGGAGCATAGCTCAAATATTCATGGCTGTGACAAAATTTGGGGAACGTTCGGGCACCCCGTTCGTTTCCGGTCGGGGAGGCCAGTGGGCTGGACGAAGAATGGGCCGGCGTGACACCCGCCCATGGAAAAGCAGCGGCAGGGCCATCGGCCTGTGCCGTCCGGTCGGACCGATCTCGATCAGGTCGAACGAGGGAACCGAGCCATGCCGGCAGACCTGGCTGACTTTCGGCCCTGTCGCACCTTGCCTTTGGCGATAGCGGCGGCAACGGTTCTGGCCGGGTGCGTCGCGGCCGTTGACAAGGTGCCGCAGGGTCGGGATGTCGCCCCCCCGCCCCAGCTGGCGGTCAGGAAGGTCGATCCCGCCGCCGCCCGCCCGCGTCCCCGGCCGCCGAAGACCGATGGCACCGCCGCGGGCCGCTCGAGTGACGACAGGTCGGCAGATGGCAGGTCCGTCGATCCGCAATCCCTTGTCGGCGATGCGCCGGAACAGGTGGAACAGCTGCTTGGCGCGCCGACCGAAACCACTGCCCGGACGCCGGGCCTCGTCTGGACCTACCGGGCCGCCGGCTGTGCGCTGACCATGGTCTTCTACCCCGACGTCAAGACCAAGGAATACCAGCTTCTCACCTACGATTTGAAAGCGGATCCAGGAGAAAACGATGCTTGCTACCGGAAGCTCGCAGCCAAGGGCGGCTGAACGTCAGGGCCACGGGCAGGACCTTGGGCTGTCCCATGCCGTACGTCACATTGCGGTCGTGGACGATGACGAGCTTTTTCGCGAATCGATCACGCAGAACCTTCGAGACCAGGGCTTCTCGGTGGTCGAGTTCGGCGACGGCCAGGCGTTTCTCGACTATCTCGCCGAGGACGCGCGGATCGACGTGCTGCTGCTCGACTGGCAGATGCCGCGCATGAACGGCATCGTCGTGCTGAGTCATGTCCGCGCGGTCTCGCCCGACCTTCCGGTCATCTTCCTCACGGTCCTGTCCGACCAGATCTACGAAGAGGCGGCCCTGCTCGGCGGTGCGGTGGATTTCGTGGAGAAGTCCCGCAGCTTTTCCATCGTGCTGCACCGCATCAGGCTTGTCCCGCGCATGCGAACCGGCATCGAGACGCGCGAGGAGGCCGATCGGGAGCGGGTCCTGACCCTCGACCGGCTGACCCTCGACCTGGATTCCTCCCGGTGCTACTGGGATGGCCAGCAGGTCAACCTGACCTTGTCGGAGTTCAGCATCGTCAATCTCCTGGCCAGCAAGGCCGGTGCCGACGTTCCCTATCGGCGGATCTACGATGTCGTGCATGGCCGGGATTTCTTCGCAGGCTGCGGCGAGGACGGCTATCGCGCCAACGTCCGTTCCCTGATCAAGCGGATCCGGCAGAAGTTCCGGGCGATGGACGACAGCTTCGACTGCATCGACAACTATGCGGGGTTCGGCTACCGCTGGCGTCCCGCCGCCTGAGTCCGACCGATGGTGCGACTGGCGCGCTTCTTCCGGTCGCTGTCGGTCAAGCTCATCGCGATCTGCCTCGTGCTGGCGGCCGTGCCGGTGCTGACCTACGGCTTCCTGGAGACCGCCGACAGCCAGAAGAGCCAGCTGCTGCTGCGGTCGATCCAGCGCGAGGGCGGCCTGATCGCGGCGTCCCTGTTCCCGCGCCTGGAGAACTTCTCCCCCGACGTCGCCGAGACGCTGCACCAGGTGCTGTCCGACCTGGCGGCGGCCAGCAGCACGATCAAGCTGTTCTTCCGGCCGATCGACCGTGCCGACGGTTCCGGCTTCCTGTTCGTGGCGTCCTATCCGGGGGTGTCGGAACAGTCGATCGACGCCGAACGGGCCGAGATCGTCAGGACCGGCCTGCTGGAACGCATCACCGATGCCTGCGACCGCTCCGGACCGCTGGCGATGCAGTTCCGCAGCGCATCGGGCCAGGCGGAACTGCTGACCTATCTCGGCACCCGCAAGACCGCCGCCGGGTGCTGGGCCCTGATCGCTTCGATCGCGCCGGCCGACATGCTCGGTCCCAATGCCGACCGGCCCTACTGGCAGACCCCCCAGATGCAGGTCGCGGCCGTGATCTATCTCACCATGGCACTGCTGATCGTTTCGATCTTTGTCGTGCTGCGACGGAACCTGCGGCTGTTCGAGATGGCAGTGGCGGAGATCCGCAGGGGCGATGGCGACGGCGCATCGTTCGGGAGCCGCAACAAGATCCCGGAGCTGTCGCGGGTGGCCGGCGAGTTCGATGACCTTGTCAGCGCCCTGCGGCGCTCCGAGCGCCTGATCCGCCAGGCGGCGATGGAGAATGCGCATGCCTTCAAGACGCCGCTGGCCGTCATCTCGCAGTCGGTCGAGCCGCTCCGGCGGGAGCTGGGCGGCGGCCGGGGCCGCGCGGGGCGAAGCATCGACAGGATCGAGAAGTCCATCGAGCGCCTCGACGGCCTGATCTCCGCCGCGCGGCGGATGGACGAGAGCACCGCCGTGCTGATCGAACAGCCGGTCGGGCGGCTGGAGCTCCTGCCGTTCGTGACGTCGCTCCTGCGGGAACATGCGCCTGCAGGCGCCGATCGCGGCATCGCCCTGCAGCACGACATCCCGGACGACCTGTTCGTCCTGGCCCAGGACGAACTGCTGCGCACCGCGATCGAGAACGTGCTGACCAACGCCATGGACTTCGCCCCGGAAAACTCGGCGGTCACCGTGATCGCGCGGGACGGCAATGGCGAGACGGTCACGGTCAGCATCATCGACCGCGGGGTCGGCGTGCCGGAGGTCGACCTGGACCGCATATTCGACCGCTACTACTCAACAAGGCGGTCGGACGGATATTACGGGAACTTCGGCATCGGCCTCTGGATCGTCCGCCGCAACATGGAAGCCATGGGCGGGCAGGTCACCGCCGCGAACCACCCGTCCGGCGGCCTGGTCGTCGACCTCGTTCTGCGCCGCGCTCCGGCCTGACGAACGGCGGCCGCAGTGCCGCCTCCGCTCCCCGCTCAGGCCGGGACGGATACGCCCTTGCTCATGCGGATCCGCCGATAGCCCTCCGCCGCGGCACGGTCGAGCAGCTGGGCGTAGCGCGGCGAGCCGCCGAAATAGGCCTGGTAGCGGTACCGGCCCTCCTGGTGCCCCTCCACGTTGGAGTTGTAGCCGGTGAACCAGCCCTTGCTGTGGCGCAGCAGCAGCCGGTCCTGCGCGCGCCGGACTTCCTCCTGCCATTCGCGCTCCGCCTCCGGCTCCACCTCCAGCCGGGTCTGGCCGCCCGCGATCGCGTGGCGCAGCAGGGCGGTCGCCCAGTCGACCCCGTTCTCGATGGCGCGGGGATAGTTCGTGGAGCCCGACACGCTCTGCGGGCCGGCCACCATGACCAGGTTGGGGAAGCCGTGGGTCAACAGGCCGAGATAGGTGCTGGGGCCGTCGCGCCACTTGTCGCGCAGGGTCGCGCCGCCGGTGCCGCACACCTCGATCCGGTCGAACGCGCCGGTGATGGTGTCGAAGCCGGTGGCATAGACGATCAGGTCCAGGTCGTAATGCGCCGCTTCGGTCTGGATGCCCCTGGCGGTGACCCGCTCGATCGGCGTCTCGGTGATGTCCACCAGATGCACGTTGTCGCGGTTATAGGCCTCGAAATAGCGGGTCTCCAGCGGCAGGCGCTGCATGCCGAAGCCATGGTCCTTCGGGATCAGCTTCTCCGCGGTCGCGGGGTCCTTCACGCGGCCGCGGATCCGGTCGGCGATGTAGTCGGAGAGTTCCCGGTTGGCGGCCGCGTCGAAGAAGATCTCCATGAAGTTGGCGACCAGGATGGCGAAGCCCGGCGTGGCGTAGAGCTCGTCCCAGAACGCCTTCCGCTGCTCCGCCGTCAGGCTCCAGAAGCCGCGCCGGTCCGGCACATGCTCGAAGCCGCCGGGTGACTGCGCGCAGTTGGCGAAGATCTCGTCGTAGCGCGCGCGGATCGCCGCCATCTCCGCTTCCGAGATCGGCCCGTTGTTCAGCGGCGAGCTCCAGTTCGGCCGCCGCTGGAACACCGTCAGCTCGCCCACCTTGTCGGCGATCTCGCCGATCACCTGGATGCCGGTCGCGCCCGTGCCGATGATGCCGACCCGGCGCCCGGCCAGCGGGACGGGCTCCTTCGGCCACCAGTAGGTGTGGTGGGACTCGCCCTCGAAATCCGCGATGCCCGGGATGCGCGGCATGGTCGGCATGGACAGAACCCCGATGCCGGTCACCACGAAGCGGGCGGTCCAGGCCGTGCCGTCCTGCAGCCCCAGATGCCAGAGCCGCGCCTCCTCGTCCCAGGTCATCTTCACGACCCGGGCGTTGAACCGCATGTGGCGCCGCAGGTCGAACTTCTGCGCCACGTAGTTCAGGTATTTCAGGTTCTCCGGCTGCGGCGAGAAGCGCTCCTTCCAGTGCCATTCGTCCAGCAGCTCGCGGGAAAAGGAATAGCCGTAGGTATAGCTCTCCGAATCGAAGCGCGCGCCCGGATAGCGGTTGCGATACCAGGTCCCGCCCAGATCCTCGTCCGCCTCGAGCAGGATCGCGTCGATGCCGGCATCGGCAAGGCACTTGATCTGGTAGATGCCCGCCACGCCGGCGCCCAGCACCACAACCTCGTTATGTCGTTTGTCCGTCATGCCGGTCCGTCGCCTCATCCCACGCTGTGCCCCAGCCGTGCGGAAGCATCGCACGCTGCTGCCGACCGGGGTACCCGAGGACGGGGGCGAGGTCAAAGCGCGACGGCGCCGCGAAGGGAACCGCTACGCCTTGCATGCGTTGGAGTCTGCGATGCCGGGTGGCGGCGGGAAAGGGTATCGGATGGCAGCACCGCGTGCATATTGGAAGGGCCAGTTGCGGCTGTCGCTGGTGGCCGTGCCGGTGGTCCTCTACGCCGCGACCGAAAGCGCCGCGAAGCTCAGCCTGCACCAGATCCACAAGCCCAGCGGCAAGCGCATCCGCTACGAGAAGGTGGCGCCGGGGATCGGCCCGGTGGACCCGGACGAGATCGTGAAGGGGTTCGCGCTGGACAAGGAGAACTATGTCCTGCTGGAGCCGGACGAGCTGGAGGAGATCCGCCTGGAAAGCCGCGACCGCATCGACCTGGTGCAGTTCGTGGACCATGCCGAGATCGATCCGCGCTACTTCGACCGGCCCTACTACATGGCGCCGCAGGACGATTCCGCCGCCGAGGGCTTCGTCGTGATCCGCGACGCGCTGCGCGATGCCGGCAAGGTCGGCCTCGGCCAGATGGCGATGCGCGGCAAGGAATATCTCGCCGCGATCAAGCCCTGCGGCCGCGGGCTGCTGCTGGAAACCCTGCGCTATGCGGACGAGGTGCGCTCCAGCGACAAGGTGTTCGACGACATCCCCGACCTGGAGGTCGAGGACGAGATGATCGACCTGGCCCATGAGCTGATCGAGCGGAAGTCGAAGCCGTTCGATGCCTCCGCCTTCCATGACAGCTATGCCGATGCGCTGCGCGACCTGATCGAACGCAAGCGCAAGGGCAAGGCGATCGTGGAGAGCGACGATGGCGGCGAGCGGCAGAGCGGCCAGGTGATCGACCTGATGGCGGCACTGCGCAACAGCGTGAAGGGCGACAGGAAAGGGCCGCGCAGGTCGGCGCCGGCCAAATCGTCCGGTGGCGGCAAGGCCAGGCCGTCCGGCAAGAAGAGCGGCCGCGCGTCCGGTAAGTCCGCGGCGCCGCGCCGCAAGGCGAGCTGACCGCGATGGCGGCGCGCAAGGCAGCGGCGAGCTTGGCGGAATACAACCGCCGGCGCGACTTCAGCCGCACCGCGGAGCCGAAGGGCGAAGCGGGCGGCGCCGGGGGAGCGGACGGCGGCCGGGCCTACCTGATCCAGAAGCATGACGCGACCCGCCTGCACTACGATTTCCGGCTGGAGCTGGACGGCGTCCTGAAAAGCTGGGCGGTGACCCGCGGCCCCAGCCTGGACCCGCAGGACAAGCGGCTCGCCGTGCGGACCGAGGACCATCCGCTGGCCTATGGCGATTTCGAGGGGGTGATCCCGGCCGGCCAGTATGGCGGCGGCACCGTGATGCTGTGGGACCGCGGCAGCTGGGAGCCGAAGGACGACCCAAGGGACGGCCTGCGCAAGGGCAAGCTGAGCTTCCACCTGAAGGGCGAGCGCCTGCAGGGCGACTGGGCGCTGGTGCGGATGCGCGGCAAGCCCGGCGAGAAGCGCGAGAACTGGCTGCTGGTGAAGGAACGCGACCCGGTCGCGGACGAGACGGCCGATCCGCTCAAGCGGCACGGCAAGAGCGTCGCAACGGGCCGCACCATGGCCCAGATCGCGAAGACCGGCGCGGTGCTGGGCGAGGACGAGCCGAAGGCGCCGCACCGCAAGCCGCGCAAGACGGTGCCGGGCCGGAAGGCATCGGGCCAGAAGGCATCGGGCCAGAAGGCATCGGGCAGGACTGCATCGGGCAGAAAGGCCGGGGGCGGCGCGCGCCCGGCCTTCGTGCCACCGGCCCTGGCCACCCTGGTGGACACCGCGCCCGAAGGCGAGGGCTGGCTGCACGAGATCAAGTGGGACGGCTATCGCCTGCAGGCGATCCTGCAGGATGGCCGGGTGCGCCTGCTGACCCGCAACCGCAAGGACTGGAGCAGCCGCTTTGCCGCGATCCGGGACCTGCTGGCGGACCTGCCGGTCGGCCGTGCCGTGCTGGACGGCGAGGTGGTGGCGCTGGCGGAGGATGAAGATGGCGGCAATCCGCGCAGCGACTTCGCCGCGCTGCAGCAGGCGCTGACCTCCGGCGGGCCGCTCTGCTACGTGGCCTTCGACCTCCTGCACCTGGAGGGCGAGGACCTTCGGGCCCGCCCGCTGGAGGAGCGCAAGGCGGCGCTCGCGAAACTGCTGGGCGGGGGCCTGGAGGGCGAGGCGGCCGAGCTGCGCTACTGCGACCATATCGACGGCGGCGGGGCGGAGGTCTATGCCCATGCCTGCGACCTGAAGCTGGAGGGGATCGTCTCCAAGCGTGCCGGCAGGCCCTACCGGTCGGGCCGCCATCGCGACTGGCTGAAGTCGAAATGCGCCCTGCGGGAGGAGTTCGTGATCGGCGGCTTCAGCCCGTCCGACAAGCCCGCGCGCCCCTTCGCATCGCTCCTTCTCGGCACCTTCGAGGAGGGCGAGCTGGTCTATCGCGGCCGGGTCGGCACCGGCTTCGACGGCGCGACGATGGCTGCCCTGGCGGAAGCGATGCGGCCATTGGCGCGCAAGACCCCGCCCTACGCTGCAGTGCCCCGGGCGGCCGCCCGGGGCGCGCGCTGGCTGACGCCGAAGCTGGTGGCCGAGATCTCCTATACCGAGCGGACGTCGGACGGGCTGCTGCGCCATCCGGTCTATCACGGGCTGCGCGAGGACAAGCCGGCCGGGGAGGTGCATTTGGACAAGCCTGAGACCGATGGCGGCGGCCGAACCCGCCTGACCAGCCCGGACCGGGTCGTCTATCCCGAGCAGGGGCTGACCAAGGCCGATCTCGCCGCCTACCTGCAGGACGTCGCCGACTGGATGCTGCCGCATCTGGCGGGTCGTCCGGTCAGCCTGGTGCGCTGTCCCCAGGGCCGGGCCCGGGCCTGCTTCTTCCAGCGCCATCGCAGCGACGGCATGCCGGCGGCGATCCGCACCGTGCCGATCCGCGAGAAGGATGGCGGCACCGCCGACTACATCTTCATCGACGACCGTGACGGGCTGGCGGCGATGGCGCAGTTCGGCGTCCTGGAACTGCATCCCTGGGGCGCCCGGGCCGCCGATGTGGAGCATCCCGAGCGCCTGGTGTTCGACCTGGATCCGGATGCCGGCCTGTCCTTCGCCGATGTCCGCGCGGCCGCGCGTGAGGTCCGCGACGTGCTGGCGGCACTGGACCTGCAGGGATTCCCGATGCTGACCGGGGGCAAGGGGGTGCATGTCGTGGTGCCGTTGCTGCCGGAACGGGACTGGGCGGCGGTCAAGGCCTTTGCCCGCGACCTGGCGGAGCGGTTGGCCGAGGCGGCGCCGGAGCGCTACCTGTCCAAGGCCTCCCGCCAGGCCCGGAAGGGCCGGATCTTCCTGGACTGGCTGCGCAACGAGCGCGGCGCCACGGCGATCTGCCCCTACAGCCCGCGGGCGCGGAAGGGCGCGCCGGTGGCCGTGCCGGTGACCTGGGACGAGCTGGCACGGGCAAGCTCCGGCGCCGACTACGACATTCCCAAGGTGCTGCGGCGCCTGGCCCGCCTGAAGGCGGATCCCTGGGCGGGGTATTTCGACCTGAAGCAGAGGATTCCGCCGGGGGCCCTGGATGCCCTGGCCGGCGGCACCGGAAAGGGAGGTCGCGCGATGGCGAAGAACCATGGCAACCAGATCAAGGACGACAGGCAGTACGAGGAACTGCGCAAGAAGGGCATGGGCAAGGAGAAGGCCGCCCGCATCGCCAATGCCAAGGCCGATCCGCAGCGCAGGCCCAGCCGGCGCGGCGGCAAGGCGCCGCCCTACGAGGACTGGACCAAGGCGGAGCTGTACGACCGCGCCCGCGACCTGGACATCGACGGCCGGTCCGGCATGGACAAGGACGCGCTGATCGCCGCGCTGCGGGGGCGCTGAGCCTCCCTACTCGGCCGCGGCGAGCGCCGTGCCGGCGCCGGCAAGGCGCGCGACCGCCTGGTCGGTGCTGACCACCTCGCCGAAGACCCGGCAGATCGTCGTCAGGGCGGCGTTGTGCTCGGCGTCGCTCAGCGCGGCATTGGCATCCTCCACGAAGACGACCCGGTAGTTCAGCATCATCGCGTCGCGGGCGGAGGATTCGCAGCAGACATTGGTCAGGGTGCCGACGATCACCACGGTGTCGATGCCGCGGGCGCGCAACTGCGCGTCGATGTCCGAGGAGCCCTGGATGAAGGCGCTGTAGCGGGTCTTGCGGATCCGCAGGTCGGCCTCGCGAACCTCCAGCCCGGCATGCAGCTCGAAGCCATGGGAGCCGGGCAGCATCTCGCGCAGGCCTTCCTCGGTGCAGATATCCTGGAAGAACACGCTCCAGCTCTCGGCCTGGCCCTCGGTGGACATCTGCACCCAGGCGACGGTTCCGCCGGCCTCGCGCATCGCGGCGGCCAGGCGGTTCACGTTCGGCACGATCTCGCGGGCCGTCGGCACCTCGATGGGCATGCCGGGCAGCATGAAGACATTCTGCAGGTCGATCACCACCAGGGCGGTGCGGCCACCGTCGAGACCCTGTGGCCTGTCGCCGCGCCGCTCCGCGGCCAGGTCGAGCACCTCCTGCGCAATCCGGCTGTCATGCATGGTCCGCCTCCCTCGGTTCCGCCGGCCCAGCCCGGCAGCGCATGTTAGCAGGGAACGGCGGCAGGGGAATGCGCCTCAGCTGGCCGGCGCCTGCCGCGTGGTGACGACCGGCGCGGGTGTCCGCGGTGCGGCCGCGGCACCCTGGGTCGCGGCGGTGCCGCGCATGGCGGTGGCCGGGGTGGCGGTGCGCCGGCTATCGGCCTCCTGGCCATAGGCCTCCGGGCCGGGTGCTGCCGCGCCGGGCGGTGCCGCGCCCGGGGGCAGCGGGACGGCGGCGGCATAGACGAGCTGCAGCCGCTCCCGCCACCACATCTCCAGCGCTTCGGGCCAGCCGTCCGGTCCCTTGGCGAAGTCGCTGACGGCGTAGCGCGGTGCCTCGACCACCAGCGCATCGAGGGTGCGGAGCTGCAGCCGGCCGTCGGCGATGCGCAGGAACTGATGCTCCGGCACCGGCAGGTAGCGCATCTCTCCCGCTCCGGTGTCGATCACCAGGTAGCGGCCCTGGCCGCTCGCGGAGCCGACCACGTCGGTCACCGTGCCGAGGGTTCCGCCGGCCGCGCCGGCCACCGTGTCGCCGCGCAGGTCTTCCCGCTTTTCCAGCGTGCCGCTGGCCAGGTTGGGTTGCGGCGCGACCTGGCGATCCTGCTGCAGCGCCCGGCTGCTGTAGGGCACGGCGCCGGACGTGCCGTCACGCATATAGCTTTCCTGCATCTCTGCCTGAACGGGAAGGCTGTGCAGCAGGACGAGGGCAGTGGCGACGGCGAGGGCATTGCGGGGCATTGCGGTCCTGGACATGACAGGCACTCCCTGTGGCGAATCGTTCCCCCTGGCAAACCGTCGGGCGCGGCTACGGTTCCCTTGGGCTGCCGGCCGGCAGGCCGGGGACAGGGGCAGGGTACGGTGACGGCGAAGACCCTGTCGAGGCAGCGACAGGAAACGCCGGCCGCCAGTCCCCGGAAGCGTTGCCGATCAGAGAACGGGTAGGGATCATGCGGGGCTTCCCGGCGCGGTGGCGCCGCCGCTCACCGGCTGTCGCGGGCGGCCTGCAAGGCCTCGTCGGTGCGCCGGACGCGGCTGGCGGCGGCGCGGCGCATCTGCCAGGCGGCGAGGGCGACGCCGATGCCCACCACGCCGATCAGGATCGCCGCCAGGGCGTTGACCTCCGGGCTGACACCCAGCCTGACCTTGGAGAAGATCACCATCGGCAGGGTGCTGGAGCCCGGGCCGGCGACGAAGCTCGCCACCACGAGGTCGTCCAGCGACAGGGTGAAGGCCAGCAGCCAGCCGGCCACCAGCGCCGGCGCGATCATCGGCAGGGTGATCCAGAAGAACACCTGCATCGGCCGCGCGCCCAGGTCCGCGGCCGCATCCTCGATATCGGCCTGCAGGTCGATCACGCGCGACTGCACCACCACCGCGACATAGGCCATCGAGAAGGTGGCATGGGCGATGGTGATGGTGGTGATCGAGCGGCCCTCCGGCCAGCCCAGCAGCATCTCCATCGACACGAACAGCAGCAGCAGGGACAGGCCGGTGATCACCTCCGGCATGACCAGCGGCGCGGTCACCATGCCGGTCAGCAGCAGCCGGCCGCGGAACGGGCCGAAGCGGGCGAGCGCGATGCCGGCCAGGGTGCCGAACACCACCGCCAGGGTGGCGGAGAGCGCGCCGACCTGCAGGCTGACCCGCGCCGCGTTCAGGATCTGCCGGTCCTGCAGCAGCGCGCCATACCATTTGAACGAGAAGCCGCTCCAGACCGTCACCAGCCGGTTCTCGTTGAAGGAGAACACCACCAGCGAGACGATCGGCGCATAGAGGAAGACGAAGACCAGGATGGTCAGCACGGGCAGGACATAGTGCCGCCAGGGGAAGCTGCCGGCCATCAGTCGCGGCTCTCGGCCTGCTGCGCGTTGCGCAGGAACATGATCGGCAGGACCAGGATCACCAGCAGCAGCATGGCGATCGCCGACGCCACCGGCCAGTCGCGGTTCAGGAAGAACTCGTTCCACAGCACCCGGCCGACCATCAAGGTGTCCGCCGGGCCCAGCAGTTCGGGGATCACGAACTCGCCCACGGCGGGGATGAAGACCAGCAGGGCGCCGGCCAGGATGCCCGGCAGCGACAGCGGCAGCACGACGAACAGGAAGGTCTGCAGCGGCCGGGCGCCCAGGTCGGCGGCGGCTTCCAGCAGGGCGCCGTCCAGCTTCTGCAGGTTGGCGTAGAGCGGCAGGATCATGAAGGGCAGGTAGGAATAGACGATGCCCAGATAGATCGCGCCGTCGGTGCGCATCATCTGCATCGGCTGGTCGATGATGCCGAGCGACAGCAGCAGGTTGTTGATCAGGCCGGAATTGTTCAGGAAGCCCATCCAGGCATAGACCCGCAGCAGGAACGAGGTCCAGAACGGCAGGATGACCGCGAGCAGCAGCAGGTTGCGCAGGTTCTCCGGCGCGCGGGCAATGTAGAACGCCACCGGATAGCCGATCACCAGGCAGATCGCGGTAGAGATCGCGGCGATCTTCAGCGAGGTCAGCAGGGCATCCAGGTAGAGCGGATCGCCGGCGACGAAGGTGAAGTTGCGCAGGAACAGGGTGACCTGCAGAACCCCGTCGCCGGCCCAGGCGAAGAGCGGCTTGTAGGGCGGCACGCCGAACACCGCCTCGCTCAGCGAGATCTGCAACACCACCAGGAAGGGCAGCAGGAAGAACACGGCCAGCCAGGCCGTCGGAACGGCGACGAAGACGCGCTTCCAGGCCGGCAGGGGGGCGCGGCTCTGCTGCTCCTGCGCCATGGCCGCGCTCAGCTCGTCAGCACCACCGGGGCATAGGCGTCCCACAGCACGAGGACCTCCTCGCCCGGATCGAACTGGTCGTCGCCGCGGCGGTTCTCGTTCGACCGCTTCACCGTCATCCTGCGGCCGCCCGGCGCCTCCACATGATAGATCGAGTGGCTGCCCATGTAGGCGACCTCGGCGATCCGGCCCGGCATCTGGTTGTGCGGGGCGTGGGGCGCGGCCTCCGTGCCGGGCTTGGCGATACGGATCTTCTCCGGCCGCACCGCCACGGCCAGGACCTGGTCCGGCGCCGCGGTGATGCCATGGTCGATATGGAAGCTGCAGCCGTCGGCGGCGCAGTCGATCACGGCATAATCGGCCTCGTCCTCCACCAGGCGGCCCTCGAACATGTTGGCGGTGCCGATGAAATCCGCCACGAAGCGGCTGTTGGGATATTCGTAGACGTCGTAGGGGTCGCCGATCTGGACGATCTCGCCATAGTTCATCACGCCGATCCGGGTGGCCAGGGTCATCGCCTCCTCCTGGTCGTGGGTGACCACGACGAAGGTGATGCCAAGCTCCTTCTGGATCCGCATGATCTCGACCTGGGTCTCCTCCCGCAGCTTCTTGTCCAGGGCGCCCAGCGGCTCGTCGAGCAGCAGCAGCTTCGGTTGCTTCACCAGCGCGCGGGCCAGGGCGACCCGCTGCCGCTGGCCGCCGGACAGTTCGTGCGGCTTGCGGTCGCCGAAGCCGCCGAGCTTCACCAGGTCCAGCATCCCGGCGGTGCGGCGGCGGATCTCCGCCCGCGGCACCCGGTCCATGCGCAGGCCGAAGGCCAGGTTCTGCTGCACGCTCATGTGCGGGAACAGGGCATAGGACTGGAACATCATGTTGACCGGGCGGGCATAGGGCTCCACCCGGGACATGTCCGCGCCCTCGATCCAGATCGAACCGGCGGTCGGCCGCTCGAAGCCTGCCAGCATGCGCAGCAGGGTGCTCTTGCCGGAGCCGGAGCCGCCAAGCAGGCAGAACAGTTCGCCGCGGGCGATGTCCAGGGAGACGTCGTCGACGGCCGTATAGCCGCCGAAGGTCTTGGTCAGGTTGCGGATCCGGACGAAGGCGGATCCCTCCGCGGCTTCGTCCGGGCCCTGTGCCATCGCCATCCTGAGGCCCGTGCGCCCGGGGTGGCGTTGCCGCCCTAGCGCTTTGCCTTCAGGCGGGTCCAGAGGCGGTTCATGCTGCGCAGCACGTCCGGCGGCAGTTCCTGCAGGACGAAGGTCTTCTCCAGCACATCCGCCGTCGGATAGACCGCCGGGTCGGACTTCACCTCGTCGCTGACGAATGCGTAGGACTTGGTATTCGGATTGGCGAAGAAGACATAGTTGGTGATGTCCGCCGCCACCTTGGGCTCCAGGATATAGTTCATGTAGGCATGCCCGTTGTCGAGGTTGGGCGAGCCGGCGGGAACGGTCATCAGGTCGAACCAGAGGCTCAGGCCCTCCTTCGGCATCAGGAAGGAGATCTCGTTGCCGTTCTTCGCCTCCGCCGCGCGGTCGCGGGCCTGCAGGATGTCGCCGTTATAGCCCATGGCGACGCAGACCTCGCCGGTGGCCAGGTCGGAGATGTACTGCCCGGAATTGAAGTCGCGCAGCGAGGGACGGATCTTCTCCAGCGCGGCATGGGCCTTCTCGAAATCGGCCATGTCGGTGGTCAGCGGGTCGGCGCCCATATAGGCCAGCATGGCGCTATAGACCTCGTTGGCCTCGTCCAGCACGCTGACGCCGCAATCGGCCAGCTTGGCGACCGTGTCGGGGTCGAAGATCAGCGCCCAGCTGTTCGGCACCTCGCCGCCCAGGCGCTCCTTCACCTTGGCGAGGTTGTAGCCGATGCCGACGGTGCCGAACATGTAGGGCACGGCATACTTGTTGTCGGGGTCGAGCCGCGCCAGGCGCGCCATCAGCTTCGGGTCCAGGTTGCCGTAGTTGGTCAGCTTCGCCCTGTCGACCGGCTGGATCGCGCCGGAGGCGATCATCCGGGTCAGGTCGACACCGGCCAGCACCGCCATGTCATAGCCCGACGAGCCCGCGCCGATCTTCGCATTGGCCACCGCCGTGGAATCGTAGACATCGTAGTAGATGGCGATGCCGGTCTGCTTCGTGAAGTTCGAATTGGTGTCCTCGGCCACATAGTCGGACCAGTTGAAGACATTCACGACACCCTTGTCCTGGGCCTGGACGGCGGCCGGCAGGACGGCGCTGCCGACGAGCGTCGCGCCGGCCAGCAGGGCAATGAGCGAAAGACGTGGGGTCATTCCGAAGGCTCCGGTTCGGGCGCCGGCGCAAAGCAGGACCGGCGGGGCATGCCAGGACGAAGGGCGGTATCTGGTTCCGGGCGACGGGGGCCGTCTCCCGCAGTGGCGGCGAACGGCCCGCATGGCGGGCAGTTCGCCTGCGCAATCTACACTGCGGCCATTCGTCTTGCCCGGTTTTTCGCAATCCTTGTCCCGGTGCCGTCGCTCGACCGATCCACGGGATGCCGGTCCGGACCGGGACGGGGCGGGACGGTGCCGTCGGGCCGTCCTGCGGCTCGCGCCGGCAGGACGTCAGTTGTTCAGCACGATCTGCACGCGGTCGCTGGCGAAGCGGGTGATGGCGAACTGGATCGGCCGTCCGTCCATGTCGACATTGACATATTCCGCCACCAGCAGTGGCCGCGACGGGGGCTGCCGCAGCAGGGCGGCATCCTCCGCTGCGGCCAGCCGGGCGGTGACCCGGGTCTGCTGGCGCACATAGTCGGCGATGCCGTTGCGTTCCAGCGCCCGGCTGATCGAGCCGGTCTCCGCATAGGCCGCCAGCAGATCCGGCACCCGATGCAGGGGGAACCAGTTGGTCGCCACGCTGAGCGGCGTGCCGTCGGCCACATGCAACGTCTCCAGCCGCAGGCAGGGCGTGCCCCCGGCCAGGTCGAGATTCTCCGCCACCTGGGCATCGGCCGCGGTCTCGGCCGTGCGGATCAGCCGCCCGGACGGCTCCTTGCGGTTGCGGGCGACGATCTCGGAGAATCGGGTCCGGCGGCCGATCTCGTAGTCCAGGAACTGCGGCTCGACGAAGGTGCCGCGCCCCTGCTCGACCCGCAGCAAGCCTTCCTCCGCCAGCACGCCGATCGCCCGGCGCAGGGTATGCCGGTTCACCCCGTAGCGCTGTGCGAGCGTCGTCTCGGTGGGCAGCTGTGTCCCGGGCGGATGGCCGCCGCCCGCGATCTCGGCCCGCAGCAGGGTGACGATCTGCTGCCAGACGGCGACGCCGCCGCCGCGACGGAGCGAAACGGCCCGGTCGACCGGCAATTGATCGGGGGTTGTCATTGAGTCGTCACACATTGCTGCTAGGTTCGGGTAAGGCATCTAGACAAATAGATGTATATTAAGAATTTGTCGAGTTTCGTCATGCCCGACCCAGAGTCCTCCGCACCTCCGTCACCGGATGCCGGGCTGCGGCGCAGCGCCCTGGCGGTGCTTGCGCGGGCGACGCCTGCGCTGCTCGCCGACCATTGGCTGGCCTATGCCGCCGCACATGGCGGCGAGCCCGCATTCACGCGCCTGCGCGGGCCGGAGACCGGGCTCACCATGGTCCGCGGCCGCATGGGCGGCACCGGGCAACCCTTCAGCCTGGGCGAGACGACGGTGACCCGCTGCACCCTGCGCCTGGCGGCCGGGCAGGTCGGCACGGGCTATGTCCTGGGGCGGGACCGGCGCCAGGCGGAGATTGCGGCCCTGGTCGACGCGCTGCTGCAGGACCCGGCGCGCCGCGACGAACTGCAGGCCAGCGTGATTGCCCCGCTGGCGGCGGCACAGGCGCGCCGGGCCGGACAGCGGGCGGCGGCGACCGATGCCACGAAGGTGGAGTTCTTCACCCTGGTCCGCGGAGAAGACGCATGACCGCCCCGAGGGGCGGAGTCCTGGGACGGGCCGGCCTCGCCGATCCGGTGTTCGACGCCCAGGCGCTGTTCCGCGGCGTGATGCAGGCGATGGCCAGGCCGGGTTCCTGCCGGCGGGTTCCTGTCGCGGCGGAGGCCCCGCCGCCCCTGCAGCCGGCCGTGGCCGCCCTGGCGCTGGCCCTGCTGGATGCCGACACCGCGCTCTGGCTGGACCCGCCGCTGGCGGCAGTGGCCGAGGTCGGCGCCTGGCTCCGCTTCCATACCGGCACCCGCGTCGTGGTGCAGCCGGCGGCGGCCGGCTTCGCCCTGATCGCCGATCCGGCCGGCCTGCCGCCGCTGGACGGCTTCGCCCAGGGCAATGCGGATTATCCCGACCGGTCCGCCACCCTGCTGCTGCAGCTCGACGGGCTGACCGGCGGCCTGCCGCTGGTCCTGACCGGGCCCGGCCTCGCCGCCCCGGCGCAACTGGCGCCCTGGCCGTTGCCGCCCGATTTCGTGGCCCGGATGGCCGCCAACCGGGCGGGCTTCCCGCTGGGGGTGGACCTGATCCTCGCGGCGGGCGACCGGGTGGCCGCGCTGCCCCGCAGCACGGCGGTCGCGGCGCCCGTGCCGGCAAGCGAAAGGGGCTGACGATTATGTATGTCGCGGCGAAAGGCGGCGAGGCCGCCATCCGAAACGCGCACGACCTGCTCGCGCGCGAACGACGGGGCGATCCGGCGGTGCCGGAACTCGCGGTGGCGCAGATCGAGGAACAGATGTCCCTGGCTGTGGCGCGCGTGATGGCGGAGGGCGCGCTCTACGACCGCCGCCTTGCGGCACTGGCCATCAAGCAGGCGCGCGGCGACCTGATCGAGGCGATCTTCCTGTTGCGGGCCTATCGCACCACCCTGCCGCGGTTCGGCGCCAGCCTGCCGGTCGACACGGCGCGGATGCAGGTGCAGCGGCGGATCTCGGCCACCTTCAAGGACCTGCCCGGCGGCCAGGTTCTGGGCCCGACCTTCGACTATACGCACCGCCTGCTCGACTTCGCGCTGGAGGCGGAAGCCGCGGAAGGCGGCGACCCCGCGCCGGCGGTCGCCGGGACCGACGCCCCCGTGGACCGGGCGATGCCGCGGGTGGTGGACATCCTCGGCCGGCAGGACCTGATCGAGCCCGAGCCGCCGGCGCCGGAGGGTGAAGCGGACGGGCCGGTGCCCGACCTGACCCGCGAGCCGCTGACCTACCCGGCGAGCCGGCCGCTGCGCCTGCAGAACCTTGCGCGCGGCGACGAGGGCTTCCTGCTGGGCCTGGGCTATTCCACCCAGCGCGGCTATGGCCGCACGCATCCCTTCGTGGGCGAGCTGCGGGTCGGCACCGTGGCGGTCGAGCTGGAGGTCGAGGAGCTGGGCTTCGCCATCGACATCGGCGAGATCCAGCTGACGGAATGCCAGCTGGTCAACCAGTTCACCGGCAGCGACGGTGCTGCGCCCCGCTTCACGCGGGGCTACGGGCTGGTGTTCGGCCATGGCGAGCGCAAGGCGATGTCGATGGCCCTGGTGGACCGCGCGCTGCGCGCCGATGAACTGGGGGAGGAGCGCAGCGGGCCGGCGCAGGACGAGGAATTCGTCATGGCCCATTCCGACAATGTGCAGGCGACCGGCTTCGTGGAGCATCTGAAGCTGCCGCACTACGTGGATTTCCAGTCGGAACTGGAGCTGCTGCGGCGGCTGCGTGCCGAACATGCCGCGCCGGACGCAGCCCAGGACGGGGGCGAGGATGCAGCCGCGGAGTGAGCGAGACCCCAACTACAACTTCGCCTATCTGGACGAGCAGACGAAGCGGATGATCCGCCGCGCCATCCTCAAGGCGATCGCCATTCCCGGCTACCAGGTGCCCTTCGCCAGCCGCGAGATGCCGATGCCCTATGGCTGGGGCACCGGCGGGGTGCAGGTGACCGCGGCGATCCTCGGCCCGGACGACGTGCTGAAGGTCATCGACCAGGGCGCCGACGACACCACCAACGCGGTGTCGATCCGCGCCTTCTTCCGGCGCACCGCCGGGGTGGCGGTCACCGAGCGGACCGGGGAGGCCAGCGTGATCCAGACCCGGCACAGGATCCCCGAGGCGCCGCTGCGCGACGACCAGGTGCTGGTCTTCCAGGTGCCGATCCCGGAGCCGCTGCGCTTCCTGGAGCCGCGCGAGACCGAGACCCGGCGCATGCATGCGCTGGAGGAATACGGCCTGATGCACGTGAAGCTGTACGAGGATATCGCCCGCCACGGCCATATCGCCACCAGCTATGCCTATCCGGTCAAGGTCGAGGGGCGCTATGTCACCGACCCCTCGCCGATCCCGAAATTCGACAATCCGAAGATGGACGATTGCCCGGCCCTGCAGCTGTTCGGCGCCGGGCGGGAGATGCGGATCTACGCGATCCCGCCGCATACCAGGGTCGTAAGCCTGGACTTCGAGGATCATCCCTTCGACGTGCAGCGCTGGGACGCGCCCTGCGCGCTCTGCGGCGCACGGGATTCGTTCCTGGACGAGGTGGTCATCGACGACGAGGGCGGCCGCATGTTCGTCTGCTCCGACACCGACCATTGTAGCCGCCGCGTGGCGGATGCCGGCCGGGAAGCCGCGCAGTGAGTGCCGCCGCACTGCAGGGCAGGCTCGATGCCGCCGCGCCGATGCTGTCGGTGCAGGGCCTTGGGCGCCGCTTCGGCCGCCAGACCGCCTGCAGCGGGATCGCCTTCGACCTCTGGCCCGGCGAGGTGCTGGCGGTGGTGGGCGAGTCCGGCTCGGGGAAGACCACCCTGCTGCGCTGCCTGGCGGGGCTGCTGCCGCCATCGGCGGGCGCCGTCCTCTATCGCGGCGCGGCAACGGGACCGCTGGACCTCGTCACGGCATCGGAGGGCGAGCGCCGCCGCCTCGGCCGTACCGACTGGGGCTTCGTGCACCAGGATCCGCGCGACGGCCTGCGCATGGGCGTCTCTGCCGGCGCCAATATCGGCGAGCGGCTGATGGCCCTGGGCGACCGGCACTACGGCAACCTGCGCGGCATGGCGCTGGACTGGCTGGATCGGGTGGAGATCCCGCGGGACCGGGTCGACGACCTGCCGCAGACCTTCTCCGGCGGGATGCGCCAGCGCCTGCAGATCGCCCGCAACCTGGTGACCGCGCCGCGCCTGGTCTTCATGGACGAGCCGACCGGCGGGCTGGACGTCTCGGTGCAGGCCCGGCTGCTGGACCTGATCCGCGGCCTGGTTGCCGATATGGGGCTGTCCGTGGTGATCGTCACCCACGACCTGGCGGTGGCGCGGCTTCTGTCGCACCGCATCCTGGTGATGCGGCGCGGCCGGGTGGTCGAGGCCGGCCTGACCGACCAGGTGCTGGACGATCCGCAGCACGAGTACAGCCAGCTGCTGGTCGCCTCGATCCTGCAGGCCTGAGAGCCTGACGATGAATGCGCGATGCTCGGCCCCCGACTGCCGAGACCCCCCGCCCTCCCGTCTCCGGCGGGTCCATCGTGCCGCTGGGCTCAATCGATTGAGACGGGCATTCACATGGACCCCCGGGACACGCCCACTGCTGTCCGGTTAAGTGCTGTTCTCCGGCCTCATGCGTTTTATAGCTTCGTCATGCGCGGGCTTGTCCCGGTCGCCGGGCGATGCCCGGCAACCCATCGCGCCGCACCTCAATAAGATCAGGCCATTATTGAACCTGGCG